>SVOW01000021.1 GCA_015066175.1 Oscillospiraceae bacterium
CTGGTCTTCGAGTTCAGATGTAGTAACTGCAGATGAGGGAACTGAAAGAGCAAAGGCAATATTGAACATCAATGTCACAGACATTAATATTGAAAATGCTTTTGTAAACTTATTCTTCATCCGGGTCATGCTCCTTTTATGTTTTTGTTATATCTTCATAATGTAGTTTTTTATATTTAAAGTATAACACAAAAAATCTACTATTTGTTAAACAAACTGTTAAGATAACCCTTTTTACTAAAACTGCCTTTCTTGACTTTATATGTTATAAGGTGTATCATTAATAGGCAAAAAATATAAGAGGCGATGAGATGAAAAATAAAACTTTTGAACAATATAAGCCCCTGCTGATTTACACTCTTGTTGTGCTGGCAGTTTCATTATTTTTACCACTGAGTTGGGCAGATGACGCTGTTTTTATGCAAAAAACAGCAAACAAAACCATTACTGAATTTCTGTCAGGCAGTGCACGCCCTTTTACTGACGGTCTTACATATGTTTTCGCACGTAATCAATGGATGTGGAGAATTCTCAATCCATTTGTTTTGTTGCTTTGTATTATTTCAGTTGACAAAACTCTGCCACGCAAATCAACAAAAGGAGAAACAGTTTTTCTTGAGCTGGCAATTACCTTTATTATGATGGCGTTTGTAGATGCAGGCTTTATCGCCACAACTGTCAATTATCTCTGGCCCGTTGCATTCGGAATATTTTCGCTTATTTCAGTCAAAGCAACTTTTGAAGAAAAAAACACCTCTTTATTATATAAAATCGTCTCTATTCCCCTGCTTGTTTATTCCACCAATATGCAGCAGATGTGTGCTGTTCTTTTTGCGATATTCCTTTCATTCAACATTTACCTTGCTTTCAAAAAGCGTTTCAGATTTTTCCATTTCCTGCAGTTGTTGATAGCGGGCGGCGGAATGGCACTTTCACTTTACCTTAATTTTACAGGCGATAACTCACGCATAATACGCGAAACAAAACGATATTTCCCCGGCTTTATGGAACTGAATATTTTCCAGAAAGCAGAGCTTGGTTTTTCATCAACATTTTTCTGTTGCATTATGGAAATGTGGTTGCCGTATTTTGCGTTTCTCGGTTTTACAATTTTTCTTGCAGTTAAAACATTCAGAAGAAAAAGTAAACTTCTACCGAAAATCGTATCCGCTTCAATTCCTGCAGCTGCAACTATATGCGGAATTCTTTCGCTTTTTGAAAACAGATTTTACAAATTTCTGGCAGGTCAGACTTCCGGCACAGGTCAACCGAAAGTAGCATACAGTTTCAATGCCATTTTATTTTGCATTTTCGCGGTTGTCTGCCTGTTTTTATTGTATACAATAATACAGTTACCTGAAAACAATAAACTAAAATTCTTCGCTTTTTCAGCCTTTATTCTTGGTCTTGGTGCAAGAATGATTATGGGATTTTCACCCACAGTCTGGGCATCCGGCTACAGAACATTCAGCATAATGCTTATGTCTTTTGTGTATATTATTTTAATTGTAAATAAATCAGAAAAGATATAGACTTTTATTAAAATTTGTAGTACAATACTCAAACAACAATCTTTGAAAAGAGATGCTTTATGAAAATTGTAATTGTAGGTTGCGGTAAAATCGGCAGAGAGGTAATTTCCAATCTTGTAGCAGAAGGTCACGATGTGACTGTTATCGACAACAATTCTGCTGTAATAAGCGATATTACCAATGTTTATGATGTTATCGGCCTTTGTGGCAATGGTGCAGACAGCGACATTCTCACTGAAGCAGGCATTGAAAGCACAGAACTTTTTGCTGCTTTCACAGGCTCTGATGAGCTTAATATGCTCAGCTGTTTTATTGCAAGACGTATGGGTGCAAGTCACACCATTTCAAGAATACGAAATCTTGAATTCAACGACAGAAGTCTTGCTTTACTGCGTCAGCACCTGAATTTATCAATGGCAGTAAACCCTGAAAAACTTGCTGCACGTGAAATTTTTAATATTTTGAAATTTCCGTCAGCACTTAAAATCGAAAGTTTCTCCGCAAGAAACTTTGAAATGGTAGAAATAAGAATCAAGCAGGATTCTCCTCTTCACGGAATGTCACTTGAACATATGAGAAAGAAATATTCTTATAAATTCCTTGTGTGTATTGTGCAACGCGGAGATAATGTTTATATCCCTGACGGCAATTTTGAATTGCAGAGCGGAGATAAGGTTGCTATCACAGCCGACCCCATCGAAATACAGAAGCTTCTTAAAAGTTTAGGTATTCTCAAAAAACAATCCAAAAATGTTATGATTATCGGTGCAAGCAGAACAGCTTATTATCTTTCTAAAATGCTTTTAGGAATAGGATGTTCTGTAAAGGTAATCGATTCCAACATTAATAAATGTGAAGAATTCTCTGAACTTCTTCAGAAAGTTGATGTTATCCACGGAGACGCAGCCAAAGAAGACCTCCTGGAAGAAGAAGGTCTTGAGTCAATGGATGCATTTGTTTCCCTTACAGGTATGGACGAAGAAAACATTCTTCTTTCTTATTTTGCTTCTAACAAAAACATTTCCAAAGTGATTGCGAAAGTAAACCGTGCTGACTTTGTCAAGATGGCTGAAAATTTAGGTATTGAAACAACTATTTCACCTAAGTATGCTACAACTGACATTGTTGTAAGATACGCACGTGCCCTTGAAAACTCTATGGGCAGCAGCGTTGAAACAATGTATAAACTTATGGATGGTAAAGCTGAAGCACTTGAATTCAACGTAAAATCAGACTGCGAAATTCTTGATGTTCCCCTTAAGAATATCAATTTTAAGAAAAACATTCTGATTGCAGGCATTATCAGAGAAAAGAAAACCATTATTATCCCTGCAGGTGATGATATAATAAAAGCAGGCGACAAGGTTGTTGTGCTTTCAGCAGGAAGCCGTATCAACAATCTGTCAGATGTTATTGAGTGGGGGTAATTTACGATGAATCGAAAAATGGTTTTTGGCACAGCAGGTAAAATCGTTTGCGCTGAAGCACTGATTCTGATTATACCTCTTATAGTTTCATTGATATACAATGAAAAATGTGCTACATCATTTTTAATAACTATAGCAATTTCTGCAATAGTCGGAGCTGCTCTCGTTTTTTTCGGAAAAACAGAAAACGAAGTTATCTATGCAAAGGAAGGTTTCCTGACCGTTTCATTATCCTGGATATTATTATCACTTATCGGTGCGCTTCCCTTTACTATCAGCGGAGAAATTCCCAATTATGTAGATGCCGTCTTTGAAACAGTAAGCGGTTTTACCACAACAGGTGCTTCAATTTTAACCAACATTGAGGCAATGAGCAAAGGTATGCTTTTCTGGCGAAGTCTGACTCACTGGGTTGGCGGTATGGGTGTGCTCGTTTTTGTAATGGCAATTCTACCCAATGTTTCAAAGCGTTCAATTCACATTATGCGTGCAGAAGTGCCCGGGCCTGTAAAAGGCAAGCTTGTGCCGAAAATGAGAGACACAGCTAAAATATTATATCTGATATATATTGCTCTTACAGTAATAGAGATAATTTTTCTTTTAGCCGGTAAAATGAGTTTATTTGACAGCATTGTTCATGCTTTAGGCACTGCAGGCACAGGTGGTTTTGGAGCTAAGGCTGACAGCATAGGTAGCTATAGCGATTATCTTCAATGGGTAATCACCATATTTATGCTTTTATTCGGTATTAATTTCAATGTTTATTATCTTCTTCTCACACGACACTTCAAACCCGTATTCAAAAGCTCAGAATTGTGGACTTATATAGGTGTAGCGGTATTTGCTGTCGTTGCAATAACTTTCAATATTCACCACATGTATGAAAGCATTCCCGAAACTATAAAGCAGGCTTCTTTCCAAGTTGCATCTATTATGACTACAACAGGCTATTCCACAACAGACTTTAATCTGTGGCCCACTTTCGCAAAAGCAATTTTGTTTGCCC
Source organism: Oscillospiraceae bacterium (assembly GCA_015066175.1). GTDB lineage: Bacteria > Bacillota > Clostridia > Oscillospirales > Acutalibacteraceae > SIG575. The sequence continues at coordinate 3,966 of SVOW01000021.1, forward strand.
TTTCCCTTATTGGTGCTTGCGCCGGCTCAACAGCAGGTGGTTTCAAAGTTACAAGAGTTGTAATTCTTTTCAAAAAAATCAGAAGTGAAATGAAACGCCTGGCTCATCCCCGTACAGTGAAAGTTGTAAACTTTGAAGGAAAAAGGTTGGAGGAATCCACCACAACAGGAGTTACTGTTTATCTTGCAATTTATATAGTTTGTTACGTTGCTGTTTTCCTTGCGATATCATTCTTTGATAACTTTGATTTTGAAACAAATTTCACTGCAGTATCAGCATGCTTTAACAATATCGGTCCCGGTTTAGGCAAAGTCGGACCTATGGGAAGTTTTGATTGTTATTCAATTGCATCTAAAATTATTTTAACAATCTCTATGCTCCTTGGAAGACTTGAAATTTTCCCTCTCATAATCGCTTTTATGCCGGCTACATGGTCAAAAGTAAAATAAATCAACTCAACACAAAAACCGACTTTAACACGCGTAAAGTCGGTTTTTGATTTTGTAAAAACTATTTAAACGGATATAAATATTTATAACAGCAAAAGGCAGGAAGATCGACTTCCTGCCTTTATTTTTGTTTTGTTTTTACGATGATTAATATGTTCCCATTGAACCGTCCTGCATAAGTGTTGCATCCATGTTTGCAAGTGAAATCATAATTGAAACGTCCATTGCATCAACGTAACCATCTTTGAAGAGGTCAATAACCTTAAGTGTAATTTCATCAGGGTCTTCACCTGAATTTACAACTTCCGTGATATAACCAACGTCGTATGTATCGATAACTGCATCACCATTTGCATCTCCGAATACAAGCACTGTGTATGTGCAGAGGGCTGTACCATCTTTTGTGCTCACAAACTGAATCATTGTGCCTGTGCCGAAACCGTTTTTTGTTTCGTAGATTTTGAGTTCAGCTGCGCCAACAAATTTGATAAGTTCACGTGCATCTTCAGCCATTGTACCTTCTTCGAAACCATAGATGTAACCGTTTTCATCAATTACAAGACCTGTTCCTTCAAGGTCAATAGTGAATACAAACTCAAGGTTTGCAGTTGCTTCAATGATTCTCGCAGTCAATGCATCAATATCACCCTGTTCTGTAATGTCTGTTTCTTCGTTATATTTAGAGGCATTATTAAAAGCTGTGTTCAATTCACTTAATGATTCGTCTTCTATCTCATAGCCTGTATCGTACATCTCATTGAGTTTTTCTAAAGCTGATGTCTTAGCATTATTAAGCTCTGTGAGGTCAGCTTTCTTAAGTGTTGCTCTGAGTTCGGTCATCGCAATAGAAAGTTCTTCTGCCATCTTATCAACTTCTGCCTGGTTATTTTTCTTAATATCCCAATTAATAGCAGCGATTAATTCAGTAACCGCATTATGCTTATCTGCATCATAATGGTCAATTGGCATTAAATTGAATCTTGTAATTAACTCGTTGATTGTTTTATAATCAGCCGGAGCATATTCAAGTGAACCAAGCATTTCGCTAAGCTGTGATACGTAAGCATCAACATCAGCCTGCTTGTCAATTGTGATATTCATATTCATCGATGCCACAAAAGAGTCAACGTGAGCGAGTGAAGCATAAAGGTCTCTGTCAAGCGCTTCATAAGTCTCGATAACTTTATCAAGCTCTGTATAATCAGCTCTGATGTATGTAAGACCTGCAACAGCCTGGTTGATAGCAACGATGAACTCATTTACTTCGTCCTGATGCTGAATATCAAGGTCATAGTTAACTTTGCTGATTGCTTCTTCAACTTTATTAATTGATTCCTGTGTGTAAGGATATGCACCGTTGTTGTAAGCATATCTTGCATCTATGATTGCTTCTTCTACCTTTGAGTAATCAGCAGGAAAGAGTTTGAGCTGTTTTACTGCATCGTAGATTGCATCAATCTGAGCCTGCATTTCTTCTGTCTGACGGCAGTTAAGATTCCAGTCTACTGCATTGATTGCATCTTTAACAATCTGGTAGTTGCTGTATTCAGATTCTTTATAACCTTCCGCATAAGCGATAGCTGCGTTAACATTTGTATAGTCAGCCGGAAGAAGGTTTTCTTCTGCTCTTGCGAGGACAGCTCTGATTTCTGCTTCCATAGCGTCTACTTCAGCCTGTCTGTCCTTCGTATAACCAGCAACAACTTTTGAAATTGCAAGGTCAAGCTCATCAATATAATCCTGATTGAAATCTGAAAGAGGTTCAAGTGCCTTTGCTTCTTCAATGGCAGCAGTTACACCTGAGTAATCAGCTTCTGCAAGTTTGAGGTTTTCAATTGCATCGCGGATATCTTTTGCATAGCCGTCAACAATTTCCTGATTATCAAGTTTTACATTCCAGTTGATGCCTGCAATAATTTCTTCGATTCTGTCGTAGTTTGCATACCAATCTTTATTTTCGATTGCTTCTGCTTCTTCGATTGCTTTTTCTACATCTGAATAATCAGCAAGAACAAATTCAAGACCTTTGATTGCATCGCGGATTGCTTTTTCGTAACCGTCAACAACGTCCTGATCAACAATCTTCTTACCTTCTACAACTGCTGCGATTGCTTCGTCAACAATTGAGAAGTTTGTGTATTTGCTTCTGTCAAGTGCATTTGCATCATTGATTGCATCTTCAACACCTGAGTAATCAGCGTCTCTGTAGTTTGCAGGAGTAAGCTCTGCAAGTGCATATTTAAGGTTTTTAGTTATTTCATCAACTTCGCTCTGCTCATCAAATGTTGCACCGTAGTCAATTGTTGCAACAACTGCCTTGATAGCATCAACATATTCTTGTTTGTAGAGAGCGAGAACATCGTCTGACGGAATCTTTGCAACCTGCTCATTAAGTTCTGTGAAATCAGCTTTTACAAGTTCAAGACCATCGTAAGCACTCTGAATCTGAGAAATAAGTCTGTTCATTTCATCAATATGAGTGTATGTTTTTCTGTCTGAATCTGTATAGTTAACAGCAGCTTTACCAAGGAAAGTATAACCTTCAACTCGGAGTGTGTTCCATGTGTTATATGAGTCTGCAACGTATTTTGATGACTCATATTTAGGTGTAAGAGCAAGAACTGCCTGAAGTGCTGTTGTATCAAGAACACGGTAATCTGAAAGGGTTGCAATTGCTTTTTCAAGTTCGTCTGCTGCTGCGTCAACCTCAGCCTGCTTGTCAATTGTGTAGCCTTTTACTGCGTTTGCTTCTTCGTAAGCATTTTCAAAGTTTGCCCATGCCTGATCGAAACCTTCAGTTTGTGTAAGGAGTTTACCGTTATCATATTCATCGTAAACTGCTTCAGCATTTCCAATCTGGTTGAGAAGTTCTTCTGTATTAGCCTGAACATATTTAAGATCAATTTTTGCAGAAACGATAGCATTGAGAGCTTCGTTAATCTTGCTCTGCTCGTTTGCCTTTAATGAGCGTGAAAGTGCCTTTGCGTTATTCACTGCACCGTCATAAGCTGCCCATGTTACATTTGTATAGTCTGATGCTTTTTTAGCTGCATGTTCTGCAATTGCTAAATCAAGATATGTATAAACGGCGTCGGAGTATGTAAGGTTTGCAATCATGGACTGAATAGTTGCAGTGTAATTATCAACCGTGGGCTGGTCATATCTGTAGAGATTCATATTACATGAATTTCTGTAATTTACAACTGCATCTGTTGATGACTGAACATAAAGACGGATTGTTGTTGAGCCGAGAGATGTACCGCCATCATAGGTTCTTACTGTTACAGTATTATCTTTTACTGCCGTAAAAGCATTGTAAGCGTTGTTGAGTGCGGTATAATCAGCAGCAACGGGAGTAAGACCTGCTTTAGCCTCTGCCATCAAGGTACCTGCTGCAGCTGCGTCAACATTGTTACAAGCTACTTTGAAGGCATTGTTAGGTCCGGGGATTGCCATAGCACAGAGAGCTGTGTATTCAAGAATATTGAGGTAATTATTCCATGAATCAGCTGTATAGTAGCTCTTTTCACGGCCTTCACCAAGGTACTGATCAAAAATCTTTTTAGCAGCGTCTCTCTGCGCATCTGCTCTGTAGTACATTTCAACATTATGGTAATCATTACCGTCGTATTTAAGTTTGAAGTTGAAATAACCGTTAGGCATTGAGTTCATTTCAAACCATGTTGTGTCAACATCACCTGTACCGTACATTTCAACATAATCCCAGTGAAGAGTTCTCAAAGTAATCGTATTGGGAGCAGTACCTTCAATAGAGAAGCTTTTATCCTGTGAACCGGCACCTGCGATAGCATTCTTTGATGTTTCCTGGTTAGAAGTCAGAACGATGCTGGGTGTCTGCACATAAAGTGAGTTAATGGCATTGAAATGTCCGAAATAGTAACGGTCACCGGGTCTGGGAGGCTCTGCTGAGTTTGTGCCCAATGCACCTGTCTGCTGACCGTTAGCTGAAACAGCACCATAGCCATAGCCTGTCATACCTGCGTATTTAACATTTCCGCTTGAATCAAGAAGGTCATAGTTAACTTCGTAACGGATAAGACCTGCAAGACCCGCACCGATAGTACCGCTTACGGTAAAGCTCTGTCCGCTTGTGCCGACAACGGTACCTGCTGAATAAGCAACACTTACAGTATTGAGCAGATCTGTATCATTCTGTGCAAATCTGATTACGGCTGAAATTGAATTCACCTTAATCTGATAACCTGAATTTTTACTCTTAATAGTGATAGAAGTGCTGAATGAAGTACCTGTTGCATTACCGCTTGTAAGCTCAAACGCATTGATGCCTTCAATACCGCCTCCTGCTGCACCCGCATTAGCAACGACTGAGCCGAATCCGATGGAAACAGATGTCATCATCACTACAACTACGAGCAAGAGTGATAACAATTTCTTTTTCATAACATACTCCGCCTTTCGATTAGTTTTAATGAAAAATAAATTTACTGAAATTGAATGATTTTATCAAAGGAATCAGTTTTTTCCTAAAAAAAGGGTATACTAATCCACTTATAGATATAATCTCATAGTCATTATATATTAAAATCAAATTATAATCAAGTAGTTTGGCAAATTTTCTTGAAAATTTGTGTAAAATCAATAAATACGCAGGCTGCTTTTTTGTAATGCGACCTGCGTAGTTTTGTTTTAAGCGATAAATTATAATTTAGTGTTTAATTAATTTTAACATCAGGCTTCCCCGGTGGGGGAAGCTGTCACCGAAAGGTGACTGATGAGGCGTAAGGCTTGAAAATTTTTTGTTCTTCTCCTCATCCACCGCTTACGCGGTCCCCCTTCTCCCGCAGGAGAAGGCTATTTCAAAATCTCAATCACCCGTTAAATTATAATTTATATGGTTATTTAAATTAAATATCGTAGGGAACGGCGGTTTCCGACGTTCCGCAAAAAGCAAACGTAAATGGGCGGTTTGTCGGCAAGCGCCAAACCCTACAATGTTAAAATTAATTGCACGATAAATTATAATTTACCTTTTAAAAATAAGAATTTCAAAAGAATATTCAATTTCTTTGGGCGGAGATGACATCAGCTTTTTTGTATCTTCTTCTGATGTTTTGTAATAATAGGGCGTCATCATAAACAGATTAAGAACATCCTCCGTTGATTGCATTTTCATTATACCGTCCACATTTATTTTTTCAACAAAACTGAAATTTTTCATTTCATATGGTTTTACTGAATTTTTGTAAGGCTCATTATAAACTGCTTTTTTCAGACTCCACAAATGATTTTCTGCAGGAATCACATAAATAAAATAGCCGTTTTTCTTGACAACCCTTTCAAACTCACTTTCACAAAGAGGAGAAAATACTGAGTAGCATATATCTACGCTTTCGGTTTCAACAGGAAGATGAAAAACACTTGCTGCCGCACATTTTATCCGCTTATCACGCTTTGCCGTAATTTTCATAGCATCTTTTGAAATATCGAGAGCCAGCATTCCGCAATCTTCAAAGCAATCAAAAACACCTTTTGTATAAAAACCTTCACCGCAACCTGCATCAAGAATCACAGCTTTTTCGGGAGCATATTTTTTTATAACACTGCAAAGTTCTTTTCTCAAAGGCTCATAATAACCTTTTTCAAGAAAATCATGCCTCGCTTTTACCATAAGCTTATTATCGCCGTGATTCCCTTTTGGCAGATTATTGGGAAGCAGGTTTATATAACCGCTTTTCGCTTTATCAAAAGAATGTCCCTTAGGACAAACTGCACCTTTTTCACTTTCAGTAAGCTTCTGCCCGCAGACAGAACAAAGAAAATAATTCACACATAACACCTCGCTATACTATAATATAATAGCACACTTATAAAATAAAAGCAAAAAAGACTTGACAATTTTTCTGAACAGAGTAAAATTAACTTTATACGATTATTTAAGGAATGATTTTATGATTTATAATAATGTTCTTGAAGCGATGGGAAGTACTCCTATTATACGACTTAATAATATGGTAGATGAGGACAGCGCACAGGTGCTTGTAAAATATGAAGGACTTAATGTGGGCGGTTCAATAAAAACAAGAACTGCTTATAATATGATTAAACAAGGCGAAAAAGACGGTCTTATCACTAAAGACACAATTATTGTTGAACCTACAAGCGGAAACCAGGGAATCGGTCTTGCACTTGTAGGTGCGGTAAGAGGATATAAAACAGTAATTATTATGCCTGACAGCGTAAGTGAAGAAAGAAGAATGTTAGTCGAGCATTACGGTGCAGAAGTAAAACTTATTCACGACGATGGCAACATCGGCGAATGTATTGAAAACTGCCTTAAAGAAGCTATAAGAATGGCTGAAGAAGACCCCCGCGTTTTTGTTCCGCAGCAGTTCTCGAACCCTGCAAACCCTGCGGTTCACAGATACCACACAGCACTTGAAATTATGGAGCAGGTTGCAGAGCCTATTCACGGATTCTGCTCAGGTGTAGGCACAGGCGGTACAATCTCAGGTATCGGCGAAGTGCTCAAAACAAACTATCCCGACATCACAATCTGGGCAGTTGAACCTGAAAACGCTGCAATTTTAGCAGGTGGCAATATTGGAACACATCTTCAGATGGGTATCGGCGACGGACTTATTCCCGACAACCTTAACCAGAAGGTTTACGATGATATTTATATCGTAACTGACGAGGAAGCAATTCAGACAGCAAAGGATTTAGCAAGCAAGGAAGGACTTATGTGCGGTATTTCGTCAGGCACTAACGTGGCTGCCGCACTTAAACTTGCTAAAAAGTTAGGAAAAGGAAAAACTGTTATTACAGTCCTTCCCGACACTGCTGAAAGATATTTCTCAACTCCCCTTTTTGATTAAAAAATTTACCACCTTATCTGTGTGATAAGGTGGTTTTTTGTTGCTTAAAATATTGATTTAAAGAAGTTTACTATTGTATCCCAAATCATTTGGAAAAATGACACAATTCTCTGCCATAAAGTTACTTCTTCAATTTCAAAGGTAACTGTCGTTTTACCTGAGTAGTTTCCGATACCTGTGATTTCGGCTGTTGCCGTGCCGACTTCGGTGTTATTTTTGTATGTAACGGTATAGTCAACACCCTCTGTGAGAACCTGTTCACCATTTGTAACAATAATCTGCGGAGTAACTGCATCGCCTGTGTAAGCCTGATTTTCAACGGGAGAAACAACAATATTTTCAAGGTCTTTTGTGATAATTGTGAAGTTAGCCACACTTGCAAGAACTTTATAAATACCTTTACCGCTGACTAAAACCTTAGCTATGCCTACGTTGATGTTGTCAGAATATTTAACTGCAAAATCTGTGTTTTCGGTCAAAGATTTATTTGATACCTTAACATTTACATCAGGCTCAATTTCGTTGCCGGTATATACCTGATTGGGGATTGCATCAATAACAAATGTGCTGACAGGGATTCCGTTATTTACTGCATATTCGTGAACATAAGAATCTTCCACACAATAAATTGTAAGCGAATCGCATCCGTCAAAGGCATCGGTTGCAATATTTGTAACTGTGGGAGAAATTACTGCAGTTTCAAGCTTTCCGCAGTTTGCAAAGGCTTCTGACTTGATGGTCGTTACATTACCGCCGATAGACAAAGTTTCAAGGTTTGCACAGTTTTCAAATGATGACACTTCAACCACTTCAAGCTCGGTTGCTTCTTCTTTTTTGTTTTCACCAAGCATAACAACATTTACACCTGAACCGGTGAAGCTGTTGGGATAAATTTTCTCTACTCCTGTGAAATCGAAGTTTACGAGATTTGCGTCTTCTTCAAAAGCATATTCGCCTATAAGCTTAACATCTGAATTCCATTCAAAGATTGTGAGAGAATCGCAACTCTCAAAAGCACTTTTCGGAATTAACTTTACATTAGGTGACATACGCACCTTTACAAGGCTATCGCAATCACAGAAAGCAGATTCATCAATATCAAGAACAGAATCGGGAATGTAAAGTTCTGTGATAGAATCGCAGTTTTCAAAAGCAGATTTTCCAATCATTCTCAGAGATTCGGGAAGTGAATTTTCTGAAATCTTGATATCCGAATCTGAGAAAGTACCCTCTTCAATTGAGATAAGATTTTGGGGAAGTGCCAAGCTTTTAACAGAACTGTTCTTAAATGCATACTTTCCGATTTCCGTTACTGAATCAGGAATAATAAGAGTTTCTTCATAATCATATCCGCTGAAGAAATAATCGGGAATTCGTTTTACAGTGTTACCGATTACTACTTTTTCTACACTGCTATCAGCGAAAGGTGAAATATATTGTTTGTCCGGAAAATATATTTCACAGTTTTCAGCGTTGAAATATACGGTTGTTACTGTTTTCGGAATAGCATCTTTGCCGAGACTTTTTGTATTCTTCGGCACAGTGAATTCAGTAAGTGAAGAACATCCTTCGAAAGCCCTTACACCTATTTCTGTGACAGAATCAGAAATAGTAAGATTTTTAAGCGATGTACAGTTTCCAAATGCATCTTTTTCTATAACCACAACTGAATCGGGAATCACAATAGTTTCAACTGCTTTCTGATCTTTGAAAATACCGCCGGGAAGCACTTTAACATCATTTCCGATGGTAATTTTTTCAAAGCCATTGTAACCAACAAAGTGAAAAGCACTTGTAAGCCATAAACTGTCCCTGACTTCCATATCAGGAATATTGTAATAAAGCTCTGTAAGATTTGTGCAACCAAAAGCCAGGTTGCCAACATATACAAGATTTTTTTCAAGCCTTATTTCACCGCTTAAATTTTCACACATTTCAAATGCATAATCGCCTATTTCCACAAGTGATTCAGGGAAGTCAATAGACTCAAGAGATGTGCAATAACGAAAAGCACTTGTTTCAATCATTTTAAGGTTATCAGGAAGAATTACGCTTTCAAGGTTTTCACACTCCATGAAAGTTCCTGCTCCGATAATCTCGACTTTTTGGGGAATAACAATGCTTGTCAAATTTATGCACCCTCGAAATGCTGTTCCGCCTATTTCCTCAACGCTATCAGGAATAACTACATTTCCAAGATTTTCACAAGATGAGAAAGCACCGGATCCGATAACTTTAAGGTTTTCAGGCAGGATTATGCTTGTTATGGCTGTACCTGCGAAACAAATTCTGGGAATTTCTGTGATTTCTTCTGAAAGAGTAAAGTTTTCAAGTGAGGTATTAGCGAATGCACCTGACCCGAGACTTGTTATTTTTTCTCCGCTGACACCAATGTCTTTTAATTTTTGACACATATAAAATGCTGACGGTCCGACGGTATGAAGTTCTTCAGAAAACTGAACTGTTTCAAGATTGGAACAATTATAAAAAGCTCCTTCACCGATTTCTGTTGCACCGGGAGCCGTAACGCTTGATAAAGCCGTACAATCATAGAACATACAATCAGAAATTTTCTTAACGTTTTCCGAAAAAACAAACTTTTCAAGAGAATGGCAATCATCAAAAGCATATGTACCGAAAGATATTTCATTATTTGTGTTATACTTAATACCTTTCAGGTTTGTGCACTCGTCAAAAGCGTAAACACCGATATAGTTAACTGTGTCAGGTAATTCGATATATTCAGCATCACAGCTTTTAAATGCTCCGTGACCGATTTCAGTTACAGGCTTACCGCCGAGAGTTTCGGGAACAATAATTGTTCCTGTTTCGTCACCATCATAATCAGTAATAACTGCATTATCGCCATTAAGGAAATAAACGTAAGCGTCATTATTATCATCCCTTAAATAGTCTGCAGTATATTTGGAAGTAGAGAAATAGGTCCATCCCTTTCCCTGATAATTATCGATATAGCCTTTTTTGTAAACACCCACAAAAGATTCGTAAACACTCTCAATCGGTTTATTTTTCACGATAAAAGCCAAGGGAGACTTAGGGTTATTAGTTGTTGAGCCGAAGGGCATTCTGTCGCAGTAAGTTATTTCACCCTCAACAACTATTTCCTGTATTGCATTACCTGTATCAAGCCAGAAACAATTTCGTTCAAACTTTACGTAATCACTTTGAATGGTTATATTTTTTATAGCAGAATTTCTGAAAGCATATGCACAGATTGTAAGCTCTGCACCGTCGCCTCCGGGAAAAGTTATATCAGTAATAGGAGTATATCCTATAAAATTTTCGCCAACTTTTTCAAGCTTATTACCGGTGAACCTTAAATCAGAAAGTTTAGTACAATAACTGAAAGCATCTTCTCCGATTTCTTTAAGATTTGCAGACAAACGAACGTGTTGAAGCTTTGAACACCGATGAAAAGCCTTACTTCCGATATATTCCACCATATCAGGTATATAAACACTTTCTATATATTCCAAATCCTTATTTGATAGCACATCGCATGAAGAATCACATGCACTTTGATAATAAGAAAAAGAATGTGACTCAAGTTTTTTTACGGGCATACCCTCAATTTCAGAAGGTATGGTGATATTTATTTCTTCACCTGTGTAATAAAAAATTGTAACTTCATTATTCTCAACATAGTAAACGTAATCACCATAGGTCTTAAGGTCTTCTTTATCTATTAAATCTGCCTCTTCATCTTCTTCTGCAAACGCTTTAATTGAAAACAGTTTTTCGACACCAAGGTTTGCAATAGGTACTGAGCCGAAAAGCATCATAATAACGATAACTATTGATAATATTTTCTTAAAAGTTTTATTCATAAAATTCTCCTACCTTTCGTTTGGAATTTCGGCTTCTCCTTGAGGAGAAGCTGTCACCGTAAGGTGACTGATGAGGTGTAGAAAACAAAATTTTTATGTTTTGTTCAGATTAAATAAACACTTAATTTCCACCTCATCCGAGTTGCTTCGCAACCCACCTTCCCCTCAAGGGGAAGGCTTTTTCTATTCCTTGAATATCATAAACGAACAGGATGTGGTTTTGTAGGTAACTGTCACCATAACCTTTTCTTCTGTTTCGTCAGAGAGGTTTTCAAAGGTAACTTCGTATTCGTTATCTGACAGTTCATTTTCCGTACCATCACTATAAACTGCAAACACCTGCATATCCTTTAAATCAATTTTTGCGAGATCTCTTGATGTGAATGTAAAAGTATCGGGGAATATTGCATAAACGGATGAGAGCAATGAGGTGTTTTCCGCGTTGATAACACGGACCGTAAAGGATTCTTCAAGACCTCCGTATCTGATTGTTACTGTTTCATAACCGGCTTTTGTACCGAAATCAGGTGATACAGAAATTTCATACTGACTGCGTGGAAGCTTTTTCAGATTATCGTCTGAATAGGAAATTGTAACTGTCAATCCGTTCAGATTAAGACTTTCACCAACTTTATATTCCTGCTTGAAGGAGTCAGAAAATTCAAGCTCTATTTTTTCTGCCAGAGGCACCTCTTGTTGTGAAGGTGTTTCCGTTTCAGCCTTTTTGGTCGTTGTTTCTGACTGTTTTTCTGTGGTAGTTTCTTCAGGTTTCTCGGTTGTCATCTCGTGTGTAAACAAACTTTGCACCCAATCTGATGCTGATTTAATAAGATTGATATCAGTTGTTTTTTCAACTGTTGTGTTGAGAGCCATAACAACCGCTACTGCTGCACAGGCTGCTGCAACAATTTTCACAAAGCTGTTTTTCTTTGCAAAGCCTGCATTTTTCATAAACGTGCGTTCTGAAATCAAAGGCAATACAGTGCCTTCAAAATCTTCACGTATGGCGTTGATTGCATTTGCACATTCGTCAATGAAATCAAAGTCCGCATCTTCCTTCAGAAGTTCTTCATCAATGAGTGAATTTAAATATTCGCACATAAGGGATTTGAAGTTTTCCGTGAAATCAGGATGAAGAAAATGTTCTTTCCTTATTGCTGTTTCCATTTGCTTTCCCTCCTTTCTCAAAATCTGTGTTATAAACTATTTCTTTAATTTTGTTTCTTAACCGCATAAGCTTCATAGACATTGCAGGCCGTGAAACACCTGACTTTTCAGCCATTTCCTCAACGCTCATTTTTTCTATGTAACGCAGAGAATAAATTTCCTTTTCTTTTTCTGACAGAAGTGACAGCAGCTCTTTTGCAAAGGCTTCAAAATCAATTTCCTCAAGCCGTTGGAAAAATTCTGTCTCCGTACCGATTACCACTTCGTCAATTGGTACATTACGCTTTGAGTCTTTTGCGTTTTTCTCTTTCTGTCTGCCTACAAAATTATCTGCCGTTCTGTAAAGAAAAGCTCTCGGGTGTTCAAACTCTTCGCCTGCTTTCAGCTTTTTATAGAACAGGGTGAAGGTTTCCTGCACACAGTCGTCTGCTTCTTCACGGTTTCCTGAAAGCCTTGCGAGGCAGTAATTGAAGAGTTTTACACGATATTCCGAATAACACTCTTCAAAAAGCTTATTCACTTGTTTTTCACTTTTCACTGCCTCACCCCCCATATCAAAAAATGTACATTTCTTTGGCTTTCATTATGTAGTCAGTTTAAAACGGAAATGTAACAAAAATTTCTTCAAATTCATTATAGCATAAAAATAACCCCTTGTAATGTTAAACATCACAAGAGGAAATTTTTACATATCGTTTCTTATTAAATCTTCGTAGGTTTCTGCTTTTACGACGATTCTTTCTTCATCGCCATTGAGCATTACAACTGCAGGGCGCGGGTTTCTGTTATAGTTTGAAGACATTGAGTAGTTATAAGCGCCGGTTGAAAGCACTGCCATAATGTCGCCTGACTCAGGTTTCTGGATATATGTGTGCTCCTGAATCATATCGCCGCTTTCGCAGCACTTACCTGCGATTGTTGCAAGGAAATCTGCTTTTTCGTTTGCTTTGTTAGCAATAATCGCAGTGTATTTTGACTGATAGAGAATGTATCTGGGGTTATCGCACATACCGCCGTCAACTGAAACGTATGTTCTCACATCAGGGATAGTTTTGATAGCACCAACTGTGTAAAGAGTAATGCCTGCTTCTGCTACAATTGACCTGCCCGGCTCAATAATCACAAAGGGAGTTTTGAGACCTGCCTTTTCACATTCTTCCTTGATAACTACAGAAACTTTTTTCATGTATTCGTTGAACGGTGCAGGTTTGTGCTCTTCTGCATATCTGATACCAAATCCGCCACCGATATCAAGCTCTTCAACTTCATAGCCCGTTTCATCCTTGATATCTTTCATGATTCCGACCATAACTTTTGCCGCGTGCATAAAGGATTCAACGGCAAAAATCTGTGAGCCGATGTGACAGTGGATTCCCTTGAAAGAAATTTTTTCTGCGTCAAGTGCAGTTTTGATTGCTTTCATCGCATCGCCGGTGTCAAGGTCAAGTCCGAATTTTGAATCTGTCTGGCCAGTCATAATAAATGAATGTGTTTCAGCTTCAATGCCCGGTTTTACTCTTACAATTACATTAACTACAGTATCAAGCTCTTCTGAAATCTGCTTGAGAAGTTCAAGCTCATACAGATTATCAACCATAATTCTGCCTACACCGCTGTTTACTGCAAAAACAAGCTCATCATATGATTTATTGCTGCCGTGAAAATATGCTTTTTCCATAGGGAAGCCTGCTTTCAGAGCAGTATAGATTTCACCGCCTGATACAACATCAATACCCATATTTTCTTCATTTATAATTTTATACATCGCTTTACAGGAAAATGCTTTTGATGCATAAATAACCCTGCCGTTACCACCGTAATTTTCGTTCATTGATGTAACAAAATTACGGCAATTTTTTCTTATAAGAACCTCGTCCATAATGTAAACGGGAGTTTTATATTTTCCGGCAAGTTCTACTGTGTCGTGATTGCCGAAGGTAAGGTGTCCTGATTCATTAACACCTAAACTATCTGAAATAAACATTTTTAATCTTCCCTTTCCGCAACTGACTCGTCAATTACTTTTCTCAATTCATCTCTGCCATCACCATTCAATGATGAGAAAGGAATAACTGCAACGGGATTGAATCCTTCAAGCTCAGTTTTGATTTCTTCCAAACGTTTTGCATATTCAGTTTTGTTGAGCTTGTCGCTTTTTGTCATAACAACTGCAAAACGGAAATTATTGTGTGCAAGATATTCAATCATATTTACATCATCTTTTGTGATGCTTCTTCTCATATCTGTAAGCACTACAACGAGTTTTATATTTCTGTCTGAAGCAAAATAGCCTTCCATCAGGTCTGCCCAACGCTTTTTCTCGTTATCAGAAACTTTTGCATAGCCATAGCCGGGCAGGTCAGCAAAATAAATATTATCAACACTATAGAAATTAATCGTAACTGTTTTTCCGGGGACAGAGCTTACACGTGCAAGACCTTTTCTGTTGAGAATTTTATTAAGGAGAGAACTTTTGCCCACATTTGAACGTCCTGCAAAAGCAATTTCTGCTTTTGTTGAAGGCGGCAATTGTTTGAATGTGCCGTAAGATGCAGTGTATTCTGATTTTTCAAATTTAAGCATTGCTTCCCCTCCTTGATGTTATTTTTGTGTCTGTTATAATTTTTCTTTCAGTGTTTTCTTTTATAATTTCTTTTTCTCTTTTCTTTTCGCAAAGTGCATTTTCAAAAACTGTTTCCAGAGAATTTGCAAGAACAAAACGGATGTTTTCTTTTACAACGCTTTCAATCTCGTCAAAGTCTGATTTGTTTTCTTCAGGAATAATAACAGTTTTGATTCCATGACGGTAGGCTGCCATTGTTTTTTCGCGAAGTCCGCCGATAGGAAGCACTTTACCGCGAAGTGAAATTTCACCTGTCATTGCAATATCACATCTGACAGGAGTTTCTGTAAGTGCTGAAAGAAGCGCTGTTGCAATCGTTACGCCCGCAGAAGGTCCGTCTTTCGGCACTGCACCTGCAGGGAAATGAAGATGAATATCTTTTGTTTTATAGAAATCTTCTTCTATTTCGTATTCTTTTGCTTTTGCTCTGATAAAGCTTACTGCCGCCTGTGCTGATTCTTTCATCACATCGCCAAGAGAGCCTGTGAGTTTAATTTCGCCTTTGCCTTCAAGCACTGCAGCTTCAACCTGGAGCATTTCTCCGCCTACGCTTGTCCACGCAAGACCATTGACTACACCAATTTCGTTTTTACCTGAAAGTTTTTCATCCTTATATTTTCTTGAGCCAAGCATTTCTTCAAGGTCTGTAGGCTTGACAGTAACACGCTTGTTTTCTTCATCAAGTTTGAATGCAGTTTTTCTGCAGATTGCGGCTATCTGTTTTTCAAGACGACGAACACCTGCTTCACGTGTGTAACCATCAATAATTTCATGCATAGCATTATCTGTAATCCTCAACAAATTCGCTGCTATGCCATGCTCTTTTCTCTGTTTGGGAAGAAGATGCTTTTTGGCAATGTTGAATTTTTCTTCGTGAGTATAACTGCCCAGTTCAATAATTTCCATTCTGTCAAGAAGTGGTGCAGGAATAGAATACTTATCGTTTGCAGTTGTAATGAATAAAACTTTACTTAAATCAAAAGGCACTTCAAGATAATGGTCGCAGAAAGCAAAATTCTGCTCTGCATCAAGCACCTCAAGAAGTGCAGATGATGGGTCACCTTTATAATCTGAGCCTAATTTATCAACTTCGTCAAGAAGCATCAGCGGATTTGAACTTTTTGCCTGCTCCATAGCCGCCATAATTCTGCCGGGCATTGAACCGATATAAGTTTTTCTGTGACCTCTGATTTCAGCTTCGTCGTGCACGCCGCCGAGAGAAATTCTCACATATTTTCTGCCCATTGCTTCGGCAATTGAACGGGCAATCGAAGTTTTACCAACTCCGGGAGGGCCTACAAGGCAGATAATCTGTCCGTTGATGTCAGGGTTGAGTTTTCTCACCGCCAACATTTCAACTATTCTTTCTTTAACTTTTTTCAAACCATAATGGTCGCGGTCAAGAACTTTCTGTGCATTTTTCAAATCAAGTTTATCTTCAGTTCTGATATTCCAGGGCATATTAAGCACTGTCATAAGATATGAACGAGAAACTGTAGCTTCAGGTGATGATGGTGACATTTTTTCAAGCCTTGAGCATTCATCGAGAAGTTTTTTCTCGTGTGCTTCTTGTAAACCGATTGCTTTGATTCTGTCGCGGAAAGAAAGAATCTCATCTTCAACTGTTTTACCTTCGCCTAACTCTTCAGAGATTGCCCGCATCTGTTCACGCAAGAAATATTCTTTCTGATTTTTGTCGATTCTTTCCTGAACAACTGACTGAATTTTTTCTTCAAGATGGAAAAGTTCAATTTCGCTTTTAAGCATTGTGCAGCATTTAAGAAGTCTGTTTGCGACATTAAGTTCTTTGAGTATTTCGTATCTCTGCTCATACTCAATCATTATATTTCCTGCAATATAATCAGCAAGTCTGCCCGGATTTTTTTCGTCAATCACCCCAAGAAGAACATCGGGTGCAAGACGCGGTGCAGCCTGAGCATATTCCTCAAAAATATCTTTAAGCTGACGTGTAAGTGCGTTTACATAATCTTTTTCATCTTCTTTTATTTTATGACTGCGTGTCAGTCTTACAGATGCTTCAAGATATGGTTTTATTGAAATCATTTCTGCAATTTCAGCTCTGTACATTCCGTTGACAGTTACTCTTACATTTTCTGAATTAGGAATTTTAGTAACCTGCTGAACAGAAGCTACCACTCCGATTCTGAAAAGATCTTCAGGCATTGGTTCTTCAATTGATACGCTTTTCTGTGCAACAAGAAATATTTCACGGCCATTTGCCATTGCTGCTTTCAGTGCAGCGATAGATTTTTTTCTACCTACTTCAAAATGCAGTTTTTCTTCCGGGAAAATAACTAATCCCCTGAGTGCCACAACAGGCATTACATCAAATAATACGTTTTCCATAATCTTTTCCTCCAATAGGAATTCCGAAATATTCAAAATACCCCATGGTAAGTATTATAAATGAAACGCAGCTTTTCGTCAATGATAATAATGCAGTAAATATTTCAATATGTGTAAAATTATTTAAAACTTTTGCTTAAAAATTTCACAACTCTCATTGACACCCATTCTTCCTGGTGGTATCATTTACGAGGTGATTAACAAATGAAAAATAAAAGTTTTCAAAACCTGGCAGGTGCATTTCTTGTTGCTATGGCAGGTATACTGTGGGGATCTATAGGAATTTTCATAAGACCTTTTTCAGAAAATCTTACCTCAATGCAGATTGTTGCAGCAAGAGCAGCTCTCACTACGCTTATTATGTTTATGTTTCTTCTTGTTTTTAAAAGAAATTTGCTAAAAATAAAGCTACGTGATATTTGGTGTTTTATCGGCACAGGCCTTTGCAGTATCGTATTTTTCAACTACTGCTATTTCAGGTGTATGAATATGACATCTCTCTCTGTTGCTGCGGTCCTTCTTTACACTGCACCTGCAATAGTCATGCTGATTTCCGCGTTAGTTTTTAAAGAAAAAATAACAGTACAGAAAATAAGTGCTTTGCTCCTTGCAATGCTGGGTTGCGCCTTAGTCAATGGTATTTTTACATCAAAATCTCTTGTTTCAAAAGAAGGAATTTTAATAGGTCTCGGCGCAGGTTTCGGTTATGCACTTTATTCAATTTTTTCAAGATTTGCACTTAACAAAGGATATAACTCACTTACAATAACTTTTTATACTTTTCTAATTGCTACAATTTTTCTTATCCCGATAACCGATTGGGAAACTATGATTCCTGCGGTAACAACTGACATAAATACTTTCGGCATTTACATTCTTTTTGCACTTACCAGCACCGTTATTCCATATATTCTCTATACATACGGCCTCCAGAAACTCACTCCCGCAAAAGCCTCCATTATTGCTTCTGTCGAACCTGTTTCAGCAACAGCCGTCGGTTTTATTTTCTTTAATGAGAGACCAACACTTACTTCATTTTTTGCAATGGAATGTATATTATTTTCAATTATACTGCTTGCAATTAACAAAGATAAAAAATAAAAACATATAAAGCAAAAGCCTTGAACAGATTTAACTGTTCAGGGCTTTTTTACAAACAAAAAATCAGGGCGATTGTCATAAGACAACCGCCCTTTTTTCAGGAATTAAATATTAAGTTTAAGTTCCTTGTGTAAGAATCAAAGACCAAGATCAAAGATTACTGCGTATTCGTAAACTGTTCCGT
>SVOW01000012.1:0-84559 GCA_015066175.1 Oscillospiraceae bacterium
GTATTTTTACTTTGGTTTACTTAAATTCTTACCTTTCCACCTCATCCGAGTTTTGCGTTGCAAAACCCACCTTCCCCTCGAGGGGAAGGCTTGGCAGACATTTCGACAAATTATAATTTATATGGTTATTTAAATTAAATATCGTAGGGAACGGCGGTTTCCGACGTTCCGCAAATATACGCACAAATGGGCGGTTTGTCGGCAAGCGCCAAACCCTACAATGCTAAAATTAATTGCACGATAAATTATAATTTATCTGTATATTTTAATATTATTCCGTAGGGGTCGATGCCTACATCGACCCCTACAATTTAAAATCGAATATACATATAAATTATAATTTTTATGCAACCAACCTTGTCATTTTGTTGTCATCCTGGAGCGTAAGCGAAGGATCTCAAAATGGCAACATATAAAGCTTAACACCGCCGAGATTCTTCACTGACGTTTGAGAATGACAGGTTGGTGTTTTTTGTGACACGTTTAGAAAAAACACCAGCATTGCAGGTTTGACCTCATATAACAAAAAAACTCGCAAGGTAATCCCTGCGAGCTTTTATTTTGCAAAAAAATTATTTTGTTGCGTCCATAAGATAGTTTACAACGTCGCCTACTGTTGAGAATGACATAAGCACTCTGTCGGGAATTGTTACGCTGTATGTTTCTTCGATTTTGCAGATGATTTCAAAAAGTTCAAAAGAGTTGAGACCGAATTCTGCTGTAAGAGCTGTATCCATTGTTACTTCAGGAAGTTCTTCGTCTGCGTATTCCTGGATAATTGCTTTAAGTTCTGCTATCATTTTTTCTTCCATTTTTGTTTCCTCCATTAACCTTTTTTGTTGTAGTTTCGTTTAATCTTCATTGATGTAGTTTTCGGGAAAGCTTCATCACGGATTTTTGTTTTTGCAATCTTTTTGTATGACGGAAGTTTAATGTTCAGCGCCTTGATATCTTTTTTGATTTTTGCTTTTGCTTCAGGCTCTGTGTTTTCGTCAAGATAGATTTCTGCTGCAAGTTTATCGTTATCGTCGTAAACAATAACTTCTTCAACATAGCTGATTTCATCGAGAATCTTTTCTTCAAGCTCTTCTGCTGAAACGTTTTTGCCGTTTGAAAGAATAATAAGATTCTTGATTCGGCCTGAGATGAAAAGGAAACCATCTTCATCAAGATAACCAAGGTCGCCTGTTTTAAACCAGCCATCATCGAATGCTTCATTGGTTGCTTCTTCGTTGTTGTAGTAGCCAACCATAACGTTGTCGCCGCGGACATAAATTTCGCCTATGCCCTTTTCGTTGGGATTGTTGATTTTAACTTCGTTACAATCAAGCACAAGGCCAACGCTGCCGATTTTGTTAGCAAAGTTTCTGTTAACAGAAACAATAGGTGAACATTCTGTGATACCGTAACCATTGAGAATGTTGATACCCATTGATGTAAGCTCAAAAGCCATTTTTTCGCTGAGCGGTGCACCACCGCAAACGAAAAGTTCAAGGTTTCCGCCGAGAGCTTCATGCACTTCTGCAAAAAGTTTTCTTCTTACATCTATGCCCAATTTCAGGAGAGTATTACTGATTTTAATACCCTTTTTGAGAATTTCGTCTTTGCCTTTTTCCTTTGCTGTTGCCCAAACTTTTTTATAGATAAGCTCAGCCATAAGGGGCACGCAGAATGCTGCTGTTGCACCGATTTTAATCATATCAGCCTGAATGTTTCTGATACTTGTTGTCATATAAATACGTGCGCCGAAAATCAACGGAGCAAGCACATTTGCCACCATACCGAATGTGTGGTGCAAAGGAAGTGCAAGCACACCGCGACCTTCGCCGTCAATATTACGGCAGGCAGAAATTGCGTTTGATGCGATGTTGCGCTGAGTGAGCATAACGCCTTTACTTTTGCCTGTTGTGCCTGAAGTGTAAACAATTGCAGCAAGGTCATCAGGTTTAACTTCAGCCTTTTTAAAGCTGTCGTCACCTGCTTCAATAAGCTTTCTGCCTTCTGCAATCATATCGTAGATATCTGCTTTGGAGAAATAAAAATCAATGCCCTTTGCAGATTCTTTCAATGCATCTGCAACATCCTTATATACTTTTGAGAAAAAAATTGCCTTAGCCTCACTGTTATCAATATTGTAAAGAAGGTCATCAAGAGGCAAATCTCTGTCAAGAGGCACTGCTGTGTTGCCACTGCCTAAAATAGAGAAATATGCAAGAAGCCATTCATAGCTGTTTTCGCCGATGATTGCAATTTTTTCTTTTTTGAGACCTTTTGAAAGAATATATGTACCAAGGCCTTCAATATCTTCTGAAAACTGCTTGTATGTAACAAATCTGTCATCCTTACCGGGCACAGGAATCTGGAAAGCCTGTCTTTCAGGATATTCATTTGCAGAATAATCAATAATATCATAAACAACTTCTGCGTTGATTGTATCATAAAGAGGATAGTTTTTCTTTATTCGTGCATGGTTGCAATAATTTCTTGTTTTTTTCATTTTACTTTTCTCCGTCTTATTTCGCTGCGCGTGCTGCTTTTTCTGCTTTACGTTTGCGTTCAATTTCGTTGAAAATTTCTTCAGTAGCAAGGGCAACCTTTGTTACTGAAAATTCACAATTTTCCGGAAAAACATACCATGTATCTTCCATTGTGTTAAGGTCGATACAGTCACGTCTTTTGCCAAAACGATAATCATACTCTATATGGCAGGCATACTGCATTGCTGCAGGAATTTCCATCTTCATAGGTTCATTATCATATTCGCGGGTAACTTCAACCTTGAAACCATTCATGTCGTGCACAAGTTTGCCGTGACCGATATGAACATAACCTTTTGAGTTGGGAAGGTCGTTTACATCGCAATCGCATTCAAGGCGGTAAGTGCCGTCGAGAACTTCTTTCTTAACCTGTTCACGCTCCCAATCGTACCAATCGGTTGCAAACTTGAATTCAGTTTCACCCTTATCTGCCTGAAGGTCGCCATATACGCCAAGAGTCCAGCTCTTACCGCAATGCTCACAATACACCTTTGAACCCTCTGACTTCATTTTATATTCAGTCATACAATTGGGGCACTGATAAAGGACTTTGTGAAGACCTTTTGCACGGTTTTTATAGGGGATTTTGATTTTATTTTCGTACTGCCATTTGAAATCATCATTGAAAATGTATTCTCTGATTTTTGCATTGATTTCATCAGCAGTTGCTTTTTTAAGATCTTCAGGTTTGTAGATGCAAGTCATCGTTGCTTCGACAGGCTTGATATATCTTCTTCTTGAATTCCAGAAGGGCTGATACAGATGATGACCTGACATTTTAAGTGTAACAACAGGCACATTCTGATATTTGCACAACTGACCTACTGAATCAGGAATAACTTCTGTTTTGCCGCAGTGAGAATATCTTGCTTCTGCATAAATACCGTAAATCTGCTTATCCTGAATAGCTTTTTTGCAGTTACGGATAATGCTTAAGTCTGCAGTGAATTTTCTTTTTGGGATACCACCGAGACGGCGGAGGATTTCTTCTCTGCCGATATAGTCATCAACTGCTGCAGGAAAATAGCCTCTGTTAGGAGCAATCATTCTGCTCATAATATAAAAATCAAAGAAAGCATTATGGTTACAAATAAGAATATAGGGTGGTTTTATGCCTTCCATATTTACTTTATGCATTTTCGCACGGTGGAGCAGACGCTGAAGGCCTGAAAATCCCCAAACGAGCGGCATTAATATCATTGACTGTTTGCAAGGAGGTCTTACCATATCAAATTTTTTTGTTGCAGGTTTACCGCCTCTTACATATTTTCCGTACTTTAAGCTCAAGCTGTCACTTCCTTTTCATAAATAATTCTTAAATATTTCAGTTAAACAACATACTTTCCATTTTAAATAATTATGATTACACATATTATACTAATTTTCGAGCCCCATTGTCAAGGTTTGAGGGCATTTATTTAAAATTTCTAATTATTTATTCATATATTCTTTATATTTTTTAATAAAGAAAATTTAATCAAAAAAACATAAATAAAAAAGAGCGTGATACCACGCTCTTTACTGTTGAAATTGCCTATTCATTAAAATTCATTGTCAAAGCTCTTTCTTTTTTTGACCATTGATGCAATGACAACTACAATGGCAATCAGCGCTGCAGCTGAACCGATGATTACAACTAATTTGAATGTTTCATCATCACCGTTGTTGTTTGACTTTTTGTCATCATCGTCTTCTTCGCTTTCTTCAACTGTTTTTTCTTCGTTTGTTATTTCGTTTTCAACTTCAATATCTTCTTCTGTTGTTATTTCTTCACCGGTAATTGTGCTTTCCTCTTCTTCCATACGTTCCCCTACGAGAAGCACCCATGTTATCTTGTAACCATTTTCACTCACCATCTGAATATTTACCATGCCTTCTGCATGAGTTGTTATAAGACCTTCTTCGGTGACTGTGGCAATTGAATTATTGCTTGAAGTGTATTCAATTTCACTCTCTTTCATTTCAGACGGCACAGCAAGTGAAAAAGTCATACCGATTGCTACACCGGCACTTTTAGCGGGAAGAACTGTAAAATCATCAGGATCTCTTGTTGTTTCTTCAGTTGTGTCGGGTTCTGTAGTTGTTGGCTGAGTAGTTGTTGGCTGAGTGGTCGTGGGCTGCGTGGGCCTTGCAGTTGTGGGCTGTGTAGGTCTTGCAGTTGTGGGCTGTGTAGGTCTTGCAGTTGTGGGCTGTGTAGGCCTTGCAGTCGTGGGTTGTGTTGTTGTAGCATTTGAAACCTTAACGCTCACACCACTTGTTGTAACTGAAACCATATTTGCACCGCTGTCTGTGCCTGTTGCTGAAATTGAGAAGGATGATGTAACATCAGATGTTGTAATTACTTTGAAAGTAATTGTAGCAAGCGCACCTGTTGACTTAACAGTTGTGCCGTCCATATTAATAAATGCACCTTTTACTGCTGAGCCGTTTGAATTAACGCTGGGCATACCAAACGCATTGCCTACAGATCCGATTGATGAACTCTGATACTGCATATGTGTTGTGTTGTAGGAAAGACTGAAATCAAGGCCTGAAACACCGGGATTTGAGCCGAGATTGATTGTAATGACTACTGTGTCACCTTTCTTGAGAGTTGACTTGCTTGCACTCAATGAAATTGAAGCAGAAGCTGCGTTTACAACTACTGAACTTGCAATTACCATAGCAAATACAAGAAGCATAGAAACTAATAATTTTATTTTTTTCATATACTACGGCATACTCCTCTGAGTAATGCCTCACCTACCTTTCTGTAGCTATACGCGTCAATTATACATTTTATTTTCAATAAAGTCAAGCGAAGCCGTCATTTGTGGTATTTTGATGAGTTTGAAATCATAAACGCTCTGTATATCTGCTCAAGAAGCATAACACGTGCAAGCTGATGAGGAAACGTCATCTCTGACATTGAAAGACGCACATCTGCACGTTTTTTTACTTCGTTGCTCATACCGTATGAACTGCCTATAACAAAAGTTATATCACCGCAACCTGAAACTGCTGTTTCTTCAAAAAAACTACTTAATTTTTCAGACGGCATCTGTTTACCCTCAATGCACATCGCGATGACCTTTGAGTTTGACGAAACACGTGACAAAATCTCTTTTGCTTCTTTATCCAAAGCTTTGTCGATTTCTGTCTGTGAGGCGTTGTCGGAAAGCCTGACAGGCTCAAGTTCAACTATTTTCAGTTTGCACAGTGCAGAAAGCCTTTTTATGTATTCATCGCAGGCATCACGCAGATATTTTTCTTTAAGTTTGCCAAGGGCAATTATGGTAACACCAATCATAAATAAACCTCATAGTCTTATCATTTTGTTTTTATCACCTGCAACAGTGAGTGTATAGTCTATGTTAATTCTCGCACCTGTCATATCAAGCTTTGAGAATGTTTCAGCATATGCTTTATCGGGAGTATTGTTTTCGTGGCTCAAGTGACCTAACACAAAGCGTGTTGTTCCGCTTGAAAGAAGTTGTGCTGACGTTTCGGCACAAGCCTCATTGGAAAGATGTCCGTGTTCAGACAGAATGCGTTGTTTGAGATAAAGGGGGTAACTGCCGTAACGCAACATTTTAAGGTCGTGGTTTGATTCAAGCAGCACAAGGTCACTTTTTTTAACAGCACACAGCACTTCTTCGCTGACATAACCTAAATCTGTGCAGACAGAAATCTTTCTTTCATCCGGCAGATAAAAACTATACCCTAAGCTTACGGGCGTATCGTGAGAAGTTCTGAAAGCTTTTGCCTGAATATTACCTGCAGACTGAGCATTTCCCATCTCAATACATTCTGCACCGCAGGGAATGTATCCGCCTTTGCAAAGTTCTTCAAGAGTGTTTGCAGAAGAAAAAACAGGTACTTTATATTTTGTGAGAAAGGGTTTGAGCCCCTTTACGTGGTCAGAATGTTCATGGGTGATAAAAACTCCTCTGACGCAGGACAGGTCTATCCCCTGAAAAGAAGCTGCTTCTTCAAGTTTTTTCAAAGAAACACCCACATCTACCAGAACACCTTCATCTGCCATACCTAAATATGTGCTGTTACCGCTTGATGATGAATAAAGCGAACAAAACCTTGCCAAAATTTATTCCTCCAAAAAATCCCACTCAGGTGTTTGCTGAGTGGGATTGACTTATTAATTGATTAACCTGCACTGACAACTGTTGCCTGAGGGTCTCTGATTTCAACGCGTTTGATATCTGCTCCTACATTCTGAAGCTTTTTAACAACGTCTTCATAGCCTCTTTCGATATACTTGATATCTTCAATTTCAGTCTGACCTTCTGCACACAGACCTGCAATAATCATTGCCGCACCTGCTCTGAGGTCAACAGCTTTTACGGGAGCACCTTTGAGCTTATCAACACCTTCGATAACTGCAAGGTTACCGTTAACCTGCACCTTTGCACCGAATCGGAGAAGCTGTTCAATATAGCGGAAACGGCTGTCCCATACGCTTTCGGAAATAATGCTTGTCCCTTCAGCCATTGTTAAAAGAACCGCCATCTGGGGCTGCATATCTGTGGGGAAACCGGGATGAGGCATTGTTTTGACATTGCACTTTTTCGGTCTGCCGTTTGAAATGATTCTTACTGATTCGTCGTCTTCTTCAACTATAATTCCGCATTCTTCAAGCTTTGAAGTGATAGATTCAAGGTGCTTGGGAATAACGTGGTTAATAAGCACATTGCCGCCTGTAGCAGCTGCTGCTACCATATAAGTGCCCGCTTCAATCTGGTCAGGTACTACAGAATATGTGCAGCCGTGAAGATTTTCGACACCACGGATTTTGATAACGTCTGTGCCTGCACCTCTGATATCAGCGCCCATTGTGTTAAGGAAGTTTGCAAGGTCAACGATATGGGGCTCTTTGGCAGCGTTTTCGATAATTGTAAGGCCTCTCGCTTTTACGGAAGCGAGCATAATGTTCATTGTAGCACCAACTGAAACAACGTCCATATAAATTGAACTGCCGTACATACAGCCGTCAACTGATGCATCCACAATTGCGTTTTCGATGTTGACTGTGCAGCCTAATGCTTCAAAGCCTTTGATATGCTGGTCAATAGGTCTTACGCCGAAGAAGCAACCGCCGGGCATTGCGACCCTTGCTTTTGAAAATCTGCCGAGCAATGCGCCGATAAAATAATATGAAGCTCTCATTTGTTTTGCATAATCATAGGGAACTTCGCATTTGTTTACAAATCTTGTATCTATTTCAAGTGTGTTTCTGTTAATGTATTTAATCTGTGCTCCGAGAAGAGAAAGAATATCAACCATAAGTTTAACGTCGCTGATATCAGGAAGATTTTCAATTCTGCAGATATCCTGTGCAAGAACAGTTGCAGGAAGAATTGCAAGTGCTGCATTTTTTGCGCCGCTTATATTAATCTCTCCATAGAGTTCATTTCCACCATTAATTACGATTTTTTCCAATCCGGTACACTCTCCTTAACGTCTGCGCAGACTAAAATGGTATGTATATCCACGCAGCGGTTATGAAAATCGTGGCAAACTATATATTGTATTCAAAACTGTTAAGATTCTTTACATTTGTAATCTTTTTTCAAGAGCATAAAAACTTCCGTAGTTATGCGCCAATATTATAACACCATATCTCGTAAAAATAAAGTCTTTTTGAGAAAAAAATTTACCAAATACAATAATTGTAATTTTGTTGTAATTTTTGAATAGCGTTTGTTACCGTTTTGTATTTAATCTACATATTGTATTTTCATAAAATGAAGATACTACATGTTTTTTTCAATTTTTTCCTTTAATTTTTCCATATCTTCCCACAAGGGAGCAGTAACAGAAAGCATTTTTCCCGTAACTGGATGGCAAAAAACCATTTTTTCACAGTGCAGAGCGTGTCTTTTGATTTCATCATCTGCTTTTCCGTACATATCGTCACCTACAAGCGGAGTGCCCATATGAGAAAAATGAACCCTTATCTGATGTGTTCTGCCCGTTTCCAGCCATACACGAAGAAGTGACCTTTCATTATCGTGTGCTTCAACTGAATAATGAGTTACTGCTCTGTCGCCCTCATCACCTGCAGCACGCAGAGTTTTCATCGGGTCGGGTCGATAAATGGGCTTGTCTATTGTGCCGGAAGAAGTGTATACGCCTTCCGTTATTGCAATATATTCCTTGCTGACACCATCTTCGGAAAGACGTGAAGCAGCATAGCCGTTAAGGGCAATCATCATAAGGCCTGACGTGCCTTTATCAAGTCTGCCCACAGCCCTGAAAACTGCATCTTTGTTCTTTTTCTGAAGATAACCCGTTACAACATTTGCAAGAGTATCTCCCTGATGGTTGTGAGTGGGATGGACTGCAATAAAGGGGCTTTTGTTAATAATGAGAATATCATCATCTTCATACACAACTTCAAGTTCCCCTTCGCGTGCCTGAGCCGTGCTTTCGCCTTCGGGAATGTTTACCGTAAGTATATCGCCTGTATGAATTCTGTCGATTGTTCTGATATGCCCTCCGTTTAAAAGTATTCCCTCAGGAAATGTTTTTAAACTCGCAACAAGCCTTGCGGAAAGTTTTGCCTGTCCGCGAAGATACCACAGCACTTTATCGCCGTCAAATTCACTTTCTATCACATAGTCAATTTTTCTCATTTGCTTCACCGCCGTTATTATACCATATTTACTATCAGGTCACAATAAAATATAAAAAAATCAGCAAAAATTATCAAAAAACTCTTGAAAAATAACACCGTTGTGGTATCATTAAATCAAATAACGGAGTGTTCGTCATTCCTGAATTTTGGAGGTTTTAAACATGGAAAAGAAATTGAAAGTCGGCATCATCGGTTGCGGTGGTATCGCTAACGGCAAACACATGCCTTCATTGCAGAAAATAAGCGATAAAGTTGAAATGGTTGCTTTCTGCGACATCATTGAAGAAAAAGCTGTGAAAGCAGCAGAAAAATTCGGCACACCCGATGCTAAGGTTTATACTGATTATAAAGAACTTCTCAAAGACGAAACAATTGACGTTATTCACGTTTGCACACCTAACCGTTCACACAGTTTTATTACTGTTGATTCTCTTGAAGCAGGCAAACACGTAATGTGCGAAAAGCCTATGGCTAAAACTTACGACGAAGCAAAGAAAATGCTTGAAGCTGCTCAGAGAACGGGTAAAAAGCTTACAATCGGTTATCAGTCACGTTGCAGATCTGATTCTATTTACCTTAAAGAATGCTGCAAAAATGGCGAACTTGGTGAAATCTACTTTGCAAAGGCTCACGCTTTAAGACGCCGTGCAGTTCCCACATGGGGCGTTTTCCTTAACGAATACGAACAGGGTGGCGGTCCCCTTATCGATATCGGCACACACGCACTTGACCTTACTCTCTGGATGATGGATAACTACAAGCCCAGAATGGTTGTAGGTACTACATATAAAAAACTCGGCCAACAGAAAGGCACTGCAAACGCATGGGGCGATTGGGACCCTGAAAAATTCACAGTTGAAGATTCAGCTTTCGGCTTTGTTGTTATGGAAAACGGTGCAACAATCGTGCTTGAATCAAGCTGGGCACTCAACATCAGAAATCCCATTGAAGCATCAACAACACTCTGCGGTACAAAGGGCGGCGCAGATATGATTGACGGACTTAAACTCAACTACGTTAAAAACAACCGTCAGGTTGTTGAAGAGCCCGACTTTGATGTTGGCGGCGTTGCATTCTTCGACGGCGAAAAAATGGATTGCTCAGAAGTTGAAGCACGTCTCTGGATTGACGCTATCATCAATGACACAGAAGTTAACACAAAACCTGAAGAGGCTATTGTTGTTACACAGATACTTGAAGCAATTTATGAATCAGCAAAAACAGGCAAGCCTGTATTTCTTGCATAATCAGGAGGCATAAAAATGAAATTGGCAGTACAACTTTATTCACTCAGACACGATTATTCAGACGGCGAAGGATTCCTTAAAATCCTTGAAAAAGTAAAAGAAATCGGCTTTGAAGGCGTTGAATTTGCAGGCTACGCAGGGTTAGAGCCTGAAGTTATCAAAGCAAAGCTTGATGAGCTTGGTCTTACAGCAGTAGGCTGCCACATGGGCCTTGACGATTTCAAGGAAGACAAAATTGACGAAACACTCAGAATCGCAAAAGTTCTCGGCATGAAATACGTTGGCATCGGCGGTGCTCCCCAT
The DNA here is from genome assembly GCA_015066175.1 of Oscillospiraceae bacterium. Lineage (GTDB taxonomy): Bacteria > Bacillota > Clostridia > Oscillospirales > Acutalibacteraceae > SIG575. The sequence continues at coordinate 10,722 of SVOW01000012.1, forward strand.
ACAACTGAAGAAGATGTTAAAATTCTCAACGACGTATTTGCTTTTGCTAACGAAAAAGGCGAAAAAGACGGAATTAAATTCTACTATCACAACCACACAGAAGAATTTGAAATTATGTTCGGTGACAGATATTGCATGGATGTAATTGCAGATAAAGCATACCTTGAAGTTGACACTTACTGGAGCTTCTGCGGTGGTGCTGATAACTACAAATACATCACAGAAAACAAAGACAGAATTGTTCTTCTTCACATCAAAGACGGTGTTGACAGAAAGCCCACTGCTCTTGGCGAAGGTCAGAATGACTTGCTTACAGTTTTCAAAGCTGCAAAAGAAATCGACATGGAATGGCTTGTGCTTGAAAATGACGACCCTGTGCCCACAGGCGTTGAAGACATCACAAGAAGTATGGCTTATTTCAAAGCAAATTTATAATTAAAGAGGTATCTTAAAATGAAACTTGGCGTTTTTACAACACTTCTCAGCGACAAACCGCTTGATGAAGCACTTGCATATTTTAAATCAAAAGGAATTGAAATGGTTGAAATCGGTTGCGGCGGATATCCGGGGAACGCTCACGCAAACCCTGAAATTCTCCTTAACGATGAAAAAGCTTTTGACGAATTCAAAGCAACCCTTGACAAATACGGCCTTGAAATCAGTGCTTTAAGCTGTCATGGTAACCCTGTGCATCCCAATAAGGAAATTGCTGCAGAATTTGACAAAGTTATCCGCGACACAATTCTCCTTGCAGAAAAATTAGGTATTCATCAGATTAACACATTCTCCGGTTGCCCCGGTGACTGGGAAGGTGCAAAATATCCCAACTGGGTAACTTGCCCCTGGCCTAACGATTTCGGCGAAATTCTTGAATATCAGTGGAATGACGTGCTTATCCCCTACTGGAAAAATCTTGTTGAATTTGCAAAAGCACACGGTGTTGACAAAATTGCACTTGAGCTTCACCCCGGTTTCTGCGTTTACAACACAGATTCACTCCTTAAACTCCGCGAAGCAGTAGGCCCTGAAATCGGTGCAAACTTTGACCCCAGCCACCTTATCTGGCAGGGAATGGACCCTGTTGCTGCTATCAGAAAATTAGGCGATGCAATTTTCCACTTCCACGCAAAGGATACAAAAATCGACAAATACAACACTGCAGTAAACGGTGTGCTTGACACAAAACCCTACGGCGATGAAATCAACCGTTCATGGATTTTCCGCAGTGTAGGCTACGGCAACGATGCTACTTACTGGAAAGATATTATCAGCAACCTCCGCCTTGTAGGTTATGACTATGCAATCAGCATTGAACATGAAGACAGCCTTATGAGCCAGGACGAAGGTCTTACAAAAGCAGTTGAAATGCTCAAGAGCGTTCTTATTACACAGAAAACAGGCGAAATGTGGTGGGTATGACCACTGCGGAGGTGTGTAAAATGGCAAAGAAAAAATTTGGTTGGGGTTTAATCGGCTACGGCGGAATGGGTAACTACCATTTCGAAAAATTAAGCCTGCGTGATGATGTTGAAATTATCGGCACATATGATATCAACCCCGAAAGATGTAAAATCGCAGAAAGCAAAGGGCTTCACGCATTCGCAAGTGCAGATGAACTTTTAAACGATGACAGAATTGATTTTATCACAATTGCTACTCCCAATGAATTCCACAAGGATTATGCAATACGTGCAATGAAAGCAGGCAAAGCTGTTATTTCTGAAAAGCCTGTTACAATGTCTTCTGAAGAACTTGACGAAATGATTAAGTGTTCAGAAGAAACAGGAAAACTTTTCACAGTTCATCAGAACAGACGTTGGGACCCTTGCTACCGCACAGTAAAGAAAATCTATGACGAAAACAAGCTTGGCAGAATTTTCCGTATTGAGCACAGAGTTCACGGTTCACGTGGTGTGCCCGGTGATTGGAGAAACAGACAGCCCGGCGGCGGCATGGTTTACGACTGGGGCGTGCATCTTCTTGACCAGATGCTTATGATGATGAACGGAGCAAAAGTTATATCTATCTATGCAACGCTCACTCATATCACAAACGATGAAGTTGACGATGGTTTCACTGCCTTAATAAAGTTTGATAACGATACAGAATGGATTATTGAAGTTTCAACTAACAACTTCATCTCTCTCCCGTATTGGTATGTGCTTGGTGAAAACGGTTCTGCTCAGATTGATGACTGGGAAGGGAACGGTACAATCAGCATGGTCACCGACTGGGAAAACAAAGATGCTGTTCCCGTTCAGGCAGGCGTTGGACTTACAAAGACCATGGCTCCCAGAACTGACGATACTATCGACGAATATCCTACAGAACCCGTAGAAAGCAACTGGGCTGAATATTACGATAATATCCTTGAAGTATTGGAAAGAAAAGCAGAGCCTATCGTTACACACGCACAGCAAAGAAGATTGCTCAAGCTCATTGAAAACATTTTTGCTTCTGCAGAGGAAAACAAAGCAATAAATGAAGTTTTTTAACTTATAACTTATAAAAAAACGGTAGTTCCTTTTATTCAGGAACTACCGTTTTTTATTGAATTACTGTGATTTCTTCTTTTTCTTCTCTTTGGTTGTGAGTTTATCAAAGGCTGCCAACAAACCGGGAAGCATAAAGAGAATAAGAAGTATTGCTGCTGTGCAGCCGATTGAAATTGTCTGGCAAATCTGTGCAATTGTGGGGTCAACAGGAGCAAAGCCGATAACTGCTGTTACAAACACCATAATAAGACCTGATGTGAAAATGGTGTGATTTGAGCCCTCGTATGCAGCGAGAATCGCTTCTCTTATGGGTTTTGTTTTGCGGTTTTCGCGATAATAGTTAGTATACAAAATGCCGTAGTCAATGGTAGCACCCATAAGTATGCATTGAACAACAAGCAATGCAAGGTAATACACGCTGTAGCCGAGAAGCCCGCTGACGGTTACTGTGATGTAAACGCCGCACTGCACAAGAAGCACAAGTATAAGCGGAATGGGGATGCTTCTGAATGTTATTGCAACAACAAGGAAAATTGCCACAGCAGTAAGAATTGTTATGAGCAACAATTCCTTATCGAATGACTGCTGCATTTCATAACTCATGGGAGAATTACCGATGAAGTAATAATTACCCTCAAGATTTTCAGAAAACTCTTTATCAAGATTTTCTATGAATGCTGTTGTTTCATCTGCTTCAAGAGGAAGTGATGTATCAAGCATCATAAGAGAATAGTTTTTGCCTTTCATCTGCTTGAGGCCATCTTCAAGCTGTGTTTTTGCACCGAGAATCTGCTCTTTTGTTGCTGAATCAAGAAGCCCTGAAAGACGTGGGTCATTGAGCATATTATTGTAAAGATGGTCAAACAATTCCTGTATTGTAAGAGTCCACGTTTTATCACTGTTATTCACTGCAGAATAGTAGAGATAAAGCAGTGACACTGTGTTTTCGTCAAGTTTGTCTGAAAAACTGCCGAGAATAGCTGACAAATCTTTCGCCTTATATTTTGTGTCTGCAACTATTGCATCTATAATAACTTCTGCAGTTGTGAGCATTGATGATGTTTCTTCGTCAATATAACCTGCAAAAGCCTGGTTTGTTACGATATCGCTGAGAATAAATTTCACAAAATTCTGCAACGAAACTTTCCAGCTGCTTGTGTCGCCATGCTCTGTTTTGTAAAGCATAAACAACTGTCTGAGCTGTGCTGAATCAAGTCCCACAAGGTCTGCAATTTCATCTGCAGTGTATTCTTTCCCGCTTACAGCACCGTTTATAAACGCCTGACCCATTCCGATGAGCGAAAGCTGCTCTTCATCCATCATGCCTGCGAATGTATCTTTGTTTTCAGCAAGGAAATTAACAACCGTCTGCAATGAAAGCTTTTTATCAGGTGAATTTTTGCTGAAATCGTAAACTGAATAGATTATTTTAATCTGCTCTGTTTCCATACCCAGCAGAGATGCCATTTCGGCACATGTAAGCTTTTTATCGCTTACCACGTTATCGATAATTTTATCCATCATCTGAAGAAGCGGAAGCATTTCATCATCAATCTGCGAAGCGAAAAGAGGGTTTGCAGCAACATCGCTCAGAATGAAATCAACAAGTTCTTCCAAAGACATTGTCTTGTTCTGTGCAAGACCGAATTTAAGAGTAAAGAGCGAATCAACAAGGCTTTCTTCAATGCCGAGAACTGATGCAAGCTCCTCTGAAGTCATCTGTTTACGCACTGCATTTTTATCTGCAAACTGCGCAAGCATTTTTATCTGCGATGCTGTTTCCGCATCAAACTGCGATGCAAACATGGGGTTTGACAAGATGTCGTTTTCAATGAATTTTATGAATGATGAAACTGTCATTGATGCAGGACTGTAGGAATCAACAGATGAGTAATAATAAGCATAAAGGAGATTCATCTGCTCTGCATCAATAGAAAGCTTTGATGCAAGTTCATCTGCACCAACTGGTTCAGTTACTGCATTGACATCGCAGAAATCAGAAAGCAGACCAATCTGACCTTTTGTGTTTTCATCAAAGAAAGATGCATACATTTCGTTTGTTGCAACTTCGTTTACAACAAAATCAGCAAAAACGGAAAGTGTCATTTTTCCTGAATCAACATTTTCGTCAGATGCGAAATAAAGCATAAAAATCTGCTTGATTTCATCTTCGCCCATACCGAAATATTCTGCAATTTCCCCTGCAGTCATCGGAGTGGTAAGGCTTGATTTATCAGTAAATTTTTCTATCATTGACATATTTTCTTTCATGCTGTCGTCAATGAAAGATGAGAACATTTCATTAGGCAATACGCTTTCTGAAACGAACTTCATCACTTCGCTTACAGTAAGTTCAGTTTCTGCATCGCCCTTATATCTATCATAATACAGCACAGAAAGAAGCGAAGCATCAACGCCCATATCAGCGCCCATTGTGTCAATCATTGCAACCATTTCGTTGGTTGTGAAAGATTTGCCGAGAGTTGTTGTATAACCAAGCACACTGTTGACTTTTTCGTGCTGTGAAAGTCTGTCGCCGATAGGTGCAATTTTGTCTTCATCTTTATTTTCATAAAGCACAACAACAGGGTTTGATGTAGGGAAAATTTCTGCAATTTCATCTTCAACCTGAATTGTGTAAGTGATTGCTGTGATATTCTGCAAAAAGTACGTTGCAACAAACAAAACAACAAATATCACTGCGATAAATTTACGACCTTTGAAACCATATGTTGCTGCTTTGCCGAAAGGAATGTGAAGCTGCTTCTTGGAAGATTTTTCGATTATCTTATCAAACATAAGAATGAGCACAGGCAGCACTGTAAACACGCAGACCATACTGAAAATAACACCTTTTGCAAGCACAAGGCCTAAATCAAGACCTATTGTAAAGCTCATAAAAATAAGCATAAGAAGGCCGATAACAGTGGTCATTCCGCTTGAAACAACTGATGAGAATGCGTTTTTCAAAGCAAGTTTCATTGCAGAAAAATTGTCAGGTGCATTCAATTTTTCCTGACGATAGCGATTCATAAGAATAATTGAATAGTCCATTGAAAGCACTACCTGCAATATTGCAGAAATCGAGAATGTCATCTGCGAAACGCTTTCAAACATCACGTTTGTGCCCATATTAAAGCCTATTGCAATGCCTATTGTGGCAAGGAATAAAACAGGCTCAAACCATGATGAGCACATAAGAATAAGCACAACCATAAGCAGGCCGAAAGCAAGCAGAATCACCCACATCGGCAGGTTTGCACCTGTTGCGTTATCGTTTTTCATAACCATTTCATAGCCATCAAAACCTGATTGAATATCGCTTTCAATTGCCATTTCTTCATTTGTCGAATACGCATATGATGTGCTGACTGTGAAAAGAGAATATCCGTCTTTATCGTTTATATCAGGGTTATATGTAACGCTGTCTACATATTCGATATTTTCGAGTTTCTGCTTTACATTGCTTTTATCAACTTCAGACAGGTTTTTAAACATAACACGTATTGTGCTGGGCATTTTTGTGTCAGGAAATTCTTCTGCCATAACTGACATACCCTGACTCATAGAAGATTCTTCAGGCAGATATTTTGTCATATCCGTGTTTATATTCACCTTAGGAATGAGCGAACAGCACACAAGGCACAACGCAACCATTACCACTAAAACTATTTTTCGTTTATCTACTATAAAATCAAAAATCTTTTTCATATTAAAACCTCCCGTGAGGGTATACTTTTCCGTTTCCATTGTACAATACAAATTTGTTAAAGAATATAAATAAATGTTAAAAAAAATTAAACAAAAAATCCTCTTTGCATAAGCAAAGAGGATTTCACCAATTTATTGTTTATTTTTTCTTTTTCATTTCAATCAGGTCGCGATAACTGATAAGCTCAATTCCGTTTTCTTTTAAAATTCTGTGTGTTTCAGGGTCATTCATCAGTTTGTATTCCCATACCCTATCCTGCCATGAGCCTACAATGCTTTTTAACTCATCTGTTTCTTTTGCAGGATGAACAAAGGTTTCTGTAACTCCGTCAGGTAAATCTGTCCAGATTTTCAGAATTGTTTCGCGGTAATGCTCATATCCGTTTGAACGCAGGTCTTTTGTCCAATCGGGGAAAAGAAGATAATCAGGAAGAATAACCTTATATCTTTTTGCCCACATACGAGAAATCAGGGTTGATGCCCAATAAAGAGGATATGGTGTGCCTGCAGGGCAGATGCGTTTATCGTGAGAAGTGTACATTCTGTAAGCATATCCCAATTCTCCGCACACGCGAAGCGACATTTTCAGCAGACTGAATCTGCCTGTGTAATGTCCGTAAAGTGAGCCCATATGATTATCAAGATGTGAAGGAGTGAAGCCGTTATCTGTTGCAAATTTAACCTGTGCGCGGATTTCATTTTCAAGCTCTTTTATATCAGCATTCTTTTCAACTTCTGTGCTTGAACGCCACATATAACCCTCGTCATTCACGAGAGTTTTACCGCCTGACAAAGGTTTCCAGCGGTAACTATCCCATTCATTTGTCATAGTAAGATGAACACCTATTGCAAATTCGGGATGCTCTTTTCCGAATTCCATTGCATCGCGTGCTGCAGGACAAGGCATCATAATAGTTGAAGATTTAATTCTGCCGTTCAGAAAAAGTTCCTGCACCGCTTCGTTTGCAGATTTGCAAAGACCATAGTCGTCTGCGTTGATAATAAGATATTTAGCCATTAAAATTCCTCCTTTATTAATCCTTTGCTATTTTAATTATGCTGAATATATCTCGAGATGTTTAAGTGTTGCAAAATCTCTTGTTTTTTCAATTACAATTTTAACTGCACTTGTTACCATAGGTTTTTTAGGCAAAATCAGTTTTTTGTAGCCCACTACTGTGTGAGTTTCGGCTTTTTTGAATTTTCTGCCCTCAAGAGTGTATACCGAAAACTGTTCAATCTGCTGACCTGTGGCAATATTTTCGCCGAGAGAAATCATCTTGATTATTTTTTCTTCGCCAAAATTCACAGTGATTTCTATGGGCGAAGATGTTTTGCCTGAATCAAAATAAGTTTCATCGTCTTTTTTCAGGTTATCAACTGTATTTCCGCCACAGTTTGCAGTGACTTCTGAATTTTTAACCAAAGGTCTGCGTGTGAGCATTCCCATATCGATGCCGAAACTTTCAAGAGTAAGCTTTTCCGATTCGTGCACCTGACCTCGTTGGTCTATGGGCACACCCAATTCAAGAGATGCATTTGCACCTACAGTTGAAAAATATAACTTTTTCATATTCTGAAGAAACATGGAAACTTCATCTTCATCGCGGAGATAAAACCAGTTACCACGCATTGAATAATCAACCACAACAGGCTGCCAGCAGAGAGAATTTGCTTTTTTAAGTGCTTTTCTGCTGCCTAAATCAAGCTGCATCTGCCCTGCACCATCAGGAGCACGGTATGTATTTTCTTTTGAAGAATCAATTTTAACAATTTTCTGCAAATCGTTTACAGGCTCAATTACATTCCATTCTTCAGGACGGCACACGGCTTTATTATTACCTAAATGCCTTACATCAGGGCCATTTACTATGGCAGCATCAGGCTGCAGAGTACGGATTAAACTGATGTATCTTTCCATATCATAATCGTGCTGTTTTTCACCTTCAAGGTCAAATTTAACTTCGTAAATTTTGCCGTATTCAGTTAAAAGTTCAGTAAGCTGATTGCAGATTAAATCATCTAAATCCTTGCCTTTTTTGTCAGTATTTCGGTCGCATAAAGAAAACTGAAAACCGACTTTCAGACCTTGTTCACAGCAGGCTTCTGCAAATTCGCGGAAAATATCGCCTGAGCCGTCTTTATAAGGTGAAAATGCAACTGTGTAAGAAGTAGTTTTACTCCTCCACATACAGAAACCATCGTGATGCTTTACTGTGAGAATTGCACCTTTCATTCCTGCACTTTTAAATGTAGAAATCCAACCGGGAATATCAATTGACGTGGGATAAAATGCGTTTGCTTCAGTTCTTCCGTTACCCTCCTGCCTTGACACAAAAGTGTTCAATCCGAAATAAACAAGGGCTGCAAACTCTGTTTCCTGCCAGAGAATCTGCCTCTTTTCAGGAACAACCATATTAAATTTTTCCACTGAATTATTTTTCTTGTTAAACAATCTGCTCATTACCTTTCAGATAGGTTGATATTTATTTCATTATATCAGTTCGGAATGAATTTTACAATAAATAAATCTTTAATTTTGAAAATATATATGATATAATTTGTATATTAAATTTCAGCGAGGTGCACAATGGAAAATTTTAAAGGTGCAATTTTCGACCTTGACGGAACACTTCTTGATTCAATGGGTTTGTGGCACAAGGTTGACGTTGCGTTTTTTGAAAACAGAAATATGGAAGTGCCCGAAGGATATATTCAGGCAATTTCACCTTTAGGAACACACAAGGCCGCTATATATACAAAAGAAACATATAATATAAAAGAAAGCGTTGAAGAAATAATTGCCGAATGGGGCGAAATTGCAAAAAACGAATATTCAACTCACGTTAAATTAAAAAGCGGTGCAAAAGAATATCTGCTCAAGCTCAAAGAACAAGGCGTTTCCCTTTCAGTTGCAACGGCGTCTGACAAGGAATTATTTGAAAACTGCCTGAAAAAATATGAGATTTTTGATTTATTTGACTTTTTTGTAACTGTCAACGAAATCGGAAAAGGAAAATCAAGCCCTGATATTTACCTTACCGCTGCTGAAAAAATGAATGTTTCGCCAAATGAGTGTGCTGTGTTTGAAGACATTTTAACTGCACTGAAAACTGCGAAAAATGCAGGATTTTATTGTGTAGGCGTGTTTGATGAAAGTTCATCAAAGGATACGGAAGAAATAAAAAAACTTGCTGATACATTTATTTATAATTTTAACGAAATGGAATAAAACTCTGCTTTCTGCGCAGAATAGATACGGGAACAAAATCCCTAATTTTGTGCATAAAAGGAGTTTCAGAAATGAACGAAAAAAACAATCGTAACCAGCAGAACAACAACCAGAAGAACGACCAGAACCAGAAAAACGATCAGAACAAAAAGCAGAGAAACGACCAGAACAAGAAAGACAACCGTTCTGATTACTAAGCAAAAAGCCTTACGTCACAAAAACGTAAGGCTTTTTTTATTATACTGAAAACTCTGCTTCAATTCTGCATTTTTCAGACCTGATTGTTTTATTATCGACAAAAACTCCATCAAGAAGTTTCACACAATAATCTGAACTATTGTAAGAAAGTTTTATTTCTTTTTCGTTTACATTTTTCACTTGCGGAAGATGTCCGCCGTCTTTGCCGATTCTGTTTTCGAAAGTAAAATCTTTATCGCTTTCAATTTTTATATTATTTTCGGAAAGTGTGATTTTTACGTTTCCGTAAGTAATCAGAGCTGTGTTTTCATCAATTTCTTCAAACACCATTTCATCGTGCTTTGCATTATCGCTATCAAAATATATACCTGCAAGCACTCCGTTTCCGCTGAATCTGTTGCCGTCCGCTACAGGAAGTGTTTCATAATAAGCCTCATTGCGGGCGCAAACCTCATTTTCATACGGGTCAGGGAAATTCTCATTGAAAATATGCAAATCGCGTATACGGAATTTTCCGTTATCGCCATAAAGGTTTATTCGATAAAAACGTGAAGAATACCATACTGAATTTTTGTTTCCGTCATCGTAAGCGGTGTGTGCAGTAATTGCAGATGCGGGAGTTATTTTATACTTTTCTTTATACCATCTGCCTGTATCACCAAGAGGTTCAACTTCTATTCTTCCCTCTTTCTGCAATCTCTCAAAAAGCGGAAATTGGTATTCAAGGCCGTCTTTCATACTGTCCCAGCCGAAACTGTTTTCCTGACCTGCCTGTGCATAGCCGAAAGTAAGACATTCACCATTGAAATTTTCTTTCATATACCAATCTACCCATTCAGGAAGCCCGCCTCCTGCAACCTCATAAACAGGTTCAAGGGAAATAACCCCCTGATTTTTCTGCTCAGATGAATCCACATTTATACCTGAATCAAACTGATACACCTGGTCACTGCCAAGCATTCTGAAAAGAGGAACGTCAAGCTGATTTTCTGCCGTTTGTGCAGGCATAAAAACATTGTTTATGCTCGGATAATAACCTTGTCCGTAATAACCTCCCCAAAGAGTATATCCGTCTGTTCCGTATTGATCTTTGCAGTTGCAGACAGCATCAAGACCGTATTTATTATGAGCATATCTTACCGTGTGTGAGTCAAAAAACCACGAGCCGAAAACGCGGGGATAATATCCCATAATCTCTTTGAAGTCTTCAAACAGAACATCAATGAGTTTTTCTCGTTCTTCTTTTGTATAACCGACAGAAAAGCCGCAATGAGCGTGCCAATCCCACGGAAATCTTCCACGCCACTCAATGCCCGCTTTTTCCGCCATTGGCTGAACAATCTCGTGCCATACGCCGATTTCAAACTGTTCAGAGTTGAGTTCTTTTAAAAGTTCACTGTATTCAGGCATAATCAAGGCATCGTACTGCAGAAGAAAAGTGCCTCTTAAATTATGCTTCTTCATCAGCCTTATCTGTTCAGTAACAGGTTTCATAAGGTCAACTTTTTCACGAGGTTCAACTGCGCGGATAAAGTTTACAATGTTGATAATTTGTCTTTTCTTCATTTTATCACCTACAAAAAAATGCCGACAGAAAACTGTCGGCATTCAGTAATAATTACATTTTCTTAACGCCGAATGTTACTTTTTCGCCGTTGATATCCCATTCTGCAGTGTGTCCGTCTGTTGAACCGATCACAAACTCATCTGCAAGAACGTCTGTCATAATTTCTTCTTTATTCTTTGCAAAAATATCTGCAAGTTTTTCGTTACCGTCGATGTAAACTGTAATATGGTCAGGCACATCGAAGTCAGCATCTTTTCTCATTGTCTGGATTTTTGATACCATTTCACGAACAAAGCCTTCTTCAATAAGTTCAGGTGTAAGAGTTGTATCAATAGCAACTGTAACACCGCCTTCTGCAAGTGAGAAGAAGCCTGTTTTCTGTGTTGCTTCAATAAGAAGATCTGATTCTTCAAGGTCGATAACCATATCACCAAGGTCAAGTTTAAGAACACCTGTAGTGTCAAGTTCTTTCTTTGCAGCACTGCCGTCGATTTCAGCAAGTTTTGTTCTGATATCGTTAAGGCGTTTGCCGTATTTCGGGCCGAGAGTTTTCATCTGCGGTTTGAAGTTGTAAGAAAGCATACCATCAACATCGTCGATGAATGAAACTTCTTTGATGTTAAGCTCATCTTCGATAATTGTCTTGTAGAAATCGTTAAGTTCTCTTTCGCCTTTTACGAACATTTTGCCGAGAGGCTGACGGTTTTTGATGTTTGAACCGTTTCTTGCTGCACGGCCGAGAGTAACAATTTTAAGAACTTCATCCATATTTTCTTCAAGCTCTTTATCGATGAGTGTTTCATCTACTTCAGGGAATGAGCAAAGGTGGATACTTTCTTCTGCATTTTCGTCAACTGAGCGTACAAGGTTCTGATAAATTTCTTCTGTAATAAAGGGAACCATAGGTGCTGCAGTTTTTGCTGTTGTAACAAGTGCTGTATAGAGAGTCATATACGCATTGATCTTATCCTGAGTCATTTCCTGTGCCCAGTAACGTTCACGTCCGCGGCGGACATACCAGTTACTCATTTCATCAACAAAACTCTGGAGTGCTTTTGCTGCTTCAGGAATTTTGTAGTTTTTGAGGCAATCGTCAACGTCTTTAACCATTGAGTTAAGACGTGAAAGAAGCCATTTATCCATAACTGAAAGTTTATCAACTTCAAGTGAATACTTTGTGGGGTCGAATGAGTCAATATCTGCATAGAGAACATAGAAAGCATATGTGTTCCACAATGTACCCATAAACTTACGCTGACCTTCTGTTACTGCCTTTGCGTGGAAACGGTTGGGAAGCCAGGGAGCAGAGTTAGTGTAGAAATACCAACGGATAGCGTCTGCGCCGTGTGCTTCAAGAGCATCAAAGGGGTCTACTGCGTTGCCTTTTGATTTAGACATCTTCTGACCGTTTTCGTCCTGAACGTGGCCGAGAACGATAACGTTCTTGAAAGGTGCTTTGTTGAAGATAAGAGTTGAAATTGCAAGAAGTGAATAGAACCAACCTCTTGTCTGGTCAACTGCTTCTGAAATGAAGTCAGCAGGGAACTGTGCTTCGAACAATTCTTTGTTTTCAAAGGGATAGTGATGCTGTGCAAAGGGCATTGCACCTGAGTCAAACCAGCAGTCAATAACTTCGGGAACACGTGTCATATTCTTTCCGCAAACAGGACATTTTACATTAACTTCATCGATGTAAGGTCTGTGAAGTTCAATATCATCAGGGCAGTTATCAGACATTGATTTAAGTTCTTCGATACTGCCGATTGAGTGTCTGTGTCCGCATTCACATTCCCAGATATTAAGAGGAGTACCCCAATAACGGTTACGGCTGATGCCCCAGTCCTGAACGTTTTCAAGCCAGTCGCCAAATCTGCCTTTACCGATGCTTTCGGGAATCCAGTTGATTGTGTTGTTGTTTTTAATAAGGTCATCACGGACTTCTGTCATTCTGATGAACCATGATTCTCTTGCATAATAGATGAGAGGAGTGTCACATCTCCAGCAGTGAGGATAGCTATGTTCAAATTTAGGTGCGTCAAAGAGAAGTCCTCTCTTATCAAGGTCGATAAGCACTTCCTTGTCTGCATCCTTACAGAACATACCTGCAAAGGGAGTTTCCTCTGTCATATTACCCTTACTGTCAACAAGCTGAACAAAGGGAAGGTCATATTTTCTGCCCACGTTTGCGTCGTCTTCACCGAAAGCAGGAGCAATATGAACAATACCTGTACCGTCTGTAAGTGTAACATAACTGTCGCATGTTACGAAATAAGCCTTTTTGTGCTGTTTTTCGATGATTTCGCCACAGCAGTCAAACAAGGGTTCGTATTCTTTATATTCAAGGTCTTTACCTACGTAAGTTTCAATAACTTCGTAGGGTGCAGTTGCCTTTTCACCGCCGAGAATTTTTTCGCAGAGTGCTTCTGCAAGGATATAAGTGTATCCGTCTGCAGTTTTAACTTTAACGTAATTTTCTACGGGGTTTACGCAAAGTGCAAGGTTTGAGGGCAGAGTCCAGGGAGTTGTTGTCCATGCAAGGAAGAAAGCGTCTTCGCCTTTGATTTTGAATCTTGCAATGGCTGAGCGTTCTTTAACGTCCTTGTAGCCCTGTGCAACTTCGTGTGATGAAAGAGGAGTTCCGCAACGGGGGCAATAGGGAACAATTTTGAAGCCTTTGTAAAGAAGACCTTTATCAAAAATCTGTTTGAGTGCCCACCATTCAGACTCAATAAATTCATTATGATATGTTACATAAGGGTCGTCCATATCAGCCCAAAAGCCGACAGTTGATGAGAAATCTTCCCACATTCCCTTATATTTCCACACGCTTTCCTTACATTTGTCAATGAAAGGAGCAATGCCATATTCTTCAATCTGCTCTTTACCGTCAAGACCTAAAAATTTTTCAACTTCAAGTTCAACGGGAAGACCATGAGTATCCCAACCCGCTTTTCTCGGCACCTGATAGCCTTTCATTGTGCGGTAACGGGGAATCATATCTTTAATAACACGTGTTAAAACGTGGCCGATGTGAGGCTTGCCGTTAGCAGTGGGAGGACCATCGTAGAAAACGTAAGGTTCACCCTGACGTGCTGATGATTTTTCAAAGATTTTGTTTTCTTTCCAAAATTTCTCAACTTCTTTTTCACGCTCAACGAAGCCGAGGTTAGCAGGAACTTTCTTGTACATTTTTATCTTCCTTTCAAAAAGCAAAGAATATCAATATATATTACCATAATAAAGGCAAAAAGTCAATTAAACTGCTTAAAGTTTTCATCATCATAAACTGATTTGATGTCGTCATTTTTCAGAAGCAGTCCGCACAATTTAAGAAGATGTTCTGTTTTTGCAGCACCCTCGTGCTCCATACCTTTATAGAGCCACACGCGGTCCTTGATTGCACTTGTTGAAATGTCAACTTCCTTTTCAAGGTCAGGGCAGGTTGCACCCATTGTGCAGGATGCTGTGTCAACAATACCGTCGGAATGTCTGTTATCGAGCCTGAAAACTTTTTCCATGGGAAGACCGTATCCGCAGAGAGAGAAAAACTCAACTCCCTTTTGCCGATTTTTCTCAATAAATGCAGGGAAATCGTTTCTGACCGCAAAATTTCCGTCACAGATTTTTCTAAGCTTTTCGCTCATTTTATGCTCTGATAAAAGCCTTTCGTATTCTTCGTGGGGCACTGCACCCCAGCCCACAGATGTGCGGTAAATCACCACATCACGGAGTGCTCTGAAAATGCTGTCAATTATATTTTTACGCGTTTGTTCAGTTAAAAGTGAAGTAAGTTTTGCAAGCTCTTTAGGAATAATATCTTCTTCGTATTTTGAAAAATCCCCTTCAATAAGACCGAGCACAAGGCTTGAGCCATCGTAAGCCGGCACAACACCTACAACTCTGTTTATGTTGTTTTTATCTGCATATCTGTTAAGGTATGCAGTTGAAATTGTACCGCCAAGGCTTACAGGCACAAGGTTTACTTTGTCAACATTTCTTTTTTTCATTACGTTATCAATATACTCATCGAGCTCACTGATAACCTGCTCTATGTTGCCGAAAGAATTATATGTGAAAAAGTAGAAATTTTCTTCGCCGATTTCAGTTGCAATTTTATCAACGGGAAGCATACGTTTTATGTATTTTCTTTCTTCTTGTGTACTTTCCCTGAAACTTTCAGGGAAACGCTCAACCTTGAGCTTATGCACTTCGTTGCCGTCTTCGTCAAGGCGTAAACCCTCAATCTGCCTTGAAAATTCATTGTAAACAGCTTTTGAAAGACCGCTGTCTTTTCTTGAAATAACAGACAGAATAAAGGGAAAAACTATTTTTTTTACAAGTGCTTTTGCATCAAAATCAATAGGCCATACACGCTTATTGTTTTCTGTGTTGATAACCCTTGACTGTCCTACCCCTGCGATTGCTATTGCAGGATAAATTTTTTCACTCATATAATCCTCTTTCTGAAAAAGGGCTGTAATAATACAGCCCTTTTCTTTATCTCATTAATACAAATTGTGCTATTGCAAAATAAATTGAAAGCGTTGCCGCGTCAACAATTGTTGACAGAAGCGGTCCTGCCATAAGCGCCGGGTCAAGTTTGACAAGACGTGCAAGAATAGGCAATGTACAGCCGATTATATTTGCAATTATAACTGTGGCAAACATTGCTGCACTTACGATTAAATACTGCGGAATATCTCCCCCGCCCACAATCAGAAGCCTTAAGAAATTAAGCACTGCAAGGACAGTTGCACAACAGAATGCCACTCGCAATTCCTTGAAAACAACCCTGAAATAATCGCGGATTTTAATTTCGCCAAGTGCAAGACCACGGATTATAAGCGTGGAAACCTGGCTGCCTGCATTACCACCTGTGCCCATAAGCATAGGCATTGCTGAAATAAGAAAGGCAAAATCTGCAAGAAGTGCCTGCTTCCGGCTGATAATCTGCCCTGTAAGTGTGGCGGAAACCATAAGTATAACAAGCCAGATGATTCTGTTTTTTGACATTCTGAAAACGCCTGTTTTCAGGTAAGTATCATCAGAAGGATTAAGAAGAGCCATCTTTTCAAAGTCTTCTGTGTTTTCTTCTTCGATAATATCAACGATATCGTCGATGGTGATAATTCCCACAAGGCGGTTTTCTTTATCTGTTACAGGCACACTCAACAAGTCGTATTTTCTTGCAAGGTCTGCAACCGCTTCCTGGTCATCAGATGTTTTAACTGAAATTATCTGTTTTTCATCATCCATAATTTCAGAAAGCAGAGTTTTCGGCTCGCACAGAAGCAAATCTTTCAAATCAAGTATACCCACAAGGTGGCGTTTATCGTCTATGCAATAGCAAGTGTATATTGTTTCTTTGTCAACACCTGTTTTTCTTATCTGTTCAATTGCCTGCTCGGCATTGAGATAAGTGTGAAGTTGCACCATTTCCGTTGTCATTATGCTGCCTGCAGTATCTTCTGCATAATTAAGGAAACGGTTGATTGTTTCACGTGTTTTAGCATCGGTTGCCTTTAAAACGCGTGTTACAACGTTTGCAGGCACATCTTCAAGGAAGTCAACTGTATCGTCAATATACATATCTTCAACAAGTCTGTGAAGCTCGCTGTCTGTAATTGAACGCACAATATGCTCCTGAGAGTCTGTATCCATATAAGAAAAAACTTCCGCTGACACATCTTTCGGCAGAATACGGAATGTGGCAACAAGAAACTTATCGTCAATTCCGTCAAGAAAGTCTGCAATGTCAACAGAATTCATTTCTTTAAGCACCGCGTGGAGGACATTGAATCTGTTGTTTTCAAGCAAGTCCTGCAACGCTTCAAAATCTTTTTCTTCCATAATTACCTCTTTTCTGCAAGAGGAATTATTGTCAGATATAAATCAGTTATCCGACATAAAAGAAGCACTCCTCCTGCTATTAAATTTCACCTTTAAACAACACCCTTCAGGTTCCATGAGGAGCACCTCCTTTTTTTCGTATTCAAGTATATTTTACGCCCCAAAATGCCTTCAATTGTGAATTTTTTGTGAACATTTTCGTTTTTTTCAAAATTTTACACCGATTTCGGTTGAAAAAACGGACTGTACCCACTATATATGGGAGGACAAATTTTTAAAAGCAAAAAATTCAGGAAAGGAAGACAAAATGAAAACGAAAAAACTCACAAAAAAAGAACAACTTTTCTGCCACAGTTTCGCATTATGTGCCAATGCACGTGAAGCCGCATCAAAAAGCGGATATGCAAGCCCCGAAAAAGCGGGGATGAAGCTGATGGCAAGAAAAGAAATACGTGACGAAATTACACGTCTGCGTTCTTACAAAACAGGAAATGAAGAAATCATCTGCGGATTGAAAAGACTTGCTTTCGGCTCGGTTGCCGATTGTCTGAAACTGATTCTTTCTGACGCACAGGAAGATTTCGATGCTGAAAAAATGGATTTTTTCAACATTTCAGAAATCAAAAGGCCTAAAGGCGGCGGACTTGAAATCAAATTTTTTGACAGATTGAAAGCACTTGAAAAACTGTCTGCAATCTGCGAAAACAGCGATGAAGAAAGCTCAATGCCCTTTTACGAAGCCATAAGAAAATCTGCAAAAGCGTTGGAAGGGAAACACCATGAGTAAGCTGAAATTTTCTCCTTTCTCTCAAAAACAGCTTACGGTGCTTTCCTGGTGGCATCCCGATTCTTCTTACAGCACTTTTGATGCGCTTATCTGCGACGGTGCAGTAAGAAGCGGCAAAACACTCTGTATGTCAATTTCTTTTGTTGCATGGTCTTTTTTTGCATTCAGCGAAACAAGCTTTGCAATATGCGGAAAAACTGTTGCCTCAATAAGAAGAAATATTGTAACGCCGATCATTCCGATTTTAAGGCAACTGGGTTTCAGCTGTGAAGAAAAACTTTCCCGCAACGAAATCACAATTACATACGGAAAACGTACAAACAGATTTTTCCTTTTCGGCGGTAAAGACGAAGCTTCTGCTTCACTGATTCAGGGTATGACTTTAGGCGGTGTGCTTTTTGACGAAGTGGCACTTATGCCACGCTCCTTTGTTGAGCAGGCTCTTGCACGTTGTTCACTTGAGGGTGCAAAATTCTGGTTTAACTGCAACCCTGAAAACCCACAGCACTGGTTTAAAAAAGAGTGGATTGAAAAAGCCCATTCCAAAAATGCCCTGCATCTGCATTTTCTTATGCAGGACAATCCTTCCCT
Source organism: Oscillospiraceae bacterium (assembly GCA_015066175.1). GTDB lineage: Bacteria > Bacillota > Clostridia > Oscillospirales > Acutalibacteraceae > SIG575. The sequence goes on from SVOW01000012.1 coordinate 29,153, forward strand.
TTCTAAAAAGGTTATTGAAAGATACAATTCACTTTATTCAGGTGCTTTCTACGAAAGGTTTGTGGAAGGAAAATGGGTTGCTGCAGAAGGTGTTGTTTACCCACAATTCAGCGAAAAAGAGCATGTAGTCACACCACCTGACGAGCCATATGACAAATATTACATTTCCTGCGATTACGGCACAGTCAACCCTGCATCTTTCGGGCTGTGGGGAAAGAAAGAAAGCAAATGGTACCGCATTGATGAATACTACCATGATTCACGCCGTGAAGGTTTTCAGAAAACCGACGAAGAACACTACAAATCTCTGGAAGAACTTGCCTCAGGCAGAGAAATTGAAGGTGTTGTTGTTGATCCATCAGCGGCAAGTTTCATTCAATGTATTCACCGACACGGGAAATACAAAGCAATGCCAGCAAAAAACCAGGTAATTGACGGAATACGCCTTGTTTCTGACTGTCTGCAAAACAAAAAGATTCTGTTTTCACACAAATGTAAAGATTCAATACGTGAGTTTTCACTTTACAGATGGGATTCAAACGCATCCAAAGATTCTGTAAGAAAAGAAAACGACCACGCAATGGATGATATACGTTACTTTGTTTCCACCGTTCTTGATAACACACACAATGAATTTTTTGTCCTCTCAACTGAAAGATAAGTTGGCAACACCCAATTAAAGGAGGAAAATTTTGGGCATTAAAGATTTTTTTACTAAAAAACGCTCCGATTCTCCCGTAGCAGCAGTGCAGACATCTGCAGGCCGCAGTTTTATGAGCAGTTTTGAAACTTTTTCGCCTGTGTCTTCTGCTCAGATGAGGCTTTATCGTGATCTGAGAAACGCAGTGCCGATTATTGATGCTGCCATTGACAAGTTAGTACGCCTTGTTTGCTCTTTCACAATCACCTGCGATGATAAAAGTGCAGAAAAAGAAATGCAGAATTTTTTAAGCAAAGTGCCTGTAGGCGGCAACACAAGAGGTCTTGAATCGTTCATCTCCATTTATTTTGATGAACTTCTCACCTGTGGCACAGCTGTAGGCGAAATTATCCCCACTGTGTCAGGCTCTTTCGGTGCTCTTTACAACACATGCCTTGATGATATCCAGCTGAAAAGAAACGAAAACGGTTTTGATGTTGATATCTGCCTTTGCAGTGTAGGCGAAGCAAAACCTTCAAGGCCTGAACTGCTGATGATGTCTGTGCTTAACCCCACACCGGGGCATCTTGAAGGCAATTCTCTGCTTAAAGGACTTCCTTTTGTAAGTTCAATTCTGATGAAAATCTACAACACTATCGGCACTAATTTTGAACGAGTGGGAAATGTAAGATACGCTGTAACCTACAAACCGCAGAATGATGCACTGGATAAGGCCTACGCAAAAGAAAGAGCCTTGCAGATTGCTTCCGAATGGAGCAAAGCCATGAATTCTTCAGGCTCTGTGCACGATTTTGTGGCTGTTGGCGATGTGCAGATAAAAGCAATCGGCGCTGACAATCAGATTCTTGACTGCGAAGTGCCGGTCAGACAGATGCTTGAACAGATTGTTTCAAAGACAGGCTTACCTCCCTTTATGCTTGGTCTTACATGGTCTTCAACTGAAAGAATGTCGGCTCAGCAGGCAGATATTCTCACAAGCGAGCTTGAACATTACAGAAAGATTCTTGAGCCTGTGCTTCTTAAAATAGGCAACACCTATCTTCGTATGAACGGCTACACAAGCGAAGCTCAGGTTGAATGGAAAGACATCTGCCTGCAGGATGCTGTTGAAACAGCAAAAGCAAGGCTTTACAATGCACAAGCAGAAAAAACAGAAAAGGAGGAGTCACTTAATGAAAAAAAACTTTGATAACGCAATTTCACTTTGTTCTGTTACGGAAGAAGAACTTGCACTCATCAATAAATATTCTCTGACAGAACTTAAAGCAGATGATATTTTCGCCTTCAACGTGGTACTGTGCGACAATGAAATAGACAGAGACCTTGAATGTTTTGATATGCAGTCACTTAAAACTTTATCAGAACTTTACATCGGTAAAACAGGCATTCTCAACCACGAAATGAAAGCAGAAAATCAGATTGCGAGAATTTACCACACTGAAATTGAAGTAATCGAAACACAGAAAACTTCCGCAGGCGAAACTTATGCACGCCTTAAAGCACGGGCATATATGCTTAAAAACCAGAAGAATATGCCGTTGATTGACGAAATCTGCGCAGGCATAAAAAAAGAAGTGAGCATCAACTGTGCCGTAAGCGAAATCGTGTGCAGCGTGTGCGGAAAGAATATGAAAAAAGAAAGATGTGACCACAGAAAAGGTAAAAACTGTTACCACATCTTAAAAAATCCTACTGATGCATATGAATGGTCTTTTGTGGCTGTGCCTGCACAGAAAAACGCAGGTACAGTGAAAAAATTCAGCAAAGAAAACGCAAGTGCAGAAATTGAAAATCTTACTTTAATTGCAGAGAAATATAAAAATTTTCTCAGGCAGGAAATTGTGAAGCTTTCTGCAGCCATTTCACCCCAGTTGAGCGTAAAGAGCATTGAAAACATCTGTTCTTCACTTGATATTGATGCTCTCGAAAACTTAAGAAAAGACTATCTTCAGGCTGAAAAATCAACCTTCAGACCTCAGCTTTCAATCAAGGAAAATGAAAGCTCAATCGACGGATTCAAGATTTAAAAAGAAAGGAAATTTGAAATGAAAGTATCATTTAACGGTTTTAACGACAAGGCTCTCACATTTATGTGCGGAGAAGAAATTACTAAAGGCTACCCTGTGAAAATCTCATCAAAGCATACTGTTGCAATGTCAAATGCTGATGAGGAATTTATCGGAATCTGCCTTGAATCAGACAACGAAAATGCAGTTGTGCAGGTGTCAGGTTATGTGAAGATGAATTATTCCGACACAGTCCCCTCTCTCGGCAGAAACTTTTTCATCTGCGCTGCAGACGGCACTGTGAAAGAAAGCACTGACGGCACACCTGTTATTGTGCTCGGTGTAGACAGCACAGACACAACTGTTGAATTTTTGTTTTAATTAGGAAAGGAGATTTTACTATGGCAACATTTGACACTTTAAGACTTGAAAAAGGACTTTACAACACTTCATCATCTTTTTCTGCTGAACTTGAAAAACTTGACCCCTCTGAAAACTACAAAGGCACTCAGCTTGAGGGTCTTGACGCTTTCCAGCGACAGCTCAAACGCTTTGACATCAAAGTAAGCGGTCCTAAAAGCGACACTATTGAAAAGTTTTTCAGAACCTCTGATTCATCTGCACTTTTCCCTGAATATGTATCACGTGCAGTAAGACAGGGCATGCAGGAGGCTGATGTCCTCCCCCGCATTATCGCTTCAACAACAAATATCAATTCTCTTGACTATCGTGCAATCACATCTTCTCTTTCTGACGAAGACAAAGAACTTGTGCGTGTAGGCGAAGGTGCTTACATTCCTGAAACAACAATCAAAACTCAGGACAACCTTGTTACACTCAGAAAACGCGGCAGAATGCTTGTGGCTTCTTATGAAGCAATCAGATTTCAGCACTTTGATGTTTTCACAGTTACTCTCAAGCAGATTGGTGCTTACATTGCACGTGCACAGCTTAAAGATGCTGTTGCAACTCTTATCGGCGGCGACGGCAACGACAACGCTGCAGAAGTATTCTCAGTTGAAGAAGCAGGCGAACTTACTTACGGCGATATGGTTGATTTCTGGAATAAATTCTCTCCCTATGAAATGAACACAATTATTGCAAGTGCAGACGTTACTGCAAAAATGCTTAAACTTCCCGAATTCAGGGATTCTGCAGCGTCACTTGATTTCCATGCAAGCGGCAGAATGATTACACCTGTTGGTGCTGACCTTATCAAATCAAATGCAGTTGAATCAGGCAAACTTATCGGCCTTGACAAAACATGCGCCCTTGAAATGGTAACAGCAGGCGAAGTTCTCACAGAATACGACAAGCTTATCGACAGACAGCTTGAACGTGCGGCAATCACTTCTATTGCAGGTTTCTCAAAAATCTTCACAGACGCTTCTAAAGTGCTTGAAGTTTAATTAAGGAGAAACTTATGACAAGTCAATGGAAAGTACTTGCAAGGTTTAAGCAATTATCTCCCATAGACGACGCGGAGGCAGAAAAAATTCTGCCTCTGTGTGTGGTGAATCTTGAACGTGTTATTGCTCAGTTGAGAGAAGATGCAGATAAAAACGATGTCAGAATAACTGAAGCGGCTGCCGCATTGACTTATTATGACTACGTTTTAAGAACTTCTGCTCAGGCAGATGCTGTCACAAGCTTCAAAGCCGGTGACATCACAGTAAGCAAAACTGCATCGTCTTTATCTGACGCTGCACAAAAAATCAAAACAGATGCATTGCTTGAACTTGCACCTTTAATGAAAGATACACGATTTCTTTTTATAAACATATAGGAGATTTCTGATGACACTTGACAATTTATTTTCTACATACGGCAGAGAAGCACAGATGCATAACGAAAACGGCTGGAGCAGCGGAATTTACCATTGCTTTATCCAGCCGTTGAGATATAAAAATAAGATGTATCTTGACGGAATCAACACACCTATCGGTTACAACAGTCAGGGACATTACCTTTATATCGGCCCTGCAAACCATGACCTGACGGGAATCACAGACTCAAGCACATGGATTTCTTCAGATGGTGTAAAGTATAAAGTTGACAGAAGTGAAAAAGTTTATTTCGGCAACAAAGTGCTCTACATCTGGGCAATTATCAAAACTATCGTAGAAGTTTAAGGAGGTTTTATTCTGAGCAGTACAATAAGCGGAATGCCCCAATCTATAGTCAATTGGCTGAAAAAAATTCCTGACCTTAAATATATCACTTTTATGACGGAATATCCGCCTCAGGCAAAAGCAGTGCCACTGAGAAATTCAATTGTTTCCGTAGGTCTTGCAGAGGTGAAAATAACAGACCTTTTCAGAGAAAATGAAGATGGTGAGCTTGTGCGTGATGAATATTGCAGGCAGGCTGATATCCACATTGTGCTTGGCATTCACGTGCCTGACGCTCTCGGCGGCAGCACCTGCCATGAGGTTTTTTCAACAATTGTGGATTACCTTACATTTTCTTCAGACCTGAATATTATTTCTTCCACCTGCGAGCACGTAACATCAGACAGAAACACAGAATCGCTCGTTATGAATGCCGACATTCACATCGGTGCAGAATTCTGCCCTGCTGATGAAACAGGGCTTAATTTTCAATCTTTTGCAAGCAAAATTTTTTTCTGCAAACATCATATGGACGGTATGTCTTTACATATTTCAGACGATGAAAGAGAATCCTGGAATTCGCCTTGTGTAATCGGCTCATACATCGGAAGCGGTCTTGCGACAAGAAGCATAAATCTTGGTTTTGAGCCAAAATTTGTTTTCGCCTTTGCGCTGGGTTACTCCCCTTTCGGCGTTGATTTTGAAAAACAGGAAGGACAGATTTATTTCGGTTATTCAGTTTCTGATTTACACGGTTCAACCTGCGTGGAATGTACTTCAAACGGATTCAGAGTGCACAACGGCTCATCTTATGAGGTAGATAATGTTACGCCTATTCTCAACGAAATAGGATATACTTATTTTTATTTTGCAGTTAAATAAAACTTAAAAAAGCAAAAACCGGACTACCCTTGCAGGTAATCCGGTTCTTTTTCACTTATAATTATGCCTGTTCAGGAGCTCCTACGGGGCAAGCATCTGCACAGCTACCGCAATCGATACAAGCATCTGCGTCGATAACGTATTTATCTGCGCCTTCAGAAATTGCCTCAACGGGACATTCGCCTGCGCATGCGCCGCAAGAAATGCATTCGTCGTTGATGATATAAGCCATTATTCGTACCTCCCTTTTAATTTATGACTCTATTCTATCATATATTTCATAAAAATCAAGTGTTTTTTTGAAATATATATGCAATGGTAAAAAATTAATAATATTTATGAACTGATGTGAAATTTTATAACAAAAATTCAAAACCAGAAAATAATCATATTATGATTCAATGCCTTTAAGTGCTTCAAGCTCTTCTTTTTCGATTTTGATGTGACCGTCTTTGATAACTTTTACATCGTGGCGGTCAAAAGTCTGGGGAGCTGCACCTGGACGACGGTCAAGATTAACTTTAAGTGTGCCTTTAAGAAGGTTTATTTCTGACACAACGCCTCTGCCCTCACTAGTTTCTACGATAGCACCAACTTTGGGAGTTACTCTAAGAAGATGTTCATAAGCATCCTGCTCATATTTAAGGCAACACATAAGTCTGCCGCAAGTGCCGCTGATTTTTGTGGGATTAAGTGACAAACCCTGTTCTTTTGCCATTTTGATTGAAACAGGCTGAAAATCGCCGAGAAAACTTGAACAGCACAGAGGTCTGCCGCACATTCCCAAGCCACCTATCATCTTTGATTCATCTCTTACACCAATCTGACGAAGTTCAATTCTTGTTCTGAAAACTGATGCTAAATCTTTAACAAGCTCTCTGAAGTCAACTCTGCCGTCTGATGTGAAATAGAAAAGAATCTTGCTGTTGTCGAAAGTATATTCAGCTTCAACAAGTTTCATGTCAAGGCTATGCTTTTCGATTTTTTCAAGACAGATATCAAAAGCCTTTTTTTCTTTTTCTTTATTCTGTTTAACGATGTTAAGGTCTTCTTCGGTAGCAATTCTGATAAGTTTTTTAAGGGGATGAATAATTTTTTCATCTTCCACTTCTCTGTTTTCTGCTGCAACTTCGCCACATTCAATTCCGCGTGCAGTTTCAACTATAACTTTATCAAATTTTTTAAGCTGTTTGCCGTCAGGGTCAAAGAAATAAACTTTGCCTACATCTTTGAATCTTACGCCGATTACTTCAGCCATATATTTTTCCTCTCTTTCGTATATATCAGACTTTCAGACTGCTTGAAAGCCTTGCTAAAAGCAGATTATGGTTTGCATAATACTGCATGCTCTGCAGTGCTTCATTAACAACATCTGCAGCTTTCATAATTTTTTCGGCAGTCATTGCTGATGAAAGTTCTTTTGCCGTTTCAACATTCTGAGAAAGGCAGTTTGAAGCTGAATTTTTCAGTGCAACAGCATCTCTCAGAATAAGTATAACTTCTTCCAACGCCAATTTCAAGCCATCTTTGTCTTTTTCAAAAGCACCAAGCGTTTTCATCATTTCGATTTCGCTGTCAGACATAATTGCTTTTGCGATTTTGGCACCATTTTCAAAAGATGCTTCAAGCTTCTTTTTTGTCACACTGTCGTCTGACAATTCGCCTAATCTGAAAGCGGCACAACGTGATTTCACCGTCTGCAGCAGCATTGCTTTATCTTCACATTCAAGTATGAAATTAACGTATGACGGCGGCTCTTCAAGCACTTTGAGGAAAGCATTCATTGCCGTTTCGTTCATTTTATGGGCAGATGTTATAATATAAACTTTTCTTTCTGCTTCGTTAGGCACAACGTAAGCATCACTTCTTACGTTTCTTATATCTTCAACTGAAACTGTTTTTGATTTGTTGGTGCCTTCAACTTTTTTTATATCAACGTGTGAGCCTGATTCTGCTTTAAGGCAGTTGGCACATTTTCCGCAAGGACGTAAAAGTCTTTCTTCATCTGAACACACCAGAGCCTTTGCAATGAATTCTGCACATTCAATGCGTTTTGTGCTGCTGGCACCTTCTAAAATTATTGCATGAGGAAGCCTTCCGCTGTCAAAAGCAGAAGAAATAAGTTCTTTAAATTTTGCGTCATATTCTCTGTTTTCAAAATTCATTACTTACTGTCCTCAGGTTTCTTTTTATAACTTTTTCGCCACGCCAGGCAAATGCTCTGCCACCGATTTCCGTATCTGGTGTAACAAAAGGCTCTGCACTTTTTATAAACTCTTCAAGAGTTGTTTTTTCTGCATTTATGTTATAGGGGCATGCTTTCTGGCATTCATCGCATCCCCATGCACAACCGAGATTTTTCATCATGGCTGCATATTCTTCAGGTATTTCACCTTTTTTCTGAGAAATGTGAGAAAGGCATCTGTCAGGGTCAAAAATTTCCTCTTTCAGCACTCCTGTGGGGCAGGCTTCAAGACATTTTGAACAACCGTGACAAAGTTTAATTTCTTTATTCTCACAATGTATTTCCAGGTCGGTTACTATTTCGCCGATGAAAATCCACGAGCCATATTTTTCATTTATAAGAAGTCCGTTTTTTCCTTTGACGCCTACACCGCTTTTTGCTGCGGCGTAAACTTCGGGAATCGGCGAATTATCTGCAAAAAACACAAATTCATTCTGCGGATAATTTTCTTTCAGTTTATCTGCCATAAGAGAAAGATAAAAGGAAGAAACTTCGTGATAATCCCTTACTACGGCATAACGTGAAACATTGCTGTTTTCATATGCTTCTTCGCCGAGATAGTAGGGAAAAAGAATTGTTATTACTGTTTTGGCATTAAGAGGAATACGCGATTTTGCTCTGCAATCAATTAGAAAATCTTTTATTTCATCAAAGCTGCAGAATCCGTAAACTTCACAGTATTCATCAAGAATTTTTCTGATTTTTTCCATAGCTTATATCTGTTGCCCTAAAGCAATCATAAACGGCATTGTAACGATGCTCAGAAAACTTACAAGTGCCACTACCTTTGACGCACAGGGCGCATCTTTATCATATTTTGCTGCAAACATAACTGTGTTGTTGGCACTGGGTGCAGAGCTTGAAAGAACAATTGACGACACAAGCACGCCTGTAAAGCCAAAAATTTTGAAAAGCCCCATCATACACAATGGCAACACAATAAGTTTCAGCAACGCAGTAAGATAAACACGTTTATCGCTGAACATTGTTTTCAGGTCTGTGTTTGCAAGATATGTGCCGAAGAAAATCATTGCAAGGGGTGTGTTGAGTGATGCAAGATAATCAACGGGTGTGTTGATTATTTCAGGCAGTTTTATGCCGAAAATAAACAACGGTAAGCCGATTAAAACTGCTATTGTGCCGGGATTGAGAATCAATTTTTTCACATCAAAGCCTTTATAGCCTGTCATAACCTTGATACCATGAGTGAATGAGAAAATATTGAAAACCATTACCACAACTGAGCAATAGAAAACACCTTCTGCGCCCAGAACTGCATTTGCAAGAGGCAGAGCCATATAGCCTACGTTTCCGTAGTTTGATGCGAATTTATAAATGCTGTTATCTTTTTTTGATTTATCCCTGAAAAAGGGCATTGCAATTAACGCACCCACAACCTGGATTCCCACTGCAAACACAAATGCAAGAAGGAGTTTTTTGTAGTTTTCCGGTGTGTTATCCATTGACATAAAAGCTGTCACGATAACAGCAGGGGTGATTATATAAAAGAGGAGGTCATTGGAAAGTCTTGCCGTTTTTTCTTTGAAAAGTCCTGTTTTATCGCAGATAAATCCAACTGCAACAAGAATATAAAGAATGCCCACTTGTTTTGCGGCAATAGCAAGATTTTGCAAAAACACTTTATTTCTCCTCCTACTTTGTAAGTTTTTCTGTCTCTTTGAGTGTCATATTTTTGATGCGTGCTGATGACAGGCAATGCACAAGGAACGCCACTGCAAATGCACAGAAAGCAATGTCCGTTACTTCAAGACTGCAAGCGAGTGAGCCTGTTTCCATCAATTCTCTGTAAGAAGAATTCACAACAATCAACAAAAGTTTCGGCACAGCCACAACTGCAGAAATCATTGCTGCAATAAGACCGTATGAGAAAATTTTATAAGAAATTGCAACAGCATTTACTTTTGATGACATCTGTGCAAAATACATAAAGAACATCATCATAAACGCAATCATAAACATTTCAAGGAAAAGTGAAGATACATTCATAAAACTGATTGTTCTTGTGAAACGCTGAACAAGTCTGAAAGTTGCCCAGAAAAGCGGGCAGAGTGACAGTGTTTTCATTTTTGAAATGTCAAATTTACGCAAACCGCTGTATTTCAGCAGAAGCACAAGGAAATACACTGCACTGAGCGCGGCAAACAACGCTTCACAAAGGCGGGGCAATGCGCCTGATTTAGTAAGATGGGGAAGCGAATTCATAAAAAATGTTATATTGTATCTGTCCTGAGCCGGCACAATGTAGTTTGAGCCTGCAATATTGAAAGATGTGTACATATCATTGAATATTCCGAACTGATTGACTGCTTCCACCACAAGTGCAATTGCAAAAACGCCTGCGAGAATTGCAACAGGCAAATTCTTTTTCTCAGGCATTTTTTCCTGAGGAATTTCGCTTGCAAGAAAACTGATTGCCAGAACACTGATTGCAGTAAGTGCAATAACTGCGTATAACAGATAGATGGTTATATCGCCTGAATTATAAAAACCTGTTTTAAAATCAATTATGCCGCTGAACACCTGATAAAGCCTGATTACAAGTGCAAGAGCTGTGCCCACCGCAGCAACAGTGAAAGCATTGTTGATTTTGAGATTTTTCATGCTACCTTTAAGTTTCATTGGTATTACCTCTTATTCATCTCTGTTCTCTGGGAATATATATGCCCTGACCTACAGTTTCTTTTCTGTCATCAAGAGGAACATATTTTCTTGAAAGAGCAACACTCTTGTAGGCAGGACGGATAATTCTGCCTGCAGTTGTCATTTCTTCGATTCTGTGAGCTGACCAGCCTGCTACACGTGCAACAGCAAACATAGGTGTGAACAGGTCAACCGGAATTTTAAGCATCTCATAAATAAGACCTGAATACATATCAACATTTGCACAAAGAGGTTTTTTAACGCCTTTCACGTCAGCAAAAACCTGAGGTGACAATTCTTCAATACGGTTTATAAGATGGAATCTTTCTTCGTAATCTGTTCCCTTTACAAATTCTCCTGCTTTTTCGCGAAGAAGAACTGCTCTCGGGTCTGAAAGAGTATAAATTGCGTGACCCATACCGTAAATAAGACCTGAGCCGTCACCTGCTTCTTTGTTGATGATTTTTTTAAGATAATCGTAAATTTCTCCGTCAGAATTATGATTTTTAACGTTATCGTAAATCTCATTTATCATATTGTGTGCTTTTATATTTGCACCACCATGGCGAGGTCCTTTGAGAGAGCCGATTGCAGCACTGATTGCAGAATATGTGTCTGTACCTGAAGAAGAAATAACTCTTGTTGTGAATGATGAGTTGTTACCGCCGCCATGCTCTGCGTGAATACAAAGGCACAAGTCAAGAAGTTTTGCTTCTGCGTCAGTAAAGTTTCTGTCAGCCCTTGTGAAACGAAGGATTGTTTCTGCTGTTGAATGTTCCGGCTTGGGCTGATGGATATACATACTCTTTTTGTAGTAAGTTCTTCTTTTCACCTGATATGCGTAAGACATAATTGCAGGAAGCTGTGCAATAAGGTGAATGCACTGGCTGAGCATATTTTTAACGCTTGTTTCATCAGGGTTTGAATCGTATGAATAAAGAGCAAGCACACTTCTTGCCATTTTGTTCATAATATCAGGTGACGGAGCTTTCATAATCATATCTTCAATGAAATCGTCAGGAAGCTCGCGGCATGCTGCAAGAGTTGCATTGAACATTTCAAGCTGTTCTTTTGTGGGAAGTGAGCCGAAAATGAGAAGCCACACAACTTCTTCAAAGCCGAATCTGTTTTCTTTCTGGCAATTTTTCACGATTTCTGACATATCATATCCGCGATATGTGAGCTTACCTTCTTTGGGAAGCCTTTCACCATCGTTGATATAATAGCCTTCAACACTGCACACACGTGTAAGGCCTGCCATAACACCTGTACCGTCTGAATTTCTTAAACCTCTTTTTACGTTATAGCGGTTAAAGTCGTCAGGATTGATTTTGTTATTTTTTCCTAACACCTTGCATAAACTTTCCATAGAGCTGTCATCGATATATTTAATATAAGTTGACATTTTTCTGCCCCCTTTTGCTATAGTTACTCCATAATAAAAATATTTCTTTATATTGTACTATATTTTTATACTAAAAGTCAAGAAAAAAGGATGGTCATTTGTATGAGATTTACGCTGTTTTTAAGCCTGTGTTTGGCACTTTCAATGATTTTCACCCCTCTGATAACAATCAGAAACAAAAATGAAGACGCCAAAAAAGCTGAAACTGTTTTTGAAAACACAACTATTCTTGAGGAAGATACAGAAAAAATCACAATCGTCAGAAGCAAATCAGGTAAAGAAGAAACACTTGCAATGCGTGATTATGTTATAGGCGTTGTAAGTGCGGAAATAACGCCTTTATATTCAGACGAGGCAATAAAAGCCCAGGCAATTGCATCACACACATATGCACTTTATAAAATTGCTCAGGGTGAAACACTCACTGACAATTATAAAAAACATCAGGCATACATATCCCCTGAAGAAGCAAAAGAAAAATGGGGAGAAAAATATGATATTTATTCAAAAAAAATCACCTCGTGTGTTGACGAAGTGATAAATAAAGTTATAACTTACGAAGGCGAAATAATTCTGCCTGCTTTCTTTGCAATGTGCTCAGGCCAGACCGAAAACAGCAAAGATGTATGGGGCGGAGAATTGCCTTATCTTGTGAGCGTTACAAGCACAGGAGATACGCTTGCCGAAAACCTGATAAGCGAAGTTACTGTCACGAAAGAAGAATTTGAAAATTTTTCTTCGTTAAAAATCGAAAACGTACCTGTGATTACACTTGACTGCTCCCCCGCAGGCGGAGTGAAAAAAGCAACCGTCAACTCAAAAGAATTCACAGGAAACGAAATCCAGCAGGCGTTCAATCTGAAATCAAACAATTTCACCGTAAAATATGCTGATGATAAATTCACATTTACAGTTGTCGGCAACGGTCATGGTGTGGGAATGAGCCAGTATGGTGCCGATTTTATGGCAAGGCAAGGCTCAACGTATGAAGAAATTTTAAAGCATTATTATACAGGTGTAGAAATTGAAGAAATAGGCAATAAGTAAGAGGGAATAAGTGTGGGTGGACTCTGTCCATACCTGATTATATAACAACAAATTATAATTTTCAGCTATCACTGATGTTGGTTTTATAATAATTTGCAAGTACGATGCCCATATCTGGTTTTTCAAATTATAATTTACCTCGGTATTAAAATCAGCATCGTAGGGGCGGATGCCCACATCCGCCCGAATAAATTCACATGAAACCTGACGGGTCGATGTAGGCATCGACCCCTACGGAATAATATTAAAATATACAGATGAATTATAATTTATCGTGCAATTAATTTTAGCTTTGTAGGGTTTGGCGCTTGTCGACAAACCACCAATTCACATTTGTTTTTACGGAACGTCGGAAACCGCCGTTCCCTACGATATTAAATTTAATCTACAAGATGAATTATAATTTATCGTATATTTGCGGTTGTATCGTAGGGGACGGGTCTCCCGTCCCGCCATGAACTATGATGAATTTTCGCGGGAGCCGAAACGGCTCCCCTACGTTGTTGCCGTTGGTTTTATATATTATTTTTACAAGGCTCGTCGGGGACGCCGAGCCCTACAATACTAAATTGAACATCCCGATAAATTATAATTTCGCGTTTACGCATATAACGCCTTTATCTGTGATGTCAATAAAGCCGTAGTTTCCGTCGCGGATACTGCCGGGGTTAAAAACATAAACTCCGTCGATATATTTGCTCACAGGGACATGGGTATGGCCATATAATATAATGTCAGCTTCAAGTGACTGACCTTTGTAGATAAGTCTGTCATCGCCGAATTTTACGTTTTCAAGATAACCGTGGGTGATGAAAATTTTCTTACTCTCAATGGTCTGAACAATGTTTCCTTCCAGAGATGAATAAAAATCGCAGTTGCCTTTCACTGCAATAACGTGTTTACCTGCAAGCAAATCGCTTACTTCGTATAAATCTTTTTCACCATCACCGAGGAAGACAACAACCTCTGCAGAAGTGTGATTTTTTATTGCACTACGCAGGGAATAAACATCGGAATGTGAATCTGACAACACTAAAATTCTCATAACTAAATCCTTTCAGGGAGTGAATTAAATGAATGATAAATTTGATAAACTTTTAAACGGTAAAGACGTGGATTCTTTTATAAAAAACGATTTATCTGCCGAGCAGAAGAAAAAGCTGAATGATGTGCTGAATGATAAAAATAAATTGAACGAAATTCTGTCAAGCCCTTTTGCTCTTGAACTGATTAAAAAGTTCAGAAACGAAAAATGAATATGGATAATATCGGTGATATCCTTTCTTCGCTGAGCGATAAGGATATTGAATCCCTGAAACAGACTGCACAATCACTTTTCGGAGATGCACAGGAGAAAAAAGAAGACGAAAATAATTTCAGTTTTCAGGGAATTGACCCTTCTGTTTTAGGAAAAATCTCAAAGGTGATGGCGCGAATGAATTCTTCTTCCCAAAACCCCCGTTGCGAGCTTATAAAAGCACTGCGACCACTTCTTAAAGACGACAGGAAACACAAAGCAGACCAGGTGCTGAATATGATGAAGATGTTTGAAATTCTGCCGATTATAGAAGAGTTGAAGTAGGTGATTTTTTGCAAGATTTTTCTTACAATGATATCAGAGAAGCCTCTGAAGAAGTTTTCAGAATGCGTGAAAATTCACGTTTCCGCGAAAATGATTACGATAAATACAAATGCAACTGCCGTTTTGAAAAGGACGAAGAAAAATCTCCCGCTTTCCAAAACGGCAATAAGTTCTGTTTACAAAAGAATCAATGTGACGAAGACAAGTTGCTGATTCTGGCTCTCATCCTCATTCTTTCAAAAAACTCTGACGATAAGCTTATGCTTTTTGCACTGCTTTATCTCATAATGTGATTTCGCAGAATTTTCCGTTTACAAGACTACACAAATCATAAGGTGACAATTCCATCTGGAAACCCAGTTTTCCTGCGCTGACATAAATTTTTTCAAATTTTTCAGCAGATGAATCAAACACCGTTACATAATTCTTTTTCATTCCCACAGGGCTGCATCCTCCGCGGATGTAGCCTGTGATTTTATTTATATCTTTAACATGAATCATAGAAACTGATTTTTCGCCTACAGCAGCTGCGGCTTTTTTCAAATCAAGCTCTTCTTTGCCCGGCACAACAAAAACGTAGTAATCTCCGCCTTTGCCCTGAGTGACAAGCGTTTTAAAAACTCTTTCGATATCTGCGCCGATTTTGCCTGCAACGGTTACTGCATCAAGGGCTTCCTTGCAGGGGTATGAATGAAGAACATAGTCAATTTTTGCAGTTTCCACAATTCTTATCGCATTTGTTTTAGCACTCAAAATGATGCACTCCTGCGCCTAAAGCATATTTTTCTTCGCCGACGTAAGCTGTTGCAACTGCACCTGTGGGCACTGTAAATGTATACTTGATTTTGCCGTCTGCTTTTTTCCATTCAGATTTAACTGTGCCGTAGGCTGTGTCGATTGATGCTTCAACAAAATCAATTCTGTCATCTGTTTCAGGTTTGAAAATGATGTGTTTGAAGCCGGGAGCGTTTTCGTCTGTTTTGATGCCTGCCATATTGCCGTACATCCAATCACCTACTGCACCGTAAGCATAGTGGTTGAATGAGTTCATATCTGCTGACCACATTGAGCCGTCAGGTTTGATTCCGTCCCAATGCTCCCAGATTGTTGTAGCACCCTTTGTAACAGAGTAAAGCCATGAGGGATACTCTTCGCGGAGAAGAAGGTCATAGGCAGTTTTTGTCTGTCCGTTTTCGCTCAATGCGTGGAGAAGATAAGGTGTGCCTACAAAGCCTGTTGTCATATGACCGTATTCGTTGATGATAGAAAGAAGCTGTTCTGTAACTTTTTCTTTATCTTCGCAAAGGTCAAAGAAAAGTGTTAAAACGCAGGCTGTCTGTGTATTGCAGAGAAGCGTGCCTTCAGGAAGATATTCTGCCATATACGCCTTTTTGATATTTTCAAGATTCTGTTCGTATTTTTCAACATCTTCGCCCAGAGCCTTACCTGCTTTTACAAGAAGTGTTGTTGAATAGTAGTAATAAGCAGATGCGATAAGGTTCATATCTGTTGAACCTTTGTAGCTGCCTTCTTCTGCGTCAAGACCGAGCCAGTCGCCGAAATGGTCTTCCTGAATCCACAGGTTGCCTGTTGCGATTGAATCAAGATAATCAACCCATTTTTTCATTGAATCAAACTGTGTTTCAAGAATTTCTTTTTTGCCGTATGTAAGGTAAATCTGCCAGGGACAGATTGTTGCAGCATCTGCCCATGCAGCACTTGATTGTGCATCTTTTCCTTCATCAAACCAACCAAGGTCAGGAATAACGTGAGGAACACGTCCGTCGGCACACTGGTCTGCTGCAAGGTCTTTGAGCCATTTTGCAAAGAATTTATACACATCAAAGTTATAACTTGCGGTTTTAACGAAAACTTCTGCGTCACCTGTCCAGCCGTTACGCTCGTCTCTCTGAGGGCAGTCTGTGGGCACATCAAGGAAGTTGCCCATCTGACCCCAGATAATGTTGTGATAAAGTTTGTTGAGCATTTCGCTTGAGCAGTTGAAATGGCCTGTTCTCTTTATATCTGAATAAACCACGATAGCAGTGAAGTTTTCAAGGTTGATTTCATCTGTAAAGCCAACAAGTTTGATATATCTGAAGCCCTGGAAAGTATAGTGAGGTTTGAATGTATGCTCGTTTCCGTCGCAGATAACTCTGATTTCGTTCTTTGCAGAACGCATATTTTCAATATAGAATTCACCATCTTTATCAAGCACTTCTGCGTGAGTGATAACAAATTCGTCACCTGCGTTGCCTTTGAATTTAAATTCAACATAGCCTGTAAGATTCTGTCCGAAATCGATAACTGTATCGCCTGAAGGAGTGGTGATAATTTCCTTTGCAGAAAGACGTTCGTGTTCTTTGATAATTTCGCCTTCCTGAGGAATAAGAACATCCTTTGATTCTTCAGCATCAATTACTGCCTTACCGAGAACAGTGATTTCCTTTGTTGTATCAAAGGTTTCGCCGTTGTATATGTTTGAATAGAGAGTCTGTGATGATGCGTAATCCCAGCTTTCGTCAGTTACGATAACTTCTTTTTCGCCGTTTTCTTTTTCAATTTCAACAGATGCAATCATTTTCACATCCTTGAAAGTTTCGTCACGCATCATCCAACCGAGGCCAACACCGATTTCGATTTTGTTCTCGCCGTTTTTAAGCATATTTGTAACGTCATAGGTCTGATACTGCAAACGTTTTTTGTAAACAGTCCAGCCGGGAGCAAGAACATAATCACTTACTCTTTTGCCGTTTATGTAAAGGCAGTAAACGCCTTTTGATGTAACAGAAATTTCTGCTTTTTTCGGGTCGCATACTTCAATTACTTTTGAAAACACAGGCACAACATCGCCCATACTTTCCCCTGCTTTAATCCAATTTGAATCCAAAATGCTCATAGACTTATTCTCCTAATTTAACTTTGAATACAAGCTTTGTTACTTCTTCGCCGTCTTTCACTTTAAGTGAAGGCATATGTGCATCCTGAGGATAAAGGATAAGGAAATAGCCTTCTTCAATAAGGCAAAGAGAACCTTTTTCACTTGTATAGAAAGCAATATCTCCGCCTTCTTCAAAGGGTTTTGTAACTGTGCAGTCTTCAAGGGGAGCGAAGCCTATATATTCTCTACCTTTGATTACCACCTGAACATCAGCATATACTGCATGTGATTCATATTCAGCGCCTTCGTGGTCTTTCGGCACATATGTTGCAGGAGAAACAAAAAGATTATCTCCGTCAAGGTCATAGCGTTTGATTTCCATATCGCCCTTCATGAATTCGCGGATAAATTTTTCAATTTCCACCAATTCAGGCATAAGTTTTACATAGTTTTTCATATTTGTCAAAGTATCAAATATCATAAAAAAGCACCTCCAAATTTGCTTGATTTAACTATATCACAATTACAGAAAATGTCAAGTTGGTTTTCTGTTTTTCAGGCGCATCAGGTGGTGCAGATTTCGTCTGAAATATCCGGCAAGTCATCATTCATATGCCAACAGAAGAAATGCCAACAGAAGAAAAAATATCCGGGTTAAAAAACCCGGATATAAGATAAATTTCCTTGAAATCAATATGACATGTAAGAAGACTGTGCACTCTGGCTCTGCTGCATGAGATAGAGATATTTTTCAATGTCTCTGTTGATTTTTGATTTGTTCATTTTAAGAGCGATTGACATGAATGCACCATCTCTTGTAAGTGCATATTCAGGTTTGAGAAGAAGTGCTTCTTCATATTCTGTATATGCTTTTGAGCCAAGAGATGCTTTAACAGTTTTCTGCCATGTTGCTTCTGTGTTTCTTGAATCAAAGTAAACTACATAACAACCTGTTTCTGTTTCAATAAGAGCAACGTCGTTATGTTTTCTGTCTGCTGCTGATGCCCATTCTTCTACTTCATCAGGAAGTGTGCCTGTTGTGTAGTCTGTGAGTGTCTGACACTGGATTGTTGATGCATCTTCAGGATATACGTGAGCAAGGAGTGATGCGAATGTTTCTGCTGAACCATTTGCTGCATCATGACCTTTCCAGTGGTCAACAAGGCTCTGAGCTTTTGCTTTTGTTTCTGCCTTTGCTTCATCACTTACTGTTGATGTTGCAGTACTGC
This sequence comes from Oscillospiraceae bacterium, assembly GCA_015066175.1. Taxonomy (GTDB): domain Bacteria; phylum Bacillota; class Clostridia; order Oscillospirales; family Acutalibacteraceae; genus SIG575. Next base: position 47,863 of record SVOW01000012.1, read on the forward strand.
CTGAAGTGTATGTGAATGCATAAGCTCTGAAGTTGTTGCCTAATGCATCATCTCTGTAAGCAGGTTTTGAAACGAATACAGCATAGTAATTTGTTACTTTGTCGTTTTCTTTATAAGCAACAACTTTCTTATCGCCTGTTTTTCTTGCTTCGTCCATCAACCATTTTGCTTCGTCTTCGCCGAAAGCCTGTTCAAGGACTGTGTATTGTGCTTTTTCGAAGCTAGTTGTTTCTTCTGCAGTCTGTGTGGGAGCAGCAGAAGTTGTTTCATCTTCGTTTTCTTCTTCTTTTGCCTTATCAAGAGCATCAGCTGCATTTATGAATTCTTCTTCAGTTGTAATGTTTTTAAGGAATTCATCTGCTTCGTTTTTAGCTTTTTCGTCTGCTTCCTTCTGGATGTTTTCTGCATCAGACTGTGATGTACCATCTTTGATTTCAGATGTATCTACATCGAATACATAAAGACGAAGGTCAACATACATATATGACTGTTTGTTTGCTTCGTATTCTGCATTGATAGCATCAAGAGTGATGTTGTTTGTAAGTTCTTCGCCCTTCATCTGTGAAAATTTCTGAACGAGTGTATCACGCATCATCCATGTTGTGATGTTCTTTTCGTTGATGCCTGAGCCATAAGTCATTGTAAGGTAAGCATCAAGTGTTGCACCGTTCTGGGTTGCAGTTGTTCTCAACTGTTCAATCTGAGTTGTTACAGATGCAGTTTCTTCGTCAGTAAGTGTAACGCCTGCTTTTACAGCTTCTGCTTCTGCAGCATAGAGATACTGGATAGCTTCGATTGTTTCTTCTGTGAGATAATCATCCCATGTTGCGTATGTTTTACCGCCTTCTTCAGCAGGAATCATTTCGTTGGGGAAAGGCTGTTCAGAAGGAGTTTTTGTGTAGTCAAAGCCCTGATACTGTGCATAGTAACCTGCACCATACTGCTGGTCAGTCTGCATAGCAGTCTGCATAAGGCTTGTGTGAGATGTACGGTAATAATACTGGAATTCGCTTGTTGTGATTTTTGTGTCGCCTACTTTTGCAATTGCAGGTCTGAAGAATAATGAGCCTGTGTGGTTAACAATCGCAATTGTAGCAGATGCCACGATTGCAACAGCAGCAACAACAGCAACAACTTTAAGTAAAACTCTTTTTATTTTTGTAGTTTTTGCATTGCGCTTTGCGTTTTTCTTTGCCTCTTTCGCAAGACGTTCTTTACGCTCTTTACGATAGAGTTCAGCTTTTGAAAGTTCTTCGTTCTTAGCCATTAATTTCAATCCTTTTCTTAATTTTGTTTCCGTTAAACGGAATATAACGAGTATATTGTATAACATTTCAACAGAATATACAAGTGTTATTTTAATTTATTCATTAAATTTTTAAAAAAATGGTATTTTTACTTGATTTTTAACGGCAAATTTTATATAATATCCCTTGTCGAAAAGTAAACAAGGAGAGTTGTCCGAGCTGGCCGAAGGAGCACGACTGGAAATCGTGTAACAGGTCAAAGCCTGTTCGAGGGTTCGAATCCCTTGCTCTCCGCCAAAAAACGCCCATAACCTTGATGCTTCTGAGGTTATGGGCATTTCTGTTTTGTGAAATTGAGGTAATTTAATTTTTTTATCAAATGACAGAAAAGGACCGTTTTTGCCACACTTGGCCACTTTTTTGCCACACTTTTGACCACAAAAGTCAGGATAATAGTCTTGTCTATCTTTTGAACATCTGAACATCGTACAATAGTCCAAAAATCATCTTAATGAACAACGAGAAGCTAAGAACTCACTTCTCGCTAACATATCTTCATTTTCTGCCACGTCATGTGCGATATAACTATCCAAAATCATAAAATCATCTGCATTAAGTCGCATTTCTTTTGGCAAAGAAACAATTCTCGTTTTCAAACCCAACTCTTCAAGTTCAGCATTAATCATTTCATTATAAGTCATAATATCTAACCTCTCTAAAATTCTTTGTCAATAATATCACAGTTCACTTTATTTTGTCAACCTTTTCGTCATCATTTTTTTCGTCATCTTTTATAGGTGTTAAATTTTTCTCATATCCTTTAAACTCGCACCACTTGTCTTGGTGCGGATAAAAATTTTCATTAATTTGTTCTATTGAGTCCGAAGGATTCCTAAAGTTGATACCACTAGGATAGTTTAGACTTATCACTGACTGTATTCCATTTTTAGCTGAGGATGATGCATCAATAATAATTTCTCCAAACGCGTAGCCTCTTTCATAGCCTTCCTCGGAATAAAGTTCACATACCCATACAAATTGAGGTAATAATAAAATTGATGAGTAGAAGTATTTAAACTCCATAGATTGTTCATCATTCTCTTCGGTTTTGAAAATCTTGTAACTGTTTGAAGATGCCAAAAACAACCTTGTAATTATGTTTTTGCTTTTAAGTTTATCTAAATATTCCTTTGCACGAACGAATAAACCTGTTTTCTTATATTTCAATAGTCGCATCGCAATATCATATGCATCGGAAGCTTCCAAAAACATTTTTTTGTACAAAGGAACCGCAATGTTTGAAACACTCATATTATCATGCAAAGATAATTTATCAAAACTTCTTATTGCGTATGGAATTTGGTTATCGTCAATAACAACAAAATTTTTATAAAAATCTGCCGAGTTTATTATATTAATTCTTTTCTGATTCTCCGATATTAAAATCTCGCTATTTTCATATGCTTTTTCTTTATCTTTTTCTTTGCCATGACCAATGCACAGTAATGAGTGTCCACTTTTTCTAAGATCTTCTGGTTCTACATTAACACCAACTATCATTCCTGACTCGACATAATAATATAGGAGACGCTTCATTTCGTCGTTTTGTGTTACAGAGGTTAACGAGTGATTATGCATTGTTCGTCTATTGTATAACCTAGGCGAAAAACCTAACTCGTATAGTATTTTGGTTAATACACTATATGTTATTCCATGTGGAGGTAACACTCTTTCATGACAGTATTTCTTTTCCAACTCTAAGATATCACTCGGTAAGACAACTTTGTATTCTGGATAAGTATTAGCATAGTAGTCCATTATATTCAAGATAGTGGCTTCTGCACACCTTGTCGTTTCAGTATCTTGCATTTGGTAAGGAAATGCTTTAATTTTAAATTCAACGCCATAAATGTGGCAAGTATATTCTGATAGTCTCATATAAATTTTATCAGAGGTTAAATATCGGGGTTGAATTAAAGCTTTTACAATATGGCTTATTTCTAATGGACTAATGACAAAAAAGCCAATTATCCTCCCCTTTAATATTTTTTGCTTATTTTTATCAATAAACCAAAAAATATTATCTACTTCACCAACAAACAATGAAACTCTGATACAAAACCTATCAACTTGAAAATGTTTACCCGAAAAAACAGAATTATAACTATCTCGATAATTATTGTTGACATTGTATTCTTCGATAACGATTGTGTATGTTTCTTCTGTAATTCGGTTAAGAATAAATTCTGCGATCTCTTTACTTATAAAGTATTGTCCGAAATTTTCATAATCACTAAACTTGTTTTCAGAACGTTCTTTATATTTCGGGAATAATATATCAAGAACCGTTTCTATTTGTTTAGTTCTATTTTCTTTATTAATTATATAAAACTTTTTCTTAATCATCTGCAACTCCAACTACTTCTAAAAATTAATAATAAATCCATCTTTGTACGGTTTGAAAACACCTTTTTTTAAAAGATCTTCAAAAATTTCTAAAGTCTTATCAGATTCGAAGGTGCATTTGCCTTCAATAAAGTATTTGCATTCCCACTTGGTTGGTTTTAACTCACACTGATGATTTTCAGGAATCCAGTTTAATATTTGTTCCTTGCTAAAACTATGTATTTCTCCGAAATTCTTCACGGCTTGTAAGTAAACGCATAAACTTATATCATCAAGTTTTATCAAAAAATTTTTAGAAAAATTTTTGAAATATAAAACCATATCTGGAATTAAGGAAACCATATTTTCTATTTCAAAAGTTTCTTCCATCGACGCTTTATAAAGGTAAAAAATAATTTCTGGATGCTTGAAAATCATTTTCATAAACTCTGCTAAAGCCTCATTTATTTTAATATGATTTTTAAAGGCACAAAGTTGAACAACATTTTCACTTTCGTACATATCTGACCCATAAAAATATGCATCTTGGCGATTTAAAGATTTTTCTTCTGCAAATATACAGTTCAAAATAATATCTTTGTTTTTCAAGACTCTTTCATCGCTGCTCTCGTTAATCATTTCAAGCACATCGCTTCTAATATAATTATAATAACTCATAAAAAACTCCTTTAAAAATTTTTTCAAACACAAAGATAGTAATAAAACAAGCATCCACTTGTCAATACGCTTTACAAAAATGTGCTTTTTTTGAACAAAAACGTGATAAAATTTACAAAAAAACACAAATTTCCCCTTATTGTGACATAGAAATTACAATAAGGGGATAAACTTTACAGTATTTTATAGTATTTTACAGCTTCGCCCAGGTTTTGGGGCCGACGATGCCGTCGGGGGTGAGGCCTTTTGCTTTCTGAAAGTTTTTAAGGGCGTATTCTGTGTTGGTTCCGAAATCACCGTCACAGGTGAGGTCTTTGCCGTCTTTGCCTTTGTAACCGAGTTTTTTCAGTTTGGTCTGAAGTGTTTTAACTTCATCACCTTTTGAACCTTTTCTCAAGGTTACGAGGAAACCGGGCACACTGTAAGACCTGTTTGACGAATTATATCTGAAATAAGACGGTGACGGTCTTGTATCAAGGTGCATATACATCTGATATTTGCTATCGAGGCCGATTCCGGTAAAACCTATCATCTGAGCATATCTGGCTGCTTCTTCAAGAATCGCAGGTGAAGATTTTGCAAATGTAATGTCTGCAGCAAGGCCGTAGAGGTGCTGAGAGTTTGAAACACCGCCGACTTTCTTGTTGTATGCCGGTGTTCTGTATGCTGATGAGATATTGATGACACCGAACTTGTCCCTCATCTTCTGAAGAAGTTTGACAAGTTTATCATCGATAAGTATTTCATCAGACCCGCATCTACTTCTGAACTCTCTTACTTTGAAGTTTGCAGAGAGCTTCGTTTCACCATCTTTTTTGAGAGAGTATTTTTTAACTGCCATTTTCTTTCATCCTTTCTATCTGTGATATTCTTCAAGGTCTTTTATTCTGTCGCATGCCGTTTCAAGTTCGCGGTCTGTGACAGCTTCATGCTTTTCAAGCTCGTAAACTCTTTCAATTACAGAATTGTGTTTTTCGACCTTTTTTTCAAGCTGTTCAATACGGTAATTTGTAAGCTTTGAGTTAATGAGTATACCTGCGAGAGTTGCAATAAAACTTCCGATTACACTGGCAAGAGAAACAATAATGTCTGCTGTCATTATGTACCCTCGCTTTCCTCAAGCAACTTCTTATTGCTGTCCCATTTCTTTTTGGCTTCGGTGAGCACGTCTTCTGTTATTTTTGTAAGTTGTTTTTCCGTTACAAACATTTTTAAAAGTGCCGGTAGTCTGGGATAAATCGCCGTAATAACACTTGCAAGTTTCAGCACACCTGTTCCACCGCCGTATTCTCTTTCGGCTTCGGTCACAAGTGCAAACAACTGTTTTCTCACAAGTGTCAGGTCCTTTTTGTAAATTGCGTAAACGAGTGAAGCAACTGCTATGATAACAAGCAGAATATCACTCCAATGGTTAATGATAAAATTAACAATCTGCATCTTAAAAATCCTTTCTTATGTAACATTTTCGTCAGAACGCGGAACATTGTTGCTGTCTCTGCGGTATTTCATTTTTTCTTCCTTATCGGTTTCAACTACTGATTTGATAAAATAACCGAGAGAAACTGCAATAATTTCTGTTATACCTGTAACTGATATAGCTTCAGCAATGTTTTCTCTGCCCATAAAAGCAAGCACAAAGCTTAAGTATACCCAGGACACTCCGAACCATAACAGACGATTGACCCATTTCTTTGTAAATGTGGTCTTTTTTGTTTTCTTACGGTATACCTGAATCAATTTCTTAATCATCTGAATGCACCTGCAATCAGAAAGTAGAAAAACGCTATGTACATTTCCGTTATTCTCCAAATGTTATAAATCATAGTTATTCCTCCTCACAGTATTTCTGTAAATCTCTTATACTGCTGATGAGTTCGCTTCTTTCGTTTTCAAAAACAGAGAGAAGTCTGCGACACGTGAAAATCTCATCAGCATTTCTGATTCTGTTTGTCATGGCTCTGTGTAATCGGCAACGGTAGACAATAATTTTTTCGTCAAGTTTTTCAAGTTCTTTTATGTAATCGTTTCTGAGTTCTTCAAGTGATTTACTCATAAATTAACATCCTGACCTGTGATTTCCTTGAATTCGTCTACTGTTATCCAGCCTTTTACAACTGCGTTTGCCACACGTTCAACAGACCATAACCCTTTGTCATAATAATTTTTGACTTTTTCATACTTGCTCATTGTCAGATTCCTCCGTATCTTCAAGTTCAACATCGCACATCATTGCAATATAGTCAATATCGGCAGTGTTTTTCTCCTGTTGATTCTGACGCTGAATGTTGCGGGTTCTTTCTTCATTGAGTTGCTGAAAAATTGTTTTTATACCAAACATAAATTTACCTCCTTAATAAATGACACAGGCAGAAACCAGATAAAATAAAATTCTTGTAGTTGAACCCGCACCTATTAATAGAAAAAGAAGGCGGCGTACATGCTGAAAATGTTTAATAAGTTGTAAATCATGTTTCTGTCACCTCGTCAAGAATTTGATACCTACCCTCGATAAGGTTGCCCCAGGTGGAGCTCATAAGGTTTAGGTACACAGCCTGCGACTCTTGACTGGGTAATATAAAACGCAAGTCGGGGCAGGTAGTCGCGTCTGGAAATGCGTTATTGTTTATAAGGTTTGGTGCATCATGCACTGTGGGAGCTGAGGGCAAGTACACCCTCTTGAGGCCTGTGCAGTTCCCGAAGCAGTTCGCCTGGAGTTTGACCTTTCTCGGGAGTATTACAGTTTCCAACTTTTTGCACCCGTAGAACGCGTTGGGGTCGATGGACAGCACGTTCGAATGTATTTCCACAGAAGTCAGAGAGGGGTGCGAGTACATCGCATAGCGACGTACAATGTCAACGCCCGCGAAATCCTCAGCTGTCAACTCTAAGGTGTCTGGTGTTTCTGAGGACAATATCAGCCTGATTTTTTCACGAAGTGCTTCGACCTCTTCATCCGGTTCCATGGATGCCGTTGCGTTCGCGACTGCCAGGTCGATGCTGTTCACGTAAGCCCTGAACGGGGTCGAGTCTGTGACTGCCACGCCGTGTGAGATGAGCTTCTCCTTCATCAATGCTTTAGTCTCGCGGAGGTAGTCCTCCTGTGCTTTTTGGTTACTCATCTTCGACGACCTCCCCGTTGATTTCTTCCAGGAACGTGCTGTACCCGTTCACCGCTGTCTGGAGTTCTGCGATTGCCTTAGTGTTGGTCTCTGTTTGGCTTTTTGTATTTTCTGCTGTTTTTATAACTCCTTCAACTTTAGGGCCCAGTTGGTTATAACTCTGTTGTGCACTGTTTGCAATATTATGGGCTGCTTTACTTGTCTGCTCTGCTGTATTGAGTCGGCTCACATAATCAGCCACTTGGTTTTGTGCGGCTATCGCTTGGCTCAATGCTTTGTTTGATTGGGTCAAGGCTTTCGATGCGTTCGCAGTAGCTTCGGTGGTCTGCGCCGTTAAACTCAAAAGTTGCTTAGCTGTCTTTTTGTCTACTCTCTGCCAGATGCACCCACCGCTCAACTCTTCGGCTATATAGAACCCTGCCTCGTGAGTGATTGCGCCCAGTTGTGAGATTATAGACAGCGCGGGTTCTGGGTGTATATCTGCAATACTTTCGTACTGCATGAACTCGTCGTCTGTCATAGTACAGAAATAGTCAAGCACCACAACGTCGGAGAGGTCGGGAAGTTTTATATCTTGCGCAGATATGGCCACAGGGTTCGAGCCCTCCCTGCTCGCTTGCCAGGACTCCTTGTTATATATATAACGGATGTCTTTGTAGTGGTCGTATATGATAACGAACACATCATATCCATTGGCTCCTCTGATATTATCTATTGAGATATCTAAGGCGCCATTACTTCCTTGCATTATGACACCGCTGGCGAAGACGAGACGCTGTTCTATCTCGCTGAAGTCAAGCGTCTCGGGCACCGCATCCGCCACGAATGACCCCTCAAAAGGAAGATGCTCGCACATAGTGACCGCGCCTTCTTCTTTATAAGGCACCTCGTCGCGACTCCACACTTTCACCTGGTCCCAGGGTGTGGCGCTTGTCGTGTTGAGTGCCACGATGTCACCCACTTCGGGGTTGTCAGGTAGAGCGTCTACCACATAAACGGGCAGGCCGTCAAGAATTACGCCTCCGTGAGTGTTTGAAGACAACTGCATTTTGAGCGGTTCAGGAGCTTCTTTTAATTCAAGTGCCAATTTATCACTCATAAACATAATCCCTTTCTACTTCAAGTTCTTCCTGGAACGGAGTGTCTACATATCCGTTGGGGAAAGTTACCTCAACTTCAACTATGTAAGTTGCGCCGTATTCAGCAAGTTCATCTGATGGTGTAAGTTTTGCAGTTTCTTTTGCCGGGAAAACAAAATCAACTTCACTTGTTTCTGCTTCCGTCACAATCTCCTGAAAAAGGCTGTATTCTGCACCTGACAACGTGCTTCGTACACCGCATCTGATTACGCTTCCCTTTTCAATAACCGTTTCGTTACCTTCTTTATCAGTGGCTATAAACGGAAATTCAAATGTATCTCCTCTGGTTTTTTTAATCATTCTTCATCACCAACTTTTTCACCTTCGTTTTTTTCTTCTTCGGATAATGAAAGTAAATGTTTTGCTGCCTGTATCGCACCTGATACGGCGTGTAAAGTTACTGTATGGTTTTCAATTGCGTTCCTGAGTTCCCTTTCCTGGTTTTCAAGATTACGTATGTATTCTGTTATTCGTTCTTTTGTAAGCATATCTTTTCTCCTTAATGATATAGGTCTATTATGTTGTGTAAATTGTCAATCGCAGCTTGAGTGGTTTTTGTCAACGTATCTATCTGATTTTGCAGATAAACTTCAGAATTGTTTATTTTTGTCATAATATCAACCATCGTGGAAGAATTCAGGGCATTTATCTTAACTTGCCCATCAGAACACAACTGCAAGATTTTTTTGTTACCCATATACCAATTTATATATCCAACAGCATCAGGAACTTTTATTGTAATCTCTCCTTCAGGATATTCTCTGAACATAAGAGATATATTTTCAGCAAACTGCATACTGATATCATAACTTGGTACAGAGCCGTTTGAAGCAGAACTTGTCCTTATTACAGTGTGTCCCGCCTGATTAAAATCGCCTAATACTATGTTATCAGCCGAATAAGTTGGATAAATGCCCACAAGATGATTACCGTTACTTCTTGCAATAGTATTACCCAGAGTTATATCCCCTGTTATATCAGCATTTCCTGAAACTTTGAATTTTTCACAGCTTGCCCAGATTAAACCGTCAACTGAAGTTGTGTAAAACTCAATTGCATCACTTGTAGTTATCTTTATACCTCTGGTAACGGTGCCGTTGCCTTCAACATTTGTGAAATAAATTGATGATATCTCATTGTTGATTATGTTGTTGAATGTAGGGAGCTGCCCTTTTTCAACCTGAAAGATACCCTGAGTATCAATAGAAATTTCCTTGTCAGCCGTCATAGCGTTCATAATCAACATATCATAAGCATCGCCCTGAGTTCTCAGACTGCCGACAATATTAAGTGTTCCGTCATCATTGGCACTGAAAACAGGACTTCCGCCTGATGAATCGCTGTAAATAGTGATTTTGCCGTTATAGACAGAAATTTCATCTTCGGTGATATACACGTTGTTATATTCTGTCGGAGCTTCGCCGATTAACTGTATGTTGTCAAATCTTACAAAATATCCGTTAGCCATTGTTTCAGAGGTAGACCATCTTGAAGCACACAATCTTAATATTACATAATATTTTTCGTCGTTCGACGGAATATTTACATAAACTGAATGCGAAACAAATTCGCCCGCGCCAACGACAAAATCATTAAAATTATCCGCATAGGATGTAGATATCGAGTTTTCAGTATAAACAAGAGTATTTGTTGAAGCTTCGTAAATGTCAACTTGAATACGAGGTTTTAGTAATGTCATGTCACATTGTGCCTCGTAATATATTTTGTATTCTTTACCCGGCAAAACATAAATCGGCTCACTGTCCAAATGAGGGTTAGCTGTTTCATGTCCGGGGCAAAGCTTTATATAATTGTTGCCGTCCGAACTTACTATTTCGGCCGAATAAAACGGAGCGCTTGCAGATTGGTTCCAGCCGATAAAGTTATCGTCGAAACAACCATTAAGAATCAAGTCTTTTTCAGTAACTTCTCTTGGGGTGCCAATAGTCAGCAATTCTGTACTTATTTTCCTTGCTGCAATGGTGTTCATAACCATATCACCGTAATCTGTATAACCGTAAAGCCATATAGGATTACCATCATTCCAACACCCTTCGCCATAAGTAAAGACAAAGCCTGCTGTTGTTGTCATCGTGATATATGTAGATTCTTCAAGTGTGGGCATATCATGGGCATATAAAATATATCCGCCGTTTTCATCTTCTACCGGAGTATGAAATAAACCTTTGCCGGTATCTTTTACTTTTTCGTTAAGCTTAATTACCTGCTGTTCAAAGTCTGAAATTTTATCTCCTGTTTTTTTTGCCAGATGCTCAATTATTGCCTTTTCAGCACTTGTAAGAGACCTTGTTTTTGCATAGCCGTTTTTCGTGGAATTAAGTCCTGCGGATTCAACTGCCATTGCACCGTTCAGAGTCCATGTTACATGGGTAAGGACTGAAAAGTGTTCGTTTGAGTCTTTTTTGAAAATTACTCCATCCATCGGCCACAGATTGGGAAGTGATTTTATGTTGGCAGTAAAAGGTCTGTACGTAAAAAATACGTTATTGCTTGTCAAAACCGCCGACATATTTCCTACCGTACTGTCTGAAGAGTTATAGTCTTCTGCGGTATCCGTAATAAGTTTATTATCCGAAATGTTGTAAGTGTATCCGGCTTTTTTTACCACAACTTCCGTTGAATCACTAAGGGTAACCGTAACGCCTGTGGTGGTTATATCGTTTTCCTCCATATCACTGCTGTAACGCATACTTTCATCAATGGTAATAACTGATGTATCAGGGAAGAAAAGCACATCAAGTTCACCGTCAGCATTGATAATAAGGTTTCCTCCCTCAAGTTCTGCATACCAACACATCAACTGTCGCCATGTGATTTCTTCGGTGTCAGATGCAAGAGGAATCTGTGATTCGGGGTTAGTACAGTTTGCTATTTTTGGATAATTAGCGTTAATATCCCTCAGTACATTGTTGTAAAAATTAGTTGATACAATAACTCCTGTTTCTGTTTGGAGTTCTGACCTCACATATACTATTGAAGGCAGAACGTTGAAACTACATGGCTTATCAAGTTTAACCATATCATCAAGAGCCGTAAGAGAAATTGTTGCAAGTCTGCGCGGCTGTTCATCAATGGTAAACACACCCATAGGAATTTCTTTTTCGTTACCAGGCAATGTGTCAACTACGCACCATACTTTTACTTTTGCACCTTCAAACTTAATATTATTCGGGTCAAACTCGGTGCCGTTATAGGTGAATTTCTGATTTCTGATTTTGAAATTCAGTTCTGCAGCACAGGCTGTACCGTAGGATATTTTGTCACCCGATACGACGTATCTGTCTACGGTACAACTGTTCTGCACAATCTGTTCTTCAGTCAGATAGAATTCACTTCCCTCTGTGGGAGAAACTTTGATTTTAACTTTTTGTGGCGGATTCAGTTTTAAAGCATTCAAAGCTGTATCTGACAAAACACTCATGTAATCATTTCCGCCTTCCTTCTGATAAGATTGAAACTTAAATTGGACCAAAGCCCTAATGCTGAATTATAAAGTGGAGTTGAACGGTTACCTACATAAAACTGTGCGGTTGTGTATCCGCCGACCTGTGGGTCAAGATAAGTAACATTTATGTATTCAGGGTTAAAAGCCTGAAGAATTTCGGAAATTTCGTCAGTGGTAAGAGGTCCCCATGATAAAGATAGTTTAACCACCTGACCGATTCTGCCTTTTTCCATTGTGCCGTCTTCCGTTCTGCCGGCATCTGATTTTGAAACATCTTCCAAATCCCACTGATATTTCTGAGGACACTTTACAGCGGGAGATTTTATCGGATTATCTGTCATTTATATCACACTCCTACAGGAACGGCCACAGCACCGTCTCTTTGATTTTTACGGCTTAATGCTTTTACAATAGTAGAAACAGGGATTTCAGCCGTTGTATCCTTTTCAAGTAACGCTCTCAAGAGATTATTCTGTTCACGAAGTAATTCATTCTGCTCACTGTTTGCATCCTGAACACCTCTTGAAATACCTGCTACAATCTGCTCGTTGTTGACAACTGCAGATTTATTTCCGATTGTGCCAACCATTTCAGGGCCTGCTTCACGTGCAATAAACATCTGACCTGTTGTGGGGAAACCGCCATCAGCAAGTCGCGGTATCCTGACTTCGCTGATTGTAGAAATGCTGAAACCTAATTTTTTACCGCCGATACCGGGAACCCAATCGGGAACATCAAAAGAAATTTTATTAAGTCCCCTTATCAATGTGTTGATACACCTGATTACACCATTTGCCATTCCTTCAAAGAAGCCAATCAAACCATTAACGACACCCTTTGCACCACGTACAATTGAATTGAGGAATCCGCCGCTTCCACCTGTTGCTGATTCAAAAGAACCCATATTTTTCTTATATGTACCAACAAGCTTTGTAGCTTTTACAATCATTGGATTGAGTTTTTCCAAAGCGGGTATCAATTTTTCAAATTCCGTTGTCTGGTCCGATACTTCGTTATACATTCTTTCTACAGGGTTTGTCAGGAAAAAGCTGATTACTGTATCTACGGTTGCAGCAATGCCCGCAATTGCACTCACCACTGTAAATGCTATAACTGCCGCTGCAAAGTCGGTCATAAACGCTGTAAAAGCGTCCATATCAGTTTTCAACGTAGGCAAAATCGCACTCATTCCGGCTAACACAGGGGCTAACATGGTAAGTTCCGTTGCTACCCTGCCGAGCGAAGCACAGAACAGGACAAAAGCTGCTGCCAATTCAACCAACAAGGCCGTGCCCATTGCAATCGCAAGTGGTAACAATCCTGCACTTGCTACGGTTGCCATACCGAGAGCCGCCGTTACAACACCGATACCGATAAGGAGTGCTGTACCTGTGCTGATAGCAGTAGTTATTGTGGGGCCGTTAAAAAGTACAGGCTGCCATGCTATTGCTATCTGATTAAGTGCAAAGCCGATTGCCCATATTTCTGCGAGGAATAAGCCCACAGATACGCCGACCACAGCCAATGTAGCTGTGCCGATTGCAAGGTTGCTCATTACTGCTGAACCTGTTGTGCCGAGTACACCTACTGCTGCACCAAATGCACCCATTAAGGCGACACCTATCAGTAAAGCGGCAGTTACGGTGTCATATTTATCAAGCACAGGTTTCCATGCATCCGCCATCTGGTCAAGCATTAAGCCGAGACCCCAGACAGCACCTACTACCAAGCCAACCGCAACTGCAACCTCAGCAATAATTACAAGACCTACACCGAGGTTTTTCATCAGCGATGTCATTTTGGTAGAAAGTTGTGATGTGGTTTGGCTGACAGTATCTGCTGCAGTTGTCACCTTCGGCAATTCCGTTGTAACCTTAGTTGTGTCAGGTGCTTTGATTTTTGAAAGAACGTCAAAAGCTACAAGAATACCACCAAGAACCTCAATGCATCCGATTACAAGTGATGCCTTATCAACGCCACTCCAATCACCTTGTTTGATAGCATTCCAGTTTGTAGCAATTTCTTCAATAATTGTTGTAAGACCTTGTATTGCTGCTGCAGCACCTGCAATTTTGATATTGCCGGTAAACAAGCCTATTGCAATGGCAATGTTGCTCAATCCTCTGATTACATCCAGAGAGTTATCAATATTAGCACCATTTTTAGCTATATCAGAAACACCGATTACAATTTCGCCTATGCCCTGAATCACCTTGAAAACACCGCCGAATTTGAGATTCCCTAACATTACCAGAGCATCGCCTATCAGTCCGGCACCTTCGCTGAGAACACCTGCAACGTTTTCGAAATTAAATCCGTTATTACTTATATCCTCCAGATACGTTCTCAATCTGTCAAGGTCAGCCAAAAACATACTTGCACCCAGTATTGAAAAACTCCACTGAAAAGATTTTCCCTTGATATTCTTTAACTTTTCAATGCCCTCCAATAACTTTTTGGAAATTTCCCATGAAGCAATGCCTGCCGCAATTGTACCTACAGTTGTAGCAATTTTTTTCAATGTATCTTCAAACGGTCCGAGGTCAGGTGTTTTTATGTTCTTCAGGAAATCATAGTCATATGCACCTAAATCCAGGCCCAATGTTGAATCATATCCGTTATCCAGAGAAGATGTTGAAGCAGAGGTATCATTGAGTTTGTTTATTTCATCAATGCCGAGCAAAGATTTTTTCAATTCTTTTACAGCCTTTTCTGCACCTTCGGTTGAATCTGTTAAATCATCCATTCCCGAAGCACCGAAATCCATACCGCTATAATCGATTTCCGGCAATTCATAACCCAAAAAATCAGCAAGTCTTTTTGCGGCATCTGTTATAACCTGAATCAAAGCCTGAAAATATGGAATAACTCTTACTGCTATTACACTTACGGCTTGACCCATAGTACGTTTTGCTTGTTCCCACTGAGCACTCATAATTCTCAATGAATTCGCAGGGGTTACAATTGTTCGTGCAAGGTCGCCCTGAATGTTCGTGGTATGTTCCATCAAAGTGACATAACGCAATGTAGCTTTCTGTGCTTCAGTCATTTTCGATGTAGAAAGGTCGATACCATGAGCAAGTGCAGTTTCACGCAGCTGTGCAACAGATAAATTGATACCCCATGCCTTAAGACCTTTAATCTGACCTGACATACCGCTTTGCAGTTTATTGAACGCGGTGGAAACATCTGTGTTCCAGAACGAAGAAAGGTCGTAAGCCATCTGAGTAAGATTCTTGCTCATTTTGTTGGTCACATCAGATGTTATTTCATAGCCTTCAGCCAACTGATTAAATGAACCCTGATAATTCATCCATTCCTGGATATTTATACCAACAAGCCTTTCAACTTCTTTTGCATACTTACGTGCTCCTTCTGCACCATTTCCCATAGCAACATAAAACAAGTTACTGCTTTCAACAAATTCATTGGATTTTTTGAACCATGAGCCAAAAACGCTTGTAATACTTTTTATCGCAGATACAGTTCTGGTTGCACCTGTTCTTAAGGAAGAAAAAGCTGAGCCGTATGAAGACACACTTTTCGAGCCTTTTGACGCAATGCCGTTAAGTTTTGACAATGTTGTTTTCAGCCCAGTTATATCTTTGCTGACATCGTCACTATCCATTTCCACTCTTATCTTTAACGTGTCGAGAACAACTTCACTCACCTTTGCCCACCTCCTTGTCTTTTGCTTTCAAACGAGAATTAAAAGCACTTGCAAACGCTTCCATCATTGCTTTTGCTTTATCAAATTCTGCCTTTTCTTTCTTTTCTTTGTTTTCTTTAACTTTGTTTTCTGTCAATGCATATGGTTGTGAGGAATACGGAGTCGCCTTTGTGCCGCGTTTTGCAAAAGCATGTAATATCGGAGATACATCACATAACGCTTCATATATGTAAAGTCCTTGCAACCATAATTCTTCATTTTTTCTTTCTGATTTTAATTTGAACGCTTCACGATAATATTTCACCAAGCAACAGTCATCGTTCCAATATTGGTCATAGGTCACACCTATTGACAAATAGAAGGGTAAGTGTTTATAAAATTGCTCAGTATAAGAAAAAACGGAAGCAGAGCCGTCTGATTCCGACTCGCCTCCGTCAGAGGAAAACAAGTCACTTACCAACTTGCTCCCCAGGTCACGTTTCCCTCGTTTTCTTCTTTTTCTTCAAACAAGGTTTCAACCGATTCATTGTACATTTCTGCGAGCTTTGCAAAAAGTTCTTCTTTGTTTGTAATGCAGTTGAACAATTTTTCAATCACTTCATTTTTTACAAATCTGTGATTTTTAAGGAATGCACCTGCAAACAACATGGGAAGTGTTGATACCGGCTTTGAATTTATGTCCTGTATTCTGAAACCATTACGTTCCATTGCTTCAATTGTTTTTCTGGTAAATTCAAGTGTATACTGTTTACCTTCAAACTCGAGATTGATTGTTTTAGCCATTGATTATTCCTCCTGATTATGTTGCGCTGTTATACTCAATAGGTGTAGACGGAGCGATTGTGACTGTCATACCGACAACTTCGTTTACGCCACCGCCTGTAACGAAGGCTGAAAGCTGACCTTTAAAGCTGAACTTTCCGTAATCACCTGAAGGAGTAACCGTGCCGTTTGCTTCTGTTCCGCCAAACCAGATAGCATAGTCTTCGGTTTTCTCTTTCAGAGCGTTGAGTTTTGCAAAATCAGTAGGATTGTAATTAGCCTCAAATTCAAGAGCATCAAGGCTCTGAATACCTGCGATATATGTCTGCATTTTGTCTGAAAGTGTTGTTGTTTCCAACATTTCAGGTGCACCGCCCAAATCAGGGAAGCTTTTGATATCAATAAGTTTTTCGTAGGCGGAGTCTCCTTTTTTCATAAGGAACACCTTATATGTACTGATAGCAGTTGCATTATTTGTTGCGGGAGTAGTTTCATCTGCCATAATTATTTACCTCCTGTAAATTACTTTTTCTTTTGATACAACGGCCTGATATCTTGCTATAATGCGATATACTGTGCCGTTGTTTGTTGTTTGCGGGACCATACTTTTGCGAGTAAATCCCATTTTAGAAAAGCGGGTATCTATAATCTGAAACACCGCTTTACACTCTGTTTTTTTACCTGATGCTTTGTTGGAATAAACATTCACTTCATACATTAAAACTGCGTGATTTTCGTCACCTGATGAATCCTGCGTGCTGTCAAAAACGTGGTTATCAGCCTCAACTATTGTTGCACAAGGGAAAGATGAAGGCACGAGAATTTCTTCGCTTCTGACTTCAGCTTTCGGAAAAGAAGTTAAAACATCGGTTTCAATATTTGTGAAAACTTCGCTTTCAATATCAATCATCCGAATACCTCCCTTGCAATTTTTGAAACAGACTTTGTCATATCTTCTGATGCGTTATACATTGCTCTTGCAGGCGGATTACCGTAAGTTCTGTAAACACCGTCACGTATCGGCTGACCGGCATTACCTTGTTCACCTACATAAACCCAGCCTTTTTCATTCGCACCTTTCCCCTGGCCGTATGAACCATGAGAAAAACCGAATTCACTTGACTGCGGATGTTCGGGATTTATAACGCCTGTACCAAACTCAATGAAAACAACTGCTTGTCCTGTAGCCACAACTTTATAACCTGTAGCAGTTTTTTCAACGTTGATTTCGACATCATTATCACCGGCATACATAGCCTTTGAAAAATCTATCCTTGCCCGAAAAGCACCAAGAGTAGACAAACGTTCAAGAAAGGTGTCAAGTTTTGTTTCAAGATTTTTTGTGTAAGCATCAATATCTTTGAGAACCTTATCAAGATTTTCCACAGTAAACGTCATCAGGACACCTTAACCTTACTTATTGCAATTGAAATGCTGTTAAGCGACTTTGCAACTTTCTTCACTATATAATCAAAAACAGGTGTTGCGTCATCGTTGAAAGAAGGCTTACTATCGACAAAAAGAACAGTGTTTTCGTCTATAGGACAAGCCATATCATCAACAACAATAACCTTGTCATACTGCAAAGACGTGCCGAATTGCTCTATCTGTGATTCACCTGTTGCAGGGGAAATGTTGGCTTTCATCTCAACCGGTTCTTCATAAACAAGTCTGTATTCGCCTGTCTTGTGCCCGCTTTCATCTCTGATTGCTTCTTTTTCTTTGAAAAGGCAGTAATGAAAAGGAATCTTATTTCTTTCAAGACATCTCATTTTCAGTCTCCTTTTTTGAAGAAATAACAGAAGCAAAAGGAACCACACAAGAAAGCATCGAATCAGGAATACTGCCGCTTTCATATGAACGGCTTATTCCGTTTTCATTGTGAGAAGTTTCGCCCTCTGCACCTTGCTTATTGTAAAGATAAAGAGCAATTTCAATCTGAAGTGAATGGTATTTCAGGGGAACAGGTTTTGTTTTTGTGGCATACGGATATGCTTTGTTAACGATTCTGTCCCCTGCCATGTCAAGAAAGGTTAACAGCAGTTCTTCGTTTGTTTCTTTAGTTAAACTTTTAAGTTTTTCAAGTTTCTGCGATTTTGTCATACTGTTAACCCGCCTTTATTTACGCACTGAGTGCAATTTTCACAACCTTTGTTTCGTCTGTAAGTGCTGCAAGGTAATATTTACGTGAGAAGATTGTGTTCAGACGCTTGTTTGCTGCATTTTCTGAACGCTTATTACCTGTAATCTGCTCAATCTCTGTACCTTTCTTGACAAAGAGAGTAACAGCTTCTTTTGTAGCAATAATAATTTCGCCTGCTGTTGCATCTTTCTTTGTGTAAAGATTTACACCGCCGACTGTACCCACATAGCCTGTTTTAGCAAATGCTTCAACATATTTAAGGTCTTCTTTAAGAGCCTTACGTACCTTTGCCATATCATCGGCGCAAACAAAACCGAAAAGTTTCACATCTTCAAGATTTTCAAGGTTAAGTTTTGCCTGAGCGTCAACAAAAGCATCGAAATTGGGAGTTGTTGCAGGAACAGAAAGAGTTGCTTTCTTAAATTCTGCATAGATATCAGCATTTACTGTGTTGAACATGTCTGTACCCATGTGTCTTACACCTGTAGGCACAAGTTTCGGGTCTGTCATTGCCTGTTCATCGAAGTATTCAAAACGGTTCTGTGCGAGAAGAATTCTGTATTCTTCAGGTGTATAAGAAACTTCAATACTCTTTGTGTTACCTTCGCCCATAGCCAGCTTTTCTGTGCCGTCTGTTGCTCTGTAAACATTGATTTTGCGCACCATACCTGATGTGCCCTCAAGGCTTCTGTCAACTGTGCAGAATGTCTGCAGGTCAAGATGTGAATTGAACTGGTCTTCTACCTCATTTGAGAGGAAGAAATTATCATAAATAGTGTGTGGCATTATTCATTACCTCCATATAATTTTTTGTATTCTTCAGGGTGATTGTTAGCAAAGTCAAGTCGCTCCTCAGCTGACATTTTTCTGAACTTTTCAAGTGTCATGACTTTATCAGGGTCACCTGCAGGCGGTTTGGGAGTGTCTTTAAACTTGTCTGCTTTTAATTTTTTTGAATAAGCTTCAAGGAATTTCTGCTGATTTTCAAACACTTTTTCTGTGTTTCCGTCTGCCATTGCTTCTGCTGTTTCTGATGCAAGTTCTTCATCATAGCCCATAGCACGGAATTTCGCTTTATGAGCAGATACTGTCTTTTCTTTTTCAAGCGTTTCTACTCTTTCGCGGAGAGTTGTCAATTCTTCTTCTCTTTCCGCTTCTTTACGTTCATCATCAGAAAGCAGGTCATTGTGAGTTTTTTTCAGATTAGCCAGTTCAGAAGCGGTTTTGTCGAAAACGTCTTTTCTGACATATCCGGAATAGTCTGCATCAGGCATCTCATACCCTTCAAGAGCCGCTAACTTTTCTTCGGCACTCATTCCTTCGTAGCCTTCAATTTTTGTTGTGTCGATTTTTGCCATTTTTTTAATCTCCTTTGCGTTTATACAGTTCTCTCTGTTAATTTGCGGTTTAACGTCTTCTCTGACACTTGCGTTTTCATGTCTTCTCTGACAAATAAAAAAAGACTATAAACAGAAATAAATCTGCTTATAGTCCTTGTTGACTGTATCCCCTTACCCGATTATAAGGGTCATAATATTTAATTTTGTTTTAAAATGTGGTTTTGGCTTTCACTTTACGTTCTATTTCCACCACAACGAGTTTTCCGTTTTCTTTTTTTAGTTCAACCGAATTCCCTTTTTTGAGAATTTTACTTATCGTTTCAATAACTTCCGTATTAAACATTTTTATAACTCCTCCGAATAAGGAATAAGATAACATCTGCAACCAAGATGTGGTTTTACCGGAACTTTATCAATATCATAAACTTTTCCGTCACGTTCTCTGCAGATTCTGCATCTTTTGTCGTCTTTTACCGAAACCCATTTTACTTTTTCAACACCTGAATCGGTGTATGCTTTCATCGTTGCTGCATCGGTCGTAATGATAGAATATTGTGTTATCATCGCGGACCAATAACGCAAAGCTGTATCGATTTCTTCGTTTTTATTTTCACCTGCGATTATTCCCTCAAAAGCACGTGAGCATTTTCTCTCAACTTCGTTCACGTAAGAATACTTCGTCACCGGGTCATATGCTTCCAGAACTGCATCAAGGAGCCATTGTTCATTTATTAAAGAAACATCGCCGAGCTGTGTGTTTTCATAAGCTTCAACAGCAATACGGTACAGCATTTCGCGAACAAGTAAATCCGCTTCTGTATAAAGAGATTTAACCGATTGTAAAACATTGACTTCATCAAATGACAGCAAAGACTTTCTGTTACCGAACATTTCAATAAAACGTGAATTCAGATATTTTACAACCTTATCGGCAAACTCATACATCTTCTTCGCTCTCCGCTGTACTGTTTATTTTTGCTTTTTCATCATTTACCTGCTTTTCAGAAAACGCATTTAATGCTTTTTCCGCTTCTTTTTTCTTTTCTTCCGCATATTTCATACTCTGCGTATAAGCAAGTTCCGGGTCAACGAACATTCCGCTGTGCTCAAAAGCCAATCTCGGATGGATTTTCTCGTTACTGAGCATTGAAATAAGCACCTGTGCTTTTTCCTGAATATTTTCGTAATTTCTGCGGGTAAAACGAATTTCAATAGATGAAAGTTTGAGATTTGTATTACGGAGCGTGTTTGTAATATCAATTACAAGCCTTAAAAATTCTTTTTCAGACTGTTTGAACATCATTTCTGTATCTTTTGCTCTTGCTTCTGCCGCAGTCCAACCGTCACGCATAATAACGGCCGTTCCGGTATCGCTTGTTGAACTTCCGCCGTTTCTGTTGGGCATTCCGCAGATAGTAAGTACCGTCTGATACATATAATCAACAAGTGTCTGCGTCTGTGTCTGGTTAAGTTCCTGAGTAAGATATTTCAAATCACCTTCAAGAGGTACCTGGATACCACCTTCTTCTTTCAAGGCTTTGAAATCTTCTGCTTCAATATCAATACCTTTAAAGAGCATAATAGCCTGAATAAACTGCTCGATTCCGTCAATACGGTTTGATGCAACTTCGTTTATAGCATCAAGCAGAGGCAAAACAATTTCAAACGCGCCTAAGCGGGCACTGTTTGCAGGATATTCAATAATAGGGATTCTGCCGAGAAAATGAACTTCATTTTTAATAATCTTGTCATTTTCAACTTCATAATATTTATCTTTTGTATAAATACTACGTACAACGGTATCATCGTTTTTGGTAACGGATTTTACCGCCATCATAGGCTTGTTACCTAAACCGCTGTAGTAAACCACAAAGCTGTCACGCGGGTCGAGAGTGTAAATTTCAAACGGTGCTTCATCAGGTTCTTCTGTGGAATCGGGCAAAACCATTCTGTAAGATGTACCGGCAATAGTGAACCATTCAGCAAGCTCTTTATCTTTCGTTGATTTACTTTCAGCAAACACATATTCATTGAGTAAATTCAGTTCATCAGATATATCATCTTTACCGCGGTTGACATACTGCACAGGCTCACCCATAAGATAACCAACCTTGAAAGATACAATTTCATTTGCTCTGTTTTCAACGATTTTATTGTTAATTTCTTTACGATATTCCTTCGTTCTACCCAGAACAGGCTGATTGCCCTTATAGTAATCGTAGAGGTACTGAATTTCACTTCTGTTTTGTTCGTGAATCTCTAATGCTTTTTCAAGAACAGACAACACATTTTCATCTGTTATTTCTTCAACATCAGTTGTAATCATTCTTCTGCCGAACATATCTGCGCGTGAAGTTGTGCTCATTCAGTTACCTCCGTTTCTTCAAAAATATCTTTATAATATAATTATAGACCTTTAAAACACCTGCGTAAAGCCCCTATTTTTTTAAATTGGCCGTTTAAATACAGTACATTTCCCCATGGGGTTTCTTACCATATCAATCGCCATTGAAAGACTGTCGGGAGCATCGTCATTTTTATTCTTTCCGAACATCTTATACGAGAAAACATTCTGCATAAACAGGCTGTATTCCTTGCTTCTTTTACCTGATTCCCTGAAAATCATCATTTCTCTGATATCAGGAGCTTTGTCAAATATCCTTTGAAATTTCGCTTTGTCAGTAGGTGCAGCTTTGGTTGTGAGATTTATCCTGATTTTGTCTTTTCTCAGAATATCCTCAACGCCTTCCTTATAACTCTCTGTTGATTTATTGGCTTCAATACGCATTGCCTGCACACTGTGTTTTTTAACAGCATTTGCAAGCAACGGTTGTGTTATCTTCTTGTTGCCGTTATCATAAACCACATCGTGAACATAAATATCATCACCATATTGAAAACATACAGGAGAAGCCACAAAGTCACCGCCACCGAAAGCGGGGTCAACAGCCATAAACACTCTGTCAGGTGCACCTTCAGGCAGAACTCCGTTATAATATCTGAATTCTCCCGGTGAGAATAAAGCACCGTCACGCTCAATAGGTTCACCCATATACTGTGCAAGCCATGAAGCCATATCGTTGTTACGTTCAAATGATGCTCTCCTCTGATGATAATACTCCGTACTGAAACCTACATTGTAATCATAGTAAAACTGGCTTTCATCGTTTTCATCAAGAGCCGACAAATTGATAATTTTAACTCTGCGGTTTTTATACCTTTCATCGTTCTGCAAAAGGTCCATACGTATACCTGCCGGGTCAATCATTGACCAGCGTGTACCGCACCAGAGGATTTTTGCCTTTTCTTTCGCACGTGGTAACAGGTTATTGTCAACCTTGCTCCATGCTGCCATAAGTCTGTCTTTATTAAGTGCTTCTTCAATACCGCCGATAAGGTCATCGGAAATCTCAATTCCGTCACAGTCACAAGCACCGTTAAGTGTGCCGTAAAGAGAACGGCAAGTAAGAGACGGATATCTCTTTTTTCTGTCAATATTCAGTGTTTCATCCTGTGAATTTGTCTGTACAATCTTTGCTTGAGGAAACACATCTTTCCACAAATACGTCACAGGGTCAGTTATTATTTCAAGCACACCGTTATAAAAGGCCTTTGTAATTGTGTCTGAATAAGCTGAATACAAATTTGAGTTTTCGCTGTTTCTGCCGATAAGCCACGTAACATAAAACATAAGAATTGATGTTTTACCAACTCGCGGAGGCATTGATATAAACAATTCATCAAGTTCATCATCAGTCAGTTCCTGCAATGCATCTACAACGCATTTTAAAATTTTTCTTCTCGGCTGATAAAACCTTTCTTCAGGTTTACGGTTTATTTCAAGATATAACAGATAACTGTCAAAGCAGTAATAAGCATCAAAAAGGAGCGTTTTTTTATACAAATCAAAGAAATCTCCCATCCTGACGGCTTTTTTCATTCCTTTTGACACCAACATTCTCAGTTCTTTGTTGGTTTTGTGAGATAAATCAAAATCATCTTTTTCAATATTTCTGCACAAATCAAACAAATCATTGTACGCCCTGATATCCTCAGGGTGCCTTTTTATTTCTTCAAAAATTTTTGCGATTAACTTATTCATTCTTACCTCCTGAAAATAAAAAAAGGACCACGATTTTACTCGTAGTCCCTGTTGACTGTTTACTATCTACCCTATTGTAGTAGTCTCATATTCATTTTTTACAACATCATCACATAGTTCAATCTTGCAATTCCTTAATTCAATCACCGTTAAACAGTGATAGACTTCTCCCACGACAGTAACTTTATCACCTTCACTGAACATTTTCATCAATTCTTCTTCAGTTACATCATTTATTCCGCAATCGGCACACCATTCACCTGTTATTTCACTGTCTATCGAAATAACACTTTCTCCATATTCTCCATTTTCGTAAGCTTCCCTGACATCTCCTACAATACCCGTAAAGCTCACTATCTTTCCGTCAAACGCTTTGCACTGGTCATAACAATTTGAAGGGGTGGAAAATTCCGATACATCTCCGTAAGAAGAATCGACAATATTCTGTTCAATTTTAGACTTAATCGTATTCTGCCGTTCAATGTTTGGTTTTATAACAGGAAAATACAAAAGAGCACAAATAATCAGTAAAACAATCATTGCTTGTATAGTTGCTATTATTCCCGCTCCACCGCTATATCTTCTGCCTCTCACAGCATTCCCTCCCGAAAATTAATTTCACAGTTCTCTTGCTCTACTGTACCAGGTAGAACGGCTGATACCCAACTGTCTGCAACATTCATTTACGGATAATTCACCGTCTTTTTGTTTTTGTAAAAATTTTTCAAAGCCGTGAATTTCCTTTTTAGGTCTGCCGTATTCGTCCCATGTATCAGATGCCCGCTTTGCAGCAATACCTTCAGCCTGTCTTTGCTTAATCTCAATTCTTTCCTGCTCGGCATAACTTGCAAGAACTTCAATCAGGATATTATTTACCATATCCATAATCCATTCCTGACCCTGATAATCTATCAAAGAAGTAGGAAGATTTAATATTCGCAAAGCAATACCATTTTCCTTAAACCACTTTATTTCTTCTTTTGTGGCTTCCTTGTTCCTTCCTAATCTGTCAAGAGATTTAACAACAACTTCATCTCCTGCTTTCAGCACAGCTTTCATTTTCTGATATTGTTCTCTCTCAAAGTTTTTTCCGCTTTGCTTGTCGCAGAAAACTTCATCAATCTCTTTATATCCCTTTGCTACTTCCAATTGTCTTGCAAGGTTCTGGTCCTTCGAAGAAACACGAGCATAAAAATAAATCATTGTTTATCGCTCCTTTTAATCTTCTTTGCTCACTTTATATGCACCGTCTGCTTTAGTCCCTTTTCCGCGTGGTGTAATTACAACATCATAATCAAGTGCCTGTAACATATCACACAATATAGCAACAGATAAGTCCTTGTTTTTCTTATTATTAAGTCTGTCCCACAATGCTGCCTGACTTATTCCTAATCTGCTTGCCAATGTAGCATTTGTTACGCCCTGTTCTTCCATAATTGCCTTTACAATTTGTTTTGCGTTCACGCAATCAACTCCGTTCAAGTTATTTCTTGTACTTATTGTATCATACAAGTTTTTACTTGTCAAGTATTTTCTTTATCTTTTTATTTTTTGAGTGTGGTTATAAGGCTTACCCCCGCCCACTTTCGCCCACCATATCCCCCAGGGGCACAGGCTAACGGCTTGTATTTACTTTAAGTTGTGTTTAAATGTGTACTTTTATATACATTAAAACAATTCAAGAAAAAACTTGAAAAACTTTATAAAAAAGCATTGACATTCAAGTTATTACTTGATATAATATCGACATCAAGTAAATGCTTGATAGAAAGGAGCATAAAAGACGGTGAACGAGAACATCAGGAAAGGGGCTGAAGATATGCGACTTGAATTTATAGCGGTTCTGAAGTTGATGTTGAAACTGCTTGAACTCGGGAACATAGAAGAAGCCAAAGAAGTTATACAAGAACTTTTAAAAGAAGAATAAAAAAATAATACCGGTGCCCACTCTACCAAAGTAACACCGATATTAAAACAAAAACAACAGAGGTTCGGCGGTTCTCACCGCCTCCGCCGTCCTCTTGATTATAACAGGCGGTTAATAAAAAGTCAAGGAGAGATTAAAAATGTCAACAACTTATGAAATCAGAACAAACCCCACTTATAACAGCAGCGAAATATATTTCGACGGCAAGCCCTGCGAAGCAGTCCGCCAGGCTCTGAAAGCTTTAAAATTCAGATGGCACAGTATAAAAAAATGCTGGTATGGTTATGCATCAGACTTCACTATATCGGCAGCAATCAACGAAGCCACACCGGAAGAAGAACAGGAAAACACCGTTGTTACATCTGACGGTTATATGGGTGGCGGTGCAGTGTTAGGCAGTAAGTCACATTTGGGGCTGTACGGTCAGGAACTGAAGAAAGCCATTGCAGAAGACATAAAAAAAGCAGGTATAAAAGGCGTTACGCTTTCAGAAAAGCGTGGTAACATCTATGCAACCATAAAAACAACAGAAACGGATATATTGCCCTTTGAAGAGTTTAAAAAGGTTTTTGAGATAAATTATTCTTGTTATTGGATTAATTATTTTGACGATGAAGGACGCCACGCAGATATACACGTCAGCCAATTCATGGAACTGTCAGCAGAAGAAAAAGAGAAAATAACAGAGCGTGCCGCGGCTTTTGAATACTACAAAGAAACACAAAAAGAAATCACATTGAATGAATTTTATCTCGAAAAATACAAAGCGTTTTCGCCTTCAGGAGCTGAGAAAATACAGGCGGTAAACAATATTATCAAGATGTATAATTTTGATGAATCCAATTCAATGGTTGATTATTTTCACACTAATTTTTATTATTGGCTTGTTGTTAAACCTGGAAAGAAAGGAGAATAAAAATGATATTATTGATTGTTGGCTTTTTTATCATTGCATCAGCTGCAGGGATTACACTTAAATAATTAAAAAATTGCCGTCCTGATGGGCGGCTTTTTTTGTTGTCTTCTGATATTCTAATTTTATAGCGTTTTGAAATATTGCAAAAATTGCCGTTTAAATTGATTTTTACAATGTTTTAATATAGTTTCATAGATATATAGACGAAATCAAAGACAATCCGCTTTTCTTTGAACTTTTTACTATATGTACATATAACAAACAACCGCCACAGCACAAACAAGCTGCAGCGGTTTTGTTTTTTGGGTGTGCAGGTTCTGCCGTTCTTATTCCCAACCACAAACCAACACAATATTATTATCGTTTTCAGATTTTCCAAAAATCCACAGTCAGATTTTCAGATTTTTCCATTTTCAGATTTTTTAGTTTTCAAAATTTTCATCATCTGTAACGGCACTTTCAAGATATCTCTGCCTGATTTCCTCTGTTTCCTGACCTTCTCCAAGCGGTTGATTAGGTGTAACTACAACTTCCTGTTTGTCTGCATAGCCGAAATTATTCTTCATCAGGAAAATGCCTGATACAGGATTTATCTTGCCGTTCTGCATATAATCTTCCATCATCAGGTTCAGAATCTGATACGCTTTTTTTATGGCGTTACGGCGGTCAGATTTTTCAGTATCGTCACCTTGTGACCATTCCCATATAGTTTTACGGCTTACACCTACTGCAAGAGCAAGACCGGCAACAGAAGGTTTCATATCTTCTTCTGAGCAGATGTTAAAATATTCTGCAATTCTTTCCTGCAGTTGAGATATATTTTTTGTATCTATCGGTGGAAGGTCTGCAAGACGTAATGCATTGTTTATGTATTTGGTATTATCACCGGGTTCAGTTTGTACTGACATATTTTCCGACCTTTTCGGCCGTTTATGTTTGACAACGTTTTCACCGATTACTTCTATATCTTCGTTTGTCAATTTTTTCATCTCCTTGTCTGAGTTACATAAAATGTTCTCTTTCTTCGTTGTTGCGTAAATAATAATACACTCCGCATTTATCAGGGTGATTTTTGCATCTGTCTTCACAGTCTGTTTTATTGCAGAAATGACAGCAACGGAATGTTTTATCGTGTGGGCAACGTTGAAGGGAACAATAATTGTGAGGTTCTTTCTGCATACTGTCACCTCATTAAAAGCAAGGAACAGAAAACGATTGCTGCGATTGATATTAACAATTTCAAAATTTTCACTTTGTCCCTTCTTTCTTAAAAGTTCAGATTTTCTGTTATTTCGTCAAAATCATCAGTTTTTATAAAGCACGAATATTCTTTTGTACGGTTAAAATATTTGCTTGATTGAATACGCTTTGATTTTTCGCTGTAGACCAATTCTATTGCATTTGGTCCTGTGAGAATTCTGCCTGTAAGTCTGTTTTTTGTGATAGTGATTTTGCTGTCTGCAATTCCGTCATAACAGCGTTCATAGTTCATAACCACGTCAACTGCGTTAGTGATGTCAGATGAACCGCTGACCGTATCGTTGTTGAATTCGGTATTACTTTTTTTGGGATGGGCGATTAAAATAATTGCTATGTCAAATTTTTTTGCAATTTTAGCAAGGCTTTTCACAAATGACGATTGCTGACGGTAAATATCTGTCTGTGGGTTATCGTCAAGTGCTGTCATAAGGTTATCGATACAAACAAGTTTTATGTTGTATCTGCACACTGCATCTGTGATAATTTTCAGAATTCCTTCGTATTCATCATCTTCAACTGCAGTATTGTCAAATATGAACGCTTTGTCAAAATACCAACGGTTAATTGTTTTTGTTACTTCATCAGAAAGATAATACTGTTCATCTCCGTATTCGTTGAAGTGTGTGCTGATGTGCTTACCTCCTGCAATCTGCAAATCAAGCCAATTTTTGAAATGATAGTTCGGCAATTCTCCCGAATATACAAACACCGGATTATCCTGTTCTATTGCTTCTGCTGCGAACTGTGACATCAGGGTCGATTTACCTTCACCGCGTTTTCCTGAAAGCAAAATAACCTGACCGTAAAACAAACCGCCGATTGCTTTGTCAATTTCATAAATTCCTGTTTTGATTTTCGGCAGTTTCTGCATATCAACAGCTTTTACATTTGCAAGGCGTTTGACAAACTTTACTTCTCTGAGTTCTGCATTGTTTATTGCTTTGATAATTGCTTCCTTGCCGTATTTCAGCAAAATATCATTTGCATCCTTTTCACAAAGATAATCAATGTTTCTTACGCATTTTACGGTCATCGGCAATTTCTTTGATAATTCATCAATGAGAGTTATCTGTCCTTTTTCGTTATCACCGAAAACAACAACTTCTTTGAATTTGGTTATCCACTCCCAGCAATGGGTTATCCACGTAAACCCTTTTGCACCTGTCGGAACTGATACCACATTCGGAAATCCACACTCTGCAACACTCAGACTGTCAATCTGACCTTCGGTAATAATAAGCCTGTCAAAATCTGTGCACTGCGCCATACCGAAAAGAATAGGTTTTGTGTTCTTCTCACACCACTCTTTGTTGCCTTTACCGTCAAATTTCATATTACGGTATTTTACAAACTGCAAAACACCTTCTTCATCATAGAACGGAAATATAAGTATGTTGTTGTTGCTTTTGTGTACTGTGATTTTATATTTCCGTGTGATTCTTTCGCTGATACCGCGTGACTGCAGATATTCAACTGCTTTCGGCTTTGTGACAATTTCTTTCTGTGGTAAAGTTCTGTATGTAGGTTTTTCGTCTTTTTCAAGCGGAAAATTGAAATCCCTTGCAAGTTCTGCAAAATGGCCTTGCTTACCACATGAAGCTCTGAAACATTTGAATGTACCGTTTTCAAGATTTATCGAGAAAGTATTTATATCGTGATTTCCGCCAAAACAATAAGGGCAATATTTAAAAAACAGTTCATCATTTTTCTGTTTTGCGTCTGCTCCCACTTTAAGTGCTAAAGAAAAAGCATCTTCAATTCTGAATTGATACATCTTCTGTCACCTCAGAAATCTTTTCCGCTTAACGCGTCATAACCCTGATTTTTTTCTTTTTGAGCGAGAGCGTTATTATATTTCTTTTCCTTCTTTATATTCTTATCTTTCTTACGCTGTTGTTGATTGTTTGTTGCTTGTTTGTTAGTTGTTTGTTGATTGATTGTTGCAATATTCGTTGCTCTGTTTGTTTCATTTTCATCGAAAAGTTGGTAATCTTCCCAATTAACAACAGTTATAAGTGAATACTTGTTTGTTGAAGTGATTGTTATTTCCCCTGTTGATTTTAACTTCTTTATTGCAGTTCTTACTTCCTGAACTGAATGACCTATGTCGTCAGCCAGACTCTGATAACTTGTAACGAGCTGCCCTTTTTTCAATACAACATCACGCCACGATGTTTCTCTGAAATTTGCCGTCAGAAGCAAGTGAATAAACACACCTTTTACAACATCATCCTTATACCAACCCCATGCAACAAGTTTTCTGTGCAGTTTTATAAATCCGTTAAGAGTATTTGACATTATCCGAAATCGCCCCTTTCCAGCCTTTCTTTTATTTCACGGTATAAAATATCTCTGATAAGCTTTCCGCTTGTTTCTTCCTTACAGAAAATAATCTGACAGTTATATCTGGAGAGCCAGGCCAATATGCTTGCAGTAAGTGCAGCGGAATTCATTTTTGAACGGTACTTGCCGTTATAAGCATTTTCCCAATTTGCGTTTTCAATCAATAGATAAATTTTTGCGTTTTGTTCCTTTGCACGCTCAAACTCACGCCTGAACCGTCCCCTGCCATAGCAGAAGCATCCGCAGATTTCATCAAGGCTCATTTTTCTCTCAACGGCAAGGAGAGTGGAGAAATCCAACTCCCTGCCGTCTGACAACTCACATTTTGCCGAATAATCACCGAAATCAAGTGTTTTACGTTCATAGGGTAATTCTATGGCTTCAAGTCTTTTTCTCGCTCTCAGGGTATCCTGTTCCCTTGTATCAACGAGAATTTTTATATGTTCAAGAGCGTACCTGATTTCAAAAATATCCATTATGACCACGGAAAATCATCATCGCCTGTAATTTCTTCAAAATCTGCGTTTTTGATTGAAGCAGATGATGAATTGGTTCCTGAATCCGAATTTAACGGCTTGTCCTTCGGTATAGTGAACTTACCTTCTTTTATCGCTGATAAATCAACAAGTTTAAACGGTTTTGCTTTCCATCCGTAGAAACCGTTGAAGTCATATTCTTCATTTCGCAGAAGAAGTCCGATTTTCTTACCTTTAAGGCTCTTTTCATCCCATCCCCAATGATAACCGGGGTTTGAATCTTCAACAGCATTCATATTGGCTTTGAAAACAGATTTATACCATTCATCACGGTCTGAACCATCGTCAGTGGGAACACTCAGACGGAGAACACCTTTCCATTTTTTGTCTTCGCCCTGCTGTGAACGGTAATCATCAGCAAAGTAATTTTTGTAATCACCTGCAGTAATATCAACTGCAATTTCAAGTTTGCTGTAACCGTCATAATGTTTTTCCTCTGCGTTCATAATAACGGCTTCATATCCGCCTGCAGGGATTTTTACTTTTTCTGTCTGTGCTTTTACTTCGTTGTAGTTTTTAAATGCTTTCATAGTTTTATGTCCTTTCTTATTTTAAATCATAATATTCTCTGATTGCTGCATCGACAATTTTAAGGTCATTGTCAATTTCCTTTTCAAACATTCCAATCGG
Source organism: Oscillospiraceae bacterium (assembly GCA_015066175.1). GTDB lineage: Bacteria > Bacillota > Clostridia > Oscillospirales > Acutalibacteraceae > SIG575. The sequence continues at coordinate 79,526 of SVOW01000012.1, forward strand.
CGATTTCGCTGTTGTTGTACCGTCTGACTGTGTAATGAATTTATGGTTCTGACCATCAGCCACACAATAAAGCACAATAGCAAACAAACCTTCAAGCGTCAGCTGACTGTCAAGCATTCTGCCGATTGTTTTAGCTTTCATCTTCCCGCTTTCTGTTGTTTCACAATGGTGGAAGAAATAAACAATTTTGTCGTCTTCAAGGTCATTGATGCAGAAATCAATAAGATTCTTAAAATTCACAGCCATATCAGTGAATTTGCCGTAACCTGTTTCTTTTGCTTTGTCAAAGCTGTCAAAGCTGAGCAGGTACTGCGAATCATCAATCACAAAGCTTTTTATACTTTTGCTTTTTGCAAGCACACTCTTTGTAAGAGCATATCTGCTGCAATTTTTCTTTTTGGCTTCTTTGCTCAGGTTATAAGGCGTCATATCGCTTTTGAATGGTAATGGTTTTGAAGCCACATTGATAATTCCTATTTCTCCGTTTTTGTAATTTCTTAAAGATGAAGATTTACCGCTTCCGCTTTCACCGACAATAAATACCGGAAGTCCCATTATTCCTCACCTCCTTCGTCTTCGAATTCAATCGGACACGTAATATCTCTGCCGAATTCTATGTAGTCAACAGGGATAATCTTGCCGTGCTGCAGTTCACATTTGCAACGGCCGAGACCTCTTTCACTGTAAAGAAACTCACAGTTCTGACATGTCTTTATTCCGTTTGCAAATGCGACTTTGATTTCCGCCCTTCCTTTAGCATAAAAGGTTATTCCGTTTTTTACATTTGCCATAAGCTTGTCCTTTCTTTATATAAAGCCGAGGAGTGAGTGGCCTTAAGTTTATCTGCTCCCGGAGGCTTTTTCTTATCCGTTCTCACTTTTACGTTGCCTTCTTAGCTTCGATTTTCATCTACTCCCGTCTGCCTTCCCTCGGCTTGTAAACATATCTTGATTTTTATTGAATTATGTAGTATAATTTTATTGTATGGGGGTATTACCCTTCCGTCTGCTGTGTTGCACCACAGTAGGCGGTTCTTCTTTTTATACGCTCAAATTCAGGTATTTGCTCAAGTTCTTCAATTCTTTCACGCAAATCCTGATTTTGTTTTTTCAGGTAATTGTTTTCGTTTTTCAGAGCCATATTCTCAATAAACAAATCTTTTTCTTTATCACTCAACATCTTCACCACCCATAATAATTTTGTATATCGTGTGGCATAATTTTTCATCTGTTTCAGGAAACGCCAACGAAAACACAGATACTGCACCGATGGCAATCATAATAAATAATGCAAACATATTTTTACCTCAGATTTTCTTTCCGCCATGCTTGTACGGTCTTGAAATGTTATATCTGTGTTTTTCTGTTATAATTCTTTCGATATCTACGTTTTCTTTTGCAAGATAATCAAAAATTCTGATTACACAGTCAATCATTTCAACAGCCATTCCGTCAGGTTTTCCGTTGTTATTCCATTCCATAGTTTCTCCGTTGCGATAAGCTTCAAGAGCTTCTGAAAGTTCGCTGTGACAAAGTGCAATTATTTCTCCGAAAGAGCGTTCCTCATCCCACCAACCGTGAGCCTTTGCATTCTGATGGATTTCATACGCCATCTGGTTGATGCTGCATTTTTTTGCATCTGTTTCCTTAATTTCTTCAAGCGTTTTAATCAGGGATTCACCAAAATGAGTAAAACCTTTTTTAAATTCATCTGTAGCCGATTCGCCAAATTCATACTCGTATGTAATTCTTTCTGCAACTCTTTTCACCAGGTCTATTCCTGTAACTGTAACCGGCACATCAATTATTTTTGCCATTTTTATTATCCTTTCTTTTGGTTTTCTGAATTCATCTTCCTATACTCAATATTGTTTTTATAAACAATTTTATTATTGCTATGAGTTTTTTCATTCAATCGCTCTTTCTCCGTAACTGCAAAAATCGTCAGCACTTCTTACGGGTTCAAAAATTCTTTCCCAATTTGTACCGTATGTAAAAGTGCAATTAGGATTTTGGCAATAATACTCCTCACTTTCACCAATGGTTTTGTATGGTTTAGAAAACAAACAATCCTTACACCTTACAACTTCAACAAAATCTTCTTTGGAAATAAAATCTCTACATTGGATTTCTTTGTCTATAATTGTACTATACTCACACAGACCGTAATGAACACATTTTCTACATCTCATTATAAATCACCCTTTCCGTCCATTTTTACACCACAGTGTTGACAATATTGTGTGTTTTCATATATTAAATATGAATAGTGGCAAACAGAACATCTGTAATATTTTTTGTTATTGTGAGTACAGCAATATTTCCATTTCCCGTGCTTTACCTCAACCACATCGGCGGCAGGCATTTCATTAATAGCAATCAAAGCATATCCATAATTTGGAAAATGCAAATCGCCGAGTTTCTTTTTTAACGCTTCACGCTCTATGTATTCTTTTTCAGCCATTGTCAACTCTCCTGTTCCAAGCTTCAATTGCTTCTTTTTTTGTTTTATATGCCCAAGTTTTAGGAATAACGCTACAATGGGATTTTGTAATATTGCATTCAATCCAACATCTTCCGTCTGTACCTTTCTGAAGTATCGCTTCACCACCACAAAACGGGCATGGTTTTAAATCAGTCATTGTCAGCACCTTCTTTCAACGCTTTTTCGGCTTCTTCTTTTGTGGGGAATACCGTTTTACCGATGTCAGTTTCAAGAAATATATTTTCGCTATCGTCAATAAAAACAAACTCATCTAAATTAATCTGAATTTCAACAATATCCCATTCCCAGACTTCGCCATACTCTATTGCAGTTCTATATATCGTATCACCAACCTTACAAGGCGGTACGATTACGCCGTTTTCAAGAAGAAAGTCAGCAATACTTCCTACCCCTCTATTGCCTTCGTAGTTAGCAGGAACACTTTGCAATAACTCTATCAGCCTATCTCTCATTTCATTCTGCATTGTTATTTCCCCTTTGCTATACAAAATTCAAACGCTTTTATCTGACCTTTTAAAAATGCAAGTTCTTTTTCTGCTTCTGATAATGAGTTTTCTAAACCTTTATACTGACTTTTAAGGCTTTCTATATCAAGTTTCAAACGCTCGTTAGTTTCACACGCTCGATGAAATTCTGCTTCATAGTTTAGGCTTGCTGCGTGTTCTTTCTGCATTGTTGTCACTCCTTTGTTTAGGTTCATAGCCTTTTGGAAATATGCTTGATATACATTCATCGTGTTTTGGACTTTCACAAAACATTCCTGTGTTATGTTTACAATTTTTGCAATGCCTATTTGTGAGTGTTTCAACAACTGTTTCTATAACACTTCTTAATTTCACCAACCCTCACCCACCATTTCATCAAAAGCCTTTTCAATGATTGTCCTGTTCTGTATGCAATTTTCACAACTGCAACAAGTATTATACCAACACCATTCGCAATGTTCCCTGAACCACTTTTGAAATTCTTCTTTGTTGTTAAAGTGTGAATACTCGTCAAAGTCGTTGTGTATCATTCCGCATCACCCACCATTTCTTTTACAGCGTTGTCAATGTCGTCAGCAAACACAATATTATTTGCATATTCAGTTTTTAAGTTCCATTCTTTTTTCAACCTCTCCGCAAACTCTTTGACGGCTTCGGCGGGTCTTTCGAGCAGGCATTTTACCCAATACTCTTCTCCGCTTTCGCAACGGCTAATGTATGCATTTAATTTCTCAATCTCTGCATCTTTCTCCGCTATGTATTTCTGCAAAGTTTCCTGACCTGCTATAAGGGCTTCAATCTCTGATTTTTGAATATCAATGAGATTGTTTGCTGCTTCTATGATTTTCTCATTTTTAGTGATTTCTTCTTTTTGACGGTTGATAAGGTCAAGGGCGTGTTTTGGGTGATTTGTTACACATTCGGTTTTGTTTTCCACACAAGGGCAACCTTCACAAGTATCTTCGTGTTTAACGCAATATTCAAAAGCCTTTATAATCTCGTTATCTGTCATCTTCTTCGCAATCTGTTCTCCGTCAGGTTCACTTTCACAGTGCTTGCAGTATGGGAGTTCTTCGCCATATTTAACCGTTATTTCAGAATTGCATACTGAACATCGAAAAACAACGTAATCTTCCTGTTCATTTATTAAAATCCATTTCATTGTCTGTTTCATTCATTTATCACCTCACAAATCTCCGCAGGGAATGACCTGCCGTCACCATACCAGCAATTATATTCAGGTTTATACAACCAATCACATTTAAGAGTAAATGCAGGAAACTGTTTGTTTTTCGGTGTGATTTTCATAACACCGTGAAACGCTTTATACCCTTCAACTTTAATCATCTGTTCAACCTCTTTGCAAGTATCTTTCCGAAAACACCGCATTCTTCAAGTGGTACTTCTCTCAAAACTTTAATTTTCGATGTTCTGACTTTTCCGTCTGTACCTTCAGGCATAACAATATCGCTGATTTTTGTTTCACATTCGATTATTGCAAGGTTGTCCCAATCTGAACCGAATCGCAATGCCCAATCAAGATGAGAAATATGTATGCCGTAACTACATGTTCTTTCTGTATCGATATCACATTTTTCTGTTTTGGTTTCACCGACTTTGTATTCGAAATCGCAATCGTAATCAGAGACTAAACGACCGTCATCATGTTTTCTTACTGCTTTGTAGAAAGTAGCTTTCGTTTTGGTATGCTTGATTCCGTAAAAATCCATAAACTCGTGTATGGTTTTCGGCATATAAACAATTCGTGCATTACCGCTTATCTGGATGGTGCCGTGCATCTGTCTATCAACTATTTGAGCATTAGCTGTGGCTACAACGGAACTGTTTTCCCAGGCTACAACGGAACTGTTTCCCCAGGCTACAACGGAACTGTTTTCCCAGGCTACAACCTGACTGTTTTCCCAGGCTACAACCTGACTGTTTTCCCTGGCTACAACCTGACTGTTTCCCCTGGCTTCAACGGAACTGTTTTCCCAGGCTTCAACCTGACTGTTTTCCCTGGCTACAACGGAACTGTTTTCCC
>SVOW01000012.1:84569-103408 GCA_015066175.1 Oscillospiraceae bacterium
TTTTCCCAGGCTACAACCTGACTGTTTTCCCTGGCTACAACCTGACTGTTTCCCCTGGCTTCAACGGAACTGTTTTCCCAGGCTTCAACCTGACTGTTTTCCCTGGCTACAACGGAACTGTTTTCCCTGGCTACAACCTGACTGTTTCCCCAGGCTACAACGGAACTGTTTTCCCAGGCTACAACCTGACTGTTTTCCCTGGCTTCAACACGCCAGTAGTACCTTTTGCTAACCACAATCTGAACATCACTTTTAATATAAATCCTGCCTTTGAAATCATCTGGAATCATATCAAGTTCAGCCTGCGTGGTTACTGTTATTTCTGATAAGTTTTTGTAATTTAATTCTGACATTTTAACGTTCCTTTCAAGTTTGTTACAATTCAAAATCTTTGTAATCTGTGCCCTTTTCCATGTGTGCTCTTGTTGCTGCAGGTCGTTGCCACATTCTTGCCCATCGGTTCCAATCTGATGAGTATTCCGTTTTCGTATCTGAAAAATCTCGATACAACTGAACAAACGGCATTGCACCTGCTTCATATACTGCTCTTGCACGTGCTTCATCCTTGTCCCGGTCTTTACCGTAAGAAAGGACATAGCTTTTGATTTTCTCACGGTTAAATCCTGCTGATTTGAGTTTTTCACAAGCCTTTTTGAACTCAGGTAATCTTGCATCTGTATCACAAGCAAGCCATAATTCAGCGATTCTCAAACCTGAAATACCGTTTATGAAATGTTCGTCTATCAAATCGGCTTCAAGTCCACCTTTGAAACAAATTGCTTTCTGATGTTTAAGCATCTCAAAAACTTTGTCCTTGTGAGAACGGTCCGCTTGAAGGAAATTGTTATCCTGAATCCAATTTCCCTCACATATTGGTAACTCTTTGAGTTTGCCTTCAAGTTTCGGGACACAGCACCATGGGCAATTGTTATTGCATCCTCTTGTTGTGAAAATTATATTTTTCTTGATGTATAAGCCTTGTACAAAATCCTCAGCAGGGCTCCCGAATGCTGGTCCACCAAGTTTTACAGGCTTGTTTGTTCTTCCTTCCCATTGAAACGCAAGTTCTTCACAGTATGCCTTGTCCCATGTAAATGAGCACGAAACATGGATTTCATCATGTTCAGGAATAATAAGCGGTGGCATTCCGATAAAAGCCATTTCGTCATCAGGAGTATAAGAAGTCTTGCGAGGGAAAACACGTATTATTTTTTCGCTCACTTATCCATAACCTCATAGTCTTCATCCGGAAAATTCATATCAATTCTTTTAAGGTATCGGTCAACGTGCGCCCAAAAGACTTCATCCTCTTCCCTTGCGAGACCTAATTCTTCAACTTTATTAAGCAGATTTGTAAGTCTTGTTCTTCCGAATCCGTATTCTTCGTTAAGAGCCATACAGAAAAGTTTTGAAATTCTGCGTGAAAAATCAACTTTCTGTTTTGAAAGTTCTGCCGCTACTTCTTCGCGGATTCTTTCTTTTGTTTTTCTACAAATCGGTAATCTTGCTTTCATATTTTTTCCTCCTATATTTTTAATTTCTTTGCAAGCGCCTTTACACGCTTTTCGTACTCTTCAGGTGTTTTTGCTGTGCGTTCAATTTCTTTCTTGATTTGTTCATAGAGCTGATACTTACTCATTTTTTATTCCCCTTCCGGATTTCTCTTGCAACCAATATAATGACGGTTAATGTCACAAGCGCAGCTTCAACGATAAAACAGGATACAAATCCTGCAATAAACCATTCAAACATATTCACATACTCCTTTCAGACACACAGTAAATGAGCTAACTGCACTTTGGAAATACCAAACGGTTTGATTTTATATTTGCCGTAATGTCTTTCGATTGTTCTGCTTGATTTTCCTACAAAAGTTGCTACTTCAGGGACAGATAAAAACTGTTTATCAGGAAAACTTTTATTCAACTCTTCAAGCATGTCTCTGTAACAAGCTTTTTCACGTGCCATATTTAACACTCCTCTCTTGTAATAAATTCGTTTTTGTTTACATCAAAAATCCCATAGAATTCTTCGTTGACAGTCACAGCATAACGGCTTGTTCCCATCAATTTTAGATGTACTTTGTTGTACTTAACACCTTCATCGTCAAGTGCTTTAAGTATCAGATTTTTGTGTGCAGGGTTCATTTTGTCACCTCTTTTCATAAAAAGTCACTAATGCACAGTAAAGGTCATATTGACTAATTCGGATTCCAATAATATAATCAATCTCAAGGAGGTGATTATGTGGTCATGCAGCCTGTAAGTTCAAGCAATTTATCAAGTGTAGGTTATGAAAATGGAACATTATACATAGCTTTTAACTCTGGAGGAGTTTATTCTTATAGCAATGTTCCTTTTTCTGTTTACCAAGGTTTGATGAATGCGGGCTCTCATGGTGAATATTTTCATCAATACATTAAAAATGTATATCCCTACAAACGCATAGGCTAATCAATAATAGTCAGTACGATAGCTGGACCGTTGATACTTACTGTAGCATCTTTATACGGTTCAGCTATTGTTGTTGCAACTCCTTCGCGTTTTTGGAGTTCTTCAACAAGTGCTTTTGTTGAAACTTTTTCAAGTTCTGAGATGTTTACAATGTGCTCAGTTTCTTTATATTTTGGTGACATTTCTTCCCTCCTCAAGTAATTTGTCGCGTAAAATCGCATTTATGCGACATACTGAGCAAAAAAAATAAGCATAACCTCATCGTAAGTGAGATTTAAAGCATGTGCGATTTCGTCTGCTTCTTTTATCGAAAAAGTTTCGCCTGATGCGTTTATTTTTCTATAAAATGTGCTTTTTTCAATTGAAAGCCTATCAGAAAAGCTATTCAATGAAAATCCTTTTTCGACGATTGTTCCTTTTAATTTATTTACGTTAACCATGGTATCACCTCTTTTCTAATCGCATTTATGCGACAAAGCAATAATAGCACAACTTTTTCACATTGTCAATACTATTTTCGCATTTTATGCGATTTTTTTATTTTTTTATTAAAAAGTGTTGCAATTTTGCGAAAGTCGTGATATTATAGTGTCGGTGATAAAAATGACTATAGGTGAAAGAATAAAAAAACGCAGAACCGAAATAGGAATGACAGTTGATGATTTAGCTGATGCAATTGGAAAGAACAGAGCTACTATATACAGATATGAAAGTGCTGATATTGAGAAACTTCCAATTACCATCTTAGAACCATTAGCAAAAGTTTTAAGAACAACCCCTGCAGAACTCATGGGATGGAGTAAAGACGAAAGCAATATCTCCGCTTTCCCCTCTCCCACAACAACCGAAGATGTTGTCAGACTTCCTGTCATCGGTGACATTGCAGCAGGGTTTGATAAAATAGCCAATGAAGATTGGTCAGGAGAAACAGTTGAAATCCCGAAATCATTCCTGAAGGGTCGTCCTGAGGATGATTTTATAGTGCTGACAGTAGACGGCAATTCAATGTATCCGTTATATCTTGACGGTGATAAGGTCGTTATAAAAAAACAAAGCACCCTCAACCGAAGCGGTGAAATAGGTGCTATCATCTATGAAGGCGAATGTGTTTCACTTAAGAAGATTGAATATGTCGAGGGCGAAGATTGGCTGAAAATGATACCACTCAACCCCGAATTTATGCCGAAAACAATATCAGGTGCAGACCTTGAACTTTGTCGTGTTATTGGTATACCTGTTCTCCTGATAAGAGAAATTGATTAAGTAAAGGAGAAAATATTATGAAAAAGTTTTTTGTAAGCCTTATGGCACTTATACTCGGCACAACAGGTTATGCTGTTGTAGACAAAACCATTGAAGACCGTGTTGCAACTCTTGAAAGTCAGGTATCTGAACTGCAGGAAAAAATCAACACCACAGAAAACAATTCACCCATCATCAAACCGGACCCTGAACCCACGCATGAACTTGTAGGCACAAAAATTGAAATTCCTATTGATAGCTACACATACACAAGATATGGTTATGTCAGTCCTGAATTTGATGCTGATGCAGAACGAGTAGAAAACACACTTACAATTCATTCTCTTACAGCAACAATCATTGATGTTGATGAATACAAAAAGCCTGATGTTGTTAACGACATCGAGGACCTTACTCCGTACGATACAAAATATACAATCAAAATTGAATGTAATTTTACAACTGATATAAAAGGTGAATATTATTACTACACCGAAGAGTATTATAATGATTATGCTGCAGATTCCGATAAATACACTTACTTTAACCATTCAGAAAAGAACGTCTTCTTGCTTGATTTTTATGTAAATGATACGTTTGAATGGGCTCCAGGAGAATATACAGGCGAAACTTTCGACCCAGAAATTAACCAATATAGACCACATGTTGTTATGGAACTTGCTGATAATTATTCAGGAACTTTCACCAAAACCATCGCAGCTACATCCCTTAACCCTATTGACAAAATCAAGGTTGTTGGTTTCCATAACGATGCAGATTCAGAAATTCCTATGATTCATACTTTCAACTAATAGACATATGTAATTCTAATAAACATTTCTCAATGCCGCCACATTGAGGAGAAAATAAAAAATCCCCTTACCGACCGCCATCGATAAGGGAACATGCAACACACAATTTATCACAGAAGCGAACTGAGATGAAGTGGCATTGCTATGCCATTTTATCACAATTTTACGCAAAAATCAAGAAGGAGATATAAAATGGCCAAAAAGAAAGAACGCAAATTCTCAAAAATCACCGTTGATGTTGATGGAGAAAAAATAAGAAGAACAATATCTTACAGAACACATCAGGAATTTGTTGAGAAGCAGAAAAAAGTTGAAGAAGAAATCAGAAGAAAATTCACAAAGAACTTCAGCAATGTTGCTGATGAGTGGGAAGAAGCACACGAAAAAGAAATCCAGCACTATACATCCGAGGGATATAAGGCACCATTGAAAGACCTGAAAGAAGAATTTGGTGAAACATTGCTCTCTGATATCACATCGATAATGTTTCAACAGTTCCTTGAAAGAATGGCAGACAGAGGTTATGCGAAGCACACTATCAACCTGAGAAAAATCGTAATGAATCAGATTTTTAACTATGCGATTTTCAATGAAATTATTTCATACAACCCTATTTCAGTGTGTAAGGTCCCCAAAAAAGCACATACAACTGCAAGAACAATACCAACAGACAGCGAAATTTCAGCAATAAAAGCTCATTCTGACGGTTTAATGGGTTTGTACTGTAATTTACTGATGTACACCGGTTTACGCAGAGAAGAAGCCTTAGCCTTAAAATTTGAGGATATAAATTTCAGTTCAGATACTATAAGCGTAAACAAAGCTCTTATCTTTGAAAGCAACAAACCGGTTCTTAGAACCAGTCTGAAAAGTTCTGCAGGACTGAGAACTGTCCCGCTTCTGTTTCCTCTGAAAAATATTCTCATACAGCATGGTGCAGATAAAAAAACAGGCTTCATATTCACCGTTGATGGTGAACTCATAAATAAGGGCCGTTTCGACAAATCATATTCAAAGTACAGAAAAGATACAGGGATTTCATGCACATCACATCAGCTCCGACACTACTTTGCAACTTTGTGCTTTGATGCAAATCTTGATGAAAAAGACTTGCAAAATATAATGGGTCATGCTAAAATATCACTCACGAAAGAAATTTACATTCATATCAGGCAAGAACGCAGGGATGAAACAAGAAACAAACTTAATGAGTTCTTATCTAATGATTTTCGTTGCCACGGATAATGACACACTTTTTCAATAAACGTTGATAACACACAAAATCAAAGCCACTGGAAATCGTGTAACAGGTCAAAGCCTGTTCGAGGGTTCGAATCCCTTGCTCTCCGCCAAAACAACAACGGTACTCTTTTTTTGGGGGTGCCGTTGTTCCTTAATTATTCATAATTTACAACCTTGAAAAAAAACGTTGTTTACTGTATAATAAAAAACACGGAGGTGGATTAATGAAAAAGTTTATAGTTTTATTATCCGCAATTGGCTTGTTTTCTTTTTCATTGTGTGGTTGCAATTCAGCTGAAAAAGTTGAAGAATCTTCCGCTGAAGCAAAAGAAAGCACAACTGTTATTACCGAAAAAGAAGAAATTGCAGAAAAACCTTCCGATATCACTGTATACGAAACCATCACCCATAAAGTTGTGGAAGATTCTTATTCAGATGAAGGTAAATATCTATGTATGGGTAAAAGAAACACCTGCACCAAAAGGACAGATGACCCTGAAGATTTTTTCTGTTATGCCTGCGACCCTGACGGCGATAACATAGAAGGTCTGGCAGATTATTAATATCAATATTCACACGCAGAAGGCTGTCTGTTCAGACAGCCTTTTTATTTTCGGGTATACTTCACAACAGAGTTTCCGGCATACAGACAAATTATAATTTTCAACGAAAAATCCCCTCTGTCATTTCCATACGAAAATGACATCTCCCCTTACGTTTTTAAGGGGAGACTGTAGCCGTAATATGCATATAAAATATAATTTAGCGTTTAATTAATTTTAACATCAGGCTTCCCCGGTGGGGGAAGCTGTCACCGAAAGGTGACTGATGAGGCGTAAGGCTTGAAAATTTTTGTTTTTCTCCTCATCCACCGCTTACGCGGTCCCCCTTCTCCCACAGGAGAAGGCTATTTAAAAATCCCAATCACCTGATAAATTATAAATTAGCGTGCAATTAATTTTAACATTGTAGGGTTTGGCGCTTGCCGACAAACCGCCAATTTACGTTTGCTTTTTGCGGAACGTCGGAAACCGCCGTTCCCTACGATATTAAATTTAATCAACAAGATAAATTATAATTTTAAAAAACTCGCTATGGGCACTGAACTGACGGATTATTATGAAACTCACATCAGTGATAGTTGAAAAATCAGTGATAGCTGAAAATTATAATTTAAGTTCATCATTGAAAAATCTTATAAAAGATGCTACAATGGATTTATCAAAATAATAAGGGGTGTGGCTATGAGTAATACCAACCTGAAAACCTATACAAAAAAAGAAAGAAATATGTACCTTACAGGTCTTATGGGACAGAACGTGCTTTATAATGTTACCAACGTCCTTCTTGTATCATATTTCTTGCAGAATGTTCTTTACATACCTGCAATTTTCGTAAGTGTGATTATTGCTATTGCACGTGTGTGGGACGCATTCAATGACCCGATTATGGGCACAATAGTTGATAAAACGAGAACAAAATGGGGCAAATGCAGACCTTACCTTATTTTTGTTCCCGGCATCGTTATGGTAATTTCAATTCTCTGTTTTGCAAACGTGGAATATGTTGGCACTGCAGGAGACATCCTTAAAGGAACAAACCTTGTGTGCGTGCTCTGGGCAGGCTTTTCTTATATTCTCTGGGGCATGAGTTACACTGCAGGCGATATTCCTCTCTGGGGCATTACTGCTCTTATGACAGAAGATGAAAAACACAAGCAGAAGCTTATTTCTCTTGCACGTATGTTTGCAGGTATAGGCGGCGGCGTTGCAATGCTTGCACTTTCACCCTGTGCTGAAATGATGACATCAGCATTCCAGGGCAATGCAAGAAAAGGCTATTTTATCACTGCACTTATTGCAACTGTTCTTGGTGCTGCTCTTTTCCAGTGTGCAGGTATCGGCACACGAGAATACATCGAACCGTCAGAAGAAAAATATTCTGTTAAAGAAAACTTCAAAATCATGTGGAGAAACAAGCCTTTCAGACAGATTCTTCTTTCAGGTCTTCTTAACGCACCGACACAGCTTATGATGATTGTTGCAATCCCCCTTGTAAACAACTATTATTCTTCGCAGAATGGTATGATGTCGCTTCTCTACCTTGCACTTTTAGGTGGCGGCTTGTTCATCGGTCAGTTTGTTATTATGGGACTTGTGCCGAAAATGCTTGAAAAAACAACAAAGAAAAAACTTTACAACGGTTCAAAAATAGTTTCTGTGCTTCCCCAGATGGCACTATTCTTCCTTTTCCTTGCATTCCCCCACCGCCTTGCAGAGCCTGTTTTCCTTATAATCACAATGCTCATTTTTGCAGTATGCGGTGTTGCAATGGGACTTAACTCTGTGCTTCAGACTCTTATGATTTCAGACGCAGTTGACTATGAAGAATATCACTACGGAATAAGACCTGACGGCGTTTTCTTCTCAGGTCAGACTTTCCTTGTTAAAATCGGCAGTGGTTTTGCTTCAATCATTTACGGCATCACCTGCGAAGTTGTTAACTACACAGGCGACAACATCAAGAAGCTTAACGAATTTATTCAGGAAGGAAATATTATCAGAGATTTCCTTGACAAAGGCGCTGCAAACTTCAACAACGAATATTTCGGATATATGGCAATGCTCTTCTTCTGCATTTCCGTACCGCCTGCAATCGGTTCACTTCTTTCAGTTATCCCCACATGGAAATATGCTCTTGATGACGATGAACACAAGAGAATCCTCGATGAACTGAACGTAAGAAGACGCACAAAAGAAGACAGATAAAATATAAAACAGACAACAAAAAAAGAGAGGATTTGAATTAATCAAATCCTCTCTTTTAAATTTTTATTGATTATGCAGCAGGTGTCTGGGTAATTTCTGTTTCGCCATTTACAACTGCATTGAGAATTGCAAGGTCGTAGATATCAACTGCTGTGTCAGAATTCAGGTCTGCTGCAAAGAGAATTGCATCCCCTTCTTCAAGCTCCATATCACCGTTTACAATTGCTGCAAGGATTGACGCATCGTAAATATCGATAACACCATCGCCGTTAAGGTCGCCGAAGATAACAATTGTGTAGTTTTGCCATTCTTCACCATCGCGGAATGTTGTAAGAGCCATACCTGTGCCGATTCCGTCAGGTGTTTCATATGATACGCCTGATGAGTAATCTACATAACCTTCAAGGTCTGCAAGACCGATATCAAGACCATAAATGTAACCGAGGTCTTCATCAATAACTGTTGTTGAGCCTTCTGCCGCTTTGAAGTAACCTTCAAGCTGCGAAATTTCTTTTGTTTCGCGGGAAAGTTCTGCACCACATACTGTGCAGTAAACTACTGAATCGTATGAACCTGCCTGTTCGTATGTTGCTTCAACTCTGTTTTCTTCCACTGCTTCACCGTCTGTGTGACCGAGAGCATCAACTACTATTGTTTCGCGGGAGAGTTCAACTTTTTCTTCACAGCATGTGCAGTAAACTACCATATCGTATGAGCCTGCTTCAGTGCATGTTGCTTCAATTCTGTTTTCTTCAACTGCTTCTGCAGGTGTATGACCAAGTGCTTCAATTACAAATGATTCGCGTGAAAGTTCTTCACCGCAAACTGAACAATAAACCACCATATCATATGAGCCGTTTTCTGTGGGAGTTGCAGGAATTTCATTTTCTTTGACTGTTTCGTCTTCACTGTGACCAAGAGCATCAACAACTTCCTGTGCTACAAAAACTTCACCGCAAGCTGAGCAATACGCACCTGCTGTAAGACCTGTGTTAACACAATCAGGTGCAACTGCTTCGTTGATTGCTACTGTATGACCTGAAGTTTCTATAACAACTGTTTCGCGGGACAGTTCTTCGTTACAAAGTATGCAATAAACTACTTTATCGCAAGAGCCGTTTTCTGTGCAGGTGGGAGCAACTACATTTTCATCAACTGCTTCACCTTCAACGTGCTCGCAGGGAACAACGTATGAATCAACAAGTTCAGCATATTTTGCTGTAATAGATTCTGTCATTGCATCAATTTCAGCCTGATTCTTAATTGTAAGAGTATCATCGTTGTACATTTCTGTACCTGCTGCCACAAGTGCCTGATATTCAGCGAGAATATCCTGATTGTAATATTCAGGTGTGTCGGAAAGTTCTGCATCAATTGCCGCTTTAAGATTTTCTTTGTTTGCACCTTTGAGAACAAGTGCTTTTATTGCATCGTCAAGGGCTGTTGTAAGAGCATCAACTTCAGACTGTCTGCTTGTTCCCCATGGGTTTGTTTCGTTATCTGCTACAGCCGCTTCTGCATTTGCTATGGCTTCAAGAAGGGCTGAACTGTCAACATAAAAATCGCTGTTAATTTCTTTTGCTTCCTGAAGTTTTTCTGTGAGTGCCGCAAAATCAGCAGGAATCAGTTCAAGTTTTTCAAACGCATCTCTGACTGCTTCAGCCATTGCGTCAACTTTGTCCTGCTCAAGAACAGTTTTTGTATAATCAACTGCTGCGAATGCATCTTCAACTGCCTGCCATGAAGCAGGTGTGTAGTCGATTTCATTAAGTTCTTCAAACTGAACTTTCATTTCATAAATGTCTAAATAATCAGCAGCGTCAGGTTGAGCATTTTCAATTGCTTTCTGAAGATTACGTGCCATTGCATCAACTGCACCCTGATAGAGAATTGAATAGCTCTTTGTTACCATAAGCTGTGCTTCTCTTACAAGTTCAACAGCTTCTGCATCGTAATCTTCTTCGTGGGCAATAAGCTCATCAGCCATATCATAAAGTGCATTTACCTGTGTATAGTCTGCAGTTTTCAGCTGAAGGTTATTATACATTGTCTGGAGAGATCTTGTTGCTGAATCAATTTCAGACTGTGTTGCTTTGGGATTATTGAGAACACGCAGTGCATCTGCATATGCTGTCTGGAACTGTGAGAAACCTGAACGGTAATACCAGCCCTGAGGATTTGCACCTTTCTTCTGTGTACGGGTTGACGGTGTATCAGGGTCGTTTGTCATAACATATTCGATAAGTTCACGCAAAGCGCCTTTATCAACCATATGGAAAGTCATTGCTGTTGGAACGGTTGCAGAAGAAGTAAGGTTGAAGCCAAGCAAGCCGCCATTGAACATATATGAATAGTATTTTGATGTAACTGTGTAAGATGAACCGTCTGTAATATTTGCAATTGAACCGTTAAGACGATAGGTGTAAAGTTCCTGATAGGAGCCTATACCTTTTGTAACAGTTGTCATAGTTGCATTTTTTTCAAACTGTTTTACGCCGTTATCTTTTTTGGCGGGAATAGAGATGCCGAGAGTATTCTGTGCAGTTGAGTTGTTTGTTGTAACTGCTTTAGTTACATTGGCACCTGATGAAACCCATGTGTCTGTAATAGCTGTGTAGGGAGTTGATTTGCCTGTATCTATAAGGTTGCCTACATTTATATTGATTCTGAGACCTAAATCGCTGAGTTTTGTTGTATCAGATGAATCAATATAAATATGAGCTATTGTTGTGCCTGTTGCGAAAACTTCAACATTTTTGTCTGCCCACAACCAGACATCTTCAACATGCTCTTCTTTGTAAATTGATGTATTATAGCCTGAAGCAACATTTTCGATGAATTCACCTGTTGCAGGGTTATAAACACCATATGTGCTGTAAGGATGTGCAGAGCTTGTTGACATATTTGCAGGCTGTTCATAGTAAACGTTTTTACCAAGAACACGTGTGTTTGCAGCTGCCATTGCGACATATCTTTCAAGCAAGCTTGTATTACTTGTAATATCACATTTTGCCTCTGCAAAAGAACCGCCGTTTGCAATTCCTTCAACAAAAGATACGCATTTTTCCTGATATGAATTGCCGTCTGTCCATGAATAGTCAATAGTAAAAATAAGTGCTGAGCCTGCTTCTGCAGTGCCGCCTGTTACTTCGCAAGTGTATGTAGCTGATGATGAGTTATATGCAAGTGACGAAAGTTTAACAGTGCTGTTGCTGCAGGTGATTCCGTTAACAGTAACACCATCTGTGTTTGATTTAAAGGTAAGTTTCGTTGCCGAGGGAGTTTCGCCGGCATAAGCCTGAGTTTTGTATGAACCTGAAAGTTCAGGCACACCTGAAGGCGTTGCCTTGACAATTTTATTACCCGGCTCCACTGAGTTTGCCGCTTTTGCAACTCGCGTGATGGGGCTGCAGGCAAATGTCACGTCAGGACGTTCAACCGGAGTCAATACAATTTCTTCAAAAAAAGTTGTGTCTGCGCCTGAAGCAGTTGTTGCAAAACCAACTGAAAAGGCGGAGAACATAATAAGAAGAGCCATCGCTGAACTGAGAATTCGCTTGGTAAGTTTCATTTAAACATACCTCCTCAACTTAATCTATAACTGCATTCTATCATAATTTCAGACAAAATACAAGGTTTGTTTTTGTAAACTTTTGTTTAATTTCACATTACAATACTATTACAAAAAGACCATCGGGAAACCGATGGTCACAGACTGTCGATAAACCCGCACAAGCATATATGCGGATATTTAATATATAAAAACTCATCAATAAACACAACTGAAAAGTAATAAAAAAGTGGGTGATACATCGAATATCACCCACTTTTTGCATATGTTTGCCATTTTTTCACCCTCTCGAGGTACACTCGTACATCTTCGGGGTTAAAAAATGTCATTCTGCAGATTTCTCGGCAGTCTCACAATTTTTATTGGATATCAAAGGCTGTTGAGAATCTGGATTACGCTTTCAAGTTCGTTGGGTTTAACCTTTTCAACAGGCTTATTATTTTTCACGCAATCTGCAAAATAAATGATTTCGTTTGCATATGCATTACTCTTGGGAAGATTGATTTTGCCTGTGTCGCCTTCTGCAACTTCTGTAAGGTCAAATACATTTTCTTCTCTGTCGTAAACTTTGATTGAGCCGTGTTCATTAGCAACAACCGCATCTTCAAACTGGAAACGGAATTCCGCTGTGAAAGGATAACGTGCAGCATACCACGAAGCTTCTGAATGGATTGAGAATTCGCCGAAATCATAGTCAACGCTGATGAAATCCTGATCAGGACGTTTTGAACGGAACTGATGTCTTACTGTGGGAATGCCGAAAGCATAAACCATAAAGTCAAGGTCATGGATGTGAAGGTCGTAAGGGGTAAGACCGCTTCTCTTTTCATCCATCATCCAGCCGTCCCAGCTCCATCTGGGATAACCGCCAAGACGTGTCATACTGCCTGAAAGGAGTTTGCCGTATTTCTGTGTATCAAAAATATCTTTGAGAATAAGGTATTCAGGCCAGAAACGAAGCACCTGTGCAACCATAAATTTAACGCCATTCTTTTCAGCAGTAGAATAAACTCTTTCTACATCTTCTTCTTTGAGAGAAATGGGCTTTTCTGTGATAACATTAATGCCCTTTTCCATTGCTTTTACTGCAAAATCCGCATGAAGATATGTAGGAAGACATATATCGAGAATGTCAATTTTTTCATTTGCAAGCATTTCGTCAAAATCTGTGTAGCAATGCTTAGTTTCTTTGTAGTTTTCCATTCTTTCGGGGCGGATGTCGCAAAGGCAGATAAGTTCTGCATCTTCCATCTGTTCCCAGACAGGAATATGTGCACCGCTGATTCCGCCTACACCCACAAGACCAATTTTTAACATAAAAAAACCTCCGTTTTTTCTTGATTATTCATATTATATATTGGAGAGTTTTCAAAGTCAATAAATAAATTGCTTTGTTTGTATTTTTAACTTTACTTTTTTTGAAAAATAATGTAGAATTAAGAATAATGTAAAATACTTTTTAATAAAAAAAGAACGGAGGCGAAAAATGTGGCAAAACAAATAACTGAAAAAACAAAAATTTCTATGTTTACTTTTGCAAGCCTTTTATTCGCACTCGTTCCTCTTACTTCTGATTATATCTGCACTGCGTATGCAGTGATTTTACCTTTCTTATATAAAAGAAAATGCGGCAACCCTCTTAAAGCCGTAAACCTTTCTTCAAAAACTACTGTTGCATTCCTTGCCTTTCTTGCACTGCAGTTTGTGCAGGTGCTGAATGCAGATTTCAAAGTGTCGGGGCTTGGCTTTGCACTTTTGTGGTTTGCAATGTTTATGGGATATATTTTCGTTGCAGACCTTGCCGATACAAAAGAAAGAATTGAAAAAATTCTCTTTACAACAACTGTTACGGGCGGTATTGCCGGTGCAATAGGTTTCATGCAGATGGTGCTTTACCATTACGGCGGTCTGATTCACGAAAAACTCAGGTTCCTTTTCAACCCTTTCTGGGACTTTTTCCACGAAGCCGTTTTGAAATTTGTGGCACTTGTTTTCCCTGACAGCCTTGAGCATCACTTCGGAATTGATTTTGACACTGCAAAGGTTTCAAACTTTGCAACGCGTGCCTGCTCAACTTTCAGCAACCCCATTTTCTTTGCAGCATTCCTTGTGATTACCCTGCCCATTGCAATACATTATTTCTTCCAGATTAAAGAAAACAAAAAGAAACGTATTGTCAGTGCCGTATGCGTAGGTTTTATTGTGGCAGGTATTGCCCTGAGCTATTCAAGAGGTGCATATCTTGCTGCTCTCGTTGCTCTTTTTGTGACACTTTTCTGCGAAAAGAAACAGACAATTGTTTCTCTCTGCATAATGCCTGCTGCGTTGTTTTTGATTCCGCAAGGCGTTTACAAAAGGCTTCTGACTCTCGTTACAAACAAAAACGATATCTCTCTTACAACCCACAGCAGAATTTACGAAGCAGCTTTTGAAACCATCGAAAAACACTGGCTTTTCGGAATCGGCACAGGTAACGCAGGATTCAGAGAAATTCTTCACAATGAATACGGCATCAAGCAACCCCACGCACATAATATTTTCCTTGAATTTTTTATCGAGGGCGGATTTATAGGTGTATGCCTTTTTGCTGTTACACTTTTTCTTATGGTATTCGGCATGATAAAGATTGCAGTAAAATGCAAAGAAGGCAGAGCTTTGTGCGTAACTTTGATTGCGTCGCTTGCTGGATTTGTTTGTTGCGGTATGTTTGATTTTATTTTCTACGGACCGAAGCCGATACAGATTTTCTTCCTCCTTGCAGGTCTTATTGAAGCGGTATGGCTTCTCTACAGCAAAAATCTGAAAAGCAAAAAAACTGAAACAGAAACAAAAAAGCAGGTCTGATGACCTGCTTTTATATTTTATATTTCTTCACAAAGCCTTGCCAATTCTTCCATTGTAAGTTTTTCTGCTCTTACGTTTGCGTCAAGGCCTGCTCTTTCAATGGCGGCAATTACTTCTGCTTTCGGTTTGCCCATTCCTGATGAAATTCCGTTTGCAGCAGTTTTTCTGCGCTGTGAAAATGCACTTTTCACAAGTGAGAAAAATTTCTTTTCATCGCTTACTTCAATCGGCGGGTTTTCTCTTATTTTAAGTTTCATAACTGCGCTGTCAACTTTTGGTGCAGGCATAAATGAACCTTTTGAAACACCGAACAGTTTTTCTGCCTGAGCGTAATAATTTACGGCAACGGTAACTGCTCCTGATTCACGTGAACCTACTTCCGCACAAAGTCTGTCAGCGGCTTCTTTCTGCACCATAACTGTCATATTTTCTATTTTTGCTTTGTTTTCGAGAAAATACATTATAATCGGGGAAGTTATATAATAAGGCAGGTTTGCACATACTGCAACTTTTTCGCCCGGGAATTTTTCTTCGATAAGTGCATTTATATCTGTTTTCAGCACATCTGCATTTATTACTTCCACGTTGTCAAAATCTGCAAGTGTTTCTTCAAGCACAGGAAGCAAAGCAGAGTCAACTTCTATTGACACAACCTTTTTTGCTCTCTTTGCAAGCTCGGCTGTGAGAATTCCCACACCTGCGCCGATTTCTATGGCACAGGTTGCACCATCAGAGAGTGCATATTCTGCCATCTGCGGACACACGGTGGGGTTAATCAAAAAGTTCTGACCAAGGGATTTTGAAAACTGAAACCCGTGCCTTGTCATAATGTCCTTAATTGTGTTTATTTCCCATAAGTTTTTCATTACTGTTTTCCTTTCAAAAGCCTTGAATTTTAAGTCGGTTTGTCTTATAATTAGTATATATTATACGTGGAGGTTTTCAAAATGTCAATTTTAGTTACAGGCGGAGCAGGTTTTATCGGCTCACACACTTGCGTTGAATTGCTTAACGCAGGCTATGATATTATTGTACTTGATAATTTTTATAATAGCAAGAGTGAATCTCTTAAAAGAGTAAAAGAAATTACAGGTAAGGATTTTAAATTTTACGAATGCGACATCCGCGACAGAAAAGGTCTTGACGAAATTTTTGCAAAAGAAAACGTTGAAGCAGTAATTCACTTTGCAGGACTTAAGGCTGTGGGCGAAAGTTGCCAGAAACCACTTGAATATTATGATAATAATATCGGCGGTACAGTAACTCTCTGCGAAGCAATGAGAGATGCAGGCTGCAAGAAAATCGTTTTCTCATCTTCTGCTACAGTTTACGGAAGCGAAAACGTTTCTCCCCTTAAAGAAACAATGAAAACAGGCGGTACTACAAACCCCTACGGCACAACAAAATATTATATTGAACAGATTCTTACTGACCTTTATGCTTCAGACAACGAATGGAGCGTTGTGCTTCTTCGTTACTTCAACCCCATTGGTGCTCACGAAAGCGGTAGAATCGGCGAAAACCCCAATGGTATTCCCAACAACCTTATGCCTTATGTTTCACAGGTTGCAGTTGGTAAACGTGAATGCCTCAGCGTTTTCGGTGACGATTATGATACACACGACGGCACTGGTGTACGTGACTATATTCACGTTGTAGACCTTGCTCTCGGTCACATCAAGGCGGTTGAAAAAGCTCTCGGCACAACAGGTTGCGATGTTTTCAACCTTGGTACAGGTAAAGGCTACAGTGTGCTTGACCTTGTTAAAGCATTTGAAAAAGCATCAGGTGTGAAAATCAATTACAAAATCGCTCCCAGACGTGACGGCGATATTGCAACATGCTATTCAGACCCCACAAAAGCGAAAGAAGAATTGGGCTGGACTGCTGAAAGAGACCTTGACAAAATGTGTGAAGATACATGGCGTTGGCAGAGCCAGAATCCCGACGGATTTTAATTTATGGATTTTATAGAATTTGAGGAAAAGAAAGAAAAGGCCGTTTTAGTCTGCGTTGATATGGGACTTTATGACCCTGAAAGTTCACTTGATGAGCTTGAAGAACTGGCTAAAACTGCAGGTGCAGAAGTTGCAGCGAGAGTAACGCAGAAAAGAGACAAGCCTGACAGTGCTTACTATATCGGCACAGGCAGACTTGATGAACTTAAAACTTTCTGCGAAGAAAATGAGTGTGACCTTATTATTTTCGACAGTGAACTTACTCCATCACAGCTTCGCAATGTTGAAGATTACACAGATGTAAGAGTTGTTGACAGAACAACGCTTATTCTCGATATCTTTGCAGGCAGAGCAAGAACTAATGAGGGTAAGCTTCAGGTTGAACTTGCTCAGCTTAAATATAGTCTTCCGAGGCTTTCAGGTAAAGGTATTCAGCTTTCCCGACTTGGTGGCGGTATCGGCACAAGAGGCCCCGGTGAAACAAAGCTTGAAAGCGACAGACGTCATATCAGAAGAAGAATCGCATCTTTGACCGCTGAGCTTGAAAAAGTTGAAAACCGCAGAAACGATATGAGAAAAAGGCGTAAAAAAGACGGCATTCCAACCGTTGCAATAGTAGGCTACACAAACGCAGGTAAATCAACTCTTATGAATGCACTTACCGAAGCGGGAGTGCTGGCAGAAGATAAACTTTTTGCAACTCTCGACCCAACAGCTCGCGGTCTTGATTTGCCCGACGGCAGACGGGTGATGCTTGTTGATACGGTAGGTCTTGTAAGAAGGCTTCCCCACCACCTTGTTGAAGCATTCAAATCAACTCTTGAAGAAGCAGTTGTGGCTGATGTTATTTTAAATGTTTGCGACGCATCAAGTGACGAATGTTCAGAGCATTTAAGAGTAACAGACGATTTGCTCCAGAGCCTTGGTTGTATGGGCAAACCTATAATTTCAGTTATGAATAAGTGCGATAAAGTTGAAGATATTTATGATTTACCCACAATCGGCAAGGTTGTTCTTATTTCTGCACTTAAAAAGCAAGGACTTGATAAGCTTCTTGAAGCAATCACCGCAGAGCTTGAACCCACACGCAGAAAAGCAGAGCTTCTCATTCCTTATAACGCAGGGGATGTGGCAGCGAAATTCAGAAAAGACGGCGTTGTGGAAGCGGAAGAATATCGTGCAGACGGTTTGTATTTAAAACTTATTGCTGATATTTATATGCTCGACAGATACAAAGAATATATCATCACCTGATATTGACTTTTACTTTACTATTTGATAAAATAATATCCGCACTTATTATGAGTGCGGAAAAATATGCCGCTTTAGTTAAATGGATATAATAAACCCCTCCTAAGGGTTAGTTGTGAGTTCGATTCTCGCAAGCGGTGCCAAAAAATGCCGAGAAATCAAGGTTTCTCGGCACTTTCTTTTTTTATTACTCACTCGTTTTCTTGAGTGAGTTTTCTTGTTTTTTAGTGTAAACCAAGCTCGAACTTTTATCGTTCCCCGACCTAAATCTTGCTAATTGCGATTAGCAGAAAATCGCCGTTTTGCTAATTACCTGCTAATCAAATTTTTAGTAAAATTCTGCTAATTTGAGCAGGCGTATGTTCTATCCATAGACTTTTTGTTTTGTCAGTAATGAGCCTCGCCGTTTTCTTTTCGCTTTAGTGTGTAGAATTTTTCATATTTATGTGGTATAATCAGTTCGATAAACTTGAATTTGACGAGGTAAAATATGAACATTGAATATAAAGACATTCATAATTTTGAGCAAGAAGATTTAGAAAGACTGTTTTTATCTGTTGAATGGTCGTCGGGACATTTTCCCGATAAGCTTGTGGTTGCAATGAAAAATTTTAATACGGTTTACTCTGCTTGGGATAGGAGTAAACTTGTTGGAATGGTATGTGTTATGGATGATGGAATAATGAATGCTTATGTTC
>SVOW01000013.1 GCA_015066175.1 Oscillospiraceae bacterium
GACCGAAGTCGCATTCCATAAAAACTTCGTTCGACTTGCATGTGTTAGGCACGCCGCCAGCGTTCGTCCTGAGCCAGGATCAAACTCTCTAAAAATTGTATTTATTCGCCGAAGCGCTTAAATCATTTCTAGAGCTTAATCGCTCATTTACGATACTAGCTATCGTTATCTTTTCCTTGTTTCGTTTCCGAAATCTGGATTTGGTTTGTACTTTCAGTACTCAAATTCTTATCAAGGTTCCTTTTCTTTCGTTGTTTAATTTTCAAGGTTCGTTGCACTGTTCCGTCGCGGAACTCTGTTATATTAACACAATCAAAATGAATTGTCAAGCATTTTTTTTAAATTTTTTTGATTTTTTTAAAAAATTTTCCACACCACTGTGGAAAATTTTGATTCTGCTGGATTTATTATATGTTTTATTTTCCAAAATATTTATAAAAAAAGCGACAGGCGACAACAAAGTGCCGCCCATCATTAGGAAAGTAACTGAAAGCATATTAATTTTTACATTATCCGATTATCATATTGCCCTCTATTAATCTTTTTACATTATATAAACAAATAGAAGCATCATTCACTGCAACAACTGCAAGTTCAAGAGCAGGTGCTACTGCAAAAAACCATACCATCAGAAGAATAACTGCTGCTGCAACTCCTACGGCAATGATTATGATTCTGTTTTTCTTATTATCTGACTGCGGTGCCGGCACATAATTCTGTGGGGGCAACTGAACAGATTTAGGTATCTGCTGAGTTATAGGGTTTGTTATCTGTCGACTTTGTGGTATCGGCTGTATCTGAAGTTGATTTCCGCAATCGGTACAGAACTTTGCTGAATCAGATGATTGCCGTCCGCATTTATTGCAAGTAATCAAAACTTAAAATCTCCTTTACTTTTTTACGTCTTTATTTTACCAGTAAAAAGCAAAAGCATCAACATTAATGTAATAATCGGACTTCCAAATGTAATATTCTGACAAAAAGTCCTTTTTTAATGCCTGATTGAAAAAGAAGTCACATCAATCCCCACACAATCTGTGAAAACGGTGATGGAAGAATTCCTGCAAGAATCATTGCGCCATTGCGTATATCGTCTGAATCAACAGAAAGAATTTCCGTTTCGTTTTCTGAACTGACAAGCAATTTTTCTGATGTGGTTGACTGCACACGCAACACTTCCTGCTTTTCGCCGCTGATGACATATGCTGTTTCTTCGTTTACACTGATAACACCTATTGCGAGAAATACAATTGAGAGTATTACAGTTGTGACAATTACATATCCTCTGATAATTGATTTCATTTAAACATCTCCTATTTATTACGTCTGATTTTTTATCAGTTCTGCAAGAACTGTTCCCATAAGTCTGCCTGAATAAGTTGCTTCATCAAGGGTGTTGGCATCACTTCCCATTTCAAGCAGAACAGAACATTTTGATTTATACATATTATATTTTCTGTTGCAGAAGAAAACAGGTCTCATAAGAGAGGGATACATATCTTCTGCAGTTTTCTGCAACCGCAATGCAAAACGAAGATTATATTCCCAATCAGGGAAATCTGTAACTCCGTTGCCTTCACAGCCTGTGATTATCATAATCTGTGCGGCTTTTTTACCGTTGATTGTTGTAACAGGTTTGACTTTTGTTGTTTCAGAAGTCTGTATTGCATCGCGGTGGACATCTATCACAACTTGTATTGACGGATATTGTGTGAGATATTCATCAACTGCCTTACCTGAACGCTCATAAGCACCTGAATATTGCAAATCGTATATATTTGTATCGTGAATAACGCCGATTCCTGCATTTTCAAGCTGCGTGGCAATTTCATTTCCCACTCGTATCATATTGAGGTTTTCATCTTCACTTCTTGGGGAAAAAGTTTTCAGATAACTTGTCTTATCCAACAATTGATATGTTTCCGTTGTATGTGTGTGAAAAATAAGAACGCTGATTTCGCCTTTTTCAGGTTTTTTAAGGGCTGTTTCAAGTTTCAGGGTTTCTGAAATATCAAGGTCACGTCCTGTGGTGTTTTTCACCAGCACATTCCCCTCTTTGTGGGTTGCACTTTCTTCGCCGTAAGTCTGCGAAACAATTGTGCCTCCTTTTTCTGATTTATCAAAAGTTTTTTCAGCTTCTGCAACCAGATTTTTTATATCTTCAGGTGTATATGCAAGAGAATTTATCTGCACCACAGGTACATTTTCATTTTTATCTTTTTCTGCAGTTGTGCCGGGTGAAAAGGCATTTTTGGCAGAAAGAGTTATATTCTGAACTTTGTTTCTGATATCTCCCGATGGAATAAGAAACCCTACGCAATACGGCACGAGATTTTCTGCTCCTGCTATTTTTAGAAAAGCTCCGCAAAGAGCTACAGAAAAGAATATGCACACCAATAATGTTACTGCAATTTTTTTACCTTCATTTGTTTTCACGGAATACGCCTCCTTTTAATTCCTTTCAGAAAAGTATATTCCGATTAAAAAACATCTATGACACAAGGCTCAATATATCTTCTGTGCTCAACGTTGTCTGCAATGCGCGGTTGATTGCCATTGAAACAAGCTTCGATGCTCTGTCAATAAGAAGGTCGATTTCTTTGGGAGTGACCATCATATTTTCGCTTTCGGGCAGAACAAAAACAGATTGGGATTTTTCTTTATCGGTAAAATCATAAGTCAGGGTTGCGGCATCGACAACAGTAGGCACTCCGATGCTGATTACTTTCACGCCGAGAGTTGACTTATCAAGCCTTTTTCTTGCATTGCCTACACCTGAGCCGGGAGAAATGCCTGTATCGCAAATCTGAATCGTGGAGCCGAGACGTTTTATGCTTCTTGAAGCAAGAGCGTCAACGGTTATTACTGCTGAAGGTTTAATTCTGTCTGCAACTCCGCGGACTATCTCACCTGTCTCGATTCCTGTGCGACCGAGAACACCGGGTGCAATCACAGCAACACAACGGAGTTTTTCAAGGCCCATTGTTCTGATAAGTTCTTTTGAAATGTGACGTGTTGCAAGAACAGACGACGCCACTTTCGGACCTAAAGCATCAGGCGTTATCAATTCATTGCCAAGCCCTACAACAAGGACTGTTCCCCTTTTTGGCAAAAGAAGCTCAATTTCTTTTGTAAGAACATCAAGTCTGCCATCAAAAATTTCAGAATCATCAGAAAAAGCAGGCACCTCAATAGTGACATATTTACCTTTTGGTTTTAACAGTTGTTTCTCAGCTTCGTCTGACTGAACTCTGATGCGGGTAACACGGACATTATCATTGATTTCAGATTCCGAATAAATTCCGTCTGTGCTTTTTGCACCAAGAAGATCACGTCTTTCGAGAGCAAGGTCTGTTCGAAAATCCACTTTATCACTCCTTTTTTCGCTTATAAAATTATTATTGCTGTTTTTTTGCGAAAAAAATCATATTTTTTTAAGAATTCACTTGCATTTTTCGAAAAGAAGTGATATTATAATTACCTGTGCAGACAAATTACAAGGAGGTGCAACTGTTATGCCGAATATTAAGTCCGCAAAGAAACGTGTTATCGTTACAAAAACAAAGACAGCTCGCAACAAAGCAAGAAATTCAGCACTCAAAACAGCTATCAAAAAAGCTAACGCTGCTATCGAAGCTAATGCTGCTGATAAAGACGTTCTTGTAAAAGACGCTATCAAAAAGATTGATCAGGCTGAAGTTAAGGGCCTTATTCACAAGAACAATGCTGCAAGAAAGAAATCAGCTCTTGCAAAGAAAGTTAATGGCTAATAATCAATAGCTTACAAAGCTTTAAAGGCTACCCTTTCGGGTAGCCTTTTGCTTTTATAAAAAATATATTTCTAAAAAACTCTCTGCCCGCTTTTCTCAACTTTGAAAGTTTCATCAAAAAGCAAACAGAGAGCGATATGGGGGGCAGATTAAAAATAAATTGCTTCTTCGATTTTTTCTGCTACACTTGCAGGTTTCTGGATTTCACCTTCAGGCTTTTCGTTATGAAAAACTGAAAAAGCACATACTGACATAACTACACATAAAGCCAGAATGAATGCCACAAATGTTTTTGAAATGTTTTTACGGAAGTTTTTTTCTGCTGCCTCTGCGATTTCACAGTCGAGTAAAATTTTGTTAGTCATGGTGATTTCTCCTTTGTTTTTATTTGTTTTGTGTTAGTCTGTTGTTTACAATTGCATTTTAAACCATAAATCACCATCGGACAACCGAATTGTAAAAAACGAACCATTTAATGTAATTTTCGATGTATTTTGCTGTAAAAGGAAAATGTTTTGCGTCTGTAACCTTTCATGCAATAATAAAAGCTCCCTTAAAGGGAGCTTTTTGATTTAATTGCATATCATAAATTTTCAAGCATATCGGAAAACTTATCAGCACTCAATTTTACAATATCGCAGAGTCCGATGTTTTTCGGTGCGATAAAATTTATTGAGCCGACGTCTGATTGTTTATCTTTGCAGATATATTCTGCAAGGTCTTTCAAAGAATAAGGGCAAGAAGTATTCAGGTTGTTATTTCTGCAGGCAAGTTCAATCTGCTCTGTTAAATCGCGTGGGAAAATTCTGCCTTTATAACTGAATTCAGCGGCTTTTGTCATACCCAGTGCAACAGTTGTGCCATGAGATAAAGAAAAATTGCTTAATTTTTCAACAGCACGACCGAAAGTGTTGCCGAAACTGAGTTTCTGCCTTCTGCCTTTGTCAAATTCATCATCGGTTATGAAATCTCTTTTGATTTCAACGCACCTTGCAATGATGTTTTCTATATCATCTTTTACGTTTCCCTTTTTTACTTTTTCAAAAAGTGTTTCATCTGCAATAACGGAATATCTGATAACTTCCGCCATACCGTCTGCAAAAACATTTTCAGGAAGTGTATCGAGAAAGGCAGTATCGCACAAAACAACTTCAGGGTGGTCGAAAACGCCTGCAAGATTTTTGCTTTCTGACAAATTCACAGCCGACTTTCCGCCTACAGATGAATCAACAGCAGAAAGAAGTGTTGTGGGCATCTGTATAACACCAACCCCGTTTTTGTAAGATGCACCTGCAAGGCCTGCAAGGTCCATTGTCACTCCACCGCCTAAAGCCAGAATAATATCTGATGAGGTGAATTTCTTTTCTTTCAGCCTGTCAAGCAAATCTGATAAAACTTCTGCGTTTTTTGATTTCTCCCCTGCAGGGAAAATATAACACTCTGTTTCAATGCCGTTTTTATCAAGAATTTTGCGTACCTTTTTATAATGAAGCCTGAAAACGTTCATATCTGACACAAGCATAACTTTTGCATTGGCTGAAATTTCTTTGATTTTTTCAGGCAACATCTGCATAATATTCCTGCCGATAATCACTTCATATCTTTTTGATACATTTACTTTTACTACTTTCACAACATCACCTTGTCTGTTATTACAGCAAAACTATTTTTCCATTTCAAACTGAATTTCAGTATACGCCGAAAGCATAGGACTTACTTTTTTATTCTTGAATTTTCTGTCACTATAGTTGCGTGTGATTTTCACAACTGTGCCTGACAACAGAAGCACGCCGATTAAGTTTGGAATTGCCATCAACGCGTTGAGTGTATCGGAAATTTCAAGTGCAAGAGTCAGATTCATTGTTGAGCCTACAATCAGCATAAGCGAAAAAATAATTTTATACACCACTGCTGATTTTCCACCGAAAAGATATTCAAGACATTTTGAGCCGTAAAAAGCCCAGCCGAGAACAGTTGTGAAAGCAAAAAGCGTTATTGAAACTGCCACAATTGCACCTGCGTATGATGAAAACACCTGAGAAAATGCTTCGCCCACAAGTGACGCACCTTCTGCTGATGAAGTTTTGTGCACACCTGTGGAAAGAACGGTAAACGCAGTGAGCGTGCACACAACTATTGTGTCGAAGAAAACTTCAAAAACACCCCACATACCTTGCTCAACAGGCTCTTTCACATCGGCGGTTGAATTGACTATAACGCCTGAGCCAAGACCTGCTTCGTTTGAAAAGACACCTCGTTTGAAGCCGAGTGTCATTGCATTTTTTATAAGTGCACCGCTGATTCCGCCTGCAACTGCATCAAAACCGAATGCACCTTTGAAAATTGAAGAGAGCACTTCGGGAATGGCTTTTATATTCAAGATTACAACGCACAATGTAAACAAGATATATATCATAGCCATAAAGGGCACAATTTTTTCTGCAACGGAGCCGATTCTTTTAACACCGCCGATAAGGATAAAACCTACAATAACAGCAAGCACAATTCCTACTGCCAGAGGCGGAATATTAAAAGCGTTTTCAAGCGATGTAGCAATCGAATTGACCTGCGCCATATTGCCGATTCCGAAAGATGCAAGTACACA
This sequence comes from Oscillospiraceae bacterium, assembly GCA_015066175.1. Taxonomy (GTDB): domain Bacteria; phylum Bacillota; class Clostridia; order Oscillospirales; family Acutalibacteraceae; genus SIG575. Next base: position 6,376 of record SVOW01000013.1, read on the forward strand.
GAAAGCAGAAAACAAAACGGCCAGCACTTTTGCGAGTTTTTTATTTTTAAGCCCCTCGCTTATGTAATACATTGCACCGCCTGACCATTCGCCTTTTTTATTCTTTTTACGGTAATACACACCAAGAACATTTTCTGCAAAGGAAGTCATCATTCCGAAAAATGCAGAAACCCACATCCAGAAAACCGCACCTGCACCGCCTATTGCTACAGCTGAAGCAACACCTGCAATGTTACCTGTGCCGATGGTGGCAGCAAGAGCAGTCGACATTGCCTGAAAAGGAGTCAGTGCTTTTTCGTTTTGTTCTTTCTTCTTGCCGAATGCTGAAAAAATTGTGGAAGAAAGAATATGTCTGAATTTTGACACCTGAAAAAAGCCAAGCCTGAAAGAAAAATATATGCCTGTGCCTATAATCAGAATAAGCATGGGCACTCCCCATACAACTGAATTTACTGCATCATTTATGCTCTTTATTATATGCATCCGATTTACCTCCGACTTTTGGCAAATCCCATCTGAAATGTGCTGCGAGAACTCTTATGATCACAACAAGTGCAACGGGAATTATAATTGATACAGTATAATTTATATCAAACTTCTGCATATAATAATACACAATTGCACCAAAAATTGCGGCAATGGCATAAATCTGTTTTACAAGCACAAGAGGTTTTTCGCGGCTTAACAAATCTCTTAAAATACCGCCACCGATACCTGTTGTCATTCCGAGGAAAATACAGAGAAAAACATTATCGCCATAACCTGCGGTTATACCTGCTCTTACACCTACGATTGCAAATGTGCCCAGACCTACGGCATCAAAAACGTTGATAAACCTGTCGATGGCAACGCGGTTTCTGAAAAATTTATCTTTAAGCACCGCCGCCACAATCATCACAATCACTGCGCAAGACCCTGCATAAAGCAGATATTCAAAACTATAAAACATTTTCGGCGGAATTTCACCAATGATAATATCACGCATAATACCGCCGCCGAAAGAGTTAATCACTGTGAGAAAAACCACTCCGAACAAATCAAGACCGCGGTCAATGGCAATCATTGCACCTGAAATTGCAAAAGCAACAATACCGATTATTTCAGCAATGTAGAAAACTATGTCGATAAATTCCATTGTCATTCTCCTATAATTGCAACACTCAAAGCGGCAATATCGCCAAGATTTTCTTTAAGCTCTGCCGCTACCACTTCGCACACACCGAAAGTATGAGGAAGACATTCGGCTTTTAAAACCTTTTCCATTTTTTCACGAAGAAGATTTTCGCTACGCTGAAAAATACTGCCGATTACGATTTTTTCAGGATTGAGCATATCGATTATAACACTCAGTCCCCTGCCTAAATGTTCAGCGCAGATATCGTAAACTTTAAGTGCAGTTTCATCTCCTGCAAGCGCTGCCTCTGCAATGCTCTTTGCTGTTATATTCTCAAGTTCATTTATATTTTTGCAGAACATTGTGTTTTTTCCTGACTGCAGTTTTTCAAGGGCGGCAATTCTGCCAAGCTGTGCAATTCCGCCGCCTGAACAATACCCTTCAAAAGAGCCTGCTTTTCCGTAGCCAACGGGACCTGAGGTTTCAAGCCTTATATGGCCTATTTCGCCTGCCATATCGTTTGTGCCGCTGTAAAGTTTTCCGTCAAGAATAAGCCCTGCACCAAGACCTGTGCCGAAAGTGAGGAAAACCATATTTTTTGTGCCTTTACCTGCACCGAATTTCCATTCGGCAAGTGCACAGGCGTTTGCATCGTTACATATGTAAACAGGCACGTGGAATTCTTCTTTTAAAATTTCACAGATATGAACATCGTCCCAGCCTACAAGGTTAGGCGGAGACATAATTATTCCTTTTTTTGAATCAAGCGGACCGCCACAACTGATGCCGATTGATTCAAAGTCGCCCATTGTGTGAGCAATTTCGATGAGTTTATTGATTGTGCTGTCTTTGTCAAGAGTATCAAAACGCTCTTTTTTTATTATATTTGCGTTTTCATCGCCGAGTACAAGCGCACATTTTGTGCCGCCGATATCAATACCGAGATACATAATTTCACCTTATTTCTTATCTGTACTGCCAAAACCGCCGTTACGTGTGTCTGTAACATCATCGTCAACAGTAATTCCGAATGGCAGGAAAATGCCCTGTGCAAAACCGTTACCCGCTTTTACCGAAACAACTTTATTTTCATCAAAAGAGCAATTAGTAACTTTTATAAATATATGGCCTTCGTTATCTGAATTATAATAGTCTGCGTCAATAATTCCCACTGTGTTATCAAGCTGAAGTCTGAATTTAAATCCGAGACCGCTTCTGGGATAAATTTTAAGCACCCAGCCATCGTCAATTCTTGCTCTTATACCTGTGGGGATTTTTGCTGTTTCGCCCGGCTTCAATTCAAAGTCAACGGGGGCAAAAAAGTCATAACCTGCAGAGCCTGATGTTGCACGGACAGGAAGTTTTATATTATCGTAAACCTCACGTGCGTTTTCATTTTCAAAGCTTTTTGCAAATTCTTCAAAACTTACCTTTTTAAATTCAGCGATTCTCTGCATATTTATTTCTCCTTTTTATATCGTCACATACAAAATAATTATATTACACTTGTTGACAAAATGTCAACAATAGTTATACTATTTTGTAGAGGTGGTTTATTGTGAAAAACAACAGCACTTACAAAAAACTCACGCGACGTGAAAAAGAAATACTGAAATGGGAAAAAGAAAGAAGAAAGCCAAAGAGAAACCTTTACTTTGTTTATCTTGTGCTTATTATTTCTCTGATTTATGCAACTGACGAAATCGCTTCGCAAATAGGTACTCTGATGAAAACTGAAATTGCAAACGACCTTTTTGCAAAATTCGGCGAAAGTTCAGTTGGTGTGCTTGATATTCTTTCGATGATAGTCGTACCCTTTCAGGCTCTCGGACTGATATACAGACCCCTTGCGGATAAACTTGGCAGAAAATTGTTTCTCATTATCAACACTTTCGGTATGAGTGTTGCAATGCTTGTGATTTTCCTTTCGGGCAACCTTTATCTTTATTTTGCAGGTGCATGTCTTGTGCAATTTTTTATCCCCCACGATATGCACGTAGTTTACATAATGGAATCTTCCCCGTCAAAACACAGGGCAAGAATTTATTCTGTTATCAAATTTTTCGCAAATATGAGCGTAATGCTTATTCCCCTGCTGAGAAAATTATTGATGAAAGACGCTTCTCAATGGCGTATGGTTTTCTTTATTCCTGCTGTTGTGGGCATAATAACAAGCCTTATCGCTTTGCTTACTGCAAGAGAAACCGACACATTTATTGAATCACGCCTTAAATATTTACGCAAAACAGAAGATGAAATCAAAGCAGAAAGACGAGCTGAAAACGCTCAGGGCGGACTTATTCCTGCACTGAAATTTGCACTTAAGCACAAGCAATTGCGTTGGCTGTATATAACAGCAGCTTTTACAAATATCGGCTTTATTGCAACGCTTAACTATCAGGTTGTGTTATCCTACGGATATGCACAGAATTTTGTTCAGAATGGTTTGTTCAAAAACCTTGGCGAAGAAGTGATGAATGCTGTGAGTACCGGACCTGTTACAACGGCACTTTTTATGTTCCCTGTAGGCAGTGCTATAGCGCAGGTAATTATGGGATTTATTTCAGATTCAAAGGGAAGAAAAACAGCTGCAGTTGTTACTGCCTTTGACTGTCTTTTATCATTCATTCTTTTCACCGTTGGTGCAAGACTTGCGTGGGAGCCGTATCTTGTGGGATTTTTCTGCGGTGCTTTCATCGGCAGTTATTACACAACAAACGATGTTCTCATTATGATGATTGGCGAATCTTCGCCCACTAACCTGCGCTCATCAACAATGTCGGCACAGTTTATTGTTACGGCACTGGGTGTTGTAATTTCATATGGTGTAAGTTTACCCCTTGTTACAATCCTCGGCAATACTTTTATGGGCGTTGTTTGCTTCGGGTTGCTTGTGCCCGGATTTATTATTGCGCTTTTCCTGCTTGCAAAAAAGACTCACGAAACAAAAGGAATCAACATGGACACCGTTACGGGATGTGAATGGGATTAAAAAATTCTCCTTTCTGAAATTACTCAGAAAGGAGTTTTTGTTTTATAAAAATCAATCTCTGTTCTTTTTCCAGATAAATGATGCTACAAGCGAAACTGCAGCAGCAACAACACCCAAAGCAATCCAGAAAACAAAAAGTGTATTCCAGCTGCCTGTGTTATCAAGAATTTTACCTGCAACCATATTAGTTGCTGCACAGCCGATGTATGCCGTTGCGTTGAGAATTCCGCCTACTGTGCTGACAATGCCCTGCTTTGAAAAACGAAGGGGCACCATAGTAATAAGCATAACATTAATTGCAAACATACAATTTGTGACACCCGCCATACACACAAGCGAGAGAATTGCACTCTTACCCGCGAAAAGACGGAGCAAAGCAAGGAAGCCGACTGCAATCATAAAAAACAAAACTGATGTTTTGAGTTCGTTGTTGATTTTTTTGTTGACACGTTTTGCAATGAACGCACCTGTTACGTTGACTATGGGAAGCACCATTGTCATAGCGAGAGAAAACGTGGTTGAAGAACCGAATTGTGATGAGAAAAATTCAGGTGTCCACTGTGTGACGCTGTCTTTGAGTGTACCCTGCACCATAATGGGTATGAGCATAAGCACAACTCCGCTTGTAAAGCAGATTTTAAGAATTGCAGCAGCACCGATTGATTTTTTGCTTTCTTCTTTCACTGCTTTCTGATGTTTTCTGAGTTTTAATTTTCCTGTGCCTGCAAACCAGATAATTGCAGCAGCACCCACTACTGTGCCGCATACAAGGAAAACGTAATTCCAGGGCAGAAACAGCAATGTAACAAGGCTTAAAGCATAACTGAGCACCGTGCCGATTGGTACGGTTGTTGCCATATTTATGCCGAATTTATCGCGGGAAGCCGGGTCATATTCAACTGATGCAATTTTCAGAATAGGAGTCCACACAAGCGACTGCACAATTCCGTTTAATGCCCACAGCACAAGAAGCGATTCGTAGGAATGGAAAAAGAAAATGAGAATATTGCAGACAGAAGACACAAGCACACCTGAAAAAACCATAATTCTTGTGTTTAATCTGTCGCCTATGATTCCGCTGAAAAGCTGACCCATACCATAGCAGATAAAGAAAATTGAAGAAATTGTTGCAATACGGCTTTCGCTCATAATATTGCCTGATGTAAGTTCAGGGATAATTGCCGAAAAATTAAGCCTGCATATGTATGTTGATGTGTACGCAATCCAGCAAAGAAGAAAAAGCCCTGAATCGCGTTTGTTTTCAAAACCAAAAAGTGTTTTTTTCATTATTCACTCACTCTGATTAAAAAAGTATCTTCAAAGCCGTTCCATCTGACGGTAACGAAAGTTTCTCCCGTATTTTCGGGGATAATTTTAAATCCGTCAAAAGAAACGATGTTTTCGTCATAGTCTGTAAAAGTAACACCTGACCTGATTTTTGTGCAATCAAAATCAATGTCAACTTTCAGAATCTCAGTTTTAACCTTACTGCCTGAAAGTGAAACCTCATAAACCTGCCTGTCGCTTGTGATTCCGACGTAATCCACAAATAATGTTTTTTCAAGGGGAACAATAGGTGTTTTCAGGTTTTCTTTTTCAAGCTCCGAATAATCAGGGCTGTCAATCAGAGAAAATTCAACTTCGTTCATTCTTGTTGACCAGTATGCCCATATATCACCGTAAGCATAAGCAAGATAAACTCCGTCTTCAAGCCTTATGTGACCGTCAGGACGTGATGAAATACCTGCGTTGTGGCAACAATGGCTGATGTTTTCTTTCACTACGCAAGATTCTTTGAAAGTGATTCCGTCATCTGAAACGAAACAACCGATAAAACTGTTTGTTGTAAATCTTTCAATTGTATTGATTGCTATGAATTTTCCGTAATCTTCAACATATTTCACATCAGCAGAATCGGCAGTCATATAATTCTTATAGTCAATTGCAACGCCTTTATATTCCATTGTTGCAGGCCAGTTTTCGTCAGTTGCATCTGCAACGGCAACACGTGTCTGATTAATTGCAACGTCTTTCCATGTGTAGTAAATATAGAGCTTATCTCCCTTTTGGACAAACGACGGCTCACCTGCTCCGAAAGCAGCAACATCACCTGTATAATCAACAATGGGTTGAGGTTTTCCGCCCCAGCCTGAGCCGTTCCATTTTTCATAAGGACCTGCGGGATTTTTACTGCGTGCAACAAAAACGTTGTTGTCTAAACCGTCTTTGTTTGTTGTGGAAGTATATCCGAGATAATAATATTCACCGATTTTCACCACACCCGGGTCACAGCAGGAATAAAAATCAGGCGATTCGGGAGTTGGTTTGATAACTGCAGTTTCATCAGTCCATGTATTGCCACCGTCAGAAGAATGGCGGTAAAGAATCCAGTCCCACTCACCTGTGGCACCGGGGGCTGCAAAGAAAGCATCAATACTTCCGTCTGCATTTTTAAGAATTGTAGGACCGTATCTGTAGCCAAAGCTTTCGCCTTCCGTAGGTGCATAAATATCTTCGCCTTCGTCAACAGCGTGAATTCTCACAAACTTTGAACTATCGGGAGCAACTGACAATTCTTCATCTGTGTAAGCTCTGTCTTCAAGGGGCGTGTAATAGTAAAACGGTGCCTGAATAATGCCAAGTGATAATAAAACCGATATAAAAAATCTGATAATTTCTATCATTTTTCACACCTCGCAGAAATCATTTGCTTTCTATTATTTTTTCAGCAGAAGAAGTTACAACTCCTTCAAAACCGTCTTTTTTAAGGCTCAAAAGTCCTTCAATAGTTGTACCGCCGGGTGAACACACTCTGTCGGCAAGTTCTATGGGATGAACACCGCTTTGTTTTATAAGTTCAGCACTGCCGAGAACTGTCTGCGCTGCAATCATATCTGCTTCTTCGCCGAGACCAAGTTCTTTGCCTGCAAGAGAAAGTGCGTTTACAAACTCTGCAGTAAGTTCTTCGGCTGCGCATCTGAGTTTTTCTTTTATATCCATTATAACAAAACCTCCTGTTTCGTTTTTTACAAGTAACTTCTGAAATTTAATTGTAACACAGTAAAAATAAATTAACAATATTTTTGATGAAATAATTTCAGATGATTGACATACTTTTTCATGTATGATAGAATTATTGCTACGTGCAAGGGGGTAGAAAAGTGTCTTTGTCAGTATTATTTCTTACAGCCGTAGGTCTTGCAATGGACGCGTTTGCTGTGGCAATATGCAAAGGTCTTTCAGTGCAGAAAGCAAAACTGAGCCACATGACAATTACAGGGCTTTATTTTGGTATTTTTCAGGCAGCAATGCCCTTAATCGGTTATTTCGTGGGCAGACAATTCAAGCAATATGTTGAAGCAGTTGACCACTGGATTGCATTTGTGCTTTTAGGGCTTATCGGAATCAATATGATAAGAGAGGCTCTTTCAAAAGACGATGAAGAAGAATGCAATGCTTCCTTCGGCTTCAAGGCTATGTTTCCCATGGCAATAGCAACAAGCATTGATGCCCTTGCCGTCGGCATTACATATGCTTTTCTTCCTGATGTAAAAATTGCTCCCGCTGTGGCTTTTATCGGAATTGTCACTTTTGCACTTTCATTCATCGGTGTTAAAATCGGAAATATCTTCGGCACAAAATTCAAATCAAAAGCAGAATTATCAGGTGGTGTGATTCTGATTCTTATAGGTCTTAAAATATTGCTCGAACATATTGGTGTTATAAACTTTTAAACAAAACCCTGTTATCTTCGGTTGATAACAGGGCTTTGATTTTTTTAATTATAACAATTCACTTTCCTGCTGGGATTTATAAAGTTTTCTCGCTTCGAAAAATGAAAAAGTTATGCAGACAAACGAATAAACTGCAAAAATCAGATGAGTTGAAATATCAGGCGTTGCCTGAAGCATTGTTGAATATAAAACAATTGTGATTATGCCGTTTATAATCATACAGAAGGTGTATTCGATAAAAGCAAACATCGTAAGAAAATAAATTACTATTCCCAAAAGATTGGAAACGCTGTCGAGAAAAACATATTCAGCACCAATAATGGGCAAAATTTTCCACATCAGAATGAGCGCAACAACATAGCCTGCCAAAATCAGAAGAATCTGTTTCAGAGTGAGTTTATTCAGCTTTGTGGAATTGCCGCGTTTGTTTTTATTCCAGCGAATGAAAGTAATCATCTGTATGGGACATGAGAAACACACAGCCGAAAGTGCCGAAGCATAAAGGTTATAATAAAAATATGCCACACCGTAAAACAAAGAATTTATGCTTCCCAGAAGGCAACTGTAACGGTTTACTTTTGATTGAAGCATACCGATTATCAGCGATACGTAAAGGGGCAGAATCAGCAGAATTTTCTGCTGATAATAAATGCCCGTAACAGTTATAAGCACACCTGTGCAAAGCATCAGTATGAAAATAAAAATATCTTTTTTTGATAAATTTTTTGCCAATGAATTTTCACTCCTGACGAAAATTTCTGAAACAGACAAAAACTGATAAATTATAATTTTTTACTCAATCTCATAAAGGTTTGCGCCTTTTGTTTCTTTTACTTTCATAGCAAACATAATTGCTGCAACGCTCACTGACGGAATTGAAATCGCAAGGCAAGCCCACCATATGGGAAGCAGCATCATACCAACAATAATACTGCCGTAACCTACCACAAGGCCGATTATAACGAGCAAGCCTTCCGCACCCACAACAGATGCGCGGATATCTGTGGGCACTTTTTCTGTCATCATAACATTCATATAATCTCTGCCGATCCAATAAGACCCCTGATAAAGGCCTGCAAATGAGCCTACAAGATAGGGATTCCAGCTGAGAAGAATGCCTGCAACAAACAGACAGTAGCCTATAACGCAAGTGGCAGAAAAAAGTGTCACCGTTGTTTTTCTGCCTGCTTTATCTGCAATAAAACCTGAAAGTAAAGTGATTGACGCATAAATCACAGGCACCATAAACAGTGCTTTTGTGATGTCTGATGTGCTCATTCCTGCGCGGTGCATTGCCGATTCAAAATACAAAGCAATGGCAGGCATAGCTGCATCAAAAATAATATGGGAAATAATAAGCATTTTTGTGTCTTTATTTGCGAAAATATATTTCACACCGTTGAAAACACCTGACTGATTACGCTGTGCTTCTTTTTTCTGCTTTTTGATAAGTTTTTCCGCTTCCCTTTCTTCATAAGGGCGTGAAAGATATTCAATTCTGTCGTTGATGAAAACCTTTGTATCTTTTGCAAAAAGAATAACAAGAAAAACTGCAACAAAGCCGATAAGCGACGGCACAAGGAAAATTTCTCTCCACTTTGTAGCATCGTTGCCCATAAGCATATCACGCAATGCAGGAATAAGAATAACACCTAAAATGCCGAAGCTTTTAAGGAAACTGTAAATTTTTGCACGATGCTTGTCAGGCGCTTCTTCAAGAATATAAATAATCTGAATATCGTGGCCCATAAAGAAGCTTATGATTGCAAAGCCGATAAGAAACATTATGTAGCTTGACGAAAGATGAATCACCATCAGACCTGCCGCCATGCCCAAAGTTGACATTGCAAAAAGCGGTTTTCTGCCCAATTTGTCTGCAAGCGCTTTATAGAAAGGCGTAAACAGACCTAAAACATAAGTGAAAACGCCTATTCCCGAATGGAAAGCAAGTCCATCTTCGTATGAATAATATTTACCCATAAACGGGTTGTTTACAAAAAATTCAGTAACAAAAGAAGATTGCACTGTAACCGTCAGGTTACTTGTAACTTCGTCTATTATATTTACAATTGCAATAAGCACAAGCAACACAAAAAAGTATTTTCCTGATGTGCCTTTTGATTGCATTTTTTTAAGTTTTGAAAGTTGTCTGCTTTCTTTAACTTCAATATTTTCTGATGTTTTCATTTCAAACACCTCCACCCTGGAATTATATCACAGGTTTATATCATTTTCAACACAAAGAATAAAACGAACAAATTTCATCTGTCAGCGAACAAATATGAACAATGTTCGCCAAAGTGCGAAAAATGGTCACCAGAGATAGAGAAGATATAGAGAAGTGTTTTTATGTGCAAAACGCAAATTTCAAAAATAATTCTGCCTTACAAAAACATAATTCCGCGGCTTACAAAAAAATCGCCACGGAATTATGATAAGTTTTCTGACATCAACAAAGCCGAGTCACCGCAAACTTTATTTATTCTTCTTTAAAAAACCCACTGCAATTAATACAGAACTTATAAACAGAAATGAAATCAGACAGATAAGACTGATATTTCCGTTTATACACCCTTGCCAATTATTAAAATCCACCTGATAATAATTTTCGTTTCCGCCGAAAAGAGCATTTGCTACATAATTCGTGCCATAAAAAGCAAAACCACAAAACAGCGTGCAACAGCCTGCTTTCAGTAAACGATTCAAACGTGTCATACACACCAAAGCACAAATAATCAACGGCGAAAAGCCATATAAAGTCATCAACATCGCTTTGATAACATTAAATTGGTGCCACAAACGTATATCGGCTATCATCAGAATTGTTAAAAGCAACAACGAAGAAAATGTTATAAAAAACTTAAAACGAGAGATTTTTGTGTTTTTTAATATTATGGGTAAAAAGATTAAAACATACCCCATAAGTACGCCGATACACGCAGTAATAAGCCATGAAAAATCTTTTGTATATGCAGAGCAGGTAAACAGAATAAGCCATATTGAAAGGCAGGTTGTAACAGAAAATACCGGCAGTTTTTTATCATCAAAGAAATAATAAAAGCCGGGCACAAAAGAATATGCACACACCAAAGATGAAAAAACGATAAAAAACCACGACAATGTATGGTTTATCGCAATGTTGCAGATAAAGCAAGTTACTAATGCTATAATGTAAGAAATCGTGGGCACCCAGAAATATGTGTTTTTTATAATACGGAAGTTTTTTGCTTCATGTTGCATTTTTCTTGTTGCAGTATCATTTGAAGCGGTAATAAACTCATGTTCGCTGATGTTGAGCACGCGGCAAATATCTGAAATCATAGTAATATCAGGGTAGGAAATTCCCCTCTCCCATTTGCTCACTGCACCTTCTGTTACAAACAACATTTCCGCTAAATCTTTTTGCGAATAATTATTTTCAATACGTTTGCTTTTTATAAACAAACCAAACGTTTTTTTATCTGTCATACACGACACCTCCGTTTAACATATTACAACAAGTGGGATTTGCCGTCAATGGACTGTTAAGCCACCCCCTGTTTTGAATGTTGAACGTTATAATTAACGCACATAATTATATCATTTTTCGCAAAGGAATTCAATAAATTATAATTTATATGTATATTCGATTTTACATTGTAGGGGTCGATGCCTACATCGACCCGTCAGATTTTGTGTGAATTTATTCGGGCGGATGTGGGCATCCGCCCCTACGATGCTGATTTTAATACCACGGTAAATTATAATTTATCGTACAATTAATTCTATCATTGTAGGGTTTGGCGCTTGCCGACAAACCGCCCATTTACGTTTGCTTTTTGCGGAACGTCGGAAACCGCCGTTCCCTACGATATGAAATTTACCATACAGCTAAATTATAATTTATCTGTGACCAACCTTGCCATTTTGTTGTCATCCCCCAGTGTTAGCGAAGGATCTCAAAATGGCAACATATAAAACTTAACACCGCCGAGATTCTTCACTAACGTTCGAGAATGACACGGCGGTGTTTTTAGTGACACGTTTGGAAATATTAAAGATAAATTATAATTTGTCTATCGTGCGTCTATCATAGCAAGAAATTGACACTATTTTATAAACTTCAAGCAAAACAAAAACCCCGAGAACCATAAGGTTTTCGGGGTAATTTGTATAGAAGAAATTATCTCTTTGAGAACTTCACCTTGTAAAACAACATCCTAATTTCACCTTTTATAGCGTGTTATAGCCTGAACGAACAACGATTTCACCCATTTTCAGCACAAAAATCCGGTGTTTTTTATACTTTTCATAGTTTTATACTACCTACCACAATATCTCAAAAGTTTAAATTTATTGAGTTATTGGTTTTTTATTGGTTTTTTCACACTTCAAAACACCATCAATTAAGATAATTAGAGGTCATATTTTTTAACAAAATCTATAATTTCCTTTTTCACAAGTTTAGCAACACCATTTTCATCCCTATTATAAGATTCTTTCACAAGAACAGGAATCACATTAACTATATCATATATCGATTCCAAAGCACTAAAAGGATCTTGAAAATCATCAATTAAACCCACTTCAAAGTTCTCTTTATAAATCTCTTTTGTAGAGTCAGATAATTCCGGATATTCTTCCTCGTAAACAGTTTTAAGAATATCAAATGCCGCTTGTGCCTTATCACAAGATCTATACTCATACATATTATTTTTAAGCACACACCATATTTCGTTACCATCTTTTGCCATGTGAGTAACTTTAGCAGAAACTATCGCATATATTTCATCATATTTTCTTAACCAAGTATCATACACATCATAGCACACCAAAACGTCTTCTTCATCGATATCAAGGGTATAAATTTCAGCAAAAATGGTTACAGGTCTTCTTCCATCATAATTTTTACAAAAATCCTCATAAGCTTCCCAAGCATCTTCAAATGTGCCAAACTCACCAATTATATCCTTTGGAGTATATATTACAGGTGAATCTATATATTTACCATCTCTTCTATCTCCAAATACAACAAAATATTTTGCGATTAGATTAATTTCAGAATATGTTGTTACCGTTTTGTTATGACTTTTAATAATTTCTTCAACATCTTCATAAAAATCACCCTCACCGTACTTTATATATAGTTCATGTTCAATAATTTCTGTTTTTTCTTTTTTCTGAAAGCGTCTTTCCGGTTCAACACTATAATACCTAAAACCATTTGAACGCAAATCCGATAACAAGTTTTCGAACTCGTCATTTTCATTCGCTCTAACATACATAAATTCATCTTCAATTACATGATACATTTTCTTTCGTCTCCTTTGGATAAATTGTTATTACATAATTATCATCAACAAAAGTTATCATATTCGTAGTCAGAACATCTTGAACAATAACTTTTGTTAGGCCTCCCATATCAGAACATTTATAATAAGCTTCTTTTTTTGTCCAGATTTCGAAAAAACGAGTTAATACAGTTTTTTCGGAAGCATAAACAAAATCTTTTTCTGTCGGAATGCGACCAAATAAATAAACAAGTTCATGTTCAGAACAGAATTGTTTAGCAACGGATAAATCAATCGGTCTGATTTTTTCTACATCAATTCCGATTGGCTCATTATCTACCACACAAACAACCATATCTCCTGAATGGCTGATGTTAAATTCCACGGCAAGTCCTGATGCATAAGGCTTGCCGTGTTCTTTTTTGCCAAAAGTTATGCTTTCGGGAGTAACACCACACCATTCAGATATTGCTTTTCGAACAAGCATTTCACCTGTAACTGTTCGTTTTTTGTCATCTTCAAAGCGAAACCTGTCAACACGTTGTTGCTTTTCTTCACTCATCAGCGAATACCATTTTTGGTATTCGACATCAGTCAGATTTCTTATATCATACTTATACCATTTCATTTCAAATATCCGATTCTTCTGAAATATTCAATATAGCCTTTAATGTACTCAAAACCTATCTCAGTCCAATCAAAGCCTAATTTTTCAAGATATTTTAAAGTATGCTCATTTTCAATATGAATGTTACTGTCATAAACGAGATTGCCGTTTTCGTCCATATCGTTAATAAGCGCCTCATAAATATACCTTGTGTTCTCATTGTCTCCAAGTTCAGCAAGTTTGTTTGCAAATGATTCACCGTTTAAAATATTAAAATCAAACCCGAGTGCTTTGATATATTCAATGAACTTATCAAGAAACACTACTTTCTGACTGTTAACATGGAAAACAGTCTTAATATCGTTAAAGTGTGTTGCAATTTTGATTATTGCTTTTGCAGTATCATCAATGGGAGAAAATTCACTATAAAGGTCAAGCAGATATTCAGGGAAAACGCCCATTTCAAGCACCGCTTTTACTCTTGAAAGGAAAGCGTTGCTCTGATAGTTAGGCTGGAATCTAAAATCACTTGCACGGTTGGTAAGGTTGCCTACACGAATAATATTCGCTTTTAAACCATTGAGCATTTCTTTGAGAATTGCATATTCAGCCTCAAATTTACTTCTGATATATACATTGTCAAGTTGCTGTTCAATATACAAATCATTTTCAGAGAAGGTTTTAGATTCTTCACTTCTAATAGCACCAAAGATGTCAACCATACTGTTACCTGATACGCTGAGGGTAGAAACCTGAATAAACCTTGCATTTGCCGAATTGGCAACATTCATTGAATTTATTGCACCACCAACGTTTATATCGTAGAAGTATTTGTACGAACCATAGTGTTTAACACTTGCAGCAGTATTGATTACCATAGAAACATCGGGAATCATTTCAAGACCCAAATTTTCTTTTTCAACATCGCCACAAAAAACAACAATTCTGTTACCGATTAAATCAGCATATTTTCCATCGAAATAATAATCAAGCAACTTTTTAAAACGGCTTATTGACTCTTCAATATCTTTACCTCTTACAAGACAATAAACTTTTCCGTTTTCGCTCTCAAGATATTCTGAAACAATATGTATACCAAGGAATCCCGTGGCACCGGTTACAAGAATGTCGCCCATATCAGATTTTTCAGGAACAAAGTCATCATCAAGATTACTTTCAAGCATTTTGTGAATTTCAGCAAAATCAGCTTTGTTATAGGTGTTATGTTGCTTATCTTTTATTGTCATGAATTCACAAAGTGATTTGACTGTCGGATAATCAAACACATCCTGAAGAGTGAAATAAACTCCGTTAACATGAGCTTTTGAAACAAATTCAATAGCTTTAAGTGAATCACCACCAAGATCAAAGAAATCATCCTCTATGCCGATTCGCTTGATATTAAGAGTTTCTGAAACAATTGAGCAAAGAAGTTTTTCTGTTTCTGTAACAGGTGCAATATATTCAGTTTCATTTGAAATATTTTCTAAATCGATTTTAGGCAATGCATTTCTGTTTGTTTTACCGCTTGAAGTAAGAGGCATTTCATCAAGATGTGTGAATATATGCGGAAGCATATACTTCGGCAGTTTCTCACCGATTACTGCTTTGATTTCATTGGCTGATTTTTCTTCACCTGTGTAAAAAGCACAGATAAGCTGTCTGCCCTCGCTGTTTTTACGGACAACTACAACAGACATATTTATACCGTCAACACTTGAAATTGCGTTCTCTATTTCGCCAAGCTCGATACGAAGACCACGGATTTTCACCTGAAAATCGTTTCTACCGACATAGGCAATGTTTCCGTCTTCTCTCCAATAGGCAAGGTCACCTGTTTTGTACATCTTACCTTTGCTAAATGGATTATCAATGAACTTTTCTGCAGTAAGTTCAGGTCTGTTAAGATATCCTGCACCAACACAGTCACCGGCAATACAAAGTTCACCTGTTACACCGATAGGCACAGGCTTCATATATTTATCCACAATGTAAATTTGAGTGTTTGCTATGGGTTTACCGATGTGAATATCTGTAGAATTCAATTCGCCAAAAGAAACACCTATTGTTGTTTCTGAGGGACCATAGCCATTAAAAACTTTTGCTGATGTATTTTCTTTTAGACATTTATATAATTCAGGAGAAAAGTTTTCAGCTGCTATCATCAAAATTCTTACATATTTTAATGCAGACAAAAACTTCTTTGAATTACATAAAGTACGTATAATTGAAGGAGTTGCATGAATTATATCAATGCTTTTTTCTACAATGACTTCCGCTAAACTATCAGCATCAAACATCTCTTGTTCGGAAGATAGTATAATAGTTTTGCTGTTTAATAACATTAAAATACTGTCGCAACCAAAAGCATCAAAACAACTTTTAAATATTGATAATACTGTGGTTCCTTCTTGAAAAGCTGTTACTTGGTAATTATTATTATTATTATTATTGTAACAGAAGTTTATAAGATTATAATGCCTGATAATAGTTCCTTTGGGCTTGCCGGTTGATCCCGATGTATAAATACAATAGCAATTATCTTTACTGTAAACAACGGCATCTGGATTATTAACATTTGAATTATCAAGAAGTTCAAATATGTTTTTATCTGTTATACAGAGCTTTGCACCACTGTCCTCAAGCATATATTCAATTCTATCCTGAGGATAATCTGGGTCGATTGGCATATATGCTGCACCGGATTTGAGAATACCAAGCATAGTTGACAAAAGGTAACTTCTTCTCGGAAGCATAAAAGCAACTATATCGCCTCTGCCGATACCTTTTTCTATGATAGAATGTGCGATTCTGTTTGCTTCTTCGTTGAGTTCATTGTATGTAAGAGTCTTGTCGCAGGCAACAACAGCAACTTTGTCAGGATTATTTTCGGCTTGTTCTTCAAAGAGCTTATGAACGCACTTGTCCCTTGGGTAGTCTACTGATGTGTCATTGAAATCAAACATTAGTGTTTGTTTTTCTTGTTTGCCCATAGCCTCAATATCTTGTATGAGTGATTTTTCATCAAGAGACTGTTCAAGAATGAGTTTAAAAGCATCAACAAACTTCTGTATTTTTTTCTCTTTGTAAAGATCTGTGCAATATTCTACCATCACAACAACATCGTCATTTCTCGGCATAATGTTGAATGTGAAATCACACTTTGCAGATGTAATGGGTATAGGAAGAAGTTCAGCTCTTTTATCACCAAAAACAACATCTATCATCTGTTCGCTCTGATATGCAAACATAACATCAAATAACGGATTTCTTCCGCTTGTTTCAATACCAAGCTTTTTAACAAGCTCACCAAAGGGATAATTCTGATTATCAATAGCGGAAATTGAATTTACTTTAACTTCATTAAGAAACTCAATAATATTCTTGTTTCCTTCAGGCTTGTTTCTGAGAGCAATGGTATTAACAAACATACCGATTGTGTTAAGGAAATGACTGCTTCTGCCGCTTACGGGCATACCTACTACAATGTCTTCATTCCCTGAAAACTTTGAGAGAAGAATATTAAAACAAGACATATAAAACACATAAGGTGTGATATTAAGTTCCTTGCATTTTGCTGTAATCCTATTATGTAAGTCAATATCAATTACATCATAAACAGAACTACCGTTAAATGACTGCTTGTCTGTTCTTGCGATATCAGTAGGCAATTCAAGAAAAGGTATTTCGTCATCGAATACTGAAAGCCAATACTTTTCGCTTTCTTCAAGATTTACTTTCTGTACTGCAAATTCACCGTACTGAACAGCATTATCTCCAAGATCTCTGCCCATATAGAGTTCATTGAGTTCTTTGAAGAATATGGGCATAGTACCACCGTCAGAAATGATATGATGAATATCAATCATTACGGTGTTTTCGTAATATCCCACACGAAGTAACAGAGATTTTTCCAAGTCAAATGGTCTGATAAATGATTTAACAGTATTTTCCAACTCAGCTCCACTTGTCATTGAGAGGCTGATTTTCTTAACTTTACACTCTGCAAAATCATCAATAACCTGCATAATATGACCGTTCTGATTTTCAAAGTGAGTTCTTAAACTTTCGTGCCTTTCAATAAGTTTGTTAATTGCAAATTGCAGTTTATCTACATCAAGACTTTCAACTTTAAATACATAAGGAATATTGTAAAGAGTTAAGTCTGCATTCATGCTCTGCGCAGTATATACACGCATCTGTGCAGGTGTAGCAGGAATAACATTATCGTACTCAACTTTTGCTGTTTCTGATTCTTTTTTTGTCAGTTCTTTTGCGAGTTCCTGAATTGTTTCACAATCAAAAATTGTTTTCACCTGAACTTCATAACCTCTTGATTCAAGCTGACTTGTAAGCTCAATCGCTTTAAGGCTGTCACCGCTGATATCAAAGAAATTATCAAGGGTGCTGACTTTCTCACCACCGAGTACAGCTTTAACACATTCAACAAGGACTTGTTCTTCTTCAGTTTCAGGTGCAACAAATTCAACTGTTGTTTCAATATTTTCAAGGTCAATTTCAGGCAGAGTCTTTCTACTGATTTTGCCACTTGAAGTAAGTGGTATTTCATCAAGATATGTGAAAATGTGCGGGAGCATATATTTAGGCAGTTTTTCACCGATAACAGCCTTAATTTCCTGTGCAGACTTTTCTTCGCCTGTGTAGAAAGCACAGATAAGCTGTCTGCCTTCGCTGTTCTTGCGGACAACTACAACAGACATATTTATACCGTCAACACTTGAAATTGCATTTTCAATTTCACCAAGCTCAATACGAAGTCCACGGATTTTAACCTGGAAATCATTTCTGCCCACATAGGCAATATTACCGTCTTCACGCCAATATGCAAGGTCACCGGTTTTGTACATCTTGCCTTCACCAAAGGGGTTGTCAATGAACTTTTCTGCAGTGAGTTCAGGACGGTTGAGATATCCTGCTCCCACACAGTCACCGGCTATGCAAAGCTCACCTGTTACACCTATGGGTACAGGCTTCGTATATTTATCCACAATGTAAATTTGTGTGTTTGCTATAGGTTTACCGATAGTGATATCTAAATCTTTGACTTCTGCATTTGTGCCCCATACAGTTGCTTCTGTCGGTCCGTAGATATTAAATATTTCAGCATCAGTTAATGATTGCAGTTCTTCAACAAGTGTTTCTTCTAAAGCTTCACCGCCAAGAATGATAACTTTAATCGTTTTAAGATAATCGAGTTGTTCCTTATCAACGATAAGGGACTTCATTTTTGTTGGTGTTGTCTGTAAAACATCAGCAGGAGTAGATTTAATTAATTCATTAAGTTTACTCTGTAGTTTTGCCTGTTCTTCGTTTGCAAGAACAATTTCCATACCATTCGCAAGAGGAAGCAGACTTTCCGTAACAAAGATATCAAAACCAACCGTTGTTACAGAAACAATGTTTTTGTAACTTTCTTTGATAATGCTATGCACTACGTTATTATTGTTATTATTTACATAGTTTGCTACATTACCATGTGTAAGAAGTGTTCCTTTAGGTTTACCTGTAGAACCTGATGTATAAATGCAATAGCAATTATCTTTACTGTAAACAACGGCATCTGGATTATTAACATTTGAATTATCAAGAAGTTCAAATATGTTTTTATCTGTTACACAGAGCTTTGCACCACTGTCGGATAGCATATATTCAATTCTGTCCTGCGGATAATCAGGGTCAATGGGCATATATGCCACACCGGATTTAAGAATACCTATCATTGTTGACAAAAGATAACTTCTTCTCGGAAGCATAAAGGCAACTATATCACCTCTACCGATACCCTTTTCAAGAAGTGAATGTGCAATTCTGTTTGCTTCTTCGTTAAGTTCTTTGTATGTAAGAGTTTTGTCGCAGGCAACAACAGCAACTTTGTCAGGATTCTTTTCAGCCTGTTCTTCAAAGAGCTGATGAACGCACTTGTCCCTTGGGTAGTCTACTGCTGTGCCATTGAAATCAAAAAGAAGTGTGTTCTTTTCCTCCTGTGATAGAATATTTAATTCATAAAGCTTCTTACTGTCATCTTCAATAGCACTGAAAAGAAGATTGCAGATATGCTCGTGCATTTTCTCAATTTCGTGTTCTGTAAACTTTTCAATGAGATAATCATAATGAATACGGAAGATTCCTTCACTGTCACGGTCATCAATGTGAATCTGCAAACTTTCACTCTGTTCACCACTATGGTACCATGTTGATTCACATTCACCGCCGGTTACAGATGCGTTCTGATAGCTAATCATTACATCGTAGAGTTTTTCACCAAATTTGTACCCTTCACGAATTGCAGAAAGCACATCACTGTAGTTATGCTTCTGATGACGGAATATTGAAAGAGCAGTACCTTTTACACTTGCAAGATTTTCTGCAAATGTTTTCTCGTTATCAAGTTCCATAAGCATTGGCGCTGTGTTAACAAACATTCCCATGGTGTTCTTCTCTTTAGCTCCGCTTCGATTCAAAACAGCCGTGCCGATGTAGAACTTTTCCACATTCATTTTTGTTCTGTTAATATAGGCAGCCAATGCCGCTGTAAATAACATAAAGGCTGAACTTTCATTTTCTCTAACATAATCTGTTATAACTTTTGTTTTCAACGAATCAATTACAAAAGATTTACGTTCAGCTTTTAAAGATTCAGTTGTTTTTTCGTTTATATATGTAACTTCATCACATTTTTTGAATTGTTCAAGAAAATATAATCTGTCTTTTTCGTATCTTTTGCTCTGAGCATAAGCGTCTTCACTTGGTATATAATCAAAATATGAATAACTTTCAATTTCATCACCATTAAGTGCTGCATTAAACTGTGAACCTATAAGCGCAAGAGTCCAGGCGTCGCCTATAATGTGATGAAGTTTTGCAACAATACCATATTGTTCAGGTAAAACAACAACATTAATATCACAAAGATTACCATACATATCTAACGGCTTTTTTGCACATTTTTCTCCATAAGCGTCCAGTTCATCTTTATTTTCAAAATAAAGAACTTTCACATAACGCTCACTATATTCTATAGCTTCCTGATGTACATCACCGTCAGTTTCTTTTATTCTTATACGCAGAGCGTCGTTGAGCCTGTAAAGTTCATTTACGGCTCTTTTTAATTCGGATATATCCCTTTTACCATCAATAAGCATACTTCCGCATATAACAGAAATTGCTCCCCCGGCAAATTTTTCCATATCATAGATTAGTTTTTGTGGTTTAGAAAGTTTCACAAAACCAACTCCATTGCAAATTTTTAACCTAAGTATCAATATTATTGTTCTTCAATAAAAGAAACTACATCAGCAATAGTTTTAAAATCTTTAATTGCTCTGTCGGGAATTTCAATATCAAATTCATCTTCAACTGAACATGCAAGCTGAATCAAATCGAAAGATGTCATACCCAAATCATCTTTTATAACAGTCTCATTGTTAACTACAATACTGTTATCGCCTTTGTATTCTCTTATAATTTCAGTAATTTTTTCTAACATAATCACACCCCATAATTTCTTTTAATTTTCTTTGTTGTGGTTTTAGGAAATTCTGTGTCCCTGAAAGTAATACCGGAAATCTGCTTGTACGATGGAAGTCCTTTGTTTAACTCATCTATTTTGTCTTTAATAATATTCTCTGCATTTGTAATATCTTCGTCAGGGAAAATTTCAGCAATAATAGAATCATTCTTACCGTAAGCTAACACTTCCTTAACCTCAGAAATGTTGTTCATTATCAAAGATTCAAGTTCTTCCGGTACAACGTTTTTGCCATTTGAAAGGATAATAAGGTTTTTCTTCCGGCCTGTTATGTAAAGAAGACCATCTTCGTCTATACTGCCTAAATCACCTGTTTTGAACCATTCACCGTCAAATGCTTCTGCAGTTGCTTCTTCATTTTTATAGTAACCCATAAACACTGTAGGCCCTTTAAGCTGAACTTCGCCGTCAACTATTCTTCCTTCAAGTTCAGGATGAATTGCACCAACACTTGCAGGAGCATAGTGTTCATTACGCATTGTTGCAACGATAGGTGAACACTCTGTAATACCGTAACCGTTAGTAACTTTAATACCTATATCTCTGAAACCTTTGATATATTTTTCGTCAATTGCAGAGCCGCCTGTTATGAGCATTTCAAGATTGCCACCAAATGCTTCAAAAACCTGTTTGAAAGCAACTCTTCTGATATCAATACCAACCTTCAGAAGAACATTGCTGATTTTTATCATTGTTTTGAACAGCTTTTCTTTGCCCTGATTTCTAACATTGCTCCATATTTTATCATATATGGCAACAAGAAGCATAGGAACTACGGATATATGTTTGGGCTGTGCATGTTTGATATCGTCAAAAGCACGTTTCAAGCTTGTGTTGATGTATACAGGATAACCTTTCAACATTTGACACAAAACACATGCCATAAAACCGAAAGTATGATAAAAAGGAAGCAACGAAACTGTGCCTTCAGGCACAAACAAATTTTTGGAGCTCACAATCATATCTTTAGCTAAATTTTTATGATTTAGCATAACACCTTTTGGTTCAGCCGTAGTACCCGATGTAAACACGATTGCACACAGTTTTTCTTTATCAATAACAGTGTCAATAAAACTTGTTTCACATTTTTCGAGCAGTTCTTTTCCTTCTACAAGCAAATCAGCAAACTCTTTCATATTTATGCTTTCAACACCACTGAATTCCGCAACATCTTTATATGTGTTAGCGTGAATAAAAAGAGTTGTATCACTTTTATCAAGTTGAAACTTAACATCTTCAGCAGTTGCTTCTTTATCAATTGGCACTACAACATTGCCACCGTTGACTATAGCAAAATAGGAAACAATCCATTCGTAGCTGTTTTCCCCCATAACAGCAATATGAGCATTATTGAAACCTTTGCTGTGAAGATATGTTCCGAAAGCATTGATATCCGATTGAAGCTGTTTGAAAGAAATTTTGACTTCTGTTCCTTTTTTCTTGTACCAAAATGCTGTTTTATCACCAAAGATTTCGGCACAATATTTTATTAAATCTTTTAAATCAGTTGGTTCACCAACCGAATAATAAGGATATCTTTTGTTGGTCATTCATTATCACCCTCTGTTAGTTTTGTCATTTTTGTTTTCTTCTTCCAAAATTGCATTATATGTACCTAACAATATTAATAAAAAGTTCCTCATAGTTCTTTTTGCACGAGACTTAAATACGAATCCGATTCCTAAAAACACAACTATCATAATAATCTTGTCCATACATTGCTCGCATCCATGAGTTGTGAACCCAAGATTACTACATATATTTATAAACATTTCAATATTAAAAGCTAAAGTACCCAATGCACAGATTGCCAATAAAAAGAAACAAGACATTAGTGTTTTAGACATACTAAAAAGAGCACGAAGTTTTTCAACTTTTTTATCCCTTCCTTTTATTGACACATAATATTGGCTTAATGAAAATATATAACCATTGTAATACTTGTTATTATACCAGTCGCCATTTGTATCCATCTCTATTTTTTCGAGCAATTCTTTTGCGGAATCTCTATATTTCGAAAGTACAACTGGATTTTCAAAAACACAATTCGAAGTTTCTTTATCAAAATTTCGTATTTTTTCTCCAGTTAGAATACTCCTATGCATTCCTTTATAAATGTTTGTCCAGTATTTATCAACCGCTGAACCTAACTCTTGTAGCAACATGCCTGCTATGTATATCAGCAAAACAATACCTAAACCTTTTTGAAAACTTAAATCATTCCATAAGAATTGACATAATTTTTCATTAAGTAAAGATACTCCACAAACGAACGTTGCACCATATATCAAAACATTAAAAAATCATAGAGTCCCAACTGTTCTGAAAAACTTGTAGTATCAAAAGTAATGTTTTTCATTTTGTCTACCTCAAATATTCAATCTTTTTAAAATAATTAACATATTTACATAAATAGTCAAATCCGATATCTGCCCATTCAAATCCGAGCATTCTTAAATATTCAACAGTAAAGTCATTTTCAATACGAATATTGCTGTCATAGTTAAGTTGGTCATTTTCATCCATATCATTGATAAAGGTTTCAAAGATATGTTCCATACCAGCCTGTTTTGTTGTTTCTCTTAAAGCGTTTGTAAATGTAACACCGTCAACAATATTAACTCGCATTTCAAGATTGTTAAATATCTCAAATAATTTATCAAAATGTACAACTTTTGTACTGTTGATATGGAATACGGTTTTGTCAGAATTGAAATGACGGGCAATTGTCATTACCGCACTTGCTGCCTCATCAATAGGTGTAAATTCTGAATACATTGTATCCTTTATCAGATAATCAGGAAACACACCAAGTTCCAGAATGCTTTTTACTCTCTGAAGAAATGCATTACTTTCATGATTTTTTTGGAACTGACCATCACTTAAACGATTAGTGAGATTACCCATTCTCATAATATTGGCATCAAGCCCGTCCACAATTGCATCAAGCACAGCTTTTTCCGCTTCAAATTTACTTCTGCCATATACATTATCGAGAGGTTGTTCAATATACAAACTACTCTCATAAAAATGTTTTTCTTCTTTGCTGACATAACCATCAAAAGAATCAGCAAAACTGTTGCCTGAAACACTCAAAGTTGATGTGTGTATTAACTTTGCATCTGCTAATTTACAAAAATCAATAAGTCTCTTTGTTGTTTCGACATTAGCTTCATAAAAATACTTATATGAACCGTAGTGTTTAACACTTGCCGCACAGTTTATAACTGTATCAATCTTACCTGTTAGTTCATTATATTCAGCATCACTAAGTCCAAACTTGTCCTTTTGCAAGTCTGAACAAACAACAATGATTCTGTTGGTATTATTGTACTTATCGCCGAAATATAATTTCAGCAAGTCGTTAAACCGTCGTTCGCTATCTTCCTGATTCTTACCTCTTACAAGACAATATGCTATGCCATTATCGTTGTCAAGGTAATCAGCAAGAATATGGATACCAAGATAACCTGTAGCACCGGCAAGAAGAATATTGCCTACATCTGTTTTCTGAGGTGCAGAAATATAGTCAACCTTGTTTTTCTCTAAAACCTTATTAACCTCTGCAAAGTCAATATCGGCAAAAGAAACAACCTGTTTATCTCCATTTTCAATACATTCGTAAAGTGCTTTTATATTGGGATAGTCAAATACGTTCTGAAGATTAAAATATATACCTTCATTATGAGCTTTTGAAACAAATTCAATTGCTTTGAGTGAGTCTCCCCCTAAATCAAAGAAATCGTCCGTAATACCAACAGGAGTAGTATTTAGTACAGATTCAACCAACTTGCAAAGCTCTTTTTGCATATATGTTTCAGGTGCGACATATTCAACTGTTGATTCAATATTTTCAAGGTTAATTTCAGGTAAAGTATTTCTATTTATCTTACCGCTTGATGTAAGAGGCATTTCATCAAGGTGAGTGAAAATATGCGGAAGCATATACTTGGGCAGTTTTTCACCGATAACAGCTTTGATTTCCTGAGTCGATTTTTCTTCACCTGTGTAGAAAGCACAGATAAGCTGTCTGCCTTCGCTGTTTTTACGGACAACTACAACAGACATATTTATTCCGTCAACACTTGAAATTGCATTTTCAATTTCACCAAGCTCAATACGAAGACCACGGATTTTAACCTGAAAATCGTTTCTACCGACATAGGCAATATTTCCGTCTTCACGCCAATAGGCAAGGTCACCTGTTTTGTACATCTTACCTTTGCTAAATGGATTATCAATGAACTTCTCTGCAGTAAGTTCAGGTCGGTTAAGATATCCTGCACCAACACAGTCACCGGCAATACAAAGTTCACCTGTTACACCGACAGGCACAGGCTTCATATATTTGTCTACAATATAAATTTGAGTGTTTGCTATGGGTTTACCAATGGTGATTTCCTTGTCGTTTTTAAGTTCATCTACCATTACACAAACAGTTGTTTCAGTTGGTCCATAAATGTTATATACGCGACTATTGGGCGATTTGTTTTTTATCAGTTCAAGAAGGTGTTCTGAAAAAACTTCTCCACCAATTACAAAGCTCTTGATTTTAGAAAGATATTTTTTATCATTGCTACTTTCAATATAGTTTTCAATTTTTGTTGGAGTTGAGAAAAACATGTTGCTATCAGAATGCTCAAAAAGTCTTTCAAATAAAATCTGATTATATATCTCGTCTTCGTTTGCTAAAACAAGTTGTTTACCTTGTGCAATAGATAAAACTGAATCCATTTGAAATGCATCAAATGTTACAATAGTTGCTGATACAACAGTATTAATGTCTTGCCAAAATTTTGAATTAGCTGTAATGAAATTCATCATGCCTCCATGTTTCAACAAAGACATTTTGGGTTTACCTGTAGAACCAGATGTATGCAAAGCACAAAAAATATCATTGCTATCTACCAATACACTTGAATTTATAGTTTTTGTGTTTGCCAACAGACCTGCAATATTACTTTCATCAACACAATACTTAGCATTACTTTCGGTCAACATATATTCAATTCTATCCCGAGGATAATCTGGGTCGATTGGCATATATGCTGCACCGGATTTAAGAATACCTATCATTGTTGACAAAAGATAACTTCTTCTCGGAAGCATAAAAGCAACAATGTCACCTCTACCGATACCCTTTTCAAGAAGTGAATGTGCTATTCTGTTGGCTTCTTCGTTAAGTTCATTGTATGTAAGTGTTTTATCACATGCAACAACTGCAACTTTGTCAGGATTCTTTTCGGCTTGTTCTTCAAAGAGCTGATGAACGCACTTATCCCTTGAGTATTCAACTGCTGTATCATTGAAAACAAACATTAGTGTTTGTTTTTCTTGTTTGCCCATAGCCTCAATATCTTGTATGAGTGATTTTTCACCAAGGCATTGTTCAAGAATAAGCTTAAAAGCATCAACAAACTTCTGTATTTTTTTCTCTTTGTATAGATCTGTGCAATATTCTACCATTACAACAACATCATCTTTTCTCGGCATAATGTTGAATGTAAAATCACATTTTGCTGATGTAATGGGGACAGGCAAAAGTTCAGCCTTTTTATCACCAAAAACAACATCTGTCATCTGCTCACTCTGATAAGCAAACATAACATCAAACAGCGGATTTCTACCGCTTGTTTCAATGTTAAGTTTCTTTACGAGTTCACCAAAAGGATAGTTCTGATTGTCAATTGCAGCAACAGAGTTTGCTTTGACCTCATTAAGCAAGTCAATAACAGTCTTGTTTCCTTCGGGCTTGTTTCTGAGAGCAATGGTATTAACAAACATACCGATTGTGTTAAGGAAATGACTTTCCCTACCGCTTACAGGCATACCTACAACAATGTCTTCATTACCCGAAAACTTTGAAAGCAGAATATTAAAGCAAGACATATAGAAGACATAAGGAGTAATATTCAATTCCTTACATTTTGCAGTAATTTTGTTATGCAAATCAATATCAATTACATCATAAACAGAACTTCCATCGAACGACTGCTTGTCCGTTCTCGCTATATCCGTAGGTAGTTCAAGAACAGGTATTTCGTCATCGAATACTGAAAGCCAATATTTTTCGCTTTCTTCAAGATTTACTTTCTGTACTGCAAATTCACCGTACTGAACAGTATTATCTTCAAGTTCTCTGCCCATATAGAGTTCATTGAGTTCTTTGAAGAATATGGGCATAGTACCACCGTCAGAGATGATATGATGAATATCAATCATAACGGTGTTTTCGTAATATCCCACACGAAGTAACGGAGATTTTTCCAAATCAAAAGGACGGATGAAATCTTTTAATGTCTTTTCAAAAATGGCTCCACTTGTCAGGGGCGCTGTCACCGCAGGTGACTGAGAGGTAGTCTCTCCCTCCGTCTGCGACGATGTCGCATCCACCTCCCTCGTCAGAAGGAGGCTGACTTTCTCTACAACACATTCTGCAGTACCATCAATAACCTGCATAATATGACCGTTCTGATTTTCAAAATGTGTTCGTAAACTTTCGTGTCTTTCAATAAGTTTATTAACTGCACTTTGAAGTCTTTCAACATCAAGACTTTCAACCTTGAATACATAAGGAATATTGTAAAGTGTTGAATTACCGTTCTTACTCTGTGCAGTATATACACGCATCTGTGCAGGTGTGGCAGGGATAACATTGCCGTACTCCATTCCGGCTGTTTCTGATTCTTTTTTAGTCAGCTCTTTTGCAAGATCCTGAACGGTATCACAATCAAAGATAGTTCTTACCTGAACGTCGTAACCTTTTGATTCAAGCTGACTTGTCAGTTCAATTGCTTTGAGGCTATCTCCGCCAATATCAAAGAAATTATCAAGTGTACTCACTTTTTCACAACCGAGAACCGCTTTAACTGAATCTACAAGAGCCTGTTCTTTTTCAGTTTTTGGTGCAATGTACTCTACTGCTGTTTCAATGTTTTCAAGGTCGATTTCAGGCAGAGTTTTTCTGCTGATTTTACCGCTTGAAGTAAGAGGCATTTCATCAAGATGTGTGAATATATGCGGAAGCATATACTTCGGCAATTTTTCAGCGATAACTGCTTTGATTTCCTGTGCTGATTTTTCTTCACCTGTATAAAAAGCACAGATAAGCTGTCTGCCTTCGCTGTTCTTGCGGACAACTACAACAGACATATTTATGCCGTCAACACTTGAAATTGCGTTCTCTATTTCGCCAAGTTCAATACGAAGTCCACGGATTTTAACCTGAAAATCGTTTCTACCGACATAGGCGATATTGCCGTCTTTTCGCCAGTAAGCAAGGTCGCCGGTTTTATACATCTTACCCTCACCAAAGGGGTTATCTATAAACTTTTCTGCAGTGAGTTCAGGTCGGTTAAGATATCCTGCACCAACACAGTCACCTGCAATGCAAAGCTCACCTGTCACTCCTATGGGTACAGGCTTCATATATTTATCTACAATGTAGATTTGAGTGTTTGCTATGGGTTTACCGATGGTGATATCTTTTTCTTTAATCTCTGCATTTGTTACCCATACAGTTGCTTCTGTGGGTCCGTAAATATTAAATATTTCAGCGTCAGTTAATTCTTTAAGTTCTTCAACAAGAGAACTTTCAAGTGCTTCACCACCGAGAATGATAACCTTAATCGTTTTAAGATAATCAAGCTGTTCCTTATCAACGATAAGGGACTTCATTTTTGTTGGTGTAGTCTGCAATACATCAGTTGGATTCACTTTGATTAAATCATTAAGTTTACTCTGCAACTTTGCTTGTTCTTCACTTGCAAGTATAATTTCCATACCGTTTGCAAGAGGCAATAAACTTTCCGTAACAAAAATATCAAAACCAACTGTTGTTACAGAAACAATGTTTTTGTAACTTTCTTTGATTATACTATGCACTACGTTATTATTATTATTATTATTTACGTAGTTGACAACATTGCTATGTGTCAGAAGTGTACCTTTCGGCTTACCTGTAGAACCTGAAGTATAAATGCAATAGCAGTTGTCTACACAGTAAACAACGGTATCAGGATTATTAACACTTGAATTATCAAGAAGTTCAGATATATTTTGAGCAGTAACACATAACTTTGCACCGCTGTCCTCAATCATATAATCTATTCTATCTTGTGGATAATCAGGGTCAATAGGCATATATGCCGCACCGGATTTGAGAATACCAAGCATTGTTGACAAAAGATAACTTCTTCTCGGAAGCATAAATGCTACAATGTCACCATTGCCAATACCTTTTTCAACAAGTGAATGTGCAATTCTGTTTGCTTCTTCATTAAGTTCTTTGTATGTAAGAGTTTTGTCACAAGCAACAACTGCAATTTTGTCAGGTGCTTTTTCTGCCTGTTCTTCAAACAACTGATGGACGCACTTATCCCTTGGATAATCTACTGCTGTATCGTTAAAATCAAAGAGAAGTGTGTTCTTTTCTTCTTTGTTCATTGCTTCAATATCTTTAATAAGCGTATTTTCCGTAAGACATTGTTCAAGTATTAACTTGAAAGCATCAACAAATTTCTGTATCTTCTTTTCTTTGTAAAGATCTGTGCAATATTCCACCATTACAACTACATCATCATTTCTCGGCATGATGTTGAATGTAAAATCGCATTTTGCTGATGTAATGGGCACAGGCAGAAGTTCTGCCTTTTTATCACCAAAGATAACATCTGTCATCTGCTCACTCTGATAAGCAAACATAACATCAAACAAAGGATTTCTGCCGTTTGTTTCAATACCAAGCTTTTTAACAAGCTCACCAAAGGGATAATTCTGATTATCAATAGCGGAAATTGAATTTACTTTAACTTCATTGAGAAAAGCTGTAATGGCTTTTGTTCCTTCGGGTTTACTTCTCAATGCAACGGTATTAACAAACATACCGATTGTGTTAAGGAAATGACTGCTTCTGCCGCTTACGGGCATACCTACTACAATGTCTTCATTCCCTGAAAACTTTGAGAGAAGAATATTAAAACAAGACATATAGAAGACATAAGGTGTGATATTAAGTTCCTTGCATTTTGCTGTAATCCTATTATGTAAGTCAATATCAATTACATCATAAACAGAACTACCGTTAAATGACTGCTTGTCTGTTCTTGCGATATCAGTAGGTAATTCAAGAACAGGTATTTCGTCATCGAATACTGAAAGCCAATACTTTTCGCAATCTCCAAGATTTACTTTTTGAACTGCAAATTCACCATACTGAACTCCATTATCTTCAAGTTCTCTCCCCATATAGAGTTCATTGAGCTCTTTCAAAAATACGGGCATAGTACCACCGTCAGAAATGATATGGTGAATATCAATCATAACGGTATTTTCATGATATCCTACACGAAGAAGTGTAGATTGGGTTAAATCAAAAGGTCTTACAAAGGAAAGAACATCACCACTTAAAAGTTTTTCAACAGTAACATTCGCAGATTCATCAATAACCTGCATAATATGTCCGTTTTGATTTTCAAAATGTGTTCTTAAACTTTCGTGTCTTTCGATAAGTTTATTAACTGCACTTTGAAGTCTTTCGATATCAAATTCCTCAACTTTAAATACATAGGGAATATTGTAAAGAGTTGAATCTGAGTTCATACTCTGTGCAGTATAAACTCGCATCTGTGCAGGTGTGGCAGGGATAACACTACCATATTCAACTTTTATTGTTTCAGTTTCTTTAACGATGAGATTTTTTGCAAGTTCCTGAATTGTTTCACAATCGAAGATAGTCTTAACCTGAACATCATAACCTCTTGATTCAAGCTTACTTGTAAGCTCAATTGCTTTAAGGCTGTCACCACCGATGTCAAAGAAATTATCAAGGGTGCTGACTTTTTCACAACCAAGAATATCCTTAATTGAATCAACAAGAACCTGTTCTTCTTCTGTTTCAGGCGCAACATATTCGACCGTTGTTTCAATGTTTTCAAGGTCAATTTCGGGCAAAGTTTTTCTGCTGATTTTACCACTTGAAGTAAGAGGCATTTCATCAAGATGTGTGAAAATGTGGGGAATCATATACTTAGGTAATTTCTCACCAATAACAGTTTTGATTTCTTGTGCAGACTTTTCTTCACCTGTGTAGAAAGCGCAGATAAGCTGTCTGCCTTCGCTGTTTTTACGGACAACTACAACAGACATATTTATTCCGTCAACGCTTGAAATTGCATTTTCAATTTCACCAAGTTCAATACGAAGTCCTCTGATTTTAACCTGAAAATCGTTTCTGCCTACATAAGCATTATTTCCGTCTTCACGCCAATAGGCAAGGTCACCTGTTTTGTACATCTTGCCTTCGCCAAAGGGGTTATCAATGAACTTTTCTGCGGTGAGTTCAGGGCGGTTAAGATAACCTGCGCCGACACAATCACCCGCGATACAAAGTTCACCCGTTACACCGATAGGCACAGTCTTCATATATTTATCTACAATGTAGATTTGTGTATTTGCTATGGGTTTACCGATCGTTATATCTAAATCTTTGACTTCTGCATTTGTTACCCACACAGTTGCTTCTGTGGGACCGTAAATATTAAATATTTCAGCGTCGGTTAATTCTTTAAGTTCTTCAACAAGTGAACTTTCAAGTGCTTCACCTCCGAGAATGATAACCTTTACTGTTTTAAGATAATCAATCTGTTCCTTGTCAACGATAAGGGACTTCATCTTTGTTGGCGTAGTCTGCAGAACATCAGCAGGTTTTGCTTTAATCAAATCATTAAGCTTGCCTTGTAACTTCGACTGTTCTTCATTTGCAAGAACAATTTCCATACCGTTTGCAAGAGGCAATAAACTTTCCGTAACAAAGATATCAAAGCCAACTGTTGTTACAGATACGATATTTTCGTAACTTTCTTTGATTATGCTGTGCACTACGTTATTATTATTATTATTATTTACATAGTTTGCAACATTACTGTGTGTAAGAAGTGTTCCTTTAGGTTTACCTGTAGAGCCTGATGTATAAATACAATAGCAATTATCTGCACCATCAACAAATACATTGGTATTATCAGTGTTTGTATTACTAAGCAATTCACAAATATTTTCTTTTGTTACGCAGAACTTTGCACCGCTGTCCTCAAGCATATATTCTATTCTTTCCCGCGGATAATCAGGGTCAATAGGCATATATGCCGCACCGGATTTCAGAATTCCCAACATTGTTGTAATAAGATAACTTCTTCTCGGTAGCATAAATGCTACAATGTCACCTCTGCCAATACCTTTTTCAATAAGTGAATGTGCTATTCTGTTTGCTTCTTCGTTAAGCTCTTTGTATGTAAGAGTTTTATCACAAGCAACAACTGCTACTTTGTCAGGATTCTTTTCAACCTGTTCTTCAAACAATTGATGGACACACTTATCCCTTGGATAATCTACTTCTGTGTCGTTGAAATCAAAAAGAAGTCTGTTCTTTTCTTCCTGTGAAAGAATACTTAATTCGTAAAGTTTCTTGCTGTCATCTTCAATAGCACTGAAAAGAATATTGCAGATGTGCTCATGAATTTTCTCAATTTCATGTTCTGTAAACTTTTCAATGAGATAATCGTAATGAACACGGAATATACCTTCACTGTCACGGTCATCAATATGAATCTGCAAACTTTCAGTCTGCATTCCGCTGTGATACCATGTTGTTTCAACCTCATCACCAAGAACTTTTGCATTCTGATAACTGAGCATAATATCATAAAGTTTTTCGGTAAAATTGTGATTCTTTCTTAATTCTTCAAGTAAATCACCATAATTATACTTCTGGTGGCGAAGAACAGATAGTGCAGAAAGCTCAACCGCATTTAAGTTTTCAGTAAAAGATTCTTCGTTGTTAAGTTCAATAAGAATAGGGGCAGTGTTAATAAACATACCCATTGTATTCTGCTCTTTCACACCGTTACGGTTAAGAACAGCTGTACCGATATAGAAATTGTCGGCATTCATCTTAACTCTGTTCATATATGTAGAAACAGCAGACATAAACAGTGAAAATGCAGATACTTCTTTTTTCTTTGTGTATGCAAGAATTTTTGAAGTATCTTCCTTATCAATAACAAATGTTGCTCTTTTTGCTTCAAAAGTATGAGCCTGCTTCTCGGAGATATAGGTTACTTCATCACACTTTTTAAACTGTGAGATAAAATATTCCTTATCTTTCACATATCTTTTGCTATCAATGTACTTTTCTTCAGCAGTAACATAGTCAGCATAAGAATATACCTGTACTTCTTCACTGTTCAGAATTTTATTAAACTGTGTACCGATAAGGGATAAAGTCCACGCATCAGAGATAAAGTGATGCAGTTTTGCAAGTACACCTTTTTTGTCAGGCAGTACAACAATTTTGACATCACAAAGTGAGCCGTAAAAATCAAGTGGCTCTTTTGCGTATTCAGAAGCAAAATCGTCAAGCTCTTCCTTGCTGTTGAAAGTCAGAACTTCTATATCTTGCTCCTTATATTTCGTTATGAACTGATATGGCTGTCCGTTTTCTTCTGATATTCTGATTCTCAAAGCATCATTAAGGCGGTAAAGCTCGTTGACAGTTTTCTTCATTTCATCAACAGACTTATCAGTATTGATAAGCATACTGCCACAGACGATGGCAATAGCACCGCCTGTGAATTTCTCCATATCGTAGATTAATTTTTGAGGTTTACTTAGGTTCATATGTACACCTACTTTTATCACATAATGCCGATTATGTTGTAATTCTAATTTTTACTTTACTACTAAAATACATAAATATTAAAAATTATATCATTATATGTCATAAATATCAATATTTCCACTTAAAAAGTATGATAATAAATTGTTAGTTTAATAATTGCAAACAACGAAGTTAAGACCTTCTTGAAGCTTTTTCTGAAGAGCTTAGTTTTTTGTATGCTTTTTTTATACAAACAAATCGTAAGAATAACCGCTTTTTCTTTGCAATACAACATAATCGGCATTATGTAATCAAACAATCAAACGCATACTTTCCATACGCTGACGATGTTCATTACCAGTTGTTATAATGTATATTCGTGTGGTGTTTATACTGCTGTGGCCAAGAATGTCTGCAAGTTTAGCGATATCTTTTTCAATACCGTAAAATGTTCTTGCAAATAAATGACAGAGATTATGAGGAAAAACCTTATCAGGATTTACATTAGCCTGCTCACAAAGATTTTTCATTTCTCTCCAGATATTGGTACGGCTCATTGATTTACCGTTACGAGTTATAAAAATACAACCTGATTTTATTCCTTGCTCTGCTATATAGCGGAGCAATTTTTGTTTTAATTCCTTAACTATAAACACTGATCGACTTTTCCCTTTGCACGAAACCTTTGCTTCACCGTTTTTCACCGCTTCAACCGTTATATACTGCAATTCACTAACACGAATTCCTGTAGCACATATAGTTTGCAAGATTAGATTAAGACGATTGTTGCCTTTTCTCTTCGCAGTATTAACCAACCGCATATACTCTGATTTCGTCAATTCTTTGTTTTCCGGACAATAAATCTGTCTTTGAACTTTAATTGATTTCACCTTACAATCAACCCAACCAAGAAATGAAAAAAAGACTTTTAAGAGATGCAATCATTGAATTGATGCTCCGTGCAGCATAATTTTCATCAACAAGTTTGCTTTTATATGATATGACAGCTTCTTTTGTTATCACTGAATTAGATAAATGCTCGCACATCACGAAGATATTTTTCTATTGTAACACCACTCTTCTCCTCATTATGAAGATGGTCACGAAAATCTTCAATGGTTTTTTCTGTAATAGTTCTTTTCTTCATTATATCTACCTCCAAATACTTTTCTTATATTTTACTCTAAAACACATAATTAATTTTTTATACCAAGTCAATCTTACATACTTTATATGAAAAAAGAGACGTATGGAGCAGAAGTTAATCTTTTGATTAGCTCAACCTGTTTCAAGCGTCTCTTTTTGCGTTTCTGACGACTTGAAAATGATTGGAGGCTGATATTCACAGCGAAACTTAACGGCAATTCAAAACAACGTCTTAGTATTCAAATTTAACTTAATAGCCGTAAATAAACTGCAAGGAGGAATATTTATGAGAGAAACGCCCCCTCCGTAGGAGGAAATGTTAATCGATGCCCCTGAATCGATTAACCCTGAGAAACAGCCTGTACAAATCGTACAGGTTGTTTCTCTTATGCCTCTCCGGCACAGAGGAGCGAAATGAGGTTATGAGCTGTGCATAACCTCCATTGAGTTGTTGGCTTTGGTAAACAAACACAATTTTCGTAATACGGTTTTGTAGCGAGGATTATCTGTTATCGACCTTGTGGGAGATAACATTTCTTAATGAAGAAACTTTTTTCTGAATAAGAAATCAATCCTCGTCAAAGAGTATGAAGAAACATTGAGGATGGTACCAAAGACAACAGTGCCACAAAAATATTCCAGTAAAGGAGAGTGATGCATTTTGGCACCACCAATGACAACCGCAACACATTTAGGAACAAAAGTAGCAATCGGACATAATGTGAGAGATCCGAAATGGATTGCAAAAGAAAAACATATCGATCCCAACGGAGTTTATGAAATCTGGTGTTACGAAGACATCAAAAAGAAATACGAGGAAATCTTCAGCAAAGCAGTAAAAGAATACAATGAAAAGCAAAAAGACGATCACAGAAAAATAACCAACTATTATCAGAAAATCAAAAAATCAAAGCAGCAACATGTGTGTTATGAAATGATCATTACAATCGGCAATAAGAAAAATAAGCCCTCTGATGAAATCGGCAAAGAAATCATGAGAGAGTTTATTGACGATTGGCAAAGAAGAAACCCAAATCTTGTTTTGGTATGCCTGGCATATCATGCTGACGAGGAAGGTGCACCCCACTTACATGTAGATTTTATTCCGATTGCCTACCAGAATTCAAGAGGGATGAGTGTTCAGACTTCTTTAAGCAAGGCACTTAAAGAAATGGGTTTTAAAAACAAAAACGGTAAGTATCACGAAACAGAATCAATACAATGGATAAATCGTGAAAGAGATTTTCTTGATAACCTTTGCAAACAAAGAGGTCTTGATATTCACCATCCTAACGCAGGTAAGGGATCAAAACACCTTGAAAAGGAAGCATATATCCTTACTCAAAAACTCAAAGAACTCAATACAAAAATAGAAAAAGCAGCCAGTGCAAGTAAATATGTTGCTGAGGCTAAAGAGTTTTTTGATGCATTTAACCAATTGTGCATTGATAAGGAATCTGACCCTGATTTTGAGAAATTCAAAAAACTCTTACAGGAAAAAGCAGAATATGAAAAAGAACTTGCACAAATTGTTTTTGCAAAAAACGTAAAACAACCTACATCTGATATAGATAAAAAACAAGATCCTTTATCAATTGATTATTATATGCATTGATATCTTCCTGTTCAGAAAACTGTTTATCATTTAAAATCTGACATACTCTTTGCATTGATATTCTTTGCAATCTGTAAACACATTCGCAAGTACAAAATAAGAAAGTTATTTTAGTACAGACAAAACATAACAATCCAGATAACACTAAACAAACATTTCATCACAAACTCTATATATCGTCAATTATTGTTAATGGATAATAACAATGATTGATGATTATAAGTAAACAATTATAATTAATATCTTTACTGTCTTGTTTGATTTGCTTGTTTTGTCTGTTAAGAATTGTTCCTTGTCACGAATGTGTTGTTTGTCTCTTCATGGCTGATACCGCTTCTTTGATGTGTAATTGAGATAGATTGTTACTTTATTTGTAAAGCTTGTCTCGACTTTATGTGTAGAGTTTGTTTTGTTTGTTATATTTATTTGTTTTGATTGTCTTGTTTATCTGTCAAATGTTTAATGAGCCTATATATAATAGGCTCTAATTTGACAAAAAAACTGACACAAATCAAAAACACAAATTTTCAAAGTAATCTTACATACTTTCTTTGAATGTTAAAACTCAATGCAATTAAATCTTTGCAAAAAGAATTTGAAACTATCAAAAATGCAAAAAACACTTTTTCAAACCAATCTTACATACTTTCCTTGAAAGGCAAAAAGAAGTGCAAATAAATTGCTTTGTTTTAACTTTCGCAAAATAAAATAAGAAAGGATGATTAAAATGTTTAATTCATCAAACATTGCTGAAAGCATTACGACATCAGAACTCAGCACATTTTTAGAACAACCAATTACCGCAGAGAAGAATTTCACTTTACTCAGAAACGGGTATTATCCATTTAAAGTTCTTATCTGCAAACCCAGTCTTCTTCCCGGTTATGAAGACGACACCCCACGCCCCGTTGTCAGTGTCAGATTTGAAATTCTGAACGATAGCGGCAATGTGGTTATCAACCACACATTTTTTATCAACTCCTCATCTGCCCAAATGATTCATGAATTTTTTGCATCAATTGGGCTTGCAGAAGAAGGAGAATATGTCCCTCGCTGGGATGAAGTTGTAGGATGCACAGGTGGATGTTATCTGGGCAAAAGAAAATTAGACTACAAAACAATCAATGTCATTGAACGTTTTGTGCCAAGAGATTAAAAGAAAGGAACTCAAAATTATGAAAAACGAAACTTATATTATCAAATTGTTATCAACTATCAAACCTTCTTTGCTTACTGAAAATGAATTATATTGTGTTTGCAAGTCCCTGAAATCCGGAGGATGTCCATTCAGCTTCTGGAAAGCCTTCTGTAATCAAGATACCACAAAACACTGTTCCGAAATCTGTGAGGAAATTTGGAATTCATTTGATAACACTCTTAATCGTTTTGCTTTTGTTGAAATCAGAAATCTTGCTAAAAAGTTCGGTTGGAAAGATGAAGATCATCTTTCCAATAGGTATCTTGATGTTGATGGAGATATAGCAATTCCATATATTGATTATTTACCAGATGCAGCAAAAAACTTTCCAATTAGTTTTTCCACTATAAGTGACAAAGAAAACTATCGCTTTGTTTCTATAACAGAAGTTCCGGAAAAATATAGCAAAACCGAATTTATTATTCAAGGTCTTTTACAAAAAAGAAGCAATATGCTAATCACCGCAATCCCTAAAGCAGGTAAAACAATTTTTTCACAACAAATGACTGTATGTATCGCAGCAGGAATCTCCTTCCTCGGGTATGAGTGTAAAAAAGGAAAAGTATTATACCTTGACGCTGAAAACAATATGTATGACTCATATGAACGCATAAAGCAAATAGCAGGTCAATTAAATCTTGACACTGATAGTTATGGAGAAAATATCGTTTTCTACGATAAAAGCCTCGTACCATATAATGTAGACATTTTAGATGATTTAATTCAAAATGTGAAACCGGGTCAGTTTGATGTTATTATACTGGATCCTATTTACTTTTTATTTAGCGGCGACGAAAACAACAACAAAGAAATTAATGCCTTTATAAAAAAGGTTGATAATTTAGGTAAAGCGGCAGAAGCTTCTGTAGTTTTGATACATCACGAAACAAAAGCTTGCAAATTTACAAAAAATGTAGTTGATCGTGCATCAGGTTCAAACATTATTGCAAGATTCCCCTCTACTATCGTAAGTATAACACCAATAAAGGCTAAAAAGGATACTGTCGGACTTAGAGAAAAATTAGAAATCGTTCTTCGTTTCGATAAAAGTCCGAAACCGATAAATATTGTTCTCAACGACGGAATTCATCGTAAAGAAAACGATATTGAGGCAACGGAAGGAACTGCAAAACTTTCAAGCAAAGCCTCAATTGATAACAAAAACCAAAAGTTTATAAATGCATATAACACATTAAAAGAATCTTGTGAAACCGTGAAAGCCACAGATTTGGCAGAATATCTTAATGTTGCACGTACAAGCATTTATAACTACATAAAAAACACACCCGGATTCACCATAGAAAAAGGTATCATTATAAAATCAGAATGTAATGATTAATAAGTTAATTAAAAATATTATTAAAAATAAACTTTGAAACCGGTTGTTATAAAAATCTATAGAAAGGAAAAGACGATATTATGAATAACGAAAAAGTTTATATGACTATCGCCGAAGCCTCAAAAGCAAGTGGCATTAGTCAACACACAATCAGATGTCTTGTAAAATCAGGGCAGATTGCTCATGTAATGACAGGCATCAAATATCTTATTAATTATCCGAAAATGATGTCATTTTTCGAATCTCTTGAAAATTAATATCAGAAAGGATAATGAAAATGGCCAGTGCACGCATAAAAAGAAATAAAAATAATGAAATAACTGGATATGAAATAAGAGTATCACGAGGGTACGATGCAAGCGGAAAACAAATAACTCCTTATTCTACAATATGGAAACTTCCTGAAGGCTGGAATAATTGGAGCAAGAAAAAACAGGACAAAGAGTTGGAAATAGCTAAAGCAAAATTTGAATTAGCCTGTCAGAAAGGTGAAGTCAAAACAAGAGCCGAGAAAAAAGCAGAAGAAGCAGAAAAAGAAAAACTTACAATTCAACAACAACTCGAGAAAGATTCCGAACCCACTTTTGACGAAGCCTTTGAACTATATATAAACAAAACAAAATCTCAAAAGAAAATCAACACAATTGTTGGAATTAAAACCACAATTAAAAGAGCCTTGGTACATTTTAAAAATCAAAAACTTAAAGATATCACGGAAAACGATTGTCAGGAATACATTGACTTTCTTCTGGATGAGTGTGAGCTTGCAATTCTAACCGTAATCAAGCACTACAAAACTTTGTCTGCCTTTTTCAATTGGTGTGTAAAAGATAAATTACTTGAATACAACCCTCTGCGCGGAGTAGTAAAACCTGTAGATAATTCAGGAAATATAAAGATTAAAACTTTTACAATAGAAGAAATCAAAAAAATCGTAGAATACATAGAAAACGAAGAGCTAATATGGCAGGTAGCCACCTACCTGCTTATTGACTCAGGAATACGTCGCGGCGAATTAATCGGCATGAGATGGTGTGACATAAATTTAGAAACAGGTCGCATTGATATTATAAACAACACTCAATATGCTGAAGGATATGGTATATATGATACAAACACTAAATCAGGAAAAAGCCGAGTTGTCTTCATAAACGATATTGTCATAGAAAAGCTTAAACAGTGGAAGGCTTTTCAAAAAGAAATAATTGAAGGACAAGGGCTGCCCTCCCCTGTTTATATTTTCACTCATCTTGATGGTAAAAGATTAAGTCCTCAGGCTCCTACTGTGTTTTTCAAAGATTTCGGAGAAAAATATGGGGTTGAAGATTGTCACCCTCACAAATTCCGCCATACTATGGCAACACTTATGATTCAGAACGGTGCAGATATAAAAACAGTGTCCGAAAAACTCGGACACTCCAATATAGAAATCACTCTCAAACTTTATGTGCATACAAACGAAGAAGCACAAAAGGCTGCAAACAATAAATTTGCAGACCTTATATGGTAAAATTTTTCTGAGATATTGGTTTTTTATTGGTTTTTTGTTTGCACTCAAAAAAGAAAACCCCGAGAACCGTAAGGTTTTCGGGGTAATTTGATGCAAAGAAATTATCTCTTTGGTATCAATAATTTCAATAATATCGAGATATTA
Source organism: Oscillospiraceae bacterium (assembly GCA_015066175.1). GTDB lineage: Bacteria > Bacillota > Clostridia > Oscillospirales > Acutalibacteraceae > SIG575. The sequence goes on from SVOW01000013.1 coordinate 47,246, forward strand.
TTGAAATTTGTGTATTGTGTTTTTTATCTGTGAAATTTCCCAATGTTTCATTTAATCGCTAAAACAAGCATTTGTATGAAGTTAAAAAACAAAATCTTTACATTTTCGTCATTATTTTGCGCATTTTTGAAATAATAGTTGCTTAATTTTAAAAATTACACCATAATTTCCTTAAATTAACAAACATCACATATTGAGAGAAATGAGGTATAATCACATGGCGAGAGTGTCTAAAAAAAGCGAGCGTAATAAACACTTATTTTATTTAATTCCTTCTGCTTTAATACTTTTTTTTATCTTGTTAATTCAAATCGCTTACTTTATTTTTGATTTAATTGTATCCTTAAAATTGATTGATACTATAAACGAAAATAATTTTACTGATGAAACATTTAATTTGATTAAAGAATTCTTATCTTCTTTTGACAACCAACACATAACACTTGGTCTTGAAATAGTAGGAATAGCAATAAGCGTTTGGATAGGTCTGAATATTTATAACATCATAAAAAGGGACAGTATAACAGACCTCATTTCAAGAACTGAAAAAGCTGAAAATACGCTAACCGAGTTTCACAAAGATTATATAGCATTCAATTTGATTTCGTTGGAAAATGCAATAGTAAAAGAAGATAGAATCAATTTTTGTTTTCTTGAAAAATTCAAAAAATTTGATATTGAAATCCTTAGTTACAAAATAACAAAATACATAGTTTTAATAGAAAAAACCTTACAAAACATAATTGAATTGTACAACGCCGGCGAATATGTTAACATGGAATTGTATTTAAACGAATACAATAACGAACTCAAAGAAATTGAAACAACTTTGAAGCAATTACACATTAAAGATTCTAATGATTTAAAAATAATCGAAGGTTACATTAAATGTAGGATCGCTGATCTTTACTATTATACAGGTTTAAAGGAATATAAAACACACGAAAGTGAACGTGCTAAGAGATCTTTTAAAATTGCTGAAGAATATTACAAAAAAACCGGCTCAGTTCAATTCGATGATAACGATAGCAAGCAAATTTTAAAAAGTTATGTTAATAATACATGCTCATATATAAATCATATTCTGTTTTTAATTGCCAGAAAAAATAAACTTGATTTGGATGAAATAAACAAATTTATCGACAACGCATACAAGTACAGCAAAGACGCATGTAGCGATTTAGCTAATACACCTATCAAAACTGGTTATGCCAGAGACCATCGTAATTATGGTGTCAACAACGAACACTATGTTGAAAAAGAATACTGCCAAAACAAAGAAGCATGGATAAGCGGTATGTTCAATTCTCTCAATCAGTATATAATTGCACACAGTATTGACCCAAAAGACGTCAGTACACTGACATCCATTACCTCGTGTTCCTTAAAAATTTTCGATAGAATTATTAAGATCAGCTCTGCAGATTACAACGGTTGCAAAACAATTTTACAAGATAAAAAAACTATATCTTTAAATTTAACTTCCTTCAACTATGATAAATATATATTGACTTCTTTTAAACAAATTATTAATAAAGCATACAATTTCATAACAGCATCCCAAATAAACGAACCGTTCAACATTAGTACACATTATCATGCCATTCATGTTTTTATGTATTTATACCTAACTGCAGATTCTGATGATGAATCAGAATATTATAAGCAAAAAGGACTTGACGAAATTAACATTTGCAATGCCATTTCATCTTGTATAGGAAACGCCCCTGAAGCATTTCTCTATAAAGCGAGAAATTTTTATTGTGCCATTAATGACACAAATAAATCTGATTATTACAATTCCAAAATTAAGAATGACACACCTTCTACCGAACAAAATCCAAAAAACTATAAACCTTGATATTACGGGGTTTGTGTTTCTTTGTTTAATTGGTTTTTCTATTTAAGACAAAGAACGCAAATCAGAATAAACGCAGAAAAATCCCTACCTCAGTTTGAGTGAGGTAGGGAAAAATTATTCATTAATAATCTGCGGTGGAGTAATTATAGGAATACCTCTTCCGATTTGAGCAGAAATTTCAGATATTATCAACGATATCTTCGCCATACATGTACCAAAAAACAAATCTTTGTTTTCTTTAGCAATTGCTAATAATTCATCATTTGTTATAAAAGAGTCTTCTTCGTATCTTGATTTAAACCATAGCTTAATATCAAAAGAAACGAATATGCTAAAAATAACATTATTTGGAGATTTAACCATACGTTCTACAGAGAGTAAAATACCATTTGTGTTTATTTCTTTGATATCAATTTTATCTTCATAATCAAGTTCAGCTTGTTCAGGATAATTTCTATAATCATTAGCAAGATATTCAACTTTTGTAAGAATTACTTCTTGTTCTTCTTTTAAATTATTAATAATTTCAACCATAATTGATTCTCCTTTATTTGTTTTCAAGACTAACCTGAAAACCTTTAAACATATAGTCCGATATAAAATTATTATTTAGTGATTGAATAGAATCAGCCAATGTATTAAGACTCTTAGAAATAATAGCATGTTCCTGAGAAAGAGCATTTAAATCTAATGCTGCTATAATAGCTTGTTCAACAAATTGATTCAGTGTCATGTTTTGTTTAGCTGCGTCAATAGCGATTCTCTTATGATTCTCTGGCGAAATCCGCACATTAAATGACCCTTTAAAAGGTTTATCTGGGTTTTTACCATTAGCTTTACAAAACTCCAAATAATCGTCAACGGCTTCTTGGAAAGCGACATTTAAATCTTGTAAATTATCAGCCTCAAATGTAACCAAATCGTTTATATGAAGTATTTTTCCGAATATTACACCATCCTCAACACTTACTTCAGAACTACCATAATATCCATTGTATTCCAAAATATTACTCATATTAATTCCCCCTCTTTAAGTTTTTCTTTTACCATTTTTAAAACGTATTGTTTGACGATGTTTTCAGGATGTGGTTTATGCAAACTTATAACATCGTCAAGTTCATTATTATAAAATTTTACCCTTGAACCATTTCCGCTGGTATCCTCTGTATAGCCAAAGTATGCCAACAAAGTTCTTAGTTCGTCATAAGTAAAATCTTTTGGCCTTCTACAAAAACGTTCAATTAACTTATCTTTTTGACTCATACTCTTTTTACAGCACCGCCTTTGCAACTAACTTACAGTTGCATTATAACTCGTAAATTAATTTTTGTCAATATGGTGTGTGTAAAAATGTCAAATTTTAATAAAATATAAATATCTGTAAGCTATATTTTTATTATTACGCGCTTACGTGAAAATATAGAATTAAATTTCTATTCATTTAACATTTTACAGAACATTTGTTCTGTTGTCAACGTAAATTATGCCTATGAAAAAGTAAAGTCCCCTTATATGGACTTTTGTCACATAAGGGGGTAAATTATTTAATAATAGATTATATTACTTATTGTAGTTAAAAAATTATTGATATATTGGTTTTTTATTGGTTTTTTGATTGCACGAAAAAAGAAAACCCCGGAAACCATAAGGTTTTCGGGGTAATTTGATGCAAGGAAATTATCTCTTTGAGAACTGGGGAGCACGACGTGCGCCTTTGAGACCATATTTCTTTCTTTCCTTCATTCTCGGGTCACGAGTGAGGAAGCCTGCTTTCTTAAGTGATGTTCTGAGTGATTCATCATACTGAAGAAGAGCTCTTGAAAGACCATGACGGATAGCACCAGCCTGACCTGTTACGCCACCACCGTTTACACGGCAAACGATGTCAAACTTTTCTGTTGTGCCTGTAAGAGCGAGAGGCTGACGAACGATAAGTTTGAGTGTTTCAAGACCGAAATAATCGTCGATATCTCTGTCGTTGATTGTGATTTTACCTGTTCCTGCATAAACACGAACTCTTGCTACTGATTTCTTTCTACGGCCTGTACCATAGAAGTAAGGACTTGTTTCGTACATCTTAAATTACCTCCCTTTCTTAAAATTCCCAAGCTGTGGGCTGCTGAGCAGCATGCTTGTGTTCTGCGCCTTTGAATACGCGGAGTCTTGTGAGAGCCTGACGGCCGATTACTGTTGAGGGAATCATACCTTTAACAGCAAGTTCAACTGCGAATTCAGGTTTTGTTTTCATAAGTGTGCTGTACTTAACTTTCTTCATGTTACCGATGTAACCTGTGTGATGATAGTACATTTTCTGGTTAAGTTTGTTGCCTGTGAGAACAACTTTTTCTGCATTGATAATGATAACGTGGTCACCGCAATCCATGTGGGGTGCGAATGTGGGTTTGTGTTTGCCTCTGAGAAGTTTTGCAGCCTCAACAGCAACGCTACCGAGGGTTTTACCTTCTGCATCAATCACATACCACTTACGGCTGATTTCTGCCGCTTTAGGCATATAAGTTGACATAATCTTTTCCTCCCGATTAATACTGAATTTTATTTTTCTGAGTTTTCAGGGGATAACGGGTGCCCCCGCAACTCACGTACTCGAATATATTATCACAAGGTTAATTTTTTGTCAATACCTTTTTTAAAGTTTTTTAATTTAACATTTGCAATCTCGTTTTTGCTCGTTTTTTCTCGTTTTTTCTCCGTTTTGCTCATTTATGATTTTTAAAAATTTTTACAAAAAATCAGGAGGGGTGTTCTCCCCTCCCCGAATTTTAATAAATCAGTCCATTTTCCCGTTATCAAACATCTCAAGAGCCTTTACACTTGCAGCAAAACAGTTGCCCAGACCTTCTTTGTTCATATTGTCGTAAGAGTCAAGTCTTGTGTGATAATAACGCTCAATCTTATGATTAAGGCCTGTGATACCTGCTGCTCTGTAGCCTGCCTGAGTGAATGCTGCTGAATCGCATGCACCACCAAAAGGCGGCACCCAGCCTTTTTTGCAGGGCACGTCAATTTCTGTTGCAGCCTGAATGAAGAAATCGCAAAGTTCTTTATCTGCTTTTACTGTGCCGTTTAAATCGCGGTAGTTTGCCATAAGGAATTTAGGGTCATAGATTGTATCATATGCATAGAAAATTGTGGGCACATCTTTAAATTCGCCCTCGTGCATTTCGCACCATGCTTTTGAGCCACGAAGACCGCATTCTTCTGAGCCTGTGAGAATAACTGCGATTTCTGTGTTTTCAAGTTCAACGCCCTCATCTTTGAGTGCTTTGAGAATTGAAATGCCCATATAACAGCCTGAAAGGTTATCGTTTGCACCGTCAACAACTCTGCGATAATTTACAATGAAATAAAGCCCTATTGTGAAAGGAACAAAAATAAGCCCCCACAAACCAACTTTAACAACGATGTCGCTTGTGTCAGCCACGCCGAAGCCGATGCCGTTTTTGATAATATACCAGATTGAAATCACAGCATAGAAAAGTGCTGCAACCACAACGGAAACCATATGACCTTCAAAACATACTCCGCCGAAAGCGTAGTTTACGGGCCATTCCCACACGGCGTCAGGGTGACCGTTGAAAACGATTCTTCTTTTTGTTTCGCCTTTACATTTTTTGATTGCCGTTACGTTGTGGCTTGTTTTTTCTTTGAAGAAACGGTCAAGCACTTTTTTGTAAACGCCGAATTCGAGAATAACTGCAGCAAAGGCAGCAATTACGAAAACTATTGACAAAGCAGGGAAGAAGAAAAACGAAAGTATTGCTGCAAGAACAAATGATGCACTGAAAAATGCCCAACCATAAAATGCTACGGGATGAACTTTGAAAGATTCAACTTTCACTTCATCGCAGCCACAGTCTTTTTCAAGCACTTCTGCCATATATTCGCAGGCATCTTTTTCGCCCTTTGAGCCGGGGTCTCTTCTTTCAAAAGTTTTTATGATATGAGTGATTTCATCAACCATATAGTCTGATGCCCACTCTTTTTTGTTAATGATTTTACTGAGATTCATTTTTTTCACCTGAAAATCAGGATGAGCAAACCCAACAGATTTGCTCATCCTGTTGATTTAAAATTTTTATCTGTTAACCCAGAATCTCGGCTCATCGCCGTCAAAGAATTTGTATGCTTCCTTGAGCATCATTGCAGGAGAATCTGAATAAGAGTTGATTGTATCACCACCGCGGTGGTTTGTAAGAGTTACATTATCAAGACCTAAAAGAGGACAAGTTTCGTCAATAGGCTCTTTATCGAAAACGTCAATTGCTGCACCCATAATGCTGCCTGTTCTGAGGGCATTTGCAAGTGCGTTGTAGTCAACCATGTATGAACGTGCTGTGTTGATGAAATATGCTGTGTCTTTCATCATGCCGAATTCACGTGCACCAAGGAGAATTGATTTCTTTGAAAGTCTTGCGTGAAGTGACACAATATCACTTTCACGGAGAAGTTCATTAAGAGGAACAAATTTTGCGATATTCTTGTTGATGCCTGAATAATTTTCAAACATATCGTTGATGAGAATTTTGCAGTTGAAACTGACAAGCTTATCATAAAGAAGTCTGCCTACAGTTCCGAAGCCGATAATACCAACTGTCATATCGCTCATTTCTCTGATTTTCTTTTCAGTGTTGGGATATTTTTCTCTCCACTGTCCGTTCTGGATTGCCATTGCTGAACGTGAAATATTTCTCACTTCGTTGAGCATAAGGCCAACTGTATATTCTGCCACAGCGTTTGCATTATGTGCAGGGTTGAGAAGAACAGCAATCCCCTTTTCAGATGCAGCCTTGATATCAAGGTTTTCGTGACCGCCTCTGTTGCAGAGAATAAGTTTGAGATTTTTTGCTTTTTCAAGAAGAGTTTTAGTTACAGGGCAAAGGTGCACCATAAGGATTTCTGCATCTTCAATTGCTTCTTCAAGTCCTTCGGGGAGAGCAAGTGTTTCAAAGCCACCTGTTTCGATTATTTTAACAACATTTCTCATTTCGTGCCTGTCGTGTGAGCCGAAATAGAAATGTTTTACATCAAGCATTAAATCTTCATAACCTCTTTCGAGGCCTGCTTTCATCATTTCAGAAGTGATGAAAATATCGCCTACTGCTACGCACTTTTTAACCATAAACTAAACCTCCTTACTTAATCTGTCCGTCTTGAATCATCATATTGCCGAGAAGCATATCAAATTCAGTTGTGATTTTGAAATTAGTTCTTTCACCTTTAACGATACCAACGCTCAAATCGTGCTCGAGATACATTCTGCCCGCTTCCATATAAGCGTCAATTTCTTCCTGAGTGAGTTTTTCGTAAAGGTCGTCAAACTGCTTAATTCTAAAAGTCTGGGGACCCTGATCAAGAAAAACTGTGTCACGGTTGGGAACAACTGTGCTCTGCTTGCCGTCTTCGGCAATAAGAACGGTGTCGATTGTGGGAACAGAAGTTGTTACCATATCATATTCTTTTGCGATTATGTAGTTATCGTTGATAATTCTTGAAGAAACGAAAGGTCTTGCACAGTCGTGAATGAGCATCATATCGTCTTGTGTAAGCTCTTCGCCTGCCAATTCAATGCTTTTCTTTACAATGTTTACCATTGAAAGGAATCTTGATGTGCCGCCGTGAATGATTTCAACACGTGAAGTGTCAATTTTATATTCTTCAAGCATATTTCTGCAATAATCTTCCCACTGGGGGTTCATTGCAAGAATAACTTTATCAATACATTCTTCTTTAAGAAATGTATTGAGAGTTCTTATAATAATTGGTGTGTCACCGATTTTGAGGAACTGCTTGGGAACGGAACTTTCCATTCTTGAGCCGATGCCTCCTGCAAGGATACCTGCAAAATTCATTTTAATCAGCCTTCCTTTTTCAGATTTCTGTTTCGAATAATTCGCCTTTGATATTTACTTCTCTGAACTGTGCTTTTTCTTTGTTTTCAAAGATGTATTCGCCCATATCGATTCTTGCAAAGTTATGAGGTGCAGAACGCTTTGAGTAAGTGGGCAGAGTCATATAATTAGGTCCGTAAGCATAGTTAAGATAGCCTGTGTAATCAACAGGGATAGGTGCTTTTATGCCGTCAAAATCAACATAGTGCACTTCTTCAAGTCCGTCAATGGGCATTGCACCATCAATAAGCTTTTTGCCTACGCTGTCAATAAGATATTTTGCATTTTTCTTGTTTTTATAGAAAGAAACGCCAAGTTCAAACAAGCCGTGATATACGCAATAAGGGATAAGTCTGAGGAAAGGAAGTGCAAGCTTTGAAGCTCTGTAATGGAAATTTTTACGCGGAGCATTATACCAACGCACTTCAAGAGCTTTTGTGATTGCATAAAGGTAAGCCATATGCAATTTCTGCAGGAATTTATTGTTGCTTGTTTTGTCATAAACGAGAATATCGATGAAGATACCATCTTCAACACTGTTTTTGCTTGAATAGTTTGTTGAGAAATATGTACCTTTAAGACGCACTTTATCAATAGTGTAATGGCTTCCTGTGCCGTTTGTGGGGCAGGAATAAACAAACTGCTCGCCCATTTCTTCCTGGAAAACTTTACGGAATTTATTGTAATCTTCTCTGAGCATACCGATATCAAGGTCATCATCCCATGCGATGCTCATACCGTTTCTTACTGCACCGAGAAGTGAGCCGCCTGCAAGGAAATACTGAATATTGTGCTTTTTGCAGATGCGTTCAATTTCGTTAAGAATATAAACTTCAAGGTCTTTAAGACGCTGGAGTTTGCCTTCGTAAAATGCAATAAGAGGCTCAATATCATATTCAACTTCTGAAAGATAGCAGACTGCGTGATAAATTGCAGTTGTTTGATTGCAGAAGGGTTTATAACTTGTTTTTCTGAATTTAAGGGAACCGAGAGACTTGCATTCTTTTTCTTCCAAATCGCCGATGTCGCATTTAAGTCGGAGAAAATCTCTACATTTTGAATGAATTGCAAACTTGATTGTGGCTGCGTTTGTGGTATAGCTTGCCACATTGTAGGTGTGACCTTCTTTCACTTTGTAAAGAGCGAAAACAAGCGACGGAATAACATCGCGGATATAAGTCATAGTGAAATCAGAAGCATAGTCTTCCTTTGTGATTTCAACACACTGCTTTCTGAAAATATCTCTGATAGTTTCGTGCAGGTCATATGCAGGCATATGCTGTTTGTCAGGTGCAAAAACATTATCATAACGCAGAAGTGAAACTGAAATGTTTTCATCTCTCACTGCCTGACGGCATCTTTTTTCAAGGCTTGCATAAAAGCTGAAATCAGCCTTTGCTTCTGATGAATATTCTTCGATAAAATAGTTATATTCTCTTTCAGCAAGGTGATCAATCCCCTGAGGAATTGAGGGCATAAGGGGAAGCAAAGCGCCCATAACAACGCGTGCAGAATTGTTTTTCGCAAAACTGAACACCAAATCAAGAGAGTTGATGATTTTTTCTTCGTTTTTCTTTTCGTCACAGTTAACGAAGCAGATAACGCATGACCTTTCTTTTCTGCCGTTTTTAATGCAGGCAAAAGATTGGAGCGCTATTTCTTCAACAACATTATCAGGGTTTGAAAAATATTCTGTCAACACAGGTGTTTTTTCACAAAGAGGCACAAAATAAGCCTTACCCTGAAAATAAACTGATTTCTGTGCGATAAGCCCCATTGCCTGAACAAGGTATTCCGACACAAAACTATCATCACAAACAAAATAATATTTATCGTAAAATTTCTTCTTTTCAAGAAAAACACGTGTTAAAACTTTGTCCACTGACGTGGCAGTCATTTCAATTTCGTCTGCAATTATCAAACTGTTCATTATATCACCTTAATAATTAAAAATTATTACGCACTTTCGTAATTTATAATATACCATAACAGATGTAAAAAGTCAATATAAAACAAAAGCAACACCCGATCCGTTATAAGACTCGGGTGTTGGTAGATTTTAAATTATTATGCGTTGTAACCGATTTCGATTGCACCGAGGTTAACTTCCAGCATATCCTGATGTCTTGCTGAAACAACGTGTGCAAGTGCTTCTCTGAGATTATCGTAAGAAACAGCATCACATTCTTTCATAAGTTTACCTGCAATAATCATGTTAGCAAGCTTGGGAATGTTGTTTTCGTTAGCAAGCTGTGTTGCGGGAAGATAGAAAACTTCAACATCGTCTCTTTCTACTTTTCTGCCGATAAGAGAACTGTCGAGAATGATTTTACCACCTTTTTTAACTGAAGCTTCGTACTTATCAAGTGACGGAAGATTCATTGCAACAAGGATATCGGGTTCGTCAATGATGGGAGAACCGATGGGGTCATCGCTGATGATAACGCTGCAGTTTGCAGTGCCGCCACGCATTTCGGGGCCGTATGAGGGAAGCCAGCTTACCTGCTTGCCTTCGTCAAGGCCTTTGTATGCCAAGAATTTACCTACGAACAGAACGCCCTGTCCGCCGAATCCTGCAAAGAGGATGCTTGATGATTTACTCATTTTGTTTCCTCCTCTGCATAGATATCTTTATAAACGCCCAAGGGATAGTAGGGCATCATATTTTCTTCAAGCCATGTGAGTGCTTTTTCAGGTGTTACACCCCAGTTTGTGGGACAAGTTGAAAGCACTTCAACAAGTGAGAAGCCTTTGCCGTCAATCTGATTCTGGAATGCTTTTTTGATTGCTTTCTTTGCTTTGTTGATGTTTTTAACGTTGTTTACTGCAACTCTTTCGATGTAAGCAGCACCATCAACATTTGAAAGAAGTTCTGCAACTTTAACGGGATAACCTGCAACGTTTACATCTCTGCCGTAAGGTGAAGTCTGTGTAACCTGACCGGGAAGAGTTGTGGGAGCCATCTGACCGCCTGTCATACCGTAAATTGCATTATTTACAAAGATAACTGTGATATTTTCACGTCTTGCTGCTGAATGAACAGTTTCCGCAGTACCGATAGCTGCAAGGTCGCCGTCACCCTGGTATGTAAATACAACCTTTGAGGGGTCAGCACGTTTGATACCTGTTGCAACTGCAGGAGCACGTCCGTGAGCAGCCTGAATCATATCACAACCGAAATAGTTATATGCCATAACTGAGCAACCAACAGGTGCTACACCGATTGATTTACCTTCAATTCCAAGTTCATCCATTACCTCAGCAACAAGACGGTGGATAATACCGTGAGTACATCCGGGGCAGTAATGAAGAGGAGCATCTGTAAGTGCATGGGGTTTATCAAAAACTACCATTATTTGTCGCCTCCTTTGTTTGCTTCAATAATTGCGTTAAGAACCTGGTCAGGAGAAGGAATCATACCACCTGCTCTGTTGCAGAGTGATACAGGTTTCTTGCATTCTGTTGCAAGTTTAACGTCTTCAATCATCTGTCCCATTGACATTTCTACGCTGACAAAAGCTTTAACTTTGTCTGCTGCAGCTCTGAATGCCTTTTTGGGGAAGGGCCAGAGTGTGATAGGTCTGATAAGACCAACTTTAATGCCCTGCTTTCTTGCTTCAAGAACTGCGTTCTTTGAAACACGTGATGCAATACCGAATGCTGCAACGCAGATTTCTGCATCTTCCATCATAAATTCTTCGCAGAGTGCTTCGTTTTCTTCGATTGCTTTGTATTTTTCAAAACGTTCAAAGTTGAATTTTTCAAGTTCTTCGGGAACAAGTGAAAGAGAGTTTACAATGTTGTGTTCTCTTTCCATATTTGTGCCTGTAAGTGCCCAGGGTTTTTCGTATGTTTCAACTTCGCCCATATCAAGGCTTACAGGTTCCATCATCTGACCCATTGTACCGTCTGCAAGAATCATTGTGGGCATACGGTATTTGTCAGCAAGATTGAATGCTTTGAATGTAAGAGAAGCCATTTCCTGAACTGATGCAGGAGCAAGTACGATAAGGTGATAGTCACCATGACCGCTGCCTCTTGTTGCCTGGAAATAGTCTGACTGTGAGGGCTGAATACCACCGAGACCGGGGCCACCACGCTGCACGTTAACGATAAGTGCGGGAAGGTCGCAACCTGCGATGTATGAAATACCTTCACTCTTAAGTGAAATTCCGGGGCTTGAAGAAGAAGTCATTACTCTCTTACCTGTTGCAGCAACACCATAAACCATATTGATTGCTGCGATTTCGCTTTCTGCCTGAAGGAAAACACCGCCCTCGATTTTGGGCATACGTTTTGCCATATAGGCAGCAACCTCTGTCTGAGGAGTTATAGGATAACCGAAGTAATGGCGGCAACCTGCCATAATAGCAGCTTCAGCAATTGCTTCGTTACCTTTCATCAAAACTTTTTCTGCCATTATTCTCACCTCTCAACCTTAATTACACAATCAGGACACATTGTTGCGCAGAAAGCACAACCTACACATTTCTCACTGTCTGTAATTTCAGCGGGATGATGTCCTTTAACATTGATTTTATCTTTGGAAAGGGCAATAATCTTTTTGGGACATGCCACAACACAAAGACCGCAACCTTTACACAAATCTGTTGCGAAAGTTACCTTTGCCATACTATCTCTCCCTTAATCATATTTTCTTACGTGTTGCAAATTGAGGGGCATTATATTTTCTATTCTGCCTGACAATTCGTTGAATAACGTACTTTTGACTGTTGTAAGTTTTACAGGTAAACCTGTAAGTGATGAAATTTCTTCGGCATATGAAACAGAAGAAAGCACATCTTCCGCAGTTGTTTCTTCGCCGAGATTTGAGTTGTTTACAATGGCTGTGAATTTAATTCCGCCTGCTGATTCAACCTCTCTCATCACTTCGACCGTACTCTCAGCATCGGGAGTAAGCGGTCTGAATTTATTGATTACAAAAAACATTTCGTAGTCGTTTTCTTCGATAATTGACGGTGCATATCTGCCGAGAGCCAACGCTCCGCGGTCGTCACCGCCGATATCCATAACGGCGAAAGTTTCTTTGTTATCGATAATTGAATACATATCCTGAGGAATTGCAGGTAAATCAACGTTTGAGTTTGCGTAGACAGATGAAATTAATTTAATTCCCCTCTTCTGAAGCTCATCCTCACTGTCTTTTGCACGATAGTAGGGATTCACTATATCAAGGTCTGCCACGCACACATCAATACCTGCGTCTTTTATCTTTACTGCATAGTTTACGGCAATGTTTGTTTTACCTGAGCCGTAGTGACCTGCAAAAAGAGTTATACGTTTAAAGTTCATTTTGTTCACCGGATTTTCAAGTACAGCAGGAGCAAATCTCCGCCATACAATAGTTATACTTAATGCAAAGTGCATAGTGCATAATGCAGAGTTTATGGTGGGCAAAGCCCACACCCAAAATAACAAGCGTCTCAGACCCGAAATTCTGCATTTTGCATTCTGCATTGAAAATGTCATATTACCGATTTCACGCAATCTTAAAGTTTGTTTCTCTGAATTTTGCCGCTTACTGTCTTGGGCAATTCATCCTTGAACACAACAATTCTGGGATATTTATAAGGTGCTGTGTGTTCTTTAACATATTTCTGGATTTCTTTCTTAAGTTCTTCTGTGCCTTCTGTACCCTTTGTAAGAACGATACTTGCCTTAACAACCTGACCTCTTACTTCGTCGGGTGCAGCAGAAACGCCACATTCAAGAACATAAGGAAGTTCCATAATAACGTTTTCAATTTCGAATGGTCCGATACGGTAGCCTGATGATTTGATAACGTCATCAACACGACCAACATACCAGTAGAATCCGTCTTCATCTCGCCATGCAGTATCGCCTGTGTGATAAAGTCCGTCGTGCCATGCTTCGTTTGTTTTTTCTTCATCAAGGTAGTAACCTTTGAAGAGACCGCAAGGAACTTTTTCAGATGTGCGGATAACAATTTCACCTGTTTCACCGTCTGCAACAGGGTTGCCGTCGGGGTCAACAATGTCAACATCGTAAAGCGGTACAGGTTTACCCATTGAACCGAGTCTGTGCTCTGAGCCGAAAAGGTTACCGATAACAAGTGTTGTTTCTGACTGACCGAAGCCTTCCATAACCTGAAGTCCTGTAAGGTTTTCGAATTGTCTGAATACTTCGGGGTTAAGAGCCTCACCTGCGATAGTTGCATGTTCAATACTTGAAACATCGTATTTTGTAAGGTCTTCTTTAATCATCATTCTGTACATCGTAGGCGGTGCGCAGAATGTTGTAATTTTGTATTTTGCAAACATAGGCAAGATATCTGAAGCATCAAAACGATCAAAGTCGTAAACAAATACTGCTGCTTCGCAGAGCCACTGACCGTAGAGTTTACCCCACATTGATTTTGCCCAGCCTGTGTCTGAAATTGTAAGATGAAGTCCCTGGGGATTTACACAGTGCCAATAGTTGGCTGTAATAAAGTGACCCAAAGGATATTTGAATGAATGAGCAGCGATTTTGGGATAACCTGTTGTGCCTGATGTGAAGAACATAAGCATATAATCGTCACCGCAGGGTGTATCGTCTGTTCTTTCAAATACGTTGCTGTAGAGTTTGAATTCTTCGTCAAAGTTTCTCCAGCCTTCACGCTCTGCACCAACCATAATTTTAATCTGAAGTGAAGGTGCATTCTTTTCAGCAAGTTCAACCTGTTCATATGTACCGTCGTCTGCAGTACAAACAATAGCTTTAACATCTGCTGCATTGAAACGGTATTCAAAGTCGTGGTCTTTAAGCTGATGAGTTGCAGGAATTACAACTGCGCCAAGTTTGTGAAGACCGAGCACTGCAAACCAGAACTGATAATGACGTTTTAAAACGAGCATTACCTTGTCACCTTTCTTAATGCCAAGTGACTTGAAGTAGTTTGCTGCCTGTGCAGAATATTCCATCATATCCTTGAAAGTGAATATTCTTTCTTTTTTATCTTTTGAAACGTGAAGCATTGCCATTTTGTCGGGCAACTTCTTCGCGATTCCGTCAACGATATCAAAAGCAAAGTTGAATTTATCTTCGTTTTCAAATGAAAGTGAAAGAAGTGCGCCTCTTTCATCTTCTTTGGGATGAATAAAGTTATGATAAATTCTTCTGTTTGTTTTAACTCTCTTGGGTGCTGAAGTCAATTCAGTTTTAGCCTGTTCAAGTTCGGGAATAGGCTCACCTGTGGGGTTAAGAACCATTGCGTAGAATTCGCAATCTCTGCCACCTACTGCAGTCATACCGTGAGGTGTTGCACTATCGTAATAGATGCTGTCGCCTTCGTTGAGGATTGCAGTATGGTTGCCGACCTGAACTTTCAAAGAACCACTGATAACGATATCACATTCCTGACCGTCATGTGAAGTCAGTTCAAGTGTTTTATCATCGTCACCTTCGTTATATTCGCACTTAACGTAAAGGGGTTCTGCGATTCTGTTTACAAAAGACGGAGCAAGGTTGTAATATTTAAGACCGTGAGCTTCCTGAATTTCCTGACCGCGACCTTTTCGTGTTACAACGTAAGATTTAAGTGTGGGGCTGACACCTTCGATGATGTCGGTAACGTCAACCTTGAATGCCTGTGAACATCTGTAAAGGAAAGCGAAAGAAAGGTCGCGTCTTCCCTCTTCGCAGGATATGTACTCTTCAAGAGTTACACCTGTTTTCACAGCCATTTCAGCTTGTGTAAGACCTTCGATTTCACGCAGTTCGCGGATACGTTCAGCCATTTCCATAATTTTAATGTCGAGTGTGCCTGTTTCTTTCATACAAAGTTCTCCTTTTTTCTTCGGGGAGCTCAAACAAAAAGCCCGTCCCAAAGACTTAATCCTTTGAGACGAGCACCAATATCTGTTGCCCGCGGTACCACTCAAATTGCGTTTTTAAACGCCACTCAGGTTCAAACAAACCTTATGCATTAACGCAGCAATCACGGAAAAGTTCTACTCATATTTACATACTTTCTTCTTTTCAGCTCCGGAGCTACAAATTGTCGTTTCTCTTTACCGCACTTACACCAGACGGCGGCTCTCTTCGAAAGGGATAGCGACAACACTCTCCATCAAAGCCATTAACATTAGAATTATATCAAAGTTTTAAATGTTTGTCAATAAAATTTATTGTTTAATGTTTTGGCAATATTTTGCCTGATATTATGAATTCTGCATAAATTGTGTACAGCAGAGAAAAAGCCCTGCCATATGAACGCTAAATTATAATTTATCTTGTAGATTAAATTTAATATCGTAGGGAACGGCGGTTTCCGACGTTCCGCAAAAAGCAAACATAAATTGGCGGTTTGTCGGCAAGCGCCAAACCCTACAATGTTAAAATTAATTGCACGCTAAATTATAATTTATTTCTTTGAATCTTACCGCTGATAGTTTTAGGCAGTTCGTCTTTGAAAACAACGATTCTGGGATATTTATAGGGTGCTGTTTTCTCTTTGACGTAGTTCTGGATTTCTTTTTTAAGTTCTTCTGTGCCTTCTGTGCCTTTAGTAAGAACAATGCTTGCCTTGACTACCTGACCGCGAAGTTCATCGGGTGCTGCAGAAACGCCACATTCAAGAACATAGGGAAGTTCCATAATAACGTTTTCGATTTCGAATGGTCCGATACGGTAGCCTGAAGACTTGATAACATCGTCAGCACGGCCCACATACCAGAAGTAGCCATCTTCATCTCGCCATGCAACGTCGCCTGTATGATACATACCGTCGTGCCATGCTTCTTTTGTTTTTTCTTCATCGTTATGATAACCGAGGAACAATCCGTTGGGAACATATTTATCAGTACGTACAACTATTTCACCGTTTTCACCAACACCTACGGGGTTGCCGTCGGGGTCTACGATGTCGATATCATAAAGGGGAATGGGTTTACCCATTGAGCCTACTTTGGGCTGCATACCTGCAAGGTTTGCGATTGTAAGAGTTGTTTCTGTCTGACCGAAGCCTTCCATGATACGAAGACCTGTACTCTTTTCGAATTGTTTGAAAACTTCAGGGTTAAGTGCTTCACCTGCTGTTGTTGCGTGAACAATTGAGCTTAAATCGTACTGTGAAATATCCTGCTTGATTAACATTCTGTACATTGTGGGAGGTGCACAGAAGGTTGTGATGTGATATTTTGCAAACATAGGAAGAATATCTGCAGCATTGAAACGGTCAAAGTCATAAACAAACACTGCACCTTCGCAGAGCCACTGACCGTAGAGTTTACCCCAGAGTGCTTTACCCCAGCCCGTATCGGAAATTGTGAAGTGAACGCCATCTTCACGTACACAATGCCAATATTTTGCAGTGATAAAGTGACCGAGAGGATATTTATGCGAATGTGCTGCAATTTTGGGATAGCCTGTTGTACCTGATGTAAAGAACATAAGCATGGGGTCGTTACCGCAGGCTGTGTCTTCTTCTCTTTCGTATTTACGGGTAAAGAGAACACTCTCATCATCAAAGTTGTGCCAGCCTTCTCTGTGACCTCCAACGATGATTTTCGTCCGGAGTGAAGGTGAATTCTTTGCTGCCATATCAACCTGTTCAGGTGTGTTATCAGTTGCAGTACAAACGATTGCTTTAACATCTGCTGCGTTGAAACGATATTCAAAATCGTGGTCTTTAAGCTGATGTGTTGCAGGAATTACAATTGCGCCAAGTTTGTGAAGACCGAGAATTGACATCCAGAACTGATAATGACGCTTGAGAACAAGCATAACCTTGTCGCCTTTTTTGATACCCAATGATTTGAAATAGTTTGCAGCCTGTGCAGAACCGCGCTTCATATCGTTGAAAGTGAATCTTCTTTCTGTTTTATCAATGCCGACGTGAATCATTGCAAGTTTATCGGGGTTCTTATCAGCAATAGCATCAACAACGTCAAATGCAAAGTTGAATTTATCGTCATCTGTAAAAGAAATTTCCTGAAGAACTCCGTTTTCATCTTCTGTTGTGTGAATGAATTTTTCACAGGTGAGATTTTTAGTAGTTCTTGCAGTAACAATGCTTGAAAGGATTTCTTCTTCCTCAACATCTTCGTTACCTGCAAAAACAACTGCGAGGAAAGTACAGTCTTCACCGCCTACGGCAATCATACCGTGAGGCTCTGATGAATTGTAGAAAATACTGTCACCTTCGCGGAGAACTTCAGTATTGTCACCAATCTGCACTTTAAGAGTACCACTCAGAACCATATCAAATTCCTGACCTGAGTGAGTTGTTGTGTGGATAGGTTTTTCCTGCTGTTCAGCTGAATATTCATATTTAACAAAGTAAGGCTCACCGAGTTTTTTCTTGAATCTGGGAGCAAGGTTTTTGATTTCAATGCCATCTTCACTTGCAGTTACCTGGCCTTTGCCTTTTCTTGTAACTGTGTAAGAAGTAAGATTTGCACTCTGACCTTCAAGAATATCTGCAAGTTCAATTCCGAAAGCGAGTGAACACTTATGAATGAAAGTAAAGGGCAAATCTGTTTCACCCGCTTCATAAGTCTGATACAGTTCTGCAGAAATGTCAGTTTTATCAGCCATTTCTTCTACAGAATAGCCTGCGTCAAGACGCATCAGTCTGATTCTCCTGACGATTTCCATAAGTTGTTTGTCTGATGAATGATTTTCCATTTTCATAACCTCCGATTGTAATGGGTCTGAAACTCTGAAGCAATAAAAAAGCCGCCTCAAAGCTTCTTTGAAAACTTTGAGACGGAATAAACTCAATCCGCGGTACCACTCAAATTGCGCCACTTAAGACGCCCCTCTGCAGAGCCTATCAGCTCCTTCGCACTAACGCAGCGTACACGTAAGACACTACTCGGTTAACCTTTTGCATCTTCAGCTCGGAAGTGATAGGACCTGAAAAGCCACACTGCAGTTTCACACCAGCCAACTGCTCTCTGAAAGTCTGAACAAATCGTCCGTCTTCGTCATCGCTTTTAAAATATTGAAAAAATTATAGCACTGTTTTCAGGGTGTGTCAATAGTTTTTTCTAAAAAAATTACACAAGAGTAAGAAGCAAATTAATGCCAAGAAAAGCAATATTTACCAAAGTAAACACCAAAATATACTTTTTGACATTAATCCCCTCTTTTGCTACAAGTTTAAATGAAATAAGGCTTGCCATTGAAGCGATAAGTGTGCCTAAGCCCCCCAGGTTTACACCCACCAGCAAATCTTTAACATTATTTGTGAAATTCGAAAGAAGTATTGCCGCAGGTACATTAGAAAACACCTGACTTGAAATTATTCCTACGGCAATTTCTTTATCTGCAACAATACTTTTCAAGAATGTATTCACTGCGGGAATGTTGCCTAAATTGCCGATGAAAACAAACAGAAAAACAAATGTAAGCAAAAGGCTGTAGTCTATATTTCTAAGTACTTTTCTGTCAAAAACCAAAACAGAAACAAGTGTTATACCTAAAAGCACAAGAAAATGCACAACTCTGAAAACACTTAAAAGTGCCACCACAAAAAGAACAGAATAGATAATTATTCTGACATCAAAACTAAACTCCGTTTTTTCGTTTGCTATTTCGATTTTTTCCTTGCCTGTGAAAAGTGCTGAAACAACAATAAGTGCAAGCGACAATCCGGCATAGGGAAGAATGGCAGAAAAGAAATCAAGCATACTCATTTCATATTTTGAAAAAAGATACAGATTCTGCGGATTGCCTATAGGTGTTGCCATACTGCCTAAGTTTGCAGCAACAGTTTCCAGTGTTATTAAAATTATTGCCTTGTCTTTTTTACCGATTAAATTAAGCATAATCAAAGTAAACGGCACAAAAGTTATGAGCGCCACATCGTTTGTGATGAGCATTGAAGAAAAGAAGCAGAGAAGACACAGCACAATGCTCAACGAAGAAAAACGTTTTACATATTTCAGGAGCTTTTCTGCAAGAATTTTAAACACACCGATTTTGTTAAGCCCTGCAGTAACTGCCATTAAACTGAAAAGTAATACAAGGGTTTTGAAGTCGATATAATCAATATACCCTTTATTGGGCACGACTATAAAACAAGACGCAACTGCAAGAACAAAAGACAAAACAAGCACAATTTCACTTTTAAGGAATTTTTTTACATTCTGCATAAAATCACCTGTTAAATTTTAGCACATTATAAAGGAAAAATAAAGAGATATTTTATTGATTTTTAAAGTTGCTTCTTGTATAATCTACTATATATGGTATAAGGCAGGTTTATAAATGGATATTATTTTAACTTTATGTGATGAATTCAAGCTTAAAAACTGGCAGGTTGAGAATGTTGTGAAACTCATTGACGAGGGCAACACCATTCCCTTTATTGCACGTTACAGAAAAGAAGCTCACGGCACTCTTGACGACCAGACTTTAAGAGCAGTCAACGACAGACTTGAATATTTAAGAAATCTGGACAAGCGTCGCGAAGAAATTTATTCTTCAATCGAAAAGCAGGAAAAAATGACAGAGGAGTTAGCCGCTGAAATTGAAAAGGCAATGACTCTTGTTGAGCTTGAGGATATTTACCGTCCTTACAAGCAGAAAAGAAAAACACGTGCTTCTGTTGCGAAAGAAAAAGGTCTTGAGCCGTTGGCACTTGATATTCTTGAACAGACACCTGATTTCCCTGCTCCCATTGAAGAAGCAGAAAAATATATCGACGCCGAAAAAGGCGTTGAAACGGCAGAAGATGCACTCAAAGGTGCAATGGATATTATTGCTGAAATTATTTCTGACAATGCAGAAATCAGAAAAAGGCTTCGTAACCTTTTCACAGTATGCGGTAAGGTAATTACTGTTGCAACTGACGAAAACGCAGAAAGTCCTTACACTCAGTATTATGACTACAACGAGCCTGTTGAAAAAATTGCAGACCACAGAGTTCTTGCAATTGACAGAGCTGAAAGAGAAGGCTTTATAAAAGTAAAACTTGAGCTTGATATTACAAAGGCTCTCGGAGTTATCAACAGAATTTATCTTAAAAACACAGGTTCACTGGCAACCGACGTTGTACGCGATGCCGGCGCAGATGCATATTCACGTCTTATTGAGCCAAGTGTTCAGAGAGAAATCAGAAATATGCTTACAGAAAAGGCTGATGTTTCTGCTATCAAAAATTTCTCAATGAACTTAAAACAGCTTCTTCTCCAACCTCCCGTTAAAGGCAAAACTGTTCTCGGTCTTGACCCCGGTTACAGAACAGGTTGTAAAGTTGCAGTTGTGGATTCCACAGGACGTGTGCTT
The DNA here is from genome assembly GCA_015066175.1 of Oscillospiraceae bacterium. Classification (GTDB taxonomy): domain Bacteria; phylum Bacillota; class Clostridia; order Oscillospirales; family Acutalibacteraceae; genus SIG575. The sequence continues at coordinate 68,273 of SVOW01000013.1, forward strand.
GACACAGGCGTGATTTATATTACTCATTCAGAAGCACAGAAAGAATCCGCTAAAGTTACAATCAAATCACTTATAAACAAACACAAGGTTGACACCGTTTCAATCGGCAACGGTACTGCATCAAAAGAAACTGAAATTTTCACTGCAGATTTACTTAAAGAAATTGACAGAAAAGTTTCATATATGGTTGTAAGCGAAGCAGGTGCATCAGTTTACTCCGCTTCAAAACTTGCGGCAGAAGAATTCCCGCAGTTTGATGTTTCACTGCGTAGTGCAGTTTCTATTGCGAGACGTTTGCAGGACCCCCTTGCAGAGCTTGTTAAAATTGACCCGAAATCAATCGGTGTGGGTCAGTATCAGCACGATATGCCCCAGAATGAACTTGGCAACGCTCTTGACGGTGTTGTTGAAGACTGCGTAAACAACGTAGGCGTTGATTTAAACACTGCATCTCCCTCACTTCTTTCAAGAGTTTCAGGCATCAATTCAGGTGTTGCAAAAAATATTGTTACTTACCGCGAAGAAAACGGTGCTTTCTCCGGCAGAAACGAACTTAAAAAAGTTCCTAAACTTGGTGCTAAAGCATTTGAGCAGTCAGCAGGTTTCTTAAGAGTTTCTGAAAGCAAAAACGTTCTTGACAACACAGGCGTTCACCCTGAAAGCTACAAAGCAGCAGAAACGCTTCTTAAAGTTTGTTCATACACTCTTGACGATGTTAAAAATTCCGCTATCGGCGAACTTGCAGACAGAGTAAATCAACTTGGTGAAGAAAAAGTTGCAGAGCATATCGGCGTAGGTGTGCCTACACTTCAGGATATTATAAAAGAACTTTCACGTCCCGGGCGTGACCCTCGTGATGAACTTCCGCCCCCGCTTCTCCGTACAGATGTTATGGAAATGAAAGACTTAAAACCGGGTATGCAACTCAAGGGCACAGTAAGAAATGTAATCGACTTCGGTGCTTTTGTTGATATCGGCGTCCATCAGGACGGGCTTGTTCATATTTCACAGATTACAAATAAATTTATAAAGCACCCCTCAGAAGTGCTTAAAGTCGGCGATATTGTTACTATATGGGTTATAAGCGTAGATGAAGCGAAAAAACGCATTTCACTCACTATGAAAGAACCCAAGGCAGAATAATATAAATCAGATTATTTTATTTACCCGAAGGAGGTAAAATTATGGCAACATATAATGCACCGTTCAGAGATAAAAACTCCGAACGCTACATGTACGCAGGCAGAATCGAAAGAATGATTGAAACTGTTGAACAGAAGCTTGTTATCAATTCACTCGTTCTTGACGATTATTATTTCTGCGACGGACAGGAAACTGTTGAAAACAAAGACAACGGCAGCTGGGAAGCATTCCCCGAAGGCAGACGCTGGGGTTCACCTGAATACTACTGCCGTTTCAAACATAGTTTCACAGTGCCCGAAGAATTCAAGGGCGGTAATGTTTTCTATGAAGTTATGCCTACATACGGTTCAGGCAGAGACGGCTGGAGAACAAGCGATACTCAGTTTATCATTTTTGCCAACGGCAAACTCATTCAGGGCTGTGACTCAAACCACAAGGAAGTTCTTCTTCTTGATAACGCTCAGGGCGGAGAAACTTTCGATATGCACCTTAACGCATACCTTGACAAACACGAATACAGAGGACAGAGAGTTTTCAAAGCAAGAATCAAACAGATTGACCCTGTTTTATGGAAACTTATCTTCGACCTTAAAACTCCCCTCGAAATCGCTGAACAGTACGGTCCTGACGATATGGACCGCGTTGATATCATCAAAGTTCTCAACGCTGCTGTAAACCTTCTTGTTATCGACTCAACTCACGAAGAGCTTGTTGAAAGTGCCAAGGCTTGTATGGATTATCTTGACGCTAATCTTTACGGCAAAATGACACTTGATGTTACAACATCAGGTATCGGTCACACTCACATTGACGTTGCGTGGCTCTGGAGACTCCGTCAGACAAGAGAAAAAGCAGGTCGTTCTTTCGCAACAGTTTTAAAACTTATGGAAGAATATCCTGAATATAAATTCATGTCTTCACAGGCTCAGCTTTACGAATATGTAAAAGAAGATTACCCTGAAGTTTACGAAGGCATCAAAAAGATGGTAAAAGAAGGCCGTTGGGAAATTGAAGGTGCTATGTGGGTTGAACCTGACACAAACGTGCCCTCAGGTGAATCACTTGTACGTCAGTTCCTTGTTGGTAAGAGATTCTTCAAGAAAGAATTTGACGTTGACTGTAAAATCATGTGGGAACCTGACGTTTTCGGCTATTCTGCAGCACTTCCGCAGATTATCCGCAAGAGTGGTTGCGACTATTTCATGACAACAAAAATTTCATGGAACGAATATAACCGCGTTCCCTTTGATACATTTATGTGGAAAGGTATTGACGGCACAGAAGTGCTTTCTCACTTCTCGCCAAGCCGCAGCGGTGACGACGTAGGCACACGTTTCATGACTACATATAACGCATATCTTTCACCCTCTGACATGATCGGCGGATGGCACAGATATTCACAGAAAGACCTTAACAACAATGTTCTTATGACATTCGGTTGGGGTGACGGCGGCGGCGGCCCCACAAGAGAAATGCTCGAATACGGCAGACGCCTTAACAAAGGTCTTCCCGGATGTCCGAAATTCGTAAACGAACCTTCACTTGATTTCTATAAACGCCTTGAAGAAGAAGTAGGCTCATCAGACAGACTTCCCACATGGGTTGGTGAACTCTATCTTGAATTCCACAGAGCAACACTCACTTCACAGGCAGCAAACAAGAAGAACAACAGAAAGAGTGAAATTCTTCTTCACGACCTTGAAACAATCGCTTCAATTGCAAACATTGAACTCGGCGACGAATATCCCAGAGACGAATTTACTGCTGATTGGAAATGCATTCTTCTTCATCAGTTCCACGATATTCTTCCCGGTTCTTCAATCAATGAAGTTTATGAGGATTCTGATATAGCATACGGCAATCTGCTTAAAGAAGGCAAAGCAAGACTTGACAGAACACTTCAGCTTATCGCCGAAAACGTTGCAACTGATGCAGATTCACTTGTTGTTTTCAACACTCTCGGCAAAGCAAGAAATGATGTTGTTATCACAGATATGCCTGAAAAAGAAAACTTCATTATCGTAGACAGCGAAGGCAATGAAATGAAATGGCAGAAAACTTACGATGGTAAGCTTTGCTTCCTGGCTGAAAACATTCCCGCTAAAGGTTACAAAGTTTTCTCTGTTAAAGACGGTGAAAAAGCAGATAATTCTGTTATTGATGCAACAGCATCAGGCTTTGAAACAAAATATCTTAAGGCTGAATTCAATGCTGACTATAACATCACAAGCCTTATTCATAAAGAAACAGGCAGAGATGTTGTGCCTGCAGGCGAAGTTATGAACAGACTTATTGCTTACGATGACAGACCGCACAACCACGAAGCATGGGATGTTAAAGCATACTACAAAGAAATTTCATGGAATATCGACGATGTTCAGTCTGCTGAAATCATTGAAAACGGTGCAGTACGTGCAGTTTATAAAGTTGTAAGAAAGTTCAGAAACACAATCTTCAACGTTTACTTCATAGTTTACGCAGATAATGACAGAGTTGACGTGGCTTATGACTTCGACTGGAAAGAAACACATATCCTTATCAAAGTTGATAACCCCGTTGATGTTAACGCTGCTAAAGCAACATTTGATATTCAGTTCGGTAACATCGAAAGAAATGCTCACGACAACACTCTCTGGGAATTTGCACAGTTTGAAGTATGCGGTCACAAGTGGATTGACCTTAGTGAAAACGGCTTTGGTTTCTCACTTCTCAACGATTCAAAATACGGCCACGATATCAAAGACGGCAGAGTGAGAACATCCCTTATCCGTGCTTCAATGGAACCCTGTCACGACCAGGATAAAGGACCGCAGTATATTCTTACTGCGCTCTATCCCCATGCAGGACTTGTTTGTGAATCTGCAGTTGTTGACCAGGCATTCTCACTTAACGTGCCTCTCCACTGCGTTAAAACTTCTGCACACGCAGGTAAACTCGAAAGCGTTTACTCACTTGTTTCCTGCGACAAATCAAATGTTATCATCGAAACAGTCAAGATTGCAGAAGACAGCGATGAAGTTGTTATCCGTGCATATGAAACATGGAATAAGAGAACAAACTGCACACTTTCTGTGAAGGGCGACATTAAAGAAGCTCACATCACAAATCTTCTTGAAGAAAACGAGGAAGAAATCACTGCAGTTGATGGCAAATTTAATCTCACATTCCATCCATTTGAAATCAAAACAATCAAGATTAAACTTTAATCTGAATAACAAACAAACGAGCCGTTCAGTTAACCCTGAACGGCTTATTTTATATCATAACAAAACTATTGAAAATTATAATTTAGCGTGGTATTAAAATCAGCATCGTAGGGGCGGATGCCAACATCCGCCCGAATAAATTCACACAAAATCTGACGGGTCGATGTAGGCATCGACCCCTACAATGTAAAATCGAATATACATATAAATTATAATTTATATGGTTATTTAAATTAAATATCGTAGGGAACGGCGGTTTCCGACGTTCCGCAAAAAGCAATTGGCGGTTTGTCGGCAAGCGCCAAACCCTACAATGTTAAAAATAGTATCACGCTAAATTATAATTTAACAAACTATCCGCAAACTGATTCCATAAAAAACTCCCCTACCTTTTCAGGTAAGGGAGTTTAGTTTTATTGATTAGTCATTGTAAAGTGACTTTTTAACATAAGATGTGTGAAGAATATCGTGAGCCTTGTGGCTTCCGGGTTCACCGAAGAATTCATCATAAATCATCTTGATTGCAGGGTTGTCCTGGCTCTTTCTCAAGGGCAGGTTCTTATCTGCTTCGTAGATAGCCTGAGCACGAAGGCCCTTAAGATCAACGAAGTTACGAACTGATGCAGGCTGGATGGGCTGACCGCCGCCGTTTACACAACCGCCGGGACAAGCCATGATTTCGATAAACTGATAATCACAAGTACCTGCTTTAACTTTTTCCATAACTTCCTGAGCATTCTTGATACCGCTTACTGCAGCAACCTTGAGTTCAAGACCGCCAACTGTGTAAGTTGCTTCTTTGATGCCCTGTGTGCCTCTTACTTCTGTGAACTCAACACTGTCAAGTTCTTTACCTGTAAGAACTTCTGCAGCATAACGAAGAGCAGCTTCCATAACGCCGCCTGTTGCGCCGAAGATAACGCCTGCGCCTGTGCCTTCGCCGAGAGGATTATCAAACTGTTCGTCGGGAAGAAGGTCGAAGTTGATACCTGCAGTTTTGATCATACTTGCAAGTTCACGTGTTGTGATTGAGTAATCAACATCTGCAAAACCTGCTGCTGACTGGTCATCACGTTTATTTTCGCCTTTTTTAGCTGTACAAGGCATAACTGCAACAACAACAATCTTTGCAGGGTCAATGTTCATCTTCTGTGCATACCATGTTTTCATAACTGCACCGAACATCTGCTGAGGTGATTTACAGCTTGAAAGATTATCAATCTGTTCGGGATAGTAATGTTCGCAGAAATTAACCCAACCGGGTGAACATGATGTGATAAGGGGAAGTTTGCCGCCTTCTTTGATTCTGTGAAGAAGTTCTGTACCTTCTTCCATAATTGTAAGGTCAGCAGAGAAGTCTGTATCAAATACTTTATTGAAGCCAAGTCTGTGAAGAGCTGCAGCCATTTTACCTGTTACGTTTGTGCCTACTTTGTAACCGAAGCATTCACCGAGTGTAACACGGATTGAGGGAGCAGTGTTAACAATAACGAATTTATCAGGGTCGTTGATTGCATCAAATACAGCTTTTGTATCGTCTTTTTCATAAAGAGCACCTGTGGGGCAGTTAACAATACACTGACCACATTCTACGCAAGCGAAAGATGCAAGACCTTTTTCAAATGCAGAGCCGATGTGAGTATCGAAACCACGTGCGTTTGCACCGATAACACCAACATACTGGTTGTCACAAGCTGCAACACAACGACGGCAAAGGATACATTTGTTGTTATCTCTTACCATGTGAGTAGCTGATGTGTCGATTTCCCAAACAGGTTTTTCGCCATCAAAGCGGCTTTCATCATCAACGCCATATTCAAGGCAGAGTTTCTGAAGTTCACAAGAACCGCTTCTTACACAAGAGAGACATTTTCTTTCGTGAGTTGAAAGAAGAAGCTCAAGTGTAGTTTTGCGTGATTCGTGAACTCTGGGTGTGTTTGTGAAAACTTCCATACCCTCGTTTACGGGGAATACGCAAGCTGAAACAAGACGGTTGCCTCTGGGGCCACCAACTTCTACCATACAAAAACGGCAAGCACCGATTTCGTTCATTTCTTTAAGGTAGCAAAGTGTGGGGATTTCGATACCTGCATATCTTGCAGCTTCGAGAATTGTTGTACCGCCGGGCACGCTTAAGGGCATGCCGTTGATTTTAATATTTACCATTTCCATTGTTGGCACACTCCTTTCAATTAACCTTTGATAATAGCGCCGAACTTACATTTAGATTCGCAAACGCCGCACTTGATACATTTTGTAGTATCGATTGTGTGTACTTCTTTAACTGAGCCTGAAATTGCACCAACGGGGCAGTTTCTTGCGCAGAGAGTACAGCCTTTACATTTATCTGCTACGATTGTGTAGTTAAGAAGAGCCTTACATACGCCTGCAGGACATTTCTTATCTACAACGTGAGCAATATATTCATCTTTGAAGAATTTGAGAGTTGCAAGAACGGGGTTGGGAGCTGTCTGGCCGAGACCGCAAAGTGAGTTTTCTTTGATGTAATGAGCAAGGCTTTCAATTTCATCAAGAGTTTCCATTGTTGCTTTACCGTCTGTAACTTTTTCAAGAAGCTCTCTTAAACGTTTTGTACCGATACGGCAGGGAGCACATTTACCGCAAGATTCATCAACTGTAAAGTCGAGGAAGAACTTAGCAATGTCAACCATACAGTTGTCTTCGTCCATAACGATAAGACCGCCTGAACCCATCATACAGCCGATTGCTGTGAGGTTATCGTAGTCGATTTCTGTATCCATAAGTGATGCAGGAATACAACCACCTGAAGGACCACCTGTCTGTGCTGCTTTGAATTTTTTACCATTGGGAACGCCGCCGCCGATATCTTCGATGATTTCGCGAAGTGTTGTACCCATGGGAATTTCAACAAGACCTGTGTTCTTGATTTTACCACCGAGAGCGAATACTTTTGTACCTGCTGAACGTTCTGTACCCATTGACTTGAAGAAGTCTGCTCCGTGAAGGATAATCTGGGGAATGTTAGCAAAAGTTTCAACGTTGTTTTCTGTTGTGGGTTTAGCAAAAAGACCTTTAACTGCCGGATAGGGAGGTCTGGGTCTGGGCTCGCCTCTGTTACCTTCGATTGAAGTCATAAGAGCTGTTTCTTCACCGCAAACGAAAGCACCTGCACCAAGACGGATGAAGAGGTCAAAGTCGAAGCCTGAACCGAAGATGTTTTTACCGAGAAGGCCGTGTTCTCTTGCCTGGTCGATAGCAATCTGAAGACGCTGAACAGCGATGGGATATTCTGCACGAACATAAACGTAACCTTCTGTTGCACCTGTTGCGTAACCGCAGATAGCCATAGCTTCGATGATACAGTGGGGGTCACCTTCAAGAACTGAACGGTCCATGAATGCACCCGGGTCACCTTCGTCAGCGTTACATACAACGTATTTCTGGTCTGCAGCGTTCTTTGATGTGAATTCCCATTTCATACCTGTGGGGAATCCGCCGCCGCCACGACCACGAAGTCCTGAATCCTTAACAACTTTGATAACGTCTTCGGGAGTCATTTCTGTCAAGCACTTTGCGAGAGCCTGATAGCCATCGTATGCGATATATTCTTCGATGTTTTCGGGGTCGATAACACCGCAGTTACGAAGAGCGATTCTCTTCTGTTTTTTGTAGAAGTTTGTTTCGTTGAGAGATTTGATTTCTTTTTCGCTTACAACTGTTTCATCATAGAGAAGACGTGTAACGATACGACCTTTGAGAAGGTGTTCTTCAACGATTTCCGGAACGTCTTCAACTTTAACTTCACTGTAGAAGCAGCCTTCCGGATAAACAATCATAATGGGGCCTAATGCACAAAGACCAAAACAACCTGTTTTGATAACTTTGATTTCTTTATCGAGGCCTTTATCGGCAATCTCTTTTTCAAGAGCTTCGATAATTGCACCGCTGTTTGAGGAAGTACAACCGGTACCGCCGCAAACAAGCACATGTGAACGATACATGCTTTTTTCCTCCTTATTCTGTAAGTGATGCTACTGTGTATTCAGTAACAGGATTTCCGTTTACAATATGGTCTGCAACGACTCTTGCGATTTTATCGGGAGTCATTTTGATATAAGTTACTTTTTCTTTACCGGGTGCGAAAACTTCAACGATGGGCTCATACTGGCACATACCGATGCAACCTGTCTGTGAAACAGTAACGTTTTTAAGGTTTCTTTTTGCTACTTCGTCAACGAAGCCGTTGAGAACGGGACGAGCGCCTGCTGCGATACCGCAAGTTGCCATACCTACAACAATTCTTGTAACTTCTGCGCTGCCGTCTGCTGATTCTCTTGTTGTGATGTTTGCCTGTGCTTTTGCTTTTATAGCAAGTAATTCTTCAAGAGTTTTCATTATGTTACACCTCCACGGATAATTTGTGATTGTTCGCTGATATAATCTTTAAGCCATAATCTGACTTCTGTTTCGTTGAAACTTACGCCGCCGAGAATTTCTTTGAGATCTGCAGTTTTCAGAACAAACTCGTTATCGTCTTTTTTCAGGCGATAGACAAAATCTATTTCCTCGTGCATTGTTATCAACATTAATATTGTGGCATCAATATCGCCCAAAGGGGTGAAATCAATGCTATCGGTTTTAAAATGGGCTGAGATTTCAGTGCCTTTGCCTAACTCTGATTGAAGAGATAAGCTTCCGCCTGTCATTTCTGCTGCCATTTTGAACAAGGGAATTCCCATGCCTACTTTTCTTGTAGTGCGTGTTGTGTAGAACGGGTCTTTAACACTTTTTAAAGTTTCCTCGCTCATTCCCCTGCCGTTATCACGGATTATTATCGAAAGAGTTTTTTCCTTTGTATCTTCAAGGACATCAATTTCAATCAGGCTTGCACCTGCTGAAACTGAATTTTCGGTAATATCGAGAACGTTAAGTGATAATTCACGCATAATTATGCTTTATATTTTGCTACGATACCGGGAATGTCTTTTGCTTCAAGTTTGCCGTAAACTTCATCGTTTACAGTGATAACGGGAGCAAGACCGCAAGCACCGATGCAACGGCAGTCTTCAAGTGAGAATTTACCGTCAGGTGTGCATTCTTTAGCGCCAATGCCGAGAACTTCTTCAAGTTTGTCAATAAGTTCCTGTGCACCTTTAACATAGCAAGCTGTACCAAGGCAAACTGAGAAGTTATATTCGCCCTTGGGAGAAAGTGAGAACTGTGCATAGAATGTTGAAACACCATAAACTTTTTCTACGGGTACACCCATTCCATCTGCGATCATTTTCTGCACCTCGATCGGAAGATAACCATAAATGCCCTGTGCTTCCTGCATTACGTGCATAAGAAGACTTTTGTCATGTTTGCTTTCCTCAATAACGGCCTGAAGCTTTGCAGCCTGTTCAGGTGTGCCGTTGAAAGGATTGCTGCTGATTTTTTTAACCATTACTGTTCCTCCTTTTCACAAATTGTACTTTCGCAAAAATTATAAATCAAAGCTTAACAATTTGCTAAAACATACGCTGTTATTGTAGCACATACACCACAAAAAATCAATATTAAAACTACGATTTCAACACGATTTTTACAATATTGACAAAATTTTGTCAATTTCTTGTGCATCTACATTAATTTTGCCACCGGCAGAGCCGATATTCTCCAAATAATGTGCATCGGAGCTTGATAAAATGTTCATTTTTTCAAGCACCGGAAACCTTTTTATGTAGTCGCTTCTGTCTGCATCTTTTGTGATTTCCGCAGTAGTGAAACCCATATATTCATCAATCATACCAAGGTTTGAAATCACGCTGTAAGACGAACGGTCAATGTGTGCAGGAAAAGCTACACCGCCGAAACTTTTTATCAATTCAGGCACTTTGTCGAGTGATACGTTTGCAGCAGTTGTAAGAAGCAACTCTTCGCTGCCTGTGATGTTATCTTTATGGTCCATAATAAGCTGTTCACCGAAAATTTCAGATCTGTTTTTCACAGGCGGAATTCTTTCTCTGACATAAGAAGAAAAATCAAGGGCTTTTTCAAGGTCAGGAAAAAGGCACACAACATGAACTTCTTCATCTGTGCACAATTCCATACCGGGGATTACAAGAATGCCCGCTTCTTCCCCCGCTTTTATTGCAGCAGGGCAGTTAAGGCAGGTATTGTGGTCTGTCAGAGCAATAACGTCAAGCCCCATAATCTTTGCCATATTGACAAGATTATAGGGCGTCATATCATTATCTCCGCAAGGAGACAAGCAGGAATGTAAATGGAAATCGTAATTCAGTTCCATTTTACTCTCTCCTTACTTTAATTCTTCGTAGATTTTTGTTGCAGTTTCATAAGTGTTCATTTCTGTCTGCAACACGATTACACTGTTTTCCTGTGCACGTTTAAGTGCATCGGCATCAAATGCAGCATTTTCTGTAAGCACAATGCAGGCAACGTCAGAAAGCACCGCAACACCTACAGAGTTCACATTACCCATAACGGTAAGCCAGATATCGTCGGCATTTGCCCTTGACATAACCCAGCTTAAAAGGTCGCCACAGTAGCAACCCTTTGCTTCGCGTGTTTCGATATCTGCTGCATTTAAAATTTTCATTGAATATTTTTCTGCTAAATCTTTGACTTTCATAGGAAAAATCCTTTCAGGAGTTTATTACAGATTCGTACGGGACGATGTGGGCATCGTCCCATACGGTGATAATTTAAGTTATAAAATATATTTTTCCACCCAACGGTATGGGTTTGATTCAATATATTTCCATGTTTCCTCATAGTCTTGTCTGTTACGGATAACGTGGTCAAAATATGAACGTTGAAAAATCGAAAAACCTATATTCTTTGTAACCAACGTTTTGAATGACTTAATCCGTTTTTCGATTCCTGTAGGGGTCGATGCCCACATCGACCCGTCTATGATAATTATCATATGAATATGGTCGGGCATAATAACATATTTATCAATTCCCGGAATTGATTTTATATATTTTTCAACAGTCTTTCCATATTCCGTCAGCACAACTCGCGGGACGATGTGGGCATCGTCCCCTACAATAATCTCTGACAAAATCCGTTTGCGTCCATTAGTACACAACGTAATAAAATACGCACCGGGTGTGGAATAATCGTATTCTTTTAATCTCGTTTGTTTACGTTCAGGTAATGGCATATATATACCGCCTGTTTTGTGGATTTTTGCGGTCGACCACAAGGGTCGACCCTACAGTATCAATTTTAAATAATCTTATTATTTTTCTCAACAATTTCCCCTACGCAATGTGTTTCAAGTGTGTATGGGGCGTCGAAAACATTATTGGTGATTTCTGCTTTTGCAAGGTATGTAAGATAAAACAGATGTCTATCTTCTTTGGGTTTTTGGAATGTGTTGCCTGTTACAACAAGCTCACCGTGGACAAAATGCGCGGAATTCTCATCCATCACTTTCGGGGAATATCTGATTACGGGGGCTCCCTTCCACATAGAAGCGTGCTCGCACTGTTTTACAATGTTGTTTCTGAAAACAACCTTTTTCGTATAGCCTGATTCAAACCAGAAATTGCAATCATCTTCCAAAAGAAGCGCAGGTCCCCAAAGGCTGTCGAAAACATTATTTTCAATTACAACTTCGCCACGGGTTGTGCATAAAACTCCTCTGCCCGATGTTGTGCCGAAATTGCAGTTTCGCACATACAAATCAGGTGTCCACGTTGCGTTTTCCACAACGTCTTTGCCGACTTCTATGTTATCATTCAGATTCGTAAGATAAAGTCTGATATCTGTGTCGTTTAATTTTTCGTAAGATAAAACTTCCGTTTCGCCAAAAGGTGCAAGAGTATTCCACTTGATAAATTCAAGTTTATCGCCTTTTTCAAAAGCCTGAAAGCCCCAGCTTTCGGGATGCATAAAACGGACAGTTATAGTTTTTTTGCGTTTGTTTCTTCTGATAATTCTCAGATGAGTGCCATGCACATTCACATAGTCATCGTGTGCACCCCACGCTTTTATGTTATCGAGGATTATTCTGCCTTTACAGCCTGAAAACTGAAAGAAATCGGCTGTGCTTGCAACTGTCCTTCCCTCTTTGGGTGTAAAATCGCAGTTTTCAAATTTTACATTTTCGCAGAATTGTGAAACAACACCGAGCCCGTGCATAAATTTCATACGGATATTTTTAAATTCAAGATTTCTGCATCTTTCAAAGAAGCTGCCTGTCTGGTCGCGGACAATATTTCTTGACTGAATAATATGACCTACAGGAAAATCGGCATCTTTGTAAACAAGCTCTGCACGGAAAGTGTCTTCGCTTATTTTTTCTGCCTTTTTAAACTCAAGTGTTTCACGCCTGAAATCCCGTGTGAGCCTTGTTTCGGGATTGAAAATTTTTATAAATCTGCCCTGACCGTATGTTTTTCCCTGCCAGTAGGGTTTGCCGTTTTCGGCTGTTTCGCCTTTAAGAATAAGGTCTTTTCCGTCAATATCAAAAATGCAATCACTGTTTACTCTGAATTCGCAGATACCATTGTTGTTTGAAAGAATTTCAAACTCCGTCATAGTGGGGCAGAAATAGTCTACTGCAAGATTTTCAACAGTGATGTTTTCACATTTATAAAAAAGCAACGGAGTCATTTTTCCGTGGACACAGATTTCTGCACCGTTTCCGCGGATTGTAATATTCTTTTTATTTTCAAGGAATATGGCACAATAACGCGTACCCTTGGGATTTTCGTGTCTTTTGGCTGTGTTTGAACAGTAGTATCCTGTTTTCACGAAAGAATCTTCAGGTTTTATATGGTATATTCTGCCTTTTTCAAGTTCAACAACATCGCCGTCGGCAACATTTTCAAACAGTGTGCTCAGTTCATTCATAATTATTCTTCTTTTCTGTAGGGTGCAGGGATGAGGCTTTCCATTTCGCTGTCGTCAAGCTGTTTGCGAAGCATAAAGATGCAGTCGTTTACGCTTGCGTAACCTTTCACAACATCTTCTGCAAGTGCTTTGCAAGATGGTGCACCGCAAGTGCCACAGTCAAGGTTAGGAAGCATTTTCTGAATTTCTTTAATATCTGTCATCATACGCATTGCATCAACAATATTACCTGAAAGACGCATTACGGGAAGTTCTTCAAGGGGCTTCTGCCAGAACATTTCGTGAGGTACATTGTCATCACCTATTCTGTTACAGGCAACAGGCAGATATTTTTTCAGAGTCTGCAGACGATTTTTTGCAATATATGGGTTTTCTGCTGTAAGACAACCGCCTACGCAACCTTCAGTGCAGGCGTTAAGTTCAATAAAATCAACATTATTAAGTTTGTTATCCTCAATTTCTTCAAGGATTTTAATAACATTTTCGATACCATCAACGTGAAGGCTGTTATCCAAAAGAAGCGCTGATGCTTCGCCACCGCTTACAGCCCAACCTACACCGATTCTGCCTGAATGCTGAATATTTTCGATTTCGGTCACTTTCTTCATCTGCTGCATCATTACAGGATAAATATCGCTGATAGCAACAGCACCATCGAGATTTGATTTCTCGCTGAAAAGCGGCTGTTTGATTGCAGTGATTTTTGCAGGACAAGGCGTAATGAAGAAAACGCCTATGTCTTCTGATTCGAGATTATGTTCTTTCATTGCCTTTTCACGTGCCATACGTGCTGCTTCCTCAAAGGGTGCATTAAGATTCACAACATTTGGGATAAGCTCGGGGAATGAAATTCTGATAAGTCTGCACACAACAGGACACGCCGATGAAATCACAGGTTTTCTGAAAGCACCTGCTGCCATCAATTTTCTTGTTGCGTGTGACACAAGCTCTGCACCTTTTGAAACCTCGGCAACTTCATCAAATCCCATTCTTTTAAGCACATTCAGGATAATATTGATATCGTCAAGGTTTGCAAATTGACCGTAAAGGGCAGGTGCAGGAAGTGCAATTCTGTATTTATAATTTACAATGCTTGTTAAAGATTCACGCTCTGCATATTTTGCGTGATGGGGGCAAACCCTGATACATTCACCACAGTCAATGCATCTTTCGTGAATCATTTTTGCCTTACCTTTACGCACACGTATTGCCTCGGTAGGGCATCTTTTTATACAGTTCATACAACCAACACATTTTGATGTGTCAAGGCGTACTGAATGAAAATATTTATCCATAAAGACCTCCCGTTTTTTATAGAGAAGTAAAAGTAAATTACACTATTCCGAGAAAATAAAGCAACGCAAATAATCCCAGAAGCAATATGATAAAAGCAAACATAAAAAACCTGCTTATATTTATTTCACAAGGAATTTAAGTGTGATTTTTGTGCCTACACCAACCTGGGTTTCAATAATCATATCGTCGGTGTATTTTTTGATATTCGGAAGGCCCATACCTGCACCGAAGCCCAGCTGTCTTACATTTTCGGGTGCAGTTGAGAAACCTTCCTGCATTGCAAGGTCAACATCGGGGATACCGGGACCTTTATCATCAAGGATAACTGTGATACTTTCAGGTGAAATATCGCATGTAATCACGCCGCCTTCTGCGTGGATTACCATATTTATTTCGCCCTCATATACTGCGATTGCAACATTTCTTATTAAGTTTGAATCGAAGCCTAAATCTTTGAGTGTACGTTTGATTTTGCCTGAAGCTTCGCCTGCACAGGTGAAATCATTTTTGAGAACATCGTACTTAAATTTCAATTCTCCCATTATCTTCCGCTGCCTCCGCGTAAACCTGCTTCATAAAGTTTTCCGCAGGCTGTGAACATTTCAAGGTCTGTTGCAATAAGGGGAATTTCGCGTTCTTCAGCCAGGTCAATCATTGCAATATCAGGTTTTTTGCCTCTTACAAAAACGATGCATTTCATATCCATCATTTCTGCTGTTCTTACAACCTGAGGGTTAACAAGGCCTGTGAGCATAACAGCCTGCTCTTTTACAAATGCAAGCACATCGCTCATCATATCACTTCCGCAGGCAGTATAAACATCTCTTTCAAGATAATCTTCTCCGTAAATTACACTGCCACCGAGTATTTCCACAAGTTCTCTAACTTTCATTTTCGGGTATCCTTTCGTATACATAAAGTTTAAGGGGACTTCTAAAAACCTATTGTATAAAATACGTTTAGATATTTTTTCGTCAGATGTGCTAAAAATTTGAAGTTTATGCTGTTGCATTAACAAGAATTTTTGGTGCAGATGACGGAAAAAGAGCAAGCGTAGTTTCGTGCAAGGGGTTTTTAGAGGTCCCCAGAAGTATATGCTGTTTAAATTTTATCACAACCTGCATGAAAATTCAACACAAAGACGAAAATACATATAATAAATACAGGTGGTTATATGAATAAACACAAAAAATTCTTTAAAACAAAGAAGAGATGCCGTTATTTATTATTGAAATTAACGGTTTTGGTTGCGTTATGCTGTCTTGTTGCGTTTATGGCTACTGCATTTTTCATAGACAAAAACGCTTTCGGAATTCTGCAGACAATATCAACCGACAAAGCAAAAAACGTTGCAATGCAGGCAATAAACGATTCGGTAAGCACTGTGATAGATTCAGACGAAGAAAGCTACAAGGAATTTGTAGATTACAGATATGACAAAGACGGAAACATTATTTCTGTGGGCACAAACACAAACCTTACAAACGCCATTGAAGGCAACATACTCGACGGCGTTGTGAAAAGAATCGACAGCCAATCACGTTGCCCTGTGAAAATTCCGATAGGCACTCTTACAGGCAACGATTTACTTATAGGCCGCGGACCTGCAATCACATTTTATATGAGCCTTTCAGGCAATGCACGAAGTGGAATTGAAAACCTGTTTGAAAGCACAGGAATAAACCAATCACGCCATCAGATTCAGATAAGAGTTGAAGTTGACATCAGCATAATCCTTGCAGGAAAAAGCATGACAACATCTGTTGAAAACACCATCGTTATCGGCGAAACAATCATTGTGGGACAGATACCCGAATCGTATGTCAGACAGCCACAGTAAATTATAATTTGTTGTCACAAATTATAATTAGTGATATTTTGCTACGCAAAGTGATATTGCATTGCAGTGATATATCGCTTACGCGTTGTGATATATTTCCTGACGGAAATGTTTCGGGTCTGCGACGCAATCATATAACGATAAATTATAATTTATCTTGTTGATTTGACAAATCGTAAAAAATAAAATATGATATTAGTAACAGACGTACAAACTTGAGGTGTTTTTTGTGGATAAGAAAATCAGAATCAAAAAGAAATTTATTATCATAGCTGTTGTGTTTGTGTTGATTGCCACACTTTCAATTGTGGGCGGTATACATATTTCAAACAGGATTGAAAAAGAAGAAAGCAATCCTTTTATAGGCACGTGGAATTCAGAAGACAAAACGATAAGCATGGATTTTTCTGACAACGGCACTGCAAAAATAACTTACAACAACGCCCTGCTGCCTGCTCTCGGCACAAAATATAACGGCACAGTAAATGCAGTTTACGCATATGACGGCGAAAAGCAGGAAATGTCGGTTACGATAACTGTTTACACAAAAGAAATCACAAGCCATTACACATATGAAATCGAAGGCAGAGAGCTTATACTTACCGACACATCTGCAAAAAAATCCCAGACATTTATCGCAGAGCATCAGGTTGAAGATTAAACAAAAGCGGAGATTCGCAACATAACGAATCTCCGCTTTTTATTTTGTCAGAAAACCGTTTCAAGAATCAGCAGACCTATTACTGCAGGTGTGCCGCCGATTATTGAAGAAATTATTGTATAGCCGTTTAACGGCAGGCTTATATCTGTGACAAGCCCTGCTGCATTCACTGCAAAAATTGCAATAATTCCTTGCAATGCACTTAAGAATACGCAGGAAAAGAATCGCTTTGTTTTGTAAGCTGCAACAATTATAATAAGGCACGCAATTGCAAGAGATGCAATCACACAGAATTTAAACAATGAAGACATTTTATCACCTCATCAATATATATGAATAACGGCAATAAAAAATGCAGACAAACTGTTTCTAAGTTTGTCTGCTGTTTCTGTTTTATGACGTTTTATTGCTGTCTGTTTGCCACATAAGGTAAACATCGTTGCCGTCAACTCTGTACGCATCTGCGTCGGTTGTATTTCCTTCACAGAAACCTACACCCGATTCCTGAAGTGCCTCAACGAAAGCATTTTTCATTTCCACATCTTCAAAGGTGATACAGGTTTCCATTGTAAGTTGACTCCTGTCTGTATATTTGTAAAGCCTTCCAGGAACAAATCCTGTCAGCCATGATGTTTTCTCATAACTTCTTTTCAGAAGTTTTTCGCCATTATTGTAACACGTAAATCCGAGATTTAAACTATCATCATAGTCCCACTTTGCTTCACTGTCATTTTCAGGTTTTGAATAGACACCTACCTCTGCACCAAGCAGAAAAAAGCTGTACTGACCTTTCCAAAACTGAACCATCCAATCCTTTCCGCCATAGTTGAATTCTACCCTTACGGTATCAAACCAAATTGGTATATACCCGCCTTGTGTATCATAATATTTATTTACACTAATATGTCTTTCCCATGGGTCAGGTTCAGAATAGTAAACATTATCTTTTTCGTTCCAGAGGAAACCAAGAAGCTCTGCTTGTTGCTGCACCGTTTCATCGCCTTTGTTTGACTGTTCTAAAAATCCATTTTCCTGGTAAAACGAAAGTATTTCAGGCAAAAGAATTTCATGAGTGTAGTCAAAGCAGCTTGAATGACCTCCGCCTTTTACCATTAATTCCTTTGCACCCGGGATTGATGCAGTAATTTTCTTCGAGTGAGAACGGTACATCATATCGCTCTGACCGTAAATATTAAGAGTGGGTGCTGTGATTTTTTCAAGGTCTTCAAATTCAAGTGTAGGCTGGCCTACCATCATGCCCTGAATATCTCTTTTGAGTTTAACTGCAGGGTCATTTGTGAAATATGCCTTGATGCACAAAAACCAGTATTCAAAAACTATGCCTATCTGATTTGTGAATTTTGTTCCCCTGTCGTTGATGTTTGCACCCATCGGAATGAGCGACAAAACTCTGTCTGCGTGTTTCACTGCAAAAACAAGGGCAAGGTTTCCGCCGTCGCTGAAGCCATAGAAATGTGCTTTTTCTATTTTCAGTTCATCTAAAAGGCACAGAAGGTCGTCTGCTTCCACATCAAAAGTAAGTTCACATTCCCCTCTTTCTGACTGACCTGTACCACGTGGTGAAACTGTGATTACTTTAAAATGTTTTGAAAGTTCAGGCAGAAGTGTGCCGTCAAAATTGTGCATATCGTTGCCGTTACAAGGGAGCATTATGAGCACATCTTTACTTAAATCGCCATAAATTCCGTATTCAATTTTTGCTCCGTCACGTGCTGTTATAAAGCCGTGTTCTTTTATTTCAGGCATCTGTGTTGCATAGCCTTCTGCTGAAGAAACAGCAGAAAAAACAGAAAATGTTGTTACCATAATTGCAGAAACGAGAAATAAGCTTATAAGTTTTTTCATTTTTACATCGCTCCGATATTTTTATAGAAATTAAACAGCCTTGTGAAAAGCTCATCCTTGAATTCAAGGATATCTGAATGGCCTGAATCAGGCACTCTTAATTCCTCTGCATTGGGAATTGACCTTGTGATTCTCTGCGAATGCCAGGGATACATCATATCATCATCTGCGTAAATATTAAGAGTGGGTGCAGTGATTTTTCCAAGGTCTTTGAATTTAAGCTTTGGCTGTGTGACCATCATTTTCTGAATATCACGTTTCAGGGCAATTTTTTCATCGCCTGTTATTTTTGCTTCAATGCAATATTTTATATATTTTGTGATAATGGGAATCTGACTGTTGATTTTTGTGCCCCAAGGGCTGATGTTAGCGCCCACAGGCACGAGAGAAAGCACTCTGTCAGGGTAATTCACAGCAAAAACTATGGCTAAATTTCCGCCGTCGCTGTAGCCGAAAAAATGTGCTTTTTCAATTTTCAGTTCATCTAAAAGGCACAGAAGGTCTTCTGCTTCAAGGTCAAAGGTAAGCTCGCCTGTACCTCTTTCCGAATTGCCTGTACCGCGCGGAGAAACTGCAATAACTTTGAAGTGCTTTGCAAATTCAGGCAGGAGATTACCGTCAAAGTTATGCATATCCCCTCCGTTACAAGGGAGCATTATGAGCACATCTTTACTTAAATCGCCGTAAATTCCGTATTCAATTTTTACTCCGTCACGTGCTGTTATAAAGCCGTATTCTTTCATTTCAGGCATTTCGCTTGCGTATTCTTCCGCAGAAGATGTGAAAGAAAAAACAGCAAAACCTGTTACCATAATTACAAGGGCAAGAAATAAACTTAATACTTTTTTCATTGAGCAACACTCCTTTTAACACATTATAACAAATAAAAGCAAAAAAATAAAGCCTTGATTTTCAAGGCTTTATAAATTTGTTGTTCTTATTATTTGCCGATACCAAGAAGTCCGCCGATTGCATTAAGGTAGAATACCCACACATCAATAATACCTTTAAGGATTTCATAAAGGAAATTGTAAACCTGTTCAAAAAGTGTGAGTGTTGTTTTGTCCTCTGCTTCATATTCAGGCACGTCAATTTCTGTGCCTTCATCAAGACGTACAACAACAGGACGGCTGTATTCGTCAAGTTTGTTGATTGAAACTTCGTGTTTGCCTGCAGTGATATCATCTACACCAAGATAGATTTTACCTTCAGCATCTGTTGTGAAAGTTTTCACGCCAGATTTTGTTTCCCATGTGATTGTAGCTTTTGCAATAGGTGCTACTGTGCCGTTTTTGTCTGTGCCTGTGAAAGTGATAACACCGTCTTTTTCAACATTTTCAGCATTGATTGAAGGATAAACTGCATCAGGTGAAGCGTTGTAAAGAACGATTTCGCAATTCTTTTCAACCTTGAAAGTATCAATAGCGTCTGTTTTGATGGTGCCGTCTACTGCATACTGCCATACTGTTGATGTTACAGCCTGTTCGCCTTTAACCGATTTGATTACAAGAGAATTTTCTTCGTAAACAACATCAATATTTGCTGCATCGATAACAGTTTTTACTGTGCTTAATTTGTCAACTGAAACTTTCTTTTCAGCAAGCTGTTTTGAAAGACCTTCAACTCTTACTGTTACTGTGATTCTTTCTACTGCGGGGGGAGTTTCTGTATTCTCGCCTTCAGCACTTACTGTGATTACACAGCCGAAAAGCATCATAACAGAAAGAACAACGCTGATAATACGCATAAATTTCTTATTCATAAAAAAATCTCCTTTTCTGAATTTTTTACATAACTATTATACCTTTATTAAGAATAGATGTCAATAAAGAATAATTAAGGAATTATTAAAAGACCGTCGCTTTCAAGAATATAATCGTTTTCATGTACTGCTTTGACAACATCGTGGGAAGTGAGAATGGGAGTTTTTGTGCGTATAGCCGACAAGCCTTCGTGGCCGTATTCGTGGAAATCTGTGCCTGCAAGGAAAGGTTTGCCCACTGATTTGGCATACCTTGCTGCAAGAGCAGGGCGTTGGTTGTGGTTAGGATGAAGGTTAAGGCTTTCGTAAGCATCAACAGTTTCAGGCGGCATTATAATCTGACCGTTTCTGAAAGGATGAGCCTGCACAAGAAGCTTTGTTTCATCACAATAAGCCTTATAAAATTCTTCAAGTGTGCCCTGAAGCATAGTGAAAATATCGTAAAGATTTTCAGGCTCAATGCCGTAAAGCAAGTAATCGTTTCCGTTCTGATTGTTAAAACGCAATTCTGCCGCAAGGATAATGTTAAGCCCTTCTTTTGCACCCGCTTCACATGCACGATAATAATCTCTGAGATAAAAATCAACAGAAGTTTTCACATCGTGGGTATTTATTCTTTTATAAAAATATTCATATGTGAAGTGATTTGCAATTGTAAGTGAATCATATCCCAGATTTTTGTAGAGTTTCACTGCATCTTCGCTTACAACGTCGCTGCATGTGCTTGCAGGCTTTGTGTGTGCATGAAGCTCTGTTTTATAAGGATAACTTTCTTCAAGTTTCTTTTTCAATTCGTCCTGGATTCTCATTTTTTACCTTCTTCCTTACTTTACCTGCATCCACACAAGCATTTCGTTTTCTCCCCTGTTTGCAAAAGCATAATAGGGAATAAGAGTTGCAGTAAACTCATCCATATCATCAGTTTTTTTGTAATAAAGCTTATTCTGTGCTTTTCTTCTGTATGCTTTCATTTTGACAACAGGTACATCTGTTAAATCTGACTGAGTTTCTTCAATTTCTGATGAAGAATCAAGAACAACATCCCTGAGCACCTTACCGTTATCTTTTTCTTCAAGACAATAAACAACAGGACCTCTCATAACAGCGTATCTGCCGCAGTTTTCATAAACAAGGGGATTTGATTCAACAAAATAAACAGGCATTGTAAGGTCAATTTCTGTTTCCATCCCGTCTTCAACGTCAAAATAAACATATCCGTCTTCTGTTTCAATGTCTTCGCAGAAATCAGGCACTCTCACTGCAAGTCTGCAGGGTTTGCCGTAATATGTGATTTTAACCTTGCCGTCTGCAGGATAGTTTGTCTGCTGAATTATTTTTCTACCATCAAAAGATGCTTCGCCTGACATAAACTGATGCACATAAACTGTGTTTTCATCATAAGTGTAAGCAAAATCACCTATTGCAGCCACAAAACGTATAACATTAGGCGGACAGCATGAGCAATCAAAAACTTCAAGCCTTTCTGTTATGGGGAAACGCTCACCATTTTTGACGGACACATCTTTGTGACGCAATTCAGGAATAATTTCAAGGGGATTTTCGTAGAAAAATGCCTTTCCATCAAGGGAAATACCGCTTAAAAATCCATTATAAATTACTTTTTCGATTATATCAGCATAGATTTTTTTCTGCTCGATAAGCTGCATTCTGTGTGCAAAATATGCAAGAGAAATTGCAGCACAAGTTTCAGTATATGCTCTCATATTCGGCAGGTCATACTTTATAGTAAATGCTTCACCATGGGGAGTAGAGCCAATTCCACCAGTGATATACATTTTGTGATTTACAATATCATCAAAAATCATTCTGCAGGCATTTTTCAATTCTTCATCGTCATAAATTCTTGCGATATCAGCCATACCGCTGTAAAGATAGCAGGCTCTTACGCAATGACCTTCGGCAGTTTCCTGCTCTCTGACAGGTTTGAAGCACTGGTCATACATACCATCTACAAAAAATCCGTATGTATGCTCAAGTCTTTTTCCTCGCTCATCAATGAAGAATTTTGCAAGTTCAAGATATCTTTTTTCTTCTGTTGCAGAATAAAGTTTCACAAGGGCAAGTTCAATTTCTTCATGGCCGGGAGTTGTGAAAGCAGCACTTTTTTCAATCTTGAAAACTTTCTCGATATAATCGGCATATCTGCACATAATCTTCAGAAATCTGTCGCGTCCTGTCTGCCTGAAATAAGCCACAGCAGCCTCCATCAGATGACCTGCACAGTAAAGCTCATGCTCAGTTCTGTGTGTAAACCTTTCTTCAGGCTTTACAACAGTAAAGAAAATGTTGAAATATCCGTTTTCATCCTGACCACATTCGATATCGTCAATTATTTTTTCGATTTTCTTTTCGTTTTCAGGTGTGATTTCGTGAAAAAGAGCCACGCCTTCAATCCATTTGGCAATATCTGAATCCCAGAAAATATGGGGCTGTTTATCGTCCCCTTCTTTCCATTTCATTTCAAATGCTTCAACACGGCCTGTGTCAAAGAATCTGTCATAAACACTGTCTATTGTTACGTTTCTGATAATATCCTGTCTTGTTTTCCAGAATCCGTCAGTGATGGTAATATCGCGGTAAGAAACTTCATTCATAAGTGTAGCCTCCCTGCATAATTATTGTATGAGAAAATTTTATTACAAAGACAATATTTTGTCAATAACAGTGCCTGATGAAATTAATAAAATGTTCACCGATTAGTCATTAGTTTTTACAGAATCCGTCAGAAAAAAGGTGTATTATATAACTACAATAAAATAATAAAGGAGTGACGCCATGGAAAAAAACAGATGCGTTCTGGTGTGTGTTACAGGTCAGAGCTCATGTGAAAGATTAATCCGTGCCGGTGCAAGAAGTGCAGAAAAAAATTCGTGTTCATTAGTTGTGTTAAGCGTTTTCCCCACAAACGGGTGTTTCGCCCCACAGCTTGAAGTAATAAGCGAACTTGACAGATGCGCTAAAAGCAACAATGCTGAAATGCTCATTTTTTACAACGATATGCCTTTCCTCGTTGCAGCAAGCGTAGCAAAAAAGTATAACGCAATCAACATAGTTACCGGTTTTTGCGAAAACGAAGTTTCAGCATTTGTTACCAGTCTTCATGCTGTTTTGCCTGAAACGCCAATCAGTATGGTAGATAAAAACGAAAAGATTTTCAATATTCTGCCTGATTTGGTTTCTGAAAAAGTTAATTGAAATTTCCTAATTTTTGATATATTTTCCCCTCCGAACTCACTTTTTTTCATTTTTTTGTGAGTTCAGGAAGACGGATATCCGTTTTTTACTGACTTGCGGATATCCGTCTTTTCTTTGTGCAAATGCAAAAAATTAAATGCATCAGGAAAGCTCCTGATGCATTTTTGCGTTTTGTCTTTACAAATTATAATTTATCAGTATGTTTATGTATATCAGGCGTAGGGGCGCCCATTGGGCGTCAGTCTGAAAAACACGAAAAAAACGACGGCAACACCGTAGAATTTTCATTATAGTTCATGGCGGGACGGGAGACCCGTCCCCTACGATACAGCCACAAATGTACGGTAAATTATAATTTATCGTTATATGATTGCGTCGCAGACCCGAAACATTTCCGTCAGGAAATATATCACATCGCGTAAGCGATATATCACTGCAATGCAATATCACTTTGCGCAGCAAAATATCACTAATTATAATTTGTGACAACAAATTATAATTCTCGCTTATCTGTGGAATCTGCCTGCCAATTCATTGTCGATTTCTTTCGGATATTTTGTTGACAACATCATCAGTGAAAGCAATGCTATCACGGCAGAGCCTAAAGCAAAATAAGCCTGACCGATAGCGTTTGTTGTGATATAGCCTGCAAGGGTGATAATGCCGTCAAACAACGCAAGCATTATAAAATAAATTGCACCGCGCGCGTGGCGTTTTTTGTCAGTCAGCGAAGTTACAAGGTAAACGATAGCTGCAACTGCAAAAATCACAGGCAAAACAGTATAAAGTGCTGTGTTGAAAAAATCAAATATCTTTGACACAGCAAGGATAACTGCAGAAAGTATCACAACGCCCAGCATTAACCATTTGCCGAAATACACATCATTTTTCTGAATATAATATTTCAGCGGTCTTAATTCGCCGTATTCGGGATATTCTGCAACTTTCATATTTTCAATCAACGGTTTTTCGTCTGCAGCTTTTGCACCGCACAACGGGCAGACCGTTACGTTTTCCCCAAGGTCAACGTTACATTCTGTACATCTCATTTATTTTTCCTCTCAATCGTTACACTCAATTCTTACACGCACGCCTCTTTCACTGAGCACGCGGAAGAAAGTACGCTGAACATCCGTTTTCTTTGAATCACTTGTGAAAGAAATATTTATCATTGAATTATAGGTAATCATTGCACAAAGAAGCTTCTTTGTGGGGCTTGAGCCTAAAAGGCATTCAACGCGTTCAACGTGTTCATACATTTCGGGCGGAAGTTTCACAATGCCCAGATTTGTCATACCGCTTGTGAATTTATTTTCACCTGCGTGGTCAAAAATGAACTGCATAACAGGTTTCTTAAGGAAATTGGGCACTACACGTAAAATGGGGTTTGAAGCATCCCTTGCGTTAACGCAAATCATCTTGTGCAATTCTTCTGTGTCAAGACCTGCTTCAAGCTTACCTTTCACCATTTCAAAAATTTCTTCAAAAGTAATATCTGTTCTGCCTTTGGGGTTGAAGCCTACATTTGTAAAGTAAGAGAAGTTTCTCAATGATTTTGATTCAAAACGTGTTCTCAGGCTTGCAGGAATTGAAATTTTGATAGGTTTGTTAACAGGGCCCGGTGCATTTTTGTAGAAAGCATAAAGATATGCAACCATAAGAAACTCAGTAATAGTCATTGAATGTGCCTTTGCAGCTGCTTTCAAATCTTCAACGGGAATAAGACCGTGGATTATTTTATAATAATTTTTGATAGCAGGTGCTTTGTAGCAATAAGCAGTTTCTTCCTTACGGCTTAAGCCTTTTTTCTTCTTATCATAATGCTTGCGGAAACTGTCTTCAAATTCGTATTTTTTCGGTTTTTCTTCAATATCTGCAATATCTTCTGTTCTTGTGATTTTCACACCTTTGAGTTCAAGATAACGTGCAACAAGTGTTTTGTTGAAAACAAGCGCAGCACCGCCATCGCAGATAGCGTGGAAAGTTTCAATTGAAATTCTGTTTTTATAGTAAAGCACACGCATTGCAGGTTTTGTGCTTTCACAAATCTGAATATATCTGCAAGGATAATAATCTTCAGGCTCAACTATATCAAGGTCGTCTTTTCTTTCAAAATAATACCAGAAAAGCCCTGATTTTACGTTTACGAAATATCCCGGAAAACGCGGTGCAATATCTTTAAGTGCCTGCCTGAGAATATCAGGGTCCACTTCTTCTTTCATAATAAATGCAAATCTGTATACAGTGCACCAACCGTAGCGACGTGCATTAGGATAAATTGTTGCGGCAACATCAAGGGGAAACCACTGGGGAACTTCACATACTTCCTCGCAGTCTTCCTTGATGGGGTTAATTTTCCAATCAGTCATTTGCATTTCCCTTCCAGTTTTCATTTTTCTCTATTTTATATATACTCTGGCTTTCAATATCCATAATGGGTATAATAATAGGCATAATTCCTGAGTTTGCAGTAACAGTTGTAATCAGGCTTCTTGTGTAAGGGAAAAGAGTGTTGAATGTTTCTTTATGAAGCACTTCACGGGGGGCTTCCTTAAACTCAAAAAGACCCGACATCACAACTTTAAGGTTGAAAGTTTCAGGCTCTGATTTATCCTGAATTTCAACTGTAAGCTCACCTCGGCAGGTGCCGTTATTTGCATATTTCACGTTATAGGCATACTTTGTCTGTATTTCCATCGGTGTTGTTTTTGTTCTTTTGTTTACAAAAACAATTTCATCTGCCCTGTAGCCTTTAAGTGTTGCATTAATCATATTTTTCACTCCTGTTATTAAACAAAATACAAAATAATTTTATCACATTGCATTATCTTTTACAATAAATATCTGAAATTTTTTAATTTTTAACATTTCAGCATCTTTCGAAAAAGTTGTTGAAAGTCTGAAAAATTATTATAAATTATTCTCACTGCTTGACAATATCCTGAAAAAAGATATAATTATATTGTAGATTAACATTGAAAGGAGATTTGTAAACATGGATATTAACGGTATCATCACTATGGTAACAGAGTTCTTCTCAAGCATCCCCTGGGAAAACGTAATCGGCGCTTTCAAGAACAGTATCGCAGGTATCAATTGGGATTCTCTCGAAAAACTTTTTGCAGGTATTGACTTCTCAAACGGAGCTCTTCAGACTGCAATCGACGCTTTTGTTGGTTTCTTCGAAACACTTTTCGGCACAGTAGCATAATTGTTACATACAACTGAAACGACAAAGAAAAAGGTGTATCTGAAAAGATACACCTTTTAGTTTTATTTATTCTGTTTTTGTCAGAATTCAGGCACACCGGTGTCTGAACCGTTATCCGGTGGCGGTGCCGCTGTAACAGGCGGCTCTGTCACTATGGGGTCGGTAGGCGGAGTTGTCTGCGGCGGCAAGGTTGTGTCATCTTCTTCCCAGGGCCAACCGCTGTTTCCTGTGGTTTCGCCTGTGTAACCTTCGCCTGTATAGCCTTCACCTGTGTAGCCCTCACCTGTGTATCCTTCGCCTGTGTAGCCCTCGCCTGTGAGAGTTTCTCCTGACAATGTTTCGCCTGTGTAGTTACCTGTGTAGTAGTTTGAACCACCGTTTGACTGAGGCTTCTGCTGGAGATAAGTTGTAAGAATATTGATACGGTTGGGATCAAGGGCAATGTTTGTTCTTCCGTAAAGAAGTTTCTGCAACTGCTGTGCAGCAAGCGGATAGTCAACAGCCCAGCATGATGCACCGTTGATTGTCGCTGTTGCTCTTGTTTCCTCAGTGGGGAAAGTTTCCTGATTCATCTTGTAATCTATCCAGTTTTCCGTAAGAGCCTGTTTACCATAATTAAGGATTACCGTCTGGTCCATATTTGTTTTAAGGTAAGGAAGAACTGCTTTGATTGCATTGTAAAGTTCAGTAAGTGATGCACCCTGAACCTTGCTCATAATGCCCATAATAACATTACGCTGGTTACCTGTACGGCTCACGTCACTGTCAGTGTAATAATATCTGATTCTTGAATAAGCAAGTGCCTGTGCACCGTTAAGGAGCACTGCATCGCCTGATGTAACATAATGCCTTGTTGTTCTGTTGATATATGATGCAAGCCCCGGCTCAATAGGCACATTAACGCCGCCGAGAGCATCAACAACATTTTCAAAAGAATCAAAATAAACGCTTGCGTAATAATCGATGTCTACTTTATAGTTTTTCTCAACAGTGTCGATAACGCCTTTAGGTCCACCGTATACACAAGCAGAGTTGATTTTTTCATATCTGTCTCTGCCGTCAACATTCATATAAATATAACTGTCACGCATAATTGACGCAAGAGTAATTGTCTTTGTTGACTTGTTTACTGATGCAATAATCAACGAGTCGGCTCTGCCGTTTGAATTTTCGCCGCCATCGCCGTCCTGACCGATAAGCAGAATGTTGATAACGTTATCGCTATCCATAATTTCGCCGCCGTTTGTTGCCCAATCCTTGAGTTTGCCGTTAAGAGATGTGGCGTCAGAAACCTCGTACATGGTTTCAAAGTTTTCTTCAGGTGACAATGTCTGACCGGGCTGAGTAGGAATAGCTCCGCCTTCGTCAAAAATGCTGTCCATAGTACCTTTGAAAGAAATAAGTATACCAAGCACAAGAACAATACAAACTGATAAAATTGTAATCAATAAAGAATAAAGAACTTTTTTTGCTGTACTTCCTTTTTCTTCCACAACCATAACCTCTTGTTCTTTTCTGTGCTTATTTTTTTTCGAAGCACTGTGGTCTGATTTTCTCTCTTCAAAAACAACCTCTGCACTGCTCTGGACAACTTGATTCTGATAAGCTTCAGGTATAGCAACATTATCCTGAGGTATTTCATCCTCAATTTCAATACGGTCATTCATAAATGAAAAAGCATCTTCAGTAAGCTCGTCAATATTACTATTGCCTTTGTTGAAACTAATAAAGAGGTCGTTTCTGTTTTCAGAAACTTTATCTCTATTATTCCTCTCGCTCATAAAGTTATTCACTTCCTAATCATTTCTTACGAATATATATTATCTCACATAATCATTATATGTTTTTTCTTAATTGGAAATATGATACAAAAATATAATTAACAATTATTAAGTAGTTTAAAATTTTATGTTTATTGTAATAAAAAATTAACAATTTAATAAAAATTTGTATTTGTTTTAAGGTTGACAATGTACCATTTATATAGTATAATTGAATCCGTTAATACTAAATTTTGCCCCTGCAAACAGCGGAGGGAGGGAATAAAATGAGTCAGGTAAAAGTTAAAGAAAACGAATCACTCGACAGCGCACTCAGAAGATTTAAGAGACAGACTTCAAGAGACGGCGTTATTCAGGAAGTTCGTAAAAGAGAGCACTATGAAAAACCTTCTGTTAAAAGAAAGAAGAAATCAGAAGCTGCTCGTAAACGCAAATTCAAATAAGCATTTAGAAAGGACAAGTAAACACTTGTCCTTTTTGCTTTCTGACCTGGAGTGATTTTATGAATAATATAGAAAAACTTGCATCTGAATTAAAAAAGCACGAATGTCTACTGATTCAGAGTGAAGTCAACAGAAAATATATCACAGGCTTTTCCTCAAGTGCAGGATATGTAGTTGTGGGCAATAACGGCTCTGCCTTTTTCACTGATTCAAGATATATCGAAGCCGCCGAAGAAAGCATCACCGCCTGCCCTGTCCATCTTCTGAAGGATTTCAAAGAAGATGTGGCACAATATATTTTTGAACACGGATATTCAAAAGTACACATTGAAACAGAAAGCACACCTGTTGCACGATTGAATTTTCTTGTAAAAATGCTGAAAAAAGCAAAAATCTGCGCCGATGGAAAGCTTGATAACAACCTTTCACGGTTAAGGCAGATAAAAAATCAGGAAGAAGTTTCAAAAATCAAAAAAGCACAGGAAATTGCTGAAAAAGCATTTGATGACATTTTATCTTTCATCAAACCCGGTGTGAGCGAAATTGAAATTGCTGCAAGGCTCGAAAATATAATGCGAATCAACGGCTCTGAAGGTTTTTCTTTTGACACAATCGCAATTGCAGGCAAAAACACATCAAAGCCTCACGGTGTGCCCACTGATAACAAAGTTAAAAGCGGCGATTTTGTCACAATGGATTTCGGCGCAGTTTATGATTCTTACAGAAGTGATATGACAAGGACTGTTGCCGTAGGTGAAGTCAGCACAAAGCAGGCAGAAGTTTATAACATTGTTTTATCTGCCCAGGAAGAAGCACTTAAAATTCTCAAAGCAGGAATAAAATGTGCTGATGCAGACAAAGCAGCGCGTGATATAATCAGAAATGCAGGCTACGGCGAATTTTTCGGACATACATTAGGTCATGGTGTGGGAATAGAGGTACACGAAGCACCTAACC
Organism: Oscillospiraceae bacterium; assembly: GCA_015066175.1. GTDB lineage: Bacteria > Bacillota > Clostridia > Oscillospirales > Acutalibacteraceae > SIG575. Next base: position 98,505 of record SVOW01000013.1, read on the forward strand.
TTGCACCAAAAAGCAAAGCAATTCTCAAAGAAGGAAATGTCGTGACCGTTGAGCCCGGAATTTATCTTCCCAACGAATTCGGTGTGAGAATAGAAGATTTTGTTGTGATAACAGAATCAGGATATACAAATCTTACATCATCGCCAAAAAATCTTATAGTATTATAAAAGAAAAAGCAGGAGTTAAACTCCTGCTTTTTTATTAAAGTCCTTTTTCGTTGAGATAAGCCTCTGCTTTTTCAAGAATCGCCTTATCATTTTCAAACTTGAGAGTTGAAAGTGCGTTATCATACTGAAGCCATATATAGTCTTCAATTTCTTCACGCTGGATGATTGTCTGGGTATCACTTGTGCGTGCAAGGAAGATAGAAACTGATTTTTCGATTTTGCCCTGAATTGAATAATTTGATTTTTCTACAAAATCAGGGAAAATATCGATGTGAATACCTGTTTCTTCAAGCACTTCACGCCTTGCTGTGTCTTCATCAGTTTCCCCGCGTTCAATGTGACCTTTCGGGAAGCCCCAATGTGCACTTCTTCTGTTTTTAATAAGAAGATAACGGCGCATACCGTTTATGATTCTGTAAACAACAGCACCGCAGGAATATTCATAAAGGCAATCAAGATGATATTTGCTTTTTCCTTCTGCATGTTTTACGGCATCTTCAATCTGTGCCTGGATAAAACGCATCCTTTTTGGTGCAACAACATATACCACTGAGCCTGTGGCACGTCTGATTCTTGCAATTACTCTGCCGTCAAAATTCCTTACAGGATGGTTTATGCCCATAATATATGCCCACTGCGCATTTGTGCCGGGCTTGGTAGCATAATGCATTATTCCGTAGTTGAGCTGATATTTGTAACCAAACTGCTTATTGTAGGAATTAATAGGCTGAGTAACTTTTACTCTGACATATTTTCCTAACATTTTTTCTCCCTCTGGGTGTAACGGCCTGAGAAAAAGACCGAAAAACGGTCACCGATTACACAATTAAACTGAATATGCTGATATTATACTACTTTCAGAAAAAAATACAAGGGGAAAAGACAAATTTTTTAAATTGGTTTTATATTTATCTGATTATGAATAGAATATACAAAACATATATGAAGGGTGAAAGAGAAAAATGAAAACAATTTTCCTGACCAAGAAAAAGCTTGCAGTGATTTGTATAGTGCTGATTCTGCTCATATTATTCGCCATAACAGGAATAAGCCGCACAGCAATAACAACAGTAGCACAAAAAAGAATGTTGCCGATTTATTGCGTCGACACTGAAAAGAAATGTGTTGCCCTCACCTTTGATGCTGCATGGGGTAACGAAGATACGCAGGACCTGATTGATACATTGAAAAAATACAACGCCAAAGCCACGTTTTTTCTTGTGGGAAGCTGGGTTGACAAATATCCCGAAAGTGTAAAAGCACTTGCAGACGCAGGCCACAGCATACAGAATCATTCAAATTCCCATCCTAACCTGCCACAACTTTCAACAGAAGGAATAACAAAGGAAATTACCCTTTGCAACGAGAAAATCCAGAAAATCACCAAAAAATGCCCCACACTTATCCGACCGCCTTACGGTGATTACAGCAACAATGTAATCGAAGCTGTAAACGGATTGGGAATGTATACAATCCAATGGGACGTAGATTCCCTTGACTGGAAAGACTTGTCTGCAGATGAAATTTACAACAGAGTGGTAAACAAAGTGCAGAATGGCTCTATTGTGCTGTTTCATAACGCAGCACTCAACACACCTGAAGCATTGGGAAAAATTCTCGAAACACTTTCAAAAGACGGATATAAATTCGTAACAGTAGAAGAATTGATTTATAAAAAAGATTATACAATTGACCATACCGGAAAACAATTCAAGTCAGAATAAATTCAGATATCATTGACGTCTGTTTTTATAGTAGCAACAAAAACACCGCCGTGTCATTCTCGAACGTTAGTGAAGAATCTCGGCGGTGTTAAGTTTTATGTGTTGCCATTTTGAGATTCTTCGCTTATGCTGGGGGGATGACAACAAAATGGCAAGGTTGGTTGCATAAAAATTATAATTTTCAGCTATTACTGATGTTGGTTTTATAATGATTTGCAAGCACGATGCCCATATCTGGTTTTTCAAATTATAATTTATAGTGCAATTAATTTTAACATTGTAGGGTTTGGCGCTTGCCGACGAGCCTTGTAAAAATAATATATAAAACCAACGGCAACAACGTAGGGGAGCCGTTTCGGCTCCCGCGAAATTTCATCATAGTTCATGGCGGGACGGGCAACCCGTCCCCTACGATACAGCCGCAAATATACGGATAAATTATAATTTTAAAAAACTCGCTATGGGCACTGAACTGACTGATTATTCTGGAACTCACATCAGTGATAGCTGAAAATAATGATAGTTGAAAAAACAGTTTTAATCTGTTATACTTTTTTTGAAAGGAGTAAGAAATATGATTAACGAAATGATAAAGAAGTTGAATCTACCCTCACCGCTTGAAATAACAGGCAACAGAATTTCCACTGTGGAAGAATGGGAAAAGGCGAGGCCCGTTGTGTTGAAAACAATGCTTGAAAACGAATACGGATATATGCCTGAAGACCCTGAAAATGTAAATTTTGAGATAAAAGAATTTGACGAAAGAAGATACTGTGCCGGCAAGGCTTACTTTGCAAAAGTTGAAATCACATCAACCATAAACGGAGAAAACTTCACATTCCCCGTTACATATGTATATCCTAAAAAAGGCGAAAAGCACAAAACTATTGTGCACATAAACTTCAGACCAAATGTGCCTGACGAATATATGCCTACAGAAGAAATTATCGACAACGGCTTCGGTTGTGCTTCTTTCTGCTATAAAGATGTAACAAGCGACGACGGCGATTTCACAAACGGCCTTGCAGGTATTATATATAAGGATAAAGAGCGTACACTTCACTCACCGGGCAAAATTGCAATGTGGGCGTGGGCAGCAATGCGTGTGATGGATTTTCTGCAAACAAGGGATGAAGTCGACAAAAACGCAATCACTGTTGCAGGTCATTCACGCCTTGGCAAAACTGCACTACTTACTGCTGCTGTTGACACACGCTTTGCATGTGCACATTCAAACTGTGCAGGATGCAGCGGTGATGCTCTTAACAGAGGTAAAATTGACGGAAACGAAACAATAGGTCACATCACAAGAGTTTTCCCCTATTGGTTCTGCGAAAAATATAAAGAATTTGCAGAGAAAGATGATGAAACACCTTTTGACCAGCATTTTATGCACGCACTTATTGCACCGCGTAAAGTTCACGTTGCTTCTGCAGAAAAAGACCTTTGGGCTGCACAGCCACAGCAGTTTCTGGCATGCGTTGCAGCAGATGAAATTTACAAAATTTACGGAATAAAAGGTTTTGTTTATGAAGAAGACGATTTCCTTAAAGCAGGCAAATTCTTAAATGACGGAAACATTGGATTCTGTTACAGAGAAGGGGTACACTATTTCTCCCGCGATGACTGGCACGGTCTGATGGATTTTTTAAACAAATAACTCTGTATATATATATAGAAAAGCGACTGAATGATTAATTCAGTCGCTTTAATTGTTTTAAATGTAAGGTGCCGGGTCTATAGTATTTCCCCACATACCATCACGGATTTCAAAGTGACAGTGAGCACCTGTGGAGTTACCTGTTGTGCCCATAATTGCTATCTGCTCGCCCTGAGCAACTCGCTGACCCACATAAACATTCAATGTGTAGTTATGTGCATAGAGAGTAAGGAAACCGTCATCGTGGGTGATCATAACTGTGTTTCCGTAGCCTGAACACCAGCCTGCGTAAGAAACAGTACCTGCTTTTGAAGCAACAATCTGCTTTGTGAAAGGTCCTGTCTGTCCGCCTGAACCACCACATGAAATATCAATACCTGCGTGGAGTTTATACACACCTGTTACGGGGTTAACTCTGTAGCCGTAGGGTGATGAAATATAACGGTCTGAATAAGGTACGGGGTTGGTGTAGCCTGTGGGGTTAACAGACGGAACATAGTTTGTTGTGCCACCGCTTGATGAACCACCGCCATTTGAAGAGCCACCACCATTTGAAGAGCCACCACCGTTATTTGTTGTTGGAGGCTTCGGCGTTGAACTGATAATATCCTGAATCTGCTGTTCGAGCTGATTTTCTTTATCAATAAGGTTCTGAATCTGTGTCTGATAAATTTCACTTTCTTTATCAAGTGTCTGCAAAGCAGCGTTTGCTTCCTTATATTTATCAGAAATTTCTGTCTGCCTGTCTATGAACACTCTCTGTTCTGCTTCAAGCTCTGCTTTCTTTGTTTCGAGAGCA
>SVOW01000022.1 GCA_015066175.1 Oscillospiraceae bacterium
TAAGTCTTCCCACTGTTTTGCACGAAGATATTGGTCTGTTGATTTTCTGTATGCTTCTGCTTGGTCGAAATTAACCTTAAAACTGAAGTACAGATTAGTCCTCCCCATATTTGATAGCAGCCTGTGCTGCTGCAAGACGAGCGATCGGCACGCGGAAGGGTGAGCATGATACATAGTTGAGGCCAATCTTGTGGCAGAATTCAACTGATACGGGGTCACCGCCGTGTTCACCACAGATACCGTAGTGAAGTTCTTTACCGCTTGCTTTACCTTTAGCAACTGCCATTTCCATAAGAGCGCCTACGCCGTTCTGGTCAAGTTTTGCAAAGGGATCGTTTTCGAAGATTTTGCTGTCATAGTAAGCTGTGAGGAACTTACCAGCGTCGTCACGGCTGAAGCCGTATGTCATCTGTGTAAGGTCGTTAGTACCGAAGCAGAAGAAGTCAGCTTCTTTAGCAACTTCGTCAGCTGTGATACAAGCTCTGGGAATTTCGATCATTGTACCAACTTCGTATTTAAGGTCTGAACCTGCAGCTGCGATTTCTGCGTCTGCTGTTTCAACAACTACTTTCTTAACGAATTTAAGTTCCTTAACGTCGCCGATAAGGGGAATCATGATTTCGGGAACAACGTTCCAGTCAGCGTGTGCTTTCTTAACGTTGATAGCTGCGCGGATAACTGCTTTTGTCTGCATTGCTGCAATTTCAGGATATGTTACAGCAAGACGGCATCCACGGTGACCCATCATGGGGTTGAATTCGTGAAGTGATGCGATGATAGCTTTGATATCTTCAACTGATTTGCCCTGTGAATCAGCAAGGAGTTTGATGTCTGCTTCTTCTGTGGGAACAAATTCGTGGAGAGGCGGATCGAGGAAACGGATTGTAACGGGGTTGCCTTCAAGAGCTTCATAGAGAGCTTCGAAGTCGCCCTGCTGATAGGGAAGGATTTTGTCAAGAGCTGCTTCTCTTTCTTCAACTGTGTCAGCGCAGATCATTTCACGGAATGCTGCGATTCTTTCAGCTTCGAAGAACATGTGCTCTGTACGGCAAAGGCCGATACCTTCTGCGCCGAGTTCGCGTGCTTTCTTAGCATCTGCGGGTGTGTCAGCGTTTGTACGAACTTTGAGTGTTCTGTATTTGTCAGCCCAATCCATGATTCTGCCGAATTCACCAGCGATTTCTGCATCTACTGTGGGGATGATACCGTCATAGATGTTACCTGTTGAACCGTCGATTGAGATGTAGTCGCCTTCGTTGTATACTTTACCAGCGAGTTCGAATTTTTTGTTTTCTTCGTCCATTTTGATTTCGCCGCAACCAGATACACAGCATGTACCCATACCACGAGCAACAACAGCTGCGTGAGATGTCATACCGCCACGAACTGTGAGGATACCCTGAGATGCTTTCATACCTGTGATATCTTCGGGAGATGTTTCAAGACGAACAAGAACAACTTTTTCTCCTCTTGCATTCCATGCTTCTGCGTCTTCAGCTGTGAATACAACTTTACCGCAAGCAGCACCGGGAGATGCGCCAAGACCTTTACCTGCAGGAGTTGCAGCTTTAAGTGCTTTTGCATCGAACTGAGGATGAAGGAGTGTGTCAAGGTTTCTGGGGTCGATCATTGCAACAGCTTTCTTTTCGTCGATCATGCCTTCGTCAACGAGGTCACAAGCGATTTTGAGAGCAGCTTTAGCAGTTCTCTTACCGTTTCTTGTCTGGAGCATATAGAGTTTACCAGCTTCGATAGTAAATTCCATATCCTGCATATCTCTGTAGTGGTCTTCGAGGATTGCGCAAACTTCTACGAATTTTGCGTAAGCTTCGGGGAATTTGTCAGCCATCTGAGCGATGGGCATGGGAGTTCTAACACCAGCAACAACGTCTTCGCCCTGTGCGTTAACAAGGAATTCACCCATAAGACCTTTTTCACCTGTAGCGGGGTCACGTGTGAAAGCAACACCTGTACCACAGTCATCACCCATGTTACCGAAAGCCATAGCCTGAACGTTAACAGCAGTACCCCATGAATAGGGAATATCGTTGTCACGACGGTAAACGTTTGCACGGGGGTTGTCCCATGAACGGAAAACTGCTTCTACAGCGCCCATAAGCTGTTCTTTGGGATCTGTGGGGAAGTCTTTACCGATTTTTGATTTATATTCAGCTTTGAACTGACCTGCAAGCTCTTTGAGGTCTTCAGCTGTAAGTTCGATATCCTGAGTTACGCCTTTAGCTTCTTTCATTTCGTCGATGAGCTGTTCGAAGTATTTCTTACCAACTTCCATAACAACGTCTGAGTACATCTGAATGAATCTTCTGTAGCAGTCCCAAGCCCAACGGGGGTTGCCTGATTTTGCTGACATAACTTCAACAACTTCTTCGTTAAGACCAAGGTTGAGGATTGTATCCATCATACCGGGCATTGATGCTCTTGCACCTGAACGAACTGAAACGAGAAGGGGGTTTTCCTTATCGCCGAATTTCTTACCAACAACTTCTTCCATCTTAACGATGTATTCCATGATCTGTGCCTGGATTTCATCGTTGATTTTTCTGCCGTCTTCATAGTACTGTGTACATGCTTCTGTTGAGATTGTGAAGCCCTGGGGAACAGGAAGACCGATGTGTGTCATTTCTGCAAGGTTTGCACCTTTACCACCGAGGAGTTCTCTCATGTTAGCATTACCTTCTGAGAACAGATAAACAAATTTCTTACTCATTGTTCTGTATACCTCCAATAAAATTATTAACGATTTTGTGCCCTGCACGCAGGGTTATTCCATTATAACATATAATGGATAATTTTTCCATACATTTTTTAAAATTTCCCTGTTTAAAAAATGCACATTTATAAAAAACAGCCCGTTTCGGAAATTTATTCCAAACAGGCGTTTTTTTCAATATTATTCTGCAAAGCCTGATTCAACCAGTGCAACAAGAGCATTTACTGCTTCTTCTTCGTCTGCACCGCCTGCGATAATGCGGATATCTGTTCCTCCCATGATACCGAGAGAAAGGACACCGAGAAGGCTTTTTGCGTTCACTCTGCGTTCTTCTTTTTCTACCCAGATTGATGATTTGAATTCGTTAGCTTTCTGGATAAAGAAAGTTGCGGGACGAGCGTGAAGGCCTACCTGATTCTGAACTGTTACATCTTTTACAAACATATCTGAAATCTCCCACCAATAAATTTGTTGCCAAAACGTAGATATACATTTAAATATCTTGCAATTATTATAACACAAAACTTGTCCTCGTCAACACAAAAAATCGCTTTTTGAAATAATTCATAGAGTAAGACAAACTCCGCCAAAAACAAAACCAAATGTTTGTATATTTTGCCCATTTGCATAAGCTTATTTTGTAATAAATACTAAAGCTTAATTTTGTTTTTCGCAATAAACACGCTTTTATTATTACATTATATTCATTATGCACAAAAAGCGTCAATAAAAATCACCATTGAGCCAAAACAGCGGTATACTATTTACATTCAGGTTTTCAGGTGGTATAATACAAATTAACAAGGAGGGATTTAAATGAAAAAAGTTATCTCTGTTTTATTGGCAGTTACAATGCTGCTGACAACATTCGCATTCACTTCTTATGCCGAAGATGATGTGACTGACTACCCTATCATTATCATTCCAGGCTACAGCGGCTCTGCTCTGCGTTACATTGACGAAGACGGAAACACTGAACATATCTGGGGAATTACCCCCGATATGATTATGTCAATACTTGAAAACACAGTGAAAAACATCGGCAAGGAAAGACCTGACCAGGAAATTCTTCAGGACGCTATCGGCACTGACCTTATTGAATGGTTCAGAAAACTCAAGATGAAGCCTGACGGCACAAGCCTTTACCCCATTCAAACTTATTACCCCACACCTGAAGAAGGCTGCTCTGCAAACATAATAAAACTTCATCCTGACGGACAGTACCGCCATGAAGTTGAAATTCAGGACAAGCTTGCAGAATATGTAGGATATGAAAATATTTTCAATTTCTATAACGATTTCAGATACGGCGCTGAGCACTGTGCGACAAAGCTTGATGAATATATCCAACAGGTAAAAGAATATACAGGCAAAGACAAGGTTAACATCTATGCACTCAGCCACGGCGGACAGGTTGCTGCAACATATCTCAACCTTTTCGGCCATAAGGGCGACGTTGACAACGCAGTGCTTGCAATTCCCGCAATCGGCGGTGCAGGTATCGCTTACGACCTGCTTACTGCAAACGCTGAATTCAGAGAAGAAATTCTTCTTACTTTCATTCAACACGGTTTTATGTGGGAAGACGATTACGACTGGCTTCTTAAAGCAGAGGCATTCGGTTTCCTTGACGGATTTTTAAACGAAACACTTGTGCCCCTTGCACATCAGCTACTTCTTAACTGGGTAAGCCTTTGGGATTTCATGCCTGCTGAGCTTTACGAAAGTGCAAAGAAAGAGCTTCTTGACCCCGTGACACACGCAGGACTTATTGCAACAAGTGACCGTTTCCATTATGAAATCCTTCCGCTTATGGGCGAAAAGCTCCGCGAATGTCAGGATAAATACGGAATGAACATCACAATTGTTGCAGGTGCAAACATTCCCATTATTACAGGCATGAATGAAAACTCTGATGCAATTATCACACTCAATGCTTCAACAGGCGCAACTTGCGCTCCTTTCGGCGAGCGTTTTGCAGACGGATACACACAGAAAAATTCTTGTGACGGCAAAAACAAAATTTCACCTGATATGACCTGCGATTTATCAACTGCATATATGCCTGACGACACATGGGTTATCAGCGGACTTTACCACGGTATGGTTTACAAAGATGAATTCACAAAGGAAATTATTATAAACGGTGTTCTCAACGATAAATACGACAATGTTTATTCATCACCTGATTATCCCCAATTCCATGCAACTTCAAACCCCTCCCATACAATTCACGCAGAATTCAACAATTCAGTTGAAGGCTTTGTTGATAAAAACGATACAAAGTTTGTAATCAAAAACACATGCATTGAAGATTCAGTGAAAATTCTCGCTGTTGAATTCAAGGGCTGCGATATTTCAGTTGACGTGAAAAATTCAGCTTATCTTGCTCCCGGCGAAAAGATTGAACTTGATATCAACGGCACAATTCCTGAAGTGAGCAAAAAAGTAATCACCGCCACAGTTACATATATTTCAAAAGGCTCAATAACACCTTTCGGCCAGAGAACTTTCAGCTACACTCTCAACAACGGAGATGCAGTTGACTACAGCGGTGAAAACGGACTTCTCCACACTGCAACAGGCGAAACAAACAGCCTTGATTCAATCAAAAACCCCACACTCAGGGCAATGGCAGAATTCATAAAAATATTTATTGATATGTTTTCATATTGGCTCGGTAAACCTTTCGGAAAATAAAATAAAACAAAATAAAATAACTTAAATAAGAAATTCTCGTAAGACATAAATCTTACGAGAATTTCTTTTTATGGCAATCTGTTGAAATATTTTGCACCGTTTTCATCAAGGTATCTGTGCCACTTTTTATAATCGGGAAAAACCTTATCAATTTCTTTATAAAAATCTGCTGAATGATTCATATATTTAAGATGGCAAAGCTCATGCACAACAACACTATCAAGTGCTTCCAACGGAAAAAGCACAAGCAGACAATTGAAATTAAGGTTTTTCTGCGAAGAGCAACTCCCCCACCGTTTGTGCTGACATCTGATTGAAATTCTGTTATATTCCACGCCGAGTTTTTCTGCATAATGTTCTGCACGGCTGTTTATTATTTCCTTTGCCCGCTTTTTCATGGCTTTGATTTCATCTTCGGTAAATGGCGGCAGATTTTCACATTCAGCCTGACGTGATGCAAATTTCTCAAGGTGTTTTTCAATCCAGTTTCTTTTAAGTTCAAGATATTTCAGAATATCTTTGTCTTTCATTTTCAAAGGGGCACGGATAATAACCTTGCCCAATCTGACTTCAAATGAAATTGACTTTCTTTTACTGCGTATTATGGAAATTTCTGCATTTATATTTTCATAATCAAACATCTTTTCACCTGCCCTGCCTGAATTTATCAGTGCTATTATATCATCCTGTATTTTCATTTTCAAGTTGCATTAAAACGAAAAATATATTGTTTTGATTGCATTGATATGGTATTATGAAAGGACAAATAAATTATCAACGGTGGTATTTAAATGGCAACAATTGAAGAAGCTTTGCAAAGGCTTGGTAAATCTGATTTCAGGGCAAAATTCCACCTGAGTCAGAATGATAAAAAATATATAAACGAAAAAGGAATGGAAACAATCCGTCTGCATGCAGAAGATTTTATCCGTACACGTCTTGCCCCGGAAAGCCCCGAAAACGACGGAAAACAGACTCCTATGAGAGGTCACCCTGTTTTCGTTGCACAGCATGCCTGCGCCTGTTGTTGCAGAAAATGCCTTAACAAATGGTATAAAGTGCCCATGAATACGCAATTGTCAGAAATTCAGCAGAAGAAAATAGTAAACCTGCTTATTGCGTGGATTGAAAAACAGATGAAATCGTAAAAATGCAATTTCAGGTTATTTTCTGCGTTTTTTACAAAAAACACTTCAAATTTTACAAATGACAAAAAAATAATTTTTCCTGACGTATAATGACATCAAGAAAACAAAAACAAATCAAGGAGAGATAAAAAATGATTACTTGTCCAAACTGCAAGAAACAACTTATTGATGGTTCAAAATTCTGCGATAACTGTGGTGCACACATAATTCAGCAGCAACAGTACCAGTCAGCAAACTTCAACAATTACCAATCAAACAACGCCCAGCAGCCATACGCTAACGCACAGCCTTTTACAAACCTGAAAAAACTTGTTCCTGCAGACGTAAAGAAAGTGAACATTCACCATATACTTCTTATTGTATTGTCTGTGTTTATGATAATTACACTTTCCTTTCCTTTCATAAGTGCAACAGGTTACAGACGCGAAATGTTAGAAGAAGACCTTACTGACATTGTATACGAAGAATTTGATATGAAAGCAGAAGACCTGAAAGAAGTTTCACTTTTCGAATACAGTCGTATAGCAAACACGGTTGATGACGAAGCAGGCGTGGTATACAAAGTATTGATTGGCGCACTCATTACATTTATGGCAATTGCAGCTCTTTTTGCAGTGGTAAAGAAACCTATCGGCACAATTATTTTCAACATTCTTTCAACCCTTGTTTTCAGTGCCCATGCTTTCATTTTTTTAGCATCAGGCGTGGTACATCCCGATAACGGCTGGGCTTTTGGTGCAGGACTTTACATTTATTATATTGTGGCACTTATGACATTTGTCTGTGCAATCGCGCTGACAATCAGAAATTCAAAAGAGAAAAAAGCTAAAAAAGCAAGCAATGCCAATTCAATGAATTACAATTACAACTACAACAATTACAATAATTACAACAACTACAACAATTATCAGTAAAAAGAAACCACCGATAACGCTGCCGCGTGTCGGTGGTTTTTTGCAATTTATTGCAAAAAAACAGCCACAAAATTTGTGGCTGTTTCTGCTATCAGAATTTAATTTTTTCAACTGAAAAATATCAGAGATTTCTGATATCTTCTTTATCAACCAGCTTAACGCCGTTTGTTTCAAGAACTTTCATTGCTTTGTTGTTATCTTCAACACGTACCACAACGTAAGCATACTGCTTTGAAATTGTGATGAAAGCATACATATATTCAACATTGATGCCGTTTGTGTAAAGAAGTTCCATAACCTTTGAAAGACTGCCGGGTTCATCAGGAATTGCAACACCTACAACCTCTGTGATTGACACGATGCAATCATTCTGCTGGAGTGCTTTTTTAGCTTTTTCTTCATCGCTTACGATAAGACGAAGAATGCCGAAATCCTTTGTATCTGCAATTGACATTGCACGGATGTCAACTTTTTCCTGTGCTAAAATGTGAGTGATTTCGCCAAGTGCACCTGCTTTGTTTTCAACGAAAATTGATAACTGATTAATAGTCATTACTTTTTCCTCCCTTATTTCTTTCTGTTGTCAATAACACGTTTTGCTTTGCCTTCTGAACGTGCAATTGTGTTGGGCGCTACAAGTTTAACGTCTGCAGCAACGCCGAGAAGTGATTTAAGACCTTCTTCGATAGCATGTTCTGCTTTTGAAATTTCAGTAACTGTATCAGAGAACATCTTATCTGACATTTCAACCTGAACTTCGATTGTGTCAAGGTTGTTTACTCTTTCAACAACTATCTGATAGTTAGGAGCATAACCCATATTAAGAAGAACTGTTTCAATCTGTGATGGGAATACGTTAACGCCTCTGATGATGAGCATATCGTCTGTTCTGCCCATGGGTTTTGACATTTTAACGAAAGTTCTGCCGCAAGAGCATTTTTTATGAGAAAGAACTGCAATATCTCTTGTTCTGTAACGAAGAATGGGGAATGCTTCCTTTGTAATACATGAGAAAACAATTTCACCGGGCACTCCGTCGGGAACAGGTTCACCTGTGTCGGGGTCAAGTGCTTCAATAATAAAGTGGTCTTCGTTTACGTGCATACCTGTCTGTTCAGAACATTCATATGCAACACCGGGTCCCATAATTTCTGTAAGACCATAAACGTCAAACGCTTTGATACCCAGTTTTTCTTCAAGCTGAAGACGCATTTCCTGTGTCCAGGGCTCTGCACCGAAGATACCTGCTTTGAGAGGAAGTTTTGCTGTGTCAACGCCCATTTTTTCCATTGTTTCTGCAATGTACATTGCATAAGAAGGCGTGCAGCAAAGAACTTCTGAACCGAAATCCTGGAGAATTGTAATCTGTCTTGCTGTGTTACCGCTTGAAACGGGAATTGCCATAGCACCCATTTTAGTAGCACCGCCATGGAAACCAAAGCCGCCTGTAAAGAGTCCGTAACCATATGAAACGTGTACTTTTGAAGATTTATCTGCACCTACCGCTGCAAGCTGACGTGCACAGATATCATCCCAGATATCAAGGTCATTTTTAGTGTAACCGACAACAATCTGTTTACCTGTTGTACCGCTTGAAGCGTGGACTCTTACAACTTCGTCCATATCGCAGGCAAAAAGACCATAAGGATATGTATCTCTTAAGTCCTGTTTGCAAGTAAAGGGAAGTTTTCTCAAATCATCTACTGATTTGATGTCGTCAGGTGTAACACCTGCTTCTTCCATCTTCTGTCTGTAATAAGGTACTTTCTCGTAAACTCTCTTGACTGTGTTTACAAGACGTTCGTTCTGCCACTGAGTAATCTGCTCGCGGGAGGCAGTTTCAATTTCTTCCTGCCAGAATTTCATTTGGGGTCATCTCTTTTCTTTGGATTTAAAAATTAATAATTATAACCAAGGCTTAATGCCTTTTTGTTCATTTCAACAAACTGAGGTTTGACTGATTCTTCAAGTGCTTTTTCCCATTTTGCATAGTCTATATGGAAATACTTTGCAAGTCTGCCCATAAGAACTACGTTAACGGCTTTTGATGAGCCTGCTTCAACTGCCAGTGAAAGAGCGTCAATGCCGTCGATATCAAGGCCTTTTGCTGTGAGTTCATCAAGAATGTTTTCAGGATAAACTGCAGCACCTGTAATTACAGGCATAGGGTCTATCTGCTGTGTGTTTACAATAAGCTTTCCGCCTTTCTTAAGGCAATGAGCCCATCTTGCACCTTCAAGCTTTTCAAATGAAATAACGAAATCTGCTTCGCCCTCTTCAATGATGGGTGAATAAACTTTTTCGCCATATCTAACATAAGTTACAACGGAGCCGCCTCTCTGGCTCATACCGTGAACTTCTGATACTTTTACATCGTAGCCTTCATTCATAAGAACTCTGCCTAGAAGTTTACTTGCAAGGAGAGAGCCCTGTCCGCCAACGCCGACAATCATTATGCTTTTTGTTTCCATAATCTTATTCCTCCCCTTTTATTGCGTCAAATGCACAAAGCTGTTCACAAACTCCGCAGCCTACGCAGAGTGTTGCATCGATGTGAGCCTTTTTGTTATGCATACTGATTGCAGGGCAACCAAGCTTCATACATTTTTTACAGCTCTTACATTTATCTGTATCAACCACTACAGGTTTCTTGGGTTTTACATATTTAAGAAGTACGCAAGGTCTTCTGGAAATAATAACTGAAGGTTCTTCAGCTGCAAGTTCTTCTTTGACTGCCTTATCACATTCAAGAAGATTATAGGGGTCTACAACTCTTACTCTGTTGATGCCGATTGCACGGCAGAATGATTCAAGGTCAATTTTTGATGCAGGGTCACCTTTGATTGTATAACCTGTTGTGGGATTCTGCTGATGGCCTGTCATACCTGTAATTGAATTATCAAGGATAATAACAGTTGAGTTTGATGCGTTATAAGCGATGTTTACAAGACCTGTCATACCTGAATGCATAAATGTTGAATCGCCGATAACTGCAACAGATTTCTTTTCGCCTTTTTCGCCCATTGCTTTATTGAATCCGTGAAGTCCTGAAATTGATGCACCCATGCAAAGAGTTGTATCAATAGCACCAAGGGGAAGCTGCGCACCAAGAGTGTAACAGCCGATATCACCGCTTACAGTAACTTTGTTCTGTGAAAGTGTGTAGAACATTCCTCTGTGGGGGCAACCTGCACACATAACGGGAGGACGGATGGGAAGTGCTGTATCAGGAGCAATGCTTTCTTTCTTTTCAAGACCTAAAACTGCAGCAATAGTTTTCTGTGAATATTCGCCGATGTTTGTGAAGAGTTCTTTACCTTCAACCTGAATGCCGTTGTTTTTGCAATGACTTTCAATGATGCCGTCAAGTTCTTCAATAACAATAAGTCTCTGAACTTTGCTTGCAAAATCTTTGATTTTATCAACGGGAAGCGGATGAACCATACCGATTTTGAGAACGCTTACTTTATCACCGAAAATTTCTTTAACGTACTGATAAGAAGCGCCTGAAGTAATGATACCGATTTCTGTGCCGCCCATTTCAACCTTATTGAATTCGTCAGATTCAGAAACTTCTTTGCGGAGAAGTTCTGTTCTTTCTTCAACAAAGGGATGACGTTTTTTAGCATTACCGGGCATCATAACATATTTGCCGATATTCTTTTCGTAAACTTTCTGTTCAACTTCCACTCTGTCTGATGTTTCAACAATGCTCTGTGAGTGAGCAATCCTTGTGCACATACGGAGAATTACGGGAGTGTCGTATTTTTCTGAAATTTCAAATGCTCTCTTTGTAAATTCAAGGCTTTCCTTTGAATCTGCAGGCTCAAGCATAGGCACTTTTGCAGCAATAGCATAGTGACGTGAATCCTGCTCATTCTGTGACGAGTGCATTCCGGGGTCGTCTGCAACGCAGATAACAAGACCGCCGTTTACGCCAGTGTAAGACATTGTGAAAAGCGGGTCTGCTGCAACGTTAAGACCAACGTGTTTCATTGCACAAGCACTTCTTTTACCGCCGAGTGATGCACCGAAAGCAACTTCCATAGCAACTTTTTCGTTAGGTGCCCATTCGCAATATATTTCGTTATAAAGGCTTGCAAATTCTGTAATTTCAGTACTGGGAGTGCCGGGGTAACTTGAAATTACTCCGCAGCCTGCTTCATACATACCTCTGGCAACAGCAGCGTTGCCTATCATAATCTCTTTCAATTATTGTCCCTCATTTCTTCTGTCAACAATTCTTCTTGCTTTACCCTCATATCTCTTGAGTGAACGTGGTGCAACAAGCGTAACCTTTGCACTGATGCCGAGAACTGTTTTAAGCTTTGCAACAGCAAGGTTTCTCAGTTCTTCAAGCTGACCGTAATTTTCGAGAAGGTTAGTATCCACAAGTTCGATTCTTACTTCAAGGTAGTCAGTATAATTCTTACGGGTCAGCACAAGCTCATAGTGAGGTGAAATACCCTCAATCTGTGCAAGAACTGATTCAATCTGTGACGGAAAAACATTTACGCCGCGGATTTTGAGCATATCGTCTGCTCTGCCGCCCACTTTTTCCATACGACAATGTGTTCTGCCACATTTGCAGGTATCGTAATTAAGTTTTGTAATATCCTTTGTTCTGTAACGGAGCATGGGAATACCCTCTTTTGTAAGGGTTGTAACAACAAGCTCGCCTTCTTCGCCTGCTGCAAGTTTTTCGCCTGTATTACTATTGATAATTTCAGGCAGGAAATGGTCTTCTGCAAAGTGAAGTCCGTTTCTCTCTACACATTCACCTGAAACGCCGGGTCCCATAAGTTCACTCATACCGTAGTTATCGGTTGAGAAAAGACCAAAGCCTTTTTCAATTTTATCGCGAAGCTCCATTGTGCAACCTTCTGAGCCGAAAAGACCGATACGGAGTTTGAGTTCATCATTTGTGATGCCCATATCGTGAGCAACTTCGCTCATATACATTGCATATGAAGGTGTGCTGATTAAAACTGTTGTGCCGAAATCTTTAAGGAGCATAGCCTGCTTTTCTGTGTTGCCGCTCGAAACGGGAATAACTGCACAGCCTAATTTTTCAAGACCGTAGTGAAGTCCCAGAGCGCCTGTGAAAAGACCGTAACCGAATGAAATCTGCGCTACGTCTTCGTCAGTAACACCGACTGCTGCAGAAAGACGTGCAACGCAATCGCTCCAGTTATTGATATCATTTTTTGTGTAACCTACAACTGTGGGTTTACCTGTTGTACCGCTTGATGCATGGATACGTACAATGTCTTTCATTTTTGCACCGAAAAGACCATAGGGGTAGTTATCCCTGATATCGTCTTTTGTTGTGAAAGGTATGTACTGGATATCTGAAAGGCTCTTGATTTTTTCAGCAGTCACACCTGCTTTTGTGAGTCTTTCAGCATAAAAAGGTACATTTCTCATGCTGTAATCAACAATCCACTTGAGCCTTTCAAGCTGAAGTTCATCAAGCTGTTTTCTTGACATCGTTTCGATGTCTTTCTGGAAAAAGTTTTCTTTCATCTCAAACTTCCTTTTACTTACTTTCTAATATATGTTTTGATTTAACCTTAACATCCCTATCGTAACATTCAAACATTTTGTCAACATTTTTACCATCAAGAGTTTTCTGAGTAAGAAGGCTCACAACAGGCACAATAATAAAGCCGAGAAGCATTGCTAAAACGCCTGCATTGAGTGGTGACTGCAAAAATTCAGGGAAAATGCTTTTTGCAGTCATATTGAGTATCATAATTCCCGCACCAACAACAAAGTTTGCACCGACCGCAACTTTTGTGACTTTTTTCCAATAAAGTGCAAGCATAAACGGCGCTAAGAATGAGCCTGCAAGTGCACCCCATGAAATACCCATAAGCTGTGCGATGAATGTTACGGATGATTTTGACTGAACAATTGCGATTGTTGCCGATATGATAATAAACAACGCAACAAACAATCTCATTATAGACAATTTTGACTTTTCTTTCAAGTCTTTTTTGCGAAGTGATGAAATAAAATCAAGGGTAATTGTGGAACTTGATGTGAGAACAAGTGAGGAAAGAGTTGACATTGATGCCGAAAGCACAAGAATCACAACTATACCCATAAGAACATCAGGCAAATCACGCAACATTCCCGGCACAATACTGTCGTAAATTATTGAGCCGTCTTTTGCGTATTCTGCACGGTCGCCGAAAAGTCTGCCGAAACCGCCGAGAAAATAGCATCCGCCTGCAACAACGAGGGCAAAAACTGTGGAAACGATTGTGCCTGTTTTGATTGATTTTTCATCTTTGATTGCATAGAATTTGCCTATCATCTGAGGAAGACCAAGTGTGCCAAGAGATGTGAGCAACACAACGCCGATTAAATTGAACAAATCAGGTCCGAAGAAAGATGTGAATGCACCTGCCTGATTTGAATTTTCTGCAGGAATAAGAGAAAGCGCTTCAACTGCAGCAGTAAAACCGCCCTGTGTTTTAAGCACTGCCACAACAACTGCAACTATGCCAACGAGCATAATTATACCCTGAATCAGGTCGTTGATTGCAGCAGCCATATATCCGCCTGCGACAACATAAATGCCTGTAAGCACTGCCATTGCAATTACGCAATATGTATATTCAATTCCGAATGCCATTCCGAAAAGCCTTGAAAGACCGTTGAAAAGAGATGCTGTATATGGAATAAGGAAAGCAAACACAAGCACCGATGCGAAAATTTTAAGATTTTTGCTTTCAAAACGATTGCCGAAAAATTCAGGCATCGTTTTGCTTGAAATGTGCTGAGTCATAACTCTTGTTCTTCTGCCTAAAGCACTCCACGCAAACAAAGAGCCGATAAGCGCATTACCTATGCCTATCCACGTTGCGGCAAGACCGTATTTCCATCCGAATTGACCTGCATATCCTATAAAAATAACTGCAGAGAAATATGATGTGCCATAGCTGAAAGCCGTAATCCAGGGACCTGCACTTCTGCCGCCAAGAACAAAACCGTTTACATCTTTTACTTTACGGTTACAATACAAGCCTACGCTTACCATAATTATGACAAACACAGCTAACAAAGAAATTTTTACTGCCATTTTTTCCATCTCCGATTTTGATTTTGATTGACTTATTATAAAAAACGATGTAAAATTATAACATCGCAAATATACTCATTTAAGAAAGAAGCATCACCCTATGATAATCGATTTTCACACACACATTTTTCCTGACAAAATTGCAAAGCCTACTGTCGAAAAATTGAAATCTTACCTTTGCGATGCAGGTGAAGAATGTGCAGCATACACAGACGGGACACTCACGTCACTTTTGTCTTCCATGGAAGAAGCAGGTGTTGACAAAAGCGTTATTCTTCCTGTGGTTACAAACCCTAAACAGTTTGAAAGCATTAACCGCTTTGCTGCAGAGTTGAAAGACACAGACGGAATAATTTCATTCGGCGGAATTCATCCCGACAACGAAAATGTGGAAGAAAAACTTGATTTCATCAAATCAATGGGACTGAAAGGAATCAAACTCCACCCTGATTATCAAAACACCTATGTAAATGACGAAAAATATATAAGGATTATCCGTTATGCTGAAAAAATCGGCCTTATCACTGTGATTCACGCAGGATATGATGTGCTTTCACCTGATGATATTCACTGCACACCTGATATGGCACTTGATATGCTCAGTAAAGTATCAGACGGGAAAGAAACAAAAATTGTCCTTGCTCACCTCGGTGGCTTACGTGCAGGGAAAGAATGCCTTGAAAAACTTGCAGGAAAGAATATTTACCTTGATGTAAGCTATGTTTTAAACAAAACCGAGCCTGATTTGTTGATTGAAATTTTTGAAAAACACGGCTATGATAAAATCCTTTTCGCAAGCGATTCCCCCTGGGGTGACCAGAAAACTTTCAGAGAAACCCTTGATAACCTTGACATTTCAAAGGAAAATAAAAACAAGATTTTCTGCGAAAATGCTCTGCACTTGCTCGCTTTAAACCTTTAAAGCGTTTAAGTGCTAAACGTATTATATCAAATACTTTTATAAAAAGCAAGTAAAAAGCAAAAAATATTTAGGAAGAAGTCAATAATGATTAATATTCAACAAAAACTCCTTGAATTTCAAGACAAAAAATATAAGCAATTCAACTCAAAATTAATCCCCAATATATCCCCTGACACACAAATCGGCGTAAGAATACCGCATATAAGAAAAATCGCAAAAGAATTGAAAGACACTGACGAGGCAAAAGCATTTTTAAACGCCCTGCCACACAAATATTTTGAAGAAAACAATCTTCACGGCTATTTACTTGAAATGATAAACAATTTTGATAAAGCATTGGAAGAAATTGAAAAATTTCTCCCCTATATTGATAACTGGGCAACCTGCGACACAATAACGCCGAAGATTTTCAGAAAAAATCTGCCCGCTTTGTATGAGAAAATCAAAGTCTGGCTCAAATCAGACGAAACCTACACAATCCGTTTCGGAGTTAATATGCTGATGAAATTTTTTCTTGATGAAAATTTCACCGAAGAAGTGCTTTTGCTTGTGGCTGAAATCAGAAGCGAAGAATATTACGTCAATACGGTAAGAGCGTGGTTTTTTGCAACCGCAATAGCAAAGCAGAGAGAAGCCACTCTCCCCTATCTTGAAAACAAAACTCTCGATAAATGGACACATAACAAAACTATACAGAAATGCATAGAAAGTTTCAGAATAACAAAGGAAGATAAATCAAAACTCAAGGAGATGAAGTTATGAAAATCACCATTGACAAAAGTTTCAAAAAGTTCCCTGTATTTATCGGCATCATAGGTGTTGCACTTGCACTTGCACTGCTTATTTGGAGATTGAATTTGGTTGCAATAGTCAACGCAGCATATATGATGATAACAGCACTGCTTATTTTCCTCGGCTTGATTTCAAAGAAAAAAGTGTACACGCCTTTCTTTGCAGGCTTTGGTGCATCGTTGCTTGGAATTGTTACATATTTTGTAATATGGGGTGCTGACGCAGGTTTCGGTGCTTTCACTTCGGGGCTTAAAGGCTTTTCTTCGCAGGCACATATGCTTCTCACAGGTGGCGGCAATTTCTTCACACGCCTTGCAGGAAACATTCTGCTTGCTCTGCCCGTAATTTTTATTTCCGTTATAATTTTCCTTTGCGTTAAAAAATCAAAAAAATTCTTATCTTTCCTTTCAAGCTTTTTCCTTGTGATTTTCTCCGTTGTTTTTCTTCTCACAATGAATCTCCGTTCAAAACCAAACACAGAGCGTATGTGGGAAGGACACGACGATTATCTGAAAAAAATTGATAAACACAAAAAAAATTCACCTAACGTGCTTTTCATTCTCATGGATGACCTGGGCTATGGCGATATTTCGCTTAACGGCTCGCTTATTGACACACCTAACATCGATTCAATCGGCGAAAACGGTGCTGAGCTTACAAACTTCTATTCAAGCTATTCTGTCTGCTCACCTGCCCGCTTTGCTGCACTTACAGGCAGATACCCTTACAGAGGCTATGCAGATAACGTTATTTATCCCACAGTTAACACAATTTCACCTTTCGCTGCAACAAGACTTTTCAATTCAATTGAAATGGGCGCAAACGTTGACGGTATGTTAGGCGATGAAATTACAATTGCTGAGGTTTTCAAAGCTTCAGGCTATAACACAGGTGCTTTCGGCAAATGGCACCTTGGCGATTACGGCGAATATCTGCCCACAAATCAGGGCTTTGATTATTTCTACGGAAGCCATCACGTAAACGATATGACGCCTTTCTATCATGTGACTGAAGAAAACGGCGAATGGGAAATCGTGCACGGCACTGACGAAATGAAAGACCAGAAAAACGCCACAAAATATATCCATGAAGAAATCACAACATGGATTACCGACACTGTTAAAAATTCTGACGAGCCTTTCTTTGCATATTATGCAACTCCGTGGCCCCATGCACCAATTTATGTGGGAGATGAATTCAAAGGCAAAACAGGACTTGGCGACTACGCCGACTGTGTGGCAGAATTTGACTATTACTTAGGTGAACTTTTCAGCACAATGGAAGAATTAGGCGTGCTTGACGATACACTCATTGTTTTCACAAGCGACAACGGACCTGCTCTTGAAGGCTCAACAAACGAGCTTCGCGGCGGCAAATATTTAGCCTATGAAGGCGGACAAAAAGTGCCGTTTCTTATCCGTTGGGATAACGGAAACCTTTTTGAAAAAGGCTCAAGCTTTGACGAAAGTGCAACAGGCGTTGACCTTTTCCCAACATTTATTGATATGTGCAACATCACATCAGGCGGAAAAGAAAACGTAATGCCCGCTGACCGCGTAATCGACGGCGTTTCAATGATGCCGATTTTTGAAAACGGTGCACCGATTCACACTGTCGAAAATCCCATTCTTCATATGAAACGTGAAAATTTGAAATCAATCCAGTATGCTGTGCCCGTCAGCGAAGTAGCAAAAGAATATCCTGAATATAACTACGAGGTGCTGGGCGATAACAACTACGTACAGTTTAAATATTTCACCAACATTCAGAATGACAACTCTGCTTTCTTCGATAAATACAGGAAAAACTGGCTTCATATTCTCAACGATGACAGCGGCGAAAATTACAACAGAGCAAAGGTTTATCCCGCTTTTGCTGAAGAAATGAATTCACGTATGAGCGAAATTATGGCTGATTTCAAAGATAACAGACGAGGTATCAGATAATGCCGCCCCTTTCAATTATGATAAAGCCTGCATCAAGCCTTTGCAACCTTGACTGCAGATATTGCTTCTATCACGATGTTGCAGAAAACAGAGAAGAAAAAAATCTCGGCATTATGCAGGCGGAAACTGCTGAAAACTTAATAAAATCTGCCCTTAAGTTTGCTGACGGTTACAGCATTGCATTTGCATTCCAGGGCGGTGAGCCTTTAATTGCAGGGAAAGATTATTTCAGCAATTTCGTTTCCCTTGTTGACAGATACAATATAAAAAAATCTGAAATTTTCTATTCAATACAGACCAATGGTCTGCTTATAAACGACGAATGGGCAGAATTTTTCACCGAAAACAAATTTCTCGTAGGCTTAAGTCTTGACGGTGACAGAGAAGCCAACAAGCATCGTGTTGACCTGTCAGGTCAGAGCAGATTTTTCGCCACTTTGTCTGCAGCAAAAACTCTTGAAAAGGCAAAAACAGAATTCAATATTTTATCTGTGCTTACAGGCGAAAACGCCAAAAGGATTGACACAATTTACAGTTTTCTTAAATCAAAAGGTTTCAGATATCTTCAGTTTATCCCCTGTCTGAGACCTTTCGGCAGCGATGAAGAATCGCCCCTTTATATGACAAACGAAGAATACGAATATTTTCTTATCCACGCATTCAACGCCTATGTAAAAGATTTTGTCAGAAACGATTACGTAAGCATCAGGCAGTTTGATAATTATGTCAGGCTGTATCTCGGTGACAGAGCCGAGCAATGCGGAATGT
Organism: Oscillospiraceae bacterium; assembly: GCA_015066175.1. GTDB lineage: Bacteria > Bacillota > Clostridia > Oscillospirales > Acutalibacteraceae > SIG575. Next base: position 19,012 of record SVOW01000022.1, read on the forward strand.
GCGGACACTGCACTCATCAGTTTGTGGCAGAGGGAAACGGCAACATTTATCCATGCGATTTCTATTGCACAGATGAATGGCTGCTTGGCAACATCAACAAAACTGACCTTGAAATTATGGCAAATTCCCAAAAGGCAAAAGATTTTATCAGAGGAAGTCTTGCTGTGCCCGAAGAATGCAAAAAATGCCCTTATTTCCCCCTTTGCCGTGCAGGCGGATGCAAGCGAAGCCGAGAAGACAGAAACTATTGCCAAGCCTATAAAGGCTTTTTCAAGGCTTGCTTGCCTTTATTCAGAATGTTCAGGAAGTGATTAGTTGATAAAGCTTGATACAAGACTTAAAATGGTGGCCGTTGAAGTAAGGCGGGGCAAAAAAATTGCCGACATCGGTACAGACCACGCATATCTCCCCGCTTTTCTTATCGAAAACAACATCTGCCCCTTTGCCATTGCTGCCGACATCGGCAAAGGCCCTCTTGAGAATGCAAGAAAAGTTGTTGCCGCTTCAAAAGATTTGTCAGAAAAAATTGAACTGCGACTTTCTGACGGATTGAAAGAAATCAAAGAGGACGAAGTTGACGATATTGTTATTGCAGGCATGGGCGGAATTTTAATTGCTGAAATCCTGACTGCTGCACCATGGGTTAAAGACAAAAGAAAAAGATTGATTCTTCAGCCCATGTCACATGCAGAAGATGTGAGAAAATACCTTTGCGAAAACGGCTTTGAGATTTTAAAAGAAAAAGCCTGCACAGACGGCAGGCACAATTATATTATCATCACTGCAGAATTTGCTGATAAAGAAAACGACAAAGACGAGGCGTTTTATTACAAGGGACTGATTCAATATGATGAATCAGAAGAAGCTCAAAAATATCACAATGCCCGTATGGCAAGTCTGATAAAAAAGCGTGATGCCCTGAAAAACGCAGGACAAGATGTGGAAGAAATTGAAAAAATAATAAACGGATAAGAAAAAACCTGATTTTCAAGCGATTATGAAAATCAGGTTTTTGTATATTTATTCAGGAAGTTTTATATCAGTCCAGGAAGATACATCGGATTGACCGTCGTCATTCCAACCCACAGTAACAACTGTACCGTCTTTTTTAAGGCCCACTGTGCGCTCATCACCTGCTGAAATTGCTACTATATCTTTCCAGTCCTCAACATTGCATTGACCATATTCATTATCACCTACAGCCACAACTGTACCGTCTTTTTTAAGACCCACTGTGTGATAGTAACCTGCTGAAATTGCAACAATATCTTTCCAGCCTTCAACATCACATTGACCCTCGTCATCATCACCTACAGCCACAACTGTACCATCTTTTTTCAACCCCACTGTGTGATCATTGTATGCTGAAATTGCAACAATATCTGTCGATCCTTCAAAATCATATCGACCATATCTATTCCAGCCTACACCCACAACTGTACCATCTTTTTTCAGTCCCACTGTGTATGCATACCCTGCTGAAATTGCTACTATATCTGTCCAATTCGCAGTATCGCATGCTCCTATTACCACAACTGTACCATCTTTTTTCAGCCCCACTGTGTGGTTGTTACCTGCTGAAATTGCTACTATATCTTTCCATCCTTCAACATCACATTCACCATCGTCGTTATCACCTACAGCTACAACTGTACCGTCTTTTTTCAGTCCTACTATATGTCCGCCACCTGCTGAAATTGCTACTATATCTTTCCATCCTTCAACATCGCATTCACCATCGTAATTATCACCCACAGCCACAACAGTACCGTCATTTTTCAGTCCCACTGTATGCGAATTGCTTGATGAAATTGTTGTACGTTTCACAAATACTGTTTCAGATATTTCACCTGTATTATTTTCATCAGCATTATCTGCATCAGGTGCAAAATCAATATCCACTTCATTTCCGTTTTCATCAAGACCGACGATTCTGCCGTTTTCTTTATGAACACGTGAATATTTGCCTGAAATATCTGCTTCGTCAGATTTCGTGCCGTCTGCTGTGTAGATGAATGATTTACCTTCATCTGTGCCATCTTCGTAAACTTCAATTGAGATATATTTGTTGTCTTCAACATCAATTGTGCCGTTGACCTGACCGCTGACGTTTTCTTTGATTGGCTGTGCTTTCTTGTGGTTTACAAAGTAAATGTCTGCATCGTAGAATTCAGGGTGTTTCTCGTCTTCTTCATCTGTTTCGCCCACAACTGCGTATGCTTCGCATGTGCCGTCTGAATCGTAGTCATCATAAACAAATTCAATTATAGGCTTTGTTGTGCTTTCTTCGAGAATCTGCGTAAGTTTTTCTTCGTCAGTAAGGTCTTCTTTTTTCTTTTCGCCAATAACATCCCA
>SVOW01000014.1 GCA_015066175.1 Oscillospiraceae bacterium
TTCGTCCTCCTTTGATTTTTGCGGTTGATGTTACTTCTCCCATTATATCAAAGGAGGACTTATTTTTTTGAATGAACGCTACTGCTTTTTTGATTTCCACAAGTAAAACTTGTGGTTGAGTACATAACGATAAAAACCCTACCATATCAACGATATGGTAGGGTTTCATTTTATAGATTGATTAATGTTTAATGATTTTTCGGCTCATTATGTCTACGTGCACTTGTGCTTCCTTCCGGTTTGATTTCGCCGACTTTGAGAAGTGAACGTTTTGTAAGTGTAGGACCAATAAGCTCATATACAAGCACTGCGAAAAGAACAACATTTCTCACCATTGAACCGTTTGTAAGAGACGATGCAGTAAGTGCCATACCAAGTGCAACACCCGCCTGAGGCAACAAAGTAATACCAAGATTGTCTGTTATAGGTTTGCTCTGATGTGTAAGTTTACAACTCAAAGCAGAACCTGAATATTTACCAAGAGAACGTGCTATTATGTAGATGACGCCTACAAGTATTGTCATCGGTTGTAAAACAACGTTAAGGTCAAGCTCTGCGCCCGAAATTACGAAAAACAAAACATTGAGTGGCATAACCCAGTTATCAACACGTTCCATCAACTCTTCCGATGTTGAACATATATTGCAGAAAATTGTACCTGTCATCATACATACAAGAAGAAGTGAGAAGCCGCAATGAACTCCTGCAATCTGGAATTTAAGCTGAGAAAGACCAACTGTAAGAAGAACGAACGCAACTGAAATTGTCATACGCTTACTTCTTGAGTGGAAAAACTGTTCAACAAAGTTAAGAAGCCATCCCATAAGACTTCCCAGTACAAGAGAAAGCACAATTTCGAGAATCGGCTCTACAACAACTGCCATAATGCTTGCCTGACCATGAGACAGTGCAGTTGCAATACCGAATGAAACGCTGAACAACACAAGACCTACAGCATCGTCAATTGCAACAACAAGCATAAGAAGTCTTGTAAGAGGGCCGTCCGCCTTATACTGCCTTACAACCATCAGAGTTGCCGCAGGAGCCGTTGCTGACGCAATAGCACCCAGAGTAATAGCAGCGGGAATAGAAATAACATTGGGGAAACAGAAATGCAAAGCAATCAGAACAATATCTACAAGAACCGTTGTAATAACCGCCTGCAGAATACCTATTACAATAGCACTCTTACCCATCTTTTTAAGCTGATGCAGACGGAATTCATTACCTATGGTAAATGCAATGAAGCCAAGTGCTGTCTGAGTAATTATACTCATTGTTTCAACCTGTTCAAGGCTCTGAAATCCTAATCCGGGTAAGTTTAATCTGCCAAGAAAGAAAGGTCCTATCAGAAGTCCTGCCACAAGATAACCTGTAACTGCAGGAAGATTAAGTTTTTTTGTAAGTCTTGACAATAACAAACCGCCGATAAGAGCAGTAGCAAGACACAATAAAGATGTACTCATTAAATCTGCCTTCTTCATTTATATAGTTGCCGTGAAAAAATATTCACACAGCAACGCAAATAATACTCCTTTATCCGCAAAAATTCAAGGCAAATATTCGACAAATAATCATTCTTATATATGATTAATTTGGTTATTTTATCGGCAATCTTATGTTTAATTAAGACTTTCAACTACCGCTCTGAATTCATCTGTATCACGTACAGGGTCAAACTCATCATGAAGCAGCCATTTATCACGAAGTATTTCGCAAAGTGGTCTGGTATCAGAAGTTTCAAAATCAAGTTTTCTTTCTGTAATTTCACCAATCAGAACAGCACTGTATTTCTGTTCATCAGGACGATTATCAAACGCTTTTGCTTCATCGACTGCTATATACAGGTGTTTGTACATATTATCATAATCACCCATAAGTGCATATCTTTTGGCAATATCAAAATCAAGCCATACAGAACCCCAGTTGTTGTTTGGACGATTACCGTCAAGAATCAGCTTTTCCAGCTCAAACAATTTCTTTATTGCAATGAGTTCAGTTTCTACATCAACAACATCTGCATCAGCCAAAAGCCAGATAAAAGTATTTAACAATTCATAACTGTCTTTAATTGCCTTTTGTAAAAAAGTAAGTTTTTCTTCCTCTTCCAAAGCCCACCAGATATGCATTTCACGACACAGCTCCATCGGTGGCAATGTTTCATAAATCTGCCTGCCGATTGCCTTTCTTTCGTGCAAAACATGGTTAAATGCAAGTCTCGCTGTTGCTGCAATACGAATATTCTGATCAGGGCAGTATTTCATTATCCGTTCACCGAGTGCCGTAATTTCATTATCATACTTCTCCATATTTTCTTCCCAATCGGGAATATTTCCTGAGTTATCTATCGAGCCAAACAAAGCATACATCAGCTTATCAAGCAGCACATAATTATTAGGATATTCTGCAACACCTTCACGGGCAATTGCAATGCACTCATCTATCTTCCCCTTATTGATAGCTTTTTGAAAACGTTCAAGATATTCCTCAACCTTTTTGTTTTCAGCAATATCGTCAACACCTAAAATTTTATCCACCGTAATTTCAAAAATTTTCGCAAGTTGCGGTAAAATCTCCATATCGGGATAACAGACACCTGACTCCCACCGCGAAACCGACTGACAAGAAACTCCAAGCATTTCCGCAAGCTGTTCCTGTGTTATATCCTTTTGTTTTCTTAAACTTTTTATATTTTCACCTATATTCAATTTCATAATAAAAACCTCTTAAATAAATTCTGAAGTTACGTATCTTCTGTCATTAGTTTATAATTCTTATTATGTTTTTTCAACTACTCATTAATTGATATTTTTTAAACAGGATAGTGAAAAACCTCTGTCTGATAACAGACAGAGGTTTTTCTCAAATTTAACCTATTACTTTGTCTTTGATTTCCTGAACTGCTTTTTCTGCAAATTCTGCAATTGTCATTGAGCCGATATCTCCCTGACCTCTCTTACGCACTGAAACAGTACCTTCTTCTGCTTCTTTATCACCGATAACGAGCATATAGGGAATTTTTTCAAGCTGTGCTTCACGGAGTTTATAGCCCAGTTTTTCACTTCTTGTATCAACGTCAATTCTTTCAACGCCTGCTTCTTCAAGTGCTTTCTTAACTGCGTATGCAGCATCCTGATGTCTGTCAGCAATGGGAACAATACGTACCTGTTCAGGAGACAGCCAGATGGGGAATGCACCTGCATATTTTTCAATAAGAAGAGCAAGTGTTCTTTCGTAGCAACCGATTGATGTTCTGTGGATAATATAGGGATTTTTCTTTGTACCGTCGCGGTCAACATATTCCATACCGAATTTTTCAGCAAGCATCTGGTCAATCTGGATTGTGATAAGTGTGTCTTCCTTGCCGAATACATTCTTAATCTGAATATCAAGTTTAGGACCGTAGAAAGCAGCTTCACCGATACCTACTTTGTAGTTAAGACCGATATCATCAAGGATTTCTTTCATGATACCCTGTGCTTCGTCCCACTGCTCTTTTGTACCGATATATTTTTCTGTATCGTTGGGGTCCCACTGTGAGAAGCGGTATGAAACATCATCATAAAGACCGAGAGTTTTAAGCATAAAGATGCAAAGGTCAAGGCATCTCTTGAATTCATCAGCAAGCTGTTCGGGAAGGCACATAAGGTGACCTTCAGAAATTGTGAACTGACGAACGCGGATAAGACCATGCATTTCGCCTGATGATTCATTTCTGAAAAGAGTTGATGTTTCGGCAAGTCTCATAGGAAGATCGCGGTAAGACCTTGCACGGTTGAGATATGCCTGATACTGGAATGGGCATGTCATGGGGCGGAGTGCAAATACTTCGTTGTCTTTTTCTTCATCACCAAGAACAAACATGCCGTCTTTGTAGTGATCCCAGTGACCTGAAATTTTATAAAGGTCACTCTTTGCCATAAGAGGAGTTTTTGTTCTCATCCAACCGCGTCTTGCTTCTTCGTCTTCAACAAATCTCTGAAGAAGCTGAACAATAATTGTACCTTTGGGAAGAAGAATGGGAAGTCCCTGACCGATACAGTCAACAGTTGTGAAAATTTCGAGTTCACGGCCAAGCTTATTGTGGTCACGTTTCTTTGCTTCTTCAAGCATTGTAAGATGTTCTTCAAGAAGTGAAGCTTTTGTAAATGCTGTGCCATAAATTCTCTGGAGCATTTTGTTGTTTGAATCGCCTCTCCAGTAAGCACCTGTGCAGGAAGTAAGCTTGAAAGCCTTGATTCTGCCTGTATCCGGCACGTGAGGGCCTGCACACAGTTCAACAAATTCGCCCTGTTTGTAGAAAGAAATGTTTTCGCCCTTATCAGCATGTTCTTTGATAAGTTCAATTTTGTAATCTTCCCCTGCTTCTTCCATAAGCTTGATTGCTTCTTCAGGAGAAAGTTCAAATTTTTCAAGAGGAAGTTCTTCTTTGACAATCTTTTTCATTTCTGCTTCGATTTTTTCGAGAATTTCAGGAGTAAATGTAATTTCACTGTCAAAGTCATAATAGAAACCATTTTCAACTGAAGGTCCTATAGTAAGTTTTGTTTTGGGATAAAGACGTTTTACAGCCTGTGCAAGAATGTGAGAAGCTGTATGTCTGAATGCTTTTTTACCGTCTTCATCATCAAATGTTACAAATTCAAGTTCGCAATCTTCGTTGAGAGTTTCTCTTAAATCCTTAACTTCACCGTTGATTCTGCACACGCAAACAGCCTTATAAAGACCTGCGCCGATGCTTTTTGCAACGTCCATTGCGCTGATGCCCGCTTCAAACTCGCGGATATCGTCTCTGAGTTTTACTTTAATCATAATTATCTCTCCTTATATAATGTACATAATAAAAAGCCCATCCCTGAAAAAACAGGGATGAGCATAGTTTGCCCACGGTTCCACCCGTATTGCCACAAAAGTGACCACTCGATAACCTTTAACGCAAGTTACACGTCTGCCTTAATCTATGCTTTCAGCAGCTCTCAGGAGTGGTAACTGTTCTCTCTTTTTTACATCCGATTTCAGCCAATGTCGGACGCTCTCTGAAAAAAAGCAGTTGAAAACAGCCTTCTCCGTCTTCGATTTCCTATATAATTTCAATATACCTGAATTATATCACCTCTTTTGAACTCTGTCAAGGATATTTCATTGACTTTTAGTGAAATAACTGTTATCATATTTACATAAATTATTATGGGAAAGAATGGTGATTTAATTGTCAGAAAACAAATATCAGGAACTCCTCAGCCAGATGACTCTTGAAGAAAAAGCAAGCCTTTGTGACGGACTTGACTACTGGCACAGCCAGCCTATTGAAAGGCTCGGCGTCAAATCAATTTCATTTAACGACGGACCTCACGGCATCCGTAAAAAAGGTAACCCCGAAGAAAGCACTGACCTCCTGAAAGGTGTTCCGGCAATATGCTTCCCCACAGCATCAGCAACTGCATGCTCATGGGACCCTGAACTTATTTATAAAATGGGTCAGGCTCTCGGTGACGAATGCTTAAAAGAACAGGTTTCTGTTCTTCTCGGCCCCGGAACTAACATAAAACGTTCTCCCCTTTGCGGCAGAAACTTTGAATATTTCTCTGAAGACGGCGTTCTTGCCGGCGAAATGTCAGCAGCGTTTGTAAACGGTGTTCAGTCAAAAGGAATCGGCACTTCTCTTAAACATTATGCTGCCAACAATCAGGAATCTCACAGAATGACAATCAACGCAGTAATCGACGAAAGAACTCTGCGTGAAACATATCTTCTTCCTTTTGAAATCGCAGTCAAAAAAGCTCAGCCCTGGACAGTTATGTGCTGCTACAACCGCGTAAACGGCACTTATGGTGCAGAAAACAAATGGCTCCTTACAGATGTTCTGCGTGACGATTGGGGATTTGAAAACCTTGTAATCACAGACTGGGGTGCAGAAAACGAACGTGTTCCCGGTCTTGTTGCAGGTCAGGAAATTGAAATGCCCACTTCTTCAGGCGAAGGCACACGCCTTATTGTTGAAGCAGTTAAAAATGGTCTTCTTGACGAAAAGATTCTCGACACAGCCTGCGAAAGAATTCTCAGACTTGTTGACAAAGCAGTAAATAGCCTCGGCACATACACATATGACCCTGAAGAACACCACAAAATTGCACGTGAAATTGCTTCACAGTGTATGGTTCTCATGAAGAACGACAATAATCTTCTTCCCCTTAAAAAAGATGCAAAAATCGCTGTTATCGGCGAAATGGCAAAAACTCCCCGTTATCAGGGTGCAGGTTCATCTCTTATCAACCCTATCCGTCTTGATTGTGCATATGACACATTGAAAGAAATGGGCGTTAACTTCAGTTATGCTGAAGGTTATACAACAAACAAAAAATCAAAGAAAAGCGAAGATTTCTATATTGCTGACGCTGTTGCCACAGCAAAAGATGCAGACGTTGCGCTTCTCTTCATCGGTCTTACAGATGAATTTGAAACTGAAGGTAACGACAGAAAGCATCTTAATATCCCTGAACTTCACAACAAGCTTGTTAACGAAGTGCTTAAAGTTAACAAAAACGTTGTTGTTGTGCTTTCAGGCGGTGCAACAATCGAAATGCCTTGGGCAGACAAAGTTCCTGCAATTCTCAATATGTTCCTTACAGGTCAGGCAGGCGGAAGTGCTGTTTGCGATGTGCTTTTCGGTAACGTTAACCCCAGCGGTAAACTTGCTGAAACATATCCAATGTCACTTAAAGATAACTCAAGCTACAATTACTTCCCCGGTACATCTGTTTCAGTTGAATACAGAGAAGGCATTTATGTAGGTTACAAATACTACGATACTGCAAACAAAGAAGTACGTTTCCCCTTCGGTCACGGTCTTTCATACACAACTTTTGAATACAGCGACCTGAAAGTTTCTGCAGACAAAGTAAAAGATACAGACACAATTACTGTTTCATTTAAAATCAAAAACACAGGCGCAGTTGATGGTGCTGAAATTGCACAGCTTTATGTAAGCGACGTTGAAAGCACAATTTATCGTCCTGTTAAAGAACTTAAAGGCTTCAAGAAAGTGTTCCTTAAAGCAGGCGAAGAAAAAGAAGTTTCAATCAGCCTTGACAAACGTGCTTTTGCATATTACAACATCAACATTCACGATTGGCACGTTGAAAGCGGCGACTTTAAAATTCTTGTTGGTGCTTCAAGCCGTGATATCAAACTTGAAACAACTGTTTACGTTGAATCAACAGTTGAAGCAGAAATCCCTGATTATAAAGAAACAGCTCCCTGCTATTATGGTGCTGACATCACAAATGTGAAAGATGAAGAATTCGTTGCAGTTTACGGAAAAGAGCTTCCGCCCTCACAGAGAGATAAGAGCATTCCTCTTGGTTTCCTCAACACTCTCGAAGACGCTGCAGACGGAAAATGGGGAGGAAGACTTAACAGAACTCTCAAAAAATTCCTTGGAGAAGATACTCTCATGGGTGCTGTTGCTCTGCAGACACCGATTAAGAATTTTATCTCAATGAGCTTCGGTCTTTTCAGTCCTGAAATGGCAAAAGGTCTTCTTGTTATTCTTAACGAAGATAAGATGTGTAAAGGTTTGAGAATCATCTGCAAAGGTGTTCCCAATCTCATTAAGAATCTCGGCAAATTAAAACAAATCTGATGTAACAAAACAGGGTTGCTGCGGCAGCCCTGTTTTTGAAGGTGAACGTATGAAAAATAATTTACCACTTATCCCCTACCCCAATGAAGTGAAAATTTTCGAAAACAAAAGTGATATAAATTTTTCCGAAATCTCTTTTGAAAGACAAGAAAACAATTTTGAAAAAGATGAATATGAAATTGAAATAAAGAAAGGAAAAATCACAGTAAATTTTTCTGAAAAACAAGGAAAATTCTATGCTAAAAAAACTCTTGAGCAATTAAAAAATTCAGGAGAAAAAATTCCCGATTGTATCATAAAAGATAAACCGCAGTTTTCGCACAGAGGTTTTATGCTTGACCCTTGCCGTCATTTCCTTACTGTAGACGAAATCAAAAAAGTTATAGATGCTGCAGCATATCTCAAGATGAATGTTTTTCATTTCCATTTAAGTGATGACCAGGGATTCCGCATTGAAAGCAAAAAATTTCCACTTCTTAATGAAGTAGGCTCTCACAGAAAAAATTCGCTTTTCGGCGGTACAAACGAAGGAAAACCGCACAGCGGATTTTTCACTCAGGAAGAAATCCGCGATATTGTTTCTTATTGCGAAGAAAGATATATTGATGTAATTCCGGAAATTGATTTGCCGGGACACACTATGGCAATTATTGCATCTTATCCTGAACTTTCCTGCGAGAAAAAGCAGATTGATGTTTGCATGAAGCATGGAATTTTCGATGATATTTTATGTGCAGGTAATGAAAAAGTTTATGAATTTATTTTTGAACTTTTAGACGAAATCATTCCGCTTTTTCCGTCAGAATATTTTCATATCGGCGGAGATGAAGTGCCGAAAACAAAATGGAAAAATTGTGAAGATTGCAGAAAGAAAATTAAAGAAGAAAATCTTGAAAACTTCCATCAGCTTCAGGGCTATTTTATGAACAGAATTGCAGAATATCTGCGCACAAAAAATAAAACCCCCATTATGTGGAATGATACTCTCAAAAGCGGAAAAATAAATCCCGAAGCCACTGTTATTCAACATTGGCTTCATAATAAAAAAATTATGGAAAATTTTATAAAAGATGGCGGTAAATATATTGAATCAGATTTCTTCCATTTCTATTCCGATTATCCTTACCATATGACACCACTTAAAAAAGTTTATAGTTTCTCAGCAGAAAAAACAAAAAATCTGCTTGGGGTTGAAACTCCTGCGTGGTCAGAATATATAAGAGACTTTAATAAACTTTCTTTTATGCTTTTCCCAAGAATCTGTGCAGTTGCTGAAATCGGCTGGACAAAGAATGAGAATAAAAGCTATAACAGGTTTTATGAAAACCTGAAAAATCTTTATCCGTATTTTAAATCAAAAGGGATCAATCCCGCTGATTTGGAATATGTAAATCCCAATCCATTAAAACGCCTTGTTTGCACAATAAAATATTGGTGCTCAAAGCGATAAAAAACCGCTGAAGTCATTAAAAACTTCAGCGGTAATTTTTATTTTGTGGGATATTCGAGATTTGTGTAACCTGCAAGAACTTTTACCATATCTGCAGCATCAATTTTTGCTCTTTCGAGGTCGTGGTCGCGGTAATTTCCGCATTCAACTGCACTTACACCGGGAATTTCACCTTCATAAGAAGCAATAAACTCAAATGCTTCTCTTGCAAGTTTTATAACATCCTGCCCGTCCATTCCACGTGTAAGGAAATAGCAACCTGTTCTGCAACCCATAGGACCGAAATAAATAATATTATCGGTAAACTCTGAATTTCTCACATAAGTTGCAAAAAGATGTTCAATAGTATGAATTGAACCGTTTGTGAGCACTTCTTCCACATTAGGTCTTCTCATTCTGATGTCGTAGGTAGTAACATCACCATCAACTCGTGATACATACATTCCCTTGGGAAGAATTGTATGGTCGATTGTGAAGCTTGCAATTTTTTTCATTTTTCTCACCCTTAATCTTTCATTTTTTCATAGAGATTTATAACTGCTTTTCTTAAAAATTCATTTTCTTTCTTGCGGAGTCTCGGGTCGTCTGCAAGAACTTTTTTTGCTTCTGCCTGAGCTTCTTTCAGTGTTTTCATATCATTAAGCAGATTGGCAATTTTCATTTTCGGCAGACCATGCTGACGTGAGCCGAAGAAATCACCTGGTCCGCGTAATTTTAAATCTTCATCTGCAATTTTAAAGCCGTCTGAAGTTTTACACATAACATTAAGCCTTGTTTTAGCATCATCATTCTGTGCGTCGCTGACTAAAATGCAGGTTGATTTTTCTTTACCTCTGCCCACACGCCCTCTTAACTGATGAAGCTGTGAAAGACCGAACATCTCTGCATTTTCTATTACCATAATAACCGCATTCGGCACATCAACACCAACTTCAATTACAGTTGTTGCAATGAGAAGTTGTGTTTCTCCATCTGCGAATTTTTTCATTACTTCGTCTTTTTCTTTCGGCTTCATTTTGCCGTGAAGAAGACCTACTGTGTAATTTTTAAACTCATTGTTTTTAAAGTTTTCATAAATCTGTGTGGCAGATACAAGTTCACTTTCTTCTGATTCAACAAGTGGGCAAACAATATATCCCTGCAATCCTCTGTCAAGATGTTTTTTGACGTAATTCATTGCCCTTTCGTGCTTTTCGTAATCAACATAGAAAGTGTCAATTTTCTGTCTGCCCGGGGGCAATTCATCAAGAATTGATACATCAAGGTCGCCGTAAATCATCAACGCCAGCGTTCTGGGGATAGGTGTTGCCGACATAACAAGCAAATGGGGCTCTTCGCCTTTTTTCGAAAGGCTTCCCCTTTGTGCTACGCCGAAACGGTGCTGTTCATCTGTAACAGCAAGACCTAAATTATAAAATTCAACATCATCCTGAATTATGGCATGAGTGCCCACAAGTAAATCTATCTCGCCGTTTTTCAGTTTTTCTTTTATTTCATCTTTCTGTTTTTTACGCACAGAGCCTGTAAGCAAAGCCACATTTATATCAGTATTTTCAAAGAATTTTTCAAGAGTATGATAATGCTGTGTTGCAAGAATTTCAGTCGGTGCCATCAAAGCACTTTGAAATCCGTTTTTGGCAGCGTTGTAAATAATTGCCGCTGCAACTGCAGTTTTACCTGAGCCAACATCACCTTGCACAAGCCTGTTCATCGGCACATCTTTTTTCATATCTTCAACCGCTTCTCTGACAGCACGTGACTGTGCTCCTGTCATTGTAAACGGAAGAAAAGAACAGAATTCTTCTGTTTTATCAAATTCAATTCTGTTTGTTGTTATTTTTTTCGACCTTGAGCGAAGAAGCAAAAGACCTAACTGCAGAATGAAAAGCTCTTCAAAAATAAGTCTCCTTCTTGCAACCTCAAGATTTTTTTCAGACTGAGGAAAATGAACATTTTCAAGCGAAAAAATAAGCGATGCCAATTTATATTCGCTTCTTATTCTGTCAGGCAGAGTTTCGTTTAATGTTTCTTTTATGTTATCAATAGCAGTCCTTACTGTTTTTTCAATAATCTTAGTTGAAAGAGCCTGACTTGAGCTGTAAATCGGTCTGATTCTTTCTCCGCCTTCTGCGACAGAAAAAGCAGGGTTAGTCATTTCCCTTTTATAAAGATTTCCGCCCACTTTGCCGAAGAAAACATATTCTTCGCCTTCCTTAAGTGCTTCAGCAGCAAAACGGTTGTTGAAGATAGTCAAATCCATAACTTCTTCTCCGTCACAGACACCTGTTTTATAAATAGTCATACCTTTTTTGATAAGTGCCTTTGTGGGAGTGTGGGTAATAAACCCTTTCACGCAGGAAGTTTCACCAACCACAGTTTCAGATATTTTTTTCGCTTTGCTCCAGTCTTCATACATTCTCGGGTAATATTCAAGAATATCGCCTAAAGAGTTAATGCCGAGCTTTGAAAAAAGCTCGGCTCGTTTTTCTCCAACACCTTTTAAATATCTGATATCAGTGCTGATGTCCATTTCTGACTCCTATTATTCTACTGAAATCACGAAACTGTATACAGGCTGACCGCCGTTTAACACAGCCACATCAACCTTGCCTGCAAATTTATTTGAAATAAGTGATTCAAGCTCATTTGCTTCTTCTTCAGATGAATCTTCACCATAGATAATTGTTACCATAGAAGCATCTATTTTCTTTATAAGGCTCTTTGTGATTTTATATCCGGCCTTAACAGCTGAGTGCTCAATTTCTGTGATTTTGCCGTTTTCAAGGCCAAGAATTTCGCCCTCCTTAACAGCTTTACCATCTACAACACTGTCGCGTGCAGCAAAAGTTACCTGACCTGTCTGCACTTTGTTTGCCGCAACCATCATATTATTGAGGTTTTCGTTTGAACGGATATTTTCGTCAAAATTAAGCATAGCAGTAATTCCCTGAGGAATTGTTTTTGTTCTGAGCACGTGCACCTTCTTTGAAGTAAGAGGCACAACCTGTTCAGCTGCCATAATAATATTTTTATTATTAGGAAGAACAAAAACATGTTCAGCCGCTGTCATATTAACTGCCTTTAATAAATCTGCTGTGCTGGGGTTCATTGTCTGACCGCCGCTTACAACGTTATCAACGCCGATTTCACTGAAAAGCTGAGAAACGCCTTCACCTGCTGCAACAGCAACAAAGCCATATTTCTTTTCAGGCTCAGCAAGCGGTACGTCTGTTTCCTCTTCCACTTTATCTCCTGCTCCCCATTCTGCATTTGCATGCTGAAGGCGCATATTTTCAATTTTGATGTTCATAAGTGAACCAAGTTTAAGTGCTGCCTGAATTGCATTGCCGGGTTCGTTTGTATGAACATGAACCTTAACAATTTCATCGTCTTCAACAACTACAACGCAGTCACCGATTGATTCAAGATAAGCTCTCATTTTTATCGCTGAGCCGTCTTTCAGATCTTTCTTTTTGTCAATAATAAATTCTGTACAATAGCAGAATTTGATATCAACATTTTCTTCGCTCACTGCTCTTGTTACTGCTTCTACAGGTTTTGCACTGTCGCCAAGCAAAGAAATAATTTCTCCGTTGCAGAAAACATTTTTCATACCTTCGAAAATGCAAAGAAGACCCTTACCGCCTGCATCAACAACACCTGCCGTTTTAAGCACAGGAAGAATTTCAGGAGTACCTGCAAGCGATTCATCTGCATATCTGCAGACCCTTGTCCAGAGTTCTTTCGCTTCGATAGCATTATCATTTTCAAAATCTTCGGCAATTCTGTCAGAAGTTTCACGTATAACTGTAAGAATTGTACCTTCTGTAGGCTTCATAACAGCATTATATGCTGATTCCTTACCACTTTTAAGTGCATTTACAATAACTTCGCTTGTGAAAAATTCTGCACCTTTTGCACCTTTTGCAATACCTCTGAAAATAAGTGACAGAATAACACCTGAATTGCCTCTTGCACCGCGGAGCAATGCAGAAGCCGCTTTATCAAGCACTTCACTTACAGTTGCCGTTTCAGGCAAATGTTTGAGCTCTCTTGCAGCTGCACCGATAGTCATTGACATATTTGTTCCCGTATCGCCGTCAGGCACAGGAAAAACATTCAATGCATCTACTTCGGTTCTAAGATTATTTATGTTATTTGATGCTGAAACAATGGCATCAATGATTTGTTTTCCGTTAATCATCAGATTCAAACTCTCCTCAAAAGCAGATTATTCCTCGTCCTTTAAATTATCAACAAACACATTGACATTATTTACACAGATACCTGTGGCTTCTTCCACGCTGTAGCGTACTTTTTCGTCAATACTTCTCACAACTTCTCTGATATTGATACCGTAAGTAACAACGATATGCAAATCCACAGAAATACCATAGTTGTCTTTTGTTACAACAACACCCTGGTCAATATATGAACGTTTACTTAATTTTGAACGGATTCCCTGCTGAACATTACCGTCAGACATACCTGCAACACCAAAACAAGAAGTTGTAGCATTGCCTATTAATTTGCGAAAATAGTCTTCACAAATATCAATCTTTCCGAGGTGATTTTCTAAAGTAATCATTCTTCACCGCTCCTTTTACATTAATTATTATAATTATACTACATTTAATTAATTTAATCAAATAAGTTTTATTAAAATTTTTAAAAAATGTAAAATTTCTCAAAATATCCTATATTCTTTATGTTTTGCGTTTGATTTTTATATATTTATATGGTAAAATTTCATTATATCAATATGTTAGGAGAAACAGATATGAGTGCAACGGAAATTTTATTAATTATTCTTGGCGTAATTCTTGCATTAATTGTAATTACAGCCATCAAAGCTTACTTCTTCAGACCAAAAAAGAGTGAACTTGAAAAACCGCCGCTTGAACCTGAAAAAGCAGATGTTGAACGTGCTGCAAAAAATTTAAGTAAAGCTCTTACTTTCAAAACAATTGCAAGAACCAATCCCGAAGAAACTGAATGGGAAGAATTCAGAAAATTCCGTGAATTTCTTGAAGAATCATATCCCCTGATTCATAAAAATCTTTCAAGGGAAATTATAACAGGAGCCAGTCTTATCTATCGTTGGGAAGGTAAAAACAGCAATCTTAAGCCTATGGCACTTCTTTCACATCAGGACGTTGTGCCTGTAACCCCCGGCACTGAGGACGACTGGAAATATCCCGCTTTCAGCGGTCATAACGATGGCGAATTTATCTGGGGCCGTGGTGCTCTTGATATGAAAAACCACCTTATCTGCGTTATGGAAGCCATTGAAACACTTCTTGAAGAAGGATACCAGCCTGACAGAGACGTTTATCTTTGCTTTGCACACGACGAAGAAGTTAACGACAATGGCCTTTCAGGTGCTGTTGACATTGTGAATACTCTTAAAGAAAGAGGCGTTCATCTCGACAGCGTCCTTGACGAAGGCGGTGCTTTCCTTACAGTTAAAATCAAAGGCATTATCGACCAGTCAATTGCAGGTATCGGTATGGCTGAAAAAGGCTACTCAGACTATCGTATTACTGTCCACGCAAAAGGCGGTCATTCATCGCAGCCTCCTGTCCATTCAGCACTTGGCGACCTTGCAGATGTTATTCATGACCTTGAAAAGCATCAGTTCAAAGCTCGTCTTATGCCCTTTATGATTGACCTTTTCACAAGCGTAGGCAAACGTGTTTGTTACCCTGCAAGACTTATTACTTGCAATATTCCCTTACTCAGACCGATTATCCTTGCTGTATGTAAAAAAATCCCACCTGCAGCCTGCCTTACAAGAACAACAACTGCAGTTACCATGGCAAAGGGCAGCCCTGCATCAAATGTGCTTCCTCAGAGTGCATCATGTACAGTTAACTTCCGTCAGATGCCCGGCACAAGCGTAAAAGACGTTGAAAAACATATCAGAAAAGTTGTAAGAAATAAAAATATCGACATTGAGCTTCTCGGTTGCAAAGAAGTTTCTCAGTTTGCAACAAAAGATTCTCAGGCATACCGTGCACTTGATGAAATCTGCAGCCGCACAGACCCGAAGAAAAACTTTGTTGTTCCTTTCCTTGTAATGGGCAGCACAGATGCTTACCATTACGGGCCTATATGCGACAACGTACTGCGTTTCTCACCTTTCAGAGTAAGCGCAGAGCTTCTCACACGTACACACGCAACTAACGAATGCTGCCCTGTAAACACTCTTGAAGAAGCTGTTACTTTCTTCAAAAGATATGTAAAACTTGCCTCCAAGGAGAAAGAAGACAGATAAATGCTTAATCAACTTACAGAATGTCTTAAAAACAAAACAGCATCTTACTCTGCGCCATTTGTCTGGATGCACGGAGAAGATAAGTCGCGTATGAAAGATGAACTTGAAAAGATACGCGATTCTTCAATCAGAACCATTTGCCTTGAATCAAGAACTCACGAAGATTTCTGTAAAGAAAAATGGTTTGATGACGTGCGTTTTATTTTTGACTTCTGCAAAGAAAATAATATGAAGGCCTGGATTCTTGATGATAAACATTTTCCTACAGGCTATGCAAATGGTGAAATTGAAAAGCACCCTGAACTTCTCCCTTGGGAAATCAAAAGCGAATATATTGATGCGCCGGGGCCCGTTAAAGGCGGATGTCTGAGAACTGATTTCTGGCTTGAAGAAGGCAAAGAAATCCTTGCCGCTGTTGCCTGCAGACATGTTCCCGATACGCTGATTTATGACGATGCCATCGATATTTCTGCAGGTCTTCAGGATGGCAGAATTTACTTTGATTTACCTGATGGAATGTGGAGAATCTGTTTGCTTGTGAAAACACGTTTCGGGTTTTCAGAACACTATTCAAAATACATCGATATGCTCAATCCTGCCTCTACACAGCTTATGATAGATGCAGTTTATGAACCTCACTATAAAAATCTGCAGGAATATTTCGGCAATGTTTTTCTTGGATTTTTCTCTGACGAGCCTTGTTTCGGAAATTTTTCCGAATTTGGTTTCACAGCAGAGCTCGGCATAGAAAATCACCACTTGCCATGGCGTGAAAACATTTTTGAAAAGCTCAAATTCTTCTATCACGAAGATACTTTCAAAATGTTTCCTTGCATCTGGCTTTCTTTTACTGATGGCAGAGAAAAAGAGTTCCGCGTGCGTTATATGGACGCAATAACTTATGAATACAGCAATAATTTCTGCAAAAAAATGGCTGATTGGTGCTATGAACATGGCGTAGAATATATCGGTCACGTAATAGAAGACAACAATACCCACTACAAAACAGGTTGCGGTGCAGGACATTATTTCCGCGCATTACGTTATCAGCACATGTCCGGAATAGATGTTGTATTGCATCAGATTCTTCCCGGAATCAATGGCGTTGACAACCGCGGTGAGGTTTGCTACAGGGTGATGAACAATAAGTTCTTCTTATATGTACTTGCAAAACTTGCTGCTTCTCAGGCAAACCTTGATGAACGAAAAAAAGGTCGTGCTATGTGCGAAATTTTTGGTGCATACGGGTGGGCAGAAGGCAGCAAAATGATGAAGTATCTCCTTGACCATATGTTGGTGAGAGGCATTAATTATTTTGTTCCTCACGCGTTTTCATTCGATCCCGATGACGACGATTGTCCGCCACATTTCTATGCAGGTGGTAAAAATCCTGAGTATAAATACTTCAGAAATCTGATGGAATATCTTGACAGAGTATGTCACCTTACTAACGCAGCACAACCAAAGCCTGTGTGCTCACTTCTTTATGATGCTGAATCACGTTGGTCAGGCAATAACTTCATCTATATGGAAGACATTGCCAAAGTGCTTTATGACAATCAGATAGATTACGAAATTGTGCCCACAGAACAATTGAACAACGCAAACACGAATATTATTATAGCACCTGAATCAGGCTATAAAACCCGTGAAATAGCCTCTTTTTGCGACAAGGAAGTAATTTACATATCAGATGATTACACTCCCTTAAATCTTGTTAATGACCTGAAAAAACGTCAAATGGTTGATATTATACTGAATGAGAAAATTCCGTTACTACGATACAGAAAATACGTGAACGGAAATGCAAATATTTACTTTTTCTCAAATGAAGATATACACAACACCATTGAAACAGATGTCATTCTTGCAGATTTTGATGGCGGAAATTACATCGAATATGATGCCCTTAATAACGAAGCAACAATAAAAACTGCCGATAAAAAAATAAAGCTCAGAATTGAGCCTTACAATACGGTTTTTATTATCACAGGTGTCTCTGATGAATCAGCTGTAAAAAAATCGATAAACAAAATTATCGATGAAAATATTCCGCTTAATCTCGAATACAAAATCAGTCTGTCAACTGATGATGTGAACTTTGAATTTTACACAGTAACAAATGAATTATTTGACGTTACCAGAACTACAGCACTGCAGGATTTTGCAGGTCATATCAAATATGAAACTGAGATTGAAATAGGTGAAAATGGACTATATGAACTCCACCTCGGTTATGTAGGAGAAATTGCTGAAATCAGATTAGGAAATAAAATTCTTCCTGCCAAAATATGCCCGCCATATAAATTTAATTTAGGTGAATTAAAAGCTGGAAAATATCCGCTTGAAATTATCACTACTAATCATTGCGGATACCGTGAACGGGATAAATTCTCACGTTTTGTAATGATGGAACCAACAGGGCTTCTCGGCCCTGTCAGATTAGCGAAATATAAAACTGAATAAACGAAACAGGTTGGTTTTCGCCAACCTGTTTTTTTACACAAAAAAGCGAGCATCAAACGATGCTCGCAATCTTTTTCATAAAACTGAATTATTCAGCCTTTTTTCTTGTTGAAACGTATGCACCAGCTGCTGCAACTGCAAGAACTGCAAATGCTGCGATTGATGAAGCCTGACCTGTTACGGGGATTTCATCAGGTACGATAACTTCTGTTTCGGGAACAGGAACAGGAACAGTTGTGGGTTCGCCTGTGTAGATACCGATGATAGCATTACCAACTTTGCTTTCTGCAAGTGTGTCGATAATGGGAGTTGTGTCGATGCCGTATGATTCAAGTCTTGCAAGAATTTCATCAACGAGACCTGCAACTTCACTTGATTCAACAACTTCTACATCAGCAAGACCATATTCGTCGATAGCATCCATAACGATTTCTTCAACGTTTGTCATGTCTGCACCTGTAAGATCGCTGATAGCTGCGATAACATATTCAGCTGCTTCGTCAGCTGCAACTGTATCTGCGCCTGCTGCGATATCACCAAAAGCTGCTGCAAGTTTGTCAGCGTTAACCTGGATAGCACCTGCTACACCAGCAACGTCACCTTCGCCTGCTGCATCTACGATTTCGTTAACAATCTGGTCAAGTTCTTCTACGTCAACTGCGGGAGCTGTTGTTTCTTCTTCTGCTGCAAAAGCCATTGTTGAGAAAGCAAGACAAATTACAACTGCAAGAAGGACACTAAGTACTTTTTTCATTTCACTACATTCCTTTCAATTGTGAATATGGGTAACATTTGACCCTACTAACGTTAATAGTATACTGCATTCAGAGAATAATGTCAATAGTTTTTAGAAATATTATTCTGTAAATATTTGACAAACTTATGATGTTTTGCTGCGGTCAGTTTGCCACATAAGATAAACATCATTTCCGCTTGTATAGAATGTGTCTGAAGTTGAAGCATTTCCTTGAGTGAAGCCTACACCGGGCTGCTGAAGAGCTGCAACAAATGCATTTTTCATTTCCTCATCTTTGAGAGTAATTCTCATCTGCATTTTAAGCTGGCTTCTGTCAGAATACTTATCAAGTTTGCCGGGCACGAAGCCTGTAAGCCACCATGTATCCTGATAAGGCCTTACAAACAATTCCTCGCCTTTGTTATAGCAAGTATAACCGATTTTAAGACGCATATTGTTGTCTGAGCAAATATACTGTGATGAAGGATCGCCTTCAGGCTTGTAATAAACGCCTGCTTCAGCACCAAGGAGAAGGAATCCATACTGTCCTTTCCAGAACTGAACAAGCCAATCATAGCCGCCATAGTTGAATTTGATTCTTACTGTGTCGTACCACAAAGCTACATATCCGCCCAAAAGGTCGTAATACTTATTATAGCCGAACTGTCTCTGCCAGGGGTCAGACGTAGAGTAGAACACTCCGCTTGCCGGGTCCCAGGTGAAACCGAATGTGCTTGCTTCCTGTGAAGCATTAGCGTTTGTCACAGGAGTTGACGCATCTATTTTACCTGTTGTAGTTGGAATTGTAGTTGTTGAACCGTTACTGTTGCTTGTGGGTGGTTTATCTGTAGGTTGCTGAGTAACCTTATTTCCGTCTTCATTTGTGATTATTTCACCTTTATTATTTGTAACATATTCAGGTGTCTGGGTTTCGTCTTTTTCGTTTGTAACAATCTGAGTCTGTATTTCTGAACTTTCGGGATTTTCCGAATCCGCGTTGCCGATAACTGTAAAAAATGTGACTTTTTCGTCCACTTTCTGATTTTTTTCTGCTTCATTATGACGAACAACAAATGTAGTGCTGATGCCTGCAACAATTGCAACCGTCAAAAATGCAGCAACAATGTTAATAATTTTGTTTTTATTCATCATTTCACCTCCCTTGCTCGATAATTATAACATCATTTTTCCTTGAGGTCAATTATATTAAATAAATAAAAATTAAGAAATATAAACAACACATTGTTCTTCAAATTATGCAATATGCCCAAAATCCGGGACAAGAGATTCTCCTGTCCCGGACTATAGTTTTAAATTTTAAACTTCAGTAAGGTATCTATTAATAGATTGAACCCTGGTCGATTGTGCCTGCGAAGTTTGTATATGCATCAAGGATAACTGCGTCTGCTGCATCAACATCTGCTTTTCCGTCAAGGTTGAGAGCATACCACTGTGCACTGCCTTCAGCATAGTTAGCTTGATATACTGTGTAAAGGTCAAGGCAGATTGTATCCATTACGTCAACAACACCATCGCCGTTAGCGTCGCCGAAGATAACTACTTCGTATTCTTCAACAACTGTACCTTCTGAGTCTTTAAGAACAAGTTTTGAACCTGTACCAACAACACCGTCAACTACTGTCTGAACTTCAAGAGTACCGTTTTCGTCTGAGTTAACGAAATCTTCAAGAAGTGCATCAGGTGTAAGGTTTGTAGCGAGGTTCCAGATAAGAGCTGCACCATCAACTTCTCCAGTCTTGATGTCTTCCTTGATCTTATCAAGAACGGGCTTGATTGTTTCTACAAATTCGCTGAGACCTTCGAATGCTGCTTTGAGTTCTTCAAGAGCTTCGTCGATGTCGAGCTGTCTGTCAGCTGTAAGGATACCTTCTTCGATAAGTGAAAGTGCATTTGCAAGAGCATTGTTGAATCTTTCTACTGTTTCTGCTGAGTAAGCATCGGTTACTGTGTTCTTAACCTGATCGTAGTAAGCGATAAGAGCTGAAAGGTCAGCAAGCTTAACTTCAAGTTTCATCATAGCGTCAAGAAGGTTCTTTCTTGCTGCGTTAACCATTGACTGTTTAAGGTCAGGTGAAGGAAGATATGTATCTTCGTCGTAGGGAAGAGTTTCGTAGATTTCGTAAGCATGGTTATATGCTTCTTCATAGTTTGCCCATACTGCAGGATCATAATTTTTCTCTTTGTAATCCTTAGCATCTGCAAGATAGAGAACGTTCATAAGATGTGACTGAACAGCTTCGTTCTGGTTAGCTGCTGCTTTAGCTGCATAGTATTCAATCTTATAAGCTGCGTCTGCATATCTCTTAGCTGTGTAAGAAGCAACTTCTGCCTGTGCTGCTGCAAGGTTGTTCTGTGCATCTGTGATAGCGTTTGCATCGCCTGATGCATTAGCTGCTGCGAGCTGTTCATTTGCATCTGCTACCCACTGAACAGCACCGTTGTAACCATCGATTACACCCCATGCATCATCAATAGCAGCTTCAACTTTGTCGAATCTCCAGAGAACATAGTCTTCTGATTCGTTCCAGTTAGCACCATTCTTATCATATACATCGGGTTCCGCAAATACTTCATCCCAATATCCGAGTTTTGCTTCGAGAGTTGCAAGTGAGTTAACATCGTATCCTGAGGGAGCTGCAACGATGTTGTAGCTGTATCCGCTTTCATCAATGAGAAGAGGATTAAGGATGGGAAGAAGTGAATCCCAGAAGTACTGATATCTACCAGCGTTGTAAAGACCGTTGAGAAGTTTTTCAGCTGTTACTGCAAGGTTGCCGTTCTGGATAAGAGAATCAACTGAAGGCGGGTTTGCTGAGAACATTTCAGGCTGAGTATTTCTTGCAACGATAACATTGAGAACGCCATTAAGAATTGATGTTACAAACTGAGGAATAGTCTTGTTGAGAAGGCTGTAGTCAGCTTTATAAAGGATGCTGAGGAATGTTTCAAGATCAAGGTTAAGGAGAGGATAGAGGATCTTGTTCATAAGAAGGTCATAAGAACCTGTTGCGCCGCCACCAAGAATCTTGTGGAGAGGAAGAACTGTGAAAACAGTTTTGTCAATCTTTGTCCAGGGGCTGTCTGAGTCTGAAACGCCGCAGCCTTTGAAGAAGCCGCCGAAGTTGTTATCCTGGAGAGCCCAGTTAACAAGAACGTTAAGGAACTGTTCTACGCCTGAACCATACTGAATTTCGATGGGAAGTGCACCATTGAGGTAGTAGGCACCGATATCAGCGAGCATGTAGAGAGCAAAATCTGTGCCCCATTCTGCATAGCCGTATTCAACTTCTTCCATGTAGTTAACGGGAAGGATATCTGCTGCGATTGAGTAAACAACGTAGCAAGCTACCTGGCCGAGGTTATCAAGGGGAAGTTCTTCGCCGTATGTATCTTCCCAGAGAACATAAGGCATTTCTGAACGGATGAACTGTTTTGCAACCCAAGCTACTTTAGCCTGAAGGTCCATATCTTCAAAGTCAGCCTGGTCGATGAATTCTGTTGTTGCGGGAAGGATAAGTGTGCCGAGTTCTTTGTAAACAACTTCAAGAGCGGCATTAAGGTTCTGCTCGAGTTTGTCGTTACCGCCGTCTACCCAGAATTTGTCGCCTGTCCAAACCTGATCGAGAACTACATAGAGAAAGTGGTTGAGTTCAGCAATAATACCGTTTGTCTTATCATACTGACCCCATACATAGTTGTCGAGGTTGAGTTTAGAAATATCGATATAATCCCATGCGGGGTGGGGGTTAGCTGCTTTTGCTTCGTCAAGAAGTGCACCAAGGTCATTCTTGATGAAGGGAATAAGAAGGTCTTTTGTTGCAGCGTTAGCAGCATTTTCGATAATACCCCAGATTGTCTGAGTGTTGATGTTTGTTTTGCCTGCCATTGAGGGAAGGAAGCCTTCTTCAATGTCACCATCAGCAGCTGTACCACCAAGAAGGATTGTATCTACTGCGTGCTGGAGAATTTTGTCAGCTGTCCATGTGTTGTAGTCAATAGCACCATTGTCAACATCGTATGTTTCGTCAACACACATCTCATAAAGCATATCAGCAAGAAGGTTGTGCACGTTGAAATCAAGGTCAACGAAAGATGCGATGATACCAAGGTCGAGGTCACCTTTAAGGAAGTTACCTACAATACCTCTGTTAGCATTGAGGAAATAGAGAAGTTCATAAAGGATGTTAAGGTCTGTCTTACCGCCTGTACCTCTTCTTGTTGAGGGGAGAGCGTCAAAGTCGAGCTTTTTAACGTCACCACCAACAAGACCTGCAACACCTTCAAGGCCATCGATTGTATCAAGAGCCTTGTCAACGCTTGTGAAGTCGAGCTTCATAACAGTGATGTCGATATAGAGGTCATCTCTCATATCGTAGAGCATAGCGTCCACGTAGTCGAGGAGCTGTGAACCTCTCTGTGGAGTTGAAAGCACGGGGCTTTCATGCAAATCGTAAGATGCGGGAGTCGCATAGCTTGTGTATGCAGCACTTGCGCCGATGCTAACTGTTGAGAAAGCAAGAACCATTACAAGAAGCATGCATAACATTTTTTTGGCTTGTTTCATTTTGTAAAACACCTCCGTAAATATTACCCGTCATTACGTTCAGACGGGCCAAACGTGTGACTTATACTGCAAAGTTTGTAACAATATTTGAAAAGTCTATATCCATTTCAGGATAACTCCTGATGGGTATAACTTACCAAAAGCAGATGTTCACACTACTTCGCAGTATCATCTTACCATAAGGTTTGCAAAAAGTAAAGAGTATTTTTATAAAAAATTATTAATTTTGTCAGTTTTCACTAAAGATTAGGGCTTTTTTTAACATTTTAACGAGAAAAACAAGCCGTTTTTATTAAATGAACAAATTTATAACTATTTTTTAACAAAATGTAAATTTTGTTTCAGGAGCAATAATCAGTAAATAAAAACCGGACCGTTATTATCACACTAAGCCAAAAAAGCCTCACAGTTCAAACTGCAAGGCTTTCTGAAAATATTAAACATAATTTAAAACATCATTAACGACAATTATTTTTTACCGAAAAGACCACCGATAACAATATCAATTGCTGCTTTGAGCACCTGACGGATAATTGTAAACCAGTTTGCCATGCTGAATTTAACCTGAACTTCAACTGTGTCTGTAGCTGTGTTTCCGTATTCATCAGTAACTGTGCAGGTAATTACAGTTTTGCCCATACCTTTACCGATAATATTGCCCTCAGCATCAACTGTAGCAACATTTTCTTTTTCTGATTTGAATTCAACAGTGTATGCTACACTGCCACCCATCTTAACAGCAGGGTCGATTTTGGCTGTTTCTTCATACTGAACAACTATTTTCTCACCAAGTTCAACTGATTCAACTTTACCTTTGAGAACAGGTGTATAATCTTTGTTTTCTGTTTCTTCACAATTTTCACACTTATAGATTGTATAACCTTCAGCTGTGTATGTGGGTAATACAACTTCTTTTACAACCATTTTGTGACCTGTTGCAGGAATAACCTCTGACTCAGTGTGACCTGCTGCAGTTGCATCGCAAACTGAACATTCTCTTACCTTGAGACCTGCTTCTGTGCAGGTTGCAGGCGCAGAAATTTTCCATTCACCATATGTATGAGCAAGAGCAGGCTTTTCATCTTCAATTTTTTCTTCGCCGCAATTAGCGCATGTATATGTTGTGCAGCCTTTCTGACCACAAGTGGGTTCAGTCACAACGCCTTCACCATAAGCATGTCCGAGTGCAGGAACAAGGCCTGTTTCGATAGCATCACAAATTTTGCATTTTCTGTATTTGATGCCGGGATCTGCACACGTTTCATCCTGGCTGATAACCCATTTGTCAAAATCGTGTTCACAATCTGTTACTTCTTCTGCATTTACTGCAACTGACATAACGCCGAATGCCATTAACACAGCAAGAAAAACAGACATAACTTTTGTTATCTTTTTCATAAGTTTACATCTCCTTATAAAGTTTTTACATCTAAATTATAACATAAAATCACAGAATTGCAATATTATAAAGATTTGTTCACAATTAAAAATTATTAAGAAAAAAAACAGCACCATCCTAAGATGATGCTGTTTATAATTAAACTATTTCAGAATCAAGCAAAAAGATTATCAAAGAAGTTTTTGATAACTGCGAAGATATAGTTGAAGAAGTCAACAAAGTCGCTTACGATTTCTGTTGTTGCTTCTGCACCTGCACCCTGGTCAGCACCGATGTTGATTGATGAACCGATTTCGTTGCCATAGAAGTCTGTTGTGCCCATATCGTCTTCAACTTTAACACCTGCGCCAAGGCAAGCAGACTCAGTTGAAAGTCTGTAGTTATCGATAGGATCCTGACCTTCTGTCATACCATCAAATGCATTAGCAAATTTGGGGTTCTTTTTGATTGAGTTTTTGTCGCCCTTACTTGTCCAGTAGTAGCAGTTAGCTTCACCGTCAGCAACTTTAACTTTTTCGCCGATGATCATTGCAAAAATGTTGTTTTTAGCTGTTGCGATTTCAAGAGCAGATGCGTTTACGAATGTATTGTTGTAAACAAGAACGCCTTCACCAATTTTGCCAGCGCCATCGCTGTCAGAAACGTTGAAACGAACTTTACCTGTTGAATTTTCAAAGTTTACAAATGATACATTGTATGATGAGAACATTTTTTCAACGACTGCATCTTTTGAGTTTACAACTTTAACAACTGCAACTGCTTTTCCGTCATAATTCTGTGCTTCTGTAAGAGTACCAACGTTTGTTGCTTTACCGCCTGAAACAGTAACATCGTCTGCACCGTTGAGGATAACAGCTGCTTCGTTGATGTTTGTGAAGCTACAGCCAGTAATTGAAACACCTGATGTTGCAACGGGAGCTGTAGGTTCTTCTGTTCCTTCTTCGCCTTCTGCTGCGGGAGCGGGTTCTTCTTCAACTTCGAGTTTTGTGCTGTCAACTACAATACCTGCACGGCAGTTTTCAAATTTACAACCGATAACTGCGATATCTGTGTTACCTTCGCCGATAAGAAGAGCTGAACCTTTTGCAAGGAGATTTGTTGTATCCATGTCAGGATATGTTTCTGTGCCATCTTCTGCTGTTGAGGGGAAAGAATAGTCTGTGTAACCTACGTTTTTGAATTCGATGTTTTCAAGAGTAACGTTTTTACAGTTTCTTACTTCAATACCATTGTAGATAGATGATTTTGCAGCGATACCTTTAAGTGTAACATATTCACAATCTTCAAGTGTGATTGCGGGAGCCTTAGTGTCAAGGCTGTCACTTGCGAAAAGGGGTGCTGTCATAAGACCTTCAGTGATTTCAATGTAAACAGGTGTTTTTTCTGTACCGATGATATCACTGATTGTGATAGCAGTTGTTGAACCGCCCTGAATATAAATGTAGTATGCTGCATATTCGCCTGATGCTACATCTTTGTTGATACCTTCGATAATAGCTTTACCTCTGCCGTCGGGATTGAGATACTCAACCTTCCACGCTTTGTTGGGACGGCCTTCTCTGTAGCTGTAAGAGTTAGCACTTGTGCCGCCGGCATACTTTTTCATAACTTTTACTTCTTCTGCCTCGCCTTCAGCGAATGCCATTACACTGAACATTGAAGCAACCATCAATACTGCCAATAAAATTGATAATACTTTTTTCATTTGGATTTTTCCTCCTTTAAAATTTGTCAGTTAACTCTCGTACTGAATTAACTGTAGTGCACTTTGTATCGTATCATAAAATCCCGCCGATGTCAAGGAAAAAATGGCACTTCCGTAGGCTGCTTCTTCCTTATGCTTCGGAATTTTAAGCTCCATTTTAAAGATTTCTGACACAATACGCTGTAAAGCCACATTTTTTCTGATTCCGTTACCTGATGCAATTAATTGACAAGGTCTTTCTTTGCACACGGAGATACCTTTCTCATACATTGAGTAAAGTTCATCTGCCATCCCGTGCATTACTCCGTAAATGAAATGTCCCGGGGTGAAATTCTCGATACCGAGAGAAGAAATCTTTGCTCTCTCGTCGGGATTTTCTCTTGTGCCGCAGAAAAGAGTTGAAAATTCAATGGAATTTTCAATTTTCTCATTTTCTTCAAGGAATTTATCAATTCCTTTATACGCGTTTCCTACTTTTTCACCCGTTACCAACTCTGCAGTTTTACGGAAGAAGTTTTCAAGCAAAGCAAATGCTCTGCCACCGCACAGAGATGAGCCGACCATCAGGTGACTGTCGCCGACACAAGGTCTGATTTCAAGCCCGTCAGCAGCAGTATCTGCTTTCGTTGCAAAAGAAATCTGGCTTCCTGTGCCTACATTGACAAGCAAACATTCATCTACGTCACAGACGGAGCCGAGGAAGCTTGCCTGATTATCGCCGATTGCAACGCTTACGGGGATTTTACCGTCTTTTTTGCCGAGAATCATGTTTTCTTTTGTCACCGCAGGGAACAAGTTGAAATTGAGCCCTGCTTTTCTGATTGCCGCTTCATCAAAGCGTGCGTTTTTTATGTCAAACAAGCCGTAGCTTGCTGCATCCGATGTGTGCATGACAGGTTTTGTAAGACCTGCCAGCTTCATTGCCGCATAATCATGGATTGTGCAGATTGTTGCGGCATTTTCCGGCACCATATTATTTTCATTATGATAGAAATATGTTGATGCACCGAAACCTGATGCCATTTTATAGCCGGTGAGTTCGGTAAGATGCTGTGCATAAGTTTTGCCATCTTTATATATTTCGTTTGCAGAAGCATCCTGCCAGATATAAAGACCGCTGACAGCATCACCCTTTTCATCAAGGTAAACAAGGCCATGCATCTGACCTGTTACACCGATTGAAACAACGTCGTCAAATTCTTTACACAAATCATCAACCAGTGTCAACGCTTTATCAAGAATCACCGACGGATTCTGGATTTTCTCAAAAGGTTTCACATTTTCGAGAAAAGTATCATTAGGAAGAGTTGTACTTTTTACTACCTCTCCGCTTTCTGCATCAACTGTAATTGCACAAATTGTAGTTGTGCCGATATCAAGACCTATCGTTTTCATTATTATAACCTCATAACCTCGTTGATTCAAGATCAAGACGTTTGATAATATCCTGCTGAATTGCAGGTGATAAATCAAGGAAGTTTACGAAAGTACCGTGAATTCGCATGATATAAACTCCGCTGGGAGCGTATTTCTGCGGGTCAGCAAGAACTTTTCTCAATGTTTCAGGTGTTGTTACATTTACATATAAATAGAAAGGTGAAATATCTTCATTTAAATCATTGAAGAAAAGAGGTGTAATTACTCTTTCGCCGAAATCTGCGCCCTTATCTTCATATTCTTTACCTGTGAAGAATTTGGGGTCAACACCGAAGTGAGAAGCATAACCGCCGCAGAATTTTTCAAAGGGAAGTTTAAAAGTTGAAAGCATTCTGAAACCGAGGCCTGAGCCTGCTTCACCATAAAGCGGGTCAACACCGTAACCTAACTGTTCACGTGCTTTTCTGCCGTCAGGAGTTGCACCTACCCAATAGCCGTAAGTAAGATGTGTTGACGGGCTTGACCAGTCAGGACGGAAAGGATTGCCAAGATAGTTTTTCTTTGAAGAAATCATATCTGAAATCTTCGATGCGATTTCTGCTGCTTCGCGGTCAACAGTTACAATATTGTTGCCGAATTTCGGACATGAAAGAAGATATTCACGCAATTCTTCTTCGCCTTCAAAATTATTTCTCAATGCATTAAGAAGTCTTTCCGCATCGTCAGGATAATCTTTAAGGAAACAGTCAATTGCAACAAAAGAATCGGCAATGATTGAAAGGCCGTGGATAAGACAACCGCTGCCGTTATATTTTGTGCCCTGTTCTTCAGTGTCACGCATATCAATGCCCGATTCCATACCACCCATAAACACGCTTAAGAAAGGTACGGGAAGATGTGAAATTGCTATTGAAGCACCGTTTGCGGCATCACACATTTTGTCTGCAAAATAATCTGCATTTTTATAGAATTCTTCACGGATATTCTGAAGAAGTTTTTTAGCATCTGTTTCAGTAGTAACTGTATCAATTTTCTTGCCTGTGATTGTAGAACAACCATTGTTAAGAATAAGTTCAAGAATTTTAGGAAGATTGAACCATGAGTTTGTTGTGTTGCCGTTATCTTTACCCATAATAAGAGGCTCCTGACAACCTGCAACAGAATAATTTTCAAGGTCTTCTGCATCTTTACCTGCATTTCTCAGCACTGCAAAAAGTGCATCATCGTTGAAAAGTGAGGGAGTAAGCACACCGGGAGTGAAGAAGAATTTACCCATTTCACGGTACATTTCTTTCGGTGTGTTTTTATGTAATTTTGCAGAAAGGATAGGCTGAGGCAAGTTCATATCGTAGTATGCATCCATAAGTGCATACGATGTTTCATTTGTAAGGTCTTTGCCGTCGTTTGACTTGCCGCCTACAAGAACGCTCTGTGAAATCGCCCAGCTTCTGTCTGCAACGTTGAAGAATACAAGGAAATGCTTGAGAAGCTCTGCAGTTGTTTTTCTGTCTTCGCCGCTCATAAGTCTGTAGGGTTCAAAAATTCTGTCTGCATTACCTACTGAGAATGCAAAGGGGTTGGGAGCCTGTTCAAGGCACATAACCTGCCACAAAAGCATAAACGACTGAATCGCTTCGTACAGACTTTCTGCTCCTTTTGCCGGAACTTTTCTGAGAGTTTTTGCAAGAAGTTCAAGCTGAAGTTTTCTTTCTCCCTCTGCTTCCGATGCTTTAGTTTCCGCAATTTCAGCATATCTTTCTGCAAGACGCTTTGTGCTCTTTAATGTAATTGCAAAAGCTTCGTAATTTTCTTTCTTTTTATCATTTGTTTCAGCCTGAATTTTTTCTTCGATTTCGCTGATGATTTTATCAAGGCCGAATTTCAGTGCAGGTTTGAAATCAGGAATAAGATGACCTGTTACCTGCTCAACAAAGAATGCTACTTCCCCCGTGTAATCCTCGTATTTATCATACATTTCCATAAGGGTTTTTACATAATCTGTTTTCTTTGTGAATTCTCTTACTGCATCGATTCTTTCTTTGGGGAATTCTTCGTTAGGTTCAATATCGTTATAAACTGCAGTAGGGTCGCAGTAGCCTGAGAAAGTTTCCACTCTGAAAGACGGATTTATAAGAGCATAGCTTCTTGCAAAAGCATCTCTCTGTGTGCCTGCAAAAACTGCATTATCACTGATTGAAAGAGGAAGTCTTTCAATAATTGCTTCCAGCTCTTTTGCAGCTCTCATTTCTTTGCCGAGAGATGCAAATTCTTCAGCATGAATAAATGCCGTTTCCCTTGCAATAAGCCAACCGTCAAGACGCATAAGGCTTCTTTCTTCCTTAAAAAGAGCCTTGGCTTTGAGTGTGATTTCATCTTGTTTGTAAAGTTCGTTGATTTTCATTTTTATCACCTTATGTCTTTATAACAGATATTCCGTTGTTTTTAAGAACATCTGTAAAAATCTGATATTCTTCATCGGTTACATTGCCCGATTTCATTTTATATTCCATATTGCATTGAAGCCATTTATCCTTACCGTATTCGTGATACCGTAAAACTTCAACGTCAATTTTTTCATTGCCGAAGGATTTAATTAACTCAGCAAAATTCTTTGCATCTTCTTCTGAAGAATTGAATTCTCCGATAAGAGGAATATGGATAAGTAACTGTTCACGTTTTTTCGAAATTTTTCTGATATTTTCTATTGTTCTTTCATTTGAAGAACCGATTATTTTTTTATGCTTATCACAATCGTAGTGTTTTAAATCCACTATCATATAATCAATCAGGTCAGAAAGTTCACAGAATTTTGCATGAGATGCATTTGATTCAATGGCAGTATTTATTCCTGCATCCTTACACTTTTCAAGAAGAGTTTTCAGTGCGTCAAACTGCACTGTCGGCTCGCCACCTGTAAAAGTAACGCCTCCACCCGAAAACATCATCATTTTTCCCGACAGAATTTCATCAAAAACTTCATCTGTGTCATATTCGGTGCAGGATAATTTTTCTTTGCCGTCAACTCTCATCACTGTGCCTTCCAAAGCAATGCTTTCAGGATTTGAACACCACGGGCAGAAAAAATTACAGCCTTGCAGATGGTAAACAAGACGGTTTCCGGGGCCATCCTGAGAAAAGTTGAAACCTTTATGTAAAACTCTGATTTTCATAAAATCACCATAATAACCTATTATCCATTAAATTATATCACAAGTTATTATTATTGTCTATAAATAAGTATTAAAAATAATTTATTTTCATATAACTATCTGTTGATTTTGACCATGTAAATGTGATATGATATATGAGTAGAATTTTATCCATCAAGGAGTTGATATATATGAAATATGCTGTGATTCTTTACGACGGAATGGCCGACCTGCCCGTCGAAGAATTAGGTAACAAAACACCTATGCAGGCAGCAGATAAACCCAATTTTGACCGTCTTGCAACGAAAGGTGAAATCGGTCTTGTAAGAACTGTTGCTGAAGGCTTGAAACCCGGCAGTGACGTTGCAAACCTGAGCGTTCTCGGATATGACCCTGCAAAATATTACACAGGTCGTTCCCCCCTTGAAGCAGTAAGCATCGGCGTAAAAATGCTCGACGATGACATCGCTTTAAGATGCAACCTTGTTTCTCTTTCAGACGAAGAAAATTATTGCGATAAAACAATGGTTGACTATTCAGGCGGCGATATTTCCACACCTGAAGCTGCTGAAATCATCAAATCAGTTGAAGAACATTTCGGCAATGATATTTTCAAGTTCTATTCAGGTGTTCAATACAGACATTGTCTTATCTGGCACAAAGGTACTGTTGATTTAGGCAATATGACTCCTCCTCATGATATTTCAGGTCAGGTTGTGGGAGAATATCTTTCAACAAGTGAAAATGCAAAAGAACTTGTTTCAATGATGAAAGAAAGCTACGATTTCCTTATGAAGCACCCCGTGAATATAAGGAGAATGGCAGAAGGAAAACTTCCTGCAAACTCAATCTGGCTCTGGGGCGAAGGAAAGAAACCTATGCTTTCATCTTTTGAAGAAACTTACGGACTTAAAGGAAGCATTATTTCAGCAGTTGACCTGCTCAAGGGTATCGGTCAGTGCGCAGGAATGAAAACCCCTGATGTGCCCGGCTCAACAGGTTATATTGACACAAACTTTGAAGGCAAAGCAAAACAGGCAGTTGAAGATTTTGATTCGGGTTGTGACTTTGTTTACATTCACTTTGAAGCACCTGATGAATGCGGTCACAGACGTGAAGCAAAAAACAAAGTCCGTTCAATTGAACTTATTGACGAAAAAGTTTTGCCCGTTATCATCGAAGGTCTTGAGAAATATGATGATTATAAAATTATGATTCTTCCTGACCATCCCACACCCATTAAAACAGCAACACATTCATCTGAACCTGTGCCCTATATGATTTATCATAAGAAAGCAGAAAAAGAAAACACCTTCAATTCAATAAACGAAGAAACAGCAAAACAATCAGGCAACTTCGTTGACTTTGGTCCGGACTTAATCAGAAAATTTCTTGAAAAATAAAATAAAGAAAGAAGAATACAAAATGAAAATCAATACAAAATGCTTACACGCAGGTTATACACCTAAAAATGGCGAACCCAGAGTTCTCCCCATAACACAGAGCACAACTTTCAAATATGAAAGCAGCGAAGAAATGGGCAAGCTTTTTGACCTTGAAGCAGAAGGTTATTTCTACACAAGACTCCAGAACCCCACAAACGACGCAGTTGCTGCAAAAATCGCTGCTCTTGAAGGCGGTGTTGCTGCAGTTCTCACTTCATCAGGTCAGGCTGCATCATTCTATTCAGTTTTCAATATCTGCCATGCCGGTGACCACGTTGTTGCATCAGCAGCAATTTACGGCGGCACATTCAACCTTTTCTCTGTTACAATGAAAAAATTAGGAATCGACTTCACTTTTGTAAATCCTGATTCAACAGAAGAAGAACTTAATGCTGCATTCAAAGAAAACACAAAAGTTGTTTTTGCAGAAACTCTTTCAAACCCTTCACTTAATGTGCTTGATATTGAACTTTTTGCAAAAGTTGCGCATGCTCACGGTGTGCCCCTTATTGTTGACAATACTTTCCCCACACCCATCAACTGCAGACCTTTTGAATTCGGTGCAGATATTGTTACTCATTCAACAACAAAATATATGGACGGCCACGCAACACAGGTAGGCGGTGTTATTGTTGACAGCGGTAACTTTGATTGGAATGCATCTGATAAATATCCCGGTCTCACAACTCCCGACGAATCATACCACGGAGTTATTTACACAGAACGTTTCGGCAAAGGCGCTTATATTACAAAATGCGTAACACAGCTGATGAGAGATTTAGGCTCAATCCCCTCTCCCCACAATGCATTCCTTCTTAATCTTGGTCTTGAAACACTTTTCCTTCGTGTTCCTAGACATTGTGAAAATGCACTTAAAGTTGCAAAATTCCTTGAAGCAAACGAAAATGTTACATGGGTAAATTACCCCGGACTTGAAGGCAACAAATATTACAACCTTGCACAGAAATATATGCCCGACGGCACAAGCGGCGTCGTTTCTTTCGGCATCAAAGGCGGAAGAGAAGCAGCAACAAAATTCATGGATGCACTTCAGCTTGCAACAATCGCAACTCACGTTGCAGACTGCAGAACTTGTGTTCTTCATCCTGCAAGCACAACTCACAGACAGCTTTCATCACAGCAGCTTGAGGAAGCAGGAGTTGCAGAAGACCTTATCAGATTTTCTGTAGGTCTTGAAGACGCAGATGATATCATTGCAGATATTGCACAGGCTATAGAAAAATCAAAATAATAATATTGACATTTCAGAAATTGGTTGTATAATGTAATTAAAGACTTTACTAAATTTCAAATATTAAGGAGAATGACTATGAAAAAGGCTCTTAAAATTATCGGTGCTATCGTTGCTGTTGCAGGCGTAGTTGCCGCAGCATATTTCCTCATCAAAAAATATTTCTGCAAAAAAGATAACTGCACTTGCGAAGAAACAGAAGATGTTTGTTGCCTCGATGACAACGACGAAATCTGCGACTGTGCAGAATGTGCAGAAGCAGCAGATGAAGCTGTTGAAGTTGAAGAAGACGCTCCCGCAGAAGAATAATTTTCAGCGAAAAAGCCCCACCGTCAAAATCAGAGATTTTGCCACCTCCCCTTGCATTTTCAAGGGGAGGTTTTTTGCTATCACTGATGTCAGTTTTATAACAATAATTAAGCATTGTGCCCATAACAAGTTTTTCAGAACTCATACAAATTACAATTCAAACAAAAAACCGACAGATTTTAATTATCTGTCGGTGTAATTTTTATTTATTAAGTTCTTCAATATATCTTTCCAGTGCATCGTCCTGTGAAGGCAGAAGTGAAAAGCCGTTATCTGTAAGGCATTTTTTCGAAAGCCTTGAATTTAAAGGTCTTTTTGCTTTCACCGGATATTCTGCAGTTGAAATATGATTTATCTTTGTAGTAAGTCCTGATTTTTTCATTATGTTTTCAGCAAAATCTGCCCAGCTCATAAAACCTTCGTTACTTGCATGATAAACACCGTATTTTTCGGTCTGAACCATTTCCACAAGCAGTTTTGCCAAGTCGCGTGTATATGTAGGAGAGCCAATCTGGTCTGCAACCACATTCAATTCATCTCTTGTTTCAGCTAAACGGCGCATTGTTTTTACGAAATTATTTCCGTTTATGCCATAAACCCATGATGTTCTCACAATAAATGTTTTCGAACAATTCTGAAGTGCATTATTTTCGCCCTCAAGCTTTGTTCTGCCGTAAACATTCTGCGGATTTTTTTCATCTGATGTTTCGTAAGGCTCATTGCCGTCACCGCCGAAAACATAATCAGTGCTTACATAAATCATCTTTGCACCGATTTTTTCGCAGGCTTTCGCAATATAGAGGCTTCCGTCTGCATTGATTTTTCTGCAAAGTTCTTCTTCGTCTTCTGCCTTGTCAACAGCAGTATACGCTGCACAATGAATTACTCCGTCAGGGTTATTTTCAAGAATAAATCTTTCTGTGGCTTCTTTGTCGGTAAGGTCAAATTCTTCTCTGTCACAGCCGATATAATCAACAGAATTTTTTTCAAGTTCTTCAACCACATCGTGGCCAAGCTGACCCATAACACCTGTTACAAGAATTTTCATTTAAGACTTTCAGCCCTTTCATAGAAAAATCTCACGTCACTGTCGCAGAGTTTCGGAGCTTTTATATCTTTTTCGCTTAAAATAGGATTTTCAATTCCCCAATCAATGCCGAAAACTTCATCACAGAAGCAAACACTCCTGTCGTTTTCGGGAGAATAGTAATCATCCACTTTATAAGAAAATTCCACATCATCAGTAAGTGTTACAAAGCCGTGCAAAAATCCTTTCGGTACAAAAAGTTGTCTTTTATTTTTTTCAGAAAGTTCAACTGAAATCCATTTAAGATAACTTGGCGAGCCTTCTCTCAGGTCAACGATAACATCAAGTACCGCACCTTTTATGCACGTTACAAGTTTTGCCTGACATCTGGGATTGGTCTGACAATGCAGACCGCGAAGTGTTCCTTTTTTCTGCGAAAAAGAACGATTGTCCTGCACAAAATCTGTTTCAATTCCTGCCTGCACAAATGCGTTTTTGTTATAACTTTCCATAAACCATCCGCGATGGTCGCCAAAAACTTTCGGCTCAATGATATACGCATCGGCAAGAGCAGTTGCAATTATTTCCATATTTTAAAAATTCCTTTCAGATTGTCAGCTTTTATTTACCGTGAGTTTCGTCCTCACGTCCCCAATGGGGGCGCTGACCGGGTTTATCAGCATAAAGGATCTTACCTTCCGCAACTCTCATAAGATGCTGACCGTAAGAGGATTTTCCGTATTTTTTTGCTGATTCAATAAGCTTTGCTTTTGTAATCCAATGCATATTATACGCAATTTCTTCAGGTGCAGAAATTTTGATACCCTGAAGTGTTTCGATAGTTTTTACAAAATTTCCTGCATCCATAAGAGAATCAACAGTACCTGTATCAAGCCATGCAAAGCCTCTGCCCAGTGTCTTGACTTCAAGCTCACCTGCTTCAAGATACATTCTGTTAATATCTGTTATTTCATATTCGCCTCTTGCACTTTTCTTAAGACTTTTTGCATATTCAACAACTTTATTGTCGTAGAAATAAAGCCCTGTTACAGCATAGTTTGATTTTGGATTCTGCGGTTTTTCTTCAATAGAAACAGCATGACCTTTTTTATCAAACTCAACTACGCCGAAAGCTCTGGGGTCTTCCACATAGTAGCCGAAAATAGTTGCACCTTCTTCACGCTTTGCTGCCTGACGAAGAATGTGACCGAATCCGCCACCATAGAAAATATTGTCACCTAAAACCATAGCGACATTGTCTTTGCCTATAAACTTTTCGCCGATAACGAAAGCCTGTGCAAGACCTTCAGGTTTTTCCTGAACTGCATAAGACAACTTAAGACCGAACTGTTTGCCGTCGCCCAGAAGATTTTCAAATTTCGGTGTATCGTCTTTTGTGGAAATAATAAGAATCTCTCTGATTCCCGCCAACATAAGATTTGAAAGAGGATAATATATCATCGGTTTATCATAAACCGGTAAAAGCTGTTTGCTGGTAACCATTGTCAAGGGGTAAAGTCTTGTGCCTGAACCACCTGCAAGAATAATTCCTTTCACTTAAACACGCTCCTTACTTCTATTTTACTGACTGTTTTTCACAGACATCTATATTATAGAACTTTTTTTCAATTTCGTCAAATTTTTCTTTAATTTTCTTTAATAATTTTAGCAATTTATAAAAAATGTATCAATATTCCCTGTCAAAGAAGCCTTTTACTCGCACATTGTGAACCAGAAAATTCGTATCATATAAATTATCTTTGAAAAGAATGCTATTACTCTGGTTGTGAAAGAATCGTCTGTTTCTTCAGCTTTGATATTGGCTATTATTTTTTCAAAACGTTCGTCTGTCTGAGTTGTGACTTCAAAAACATGTTCTTCAGAAGCGAATTCGGTTTCGCTTGCAGGTTTATATACACTGATTGTATAAGTCACACCCGGTGCAAGTTCTCTGAAAATTCCTAAAAATTCAGGAGATTCATTTTCGCAGTAATACACCAGATTTTCATCATATGTAAGAATAATTTTCGTTTTTTTGACTTCTTCAACTTCAACCGTTATTTCAGGTCTGGCAGGAATAACCCATTCAATTATTTCAGAAGCAAAAAGCCCGTTCTCTGCTTTTCGCTGAAGATACATGGTTTCACCGGGGAAAACAGGCAAATAATTATTTTCAACTGACTTTTCTTCGGTGTAACTTTCTTCAGGAGAAAACTTATAATAAACCCTTGTTGAGTATTCTTCTGTTGAACATTCATTTATAAAATCTATTTCAGGAGTCTCAAGTTCCACTCTGACCGGCAAATCTGTTGTTATGTTTCCGCCTGACATTTCAACAATAAAAGACATAGACATGCCGGAATCAAGCCATTCTGTAACACTTTGTCCGTTACTTACCGGCTGATAATATTTTGTTTCTACATTTACTTTGCTGTCATCAAAAATTATTGTTTCTTTTTCAAAATCATAACTCACAGGGTTAACATAGACTTCAAAAGTATATTTGTAATCTTCATAACCTTGTTCGCTTACTATAATTTCAATTACATTTTTTGAAAATTCGTTCAGTTTTATTTCTATGCTTTCGCCACTGATTATTTCATTGCCGTTAACCTTGATGGCATGCATAGACATGGGAGTTACTGAAATCGAAGTGCAACCATTGTCAAGCACTAAAGAATCAGGCTTTACGGTTTCTACATTCATTTCAATTTCTTTATCACCTGCAGAAACAATAAGCCGGGAAAGTTTTGTTTTTGCCTGACAGAAACTGCGTTCATAAATATCGCCGAAAACACCATTGCGGCAGGCAACAGCCTTAACTACCATACCATCTTTAATTTCTATGGAATCGGTATACAAAACTCCATTCGTTATCGGATCAGAACCATCGGTTGTGTAATAAATTTCATCTGCACTTGAGCAGGAAATATTAAGTCTTTCAGAAAGTGAAATTTCACCGTCATCAACAGAAAATTTTATATATTTATCTGAGCTTGTGAATGCTTTGATTGTAAAATTTCCAAGGCGCATATAAGCTTTGCCGTCAAAGCCTGTTATAATTTTTTTATGGATATCTTCCCATGTTTCACCATCTGCACTGACAAAACTTTCGCCTGCATTGCTGACGTTTGCAGTGCTCTGTATTCTGTATTCCATATAAATAGCTTCCACGTGAGCGGTGAGAGTCTGGGTAGGGTTTTCGACATAAACTACAACGCTGAAAATCTCATCTTTTTTAAGCGGAATTCCTTCAGGGAGAACTTCAGTATAATACCCGGGCATTGATTTCATTCCACTCATCTCTGCTGCAAGTGCA
This sequence comes from Oscillospiraceae bacterium, assembly GCA_015066175.1. Lineage (GTDB taxonomy): Bacteria > Bacillota > Clostridia > Oscillospirales > Acutalibacteraceae > SIG575. The sequence continues at coordinate 38,139 of SVOW01000014.1, forward strand.
CCTGAAGCAGGGTCTTTTTTATCTGTAAGACCTGTATAAATCTTAACGGTGTAAAAAGTGTCTACATCTGTTGTGTAAAAAGATACGGCTTCAAGAACCTCGTCCTTTGAGCAGGTGAACACATTTGCCATATGAATTTCAGTTGAATCTTCAAAACCTATAGGCGTATACTGGATGCTTTCATCATGAGAATATATATTCTCGTAATTATCTCTGCTCTCATATTTATAAATCCCCACATAATCAATGGTAACATCTTCATAAGAAAGCCAGAAAAAACCTTCATCTCCCCATTCTTCGCCCCAACTGTTCTGAACAAGCCATGCACCGTCATTTTCTATGTATTCAGAATTATTGAAGTTTTCTTTAGGGAAATTATCATCCCAACCGACTATGGCAACTGCATGGTCAGTATGATCTCCTGCGTGGTTATACCATGCGTTTGTCTGTTCATTATAATTTTCTTTTCTGTTTGCAGAAAGATATGCTATGTCAACAGCCTGCTTGTGTTTATACATTTCTGTTTTAACTTGCTCAACAAGTGTCTGTATTGCGATTTTCTGCTCTACCTCATCTTCGTAAGCATATTCGGGGAAAGAAATTACATTCTGCAGATGAACAAGCGAATCATATTTGTGGTTTTCTGATATTTTTTCATTCACATAAGGAAAATCTTTCTCTGCTACAGGTCCGTACCAGTTTGCAAGCGAGTTCATTGCGGTATAATCAAATCCGCCGTTGCCAAAAGCGTCGTAATCTGAAAAAATAAATCTGAATGCTTTTTTCTGATTTGCTGACGCATATGAAAAATAAGTCAGGTGTGATTCTGAAAAATTAATATTAGAATTATATTTCATCAGACCTGTTTCACTCGATGTGAGTGCAGAAAATGCCCAGCATGTTGCGTAATTACCCTGATTTCCCACAACTGTTGTTAAACCTTCTTTAGAAAGAGAAAAACTTTCAGGAAGATATGTTCTTTTATTTGAAATCGGTTTATCCGGCAATTCTGAAATCAACGGAGAATTTATTCTTCCGCCGTTTCTGAGCGTGTTGAGTTGTTCAGCAGTGAGCGAAGCAAAAACAAGTTTACTTTCTTCCTGCGCAAACGCTGTAAAACTAAAGGATGTAAATATAATAACAATAGCCATAATCGCTGATAAAAACTTATTTTTCATCAATCTCACCTGCTTTCTTCCGTCTTTCCCTTTATTTACTTAAGATATTCTTCCATTATCAACGCTGCTTCCCTTACAATTTCTTCGCACGGGCGCGTTTTTTTATAATGCTCTGTTCTGGCTTCAGGCACATGACTTTCTGAAGGTCCTGAAAGTCCCAGAAGGTTACGGCAGATGAAAGACCCGCCGTTTCTTTTTTCAAATTCTTCTTTTAAAAATCTTATTTCTTTATATACTTCTTTTTTTGCTTCGTCAGCATCTCCGAGATTGTTTTTATTTGCAAGGCCTGCAATCATGGTGCATGCGCTGAATGCACCGCAGACTTCGCGGAGTCTTCCGAAACCGCCACCGAATCCTATTGAAATTCTCAGTGCTGTTTCTTCATCTATATCAAACTTGTCTGCAAAAGCGCAAAACACTGCCTGAGAACAATTGTACCCTTTGTTAAATAACTCTACTGCTTTTTCTGATCTGTTTTCCATTTTTTTACACGTCCTTTATTTCTGCATTTTTTCTTAACTGTTCAATATACAAATCGTATTTTTCTGTTTTAAGTTGGTCTCTTGCCACGCTTTCGTAATCCTGTGTGTTCACTCCATCGATGTGTTGAGCTGTGATTTCCTTTATTTTCGCGTCAATTTCTTCCTGCGTAGGTGCAAGCTTTTCTTCCGCATAAATATTCTTCAGTTCAAGCACACCATTTTGAAAATAGTAAGTATAAAATTGTGACATCTTAATTGATTTTATTCCTACTACGCCTTGTTTATCTGCATTTTCAGCATTGAACGTTTCTGCTTTTTTATAAAGCCCTTCAAAGGTTATGTCGTCGTAGATACCTTCTTCTCTCATCAGCACAAACTGAATTTTAACCATGATGCTTTCTTCAAGTGCCCTTTCGTTAAGCGCTTCCTCAGGAGTTTTCCCGTCAAATTCCGTCTGCCAGAAATCCTCAGTATATTCTATTTTGTATTTTTCTATATACTCATTAATCAATTCTGCTCTGAATTTCCCTTTGAAATAATCTACTTCCGCCTGGGTTACAATTTCACCGTTTACCGTAACTACAGCAGCAGATTTATCTTCTGATTCATTTGCACAGGAAAACAACAGAAACAACATAACTGCAATAATCGCAAAAGATAAAACTTTCTTCAAAAACACACCTTCTTCCTTGCCGTTATGAACTTAATTATACATAAGATTACATTAAAAATCAATATATTTAAGTTGACAATGACTTTTTGTAAGTATATAATTATTACATTAAATTATAAAATTATAGAAAAGGAGAATTCAAAATGAAAAAACTTTTATCAATCATTCTCTCAGTAGTTCTCTGCTTCAGCGCAGTGAGCGTTATGTGCGTTCCTGCAAGTGCAGCAGATGTTGCTGACAAAACACTCAAATTCAAAGGCGACGGAGAATTCAAAATTCTTCAGCTTGCTGACCTGCAGGATACAGCTCTTGCACAATCCCTGACTTATGAGTACATTGAAGCAATTATCAATGAAGAAGACCCCGACCTTATTGTTCTCACAGGCGATAACATCGCAGGCGGTACAGGCGATGCTCTTACAGAATCTGTTGCAAGATGGCAGGTTAAGAAAGGTATCGACAATACAATGTCTTTCCTTGATGCATTCAATATTCCTGTTGCAGTTGTTTTCGGCAACCACGACGGCGAAGCTCTTATCGGTAAAGAAGAACAGATGGCAATGTATCAGACATATGGCTGCTGCGTAGGTTATGACGAAGGCGACAGCCTCTATGGTTGCGGTACATATAACCTTCCTATTTATTCTTCAGACGGAGAAAAAATTGTCTACAACCTCTGGATGTTTGACTCAAACATGTATGACGATGTAAAAGGTGGCTATGACTATGTTCATGAAGACCAGATCGAATGGTATGTAAACAAATCAAACGAACTCAAAGCTCAGAACGGCGGCGAAGTTGTTCCTTCAATGGTATTCCAGCACATCATCGTTAACGAAGTTTACGATGCACTTGTTGAAGTCCCTGCAAACACTCCAAACTCTATCAAGTCAGGCGACAAATGGCTCGGTCTTCCCGAAGGCGTTGACGGCATTTTAGGCGAAGGTCCCTGCCCCGGCACACAGGATTCACTTCAGTTTGAAACAATGGTAGCACAGGGCGACGTTAAAGCAATGTTCTTCGGCCATGACCACGTAAACTCATTTGTAATCCCCTACCAGGGTATTGACATTGTAAACTCACCCACATCAGGTTTCGGTTCTTACGGTAACAAAGAATCACGTGGTATAAGAGTAATTACAATCAACGAAAAAGATACATCAAAATACGAAACAAAAGTTATTAACTACTACGAAAAGTTCGTTGCTAACAGTGATCAGAAAAATGCTCAGGAATGTCGTTACCTTATGAGCGAAGGCGATGTATGGAATGCTATCCGTTATCTCTTCCTCTCTTCAGAACTCGGTATTCCTTTCTATAAAGCATTCTATGAAATTCTTTGCCTTATTTTCTGATTAAGGTAACATAAAATATTGGAGAACAATACAATGACTAAAAAAATAATATCAGTTTTTCTTGTTCTTATTCTCAGTTTGTCTGTATTTTCACTTTGTGCAGGTGCCGTAACTGAAAATACAGCAACACTGCAGTTTAACAAAGACGGCTCTTTCAAAATAATGCTTGTTGCTGATATTCAGGATGACCACCATCTTATCCCTGCAACACTTGATTATTTTGAAATGGCTATGGAAACCGAAAAGCCTGACCTTATTGTCCTTCTCGGTGATAACATCAGCGGTGTTCCCAGCGATTTTAAAGATATCGAAAAAGCACGTAAAAACACAGCGAAAGCAATCGACTGTTATATGTCTTTCTTTGAAGAAAAGGAAGTTCCTGTTGCTATGGTTTTCGGCAACCACGATACTGAAAACGAAGTTACAAAAGAAGAACAGATGCAGATGTATATGTCTTATGACTGTTGCCTTGCTATAGATGAAGGCGAAGATATTTCAGGCTGCGGCACATACAATGTTCCCATCCTTTCTTCTGACGGAACAAAAACAGCATTTAACCTCTGGTTCTTTGATTCCTATCTTCACGATGCAGAAAAAGGAATTTCAGATAATATTCAGCAGAATCAGATTGATTGGTATATTAAAAAATCAAACGAACTGAAAGAGGCAAACGGCGGAAAACCTGTGGATTCATTTGCTTTCCAGCATATTATGCCGAAAGAAGTTCTTGAAGCAGAATTTCTCAGCGGTGAAGCAAATGAACCGCCAAGCCCGTCTTCAGGCGAATCGTTGCAGGTGCCTGCAATGCTTGAACAGGGCGATGTAAGAGCAATTTTCTTTGGTCACGACCATGTGAACACTTATGTTGCTGATTACAAAGGCATTCATCTTGTAAATGCTCCCACATCAGGCTTCGGCTCTTATGGTGATTATAACAGAGGTTTAAGATTTGTTACAATAAACGAAAAAGATACCTCAACTTATGAAACACACATCATCAACTATTTTGAAACATATTGCACAGATGATTTTTCACGTTGCAGATATTATGTCAATTCAAGCATTTCACCTGTTCTGAATTGCCTTAAATACCTTTTCCTCGCACCATTCTACGGCGTATCACCTTTCACTGCAATATATGAAATTTTCTGCATGGTATCATAAAATAAAAAGGAGGGAACATCCCGATGAAAAAAGTATTGGCAATTATTCTTGCGGCTGTTTTGTGCTTCAGCATCATGGCAATTTCAGTCAGTGCAAGACCTGAAAAAGAAATAACTCTTAAATTCAATGAAGATGGTTATTTTAAAATTATTCAGATAGCTGACTTGCAGGACACTGCTAATCCGTCAAAGAAAACGATGGAATATATCAGAGAAATCGCAGAAACAGAAAAACCTGATTTGTTCATCCTCACAGGTGACAACATTTCAGATTCAGTTGCAAGAGGTTTCACAAAAGGTCATTCAGAAAGCAAAGTAAGACAAGCTATCCGTTCTTTTATGACCGTTTTTGAAGAAATCGGTGTTCCCGTTGCTATAGTTTTCGGCAACCACGATGCCGAAGGCCTTGTTTCAAAAGAAAAACAGATGGTAATTTATAACGAATATTCTTGTTGCATTGCAGTTGACGAAGGCGACAGCCTCTATGGTTGCGGTACATACAACCTGCCCATCTACTCATCTGACGGAACAAAAATCGCATATAATCTCTGGTTGTTTGATTCAAATATGTATGACGATGTAAATGGCGGTTATGATCACGTTCACGATGACCAGATCGAATGGTACGTAAACACATCAAATGAACTCAAAGCACAGAATGGCGGCGAAGTTGTTCCTTCAATGGCCTTCCAGCACATTATTGTAAATGAAGTTTTCAATGCTCTTACAGAAGTTGAAAAAGGAACTGAGGGCGCTATTGAAAACGGCGGAAAGTATTATGTTCTTCCTGAAGGCGCAAAAGGTGAACTTCTTGAAAGACCCTGCCCCGGCACAGTTGATTCACTTCAGTTTGACAAAATGGTTGAACAGGGCGATGTTAAAGCAATGTTCTTTGGTCACGACCATAAAAACGCTTTTGAAGTTTCATATAACGGAATTGATATTGTCAACACATCTACATCAGGTTTCGGCGCATACGGTGCGGATAACCGCGGTGTAAGAGTTATCACTCTTGATGAAAACGACACTTCAACTTATGAAACAAAAATGATCAAATATCTCGATACATGCTGCGATGAACCCGGTGAAATAATTCTTTATCACCTTGAGGGAATCAAATATATCTGGGATATGTTCCTTATGGGACTTTCAATGCCATTAAAATACATTACAAATTTATTATTTGCATAAAAACTTAGCCGGGGTCTTATGACCCCGGCTGTTTATAAGAGGTGTACTCTGATTGAAACGGGAAAACAGACAAGCATTTAAAAAGGGTGTAAGAAACGGAATACCTATTGCACTGGGATATTTTGCAGTTGCATTCACTTTAGGTATTGCCGCTTCAAACGCAGGACTTACGGCTTTTCAGGCAACGCTTGCAAGCCTTACAAACAACGCATCGGCAGGCGAATATGCAGGTTTTGCAGTTATTGCAGAAGGTTCCGGATATGTAACAATGATAGTAATGCAGGTTGTTGCAAATGCAAGATATCTGCTTATGAGCTTTGCAATGAGCCAGAAAATCCCGCAGGATATGAAACTGCATCACAGACTTTTCGTAGCCTTTGACCTTACAGATGAAATTTTCGGTATTTCAATTGCTGAACCCGGAAAACTCAATCCCTGTTTTTCATATGGTGCTTTTTCAGTTGCTATACCCGGTTGGGCTCTCGGCACTTGCCTTGGCGTTATAATGGGGAATATTCTTCCTGCAAACATTGTAAGTGCTCTGAGCGTAGGTCTTTTCGGTATGTTTATCGCAATAGTTGTACCTCCTGCAAAAAAGAATAAAATTCTTTTAGGCATTGTTCTGTTTTCTATGGCTTTAAGCTTCGCATTTTATAAAATTCCTGTTTTTGATGCAATTTCATCAGGCACAAAAACAATTATTCTCACGGTTGTAATTGCTCTTTTAGCTGCAATTTTCTTCCCTGTAAAGGAAGATGAAAGCGTAAAGGAGGATGAAAACAATGAGTAATAACGTTTATATTTATATTGGAATAATGGCTCTTGTAACATATCTTATGAGAGTGCTTCCCATGACGATTTTCAGAAAAGAAATCAAAAACAAAACAATCCGTTCATTTCTTTATTATGTGCCTTATGTTACACTTACAGTTATGACTTTCCCTGCAATTTTAGAAGCCACAGGAAGCATGTGGTCAGGTCTGGCAGCGCTCATAATCGGTGTGCTTATCGCATGGAAAGGAGGAAGTCTGCTGATTGTATCAGTTGCTTCCTGTGCAGTTGTTTTCCTGCTTGAACTTTTTATAATCTGATTATGCAACAAAATGCTCCCCTTTTGTTAAGGGGAGCATTTTATTTTTATGCTTTATCTTTTTTTATACATAACAAGCTCTGCATCCTTGCCGTTTTCGCCATATGTGCAGACCAACAGAAAATCCGGTCCTGCAATGATACCGTAACATTTGTCAGAGCCGAATTCACATTCAAGCTGATTACCAAGATAAATATTATCATCATCCAAAAATTTTACTTTTTCACCATTCGGCAGTACATATTCTAAATTAACAAAGCTTCCCGCAAGTGCATTCAGTTTTTCTACCTTTGGCATTCCCGGAATTTTCAATTCATTAAATTCGTCGGCAAGTTTCTCTTTAAACTGACAGAAATTTTCTTCACCGCCCGTTTTTATATACTGTGCAATAAAACACTGTTTTCCGAAAGGACAGCCATTTGTATCAGCACATCCCTTGCATTTTTCTTTCATAAAACAATCTTCACAGTTCGCTTTGCATATTGACTTATTCATAAATATCAACTCCTTATATATTTAATACACCAAAAACAATAAAAAAACAAGACTTGAAATTTTTATGATTCTGTGGTAATAGAGCATAAAATTCAAGTCTTGTTATTTGTTATGGTTGTTCAAATAATGGGATACTTTCGTCTTCGTGTTCCCAGAACATAAAGTTGTTGTGTTCTACATATACGCAACGGAAACCGTAAATTGAAGATGCACTGAATGCAGGCACATAAAGAAGGCCTCTCATACCTCTGAAAACAGGTGCATCAAGTTTAATTTCTTCGCCTTTATCAGTAACTGCAATGTCACTGCCTTCTGTGAAAGTCACTTTCTTCCCGTAAATACCAAGAGTCATTTTTCCTTCTGTTTTTTCAACAAAAGCACCTACACTCTGGAAAACAATCGAAAGTGGTGCAAACCAGATGTCATCTTTTTTAACAGGGAAAGCATCCACTCCGCCCAGACCTGCAAGCATTCCCTTAAATACCATTCTGGGGTGTCTTTTAAGGTAAACGGGTGGCATTGCATAAGGAAGAATCTCATCTTTTTCTTTATCAATAATAACCTGGTCAATAATATCTGCTTCAATATCATCACCAAGACCGAGGTAAGATGTTATTTTCATTTTCTTTCCGTCAACTTCAAAAAGTGCAAAAGACGGACGGCCTTCAATTTCCTGTGGATAGAATGCTGCATGGAAAATACTCTGCTGTGAATTGCATCCCGGTGCACCGCCACCTGCATTTGAAAGCATATAGTGGATAGTTCCCTGTGAGGGTTTTGCAAAAATTGCATCGTTTTTAATGGGGAAGCTTCTTGAGAAATTGTGCTCGTGACCTGCTAGCATAATATCGCACATATCAACGCCCTCTCTCATCCACGGGAAAGCATCAAAGTTGTGACCTGCAGGGTTTGAATAATAAATGGGGAAATGATATGTACCGATTTTCCATGTTTTATCGCTTCCTGACAAATCGTCTTTTATCCATTCGCCCACTTCATCAGGACCGTTAATACCCATAACGCATACGTGCACATTGCCATAATCAAAAGAATAGTTTTCCGTTTTCCAGATTCCGGGTCCGTTATCGGGATAAGCCATTTTAAACTGTGTGTTGAAAAATTCTGCAGGCTCTGCATAATATCTGCCTTCGCCTGTTTCGTAATCTTTAAAGCCGCGGTTATCGTGGTTACCGAGAGTCATCATAAGGGGACGGTATTCCATAATATCTTTCATACCTTTAAGTGCACCATTCCACTGCACAACATGCTGCCCGCAGTCGGTATTGTCGCCGCCTGTTACAATAAATTTTACTTCAGGATGTTTTCTTAAAATTTCTTTTACAAAAGCGTTGATTTTCGAATAATCCTGTTTATAGAAATTGCCCTGCTGCTGGTCTGAAATTGCAATAAAAGTAAATTTCTCAAGATTTTCCTCTGCTGTTGTGAAGAAATATTCTTCACTTCTGTTATTATCATCACCGCAAGTGTAGAAATATTTTGTAGCAGGTTTTAAATTGCAGGCAATTGCTGTGTGAATATATGTTTCGTCAAGGTCGCTTTTGAAAACAAGATTTTCAGAATCTTTTCTCACAACATTTTCTGTGTTTTCTTCTCTGTATTCAATATAGCCTGAGGGCACAGATATATCTGTTCTCCATGTGATTGCCATTTGTTTTGTTGCATCTCCGTTGATTGAGAGCATAATGTGGTCAGGTTTTTCTGTTGCAAAACCTGATGAAGTCTTATTAATTTCTTCCATAATAAATTCTCCCTGAGTTAGTCGTCTTTTTCTTCTTCTTCTACTTTTTCATAGATAAATTCATCAACAAGTTCTCTCGTTTCGTCAATATCTATTGAAAGCACAGCTTGTCCGTCTATCGTTTCATTTGCATATTCTCCGTCAAAAGGAACTCTGCTCTGCACAATTTCGTATTTTATACAGAACAATGCACTTTCCGCAAAAACAGTAAGCTGCAGCGGACTCATATCTGTTTCAATATACTGCATCACATTTTCAGCCATATCAAGCAAATCCAACGGGTTTGCATTTTTTGCTGATTCAATAATTGCAGAAATTACTTTTCTCTGCCTTTGTGTTCTGTAAAAATCGCTGTCAAGTTTTCTTATTCTTACGTATACAAGAGCTTCTTCACCATTGAGTTCAACTTCTTCTCCGTAATCAATGTTCTGCCTTGTTGTTTCGTTGATAAATTCTGCTTCTCTTTCTTCTACCTCAACTGTTACACCACCAAGGCTGTCAACAATATCTTTGAAAGCTTCAAAATCAACAAGAATATAGTTATCAACTTTTACATCGAAATTGTGATCAATTGTTTCCATTACAAGTTCTGCTCCGCCGTATCTGCACGCAGCATTCATTTTGGCATATCCGTGCCCGGGAATTTCAACCCATGTATCTCGCATGAAAGAAAGCATTTTTATCTGCTCATTTTTCTTATCAATAGAAATAAGCATCATCGTATCGCTTCGTGAATTTTCATCATCATTTCTTTCATCCACACCTATAAGCAATATGTTGTATACATATTCCTTGTCAAGAATGTTAATAATAGAATCGAGTGAATCATTTTCCCCTGTTCCGTTATATTCAACCTTTGTGAAAAATGAATATATATAACCGGTAACAGCACCGAATGCAATCACAACTACCAGAAACAATGAAAGCAACACTTTCCAGAAAACACCGCGTCTTTTTCTTCTTTTCGGCAACTCACCGGATGCTCCGCCTTTTGAAAATTCGGCTGACTGAGACTGCCGTTTATTTGCTGTTTTCTGTTTTATATCAAATTCTTTTTTATAATCATCGAAATTCTTTTGCCTTGGGGATACCTGAACATTCGGCTGATTATAAACTTGTTGCTGATTAGGTTGCACATATTGTTGTCTCTGCACAGGACGAGGCTGCGGCTGAACATACCGCTGATTTTGAATCTGTTGCTGTGGCTGAACATATTGTTGCCTTTGCACCTGCTGCGGCTGTGGTTGTGCATATTGCTGATTCTGCATCCGTTGCTGTGGCTGAACATATTGCTGCCTTTGCACCTGCTGTGGCTGCGGTTGTACATATTGCGGATTCTGCATCTGTTGCTGTGGCTGAACATATTGTTGCCTTTGCATCTGCTGCGGCTGTGGTTGTGCATATTGCGGATTCTGCATCTGTTGCTGTGGCTGAACATATTGTTGCCTTTGCACCTGCTGCGGCTGTGGTTGCACAAACTGCTGATTTGCTTTTTCTGCTGCAGCTTTTGCGTTTGCACGTCTCACCATATCTATATATACATCGCGATTGTTTGAACCTGAATCGGAAGTGTTATGACTTTTGTTTACAGGTATATCAGACTGACCATGTCCGTTATAATCTGCCAAGTTTATCATCTCCCTTGAATTAAATTACAATCAAAATTATTTTACAACAAAAACAGTCAATATGCAAGTGAAAACTAAAATTGGCTTATTTTGTTGACAAACACCTTAATTTGTTTTAAAATCTATACGAGAAGGTTGGGCAGTCGCGGCTGATTTTTTCAGACGAGGAAAGTCCGAGCCCCACAGAGCAGGATAACGGCTAACGGCCGCCGAGGGTGACCTTAGGGAAAGTGCATAGAAATATACCGCCATGATTTTTTCACGGTAAGGTTGAGATGGTGCGGTAAGAGCGCACCGGTGTGCAGGAGACTGCACAGCCAAGTAAACCCTATCCGGAGCAACACCGACTGAGATTTTGCATTTGCTCGATGTATATCTCGAAAGGTGGCTTGAACGTTACGGCAACGTAACGTCTAGACAGATGATTGCCTTAAACGACAGAACTCGGCTTACAGACCTTCTCATTTTTTAATAATAACCGAAAGGGAAATATACACAATGGTAAAACACATGATTATCTGGAAACTCAAAGACGAAGTTTCCGACAAAGAAGCTTGCAAAAAAGATATCAAAATTGCGTTGGAAGGTCTTGTAGGTAAAATCGACGGGCTTAAAGAAATGCATATTTTAACAGAAGGTTTTTCTGCTTCAACAGGCGATATTATGATGGATTCAACTTTTGAAAATGCTGCTGCACTGGCTTCTTATCAGAAGCATCCTCTCCATGTTGAAATCGCAAACAGCAAAGTAAGACCTAATGTAGATACAAGGCTTTCTTTTGATCACGAAGTTTAATTTAAACAAAACAAAACGGCAGGTATAACTCTTTGATGAGATATACCTGCCGATATTTTTATTTTTCAATCGCATGCTTCTGATTGAATTTATCAAGGAGCAAAGCAGCCACTATGCCGAAAACTATGCAAACAATATTGATAACACAACTTAAGACTGATTCTGCAAAACTCGGGAAAGGTATAATCATAACTGTTGCTGCAATAACAACACCTACAATACCATGGAAAGCAACCGAATAATGCTTATCAAACAAAGCATTGACTGCCTTGGCAAAAAGAATGATTGTAACTAAAGCTCCTATCCCGCCGGGGATAAGCACTTTTAAATCAAAATTTCCTATTCCTTCCACAAAAGGCTCATATAAATTAAGAGGCATCAACAATGTTGAAAAGCTCATTCCGGGAGCAATAAGACTTAAAGCAAGACAAAATCCGCAGAATAAATACCAGAAGAAATTAGGAACAATGCTCACCTGAAAAACTTTAAGGCTGATTAACAATGCAAAAATAAACGCCATCGCAACACCTAAAGAAACAAACGAGCCTTTGCTTCTTCCCTGTTCCCCTGCTTCTTTAAAAAGAGAAGGAAGCATACCTGCTATAAGGCCCACAAAAACACATACTGACGGTTCAGGGTATTTATCAAGTAAAAACGACAAAAGTTTTGAAATCCCTAAAAATCCTATAACTCCACCGATACCGGCAGGAATCAGTTTGGGCACATGTGTTTTGAATTTGTGAATCGGGTCTGCCAGAAATTCCATAATGGTTTTGTAAATCCCGAAAATCACACAAAGCACACCGCCTGAAATTCCGGGAAGCACTGCACCGAGTCCGATCAAAGAGCCTTGCAACACTCTGATAAAAATTGATTTTTTATTTGTTTTCATAAATCTGACTCCTCTGCAATCAATCATCTGAATATACTGAATTATATCACAGCTCCTTAAATATTTCAATCAACTTCCCCTGAATTTATATAAATTGTTTTGTCATCTATATTAATTATAAAAAAGTTTTTTCAACATTATGTATAAAACCTCCGTAAAAATACTTTTTCACGGAGGTTTCTTGATTCTGTAATCTTTATTTCAGATTAAAATGCGCTGTGTGCATTCCAGATGTTTTTAGCATATTCGTTAATTGCTCTGTCAGCAGCAAACACACCTGCACCTGCAATGTTTTCGAGTGACATCTTGTTCCACTTTTCTCTATCAAGCCATACTTCATCAGAAAGTTTCTGTGCTTTTGAATAATCTGCAAAATCAGCAAGAACCATATATGGGTCGTGATGAAGAATTGTAGCAGCAATTTCCGGGAATTTCTTTCCGTTGATTCCGCCCAGAATGAAATCAATAACAGCGTGAAGTTCTGCATTGTTCTCATAGTAATTCATGGGAACATAGCCGTTCCTCTGAAGTTTTCTTACTTCTTCTGTTCTCATACCGAACAGGAACATATTTTCATCGCCTACAGCCTGATTGATTTCAACGTTCGCACCATCAAGTGTACCCATTGTGATAGCACCATTAATCATAAGCTTCATATTACCTGTACCGCTGGCTTCAGTTCCGCAGAGTGAAATCTGCTCACTGATATCTGCAGCAGGCATAAGTCTTTCAGCCATTGTTACATTATATTCCTGCATATAAACAACTTTAAGAAGTCCTTTGATTGACTGGTCGTTGTTAATCATATCAGCAAGAGCATGAATGAAATTGATAATTCTCTTTGCCATTTCATATCCCGGAGCAGCTTTTGCACCGAAAATATAAGTTCTTGGCACCCAGTTACCGTTGGGATTTGCTTTGATTGCAAGATATCTTGAGAGAATGTTGAAAGCATTGAGATGCTGACGTTTATATTCGTGGAGACGTTTTACCTGCACATCGAAAACAGAATTAGGATCAACAATAATTCCGTTAGTCTGCTTGATAAGTTTTGCAAAATCTGCTTTATTCTGAGTTTTGATTTTTGAAAGTTCTTCAAGCACAGCAGAATCATCTGAATATTTTCTCAGTTTTTCAAGCTCATCACCATTATAAACATAACCATCACCGATAAGGTCATTAAGAAGTGTGCAGAGTCTGGGATTTGACTGACAAAGCCAACGTCTGTGAGCAATACCGTTAGTAACGTTTTTGAATTTATCAGGAGTGATGTTATAGAAACTGTTGAAAACAGTGTCTTTAAGAATCTGGCTGTGAAGTGAAGAAACACCGTTTACGCTATGGCTTGCTGCAACGCAGAGATTAGCCATTCTTACAACTGCTTCATCCCCTGAAACGATAGCCATTTCTTCCACTTTGTTTGCATCACCTGTTGAATTCCAGATAAATGAACGATATCTGTTATCAATTTCTTTTACTATCTGATAAATTCTGGGAAGAAGCATTCTGAAAAGACCAACAGGCCAGCATTCAAGAGCTTCCTTCATAACAGTATGGTTTGTGTAAGCAACTGTTTTTGTAACAATGTTCCATGCATCATCCCAACCATATCCGCATTCGTCAAGGAGAATACGCATAATTTCAGGAATTGCAAGTGTGGGATGAGTATCGTTGATGTGTACTGCAACTTTTTCGGGAAGATTGTCAACTGAGCCGTATTTTCTGAGATGACGTCTGATAATGTCCTGAATTGATGCAGAAACAAAGAAGTACTGCTGTTTTAGTCTTAAGCTCTTTCCTTCAGGATGTTTATCTTCAGGGTAAAGAACTTTACTGATAACTTCTGCCATAGCATTTTCTTCAACAGCCTGAAGGTAGTTACCGTTGTTGAATTCTTTCATATTGATTCCGGGTGCTTTTGCAGACCAGAGTCTTAAAATGCTTATGCCTTTTCCGTCTTTACCTGCAACATACATATCGTATGGTACTGCTTTGATTTTTGTTGAATTCACAACTTCAACGTGGTGATAATGCTCTTCCCATGTGTCGATAACGTCACCGCCGAAATGAACATCAACTGATGAGCCTTCTCTCTGTGTAAGCCATACTTCACCGCCGGGAAGCCAGTTATCGGGAAGTTCATTCTGCCAGCCATCAACAATAAGCTGTTTGAAAATACCGAATTCATAAAGAATTGAATATCCCATTGCAGGATATCCCTGAGTTGCAAGACCATCAAGGTAGCATGCAGCAAGTCTGCCGAGACCACCGTTGCCCAAACCTGCATCAGGCTCACAATCATAAAGTTTTTCCATCACAATACCGAAATCCTTAAGTGCTGAAGTAAAAGTTTTTGTAAGGTTCAGGTTGTAAAGAGTATTTTTAAGTGAACGACCCATGAGAAATTCCATTGAAAGGTAGTAAACTCTTTTTGAATTAGCTTTATCTGCAACTTCTTCAAACTCATGTCTGCCGTCACGCATCATTTCTTTTGTGATCATAGCAACTGCTTTATAAAACTGTTCATAAGTTGCATCTTCGGGAGTCACACCGAAATAAAGAGAAAGGTTTTTAGTAATCATTTCCTGTGCTTGCTTCTTTGTAAGTGAATATTTCATACTATTCCTCCAAAAATTTATTAAAAAAACGCTTATTTTCGCGTGTCTATTGTATATTTTACACTAAAAATTATAAAATTTCAATAGTAATAGCAAGATTTATTATAATATTATCTGAGAAATATAATAATATTTTAAAAATTAAAAATATCTAATAATTTTTAAATTTATATTTTACCTCTTTATTCTGCACAAAAAGTATAGTATAATACAAAGGTAGTATTAATTTTTATGAAAGAAAGAGATGATAATATGAAAAGAAACAGAGTTGTACTCCATATCTGCGGTCAGGATTTTCCCATTGCAACTGACAGCTCAATTGCTCACGTAAGACAGTTAGGTGAAGATATCAATGCAAAAATGAGTGAAATACTTTCTGCAAGCAAAAGGGTTACTTTTGCTCAGGCAGCAATTCTCACTGCTCTTGACTATGCAGACATTGCGAAAAAAAATGAACAGAGCATTGAAGCTTTACGCTCTCAGCTTTCAGGATATCTTTCTGATGCAGAAGATTCAAAATTGAATTTTGAACTTGTGAAAAAAGAAAACGAAAAATTAAAAGCAGAGATAGAGAAACTTAAAGCAAAAGTAGGAAAATAAAATGAGTGAAATTTTAGCTCCGGCAGGCTCTTTTGATGCTTTAGTCGCTGCAGTAAGATGCTCTGCTGATGCGGTATATCTTGGAGCAGAAGATTTCAACGCACGTGCAAATGCTAAAAATTTTGACAGAGAATCTCTGAAAGAAGCTGTAAAATATTGTCACGAAAGAAATGTTAAAGTTTATCTGACTCTTAACACCATCATTTCAGATGATGAGCAAGAAAAAGCAGAAGACCTTATTTCTTTCTGCGGTAAAATCGGTATAGACGCTTTTATTATTCAGGATTTATCTCTTGTCGAAAAAATCAAACGCCTTGCACCTGCCTGCCATATTCATGCTTCAACTCAGATGTCCGTTCAGACTGCAGAGGGAATAAATTTTCTTGAAAGTCTTGGCTTTTCAAGGGCAGTTGTACCGAGAGAACTCTCCCGTGAAGAAATAAAAAAATTAGCTGAAAACACAAATATCGAACTTGAGGTTTTCGTTCACGGTGCATTGTGTATGTCTGTTTCGGGACAATGCTATATGAGTGCAATGCTCGGCTCAAGAAGCGGCAACCGTGGTTTGTGTGCACAGCCATGCAGACTGCCTTTCAGCTCCGATAAATCAGGAAGATGCGACTTAAGTCTGAAAGATAACTCTCTTGTTCCATATCTGAATGAGCTTGCACAGATGAGAGTTGCCTCTTTCAAAATTGAAGGCAGAATGAAACGGCCCGAATATGTGGCAGCTGCTGTTACTTCCTGCAGAAACGAACTGGACAATACAAAAAATGAAAAAATTGAAAAATCTCTCAGAGCTGTTTTTTCACGTTCAGGATTCACCGACGGATACTATCTTAACCAAAGAGGCAAAGATATGTTCGGCACTCGCGAAAAAGACGACGTTGTTGCTGCAAAAGATGTATTAGGTGACCTTGCACGATTGTACGAAAAAGAAACTCCCCGTTTTAAAGTTGATTTCGATTTCTTTATGAGAGAAAACGAAAAAATTTCTCTTTGTGCAGCCTGTGGAGAAATAAACATAAAAACTGATTCAGACTGTGTTGCCGAAAAAGCCATAAAAAGGGAAATCAATGCTGATGATATCAGAGAGCAACTTTCAAAACTCGGCGGCACACCCTTTTATGCAGGTGAAATTATCGCAGACATCCAAAAGGGATTGTCAATCCCCATTTCTGCCATAAACAAACTGCGTAGAGATGCAGTGGAAAAACTTCAGCAGAAAATTCTCGAAGCAAACACTCCCCAGGTTATACATTCGGCTCAACAGACAAAAAAAGATTTGCCTGTTAAAAAACAAGCAGGTTCACAGCAGAAAACATATCTTATTTTCAGCAATAAAAATCAGGTACCTGACGATATCAGCAACGATTACATTCTTGTTTTCCCGTTGAATGCTTCTGAAAAATTGTTTGAAAAATATCTTGAAAAAGGCAATCAGGTTTGCGCTGAGCTTCCACGTGGAATTTTTGGCAATGCAGAAGCTGTCGAAAAGAAATCAGAAAAATTATTCAACATCGGCGTTAAAAGATTTTTTTGCCCCACAATAGATTCTGCAGTAATCGCAAAAAAAATCGGTGCTGATATAACAGCATCTTTCGGGTCCAATATTTTCAACAGTTTTTCCCTTGACGTCTGGAAAAACAAATTTGCGGATGAAGCAATTTTATCAGCAGAAATGACAACAGCACAGATGAACAAAATCAGTGGCGACATCAGAACAGGTTTAATCTGTTACGGAAAACTTCCGTTAATGCTGACAAGAAACTGTCCTATGAACAACACCATTTCCTGCGACAAATGCAAAAAAACAGGTGCTCTCACAGACAGAAAAGGCTTCGCTTTCCCCATTGATTGCTCATCAGGTTGCAGTGAAATTTTAAACAGCGTGCCCATTTATATGTGCGACAGAATTTCGGAATTTGAAAATGCAGATTTCTTTGTGCTCAAATTCACAACAGAAACAAAAGATGAATGCACAGAAATTCTTGCAAACTATAAAACACGCAGCAAAGCCGAAAAGAAATACACACGCGGTCTTTATCAGCGTGGTGTTATATAAAGCAGGCAAAAAATGTTTGTTGAAAAATATTTTTAAGTCTGTTATAATTTCCGGGAAGGAGAGATAGCTATGGATAAAAAATTAAAAGCCTTACCCAAATGGGTATATGCTGTAATTGCAGCGTCAGTAGTTGCAATTACTGTGCTTGTTTTGTTTCTGACCGGTGTTCTTTCACCAAAAAGTGTAAAGGTCCCCGACATTGTAAATATGAGCCTTGAAGAAGCGCAGCAAGTACTTATTGACGCAGGTTTTTCAATCTGCATCACACAAAAAGAAATAAACGATTCCGTTGATGAAAACACAATTCTCTTTCAATCTCCTGAAGGCGGAACAAAGATCGAAAAAGGTTCAACTATAAATGTTACGGTAAGTGAAAAATCTGTTGAAGTTGACGTCCCTGACGTTACACATTATGACAAAACTTTAGCTATAGAAATTTTGCAGAATGCAGGTTTCAGGGTTGAAACGATTGAAAAAGAAACTACTGATTTTGCCGATAACACTGTCGTTTCACAAAGCATTACGGGAAAAGCAAAAACAGGCTCTGCAATCACGCTGACCATTGCACGAAACGGTCAGAAACCAACAGACAATTTAATTGAAGTTCCTGATTTAACAGGAAAAACCTTGCCAGAAGCCAAAACTCTTGTAGCTGGCAAACTTTATATTTCAGTTATAAAAGCAGAATACAACGACGAAATCAAAAAAGGTGCAATCATTTCTCAAAGTCCATTAAAAAGCACCTCTGCCAATGAATTTTCTGTTATAGAGGTTACTATAAGCAAAGGCAAAGCAAGTGACGCTGAAATCATTGTCCCCTCTGTTGAACTTTCCACAAAATCGCAGGCTACATCTGCTCTTGAACGTCTCGGACTTAAAGTGCTTATCAAAGAAGAATACAGTGAAACTGTTGCTGCAGGCGTTGTAATTTCGCAGAATTTTGCAAAAGGTACTATTGTAAAGCCCGGCACAACAATCACTCTCACAGTCAGCCTCGGCAAAAAAGCAGACAATGAAACAACATCTGCTGAAGCACCTACTTACACCCAATATGTTACAGCAGACAGAAACGAAACAACAAAAAACAACTCAAATCAGGGAGCAAACACACCGAGCACCACTTCACCAAACACACAAACTCCAACTGATAAACCCGAAGAAAAAATCTATATTGCTGATTTCAAAATCACAACAGATAAAGAAACAGCAACAGCAGGCGATATTATTACAGTAAGCGTAAAACTTAAAACAAACTATAACATTGTTTCTGTTTCACTTCCTGTTATTTATGACTCAAGAGTTTTTGAAATAGTGGGAGCTGATGAAAGCAACGTTTCATCTTTCCTCAATTTCACAGGCTCGCTCACTGCAAACGGTTACAGCACAAACGGAAACTGGAAATCACCCGAAACTATGTACAGCAAAAACTCAAACCCAACTCACTGGACTGACAGCAAAACAATGGAAAAATACAAAATTGCTTTCGCTACATGGGTTGCAATGCCCTCTCAGGGCACACAGCTTACCACTCTGTCTTCTTCAGAAACAATTGTTACTTTCCAGCTTAAAGTAAAAGAAGATGTCAAAGATACAAGTGGTATGATTTTCTTGAGCCCTGATTTCATTAAAACAGCAAGTGCGCCTCAGGGAATTTTATCTGTAGGCAGAGCAAAATCAGACACAATCACTGTTGACACAATCGTTGCAACAGGTCAGACAATTAATCTCAGAGAAGCAACAGCTTTAGTTACAATAAAATAAGGAGTGAAAAACAATGAAAAAATTTCTGGCATTACTCACAGCTTTTGCAGTGCTTTTTGCATTTGCAGCATGTAACAAAAAGGAAGAAAACACTGTTACAACAACAGGTTCTGTGGTGGAAACTATTCCCCGAGACGCATTTGACAACTGGGATGAACCTGTACAGGATGAAGTAACAGAACAGATTCCTGAAGAAACTTCAGTTGTTGAAGTTACAAACGCCGAGGGTGAAACTGTAACAAACGAAAGCGGCGAAGCTGTAACAGAAACGATAACACAGAAACCTGTTACAACACAGCCGAAAGACGACGGTCCTTCTTCATGGACTACAGCACAGATTCTTGACTATAGCAATAAGGCACTTGACAAAGTCAAATCTTCAAAAGCAGGTTACACAAAACATGCAGTAATGAATATCTACGGTGATGTTTCAGGTATACCTGATGTGCTGACAAAGCTTTTCCAGAAAGACGAAACCACAACAATGTCTAAAGGCTCTGACAACACAAACGATTTCCCTGCAGCAGGCTATTCATGGTCAACCAAACTCAGACCAGAAGACGTTGCAAGTGCAAAAATCAGAGTAACAGGCACAACTTACGATATTCTTATTGAACTTGGCACTGAAAAGAATCCCGGCAAAGGTACTGCAAGCAGCTACGGCAGAGCAGTTTCTGTTATCGATGCAGCTGAAGCAGCAAACATAATTCCTTTCGGCATCAATTCTGTTGATATGACATATCACGACGGATATATTTATCTTCAGGTTGATTCAACAACGGGACGCGTAACTTTTGCAGAATTTTCAGCTGCGGCTGATGCAAAAGCAGACCTTGCTGTTATAGGTGTTGTTCAGGCTGACAGCATCACAAGTACAGAAACTTTCACAAACTTTGTCTGGTAAAAACAAACATAATCAAAAAATCTCCCTTTCAGATTTAACTGAAAGGGAGATTTTTAATGACTTTTATTCAATAATGCTTATTTCCCAGTAAACAATGCTTACTCTGTTATAAGTATATGTTACGTGGAGTTTTCCGCCATGAGCAGTAATTGCAGGATATGAATATTCAACGTCTTCTTCTCTGCCTACTTCTGCTTCTTCAAATGTAAGGATATCTTCCCATGTATCGCCGTTATCTTTTGACACAGCAAGAAGAAGTGGTGTTCTGTCACCCCAGTTTTTATCTGTGGGATTATACACAAGATAAACACCCTCACCATCGCGTACAAGGTCAATTCCGCTGTTGGGATTAAGAAGACCTGTATCATAAGCTTTGCACCATGTTTTGCCGCCATCTGTAGAATCACTTTTGTAAACTCTTTCTTTTGATGAACGGATAAGCATATGCACATCGCCTTTATCATCCTGCCAGAGTGTGGGCTGAATCATCGGAACAAATTCGTCACCTTCTCCTGTAGGAACATACTCTGACATTTCCCACGTTTTGCCGTTATCCTTTGACAAATCGCAGAAAGTTGCCCAGGTTTCTCTTGTAGGCTCATGTGATGCAGGCGCAATAAGTGTGCCGTCTGCAAGGTAAATAGGTTTATTTTTAACAGGGCCTCTGCCGCCTGACACGTCTCCTTCAACCAATTCAACAGGTGTTGTCCAGGTTTCACCGTTATCTGAAGAATACACAACAAAAGTTCTCCACACAATAGTAATTGACTTGCCGTATTTGAAATAAAGAGCAATTCTACCGTCGTTCAGTTTAAACAAAACAGGATTCCAATGAGGTGTGTCTTCGTCAACACTGATTTTCACAGGCTCTGACCAGACGCCGTCTTTTCTTTTTGAAACATAAATTTTAACGTCATCCTTACCTTCTTTTGTGCCACCGAACCATGAAGCAAGAATTTCACCATTATCAAGGGGAAGAACTGTTGATGCATGGCAGTTATCTGTAGGTGTACCCGCTTTGTTTATAACTTCTTTTTTTGCAATAATTTTCATTTTATTCACCTCTTAAATTTTTGGCGGAAGACACTCTATAAGAGAAACCTTGCCTTCAACAGTAAAGCTTACAGTTTCTTTCGGGATAAAAATGCAATCGCCTTTTACGACCTCAATTTCACCGTTTTCCCACTTGATTTTACCATTGCCGTCAACAACTGAAAGCGAAGACGGTCTTTCTGCTTTTTCTCTTGTATAAGATGAGAAAACATCAAGGCGTTTAAGTGAGAAAATAGGAGTTCTCTCATAAGAAATATGAGTTGTGATTTTATAATTTTCGTTTTCTTCATCAACTGCAGGAGCAAGTTTATAATTTTCAAGCACCTGTTCGGGCGTAAAATTATCATAATGGAAACATTCAAACATCTTGTCATAGCCGATTCCCATATGAATAAGGTTTTCCGGGTTAGGCTCACCCTGTGAATTGAATTTTTCCATACTGATTGTATAATCTGTAGGCTCCTGAATTTCAAGCAACAGACAACCTGAGCCGATCGCATGCGGACATCCGCCCTCAATGATGAAAACATCACCTGGTTTAACGCGGATTTTGTGCATGCATTCATCCATGCCTTTTATATCCTGCTTTTCAAAAAGGTCACGCCATTTTTCTTTTGTAACGCCCTCTTTGAATCCCATAAGAATATACGGCTCTTCACCATCAATAGTTCTTCCGTCAAGAATAAACCATGCTTCTGTTTTGCCGTAATCAGATTTAAAGAAATCTTTAGCGGCTTTTTTATCAGGATGGCACTGCACGGGAAGTTTTTCTGCAGAGTCAAGAAACTTTGCAAGAACACCAAGGTTTGTGCCGAAATTTTCTATATGTTCTTTACCGAGAAAAGCCTCCGGATTTTCTTCAATCAAATCTCTGAGATATCTTTCTTCACCATTCTCAAGTATTGCCACACTTAAGCCTTCAAATTCAGGTTTACCCTCTCTGTCAGGGTTAACTGCAACAACTGTACTTGCAAGCCAGTCTTCGGGGAAATATCCGTCAACAGGGTTTTCTTCGTCTCTCATAACATCAATTAATTTGCCACCCAGATAACATCTCCAGCAACGGTTAGCTTTAGTTTTAAGAGGATATAACTTTTCCATACTGCACCTCGCAATTGTGTTTTTTTAATTTTCTCACAGTTACAAAGAAAAATCAATAGAAAATGTTTAAATTTAAAAATAAATATGATACAATATGTGCGGGTGATTAAAATGATTTTGAAAAATGCTGAAATCTTAAATGAAAACTTTGAATTTGTACATGGTAACCTTGCAATTGAAAATGAAAAAATTGCAGGTATAAACACAGAAAAATCAGACGGAGAAAGCATTGACTGCACAGGATGCAAAATTCTCCCCGGATTTATTGACATTCACATTCATGGCACAGGCGGTGCTGATGTATGCGATGCTGAAAGTCAGTCAATTCAGAAAATGTCTGAAAACTTGACACGCCACGGTGTTACATCCTTCTGCCCCACAACAATGACTTTGTCTGCAGAAGAACTTGAAAAGATTTTCTCCGTTGTTGCAGGTGAAAAAGGCAAAGAAAAAGGTGCGTACATCCACGGAATAAATATGGAAGGTCCTTACATTTCTCTTGCTAAAAAAGGTGCGCAGAAAGCAGAGCACGTGAGAAAGCCTGACATTGAAGAATTCAAAAAATTAAATTCAATCTGCAATGTCTCACTTGTTGACATTGCTCCCGAAGAAGACGAAAACAATGCTTTTTCAAAAGAAGTTTCAAAAATCTGCACAGTTTCTGCTGCTCATACATCAGCCGATGGTGAAACTGCAAAAAAAGGTTTTGAAAACGGCATTACTCATGCTACTCATCTTTTCAACGCAATGACGGGTATCTCCGCACGTGTGCCGGGCGTTGCAGGCGCAGTTTTTGATTCAGATAATGTCAGAGCAGAAATCATCTGCGACGGATTCCACGTAAACCCCATTACCCTGAGAATGGCTTTCAAAATTCTTGGTGAAGACAGAACAATTGTTATCAGCGACTCTATGAAAGCTGCCGATTGCGAAGATGGCGAATATATGCTTGGCGGACAGACAGTTTATGTACGCGACGGAAAAGCACTTCTTGCAGACGGCACAATTGCTGCCAGCACTTCAAATCTTTTTGATGAATTCATAAACCTTCTCTCATTCGGCATTAATTTTACACATGCAGTAAAATCCTGCACAATTAATCCTGCCAGAGCAATCGGAGCCGACATAACAACGGGTTCAATAAAAGAAGGTAAATTTGCAGATCTTCTCATAATTGATAAAGATTTCAATATCAGAAACGTCTTTGTAAAAGGTAAAAAAATAATATAAAAATTATAAACTCCGCAATATCAGGCAATACTTAAAGTAGTAACACGGATATTGCGGAGGGATTTTTTTGCAATTCAGTAAAGTTGAAATCTGCGGTGTAAACACCGCGAATATAAAGGTGCTTAAAGAAAAAGAAAAAATGGAACTGCTTATGCGGATAAAACAGGGCGACAAAAAAGCCCGCGATGAATTAATCAACGGAAATTTACGTCTCGTTTTATCCGTAATACAACGTTTTACAAACAGAGGCGAAAACCCTGATGACCTGTTTCAGGTTGGTTGCATAGGACTTATAAAAGCAATAGATAATTTCAACGTTGATATGGGCGTACGATTTTCAACCTATTCTGTGCCTATGATCATCGGCGAAATCAGACGCTATCTTCGTGACAACAACGCGTTGCGTGTTTCACGCTCAATGAGAGACACGGCATACCACGCAATGCAGGTGAAAGAAAAACTGATTCTGAAAAACAATCAGGAGCCTACTGTGGAAGAAATAGCCGAAGAACTGGGCATAAAAAAAGAAGAAGTTGTGTTGGCTCTTGAATCAATAGTTGAGCCTGTAAGTTTATTTGAGCCGATTTACAACGATGGCGGCGATACAATATATGTAATGGACCAGATAGGCGATAAAGATGACGACAGAAACTGGATCGATGAAATAGAATTAAAAGAAGAAATAAAAAAACTTTCTCCTCGGGAAAAAAGAATTCTTTCCATGCGTTTTATGCAGGGCAAAACACAAATGGAAGTCGCACAGGAGGTTGGCATTTCGCAAGCACAGGTTTCACGCCTTGAAAAAGGTGCTCTGAAAAAAATAAAAGGTCAATAAAAACACAAACCCACTCGTAAAGAGTGGGTTTCGTTTTAATTAATCAGCTTTAATTATGCTGCCATTTTGCCGATCCATTCAACCAATTTAACGAGAACGTCTTCGATTGTCTGAAAAGCCTTAGCATAATCTAAACCACCAAGAAAATCAAAAATCTTTTTGATTACGTCGATTGCTGCCTGCATTGTATGTTTCCTCCTTCCATGAGAAATATACTTTTCTATATTATACAACAAGCTTCTACAAAAAGTCAATCACAAAATTAAAAAATTGTTTATTTTTTGTTAACTATTCATTTACTTTTTGGTTTTGCCACAAGTGAAACTACCAAACCGCTGATTATTGCCGCTGTAATGCCTGCTGAACCTGCAGACAACGGGCCGGTCAAAATACCAAGCCATCCGATTTCATTGATTTTTTCTTTCGTGCCCTCTGCAAGAACATTGCCGAAGCCCGTAAGAGGAACTGTAGCAC
The DNA here is from genome assembly GCA_015066175.1 of Oscillospiraceae bacterium. Taxonomy (GTDB): domain Bacteria; phylum Bacillota; class Clostridia; order Oscillospirales; family Acutalibacteraceae; genus SIG575. Next base: position 63,481 of record SVOW01000014.1, read on the forward strand.
CGCAACCTGCCCATTCTGCAAACGGACCATATATTCCTATTGCAGAAAGTATCACACCCACCACAACAAACATCACGAGAATTCTTGCAGGCGTAAGTTTTGTAAAATCAATAAGAACCTGGCCTATTACGCAGATAATTCCTCCTGCTATAAACGTTTTAAAAAAAGATAAGAAAATGTCCATAAAAAACCTCTTTCACGCAACATAATTTTCACAAATATTATGTGCATAAAAGAGGCTTTTATCATTTTATTATTATATTTTTGCCCTTATGGTTGATACAAGCGTAATCAGCAAGCTGCTTACTACCTGAATCAGAACCACAATAAGTGTCGAAACAACCGAAAGTCTGCCCGAAAGAGCAAATATCGCCACAAATATCAAGCCAAGAAGCATAACAACCGTCTGCATTATAAGCGTAAGTTTTATGCTGCCGGACAATGAAATTGCAGAAGCAAGTGTTTCAAAAAGAGAGGGAGGTGTGCCGTTATGAATCAGCTTTGCAGGAGCAGTTTCACGCAAACGATGAATATAATCATCAAGTAATCCGCCTTCGAAATCACCTATTACTTTAAAACTTTCGCGCGGAAGATTATATTCAAGTGATAAAAATTCTTCATCAATATTACAGTCGTTTGTTGCCACAACAATTGTTATACCATTCTTGTGAAGTTTTTCAATATGTTTACGTGTTTCTTCACTTTTTGCATATTCAACAACAAGCATTGCTGCAACTTTTCCGTCAATTGCGATATATAAAACTTTTTTACCTTCTTTAAGGCAGGCCATTTCCGGTCCTTTCGGAGGGGCTTCCATATTGTGATTTATAAGGAGATTTCTGTTGCCGATAAAAACTTTCTCTCCTCTTATCCAACCTGAAAGACCAAGCCTTTCTTCATAATACAAATCTTCAACTTCGGGAAGAAGCTCTTTTTTGTCGCCGAGAATTGCCTTGTCAAAAACGTGAGCAAGAGGTCCCCTTGAATTGGTAACCATAGCAGCGGCATAAAGAATAATATCATCCACTCTTACTGTGCCGTAATCTTTCATACCATGGAAATTGCATCTGCTTACATCAAACAAATCTGTTGCATCAACAATAATTGCGTTTGTTTTATCTATATTTGCTGCTGCATTGTAGCCTGTTATGCAAGCTTTGCGCTTCTCAAGCTTTTTATTAAGTGATTTAAGCGACACATTCAAAGTCGGCAATACCGTTATGGGGAAGCTGACAAGAAGACATGCCATAAATGTTACAAAAGCAGATGTAACGCTTTTTACAACCACACCCGTTGCAACTGCAACTATAAAAGACAGCACTGCAAACACAGGAAAAAATAATTTTGCAAATTTGTCTGCAGGGTTAGATGAGAATGAGTTGAAAATAAAACCTGTGGGAAAAAGAGTTTTACAGGAATATTTCAGGTCAGGGTTTGAGCCTGCAAAAACACGGCCTATATTCTGTGCTGTTGCAGGGTCACCAATGCTCTGAATTGTGAAAAGATCGTCTTTCCTTTTTGTTGTAGTAGTTTTAAGTGCATTTATTACTCTGCTTGTTTCAGAAGCTCTGCCATAACATGTAATAATAAAGCATACCATAACCGCTACTGTATAAATCGGATATCTGCCCGGGTCATCTTCAATTGCGAAAAACATTGAAACTGAAGTTGCCAGCAAAGCAAAAAGCAATGACGTTGTGGCAGCATCAACAGTAAACTTTCCTTTAAAAAGTCCCTTAAGACCGGGCTGTGTTACAGATGAGCCGAAAACAAAACTCACCAGCACACAAACAATTGAAAGACTTGCAAGCACAATTGTATTCACTTCAGGTGTTATCGCCTTTACTGCAGATAAAATCAACTGCACTGCAATGAAAACTATGCAAAGCATAGACATAGCAATCATACCGAATACTGAACGTCTTCTTCTGTCTTTTAATTCTTTGAATATCTGCGGTTTTTCATTTGATGTTACATATTCTGTAAATTTCTTGTTCTTTTCCTGAACAAAAGATTTTTTAAACATGGTGAAGAAAGAATTCGGATCATTTTCGTCACTTAAAACAAGATGTTCTTCTTCATCATATTTTCCTTTTTCAGGAGAAAAATAATTCGGATCAAGATCATCGTAATCGCTGGGGAGATTAGTCATTCTGAAAAGATTCTTCTTTTCTTCTCTCGCACGACGGAGATTTTCTTTCACCTCGTCATCGTTTACTTCTTCAGGAAGAAAATCCTCATCTTCAGGGAAGCCCTCAAACTTGAGCTGATCATCATTTCGTCTGTAACCGGGAGAAACATAAATATTTCTCACAGGCTGAGGTTCTTTTGCTTCTTCGAAAATCCTTGTATCTTCTTCATCAATTGTTGACGAATCTTTTGCCAGTTCTTCAAAAGCAGAAAGACTGTCTGCAAAAATTGTATCGTCAGGTTCTTCATCTTCCTGAATGGTGATTTCTCTTGTTTCAGGTTCTGCACTTACCACATATTCCTGTTTTTCAAGGTCAAAACGTTTTTCACGTGTAAGGTTTTCCTGAATTATCTGCTCTTGTTTTTCTTTTTCAACCACACGTTGTCTGCGCAGAATCGCGTTGAAATCTTCTTCTTTTTTCTTTGCTTCAAAAATCGCTTCACCGTATTTTTCTTTTACGGTTTCCATTGCGCTTTCTCTTACTTCTGCTCTTTCGGCTCTTCTTTTACTGAGAATTTTTGAATTCCTGAAAATATCTTTTATCTTCAGGTAATCACCTCTGTCAAAAGTTCCGTCATAAACCACTTCGTTATTTTCAAATTCATCATCAATAAAATTTTCGTCTATTTCGCGGAACTCTCCGTCTGCTCTTGCCTGATTGATGTTACCTTCAACATAAGTAAAATCGCCGTCAGGAACTTCGTCAAAGAAATCAGCAGAGTTATCATAATCGATTTCATCTTCAATAATTTCCAGAGGAGCAAAAGTTTCATGCTTTTCAGGTTCTTCAGCAAAAACATCAGTTGCAAGCACCACGTCATCATTTTTTTCTTCTGCAGGTTCTTTTGATGAAAAATCTTCTTCAACAACTTCTTCTGAGTTTTCTGTATTTATGATTAGTGTTTCTTCCTCATTATAATCATCTTCAGGTTCTGTATAATTTTCAGAAACAGATGAAATATCTTCAAAATCAGTAGGAATTTCATCTACAACCGATGTTCTTGATGCCAGATCCTGCTCATACTCTTTTGAAAAATACACGGCACTTTTGTCATAAGTTTCTGTTGCAGGTTCTTCCTTTTCCTGAACCTGAGTTTCACTGAACACAGGCTGTTTCGGTTCGGAATATTCGCCGTATCTGTCAAATTCAAAATCTTCTCCCGCCTGCTCTACATCAGGGAGATTATCAACATCTGTTATCAGCTTGTTTATATCATCTATAGACCAGTTTTTCACAGGTGTTCCGTCGGAGGATTCAAACAATTCGTCCACAAAATCCTTGTCTTCTGCTTTAGCGATGACTGTTTCGTATTTTTCTTTGTACTTTTCAAGTTCCATACCGAACAAATCGATTTCGTCTGACATGCTTTTACCTCCTTATTTTGCTTTTATGTTACTTCTCTGACGTGAAATTTCCATCATCAGAACACCTGCAGCAACAGATGCATTGAGAGAAGTAATTTTTCCTTTCATAGGAAGAGTGACTAAAAAATCACATTTTTCTTTTATAAGTCTGCCGATACCTTTTCCTTCTGAGCCTACAACAAGAGCGCAAGGGCCACTATAATCAACTGAACACCAGTTTTCACCGTTCATATCGGCTCCGTAAATCCATACACCACGTTCTTTGAGAGAATCTATTTCATTTGCAAGATTGCCCACTCTTGCTACGGGCACATATTCTATTGCACCTGCTGAGGTTTTACCCACTGCAAAAGATAAAGAAACAGATCTTCTCTTAGGAATAATAACTCCGTGAGCACCTGCAACTTCTGCTGTTCTGATTATCGCACCTAAATTGTGCGGATCTTCAAGCTCATCACAGATTATAATAAAAGGTGCTTCCCCTCTTTCCTCTGCAAGGCGGAAAATATCATCAACTGTTGAATATTCTTTCACAGCGCATTTTGCTGCAACGCCCTGATGATTTGCATTAAAGCACATATAATCAAGCTTTTTGACGTCAACTTCCTTAATTACAACACCTTTATCTTTACAGACACGCAGAATAGTGGAAAGAGAGCCTCCTCTTTCGCCTTTTGCAACAAAAAGCGTATCAATAGTTCTCTCATTATTAATTGCCTCAAGCACTGCATTCCTGCCTACAATAAGGTCATTATTTTCCTGAATTTTTTCTTTTTCGTTGTTTCTCATACACAAAAACCTTTACATAAAGTTATTCAGTTTATTGTATCACAAATAAATCGTCATTGCAAGAAAAACAAAGGAAATTCATATATTGTGCAGATAAATCACTTTTTCGTCAACTACCTACAGCGGGTAGCGACAAATTTTTTCTCTTTGCCACAATATAATTTAATTTGTAAAATTATTTTCCCGAAAGGAATGTGAAAAAATGGAAAGTCTGAAGAAAATAAACACAACTTTTCCAAAAAAGACGAAGAAAAAAATAAAAATCTCAAAAGAAACTGTTCTGAAAGGTGTTGTAATCACTCTTTTATCATTTTTGCTCGGCCGCGGGTCTTTTTACGATGTTATGCACCCATTCGGCTTTGCGATAATAATTTCCTGTCCGGGAATTTATTCTTTATTTTCACTTGCAGGGACAAGCATCGGTTTAATTTTTTCTCACACAGGAATTTATCTGTTCCGCTATCTCGTTTGTGCAATTTCGCTTTACATTATAAAAAACAGATTTTCTGCTGCAACTTCGCGGAGTGCAAATATACGCTTTATACCTTTTTTCTCCTGCCTTTTTATTTGTACATTATCTGCAGCAGCAGTCGTTATTCCGACTCAGTCAGGGATAGAAAAATTTTTGATCTTATCAGCAGAAGGAATTGTAGCAGCTTTTACTTCTTTCTTTTTCCGAAGATGTATTTCAAGATTCGTTAAAAATAATGCGAAAAACTTTTCCGAAAGAGAAACAATCGATTTTTTCCTTTCATTTGCAATAATCATTATTTGCCTGAGTAATATAAAAATATTCTCTTTTTCTCCTGCCGTATTTATAACTATATTTTCAGTGCTTTTTATTTCATACATTCTTTCTTCAACACAAAGCGGACTTTTTTGCTGTATCTGCGGTGCTGCTGTTGCTACTTTTTCCGGCGGAAATTATAACTTTTTCCCAATAATTTTTTCAGGGATAGTTTCTTCTTTCTTTTCACCTTTCGGCAAATTAGGATGTGCTGTTTCTTTCCTTTTTTCTTACTGTGCAAGCGTCTTATTTTCAGGCAGTGAAAATATTCTTATCGACATTATAAGCGTATCAGTCTGCGTTTTAATTTTCCTGCTGATTCCTGAAAAAACATACAAAAAGCTTTCTGCTGTTTTAAAAACAAACACTGTTGTTACAGTTGAAAATACTTACCGACACGATGTTTCGCAGAAACTTTCTCTCACTGCAAAAACTGTTGATTCAATCTGCAGCGGAATGAACAATGTTTCTGAAAAGCTGAAAAAAATTGATCACATTCACGACCGCGATATTTTTTGCAGGACAAGGCAGAATGTTTGCGATGATTGCGAAAATAACGAAAAATGCTGGAAACACAGTTTCCAGTACACCCTTCGCGGATTTGAAGAAATGGCAAAAAATCAACAAGCCCGAAAAACTCTTGATTCAACTGTATTTGCAAAACAATTTCTGTCAGGTTGTTTGAAACAAAAAGAATTACGCTCTTCCCTTTTCAAAGGTTTAAAAAGACGTGATGAAGCACTGCTTGAGGAAATACGTCTTGAAGAAAAGCGGACACTATTAAGTCGTCAGATGAAAAGTTTCAGCAATGTGCTGAATGATTTTTCAAAAGAATTCGGCAAAACTTCATTGGTTGACAATGAGCTTTCGGCAAAAGTAAAAGATATTTTCAGGTCTTTTTCAATCAGATGTACAAAAGCCATCTGCATAATCGGCACTGAGGGAAATATGACAATAAAAGCTTTCTGCAAAAACATAGAAAACTCAGTAGACAAGAAAAAATTAAAATCTGAAATTGAAAAAACTGCACTGAGAAAATTCCATGACCCTGAAGTTACTTTTTCCGATGGTATAACACTTGTAATTTTCAGACAAAGACCATGGATGAAAATGAAAACAGCAAAATTCCAGCTTTCAAGCAATGAATCACCTGTGTGCGGTGATTGTCTGAAAGAAATAACAGACGAAAATTCAAACAAAACAATTATTCTTTCCGACGGAATGGGCACAGGTGGCAGAGCTGCTGTAGATGCTTCTGTAACAACACAATACTTTGCAGAGCTTATACAAGGAGGTATAAGCCCCGACAATGCTCTGAAAATAATAAACTCTGTTCTTTCTGTGAAATCCACAAACGAGACTCTTTCCACTGTTGATTTTGCAAAATTTAACTTATTTTCAGGAAGAGCTGAATTCTATAAAGCAGGTGCTGCTGTTTCTTTTGTAAGAAAAAACGGTAAATGTACAGTAATTGAAAGTTCATCTCTCCCTCTCGGAATTCTTACAGATGTATCTTTTGCAAAAGAAAAAATCATGTTATCAAAAGGCGATATTGTTGTAATGGTTTCAGACGGAGTCACAGCAGATTCTACCGATTGGATTGCAGAAGAAACAGAAATCTTCAACCAATCTGACCCTGAAATCCTTGCAAAAAGAATCGCTTCCGTTGCCTGCAGCAAATGTTCTCCCGACAAACGTGACGACATTACTGTTTTTGTTGGAATAATGACCGGTTGATTTGCTTTTTTTGCGATTTTAGCAACTTTAACAACTTATTATGATAAAAAAGTTAATACATCGTCACTTTTTTTGAAAACTGATATTGCAAAATCAATACGATAAATGGTATAATATCATTTAATAGCAAACACCATAAATCTGAAAAAGCTGCAATATCTTTGCAGTTACATATTATACAAGGAGGAACAGAGAATATGGAATATTCAGAAAAGTTTTTAAAAGAAGGTCTTACATTTGACGATGTGCTTCTCATTCCGAGAAAATCAGACATCCTTCCCAGTGATGTAAGCACAAAAACTACTCTTGCTAAAAACATAACACTCAACATTCCGTTGATGACTGCTGCAATGGACACAGTTACAGAATCAAAAATGGCAATTGCAATCGCACGTGAAGGCGGCATCGGTGTTATTCACAAGAATCTTCCTATGGAAGTTCAAGCTTCAGAAGTTGACAGAGTTAAACGTTCAGAAAACGGAGTTATCACAAATCCCTTCTTCCTTTCTCCCGACCACCTTGTTTCAGATGCTGATGCACTTATGAGAAAATTCAGCATTTCAGGCATCCCCGTATGTGACGAAAGTGGCAAACTTGTAGGTATCCTTACGAACCGTGACCTTCGTTTCATGACAAACTATAACGTTAAAATCAAAGAAGTTATGACAAAAGAAAACCTTGTAACTTCTCACGAAAACACAACTCTTGATGAAGCACAGCAGATTCTTATGAAACATAAGATTGAAAAGCTTCCTCTTGTTGATAAAAACGGCCTTCTCAAAGGTCTTATCACAATCAAAGATATTGAAAAAGCTGTTCAGTATCCCAACACAGCAAGAGATGCTCAGGGCAGACTTCTCTGCGCTGCTGCTATCGGCGCAACTGCAGACGTGCTTGACAGAGCTGCTTGCCTTGCTGAAGCGCAGGTTGACGCTTTCTGCCTCGACTCTGCTCACGGCCATTCAGAAAACATTCTCAAGGCTGTTGCAAAAGTTAAAGCTGCATATCCGGACATCGCTCTTATTGCAGGTAACGTTGCAACTGCAGAAGCTACAAAAGCACTTATCGATGCAGGCGCTGACTGCGTAAAAGTTGGTATCGGCCCCGGCTCAATCTGCACAACACGTGTTGTTGCAGGTATCGGTGTTCCTCAGGTTACTGCAGTATTTGACAGTGCAAACGAAGCTGCAAAACACGGCATTCCCGTTATCGCTGATGGCGGTATCAAATATTCAGGCGAAATCGTTAAAGCTCTTGCAGCAGGTGCTAACACAGTTATGGTTGGTTCACTCGTTGCAGGTTGCGAAGAAGCACCCGGTGAAAGAGAAATCTATCAGGGCAGACAGTTCAAAGTTTACCGCGGTATGGGTTCACTTGCTTCTATGGCAAACGGCAGTAAAGACAGATACTTCCAGGAAGACAACAAGAAATTTGTTCCCGAAGGAATTGAAGGACGCGTTCCTTACAAAGGACCTCTTGCAGACACAATCTACCAGATGATGGGCGGTCTTCGTTCAGGTATGGGTTACTGTGGTTGCAGAACAATTACAGAACTTCAGCAGAATGCTCAGTTTGTAAGAATCACAAACGCAGGTCTTGTTGAAAGCCATCCTCACGATGTTCTTATTACTAAAGAAGCTCCCAACTACTCAGGTAATTTCTAAGTTTAAAATATTAATTGCCGCAGACAAAAAGTTCTGCGGCAAATTTTTGTGTGAAAGGGGTTTTAAAAATAGAAAAGACAAATGAACTTCAGGAAAACAAAATGGGCACTATGCCCGTAAACAAACTTTTAATTTCAATGTCTCTGCCGATGATTATTTCAATGATTGTGCAGGCTCTTTACAATGTTGTCGACAGTGTTTTCGTTTCGTACATTTCTGAAAATGCTCTCACAGCAGTTTCGCTTGCATTCCCCGCTCAAAACCTTATGATAGCTTTTGCATCAGGTACAGCAGTCGGTGTTAATGCATTGCTTTCAAAAAGCCTTGGTGAGAAAAACTTTGACAGAGCAAATAAAACGGCAGAAAACGGACTTTTCCTTGTTTTTCTCGAATACATTATTTTCCTCATATTCGGTATTTTCGGAGTTAGATTTTTCTATAATATGCAGACAGGAAATGCTGAAATAATTGAATATGGTTACTCCTATATGCGCATCTGTTCAATTTTCTCTTTCGGAGTTTTCGGTCAGATTATGACCGAAAGACTTATGCAATCTACAGGCAGAACAATTTACACAATGTTCACCCAAAGTGCAGGAGCAATAATCAATATTATCCTTGACCCCGTTCTTATTTTCGGTTTAGGTTTCTTCCCTGAAATGGGAATTGCAGGTGCTGCATGGGCAACTGTAATCGGTCAGATTTTTGCATTTATCCTCGCTCTTATTCTGAATGCGAAATATAATAAAGACATTACCGTTTCAATCAGAAAATTCAGACCTGACGGTAAAATTATCGGAAAAATCTTTTCAGTTGGCATCCCATCAACTATTATGATGGCAATAGGCTCTGTTATGAACTTTATGTTCAATAAAATCCTCATTTCTTTCACAGAAACAGCAGCTGCTGTTTTCGGCGTTTATTTCAAACTTCAGAGCTTCATCTTCATGCCCGTTTTCGGTATGAACAATGGTATCATTCCCATCATCGCATACAACTACGGTGCACAAAAGCGTAAGAGAATGATGAAAGCCGTAAAACTGGGTGTCATATATGCACTTATGTTTATGGTTGCAGGTCTTCTTATAATGCAGATTTTCCCCAGACAGTTGCTTTCAATATTCAATGCTACTCCCGAAATGGTGGAAATCGGTATACCCGCTTTAAGAACAATCAGCATCTGTTTTGTTTTTGCAGGTTTCTGCATTGTAATCGGCTCTGTTTTCCAGGCTCTGGGCAGAGGCACATTCTCCATGATAGTTTCTGTCTGCCGTCAGCTTATTGTGCTTGTGCCTGCAGCTTATCTGCTTTCCCTGACAGGTGTGCTCAATAACGTGTGGTGGGCTTTCCCCATTGCAGAAATCGCATCTGTTATTGCAAGCGCAGCATGTTTTATCTATTTATATAAAAAGGTTATCAGAAAAATTCCGGAATAAAAACAAGCAAAAAACAGCCCATATCTTTCAATAAGATATGGGCAACTTTTATGTTTTGATTTCTATACTTGGCTGTCCGCCGTATCCTTCAACACGGATAAAATCTTTTTCAACTGTTACAACAGCATGATTCTGATTATCGCCTGTGCAGATGGCACGAAAAGTTATGTAATAAATGCCGTTCTTTTCCGAAAAATTCCCGTAATGATAATGGCCACAGAAAACAGCTTTTACTTTGCCGCTTTTTTCAAAAAGGTCCACAATCTCGTTTCTGTTTATCAGCACATGGTCGTCACCGTTTTCGATATCATCCATTATAAAAAGCTGATGGCAGAAAACTATTATCTCTTTTTCAGATTCACTAACTTCTTTTTTTATCCACTCAATCTGCTCTGTATCGAGATAACATTCAGACCAAAGAATCTCACTTTCGGGGTAAGGCGTGCTTACATCGTTATTATTCCCGTCAAGGCAAAGAATTTTATAATCTCCACAGTCAAAGGAATAATACCTGCCTTGCATACCACTTATTTGTATCCATTTTTCTTTGCTTACAGAAGTATCGTGATTACCGATTAAAGCGTAATAATCTTTTCCGCTTTTTTTCATTGCATCAAACACTTCCTGCCACAAAGACATCTGTGCTTTTGCACCATCAACTTCATCAGCGGTATCACCAAGGTCAATTATAAAATCACATCCGTCTGAATGTTCATTAATTGCCCTTTTCACTTTTTCAAGTGATTTATGACGAAAACGCACTTTGTGCGAAGCATCATCTGTATAATGCAAATCTGTAAATGCCAAAAATTTCATTTTTTACCTCGGAAATATGTTATTCATCATATCTGCAATTATAGCTTCAGTTGAAGAAATAATTGAGCCGTCAGCAGGCATAACTGAATCAAGTATAAGCGCAGTAAGTGTTGCAACTGCTATAATAACAAGAACCCAGATACCAATAAGTGTTGAGGAAGAAATTCTCTTCTTATTTTGAACAGGTGCATTATTTTCTGCGGCCTGTAACGGAATAAGATTTGCATTTTTAACCATCTCTTCCATTTTTTCAAGCACACTTTCAAATCCGATTCTGTAGAGATCTTCTGCAGTTTCTCCATCTGCTGCAAAAATCTTATAAACGCTTGATTTCTGAATATCAGCCAACGTAACGAAAATATATGCTGTGTTGTCTTCTCCGTAATAGAGTTCGCTCATTGAAACAGCAAAAACAGAATTTGTCTGTCTGAGAGTTCTTCTTGCATTTGATGCAAGGATTTCTTTTCTTCTTATATCTTCTGTCAGGGTTGTATCAAGGGGAAAATCAACAAAATCTACTCCGAAAACATTTGCAACATCATTCAGGAAATTGGTGTAAATCACGTTTTCTATCTGTCTTGCAAAAGAAACTTTGAATCCTCTTGAAACCACATCTCTGAGCCTGCCTATAAAATCAGGCTCACCGATATTTATGTTTTCTTCAGGCAAAATTTCTGCCGGAGTGAAATAGGCGTCCTGTGCAGTTTCTGAATCTTCTGATTTTTCTTCTGCTGCCTCTTCAATAGATGTCGATGAATAAACATCTATATAATTATCATTTGTTGCAGATTCAACATATTGCTGAGAATCTATATGTTCAACATATCCTACCATATCTGCAGGAATATCGCTCTCGATTTTTTCCTGTACAGGTTCTTCTGCATTTTCTGCTTCAACTGCTGTTTCAACATCTTCTGCTACTGTTTCTTCAACTTCCGATTCGGTTTCTTCAGCAATTTCTTCTGCAGAATCCTTTTCTTCTGAAACTGCAGATTCTTCAATTTCATCGTAATTTTCTGTTTCGCCTGTAACTTCTTCAACGATTTCTTCAGTGGTTTCTTCTGCAACGTCTTCATCAATTCCTTCTGCAGATGTTTCAACCGGTTCTTCTTCTGTTTCTGCTGAAATTTCTTCAACAGCTTCTTCTGCAATTGGTTCAACTGTTTCTTTAACTGCAGTTGCTGCTACAGAGCCTTCATTAATTTCTTCCGTTTTTTCTTCCTGAACAACAACGTCTTCTGTTGTTTCAGCAGGAATTGTTTCTTCGTGTGCATAATAAAGTTCTTCTGCACCATCTAAAAGGAAAGAAATCATTCCGTTCTGAATTATAGAATTGATTCTTTTGTCATCAATCGGAACAAAAATCAATTTCTGTCTGCCTTCTTTTATACCAACGCCTGAAAACAAGCCGTCAACCGTAACAAAAGCTTCTCCTCCAACAGGAATTGCAGCATGCGCTTTTGTCTGCTTTTCGTTAAGAGTTGCCATACATGCTTCGCTGTTAATGTGGTCAATAATTTCAGAATTAAGTCTGCACTTGAAGCCCAATGCTCTGAACAATGCAGCTTTTGTGGAAATAAATTTAGAAAGATCAACAGCTATAAGAATTACATCTGCTTGCTCAATGCCAAGTTTGAGACAAGAAAACATATCCTGAGGGTTAGAGCAATAAATAAATTTTTCGTCAATCCCTGTAGCCGATTTTATTCTGTCACTGATTATTCTATGTGCCACATTCATTGCAACAAGCTTGTTTTCGCTGTAGGAAATAAGTTTAATCTGCACCTTGAATCAGTCCTCTCTTTTTTATTTTGCTTCCCATTTTTCATCAGTTGCATACGGATTGTTCATTTTATTTTTATCGTAATATGCAGCAGGGAATTTCTGATTTTCATTATCTTTAACAAGGCTTTCATCAATGCTGATATCCTCATTTTCTCTTACAAGTCTTGCCACAACAACAAGTCTGCCATCTCTGATGACTGTACGGTCGCAGGTTGAAAGAGTAAGCAGTTTATCTCCTGCCTGATAATCTACACCTGTCTCGTAATATGAACGAACTCTGAGTTCTTCCATATATGAATTGAAGCATTCTTCAGTTGAAAGATTTTTGAATGTGTAACCGAAAACATAACCATCATCGCTGGTTTTCTTTGCATTTGTAAGGAAAACTGAATAAATCTTATAGATATAGGTTTCGTTTTCAGTGTAAATATAAATATAGGGATTATCTTTGAAAGTTTCCTTATCTTTATAGTTTTTCACATTACCGAACATAGAACCATCTCTCATATTATGTCCGTAAATTGTGGTGTTTGTATCAAAGAAAGGTTCATTATTCTGATAATCAATAAATGCTGTGCCACCTGCAGACCATTTACCTCTGAAACCGGTGTTAAGGTATTTATCATTGTTGTCACCCTGTACTACAGCAAGGCTTATATCTGCACCAGGGACTACAATCCATGCCTTGAAGTCAGGGTTAATTTCTCTGAGGCTTGCAAAAGTAACCGCTTTTTCTTCTTCATCAAGGTTATTGAGTTTTTCTATAACTTCTTCAGGATCGGCATCCATTGTCTGAACCAATATATTTTCGATTTCTTTATTTTCTTTGTTAATGAGATAAGGCTGAATAAAATAATCATTCACAAGCCATGCAACGCTGCCTATAAGTGCAATAATAGAAACTGCAAAAATAATTTTTCTTATAACTTCTCCTGCTGAACCTTTTTTCTTCTTTGCAGGAACATCTTCTTCATCAGCAACTATTTCTTCTGCAATTTCCGCATCATTTTCAGCCGGCAATTGAGCAGGAATCACTATATTTTCAGGAGTTTCTTCTTCGATTTCTTCATCTTCGACCAAAGCCTCATCAGACTGAGAAAAAACATCTTCAAATTCCTGCTGTACAGGTGTTTCAATTATAGGTTTGTTTTCCTTTTTGAATTCAAGGTTGAAAACTTCTGCTTCTTTCTGAAGCACTTCATCGTCAACGCCTGCTATTTTAGCATCAACTTCTTCGTAGAGTGCAGTATAACCTTCTTCTCTTTCTTTGAAGAATTCATCCATTTCCTTATCTTCTTCGGGATTATAAAACACCTTTGTTTCTTCCTGTTCAACCGGTTTTCCGTCACCATCAAAAGGATCAAGATTGTATTTTTCTCTTAAACTTGAAAAAATATCTTCAAACGATTCTTCTTTTTCCTCTGAATCAGTTGCTTCGTCGTTGACAGTTTCTTCAGCTGTTATTTCTTCTTTTTCTTCAAAATTTTTTTCTTTCTCGCTCATTGTTTTTCCTCCTGTTCTTCATACCTTGTAATAATTTTTCTTCTTGCCAAATCAAATGCTCTTGAAGCATTTACATATCTGTTGTAATCTCTGTCTTTTCTGCCTGTCATAACTTCGATACATTCTGTTGTATCGCCATCACTTACAGCAATATAACTTAATCCTACAGGTTTGTTTGTGCCGTCACTCAACGGTCCGGCAATACCTGTTATTCCTATAGCATAATCGGCACCGCTTAATTTTTTCACACCTTCAGCCATCTGTTTGGCAACAGGCTCACTCACGGCTCCGTATTTTTCTAAATCATCTTTATTTACGCCTAAAATTTTATTCTTTATTTCGTTTGAATAAGAAACTATTCCGCAATCAAAAACTGCAGATGAACCTGAAATATCAGTAATTCTTTTTGCAGCATATCCCCCTGTGCAGGATTCTGCAAGGGCAATTTTAAGATTGTGTTTTTTGAGAAGCTTAACAAGTACAGTTTCGATGTTATCCTCATCAACTGCATACACATATTCTTTGAATCTTTCAGTAACTTCTTTCACAACCGGCTCTGCCTTTTTCTCTGCGTCGGCTTTATTTTTTCCGCTTGCAGTAATACGCAGAAAGCATTCACCATCTTTAGCATATGGTGCCGCTGTGGGATTTTCGTTTTCAAGCAGATCAGATGCTTTTTCAGCCATAGCAGATTCGCCTATTCCCATCATTTTGATATTGTGAGAAACAAGAACAGCATCAGAATATTTTTCGAGAACTTTTCTTGCCTGTTCTTCAAACATAGGTTTCATTTCTCTGGGTGGTCCGGGCAAAGCGATAATACATTTTGAATTTTTTTCTATTGCAAAACCCGGTGCCGTACCATTATTGTTTTCAAAAACAATTCCATCTTTCGGCACATAAGCCTGACGGATATTGCTTTCTGACATTTTCAAGCCTTTGCTTACAAAGTAACTTTCAATCTGATTCCTGATTTTTTCATTAAGAACTAATTCTGAATCCATTACTTCACAGCACTTATCTCTTGTTATATCGTCAGCCGTAGGTCCGAGACCACCTGTTGTGATAACAATATCACTTCTTTCAAGAGCCTGCCTGAGCATTTCAGTCAATCTTTCGTTGTTGTCACCTACAACATCCTGACGAAGGACACTGATGCCCATTTCTGCAAGTTTTCTTGAAAGATAAACTGCATTTGTGTTTACTATGTCACCAAGTAAAATTTCTGTGCCGACACACACAATTTCGCAAATCACAAAATATCACTTCTCTTAATCTATAAGAATAAATCTTGCACTGTTTACTGCTTCTTCAATCATTTCAGTAAAATCAACTGCACTTTCTGCTTTCTCAACTTCTTCCACACTTGGTCTTGTTTTAGGGTGTTTCGGAGTGAAAACAGTACAACAATCCTCATAAGGAAGAATTGATGTTTCAAAAGAATCAATTTCTCTTGAAATTTTAACAATTTCGCCTTTGTCCATACCGATGCAAGGGCGGAAAACAGGCATATCAGTTGCTCTGTCTGTACATGCCAAAGCTTTCATTGTCTGGCTTGCAACCTGACCTAAACTTTCACCTGTAATAAGTGCTTCGCAATCTTCTCTGCGGGCAATTTTTTCTGCTGTTTTCATCATTATTCTTCTCATAATGATGGTAAATAATTCTTCAGGACATTCATCTTTTATTGTTTCCTGAATTTTCGTAAATTCAACTATATAAAGTTTTATTCTTCCGCTGTAAGCGGCAACTTTTCTTGTAAGCTCATGAACCTTTTTTTCTGCAAGTTCACTTGTGTAGGGCGGTGCTGCAAAATGGATTCCCATAAGTCTTAAGCCTCTTTTTGCCATCATCCATCCTGCAACAGGGCTGTCGATACCGCCTGAAATAAGAAGCGCTGCTTTACCTGCAGAGCCTACAGGCATACCGCCTGCACCTTTGTGCTGATTGCCGTGAATGTAAACGTGAGTATCTCTTACTTCAACTGTTACAATAATGTCAGGGTTATGCACATCAACTGTAAGATGAGGGAAATTCTCAAGAAGGAAACCTCCCACTTCCATACAGATTTCAGGTGATTTCAAAGGGAATTTCTTGTCGCTTCTTTTTGCATTCACTTTAAAAGTTTTTGCAAACATCAGTTCATCTTCAAGATATTCTTTTGCAACTTCTTTTATTTTTTCAATATCTTTTTCCGTTGCAGCAGCACGTGAGAGCCCTGCGATACCGAAAACTTTTTTTGCTGCTTCAAAAGCTGTGTCAAAGTCTGCATTTTCATCTTCACTTTCAACCATAATTGTTGACTGAGATGCTTTGAAAGTAAATTTGCCGATATGTTCAAATCTGCGACGCATATTTTTTATCATCATATCTTCAAACGTTCTTCTGTTAAGACCTTTGAGTGCAAGTTCACCATTTTTAATAAGTATAATCTCTTTCATCTTAAACTCTCCTGAGCATTTTTACGGCAAGAGCAATATTTTCTGCCGTCAGTTCAAGTTCTTCAACCGTGTTATATTTTGATAAGCTCACCCTGATTGCACTGTCAATTCTTTCAGGCGTAAGTCCTGCATTCACAAGAGCAGTGCTTCTGTGACCTTTTGCACAGGCTGACCCGCCTGAAACATAGATTTCTCTTTCTGACAAGAAATTTATCATCGGCTGTGACGGAATTCCCACGACAGAGAAATTCACAATATAAGGCAATGCATCATGGGCTGAATTTATAACAACCGAATCAATTGATTTTAATTTTTCAACAAAGTTGTCACGTAAAAATTTTACGTTTTCGAGATTTTTTTCAATCTCTGTTATTTCTTCTGCCGCTGCAGCAAAACCGCATATTGCAGGCATTGCTTCTGTGCCGGAGCGCAGACCTTTTTCCTGGCCGCCACCTGAAACGGGAGACACAATATTCACGCCTTTTCTTACAAACAAAGCTCCTGCACCTTTCGGACCATGGATTTTATGAGAGCTTATGCTCATCAGGTCTACACCAAGTTTCTGCACTTTTATAGGCATTTTTCCGAAAGCCTGCACAGCATCGCAGTGAATAAGTGCCGGGGAATTTTTCATAAGAACTGCTTTTCTGATAAGCTGAATGGGGTTGATTGCACCTGATTCATTGTTGACAAACATTATACTGACAAGTATGGTTTTTTCATCAACTTCTTTTATCAGGTCCTGAATATTGATTTTACCGCTTTTGTCAACAGGCAATCGCACCACATTGAAACCCTGGGTTTCAAGAGCTTTCATACAGTTTTCAACGCTGGGATGCTCCACTGAAGAAGTGATTATCTTGTTGCCTCTTTTTCTGAGTTTCTGCACTGCTCCGAAGATTGCGATGTTGTTGCTTTCTGTACCACCTGAAGTGAAATAAACTTCATCTTCACGGGCAGAAATCTTTTCTGCGATAATCTTTCTTGCGTTGTCAAGTTCATCCTTCGCTCTGACTCCGAGATGGTGTATGGAAGACGGATTTGCCCAGCATTCATCAAGCATATATGCAATTTTTTTCTTTGCACTTTCACACAAAGGCGTCGTTGCACTGTTGTCAAGATAAATCGCCAACGTAATTCTCTCCCATTTTAAAATATATAGTATATTATATTACAAAACGCAAAAAGTTTCAATACAATTATAAGTTTTTATTGCTTCTGAAAAAGAAAATATTATACCACTTTTCATAAAAATTATATAACTTTAAAACAAAAGACAACAACTAACCATCAATAAATCGTTGTTTGTAAAACTGACCTTTAAGCTGCAAAAAACAAACCCCGCATCAATTATGCGAGGTTTGTTCGTTTTTATCAGTATCCTTTTTTTCAAAAAACTTTTTATAAAAAAATGTGCCTATCAGTGAGATGGCAAGCGTTACGCCAAAAATAATCGCTGCGCGAAGATAATTTTTTTCACCTAATTCTGCACCACACCATGTGGAAGTAATAATCGACGGAATTCGTGCAATACCTGTAATTATCAGGAAATGTGAGATTTTGACCTTTGTTTTGCCGATGAAATAAGTTATAAAATCTTTAGGTGTGCCCGGAATGAGATAAATAAAAAACAATGTTGTTTTAAGTTTACTTTCATTCTGCAGAAATTTAATGCTGTCAATTTTTTCCTGGGAAACAAAAAGATTTATAACCTTCATTCCGAAAAGCTTCGTTATAAACAAGATTATAAACGAACCGATTTCCGTGCCCAGCATACAATAAAACAAGCCACCCCATATACCGTAAACATAACCTGAACCAATTTCAAGCGGTTCAGCAGGGATAAACTTCACAACTGTCTGCAATGCTCGTATTCCTACAAATACGACTTCATCCCATCTTCCGAATTGTTCAAGCCACAAACGAAAATCCACGCTGTTTGAAAACATTACATAAAGTTTTTTCCCAAGGGTAAGATACAGAGTGAGCACAACTATTCCCAACAGTAACAATCCGGCAAGAACGAGAACTCTCTTTCCGTTTTTTGTTTTTAAAAAATTCATTCCTTCAAATCCTTATCAGCAAGTTTTTTGTAATAAAAATAAAACTCTGCAAGCTTGCCTTTATATTCAGACTTCCACGGTTTCTGTGAACCGTTATAATGTATGACCGAAGTGTTTTTTCTCACCCAGTCAATATCGATTTTTCTGTTGCGTTTAAAAACGCGTTCATCAAGATTGAAAACATACGTATCAAAGTAAACTGTTCTCCCGCCGAACATTCCGTTGATAACATCCTGGTCGGAAAGATAGAGCTTCTTTATGTTTTTCGCAATATAATCAAAAATATCCTGTGTGGTACAGAATTTTCTCATTTCCTCAAGATTCAGCATAAGCACGCCGGCGTTGACATATCTTGATTTTTTCGGCATATCAAGACGCAGCTTGTTATATGTTTCAACAATAGGTGCTGTATGCCCTGCTCCTGCAACAATTGCATCTCCCATAGGAATTTCATAAAGCTTTTTCAGACTGTTGTTCACAACTATATCAGGGTCCATGTAAAGTATTTTATCAACACTCTGCGGAATGATATCAAGCACAAGAAGCCTGTAATAAGTTTCTTTTGAAATTCTTTTAAGCACAGGTGCATTTTCCATCAGCGAAGACGGAACAACAATGGGATGCACTGTTGTTCTGTTCTTATCTATAACTTTTTGAATAATTGCAAAATCTTCATCAGTCAAAGAAGAATGTGCAACGAAAAGGTCAAATTCTTCTTCAGGGTTATTTATCATTATCGATTTGAGCATTACACTCAAAGGTCCTATGTATCCTGAATTCAGCGTTACAAGAATATTCATAGTCAACTTTCTTTCTGTGAATTTATACACAATTATAATACCCTTTTTTTGATATAAAGTCAAGATAAAAAGAAAAGCTCTGTCAAACAATCACCTTTGACAGAGCTTTGAAAATTTTATTATTTAAAAACCATAAGCAGGAAACCTGCTGCAACTGCAGAACCGATAACACCTGCAACATTCGGTCCCATAGCATGCATGAGAAGGAAGTTTGTGGGGTTATATTTTTTGCCCTCAACCTGAGCAACACGTGCTGCCATAGGCACAGCTGAAACACCGGCCGCACCAATAAGCGGATTTATTTTTCCGCCCGTTACAATATAAAGCAACTTTCCGAGAAGCACACCACCTGCTGTTGAGAATGAGAATGCAACAAGTCCGAGAACAATAATAAGAATTGTATCAGGGCTTAAGAAAGCATCGCCGTTTGCTGTTGCACCAACTGTAAGACCAAGAAGAATGGTTACTATATTAGTAAGTGCATTCTGGGCAGTATCGCTCAGACGGTCTGTAACGCCGCACTCTTTAAAGAGATTACCCAACATAAGCATACCAATAAGTGATGCGCATGAGGGAATAAGAAGTGCGCAAATAACAAGAACAATAATGGGAAAAAGAATTTTTTCTGTTTTACCAACTGTTCTTAACTGTTTCATCACAACTTTTCTTTCTTTATCAGTTGTAAGAAGCTTCATGATTTTAGGCTGAATGATGGGAATAAGGGCCATGTAAGAATATGCCGCAACCGCGATAGGAGCAAGCAGATGGTCTGCAAGCTGACCTGTAAGCAAAATTGCTGTGGGACCGTCTGCACCACCGATAATTCCTATTGATGCTGCTTCCTGAGGTGTAAAACCAAGGAAAAGAGCAATAACAAATGCAACATAAATACCCATCTGTGCTGCCGCACCTAAAAGAAGACTTATAGGATTAGCAAGGAGTGGTCCGAAATCTGTCATTGCGCCGATACCCAAGAAAATAAGACATGGGAAAATCGAACTTTTAACACCCGCATAAATAAGCCTCAAAACACCTGTGTCGTACCAATGTGCACCCTCTTGTGCGACTCCACCGAAAAGACCTGCAGGGTCAGCCATAAGGTCTGCACCGGGCAAGTTTGCAAGAAGTATACCAAACGCAATAGGCACAAGGAGTAAGGGCTCAAACTTTTTAGATATTGCAAGGAAGAAAAGAACAAAAGCAACTAATATCATCACAAGTTCTTTCCAGCCCAACAGATAAAAGCCTGAACTATGCCATAACTGCTGAATTATTTCCATTTTTATCCGATAACTGCAAGAACTGCATCAGTTTCTACAGTTGTTCCTTTCTGTACAGTAATCTGTTTGATTGTACCTGCGCAGGGAGCAACGATGTCATTTTCCATTTTCATAGCTTCAAGCACAACAATAACATCGCCTGCATTTACGCTGTCTCCAACATTTTTAGCAACAGAAAGAATAGCGCCGGGCATAGGAGCAATAACTTTTGTACCGTCTGCTGAAGCTGCAGCAGGAGCTGCAGGAGCTGCTGCGGGAGCGGGAGCCGCTGCAGGAGCAGGAGCTGCAACAGGAGCAGTTGCTTCTGTAATATTTGTTATAACAGCATCAGTTTTTTCAACTTCTACTTCATAATTTTTTCCGTTAAGAGTCACAACATATTTCATTTTATTTATCCTCCACTTTTTTTATTGATTTAAAGTTAAGTCTGTTAAGCGGAATTCCGCTCTGGTCACTTACAATAGCCATAATAACTGCAGCTGTAGGTTCGTCTACATCCATAAGATCAAGTTTGCCTGCAGAATTGCCTTCTGCAAGAGGTGTTCCTGAGGGAACATTAATGCCTGCTGATGAATTTTCGCCTGTTTCCCGGACTGTTTCTTTCTTTTTAGTAAGTGCATAAGTCACTTTTGAAAAAACATAAATAACAACTGCAATAAGAGCAAGCATTGCTATAACAACTAAAAAGCCTGTTAAAGCTGTGGGGAGATTTGCCATCACTATATCACCTCTGTTGGGAATATTCATTATTCTGTCTTTAAATTCGTTTCCGATCGAGCATATATCGGTTATAAATTCCTGAAAGAAATTCATTTTATGCCTCCTTAATCAATCTGCTGGATTGAATATGAGAAGGTTCTCTTTTTCATTTCTTCACGCTTATCAAAGAAAGCTTCTGCCTGCTGGGGGAAAGCAATATATGAAAGAACATCTTCGTCACTGTGTGCTTTATCACCAATTTCAGCTTTAGCTTTCTCAAAGCCGGGTTCAAGTGTGTCTGCAAAACGAACTTTAAGAGGTTCTTCATCACCAAGGATAAGTTTCTGCACATCTTTGTTAATTTTGCCGGGAGCCTTGCCGTATTCACCCTTAACATAGTTTTTGATTTCTTTTGAAACGTTCTTATATCTTTCGCCTGCAAGCACGTTTGCTGTAGCCTGAACACCAACCATCTGGCTCATAGGAGTTACGAGGGGAGGATAACCAAGGTCTTCACGTACTCTGGGAGTTTCCTCAAGAACTTCTTCAAGCTTGTCAAGTTTTTTCTGTGCTGTAAGCTGTGCAACAAGGTTTGAAAGCATACCGCCGGGAATCTGATAGTTAAGAGCATCTGTGCTTGTTGCAAGAACAACGGGATTAAGAAGTTTTTCATCAAGGCATTTTGCTCTGTAAGGTTTGAAGAAATCATTGATTTCTTTAAGCATGTCCATATCAAGGTCAATTTCATAACCCTGCTGTTTAAGTGCATATGCCATTGTTTCTGTTGCAGGCTGTGCTGTGCCGCCTGAGAAACATGAAATAGCTGTATCAATTACGTCAGCACCTGCTTCAACAACTTTCTGAAGTGTAATCGGGCCTAAACCTGTTGTACTGTGTGTATGAACAACAACGGGAACTTTTACGTTTTCTTTGAGAGCTTTAACAAGGTCATAACCATCCTGGGGACCCATGATACCTGCCATATCTTTTACACAGATTGACTGCACGCCCATTTTTTCCATTTCTTTTGCAAGTTTAACATATGACTCAAGGTCGTGAATCGGGCTGAGTGTATAGCAGATTGTACCTGATGCAATTGCTCCGTTTTTGAGAGTTTCATCAACTGCAACTTCAATATTTCTGATGTCATTGAGAGCATCAAAAATTCTGATTATATCAATACCATTTTCAACACTTTTCTTGACAAACATTCTTACCACGTCGTCGGGATAGTGTTTGTAGCCAAGAAGATTCTGACCTCTGAGAAGCATCTGAAGCTTTGTGTTAGGGCAAGCGGCTTTGATTTTTCTGAGTCTTTCCCACGGGTCTTCGTTAAGGTATCTCAGGCAAGAGTCGAATGTTGCGCCACCCCAGCATTCAAGTGAATAATAGCCTGCTTTATCAAGTTTTGCCAATACCGGCTCAAACTCTGAAAAAGGCATTCTTGTTGCGATGAGAGACTGGTTGGCGTCTCTTAAAATTGTTTCTGTAAACTGTACTTTCATCGTAAAAGTCCTCCTTGAAATTATGCAATTCCGAAGAAAAATTTTTGTCAAAAACCTTCTTCCCCATTTTACATTAAGTATATGATATTCTATTTTTTACCAAAAATCAATACTTATTTCTATTTTCTCCCGATTACCATAAAAAATGAATTTTTAATCACGCTTTTTTGTTTATTTTTTAACGATGTCTTGACTGGAATAAGTTATTTTTGTAATATTGTATTATTGAAAGGAGTAGTGAAAATGGATTTTAAAACTTTTTTGAAAAACGCATCTGAAGTTGTACCCTCAGAAAGACAACTTGAATGGTTTAACACTGAATTTTACGGATTTATCCACTTCGGTGTAAACACTTTTACAGACAAGGAATGGGGTGACGGCACAGAAGACCCTGCCATTTTCAACCCTGAAAAGTTTGATGCTGAAAAAATTGTTGAAATTTTTAAAAAATCTGGTATGAAAGGTCTTGTAATCACCGCCAAACACCATGACGGATTCTGCCTGTGGCCCAGTAAGTATACAGAACATTCAATTAAAAACAGTCCGTATAAAAACGGAAAAGGCGACATCGTCAGAGAACTCGCCGATGCCTGCCATAAAAATAATTTTAAATTCGGTTTTTATCTTTCTCCCTGGGACAGGAATTCTCCTTTGTACGGAACAGATGAATATAACATCTATTATAAAAATCAGCTTACTGAACTTCTTACAAACTACGGCGAAGTTTTCCACGTTTGGTTTGATGGTGCATGCGGTGAAGGACCCAATGGTAAAAAGCAGGAATATGATTTTGACGGATATATTGAACTTATCAGAAAATATCAGCCTGATGCAACAATATTCAATGATCACGGCCCTGATGTAAGATGGTGCGGAAACGAATCAGGCAAAGCGCGTCACAGCGAGTGGGCAGTTGTTCCACATGAACTTGTTTTCAGAGCAAAAAAACAAACTGAAGGTTCGCTTCTTCCCGGTAAAACAAAATATATTTACAACACAGACCACGAACTTGGAACACTCACAAACATAATGTTTTCAGACGGACTTTCTTTCTGCCCCAGTGAAGTTGATATGTCAATCCGTCCCGGTTGGTTTTATCACGAAAACGAAGAGCCCCATTCTCTTGAAAGATTATGGAAAACATATCTTAATACAGTGGGAGGCAACTGTTGTTTCCATCTCAATGTTCCACCTACAAAGGAAGGTCTTATTGACCCGCGTGATGAAAAACGGCTTTATGAGCTGGGTGAAAAAATCAGAAATACATTCAGTTATGATCTTGCAGTAAATGCCGAATTCACAGAGAATAATGAAAACAACGATTATCAGACAAGTTTTGACCTGAATTTTGATGAAGAAGAGGAATTCAATTGCATTGTGCTTGAAGAAGAAATCGAAAAAGGTCAGCGAATTGAAAACTTTTCGCTTTACACCAAAGACGATTTCGGCAATTATAAAATACAGTTCTTTGAGGGCACTTGCGTAGGTCACAAAAAAATTTGTGTTTTTGACACACAGAAAAGCAACCACATAAGAATCGATATTTCTGCCGCAAGAGGAAAAGTATATCTTAAAAAACCAAAGGTGTATAAAACAGATGAAAACTAATCCGAAAGTTTTGCTTTGTGCATTAAACTCTAAATTTATTCATTCCTGCCTTGCAGTATATTATCTTAAAAAATATGCAACAATCAACGGATATGTGAACAAAAAAATAACAATAAAAGAATTCACAGTCAATGACACGCTTGATTTTATTTTAAACGGAATTTATTCACAGGATTATGATGTGATTGCTTTTTCAGTTTACATATGGAATTGCGAATATATTGCAAAACTCTGTAAAATCATAAAAAAAATAAGCCCAGAAAAAACAGTTATTCTCGGCGGTCCGGAAATATCTTTTGTTGACGAGCATCCCTTTTTTGAAAAAGGAAGTTATGATTATATTATCAAAGGCGAAGGGGAAAAAAGCTTTTATCACTTTATAACAACAGGAGAAATTGCCGATAAAAAAGTTTCTTCTTTTGATGAAATACCTTTCCCTTATGACGAAGAAAATATTTCACGTTTTGAAAACAGAATCGTTTATTATGAAACTTCAAGGGGTTGTCCGTTTTCTTGTGCATATTGTTTATCTTCTGCCGAAAAAGGTGTGCGTTTTCTGCCTCTTGAAAGAGTAAAAAAAGAACTGCAATTTTTTGCAGAACACAATGTCAGACAAGTTAAATTTGTTGACAGGACTTTTAACGCAGATAAAAAAAGAGCAGGTGAAATATGGAAATTTATTATTGAAAATTTCAGCGATAAAGATATGAATTTTCATTTTGAAATTGCAGCAGATTTGTTGGATGAAGAATCAATTGAACTTTTGTCAACAGCACCCACAGGACTTATTCAGCTTGAAATCGGAATCCAGTCAACAAACGAAAAAACATTGTCTCTCAACTGCAGAAAAACAGATACACAGAAAGTTCTTTCAAACATCAGAAAACTTTTGGATTACGGCAATATAAATGTTCACACCGATTTGATTGCAGGCTTACCATCTGAAAGTTTAAATACTTTCAGAAAATCTTTCAACGATGTTTATTCATTAAAATCCCATCAGCTCCAGCTGGGATTTTTAAAAATTCTTCATGGCACTCATATGGTAAATCTGTCAAAAGACTTTGATTTTGTTTTTTCACCATTTGCACCTTACGAAGTTCTTTCAAACAAAGATATGTCGCATGATGACATTCTTTACCTCAAAAAATTTGAAGATGTTTTTGAAAAAGTGTATAACTCACAGCGATTTATTTTCTCTTTGAATGAGCTTGAAAAACACTTTGAAAATCCTTTTGAAATGTTTGGAAAACTGACTTTGTTTTTTGAAGAAAAAAATCTTTCTTTCGTTTCCGTTTCAACAAAAGAAATTTATAATTTGCTTGGCGAATTTTTCAAACAAAATGTAAATGATGACGCTGAAAAATTTGACCAACTTCTGCTTACTGATTTTTATCTTTCGGAGAAGTCTGAACTTATTCCGGTAAGTTTAAAATATCTTTTACCTCTGAACAAAGTAATGGCAGAAAAATCTTCATTCATTCTTCATGAACTTTCTCTTCAGAAACAAAAAGGCATTGCCGTAAGATTTGTAGGCGATAATATTTTCATCGTAAACTATGCAGACAGGAACAGTGTTACAGGAAGATTCAGTTATAAAACTTATTCTTCAGAAATTTCTTCAATGTGATACCCTTCTGTTCCTTTTTCCAATGTAATAATAATTCTCTTTTCGGCTTCGGGAGCAACTGTGTTTCCGAGGCTGTCTTGTTTGTAGTTTTCACTTTTCAAACAACCAACTGTAAGAATTGTTTTGTCTTTTTTTACTTCTGAGCTTTCAAGAATCGGCGTGTATTCAGGTGTGAAACCAATAGTCGGAATAAAATAAGATTCTGTGTCTTTATCGAAAATAATTGAATATTTTTCTCCATTTATAGTTTCATCCGTTATGGTTATATCACTCGAAAAAAGTTGTTTCGCCTTTTCTGCAACAACATCTGATGGTATCACAAGTTCACCGTCGAATGCCTCATACTTTGTCGTATCTTCAGAGCATAGCACTGTCCATACGGCAATTCTAATTAAATTTTCGTTATCTGTTTTCTGACCTTTCTTATATGAGAAAAAATTATTCACAACAATCGGCAGATAATATTCCGCATAATCATCTGCTGACCTGAAATTTATAATTTCTTCAGGTAATTTAATGTAGTTTTCCGCCTTATTTTCTTTGTTAACCAATGTCAGAAACAAGGTGAAAAGCACAACGATAATCACAGGTACAAAATATATAAATTTCAGTTTGGTTTTCTTATGCCTTTTTCTTCTTTTTCTCAGAACTATTGTAAATCCTTTCATCGCTTTTAACTCCCGAAAAATAATCTCACTGCCCAAGCAGATGCAATAAAGCTTGTAAAATCTGCTGCCAATGCAGCTAACACTGTGTGGCGTGTTTTTTTTATTCCTACTGAGCCATAATAAACTGTTATTGCATAAAATGTAGTTTCCGTAGCACCCATCATAACTGATGCCACCCTCCCCTGAAATGAATCAGGGCCATAATCTTTCAGAATTAATTCGTACATAGATAGTGCTCCGCCTCCGGAAATCGGATTAAGCACTGTCAGCGGCATTATTTCTTCAGGTATGCCGGTAATTTTTGAAAGAGGTGTGAGAATTTTCACTATTGTATCCAGACCACCCGATGCTTTGAGCATTCCTACTGCTACCACAAGACCTACCACAGACGGCAAAATATTCTTTACTGTTATAAGACCTTCTTTTGCGCCTTCAAGAAACGAATCAAAAACTTTTACATTTTTAAATACTGCAAAGCCCGTTATCAACACAATTATTAACGGCAATACTGCCGCACCTGCAAAATTCATTTTGCTTCTCCTCTTTTTAAAAATGTAAAACTATGTGTTTTTTTATTTTTGAATTTCATAAAAAACTTTGCTGTTATGATTCCTGCGCAGAGTGAAAGTAATGTGCTCAACCAGGTAGCCGGCATTATTTCCATAGGATTTTCGCTTCCGAATTGTGTGCGCAAAGTTGCCACAGTTGTGGGTATCAATCGCATCGCTGCGGAATTCATTACAACAAAAATTATCATATCATCTGTAGCCCTGGTCTTGTCATTATTTTCTGCCTGCATCCTTTTCATTGCTTCAAGACCGAGTGGTGTTGCTGCATTGCCAAGCCCCAAAAGATTTGCAGTTACATTCATTGACATCGCTTCAGCAGTTTTTGAATCCTTTTTTACATTTTTATACAGCAAAGAAAACAATGGTGAAAGTAATTTACTGATTTTCATTGTCAAGCCTGACTTTTCGGCAATTTTCATTATACCTCCCCACAAACACATCATTCCCGACAGATTTATAATAAGATTTATTGCATCCTGACCTGAGTTTATTACAGCGTCTGAAAGCAAATTCATTTTCCCTGAAAATACAGCAGATATGAAAGAAAAAATAAGCATAAAACTCCAGATATAATTCATCATCTGTACCACCTCCCATAATATATATTATTTCACTCTGAAACACATTACATTTTTTAAAAGGCGAAAAAACTCGAAAAACATCAACTTATTGACTTTTTTGTCAAATTATGTTACAATCGCGTCATAATCTGGTAAGGAGGTATCTTCGTGAAAAAAGGCGAAAATTATTATGACAATAAGCATATCGACGATGTTGGAAGAATAGTCCTTCCCAAACCTTTACGCGACAGAATCGGTATTGTTTCAGAAGAAACTCCGCTTAAAATTTACTCCGAAAATGATAAAATTATCATCGAATCATACGTACCCGGCTGTATAATCTGCGGAAAAACAGAAAACACTTATGAGCTCAAGGGCAAAAAGGTGTGTGCTGACTGCGTTGAAAAACTCAACAAAATAATTGAACTGAATAAATAAAAGAGTCATGAAGAATTGTAAGGTTTATCTCCATGACTCTTTGTTATTTTATTATAAATTTCAAATATCAATCTGATGACACGAAAAGTGTCACAATAGTGACTTTGGGTTTCTTTACCTTTATTGTATTTCATGATAAGATTTATTAAAGCTAATTTTTATCGCAAGCGAAAGGAA
Source organism: Oscillospiraceae bacterium (assembly GCA_015066175.1). Lineage (GTDB taxonomy): Bacteria > Bacillota > Clostridia > Oscillospirales > Acutalibacteraceae > SIG575. The sequence goes on from SVOW01000014.1 coordinate 91,992, forward strand.
GGAAATACTATGAAACATAAGGGAATCAGATCACTATTATATTCAGCTACTTTAATTTCACTTTTTGCAGGTTGGACTTTTTTGATTAAAACCGTTGACGTGCAACCGATTGGCCCTTTATCAACAAATGTTGGTTTAGCCACATTAAATAACTGGTTTCATAATCTGACAAACTTCAATATGACTGTTTATTCTATAACTGATTGGCTGGGACTTGTGCCCGTTTCGGTTTGCATATTTTTTGCAATCGTAGGTTTGTTTCAGGCAATCAAAAGAAAAAGCTTATTTAAAGTTGATTCTGATATTATTTTACTCGGCGCATATTATATCGTTGTAATTTTTGTATATCTTATTTTTGAAACAATAACTATCAATTACAGACCCATTCTTATAAATGGTTTTCTCGAGAAATCATATCCATCCTCAACAACTTTGCTTGTATTGTCCGTCATGCCCACTCTGGCTTTTCAAGCAAAAATCAAAATTATAAGCAACACGATTTTTAATATTTTACACATTTCTACAATTATTTTTTGTTTATTTATGGTAATAGGTCGTCTTGTTTCAGGTGTTCATTGGATTACAGATATTATCGGCGGAATATTGTTGAGCATTGGTCTTTTTTATTTTTATAAAGGTACTGTTTTGTTATATTTTGAAAAAAGGAGTGGATGATATGGATTTTTCAGAAAAACTTAAAAACTTGCGAAAAAGTAAAAATCTTACGCAAGAAGAGTTAGCAGAAGCACTTTTTGTCTCGCGAACAGCTGTTTCAAAATGGGAGTCGGGGCGAGGATACCCGGGAATTGAATCGTTAAAAGAAATATCGGATTATTTTTCGGTAACTATCGACGATTTATTATCCGGTGAAAAATTGCTATCCCTCGCCGAAAAGGAAAATAATAGAAAAATCAGAAATGTCTGCAATTTCTTTTTCGGAGTTACTGATCTGCTTATATTTTTATTAATTATTTTACCACTTTATCCATGTAGCATTAACGGTTTTGTTTTCTCTGTAAATCTTTTCTCATACACTACAGTTACACAATCAAATCTGATAATTCACTGGATTATGTTTATTTCTCTTATTGTAATCGGTATGTTAAAACTATTATTTATGAAATCTGAGAGAAAAAATACAGATAAAGTTATTTCTTTTATTTCAATCGTTATCAACATTTTCCTTGTTTTATTCCTTTCCCTGATGAGAGAAGCATATGCTATAATTATAACCTTTTTATTTCTGATAATAAAAATTGCCATATTCTTCATATGCATCATAACAAGCAAATAGTTTATATATTTAGCTTTACAGCAAAAGCCCTCTGCATTTCTGCAGAGGGCTTAAAGTTATTCAGTTTACGTTAATTCAGTTATGAATTATACGAAATACCATGCACAACCGATAAGGAAGAACCAGATGAGCCACTGCCACCATGTGTACTTAACCTTAACATTACATTCTGCTGTGTCGATTACGTTACCTTCAGCATCTACAAGTGTTGCTGTGATTGTTGCACAACCGAGTTTGTGTGTTGTAACGTTACCGTCTTCGTCAACTGTTACTACTTTTTCGTTTGATGATGTCCAGATTACATCATATTCGAGTTTCTCAAGATCTTCAGGTGAAACTGTTTCTGTAAGTGTGAAAGCAGGTGCTTTTCTTACATAGAATACTTCAACATTGTCCTGGTCAAGTTTGATTCCATCTGCAGGTACAAGTCTGATTTCTGTTTTGAGGATTTCTCCACATACAGAACAGGGAAGATTCCACTGTCCACGTACTGTTGTGTCTTCAACCCATTCGCCTTCTGTATGGCCGAGAGCTGCTACTTCGTCTGCTACATAACTATCACCACATACTGAACATGTGTATGTTGTGAAGCCTGCTTCTGTACATGTGGGATCTGTTACTACTGCTGCATAATCGTGACCGAGTGCATCGATTGTTGTTGTTACTCTTGAGAGTTCTGCATCACATACTGTACAGTATACTACTGTATCGTATGAACCTTTTTCTGTACATGTTGCTTCTACTCTGTTTTCTTCAACTGCTTCGCCTTCTGTGTGGCCGAGTGCTGCGATTGTTGTTGTTACTCTTGAGAGTTCTGCATCACATACTGTACAGTATACTACTGTATCGTATGAACCTTCGTTTACGCAATCTGCTTCTACTCTGTTTTCTTCAACTGCTTCGCCTTCTGTGTGACCGAGTGCTGCGATTGTTGTTGTTTCTCTTGAGAGTTCTGCATCACATACTGTACAGTATACTACTGTATCATATGAACCTTCGTTTACGCAATCTGCTTCTACTCTGTTTTCTTCAACTGCCTCGCCTTCTGTGTGGCCGAGTGCTGCGATTGTTGTTGTTTCTCTTGAGAGTTCTGCATCACATACTGTACAGTATACTACTGTATCATATGAACCTTCGTTTACGCAATCTGCTTCTACTCTGTTTTCTTCAACTGCTTCGCCTTCTGTGTGGCCAAGTGCAGGTACCTGTGTTGTTTCACGTGAAAGTTCTGCTTTACATACTGTACAGTAAACTACTGCATCGCCTGAGCCGCCTTCTGTACATGTTGCGTCTGATA
>SVOW01000003.1 GCA_015066175.1 Oscillospiraceae bacterium
GGAGAAGCCGAATTAACATCCCGATAAATTATAATTTACCGCGGTATTAAAATCAGCATCGTAGGGGCGTCGTTTCGGCGCCCGCGAAAAATTCATCAGATTCATAACGGGACGGGCAACCCGTCCCCTACGATACAGCCACAACTATACGGATAAATTATAATTTGCTTTATTTATGTCGGTTGACATCGATTGAAAATATGTGATATAATATATTATTATTTTTCTGCATATAATTAGGTATGTTCAGCGAAACAAAAGGGGGTACTAAAATGGAAAACATCTGGAATGAAATTTTGTCATGGGAATGGGAATATATGTTACGCCTTGTTATAGCCTGCCTTTGCGGTGCTTGCGTTGGTTTTGAAAGAAGCCGTCGTTTCAAGGACGCAGGCGTGAGAACTCACGTTATGGTAACTCTTGGTGCAGCACTTATCATGATTGTTTCAAAATATGGTTTTCAGGATATTCCGGCCCTTGAGATGATGAAGGTTGACGCTTCGCGTGTGGCTTCAAACGTTGTTACAGGCGTAGGTTTCCTTGGTGCAGGTGTGATTTTCTTCAAAGGCACATCTATCAAAGGTCTTACAACTGCAGCGGGCATCTGGACCACTGCAGGTATCGGTCTTGCTCTGGGCAGCGGTATGTATTTTGTAGGTATAATGTCGGCTGTTATTATGATTATTGCCCAGTTCTTTCTGCACAGAGTTCTCAAAAGTGTAGACTCATATTCAACAAGCGAAATTTCTGTTTCCTTGCAGAATGAAGATGGTGTAATTGATGATTTCAAAAAACAGCTTGAAAAAGAAAACCTTGTGATTCAGGCTTGCAAAATTATCAAAAATAGCGAAGAAGGCACAATCACGCTTAAAGCCACAGTAAGAATGCCCCACGATATGGAATTTGAAGATGTGGTAAGAATCGTTGAAAACAACAAACGAATCAAGTCGATTGAGTTTTAACTGACAAAGCCAAGGATGTTCAATGGGGGATAAAAGATGAAAAAAACGTTTAATATTATGACATATAATGTGTCAGGTATTCCTGTTATCGGTGATGGGCAGGGCACACAGAAAGAGATTAAAGGCAACGCGCGAATGGCTAAAATCGGCGAAATTCTTTGCCGTGATTCAGGCTGTGAAATAATCGGTGTTGCAGAAGATTTCAACCATCATCCTGCTCTTGCAAAAGCCATGAAAAGCTATGAATATCAGACTTTTTCAAAAGGCGGTATTCCTCTCGGTGACGGATTGAACATTTTTTCAAAAGTTCCTGTTTACAATGTGGTAAGAAATAAATGGAGAAAAAGTTTCAGTTATATCGGCGGCTCAAGTGACCGCCTTGCACAGAAAGGCATTCTGTCAAGTGTTGTTGAAATTGAAAAAGGCGTGTATATTGACCTTTATGTTGTGCACACTGATGCTTCAAACGACCCTAAATCAGTTGTAGCAAGAAGAGATAATTTCCATCAGCTTGCAGATATGATTAATTCAAGAAAAGAAGACAGAGCAATTATTGTGGTAGGTGACTTCAACACAACATTCTGCCTTAATGCAGAAGATGAGCCTTATGAGATTCTTGTGAAAAAAGCAGGCCTTACAGATTCATGGGCTGAAATTCACAACGATGGCAAATGCGATTATAAAAACGAAAAAGACTGGAATCCTGACCTGAAAGAAACTCTCGACAGAGTTATGTATAAATCAGGCGGCGGAGTTGAATTAAAGGCAGAAAGCTACGAATATGTTGAATTTACTGACAATGAAGGCGAAACATATACAGACCATATTTCCACACGAGCAAGGATTTCCTATGAAGTTACAGGCGTAGTTTCTGCTCCTGAAAAACTCGAAAAACCAAAGCCTGCAAATAAGTTTCTTCAGTTTGTGAAAACAGCAGGGCTGACTGTGTTTACGCTTGTGATGGTAATTCTGCACTTGTATGAATTGCTTTACGATAAAAAATACGCAGATGTCAAAGACTATATGCCATAAAAAATCCCGATGTGTGAAAAACACATCGGGATTTTTTTATTAATCGATTGTAATGTTGTCAATCAAATCGTTAGCAACGTCTGAACAACCTTCGGTATAACCTATGGTAATTAACATCACCATATCACCCTCAATTATCAAATACTGTTTTAAATAAGTTGTGCCTATTGAAATATCACTTTGTGAACTCTCAATTAATCCCACTTTCTTGCCGTCGAGCTCTGTTACACTTGTGGAAACCTCAGAAGAACCGATAGAAAAATCATACGCATCACTGTAAGAACTATCTTCCATATAATTTTCAATGCCTGTGTTATCAGCACCTGCATCACTCACTACAACCACGTTAACTGATGCAAAGTCTGTGCCTGTCTGATAAACTGATATGTATTCAAGAGCAAAATAATAATTATCTAAAATAGTATCGATTTGACTGGAGGGTATATCCTGTTCCAACAGGCTTGCTTTCTTTTCATCTTTTGATGCTTGAAGGTCTTCACCTGTGATATCTCCCATTTGGTCATAAGCAATTTCCCAATTTTCGTCAAGTTCAATTTTTAAGCCGAAATAATCTGAAGTGTAGGAGTTATCTTCAGCAACACCTGCTTCGTATGAATTAACAGTTTCAACATAGTTGTCAATATCAAGTTTTGTGAGCACGTCGCTTGTGAATTCAGTTGTAGCGAAACGTACTATTACACCTACAATAATAGCACCGATAACGCCGAAAACAGAACCTAAAACAGCACGTTTTGATTTCTTTTTCTTGCCGTTTTCTGCAATTCCGGGCACAGCAGGAGGAGCGTTAAACTGCTGATTTTGCACAGGCTGCTGTGTATAATAATTTGGTGCAGGCTGTTGCTGCGGTGCGTTAAAATTCTGTGCAGGCTGTTGCTGTGTGTTGAAATTGGGAGTCATAGGGTTTCCGCATTTAGTGCAGAAACTTGCTTGCGATGGCACTTGCGAGCCACATTTATTGCAATAAACAAATCCGTTTGACATTTTCTTTCACCTGTCTTTCTTAATTTTATTACATTATATTCTATAAAGAAACAAAAGTCAACAAAAAACGACCTGCCCTTTCATCATTCGGGCAGGTCATTAATTCTTTTATGCAGTTTCGTCAAACTGGCTGTTGTAAAGCTCGGCATAGAAGCCGTTTTTCTCAAGCAATTCTTCGTGATTACCTTGCTCGATAATATCGCCGTCTTTCATTACCAAAATCAGGTCGGCGTTTTTGATTGTGGAAAGTCTGTGGGCAATAACGAAGCTTGTGCGGTTTTTCATAAGGGAATCCATTGCACGTTGGGTGATAAGTTCTGTTCTCGTGTCAACAGAAGATGTTGCTTCGTCAAGAATAAGCATGGGGCTGTTCTGAATCATAGCACGCGCTATGGTGAAAAGCTGTTTCTGACCTGCAGAAATAGTTATATTTTCGCTCATAACAGTGTCAAATCCATGTGGGAGCGATTTCACAAAGTGGTAAATTCCGCAGGCTTTGCAGGCTGTTATAAGGTCTTCATCAGTAACGCCTTCTTTGTTGTAAACAAGATTTTCCCTTACAGTGCCTTCAAAGAGCCATGTGTCCTGAAGCACCATTGAGAAAAGGGAATGAATGCAGTCGCGTTTTATTTCGCTTGTGGGGATGCCGTCAATTAAAATTTCACCCTCGTTTACTTCAAAGAATCGCATAAGCAGGTTTACCATAGTAGTTTTTCCTGCACCTGTAGGGCCTACAATCGCAACTTTCTGACCGGGTTTTACGTGTGCAGAGAAGTTTTTGATAATAATTTTATCAGGGTTGTCAGGGTAAGCAAAACGTAAGTTTTTAAATTCAACTTCGCCTCTGATATCAGAAGAAATTTCTTTTTTCTGTGATTCGTCAGACAATTCTTCTTCGTCAAGGAAATCGAAAACTCTGTCGCCTGCAGCAGCGGCAGACTGCATATTTGTCATGCCCTGTGCAAGTGTGCTCAAAGGTGAAGTGAAAAGACGCACATACATAATAAATGCGATGATAACGCCGAAAGAAATTTTACCGTCAAGGACTAACGCAGCGCCGATTACACAAACAGCAACATAGCCTAAATTGCCGATAACTGTCATTAAAGGCTGCATAATGCCTGAAAGAAACTGACTTTTCCATTCTGCATCATAAACTGTTTTGTTAAGCTCTGAAAAGTTTTCTTTAATACTTTTGTTTGCACGTGAAAGACGCACAACGTCATGGCCTGTATACATTTCTTCAATAAAACCGTTAAGTGTACCTAAATTTTTCTGACGTGCAATGAAATATTTCTGCGAGCGTGACATAACAGCGGCCATTATTGAAAAACCGATTATTGTTGAGCCGATTGCGCCTAAAGCCATTCTCCATTCAGTAATGAACATCATAACAAGGCAGCCTGCAAACTGTGCCGCAGAAGAAATCATTGACGGAATACTGTTTGAAAGTGTCTGCTGAAGTGTGCTTACATCGTTTGTCACACGGCTTAAAATGTCACCGTGAGAAGAAGCATTGAAAAGGCTCATAGGCACACGGTTGATTTTTTCAGACAAATCGTTTCTCAATTTTTTGGAAAGGCGAAGTGTGACTGTTGACATAATATAATGCTCAACATAGTTGAATAAGGCACTCGATGCATAAATGACAAGGAGTGTAATTCCGATTTTCTTGATGCCATTCAGGTCAATTACACCCATAAGTGAATTCTGAATAAGGTCTGTAATCTGACTTAAAAAACCGGGGCCGATAATAGCAAGAATTGCAGAAAGTGCAGCAAGGAATAAGGAAAAATAAGTGGGCGCTTTAAGTGAAGGATAATAATCAAACAAATTTTTTATGACACCAAAAATGCCACGTTTGCTTTTTTGCGGTGTGTTCATCTGATTTTCTCCTTTCATTTAAGTTCGTTTTCAGAAAGCTGACTCATTGCAATTTCGCGGTAAACTTCGCAGTTTTCCATAAGTTCACTGTGTGTGCCGATGCCTACAGCTTTACCTTCATCAAGTACAATAATTTTATCAGCGTTTCTTATTGTGCCGATTCGCTGTGCCACAATCAATCTTGTAACGCCTGAAAGGTTTTCTTCAAGACCTTTTCTCAGCGCCTTATCAGTTTTATAGTCAAGGGCAGAGAATGAATCGTCAAAAATTAAAATTTCAGGTTTTCTTGCCAGAGCACGTGCAATTGAAACACGTTGTTTCTGTCCGCCGGAAATATTTGTACCGCCCTGTGCAATAGGCGAATTTATACCGCCTGATAAGTTGTCAACAAATTCTTTTGCCTGTGCAAGAGACAAAGCGTCGTATGCGTTTTCGTCAGTTTTTTCTTCGCGGCTTTCACCGAAAAGAACGTTTTTCTTTATGTCACCTGCAAAAAGCACAGCCTTTTGTGTAACAAAAGCAATTCTGTCGTAAAGAGCATCAAAAGAATAATCTTTTACATTTCTGCCGTCGATGAAAACTTCGCCTTCAGTTGCATCATAAAATCTTGCTGCAAGGTTTATAAGAGTTGTTTTACCTGAGCCTGTTGCACCGATAAAAGCAATTGTTTCACCTTTGTTTGCTTTGAACGAAATGTTTTCGAGAGTGTTTTCTTTGCTGTCAGGGAATCTGAAAGATACGTTTCTGAATTCAACAGTGCCTGATTCGTTGCTTTCTGTTTCGCTGCCTTCAATCAGGTCAGTATCTTCACACAGCACTTCGTTTATTCTCTGCGAAGACACCTGTGCAGCAGGCAGGAACATAACAATCATAACAAGCATCATAATTGACATAATTACGTATGTGGCATATGTGCTGAAAACAACAACTTCGCTGAACATTGCAAGCCTTGCAGTCACATCTGCAGCAGGAATACCGTTGATGATTATTGCGCCTACCCAATAAATAACAAGTGCAAGTGAGTTCATTGCAAGGCCGATAAGGGGCATAAGTAGTGCAAAGGTTCTCTGGTTGAAAAGCTGTGTTTTCATAAGGGCAGATGCTGCAACATCAAATTTTTCGTTCTGATATTTTTCAGCTCTGAATGCGTGTACAACGTTTATACCTGTAAGGTTTTCGCGTGCAATAAGGTTGATTTTATCTATCTGTTTCTGCACAATTTTAAAGCGGGGGATAACAACAGTTATTATAATTGTCATAATTCCCAACACGAAAACAACAAAACCTGCAGTAATAAGCGATAATTCTTTGCTTTTGCCTACGATTTTGATAATTGCCCACACTGCCATAACGGGTGCTTTTATTACCATCTGCAGACCGCCCGAAACAAGCATCTGAATCTGTGATACGTCGTTTGTTGTGCGGTTTATAAGGCTTGGCACAGAAAAGTGCTGAATTTCTTTTTTGCCGAAATCAGTTACTTTGTTGAAAAGCTTTTCTCTTATTGTAAAGCTGAAACCTGAGCCTACTCTCGCAGCTAGATAACCGCAGAAAACAGAAATTCCTGCACTTGCAATAGTGCAAAGCAGCATTTCTCCACCTGTCATAAGAATATCTTTTACAGTGCTCGACGGAGTGTTGAGAAGTGTGGTGAGAGTGCTCATATATTCGGGCAGTTTCAGGTCGAAATAAATCTGACCTAAAATAAGGCTCATACAGATAATTGCCATCAGCCACTCACGTTTTTTCATTTGTTTAAGCAGTTTTATCATAGAAAAATCTCCTGAATCCAGTATATATATATTATACTATAAATTGGCAAAAAGTCGATAGATTATGTTATAAAATAATGTTACTTTTTTATGAATGGGTTGAAAAAGAAAATACCCTGTGATAAAATATCCGCATAGATGTTTTTTAGGAAATAATTGTTTTTTGAAAAATAAAACTTGAGAGGTGAGCATCGTGAATGCAATAATTGATGCAGGCGGCGGACTGCGTAATATTTACACTGCAGGAGTTTTTGACAGATGCCTTGATGATAACGTTTATTTTGATTTGTGCATTGGCGTTTCTGCAGGTGCTGCAAATATTTCCACTTTCCTCGCAGGACAACGTGACAGAACATATCGCTTTTTTCACGATTATTCCCAGAGAAAAGAATATATGAGTTTTGGCAATTTTATTAAAAAAGGCTCATATCTTGACCTTGATTATATTTATTCAACTCTTACGAATTCCGATGGCGAAGACCCTCTTGACTACCCTGAAATTGAAAAATATAAAGGTCAGTTTCTCATTGTTGCCACAGAAGCAAAAACAGGGAAAGCACATTATTTCACAAAAGAGGATTTATCTCAGGATAACTACAGAGTGATCAACGCGTCATGTGCAATTCCCGTTGTGTGCAAGCCTGTGAGCATAAATGGCACAGAATATATGGATGGGGGAGTTGCCGTGCCTGTGCCGCTTGAAAAGGCACTTGAAATGGGCGCTGATAAAATCGTTTTTGCGTTGTCAAAACCTAAGGATTTCAGACGCGATAATTCACGCAATGAATTTCTGGTGAAATTAATCAGAAGAAAATATCCTGAAACTGCAAAGGTTTTGCTTGAGAGTAACGCAGAATATGACCGCCTTCTGGATAAGGCAATTGAGCTTGAAAAAGAGGGGAGAGTCCTCATAGTTTCTCCTGATGATACCTGCGGAGTTGATACTCTTACAAAAGATAAAGAAAAACTCCATGCCCTTTACGAAAAAGGATATCGCGACGCCGAAAAAATCAAAGAGTTTCTCTGCAGATAAATTATAATTTACCGTGGTATTAAAATCAGCATCGTAGGGGCGGATGCCCACATCCGCCCGAATAAATTTACATAAAATCTGATGGGTCGATGTAGGCATCGACCCCTACAATGTAAAATCAAATATACATATAAATTATAATTTATGAGATGGTATCGAATTTAACAAATTTTACATCAAAAATTACATATGAATGTTTTTTCGGTTTTATATGATATAATGAAAATATCAAAAACAAAGGAAGTGTACAAAATGATTACTTGTCCCAAATGTAAAAATCAACTGCCTGACGGCACAAAGTTCTGCAAATATTGCGGCACACAGTTTATTCAGGCTCAACCGCAGAATAACATTCAACGTCCGGCACCGCAGGCAACTGCACCGCAGACACCGAAAAAGAAAAAATCTTCAAATAAAATCATATACATAATTGTTGCAGTTTTGCTTGTTATTGCAATTGGTGCAGGTGTATTCCTTATTCTCGGCAAAGATAACGCGGGAAACACAAATGATGAAAAAGAAAAGACATCAGTGTCTGAAAAAGAAAACAACACAAGCAACGATAATATGAACCCATCTGCAGGAAAAACCGTAACGATTTCAGCGGGAATGGCTGGTGCAGCAGCAATTAAGGAAGACGGCACTGCTGTCTGGACACTTGGAGGAGAGATTCCGTTTACTGATGTGGTTGCTGTGTCAGAAGGAAGCGGTGTGCCTGTTTTTATAAAGGGCGATGGTACTATAGCAGATGTGACAGGTGTATCGTATCTGCCGGAAGGTGTGGCTGATTGGACTGATATTGTAGCTGTTTCATCAGGACCTTATAATACAGTAGGACTGAAATCAAACGGAACTGTAGTTTCTACAGCGATTAATAATGCAGAACAAAATTATGGACAAGACAATGTGTTGGGTTGGACAGATATCGTAAAAGTGTTGACAAACACTACTTATACTGTTGGTTTGAAATCTGACGGAACTCTGGCTACTACAAATATTCCGACAGAACTTGATTCAGGGCAATGTGATGTATCTGATTGGACAGATATAGTGGATATTGCTGTGGACGGTTTAGGAATGAGAACAGTAGGTTTGAAATCAGACGGAACAGTTTTGGTTACAGGATTCAGTGCAGATAAATACGATACATCAGATATGAAAAATATTGTTTCTGTTTCAGCCGGAAGTGGCTTTATTGCAGGGTTGAAAGCTGACGGAACTGTTGTTTTGGTGGAAGAAGATTTTGAATATGTAACTATAGATTGTGATGTATCGACCTGGACGGATATAGTGGCAATTTCAGCAAGTAGCGGTTATGTAATTGGTCTTAAAAAAGACGGCGCAATTGTTTCTACAGGTAAAGATTTGTATGGCGAAGAAGTTAATATATCATGGGCAGATATAAAATTGCCAGATTGAAAGCAACAAACTATTTTTTTACTACAGCAATCTGAATGATAAAGCAAAAAACGCAGAGTTTTCACTCTGCGTTTTTATTCGTCAATATATTCTGCAATATCTTCTAATCTGCAGTTTAATGCTGAACATAATTTATTAAGTGTTTTTGTTTCAATATTATCATTTGCTCGCAAACGTCTTATGGTTTTGCTGTCTATTCCGCATTTTTCACGAAGCTGATATGTTGAAATGCCTTTTTCTTCCATGGTTTTCCATAATTTATTAAATATTATCATATTTTTAACCTCCATATTGACATTTATTATTATGGGGGTTATAATCTGATTTATTAAGGGGATATAATCCCCATATATAAATTATGGAGGTAATGTATGCAGTTATATGAGGAAATTTTATTGTCTCTTTTAAGAAGTTCAGATTCTGATTTTTTCGGAAAGACTGTAAAGGAAATAGTAGAACTCGAGTGCTATAAAGCATTGAAAGAGATAAAAGAAGTTATTGAAGATAACTCACTCAATGATGAGGAATGCTTTATGAAAATTGAGGAGATTGTTTGTATATTTGAGTCGATCGGAAGTAACGGTGGACTACGGCATGATTTCGGATGAAAAAACGCAGAGTTTTCACTCTGCGTTTTTGCCATTAGTTTAAGATTTTTTGCAATTCTTTTACCTTTTCAGGGTCAGGCTCAGAGATATTTCCGAAAGGAAATTCAAGCCCTAAATTGTCATATTTCGGTTGACAAAGTTTTCTGAAAGGCAGAAGTTCGATTTTTTTTGTGCATAGGGGATGTTTTTTTGTGATTTCAAGAAGTTTTAAAATATTTTCTTCTGAATCTGTTTTCGTAGGAATAATCACCTGACGAATCCATGTAGGAATATTCTTTTCTTCAAGATAATCATAAAATTTTATCACATCTTCAAAAGAACAACCTACATAATTTCTGTAATCTTCTTCGTTAGTGTACTTTATGTCAAGAAGAACAAGGTCAGTAACCGAAAGCAGATTTTTTGCATTTTCGTCAAGGATACATCCGCTTGTGTCAAGGCACGTGTGGACGTTTTCTTTTTTGCAGAGTGTGAAAAGTTCAGTTACAAATTCGCTCTGCATCAGTGCTTCTCCGCCTGAAACGGTAACACCGCCGTCAGCACCGAAGTAACTTTTAAAGCGGAGAATTTTTGAAAGCAAATCTTTGGGTGTTACTTCCTGCTCTTTTGAAAATTCCCACGTGTCGGGGTTATGACAGCAAGAGCATCGTAAAGGGCACCCCTGCATAAAAATCACATATCTTACTCCCGGTCCGTCAACTGCACCGAAAGATTGAACGGAATTTATGTAGCCGTTCATTTAAGCGAGCCTCTCGTGGAATGTACGTGAAATAACTTCTCTCTGCTGTTCGCGTGAGAGCTTTACGAAGTTTACGGCATAGCCTGAAACACGCACTGTAAGGTTAGGATAAAGTTCAGGGTTTTCATATGCTGCCATAAGAGTTTCGCGGTTAAGCACGTTTACGTTGATGTGGTGTGCTTTCTGGTGGAAATAACCGTCAAGCACGTGAACAAGATTGTTAACTTTTGATTCGTCATCTTTACCCAATGCATCAGGAGTAATTGAGAATGTGTTTGAAATACCGTCACGGCAGTCATCATAAGAAATTTTTGCAACGCTGTTGAGAGATGCAAGTGCACCGTTTTCTTCGCGGTTGTGCATGGGGTTAGCACCGGGTGCGAAAGGTTCACCTTTCTTTCTTCCGTCAGGTGTTGCACCTGTCTTTTTGCCGTAAGCCACATTTGATGTGATTGTGAGCACTGAAAGAGTATGGATAGCATTTCTGTAAGTGGGAGTTTTGCGAAGCTCGGTAATAACCTGATGTGTAAGGTCTTTTGCTATAAGGTCAACGCGGTCGTCATCGTTGCCGTATTTGGGGAATTTGCCCTCTGTTTCAAAATCAACGATAAATCCGTTTTCATCGCGGATGGGTTTAACTTTTGCATATCTGATTGCACTTAATGAGTCAGTGATAACTGAAAGACCTGCAACACCGAAAGCCATAAATCTTTCCACATTTGTGTCGTGAAGAGCCATCTGTGATTTTTCATAAGCGTATTTATCGTGCATATAGTGAATAACGTTCATTGTGTTTACGTAAAGCTTCATAAGCCACTCTACGTATTCATCAAATCTTTCCTTAACCTTATCGAAATCAAGGATTTCATCTGCCATAACTTCTTTCTGCGGGCCGATGTGAATGCCTGAAGTGGTGTCATATCCGCCGTTGAGAGTGAGAAGAAGGAGTTTTGCAAGGTTACAACGTGCGCCGAAGAACTGCATCTGTTTGCCCACTTTCATTGCAGAAACGCAGCAGGCAATAGCGTAGTCGTCACCGTAGTGAGGACGCATAACATCGTCGTTTTCGTACTGAATTGAGTCTGTATCAATTGAAACCTTTGAGCAGAATTTCTTGAAGTTTTCGGGAAGATTTTCTGACCAGAGAATTGTAAGGTTCGGTTCGGGAGCAGAGCCGAGATTGTAGAGTGTGTTGAGAACTCTGTAACTGTTTTTAGTAACAAGAGTTCTGCCGTCTTCACCCATACCGCCTACAGCTTCTGTAATCCACATAGGGTCACCGCCGAAGAGTTCGTTGTATTCAGGTGTTCTCAGGTGTCTTGCCATACGCAGCTTCATAACGAAATCGTCCATAATTTCCTGCGCTTCTTCTTCTGTGAGAACACCGTTTTTAAGGTCACGTTCAATGTAAATATCAATGAATGTAGCAGTTCTGCCAAGACTCATTGCAGCACCGTTCTGCTCTTTGATAGCAGCAAGGTAGCCGAAATAAAGCCACTGAACTGCTTCTTTCGCATTAGTTGCAGGCTGACTTATATCAAAACCATACATTGCAGCCATTTCCTTCATTTTACCAAGGAAAGTAATCTGCTGGAAGAGTTCTTCAAGCTGTCTTACAGTTGAATAGTTCATTGACTCATTTCCTGCAATATTTGCTTTGTCTTTTTTCTTTTCTTCGATAAGTTTATCAATACCGTAAAGAGCAACACGTCTGTAGTCGCCGATGATTCTGCCTCTGCCGTAAGCATCGGGAAGACCTGTGATAATGCTTGATTTACGTGCAAGACGCATTTCATCGCTGTAAGCTCTGAAAACGCCGTCATTATGAGTTGTTCTGAACTGGAATTCGTCTTCAATTTTATCTGAAAGCTTGTAGCCGTAAGCTTCACAAGCCTGTCTTGCCATTCTGATACCGCCAAAGGGGTTAACGCCTCTTTTAAGAGGACGGTTAGTCTGCAAGCCTACAATAATTTCCTTTTCTTTATCAAGATAACCGGGTTTGTAACTCGTAAGAGAAGAAACAGTAGTTGTGTCAATATCAAGCACACCGCCGTACTGTTTTTCGATAGTAAGCAGAGTGTTAAGCTTTGTCATCAGCTCTGTTGTTCTTTTTGTAGGACCTGCGAGGAAAGATGAATCTCCCTCATAAGGTGTATAGTTAGCCTGAATGAAATCACGTACATTGATTTCGTTTTGCCATTTGCCTTCTTTAAATCCTTTCCAGCATTCGTACATCTGACATCATCCTTTCTTTAAAACGTCCAAGTCACCGCAAAAAACAATAAAGGGCAATCCTGCGTGTGACGAGGATTGCCCAGACGGTCGGCTTAAATCATTCTATGCTTCACGGTGTTAACCACCCAATCCGTCAGTCACACAGAATGAATAATATTTACATATATATTGTACCTTGAAACAAGGTTTTTGTCAATATGTGAAATCGTACAATAAAGAAGTGCGAAATTACTTCTGTCTTGTGAGAATTTTTTCGCCGTCGAAAACAAGAACGCTGTAAGCTGAACCTGTTTTGTTTCCTTTTTCAAGCCATTCAGCAAATGCTCTCTGCATTGAAGTGTTTCTGGGGAGTTCAGAAACGGGTTTATCGTCATACTGAACACCGAAAACTCTCCACTGGTCACCGAAATCGTATTTTGTTGTAACATTAAGGGGTTCAAAATCGTAGAGGAAATCTACTGTGTTTGAGTTTGCAGGAAGGATTTTATCGTTATCGGGATAAAGAAGCCATGAACCGCAAACAACATACATATATTTTTTGTCACCGAATTTATCGCGGAAGAATTTGTATGCTTTCTTGTAAGAATCAAGTCTTACATCCATTGAAAGGCTGCCGCAATGAGAAGGGATATGCATGCCGAGGCAGAATTCTTCATCTTTGATTGTTTCGCCTGCGATTGTAAATTTGCTGCAACCGAATCTTGCAAGGTCATATTCAAATCTGCCAACCTTGAATCTCCACATATTGAAGAAACCGTTAAACCAGCCTTCAACAAATGTGCCGTACATATCGTAGTTTTCTTTACATTCAATCATTTTAACTTTAAGGTCAATCATTGAATCCCAGAAAATTTCTTCGTCAATGTTTTCTTTCTTATATCTATTGAGAAGTGTTTCTGTGCAACCGAGAAGAATAACAAGGTTTACTATGTAAATATGAACGCCGATTTCTTCAGAAAGAGCCTTTGTTTTATCAGAAAACTTGTCAAAGTTTTTCTCTTTCTTAAGATAATCTGTTCTGATTGATTCGTAGATTTTGTTTGCTTTTTCGTTTGCGATGATTTTATCAAAAGCATCTGAAAGCACTTTTTTTGCTTCTTCGGGATATTCGTGTTTGTCCATAAGACGTGTTACAAATTTATAATTTTTCATTTTGATTTCCTCCAATAGTTTTTTATCTTGCTACTCGCGCGCCTTTACCGCCGATGATATTTTCAACTTCTTTAAGTGATGCAGTTGAAGTGTCGCCGGGCGTTGTCATAGCGTATGCACCGTGTGCAACACCGTAGTTAACTGCAGCCTGTGCATCATCGTAAGTCATAAGTCCGTAAATAAGACCTGATGCGAATGAATCTCCGCCACCGACTCTGTCGTAAATTTCAAGGCCAGGGAGATTAAGTCCGTTGTAAACTTTTCCGTCAGCGTAACAAATTGCACTCCAGTCGTTTACTGATGCGGTTTTAACTGTACGCAAAGTAGTTGCAATAACTTTGAAGTTGGGGTAAGTTTTGCACACTTCACCCAACATTTTAACGTAGCCGTCAAGGTTAAGCTCTTTCAGGTTTTCATCATTGCCTTCAATTTCAAAGCCGAGGCAAGCAGTGAAATCTTCTTCGTTGCCAATCATAACGTCGATATATTTTGCGATTTCTTTGTTGACTGCCTGTGCTTTTTCTTTGCCGCCGATATCATTCCACAAAGACGGACGGTAGTTTAAGTCGTAAGACACGATTGTGCCGTATTTCTTTGCAGTTTTAACAGCTTCAATAACAACTTCTGCAGTTGTTTCTGAAAGTGCAGCAAAAATACCGCCTGTGTGGAGCCAACGTACACCGAGTGTGCCGAAGATGTATTCCCAGTCAATATCGCCGACTTTGAGCTGTGAAGCGGCTGTGTTGCCTCTGTCAGAAACGCCCACAGCACCGCGGATGCCGAAACCTCTTTCGGTGAAGTTAAGACCATTTCTCACTTTTCTTCCGATGCCGTCATAGGGCACCCATTTAATCATTGAAGTGTCAACTCCGCCCTGAAGAATGAAATCTTCGCAAAGTCTGCCGATTTCATTGTCTGCAAAAGCAGTTACAACACCTGTTTTCATTGAGAAACATCTGCGAAGACCGCGGGCTACGTTGTATTCACCGCCGCCTTCCCAAACGCGGAAAGAACGGGCATTTTTAACTCTCATATCGCCCGGGTCAAGGCGTAACATAACTTCGCCCAGAGCAATCATATCAAATGTGCAATCTTTTTTATCCTTTAATTTAAGCAACATAATTTTTCACCTCTGTCAGATTTGTGAAAGCACTTCGTGCAATGCAGAAGATGCTGCATCAAAAGACTCAGTCTGTGAAGCATAAGTGAAATCGTCTTTAAGCTGGTCTGCAGTGCCGCCTTCGCCTTCAAGAGCAGCAAGGCCTTCAAAAACTGTAAGGTGAGGTTCTAATGTCAGAATTCTCTTGCCGTCTTTTTTATTGAAACGTTTTAAAAGTTCAACGATTTCGCCATCGCCTTTACCGGCAGGAACAACTTTGCCTGTTTCAAAAAGGCAGTCTTTTACGTGCATATATTCAATATATTCTTCAAGCATTTCGTATGCGGGAAGAATCTGAACACCGCACTGAATGAAGTTTGCAGAGTCAAAAACACCTTTGATTTTGCCTTTGAAGGTTTTGTAAATATCAAGGCAACGCTCTGCAATATCACCGTAAATATCTTTTTCGTTTTCGTGACAGCACCAGATGCCTGATTTCAGTGAATAGTCAGCAAATTTTTCAAGTCTTTCAAAAACTTCATCGCGGAAATCTTCAGGTTTCTGGTTTTCGTTGAAAAAGAAACTGAACATACGGATTTTATCAGTGCCCAGGATACAAGCGTTTTCAACATTTCTTTTGAAAAGTTCAAAATGAGGCTCAAAATCATCTTCGATATTGATTTTGCCGAAGGGTGAGCCGATAGCAGAAACGCCGATGCCGTTATCATCAAGAATCTTTTTTAATTCTTTGCATTGTTCTTCAGTATATACAGAAATGTTTCCGTAATCAAGTCCGCGCAGCTCTGTGTGAGTAAGTCCGTTTCTTTTTAAAGCGGCAATCTGTTCGATAATACCGCCGCCTGCTTCATCAGAGAAAGCAGAAAGTATAAATTCAGCCATAGTTTTTCACCTTTTAAAATGCAAAATATTTTTTGAGAAGTTTTTCACATCTGCCGTGCAGGAATTCAAGAGTTTCTTTGCTTCCTTCTTCACCGCAGGCATATGCTTTCATTGCACGGCCTTCTTCAAAGCAAAGGTCATCGTGGATGGGGAAATAGTTCTGCATAAGGAATGTTGCGTATTTAACAAGCCTTAAATCGCCCACAATGCGGTATTCTGCGCTGATTGTGTCAACTGCAACGCTGTAGAAATCCTTGATTGAAGAAATAAGGTCTTTTCTCTCGTTTCTTCTTGAGAAAACGATTGTTTTGCAGGGGAAACGGTCCATATCTGTTGAATCGTGGCAGTCAGTTGAGCCGACGATAGGATATTTTCTGCCTTTAGCAAGGTCTTCATAATATCTGATTGTCTGGAAACCGTTGTGTTCAAAATAGTTTTCACCGCCCAGCACTTCAAAAGCATCAAAGGGCTGTTTTTCCATCATAAAATCAAGAAGAGTTTCAGGCACCTGCTGAACATTTGAAAGCCAGTAAGGATGGCAGAAAATGCCGAGACCGTTTGCTTTTCTGATTTCGTCGAAGATAAATTTGCAAGCAGTGTAAGTGTATCTTTCAATGCCCTCGGGAATGTCTTCTTTTTCAGCGAGTCTGTCAATCATTTCATTCATTTCTCTGATTGATTTAACATCGGGGCATTCGCCGTAAAGTGAACGGAGTTTCTTTGAATCGCCAACTTCCTTGATATGAATATGTTCAAACATAGCGTTAATTGAATATTCACCGCCGAAGTTAACGATGTGAATATCGTTGATGTGGTCTTCATCAGCCTTTGCAAGGTGAACTTCTTCACCGGGCACAAGGTTTAAATCGATAGGCACATCTTTGTAGAAATCTTTTACATATAAAGAGGGGTAATATCTCTCATGGTCTGTGATTGCCATAAAGTCGTAGCCGATTTTACGGCAGTTTGCAACTGCGATTTCGGGCGCCTGTCTGCCATCAGAATATGATGTGTGGAAATGCAGGTCACCCATGAAAGGATATCTTCCTGCAAGGTCAGGAGCAACTGTGTAAAGGCACAGTTCAACAAGCTCTTTTCCATCAGGCTTAATAAGTCGCAGATAATACATCTGTTCTTTCGGGAAAGCATATCTGAACCTGATGCACTTGTCATCGTCAACTTTTACAAGGATTTTTTTCATATTTTTTCTGTCCTTGTAGTTTCTGATTGCACCGTCTTCAAGACCTAAAATCTGGAGAGTATATTCTGCTTCTTCGAAGTGAGCATGACCGCCTAAAGGTTTGATAGTGATAAGAGTTTCTTTATTTTCTGAAACTACTTTAGGGTAAATATCGTAATTGAGAAGTTCAGGTAAAATTTTCATTTCTGCTTATCTCCATTCCAACATATTCTGCGGATAAAGTCCGTTATCTTTCATTGCCTGAATTGAGTCTACAACAAGGGGTCTGTCTTCTTTGTAAGTAACGCCGAACCATTTGTCGGAAGTTGTAAGCACGTCAACTGTGCATTCCTTGTCTTCAAGCATATCAGAAACAACAAAGGGAAGGAAGAATTCAGCTTTGAGGGGATTGTTTTCAACTGTTTTGAAGAATTCATTGAATCTGCTTTCAAGTCTGTCGAGAAACTGCGGAGCAAAACACCAGCAGTTCATTGAAACGATAGCGTCTTCGTCAAGTTCAACAGGCTCTTCAAAATCTTCATAGTAAACTTTGCCGTCACGTCTGATGATTTTTGTTCTTTCAGTGATTTCATCAAGCTGACCGTTTTCGTTAACAACACAAACACCGCGGGATACGTGTCCGTTTTCTGTAAGAGTGTTTTTGAGTTTAAAGCCAACCATGCAGAAGGGGAGAACTTCTTTTTCAAAATCAGTTCTTTCAATCCATGCTGCTGCTTCTTTGAAAGCCTGAGGACCGTAGTAGTCGTCAGAGTTTATAACTGCAAATGGTTCTTTTACAGTGCCGAAGCAGGAAAGAATTGCATGGGCCGTACCCCAGGGTTTTACACGTCCTTCAGGCACAGAATATCCGTCGGGGATATTGTTCAGGTCCTGAAAAACATATTCAGTTTTAACTTTATCTTCAATTCTGTTGCCGATAGCGTTTCTGAAAGCTTCTTCATCCTGCTTTTTGATGATGAAAACAACTTTGTTGAAACCTGCTTTTACAGCGTCATAAATTGAATAGTCAATAATCAGTGAACCTTCGTTGCCAATGGGGTCAATCTGTTTCAAACTGCCGTATCTGCTGCCCATTCCTGCAGCCATAATAACAAGAGTTTTATCCATTGTGAAAAATCCTTTCGAATTATTTTCTTTGATGTGTTTTATGCAATTAATAAGTTGAACTCATATCCTCGTTGGTTTTTTCAACAACGTTTTCTTTTGCTTTTGAAGAATCAATTCTTTTCTTGAGTTCAGCATAGTAAAGGTCTTCATCAATGGGAAGTTCAATAGTTTTGTCAAGCCATGATGAAAGGAATGCTGCGTTGGAAATTGTAAGACCGTTGATGCCTTCAACACCGTTTGCAATAAGTTCGCCGCCGTGAAGAATCTTGTTTGCGAATGCGTTCATAATGCCTGAATGCTGGTTGTTTTCGCCTTCAAGTTCAACATCAACCCATTCGCCGTCTTCTTTTGCGAAGCCTTCTTCAGATTTGTAAATAATATCTGATGTGTTGTTTTCAAGAACATACATACGGAGTTTATTATCTTCGCAGATAAGTTTTGCTCTGTCGAGAGTGATTTCAAGTCTGTTAGTGCCGGGGCAGTCGCCTGTTGTTGTGATGAACACACCTGATGCGCCGTTTGCATATTCAGTGTAAATTGTAACATCGTCTTCAACTTCAATATCGTGCCACTGACCAACGCGGCAAACAGCTTTTACTTTAACGGGCATACCGCAGATCCACTGCCATAAGTCAAGGTTATGGGGGCACTGGTTAAGGAGCACGCCGCCGCCTTCGCCTGACCATGTTGCTCTCCATCCGCCTGAATTGTAGTAAGCCTGAGTTCTGAACCAGTCTGTGATAATCCAGTTAACACGTTTGAGCTGACCGTATTCACCGCTTTTTACGATTTCTCTTGCTTTGCGGTACATGGGGTTTGTTCTCTGGTTATACATAATTCCGAAAACCTTGTCGCAGCTTTCAGCAACTTCGTTCATTTCGCGAACCTGTTTTGTGTAAACGCCTGCAGGTTTTTCAGTCATAACGTGGAAACCTGCTTTGAGAGCTTTGATAGCCATAGGCGGGTGGTCATAGTGAGGCACTGCAATAAGAATTGCATCACAAAGACCACTTGCAAGAACGTCGTCAAAACTTTCAAATCTTGCGATTGCGGG
The DNA here is from genome assembly GCA_015066175.1 of Oscillospiraceae bacterium. Taxonomy (GTDB): domain Bacteria; phylum Bacillota; class Clostridia; order Oscillospirales; family Acutalibacteraceae; genus SIG575. The sequence goes on from SVOW01000003.1 coordinate 19,200, forward strand.
AAATTCTTTTTCAGCCCATTCAAGGCGGTCAGCCTTGATATCGCATACTGCTGTGATTTCAACTTCGGGCATTTTACCGTCTCTGTAGTTTCTCAGATGAGATGAACCCATGTTACCGATACCGATAATACCAACTCTTAATTTATCTGCCATATTAAAAACATCCTTTCATTCAGCAATTTTAAGCATATATTTATAACTGTCTTTGCAAGACTGCATTGCGCTGATTTCCCAGTCAATATCGTGTTCATACACTGCATAGCCAACGCCCATTTCACGCAGTTTTTCAAGGCAAGCGGGGATATCAACTTCGCCCTTGCCAAGCTCTGTGAATTTAAAGCCTCTTTCTGTATCGGCTTTCACATAATCTTTGAAGTGACAAACTTTAACTCTGCCTCTGAGTTTCTCTAAAAACTCCACAGGGTCTTTTCCGCCAATCTGAATCCACGCAGTGTCGGGAATGAACCAGAAGTAATCAGGGTTAGTTTCTTCAAGAAGCACATCCATAATTGTTCTGCCGTCTTCCATTACTGTTCTGAATTCAAAATCGTGGTTATGGTAAGCAAAGTGCATACCTTGTTCAAAACACATTTTGCCGATTTTTTCAGCATCTTCAATAAACTGCCTTAAAGATGCTAAATCCTTTCTGTATTCGTCGCCCATAGCACCAAGACCAAGGCAATCACAGTTTATCATTTTGTGCTCGTCAATAACAGTCTGTGTTTCTTTTTTCATTCTGTCAAAATTTGTGTGAGTAACGCATACGTCCATATCGTATTTTTCAACTATTTCCTTAACCTCATTCTGGGGGATAGGACCGATAGCGGAAATCTGTATAACGTTTACGCCTTCACTCTTCAATTCGGAGAGAGTTTTATCAAAGTCTTCAGCTGTCTGAATGCTGTCACGCAAGGTGAAAAGCTGAATACCGAGTTTTACGTCTGCCATTTCAATGCCTCCTTAAGCATACTTGTGAGTATACCTATAAATATACACATTAATTATACTTCAACCATGCTGAAATTACAATACTTTGAATGGAAAAAAACAGACATAAATCATAAAAAAATCTCCCGTCTGAAACGAGAGATTTTTTGTTTTTGTTTATCTGTTTTTAAGGTCGATATATTCTCTTCTTGGGAGAACAGCTTTATACTGGGGGCGGATGATTTTGCCGCCGTTTATAAGCTCCTCAATTCTGTGAGCAGACCAACCTGCAATTCTCGCGATAGCAAAAATGGGTGTGTACAATTCTCTCGGCAGGCCAAGCATATCGTAAACAAAACCGCTGTAGAAGTCAACATTTGCACTGACACCTTTATACATTTTTCTTTCGTTTGCAATAATTTCAGGAGCGATTCTTTCAACAGCAGAATAAAGCTTGTATTCTTTCTGCATACCTTTTTCTTCTGAAAGTTTTTCAACATAACCCTTGAAAACCTTTGCTCTCGGGTCAGAAACAGAATAAATTGCATGACCTATGCCGTAAACAAGGCCTGCTTTGTCAAATGCTTCCTTGTGGAGAATTTTTTCAACATAAGAGCGTACTTCGTCTTCATCTTCCCAGTCTTTTACGTTTTCTTTAATGTTGTCAAACATCTGGCACACTTTGATGTTTGCACCGCCGTGTTTCGGACCTTTGAGAGAGCCGAGAGCCGCTGCAATTGCAGAATATGTATCTGTGCCTGAAGAAGAAACAACGTGAGTTGTAAAGGTTGAGTTGTTACCGCCGCCGTGCTCTGCGTGAAGCACAAGTGCAAGGTCGAGAATCTTTGCTTCGAGCTCAGTATATTTACTGTCAATTCTAAGCATATGAAGGAGATTTTCGGCAGTTGAAAGTTCTTTTTTAGGCTCGTGAATAAAGAAAGAGCCTCTTTCACGGATGTAGTATTCATAAGCCTGATAGCTGTAAACAGAAAGCAAAGGGAACATTGCAATAAGCTGCATACACTGCCTTACAACGTTTGCAATTGAAGTGTCGTTTGCATTTTTGTCATAAGAATAAAGTGTGAGAACACTTCTCGCAAGAGAATTCATCATATCTTCGCTGGGCGCTTTCATAATAATATCTCTTACAAATGAATTGGGAAGTGAACGGTAGCTTGCAAGGACAGTATTGAATTCGTTAAGTTCGTCTTCTGTGGGAAGATTACCGCACACAAGAAGATAGATAATTTCTTCAAAGCCGAATCTTTTTTCGCCTACAAAACCTTGCACAAGGTCAAAGATATTATATCCTCTGTAATACAACTCGCCTTCGCAGGGGATTTCTTCGCCGTCAACAATTTTCTTTGAGATAATTTCTGAAATTTCAGTAAGACCTGTAAGAACACCTCTGCCGTTTAAATCGCGTAAACCTCTGTTAACTTTATGTTCAACATATAATGTTGGCTCGATTTTACATTCATCAATACATTTGTCGGTGTATTTTAAAATTTCCGGAGTTATTTCGGAAAAATTTCTGTTTTTGTCCATGAATAAATTTCCTCCTGATGATATCGGAATTATATTCTACCATATTTTTTAATGTTCTTCAACCATTGTACTAAATTGTTTACAATTTGAGAGTCTTTTGTTAACTTTAGGGATTGTTTTATAATGTGGATTGTGGTATGATTGCAACAAAGAAAGGTGAAGGAGAAGTTATTATGTTTTGTAAAAACTGCGGAAAAGAAAACCCTGACGGTGCAAATCACTGTAAATATTGTGGTGTTCAGTTAAACGAAAATCTGAAGAAAAACGAATCCGGCAAAAAAGGCAAAACAGTGCTTATTGTGATAATCGCAGTGCTTGTTGTTGCAGTGCTTGCTCTTGTGGGCGTTTTTGTTGTTAAGCCTTATATCGAAGGCGATAATTCAGGTTCTTCTCAGTCAGAAGAAAAAGATGACAGAGATGACAAAAAAGATGATGACGATAAGGATAAATCAGAAGAAGAAACTTTAGCTGAAGAAGAAACCCAAGATGATGAAATTCTTGAAGCCATCGCAAATGAAGCAGAAACAGAAATGCTTTCTTATGTGAATGATATTTTTGTTGCTGATGTTGAAGATGTGAAAATGCTTCTTACAGACAATGCCGGTGCAGATTCAAGTAACACTCTCGCCCTTGATTTGCTTGGTACTGTGCGTCAGTATTGTGCTTTTGGTGTAGCTTCATATGAAGTGGTTGATGAGGAAACTGTTGTTTTTGAAGTTGAAATTGATACTATCGATTACTTCAGCGTAATGGAAACATATATTGATTTAGTTAATGAATACATTAATACCAAAATTGACACCGAAGGCAGAGTTCCTACTGAAGATGAAATGTGGGAAGTAACGTTGCTTCTTTTCTACGAGGCATTCAATAACTATAATTATTCAGGTAAAACTATATCAAGCACACAATCTGTAACTATGATAAAAGTCGGCGATGAATGGGAAATTGAGTCAGGAAAAGGATTCTTTGACGGCATTTTCTTTGGCCTGGATGAAGCACGTGAAACAGCAGGGGAATCCCTTGACGAAATTATGGCAGATTTAGGTTAATCTGAACAGAATAAAACCTTTCGGAAGAAATATATTCCGAAAGGTTTTTCTTGTTGATTATTACTCTTATTTGTGATAGAATTGATTTAGCAGTTGTATTCAGGCTGCGAATAAAAATTAAGGAGAATATTTATGAAAAAACTTAGTGCTTTATTATTAAGCCTTGTTATGATGTTTACTTTTGTTGCATGCAGCTCATCAGACAGCTCGTCTGACAAAGGTGGAGAAGAAACAGAAGCAACAACTGCTGCTCCCACACCTGAAGAACTTGCTGAAGAAGCAGTTGAAGCAAAATTTGAAGAAATTAGAAATATGGATTCGGTAGATTTCTTTAAAGCTTTTGCAGAAAGTCAAGATTCAGAAGATGAAGATTCAGAAGAACCTTTAACTTTTACTGATGCCGAAAAGGAAGCAACTGCTCAGGTTGTTGAAGCTGTGAAAAATCCTTTCAGGTATAAAATAACTTCATCTGAAAAAATTGACGATGAAACTGTTGAAGTGACTGTAGAGGTTACAGGTGTCAACGGCACAGTTGCAGCAGAAAAATTTTATGAAGAGTTTTTGCCCTATGCTTTTTCTGCAGCTTTTTCAGACCCACAGCCTACTGATGAAGAAATGAGCATCAATGCAATGAAAATGTTAGCATCTGCTTTTGAAGATGCAGGCACAACAACAGAAGAAAGCGTTATCACAGTTGTTTTTGTTGACGGCGAATGGGTTGTTGACGAAGAAAACGTTGACTTCTTTGATTTGCTTTGCGATAATTTCACAGCCAGAATGGAAGAACTTGGCGACGAATTAGTAAATTCAATGGGATAAAACCTACGTAAATTTTATACAAAATAAACTGCCCTGATTTGTAATGTACAAATCAGGGCAGTTTTGTTATTCATTTAAATTTATTTTACTTTAATTTTGAAGCATTTGATTTCAAAGGGATTTGCTGTGAAAGAAAGTGTTGCACCTGAGAATGTATCGATTGCAACATCGTTTCTTTCAAGGAGGTCACATTCAGCTGCTTCTGCGATGTCTGCAAAGAGTTCTGCAGTAACATCTGTTCTTCTGCCTGTTTTTTCTACGAAACGAACGATGTAAGCATCTTCGTCTTCGCATTTCTTAACTGCTTCAAGAGTTACGTTGTCAGCAGAAACTTTGATGAATGACTTCGCTGTATCGCCCTTTGCATCTGCGGGGATTTCAACTGCTGTCATGGGATTGTTGATTTCAAGGCCTCTTGTGATTGTGTCAGCATCCTTCCAGTTGCCTGCATGGGGATAGAGTGAATATGTGAAGTAGTGGTCGCCTCTGTCTGACTGCGGGTCGGGGTTCATGGGAGCTTTGAGAAGTGTGATAATCATTCTCTGCTTATCAACTTCATAGCCGTACTTACAATCGTTAAGAATTGTAAGACCGTAAGCATCTTCTGACATATCAATAAAGTTATGTGCTGAAACTTCAAATTTAGCCTTATCGTAAGGATTGTGGCGGTAGTTTGAGTTTTCGATTGTAGCATAAGCAATATCACGAGTGTATTTAGATGCTTTGATATCAACGTCGAAACCAACTTTAAGGAGTTTTTCCTGTTCATTCCAGTTGATGAATGTGTCAAAGTCGATTCTGTCAAGGTCGTTATAGATGATGATATTCTGTTTAACAAGTGATTTGTTGATTTTCTTTTCGATTGAAAGAGCTGTGAACACATCACCTGTTGCTATAGCTGTAACTTTACCGGGTTCTGTATCAAATTCGCGGTCAACATAAGTTGCAACGATATCCCATGCGTCATATTTACCGGGAAGGTCTTCGTAAAGTCTGAATACGTTACCTTTGCCGTCGAGAACTTCTCTGTTGTTGTTTTTGTCGAAGATTGAAACAAGTTCTGCTTTTTCGTCGAGTTCAACTTTGAAGTTGTCGTTTTCGATTACATTGCCGAAAGCAGCAACTGATGTTGCTTCCTTAACTGCTGCATCTTTAGTGTAGAACACTTTGTAACCTGCTGCAGGAACATCTTTTGCTACGAATACAAGCACTTTTGTGCCGTCAAGTTTTGTATAAGCCTGAACGGGAACTTTTTCACCGTTTTCATCAAAGATTTCAACATCCTTGTAGGGGAGTTCAACTTTTGATGTAGCATTTACGCCAAGTGAATTGAAGAGAGCAAAGGGTTTGCCGTATTTTTCTGCACCGTCTGCGTTACCTGCGATAACATTGAGTGCTTCATCTCTTACTTCTTCACCAATCTTGATGATTTCATCATAAATTGCACAAAGGTCGCCGAAAACTTCTGTGATGTGAGAACCGGGAAGTGAATCATGGAACTGGTTTGTAAGAATCATCTGCCAGCCTTCATTGAGTTTGTCAAGAGGATACTTATAACCGTATTTCATTGCAACACTTGCGAAAAGTTCTGCTTCACGGTAAAGGTTTTCGCTGCGTCTGTTAAGCTTCTTAAGAAGAGCCTTTGTTGTGTGAACGCCGCGGTGTTCTTCAAGGTAAAGTTCATCTTTCCATGTGGGAATGTTTGTTTCTGTAGCGTTTGCTTTCATTCTTGCAAGTGAATCTTCAATCTTGCTGGGAACTGCTTCGGGAAGTCCGGGGAACTTGTTGTAACGTTTTACATATTCAAGCATTTCGGTGTCTACACCGCCGCCGCCGTCACCCCAGCCGTAGCAGTACATTGATTCACCGATTGTTTCCTTGTCGGTATATCTTGACCAGTTAACTTTAAGTGAGTCTGCTTCAACTGTGCCGATGAAGTGTGTGGGAGGAACGATTGAGAATACTTTTGAGCCGTCGGGGCCTTCCCACCAGAATGTGTTATACTGCCAGGGGTTAGTATCGTTCCAGATACCCATTTTATGTGTTACGAAATATTCAACGCCTGCTTTTTTAAGAATCTGAGGCATTGCATAGCCGTTACCGAAAACGTCGGGAACCCAACATGTTTTGGGGGTGATGCCGAATGTTTTTTCAGCATATCTTACACCATGGAGAAGCTGACGTGTGAATGATTCACCTGAAACAAGGTTACAGTCAGGTTCAACCCACATTGCGCCGATATATTCCCATCTGCCTTCTTCAATACGTTTCTTAACCTGTTCGAAGAGTTTGGGATAACGTTTTTCCATTTCGATGTATGTAGGTGCAGTACTCTGTGAGAAAATGAAATCAGGATACTGTTCCATAAGTCTGAGCATTGTTGCATGAGTTCTGCCCAATTTACGCACATATTCTTTGTAAGCCCACATGAAAACGATGTCAAGATGTGAGTTACCAACAAGTGCAAGTTTACCGATTGAAGAATAGTTGGGGTTGTTGTAAACTTTATCTTTAAGAACTTTCTGAGCAAGAAGAAGTTCTGCTTTGAATTCTTCGCCGTCAAGGTCAAAGTTTACGTGTGTGAATGCTTCTTTGAGAGCAGCACGGATAAGCTCTGCAAGACCTGTGTCAAGAACGGGCATAAACAGAGCGTTGAAAGCTGCTTTGAAGTCCCAGTAAATTTCTTCGATTACAGGGTCAACAACACCGATGAATGAGCATGAAAGAGTTTTGATTGTTGATTCATTTGAATGCCATACATAGTATGATTCAATGTCAACATCGTAATGCTCGTTGCCTTCAGCACAGTTTGTAAGAAGAACGCTGTTTCTGAAGGGGTCAAGTCCCTGATAAGGCTCACCGTTGAGAGAAAGAAGTGAGTCACCGCCGAAATATACGTTAAGAGTAACTTTTTTGCCTTTGAAACGTGCAGGCATATCAAATGAATTTTTGAAGAAAGCACTCCAGCCGTTGTTACCCCAACGGTCACCAACGTTGAGCTCTTTCCATTCATCATAAAGATACTCGTAATCATCAATACCTTTGTAAATACATTCTTTCATTTTCCATGCAGGAATTGATTCGATGTCAGTATAAATTCTCTTTTTGAGAGTTTTGAGTTTAACTGTTACCAAATCATCAAAAGAGAAGATACCTCTCTGCTTACCCTTTGTTGCGTCACGCCAGTCATCAACGTGAGCGTCCATTGCGTCAAGAGCAGCAACAGCATCAAGATTTTTGATTTCTGCCATTTGTTTATCATCCTTTCTTGAACTTATTTCAAGTCATTTTATAGTATACTATAAATCAAAATCTTTTTCAATACCAAAAAGAAAATCCCCGAAACATTTCGGGGATTTAAAAATTAAAGAATATGATATTTCACAACAAGCCCTGCGAATACAATTGACACCATTGAAAGAAGCTTGATAAGGATGTTGATTGAGGGACCTGAAGTATCCTTGAACGGGTCGCCTACAGTGTCGCCAACGACTGCGGCTTTGTGGTTAGAACTTCCTTTTCCGTTAAATTCGCCACTTTCGATATATTTCTTCGCATTATCCCAGGCACCGCCTGAGTTAGACATAAATATTGCCATCAGGAAGCCTGTAACGGTTGCACCTGCAAGCATACCTATAACGCCGTTGTAGCCGAGAAGAATACCTGTAACGATAGGCACAACAACTGCAGTCAGTGTGGGGAGAATCATTTCTTTCAGGCTTGATTTTGTGCAGAGGTCAACGCAGGAAGCGTAGTCTGCTTCTTTTTCGCCAGTCATAATACCTTTGATTTCTTTGAACTGTCTGCGTACTTCAACAACAACGCTTTCTGCTGCTCTGCCTACAGAATTCATTGTAAGTGCTGCAAAAACGAAAGGTAAGCATCCGCCGATAAACAAGCCTGTAAGCACAGCAGGGTTCATAATTGAAATATCTATAGTTTCGCCGTTGCCTGCAAGGGCAAGAGTCTGTTCAATCTGGTCTTTGTAAGAAGCGATAAGTGCAAGTGCAGTAAGCGCAGCAGAGCCGATTGCAAAGCCTTTGCCTGTTGCAGCAGTTGTGTTGCCAAGTGAATCAAGAGCATCTGTTCTTTCTCTCACTTCTTTTTCAAGTCCTGCCATCTGAGCAATACCGCCTGCGTTGTCTGCAACGGGTCCGTAAGCATCTGTTGCAAGGGTGATTCCGAGAGTTGACAGCATACCTACAGCGGCAATTGCCACACCGTAAAGACCTTTTTCGGCATTTTCAAATCCGCCTGCAAATGCATATGAAGCAATAACACATGCAGCGATTATAATAATCGGCACTGCAGTTGAAATCATACCAAGACCCATACCGCCGATGAGGATTGTAGCCGAGCCGGTCTGTGATTTTTGGGCAAGGTTTTTTGTGGGTTTATATGTGTCTGAAGTGAAATATTCTGTTGAAAAGCCAATGAGCACGCCTGCCAGCAAGCCTGCAAGAATTGAAAAATAAAGTCTGAAGTTTTCTTCCCCTGCAACAAACCACACAATGGGAAATGCAGCTAAAGCAAGAAGGATTGCACTTGAATTTGTGCCTTTTCTCAAAGCTCCGAGAAGAAGTTTCTGCTCAGTTTTTTCACCTGTTCTTACAAGGAAAGAGCCGAGAATCGAACAGATAACACCTGCAGCAGCAAGGAGCATGGGGAGAAAAACGGTCTGCAAATTGTCAGCAAAAGCCGCAACTCCCAGTGCCATAGCGGAGATAACAGAGCCTACATATGATTCGTAAAGGTCTGCACCCATACCTGCAACGTCACCTACGTTATCACCAACATTATCTGCAATAACAGCAGGGTTTCTGGGGTCATCTTCGGGAATGCCTGCTTCAACTTTACCCACAAGGTCTGCACCTACGTCGGCTGCTTTTGTGAAAATACCGCCGCCAACTCTTGCAAAAAGTGCCATTGAAGAAGCACCCATGCCGAAAGTGAGCATTGCGCTTGTGATTTCTGCAACTTCAAGTTTGAAAACAAATTTAAGGAGAATAAACCATAACGAAATATCAAAAAGTCCAAGTCCTACAACGGTAAATCCCATAACAGAACCTGCGCTGAAAGCAACCCTTAAACCTTTGTTAAGTCCTTCACGGCAGGCATTTGCAGTTCTTGCATTTGATGCAGTTGCAATTTTCATGCCCACAAAACCTGAAAGTCCGCTGAAAAATCCACCTGTAAGGAAAGCAAAGGGAACAAAAGGTGTGAGCAGATCAAAAAGTGACATCACGCCGAGAATAAGGAACATTCCGCCAAAGAAAACAGAAACAATTGTATATTGCCTTCTAAGGTAAGCGTTTGCACCTTTCCTGATTGATTCGGCAATCTTTTTCATCTTTTCCGTTCCTTCGGAAAATTTCATAACTCTTTTTGCCATGATGAAAGCGAAAAGTATTGCAATCACAGCACCGGCAAGAGTCAGGAAAGCAGGATAATTTTCAGTTAAATTCTGCTTGAAAAAATCCATTTATAAAACTCCTTTCAACAGAAAAAGCAATCTGTTTTGTGTAAATTTAATTATATCACGGCTGAAAAACCAAGTCAATAGTTGCAATTTTGAAAAATCGGTTGAAAAACGGTATCTGCTTGTAGTATAATTTATGTATCAAAATAAAAGGAGAGAAAGCAAATGGCAATTTTATCTAAAATTACAACAATATTCCTTATTATCCCTGCATTGCTCGGATTTTATTCCAGGGATGCAAAAGACACAGAAGCTCTTTACAGAGAAACAATTTCTCAGATAAACTATGAAAACACAATTGAAACCGCAATTCCCCAGACAGATATTTACAAGATGATTGAAGACCATTTCAATTCACCTCTGGCAGAGGGTAAAACAGAAAAGAAAGCAATCATCATCGGCTATGACGGCTGCCGTGCAGATGCTCTCAAATTTGCAACTGAAGAAGACAGCGGCATCAGGAAAATGCTCGATAACGGTGCTTCACTCAACCTTGCATATTGCGGTGGTGTGAATTATCCCGCAGTAAACACTCAGGATACTTCAACTGCCCCCGGCTGGTGCTCAATTCTCACAGGTCAGTGGGCTGACAAAACAGGCATCACAGGCAACGGAATTACAAAAGATATGGAATATAAAACACTTTTCACATCTCTTACAGAATCAGGCACAATTGATTCCGCATCTTTTGTAACTTCATGGAACGGACATTTTTCTACAAGTAACGCAACATATAATAACGAAAAGAAATATTGCGAAGATAACAACCTTGACGTTGCATTCAACTATTGTTTTTCTGACACAAATTCAGCAAACACAGTAATCAAAGACCTTGAAAATGCTGATTGTTCAGATTTCATCTTTGCAATTTATGAAGGCCCCGACCATTCAGGTCACGCTTTCGGTTTCTCAACTAACAACCCCATTTATAAGGTAGGTTTCAGAATCAACGATGTTCTTGCTTACAGAACGCTTAATGCTATTGAATCAAGAGAAACTTACGAAACAGAAGACTGGCTCATTATCATCACTGCTGACCACGGCGGATTCGGCACAGGTCACGGCGGTCCTTCAATTCAGGAAAGAATGACATTCATCGTTGTAAACAAAGAGTTTTAAGTAATAAAAAATAAACGAAAATAATAATCCCCGCAAGGTTTTCAGATTCCTTGCGGGGCGTTTTTTAGTTTGATGTGAGAGATTCAGTTGTAACGGGAATCATTCTGGGGATATACTTGCCTGAATCAATGTGAAGTTCTTTTGTCTTTTCTGCTGAGAGAACCTTGCTTGAATCAGTGATGATCAAAACGTTTTTTTCGTGCAAAACTTTGAGGTTTTCAGTATTGTCAAGATTTTTGAAGTGAACTTTTCCAACAACATTGTCATCTGCAATTTCAATTTCGATTGTTGCAAATTCTATATCACCATATTCCTGTTCCCACAGTGATTGCGCAGCAGTAAGAAGTTCTTCTTCAGTAAAATCAGGGAATGAACTCACAGGCATGTAATGGTATGAAATCATTTCTTTTATTATATCGTCTTCGTATGCGAACATAGTAATAGCAAGCTCTTCATTATTGATTTCGTTTGCAAAAGCCATAGACTTATCGTAGTTTTTAAAAGGCTTGCTGTTATCTGTCACGTTGTATTTGGCAAGAAGGTCGGTATATTCCGGGTTGATCATTTCTACTTCAACGTCAGGAACAGTAATGTTCTGGAAGGGGAAAGTTGTGGATTCAGTTGTCGGTTCATCACCCATCTGTGAAATTCCGAAAGAAACACCGAAACCAACGAGGAAAATAAGAATAAGACCTAAAATCACTCTGCCTGTTTTCTTTTTCTTTTTGGGTGGTTCAATGGGGGGTACTGCAAACTGAACAGGGGGAACATTCTGTGGCTGCATAGGTGAAGGTGAGGAATTCTGTGGCTGTGCAGGTGCAGTGTTTTCAAGTTCTTTTTCTCCGCAATTTGCGCATAACTCTGCGTTGTCAGGGATTTCTGTTCCACATTTTTTGCAATTCATTTTCAATCGCTCCTTTGTTTTTGAAATTAGTTTTTATTTTATATGAATAAAAATAGCCTACGGGGTTATCGGCTATTATATTCGCTTGCTGATTGTGACAGATAATTACATGATTTTACTAATTCATCTGCAAAGATTTCAAAGAAATCTATAATAACTTCATCAATTATTGCTTCATCATCTATTGCCCATTTTCTGCCCTTGTGATCCATATCTAATGTAATTTCCTTTTTTAGCTTTATTATGGTATCGGCATATTCCATAGCCTCAATAAGCAATTCAGCATCTATGTAAAACTTGTCTTCTTCGCAATATCCGAATTCATCCATATATATTTCCATAGCATCACGGAAATCAATTGTTTCCAATTCAAAAATAAAAGTGTAGGAATGTTCTAGTTCGACGCTGAGCTTGCTGTTTTCAAAATATGTGGTTAACATCGCCATAATAATTTGATTGTCAAGGTCGTTTTCGTCAAACAAATCAGATAAAAGTGCCTGACATTTTTCAGATTCAGGGTCTGTGATGGCACGGAATTTTGCTGATGCTATATCTTGAACTAAACCTTCAGGGCTGGGTAAACCGGATTCACCATCTTCAGATATAGGGCTGGGTAAACCGGATTCACCATCTTCAGATATTTGGGATTCTCTGAAAATCAGAATACCTGCAAAAATAAAAACAATTGCCGTAAGAATTGAAACTATTGCAATAAGCAGAGCTTTTATTTTCTTTTTTCGGGAAGGTGGTGTCTGAGCGTTATAAGTCATTTTGCAATCATTCCTTTCGAAATAAATATATACCCATTTTCGAAAAAAAAGCAAGAAAAATGTAATTTTCAGGCGAGAAAAAGTAATTTTTTGTAAAAAAAGAGCCCCAAACGGAAAATTTGTTGATTTCCGCTTGAGACTTTTTTATAATAAGCAGTTTTTATACTTCGAAACCTAAATCTTCAATTTCTTCTTTTGCTTTTTCGAGATTTGAGATGTCTACTGAAACAGTTTTATTTTCAAGGCTGATTTCAGCATCAATGCCTGCTTCTTTCAATGCATCGCTTATGCGCTTTACGCACATAGCACAGTGCATTCCTTCAACTTTGATAATTTCCATTTTATTTTCCTCCTTTGATTTTGTTAAAATGATGAATTCAAATGTAAATTTTAAATTATAATTTACCGCGGTATTAAAATCAGCATCGTAGGGGCGGATGCCCACATCCGCCCGAATAAATTCACATAAAATCTGACGGGTCGATGTAGGCATCGACCCCTACAATGTAAAATCGAATATACATATAAATTATAATTTACCGCAGTATTAAAAACAGCATCGTAGGGGCGTCGTTTCGGCGCCCGCGAAAAATTCATCAGATTCATAACGGGACGGGCAACCCGTCCCCTACGATACAACCGCAAATATACGACAAATTATAATTTGAAAAACCAGATATGGGCATCGTAATTGCAAATTATTATAAACCCAACATCAGTGATAGCTGAAAATTATAATTTGAAAGTTTTAAGCCTTAAGGCGTTTGAAACGACGAAAAGTGAACTGAGGCTCATTGCAATTGCACCAATCATTGGTGAAAGCAACAAGCCGAAAGCAGGGTAGAGCACGCCAGCAGCAACGGGAATTGCCAGAGTGTTGTAGCAAAAAGCCCAGAAAAGATTCTGCCGTATGTTGCTGATTGTGAGTCTGCTTAATCTGATTGCTTTGACCACATCTTCAGGGTCATCTTTCATTAAAACTATTTCTGCTGATTCAACAGCCACAAAACTGCCGCTTCCCACAGCACAACCAATGTCAGCCTGAGTCAGGGCAGGGGCATCGTTTATTCCGTCACCCACCATTATAACTGTTTTGTTTTCTTGCTGGAATTTCTTAACCACTTCGGCTTTATCAGTGGGCAAAACTTCTGCAATTATTTCGTCACAGCCTGTAGCTTCGCCGATATATTTTGCGGCTTTCTTGTTATCACCTGTAAGCAAAACTGTGTGAAGCCCCATTTTCTTAAGCTTTTCAACAGTTTTGTTTACGTTCTTCTTAACTGTGTCTGCCACAGCGATAATGCCGAGAAGCTTGTTTTCTTCTGCTACGAAAATAAGTGTTTTCCCTTTTTCCTGCAAAGCAGAAATATCTTTTTCATAACAACTTATGTCGATATTATTTTCAGCCATAAGCCTTGCATTTCCTGCAAAAATACTTTTTTTGTTTTCGTCTTTTGCACATATGCCGTATCCTGCAATGCTCCTGAAATCGCTTACGTCAGAGCTGCTTGTCCCTTTTTCTTCGGCATAAGTGCAGATTGCTTTTGAAATAGGATGGTCTGATAATTTTTCAAGGGAATAGGCGATTTTAAGAATTTTTTCTTTGTTTTCGCCTACAGTATCTGTTACAGACATTCTTCCTTCGGTAACAGTGCCTGTTTTATCAAAAATTACCACTTCTGCTTTGTGGGTCGTTTCAAGTGCTTCACCGTTTTTTATCAGTATTCCCTTTGAAGCACCAAGACCTGTGCCCACAATTATGGCAGTGGGAGTTGCAAGACCCATAGCACAAGGGCAACCGATTACAAGCACCGATGTGAAAATTTTTATTGCAAAAGAAAAATTCTTCGTTACAGCAAACCATATTATTCCTGCCAGAAGTCCGATTCCGATAAGCAGGGGAACAAAAAATCCTGCCACCTTGTCGGCCACTCTTGCGATGGGAGCTTTTTTGTTCTGCGCGTCTTCTACAAATTTAATGATTTTTGCAAGTGTTGTGTTTTCGCCTGTGCGAGTGACTTTCACAAAAATTGCACCGTCAAGCAAGATACTTCCGCCTATAACTTCGCTGCCTTCCTGCTTTTCAACAGGGTTGCTTTCGCCTGTGAGCATTGCTTCGTCTGCATTTGCCGAGCCTTCAATGACGATTCCGTCAAGGGGAATTTCGGCACCGTGCTTTACAAGTATTGTGTCGCCCTCTTTTATCATTTCAACAGGCACTTCCCATTGACCGTTTTCATCAACTAAGATTGCTGTTTCGGGGGCAAGTGACATCAGCGCAGAAATTGCACCTTTTGTTTTCTCTTTATTCTTTTCTTCAAGATATTTGCCCACAGACACAAGTGCCACAACAACTGCGGCAGATTCATAATAAAGGTTGTGCACTGCGTCGGGGTTGTCAGTGATTCTGAAAGTCATCACAATGCTGTAAATCAGCGAAGCGGTGCTGCTTAATGCAACAAGTGAATCCATATTGGGATTCAGGTAAAAAATTGACCTGAAACCACTGATGAAAAACTTTTTGCCGAGAATCAAAACGGGTAAACTCACAAGAAGCTGAATCAATGCGAAATTCATGGGGTGAGTGTGCATTGAAATTATATCAGGCACAGGCATTTGGGGAAAAAGCATTTGTCCCATAGATATAAAAAGCAAAACCGCTGAAAAGCACAGTGATGCCGTCAGCGAGTTTTTTTCGCTTTTCAAAGAAGATTTTTCTTCAACGCTTTCTTCGGTTTTTTCCTCTTTTCGTAAAGATGCGGAAAAACCTGCTTTTTTTATTTTGTTTATAATGTCCTGAGAGGTTGTTTCGTTTTCGTCATAGAGAATGGTGAGCCTGTTAAGAGGGAGATTTACGTTGCTTTCTTTAACACCGGGCAATTTTCTTGTTACACGCTCAACAGAAGATGAGCATGCAGCACAATGCATGCCTGTAATGTCGTATTGTTCTTCTATCATTGTACATCTCCTATCTGTACTGTGTCATTGATAAAATGACGTATGCCCAGCTGATACATTTCTTCCATTTCTTTGAGAGAATCTGCACCTGTGCAAATGCTGTGGATTCCTTTGTCAAATAACTTGTCGAAATCTTCGTGTGTATTTTTATTGTTTGCCGCATTGAAGCAAAGGCTGTAGAATTTATATGTTTCGCAAGCGGCAATAGCTTCGTCGGTTATTTCATCCACACAGTAGATTGTGTTGATAACAGGCTGAATCTTTTCGATGTATTCAAGGACTTTTACATCTGAAGAAGCAATGCTGATTTTGCCCATATTGATATCTGAAAGAATGCCCGTAAGCTCTTTGATAGCGGCTTTGTCGTTTTCATGGACATATACAATAACTGAAAAACCATTGTTATAAGCATACTGCACAGTGTCCTGAACAAGTTCAATAACAGCACCGTCTGTTTCAGGAGCATTTTTGATGTTATAGTTAAGCAGTTCGTAATAACTGTAGTCATATACCTTGCCTATGCCGTTTGTTACGAAAGAAATTTTTTCGTCAGCAAGAGAAACCCATTTTTTATCTTTTGTCAGGCGGGCGTCGATTTTAATGCTTGTAAAACCTTTCTGATACAGGTCATCAACAGCATAGATTGTGTTTTTCGGAATTTCATTTCCGTTACCGCCGTCTGCTGTGAAGATAATCTGAGTATGGTCGATGATTTCGGACTGGCTCAATGCTTCTTTGTATTTTATCGAAGAAGTGGCTTTGATAATGCAGAGCACGGCAACTACAATACACGCAATGCCAAGTAAAGAAAAAAGTATGTACTTCGGTTTGATTTTTAACGTCTTCATTTTTTTCACCTTACAGATTTTTTATATAGAAATCGTCACATGCACCAAATCCGCAGATTGAGTAGACAGAATTTGACAGTGCAGTGATATTTTTATCCGAAAGAATAATTTTGTTGCATCCGTTTTCCATGGCAACGGCAGTTGCACGTGAAAGCACGGCTGTGAGAATTTCGGCATCGTTACAATCAGCCTTGATGTCGGTAATATAAGCTGAAAGTTTGAAAAAAGAATCAAACTGATGTTCGGTTTTCATGGAAACAAAAGCACAGATTACGCCGTTTCTTTCACCTACGAATAAATAGCGTGAAGTGTCTGCGAGCATATCGGAGAAAATTTTTCTTTTCTCTTTCCCGGGAGGTGCCATGGGGTAATCTGCTTTGTTTTCAAATAATTTCAGCACAGATGCAAGGTCTTTTTCTTCAGCTTTCCTGATAATAAATTTCATATTTTTCATCCTTTCTTTTTTGTACACTATATGAAAGGATGTCCTGCTTTATTACATGGAAAATCAGATGTTTTTATTTATCAGAATTGAAATTGCCGCACCGATTGCAGTGCCGAAAGTTCTGTTAGTTGCAGCAATAAGGGGGCGTGCGAAATCAATGCCGATAATTATAATAAGAAAAGTGATGACTGTGATTGAAGATGCTTCCTTGTGCTTGATTGCGTTGCACAGCCATATGAGAAAAACAACGCCGAAAACGCACACGAAAATGTCAGCACGCGAAGAAAAAACATTTGCATTTATCAGGCTCAGCACAACAGCGGCAGCACCGCCCAGAAAAGAGCCGAGCACACGGCTGATGCCGAAAGTTACCGAATTTTCAACAGTGTCCTGCATACAGATAACCGATGATATGCAGGCAAAGCTTGGCGAAGTGCCGAGAAGATAATCGTGGGTAATGCTTATAACTAAACTGTTTGCGTAACGCATATCAAGGTAATAAAACAATTTATAAATCAGAAGACAAATCAGCACGCTGAGTGCAGTTTTTGCCGTTCTCATTCCGATGGGGAAATGCTTTTTCAAAATTAATCACCAAAAGTATTATCCCCGACAAAATCATATTTATTTTATAATATTATATTTCAAATGTCAATTAATTAATAAACTCAACACAAAAAAATGCTTTAACGCGGGCAAGAATCTCACGGGCTGTGTTAAAAGGCATGGAAGCATAGCTGCGGGGGTCAGATGAAACGCCGTAAGCATCGATTCCCAGCTTTCTTGCAAGGTAAACAGAGCGATATATGTGATATTCCTGTGTTACGATAATTGATGAATTGAACTGAAAAACATTTTTCATATTTTCCACCGAAGCAAGCGTGTTGATTCCCACAGGGTCAGAAAGAATGTTTTTTTCATCAACACCAAGGCTCAGAGCAACTGTTTTCATTGCTTTTATTTCATCGTATTCGGTGCTGTTGTGAGAGTCGCCGCTTAAAAGAAGCTTTTTGTTTTTATCTTCGAGATGAATTTCGCTTGCAAACAAAACCCTGTCGTAAAGCTGGTCGCAGGGAGTGCCGTCAGGAAAAACCTGTGCACCTAATGCAAGCACGCAGTCTGCATCAGTTTCTTTTGCTTCTTCAATGGTGATTATATATGGTTTTGCATAATTTACAATGTAAATGTTTACTCCTGCCACAAAAGCGATTCCTGCCACGAAAAGGCAGATAAAGGCAGTCAGGATTATTTTTGTTTTCTTTTTCATCAAGTGTACCTCTGATAAAAATGCACCAAAACAATTCAGAATAGTTTTGGTGCATCGTTTATTATTTGATGTTGACTTTTTTGCTCATAAGATATTCAGTTGCAATAAACATCAGCACTGCTGCTGCAGCCTGGAATATTGCACCGCCAAGACCTATGGTGAAGAATATGCCTTCGGTTGCTATTTCGGTCATGGGGAATTTTGCCAGATACACTCTGTCGAAATTAACACACAGAGTAAGGGGGAATGTTGTGGTAAGTTTCATAAAGATTGAGTTCGAGATAAGGAAAACAACTATGAACAAAATAATTCCGCCTAAATTACCGAATGAGTTGAAAGGCTTTACATTTGAAAGGGTTATTGTAAAGAAAATCTGTGCAATAAGGAAAATAATTTCAAACAAAGCCACAGCGAGAAGAACCAGAAGTGATTTGATAAGAGCGTCTTTTTCAGGTCCGTTCATAGCCTGATAAAGCTGGTTGAGAACTTCACGCACTTCAGGGCTGACTCTGTTCATAAGGCCTGCGTAAATGAGCACATAAACTGCAGCAAACTGAACAAAGCTCAGGAGAATCCATGAGAATGAAACGATACCTTTTGAAAGAAGAAGGCTGCTGCCTTTAACAGGTAAAGTGTAGCTGAGATAACCCTGGTTTGAATAAAGCGACTTATTGAAATAAGAAATAAGCTGGAAAACGGGGACAATAAGTATTGCAAAACTGATGAAAATCAACAGCACAGCGAGAATCAACTGCAGTGGAGTCGGCTCTGTGTTATCGCCCATAAAAGCAATGCCTGATGCAACAAAAGCTGCAAAAGCAACAGCATAAATGCCAAGCATAGTGTGGGCACTTGCTTTGAAATCATTTTTAATTAACTTCCCAAGCATAGTGGAACACCTCCTTGAATACATCTTCGATTGTTCTGCCGTCTTCTCTTAATTTGTCAGTATCTTCGTCGAGAAGCACCTGACCTTTACCAATCATAAGCACATGGTCAAAAATTCTTTCCACATCGTGGATAAGGTGAGTTGAAAGAAGAACAGTTGAATCCTGAGTGTAGTTGTTCATGATTGTGTCAAGAATAAAGCTTCTTGCTGCAGGGTCAACGCCGCCCAACGGCTCGTCAAGAATGTAAAGCTTTGCTTTTCTGCTCATAACAAGGAGAAGCTGAAGCTTTTCCTGCATACCTTTTGACATTGTTTTTGCCTTCTGTTTCATGGGCAGATTGAAATGCTTCATCATTTTAAGAGCTTTTTCTTTATCGAAATCTTTGAAGAAATCGTTGAAATAATTGATAGCATCAATAGGACGCATCCAATCAGCAAGATATGTTTTTTCAGGCAGGTAAGCAACAACTGCTTTTGATTCGATGCCGGGTTTGTTGCCATTGACTTTTACATCGCCTGAATAGTCGTTGATAAGCCCTGTAAGAATTTTAATAAGTGAAGTTTTGCCGCAACCGTTAGGGCCTAAAAGACCGATAATCTGACCAGCCTTCAAAGATACGGAGACGTCATTGAGAACCTGATTTTTGCCGTAAGATTTAGCAAGGTTCTTGACTTCAATGATGTTATAGTTTTCTTTTTCGTTAACTGAAGCCAACTTAAATCCTCCTTAATTATAATGGTTGAATTTATGATAACGATTAATTATCCCACAAAATCTTGTTTATGTCAACAAAATTAAATGAATTAACTGTGAATTAATCTGTACTTATTCTTAAAAAAGGTACTGTAAAAAACAAATTATAATTTACCGCGGTATTAAAATCAGCATCGTAGGGGCGGATGCCCACATCCGCCCGAATAAATTCGCATAAAACCTGACGGGTCGATGTAGGCATCGACCCCTACGGGATAATATTAAAATATACATATAAATTACAATTTATCCGTATATTTGCGGTTGTATCGTAGGGGGCGGGTGCCCGTCCCGCCATTGATATCTGCAGATCTGCAGAATTCTTTTAAAAAATCCTCCCCTCATTGTCAAGGGGAGGAGCATTGCTTTTAAGATTATGCTGCGGGAGCAGGAGCAGTTTCAAGACTGCTGAAAAGGTTTGAGAGCATTGTTATGAGTTCGTTTACAACGTCTTTGATAGCCTGAATAGCAGCAGCAAGTGCAGTTGCGATATCGATGTTTGTAGTAACGTCGTTTTCTTCTTTGTCAGAAGGTTCTTCAGGTTTTGGTTCGTCTTCTGTTGTGCCGTCGCCTTCACCTTCGTATTTGTTGATGAAATCCTGGAGTGCATCGCCGAAGCCGTCAGAAAGAAGCCATACAACAACTTCTTTCATCATATCTTTGGGGATTATGTTAACAATAATTTTAAGGAAAGGATTGTCGATTGCGTCTGCAAGGTTGCCGTCGTACATTTTAAGGAGAAGGTCAGCAATCTGTTCAGCCTGTGCTTTATCAAGGTCAAGGAGATTGTCAGCACCTGAAAGTCCCAAAATTTTGTCGATAATCCATTCTGCAGCGCCCTGAAGCAAAGCACTGTCGCCTGCGATTTTGTCAACGAGAAGTTTCTGGAGCTCTTCGCTCATTTTTTCTCTTGCTTCGTCATTAAGGTCGCTTGCAATTTTTGCAGCCTCAAGAAGCACAGCAATAATATTGTCTTTTGAAACTTCCGGAGTTTCTTCTGTTTCGTCTGCAGCAAATGCAACTGTTGTCATTGTGAAACACATTACAATTGCAAGCAGAATTGAAATAATTTTTTTCATAATTTTACCACCTTTCTTCTGTAAGAGAATCTTACTTGCCTATATAATACAATATTTTTCAGCAAAAATCAATGGAATAAAATTAAGAATATTTAAATATACATAATCATGTGGTGATATAAAATGTTTACGTGTATAGAATTGCTGCCTGAAAATACAGGCTTTTTCAATAAATTTTATGAAAAAATAAATCCGCCTGAGCCTGTGCGTCAATATGTGCAGTTAAGCGGTGCAACGCCTTTTCTTCGCTTGTGCGTGAGAAAGAATTATATTGACTGGCGTAAAATATCATCGCTGCTGATAAAGGATGAGCGTGTGATTCTCGCTGATGAAGCAGTGAATATGCCTCAGTCTGTCCCACTTGAAAAATATGAGCCTGCTTCACTTTCGCTTGTGATGATTTTCAGAACTTTGTGCAAGGTTCTTGAAAAATCAGATTCTGCATCGCAAATCAATCTCTCGGTTTTTGACAGACGTGGTATTCTCGTACCTTATATTGAAAAAATTGTTCCTCTTGTGAGAAATGCTTCTGTTTACACTGAAAATGTGGGGGAATATTTTTATTGTGTATCGAAAATAATGAATGAAAGCGGAATGAGCATAAAAATCAATGAATACGATTCAACAATGAATGTTTCGCGGATAATTGTGGCTGACAGTTATCTGCCTGTTATGAAAAAGGCTGATTTTGTTTTTCTTGCCGAAGATAAAATTATTTCATACAACACCGTCACGGGAAGCGGGCTTGAGCTTGAAAAAGAATACAAAATGCTCAAAAGTCAGGGCATAGACGATTTTTGCTTTGCTTCGGCACTTTTTGAAAGAAACAATGCACGTTTTTTTGCTGAAAAGGATTTTACACAGATTTATCTTTCGCAAAAAGTCACGTCCGTTGATTTGCTTGCTTCGCGCATCAGATGCAGATAAGGAAATACTTGACAATATTTAATTTTATGATATAATGTATAGGCAAAATATTGTCTCTAATATTGAAATACGAATCTGTGTCTTAACAGCAGATTCATTCAGGAGGATTTTTAAATTATGGCAGAAGAAATATTGCTGACCAAAGAAGGCTATGACAAGCTTAACGAGGAACTTAACGAACTCAAAACAAAAGGCCGTGACGACATAGCCGAAAAAATCAAGGTTGCTCTTTCATATGGCGACTTGTCAGAAAACAGTGAATATGACGAAGCTAAAAATGAACAGGGTAAAATGGAACACCGCATCAATGAGATTGAAGAAACTCTCAAAAATGCAAGAATCATTGATGAAAGCGAAATTTCAAACGAAACAGTCAATGTTGGTTCAAAGGTTAAAGTAAGAGATATTGATTTTGATGAAATTGTTGAATATAAAATTTTAGGCGAAAAAGAATCAGACCCTGAAAACGGCATCATTTCAGCTTATTCTCCTATCGGTGCAGGTCTTATCGGCCACGCAAAAGGCGAAACAGTGAATATCGAAGCTCCTATGGGTATTTTCGCTCTGGAAATTCTCGAAATTTCAAAATAAATTTTAATAATTTTCAAGGGCGAAGAATAGGCTTCGCCCTTGTTTCGGTATTTACAGGAATCTTTTTTCTGTATTTTTAGGAAAGGAAACGATGAAAAATGAGTGAAGAAATCAAGACAAATGAAGTTGAAGAAACAGCAGAAATTGACATAAGTGAGCAGAGAAGAATCCGTCTTGAAAAGCTTGAAGCACTTCAGAAAGACGGCAGAGACCCCTTTGAAATCACTATCGCAAAACAGACAATTACTGCAAAAGAAATCGTTGAAAATTTCGATTCTCTCGAAGGCAGTGAAGTATATATCTGCGGCAGAATTATGACATGGAGAGATATGGGTAAAGCTAACTTTATCGACGTTCATGACCGTTCAGGCAGAATGCAGGTTTATGTAAGAATCAACGATATCGGTGAAGAAAGCTTTGCTGAATTTAAAAAATGGGACCTTGGCGATATTATCGAAGTAAAAGGCTTCGTTTTCAGAACAAGACGCGGTGAAATTTCAGTTCACGCTCACGCAGTGAAACTTCTTTCAAAGTCACTTCAGCCTCTCCCTGAAAAATTCCATGGTCTTAAAGACGTTGACACACGTTACCGTCAGCGTTACCTTGACCTTGTTGTTAACCCTGAAGTTAAAGATACTTTTGTAAAACGTTCTCTTATTTTGAGAGCTGTAAGAAATTATCTTGATTCACAGGGCTTCCTTGAAGTTGAAACACCTATTCTCGTTTCAAATGCAGGCGGTGCTGCTGCAAGACCTTTCGTTACTCATCACAATGCTCTTAACGAAGATTTCAAACTCCGTATTTCTCTTGAACTTTATCTTAAGAGACTTATTGTCGGCGGTATGGAAAGAGTTTACGAAATCGGCAGGGTTTTCAGAAACGAAGGCTGCGATACAAGACATAACCCTGAGTTCACTCTTATGGAACTTTATCAGGCTTACACAGACTACAACGGTATGATGGATTTGACAGAAAATCTCTACCGTCACGTTGT
This sequence comes from Oscillospiraceae bacterium, assembly GCA_015066175.1. Lineage (GTDB taxonomy): Bacteria > Bacillota > Clostridia > Oscillospirales > Acutalibacteraceae > SIG575. Next base: position 42,570 of record SVOW01000003.1, read on the forward strand.
CAAAGCAGTTCTCGGCACAACAAAAATTTCTTACAACGGTGTTGAAATGGACCTCGGCAAACCCTTTGAAAGAATCACAATGGTTGACGCTGTTAAGAAATATGCAAATATTGACTGGAACGAAGTTAAAACTCTCGAAGATGCAAGAAAACTTGCAGACGAACATCATATCGAATATGAAACAAGACACGGCAAAGGTGATATCTTAAGCTTGTTCTTTGAAGAATATGCTGAAAAACACCTTATCCAGCCTACATTCGTTACAGACCATCCTATTGAAATTTCTCCCCTTACAAAGAAAAAGCCCGGTAACCCCGATTATGTTGAACGCTTTGAATTCTTTATGAACGGTTGGGAAATGGCTAATGCTTACTCAGAGCTTAACGACCCAATCGACCAGAGAGAACGTTTCAAGGCTCAGGAAGCACTCCTTGCACAGGGCGATGAAGAAGCAAACACAACAGACGAAGATTTCCTCAATGCTCTTGAAATCGGTATGCCCCCAACAGGCGGTATCGGCTTCGGTATTGACAGAATGTGTATGCTCCTTACAGATTCACAGGCAATCCGTGACGTGCTTCTTTTCCCCACAATGAAATCACTTTCATAAAATGAGTAAAGGTAAGAAAATTTCAGTTGCTCTTGCCGCCTACAAAGGCGAAAAATTTATCACAGAACAGCTTGAATCCATTGTGTTTCAGCTTAAAGATTGCGATGAAATTATTGTTTCTGACGATTTGCCCGGCGGAGAAACCGAGCAGATTGTCAGAGCATTTGCAGAAAAAGACGCAAGAGTAAAATATATTCACGGACCTCAGAAAGGTCTTATTAAGAACTTTGAAAATGCAATAAAACACTGCACCGGAGATTATATTTTCCTTTGTGACCAGGATGACGTATGGCTGCCTGACAAGGTTGAGCAGGTGACTGCAAAGCTTGACGAAGGCTTTATGCTTGTGCTTCACAACGCAATGGTAACTGACGAAAAGCTTACAATTAAAGATACGTCATTTTTCAAATCTCACGGTACAAAAACAGGCTTTACGGCAAATCTTTTGAAAAATTCCTATATGGGTTGCTGTATGGCATTCAGCAGAGATTTATGCGGTAGAATTCTGCCCTTTGCCGAAAATCTGCCTATGCATGACCAGTGGATTGGTCTGCTTGCAGAAAAGACAGGCAAAGTATGCCTTGTTGAAAAGCCGTTGATTCTTTACAGAAGACACGGCTCAAATATGACAGGCGGTAAAACTTCTCTTAAACAGAAAATTATGTGGAGAATCTCAATTGCACAGAAAATTAAAGAAAGACTCTCCTGAAGTTACTAAATGAGGTGCAAAATGGAAAAATATACGGTATCGGGTAGTATCGTTACTCATAATAATATGAGAACAATCAAAGATACACTTGATTCGCTTTTGGAATATACAAAAGGTGTTGATTTCAAACTTTTTGTGATTGACAACCTTTCAACTGACGGAACTCCTGAATTTATCAGGGAAAACTACCCTCAGATTGAACTTATTGAACCGGGCACAAACAACGGCTTCGGCGCAGGCCACAATGTGGTGCTCGACAGAATTGATTCAAAATATCACGCAATAATCAATCCTGATATAGTGATTGACAGTGATGTTGTTCAGATTATGTCGGAAAAAATGGATGCAGATGAATCTGTAGGTATGATTTCACCTAAAATTCTTTTCCCTGACGGAAGACTTCAGGTTTTAGGCAAAAGAATGCCCAAACTCAAATATCTCATTGCAAGCAGAATGAGAAGCGGTGACGAACCGTCAAAACTTCTTGCTGAATATGCAATGCTCGACAAAGACCCTGATTCTGAATACAGAGTTGAAATTGCAACAGGCTGTTTTATTTTCATCAGAACAGAAATTTTCAAGAAAATCGGAGGCTTCGATGACGGATATTTCCTTTATTTTGAAGATTATGATTTGTCTTGTGCAGTGAATAAAATTTCAAAAGTAATCTACTACCCCAAGGCAATTATTTACCACGTATGGGGCAGAGAAAGCAAGAAAAATTTCAAACTCAAACTTGTTCAGATAAAGTCAATGATAAGGTTTTATCTTAAATGGATGATAGGGAAGAAATAAGTAAAAAAATACATAAAGGCGGTGAACTTTATGGATAAAAACCCTGAAAATTTAACATTTGTGCAAAAATCAAAATTCCTTTCGGATTTTGTCAAATACAGATATCTTTTAACTGAAATCGTAAGAAGAAACATCAAGGTGCAGTACAGAGATTCTGTGCTCGGCATTTTCTGGACATTACTTCAGCCACTTCTTACAACAATTGTTCTTGCCCTTGTTTTCGGCGGATTTTTCGGCAGGAAAGCAGACGGCATTGATAACTATGTAATTTATCTTTTATGTGGCAGACTTCTTTATGATTTCTTCAGCCAGGCGACAAAAAGAGCAATGAAATCAATAAGGCTCAGTGCAGGTGTTATCAAAAAGGTTTATGTTCCTAAATATATGTATCCTTTAGGCAACGTAATTTCCTGCTTTGTAACATTCCTGATTTCTCTTATAATTCTTGTTGGTTTCCTTGTAGGATACGGCTTTACTGATAAGGCAGTGCCTTTCAGCCCGTATATGTTTCTTGCGGTTGTGCCCATACTGGTGCTTTTTGTTCTTTGCCTCGGCGTTGGTATGATTCTGGCAACAACAGCAGTTTTCTTCAAAGATGCAGAATATCTCTATGATGTTTTCTGTATGCTTCTTTTCTATGCAACACCTATCGTGTATGTCATCGATGGTATGAATATGAACAAATATGTTCAGATGGGCATCAAAGCAAATCCGCTTTATTCCATAATAAGTATGTTCAGAGATTGCATACTTGGCGGACGTATGTTCAACCTTAATCATCTGTGGTATTCACTGGGCTTTGGCATAGTGTGTGTGCTTATCGGCGCATTGATGTTTAAAAAGAAGCAGGATAAATTTATACTTCATATTTAAAAGTGGTGAAATTATGGAAAATAATATTGCCGTAAAAGTGGATAACGTAAGCGTAATGTTCAACCTTAACAAAGAAAAGGTTGACAATATGAAAGAATATTTCATCAAGCTTATCACAAGAAAACTCCGTTTTACTGAATTCTGGGCTTTGCAGGATGTAAGCTTTTCTATTGAAAAAGGTGAGCGTCTTGGTGTGCTCGGCTTTAACGGTGCGGGTAAAAGCACACTGCTTAAAACAGTGGCAGGTGTTTTGAAACCCACAAAAGGCTCAGTTGAAGTTGAGGGCGTTATTGCACCGCTTCTTGAACTTGGTGCAGGCTTTGACTCAAACTACACAGGCAAGGAAAACATCTTCCTTTATGGTGCAACAATGGGTTATTCAAGAAAATATATTGAAGAAAGATATGATGAAATTGTTGCATTTTCAGAGCTTGGCGATTTCATAAACGTGCCTATCAAAAACTATTCATCAGGTATGAGAGCAAGGCTCGGCTTTTCAATTGCAACTGCAGTTGAGCCTGAAGTGCTTATTCTTGACGAAGTGCTGTCCGTTGGCGATGCCAAGTTCAAAGCGAAAAGCGAAAAGAAAGTAAAATCAATGTTTGACAAAGGTGTTACGGTGCTTTTTGTTTCTCACAACACTGCTCAGGTGAAAAGGCTTTGCAACAAAGCAATAATTCTTGACCACGGCAAAATCATTGCTTCAGGCGAAGCAAACGAAGTGTGCGACAAGTATGATGAACTTGTGGCAGGCGGTAAAAAATAAAAAATAAGGGTTGGTTGAATCATGAAAGGATTATTTTACTTTTTATATTCAGTATTCTTTCATATCTGCAGAATCTTCCCTGTAAAAACAAACAGAGTAGTGCTTTTATCTCCTCACAATGCAAATTTTAAGGATAGCTTAATGTATATACAACAGGAATTTGCAAAAAGAGGAGATTTCTCTTTTGTTTACATCAGCAGCAGGGAGCTTGACAGAATACCGGGTGCGATAAAATTTTTCACAGTAAAAGCATATCTTCTTGCAACTGCAAAATACATATTTTTAAACGATACATTTATGCCAATGGCAAACCTTAACTTTTCAAAGAAATCAGTTATTGTGCAGCTGTGGCACGGGCAAGGTATTCTCAAAAAATTTGTTATGGACACAAACCTTGAGCCGTCTGTGAGAAAGAATGCACAGAAATGTGCAGATAAATACACTTACGTTGTTGTGTCTTCAAAGAAAGCGCTTCCCATCTGCGCAGGTGCTTTCGGCGTGAAAGAAGAAAAATGCCTCCCGCTCGGTCAGCCTGCATCTGATGCACTTTATAAAGACACGAAAACTCATTTTTACGAAACTTTCCCTGAGTTGAAAGGCAGAAAAACAATTCTCTATGCTCCCACTTTCCGCGACGACCCTGAAGCGGACAAGCAGATTCTTGAAAATTTCGATATTGAAAAATTCAACCGTGAATTAGGTGATGAATATTCACTTCTTATCAGACTTCATCCGCAGATTCACACATCAGTCCCAGAAGAAGGCGTCTTCAACGCAACTTCTTACGATGATGTAAACGAGCTTATCAGAGAATGCGACATTCTCATCACAGACTATTCATCAATCTGTATGGAATTTTCAATGCTTAAAAAGCCCATGCTTTTCTTTGCATATGACCTTGAAAAGTATAAAAACGACAGAGATTTGTATTTTGAATATGAATCTTATGTGCCGGGCAAAGTTGTTAAAACAAGCGATGAAATGATTAAGGCAATCAAAGAAAAGGATTTTGCCGAAGATAAAAACGCTGCTTTCAGAGAATTCAACTTTGATTTCTTCGACGGCAAATCTTCAGAGCGTCTTGCAGACTATCTGTTAAAAAAATAAAAGAGGTGACATAGTTATGAAAAAAATTATTGCTGTTATTCTTGCATTAATTCTTGCAGTGCTTACATCTGCATCTGTTTACGGCACATCAGAAAAAGAAGCAGTAACTCCCACTATTGTTGTGTCCGGTATGAATTTCAACGGTCTTGTAATTGACAAAGGCACAGAAAATGAACGTTCAACACTTGGTGAAATCAAAGCAGGGGAAATTGTTGCAACGCTTGTTTTCGGCATTCTGAAAACAGTTGTTTTTATGGATATTGATGGTCTTACTCTGTCAATATTCAACTATGCGGAAAATATTTTAAAGGGTTATTCCTGCGATGAAAACGGTGATTCTGTTTATAACGTGTCTACTGATAATACATATCCTCTTTCAGCGGGCAATTACGAACGCTTTACAGAAGCAGACCCCACTGCTTTTGCTGAAGACGGAGTTGTGGCAAGCTGTATTGAAGAATTCGGCGGCGATCATACATATTTCTATTATTATGACTGGCGTTTAGACCCGTTTGACAATGCAGACGGACTTAACGATATGGTAAACCTTGCAATGGAAGAAGCAGGCTCAGACAAGGTAAACATTATCTGCTGCAGTATGGGCGGTGTGGAAACAGTTGCCTATATGACAGAATACGGCACAGACAAAATCAATTCATGCATTTTCCTTTGTTCAACTGTCAACGGTGCTTATGTTGTCAGTGATATTCTCAACGGCAGAATCGAGCTTACAGAAGAAGCGACAATGAATTTCCTTAAAAATCTTGCAAAAGGCTCTGACCTTGAAGGGCTTATAAAATTCCTTGAATTCACAAAGTTAAGCAGTGCAGTATGCTCACTTGCAGGCGGTCTTATCGACAGCCTTAAAGAGGGTGCATTCCAATATGTGCTCAAACCTGATTTTGCAACAATGCCTGTTTTGTGGGCACTTGTGCTTCCCGAAGAATACGAATCAGCAAAGAAGTATTGCTTTGAGGGCGAAGAAGAAAAATATGCAAAACTTCTTCAGCGTGCTGATAAACTTCAGGAAATGATGAGAAACCGCGATGATATGCTTAAAGATGCGGTAAACAAAGGTATGAAAATTGCCTTTGTTGCAAACTATAACTCTCCCCTTATCCCTGTTTACACAAGAGCAGCAACACAAGGTGACGGAATACTCGAAACTGCACTTATGGCAGGCGGTGCTACAGTAAGCAACATCGGCAAAACTCTTGATGTACCTGCAGGTAAATATGTTTCTGCAGATAAGGCAATAGACGCTTCAACATGCCTTTATCCTGATTACACATGGTTTGTAAAAGATGCACCCCACATCGCATGCCGTCTTGATTCAACATACAGCGATTTTATAATGTATATCATCACTAGTGAAACTCAGGTTTCAGTTACATCAAATCCGCTTTATCCTCAGTATATGTATGCAGACGGGGAGCAGAATGTGTATGAGCTTAAATAACTGGATGAAAAAAATCGGGAATGATAAATCTCTTAAAGATATCAACATTCCCGCTACCCACGATTCGGCAACAAAATTCTGCGATTGGTCCCTTTTTTCAAGCTGTCAGTCATTCACAATCAAAGAGCAGCTTTATATGGGCGTAAGATGCTTTGATATAAGAGTGGAAGGGATGAAAATTGTTCATTCTTTCTGCAAATGCAAGAAAAGCACTTTCGGCAAACAGTTGCAGATTCTTGATGTTGTGGGCGAAATGCTTTTGTTTCTGCGTGAAAATCCCTCTGAAACTATTATGATGATTTTCAAAATGGATTCAGGGGAAAACAGTGCAAGGTGCCTTGAAATGCTTTTCAAGTTTTTTATTGAAAGCAATGAAGATGCATTTTTCACTGAAAACAGAATTCCCACTCTCGGCGAAGTAAGGGGCAAAATTGTTCTTATCAGAAGGACAGATTCCTTGCGTGAAGAAGCGGGTATTGATTTCACAACGATGCCTGACCATGGGGGAAAAGACAAAACAACACCTGATATATTTTCTCCCAACGGAAAAGATATGGTGCTTGTGCAGGACAGATACAATCTCAAAAGAAAAATCAAGTGGGCAAAAGCGGTTAAGCCTTTGCTTGAAAACGGAAATGAAAATGAAGCACTTGTTATGAATTTCCTTTCAACTGCAGGCAAACCATTTATTCCGAAGTATAACGCAAAATATATAAATGAGGAATTAATGGCTTATCCCCTTGAAAAAGGCAGAAAATATGGTGTGTTGTTTTTTGATTTTATCACACCGCTGATTACTGAAAAAATAATAGACACTAACTAAGGCAGGGTAAACCTGCCTTTTTTAGGAGGTGGGAAAGTGAAATACGAAAAAATTGTAAAAGGAATATTTTTAATGCGTCCTAACAGATTCATAGCAAAAGTGCTTGTAGACGGCAAAGAAGAAACCGTACATGTGAAAAATACCGGCAGATGCCGTGAGCTTTTAACTGAAAATGCAGAAGTTTTTCTTTCCCTTTCTTCAAACCCTGCACGTAAAACAAAATATGATCTGGTGGCTGTGAAAAAAGGCAGCAAGCTTATCAATATGGATTCACAGATTCCCAACGACGTAGCAGAAGAATGGCTGAAAAAAGGCAATCTGTTTTCAGCAGATGCTGTAATCAGACGCGAAGTCACCCGTGGAAAATCACGCTTTGATTTTTACATTGAAGATGGGGAGAGAAAAATTTTCCTTGAAGTCAAAGGCGTTACTCTTGAAAACGACGGCATTGCCATGTTTCCTGATGCTCCCACAGAAAGGGGAGTAAAGCATATAAATGAACTTGTGTCCCTTAAAAATCAAGGGTATGAAGCTTTTGTGCTTTTTGTGATTCAGATGGAAGAAGTGACAGGCTTTAAGCCTAACGATATCACTCATAAAGCATTTGGTGATGCTTTGAGAGAGGCAGAAAAAGCGGGAGTCACAATTGTTGTTGTAAATTGCAGAGTAACAGAAACTTCAATTGATATACTGGATGAGATTCCTTTTTTACATTGATTATGAATTTTTGTAAACTGATTATTAAATGAGTTGAGTTATTATTTTTGTTGTGATAGAATAAATGAAGAAATAAATAAGGGAGTGTCACGATTGAAAAAAATAATCGTAGCAGATGATGAGGCGAGAATCAGAAGGCTTGTCTGCGATTTCCTCAAAAAAGACGGATACGAGCCGTTGGAAGCCGATGACGGCGATGTGGCTCTTGAACTTTTCAAGGAAAACCCTGATGTTGCGTTGCTGATTCTTGATATTATGATGCCGAATATGGACGGCTGGACGCTGTGCCGTGAAATCCGCAAATTTTCTGATGTGCCTGTAATTCTGCTTACTGCACGCAGTCAGGAATTTGATGAGCTTATGGGCTTTGAGATGGGTGCAGACGACTATGTTACAAAACCATTCAGCCCTGCTGTGCTTATGAAGCGTGTGGGACTTCTTATAAAAAGAGCAAAACATGAAGACGGAAGTTCTTCAAACGTAAAAGTATTAGGCTCTTTAACAATAAAAGAAGATGCCCACGAGGTGCTCGTTGATAATGTGAGCATTCCTCTTGCACTTAAAGAATATAATATTCTTCTCAAACTTGTGTCAAAACCCGGTCGTGTTTTCACAAGAGAGCAGCTTCTTGACGATATCTGGGGATACGATTATGTAGGCGATATGAGAACTGTTGATTCCCACGTTGCACGTCTTCGCACAAAACTCGGCGAATGGGGCAACAAACATCTCAAAACAGTATACGGTACAGGTTATAAAATAGAGGTAAACTGATGAAAATACGTAAGCCCAAAAAAAGAAAAATTCGTTTTTTAGGTAAAATGCAGGATAAAAGCGTCAGATTGCAGCTTTTTATTCAGTTGATTGCAATTGTGCTTTTTATGGTGGCGTTTCTTCTTGCCATAAATTCCACTTTTATTGAATCTGTGTTTTATATCAAAACACGCAACGACCTTGAATATATTGTTACGCAGATAAATAACGTAGATATGAAGTCTGATTCTTTTTACGAAGAAGTAAATGAAATTGAAAAAGACGATACTCTGTTCATTGAAATTTACAACGAAAAAGATAACAAGCTTATTTACAGCACAGCAATAAAAAACTTTGAAAAACACTTTCTGCACGATGCCGACAAAAAAGATTATCTCTCTTTTGATGTTCCGCCGATGAAAAAACTCGCAGATGTAAGGCAGGTTGACGAAAGCGATAACGGCAAATATTTTGTAGGTCGTGAAATTCAGGGTAACGCAGACTATCTTTTGTATGAATCTTTTCTTGATTCCGGCGAAAAAATAAGTGTTTACACTCAGCTTGATATAGTTTATTCAAACGCCCGTTACACATCTTTCCTGCTCAGTGCAACAATGTGCATTATCGGCGTTTCTCTGATGGTGATTTTCTTCCTTTATTCAAGCCGTTTCACAAGACCGCTTATTGAAATGAATGAAGTGACAAAACACGTGGCGAGAATGGACTTCTCTAAAAAATGTGTTACCAAATCCATCAACGAATTAGGTCAGCTTGCGGATAATATCAACTCAATGTCAGATTCTCTTGCCAAGGCAATGGGCGATTTGCAGGAGAAAAACCGCCAGCTTGAAATTGATATTGAGCACGAGCATAAAATGGAAAAATCACGCAAAGAGTTTGTTTCCAACGTTTCTCACGAATTAAAAACACCTATTGCAATTATTCAGGGTTATGCAGAGGGGCTCAAACTCGGCATAAGCGATAACCCTGAAGATAATGAAGAATATATTGATGTTATTATCGAAGAAGCAAAGCGAATGAACACGTTGGTGCTTGATTTGCTTGAACTTTCCTATTATGAAAGCGGCACATACAAACTTGAAATGGAAGATTTCTGCATAAATGATATGGTCAAAGAATATATCACAGCACAGAAAATGATGATAAACGATAAAAAAATCAATCTGGAAATTGATTTGCCGCCTGATATCCATGGCTTTGCTGATGAGCAGAAAATGGGAATGGTGCTTAATAACTATTTTTCAAATGCTGTAAGCCATTGTGAAGGCGAAGAAAGAAAAATTATTATCAGTGCACGCGAAGTTGATTCAGTTTACCGCATAAGCGTGTTTAATTCAGGCAAAAATATTCCTGAAGAAACACTTGAAGAAATGTGGAGCAACTTCTTCCGCGGAGATAAATCACATCACAGGGATGAGGGCCGTTTCGGCATAGGTCTTTCAATCGTTGCGGCTATCCAGAATATGCATTCAATGCAGTTCGGTTGCAACAACAAAGAAAACGGCGTTGAATTCTGGTTTGATGTAAAAAAATCTGTTAAAGATTTGTCAATATAATTGACAAAAATATGAAAACGTTATATAATTAGTCGTTAGTAAAATGAAAGGAGAATGTTCAAATGAACTATTCACATGAAGTTGAAAAAATGTGCATGGTAGCAAAAGGTCCTCACCATGGTCCCGCTCCTATTCCTGAAGAAGGAAAATGGGTAAAGGCTTACGAAATCAAAGATATTTCAGGTCTTTCACACGGTATCGGCTGGTGCGCACCCCAGCAGGGCACATGTAAGCTTACTCTTAACATCAAAGAAGGTATTGTAGAAGAAGCTCTCGTTGAAACAATCGGTTGCTCAGGTATGACTCACTCTGCAGCTATGGCAGCAGAAATCCTTCCCGGCAAGACACTCCTTGAGTGCCTTAACACTGACCTTGTTTGCGACGCTATCAACGTTGCTATGAGAGAAATCTTCCTTCAGTTTGTATATGGCCGTACACAGTCTGCTTTCTCAGAAGACGGTCTTCCCGTTGGCGCAGGTCTTGAAGACCTTGGTAAAGGTCTCCGTTCACAGGTTGGTACAATGTTCTCAACAAACGCAAAAGGCGTTCGTTACATGGAAATGGCAGAAGGCTATGTTACAAGAATGGCTCTTGATGCTGACGACCAGGTTATCGGCTACGAATTCGTAAAAGTTGGTAAGATGCTTGAAGACATCCGCCACGGCAAAACTCCCGACGAAGCTTATAAAGCAAACATCGGCAGCTACGGCCGTTTCGCAGATGCTGCTAAGTATATCGATCCCAGAGAAGAATAATATCATATAAGGAGGACATGAAAAATGGCTAACGATGTTAGATTTGAAGGCAAAGAAAGAAGAATGGCCAAAATTGAAAAATGTCTTGCTGAGTATGGTATTGCCAGCTTGGAAGACGCACGTGCACTCTGCCTTGAAAAAGGCATTGATGTAGAAGCAATCGTTAAAGGTGTTCAGCCTATCGCATTTGAAAATGCTGTATGGGCTTACACACTCGGTGTTGCTCTTGCAATTAAATCAGGTATCACAGCAGCAAGTGAAGCTGCAGCAACAATCGGTAAAGGCCTTCAGGCTTTCTGTATCCCCGGTTCAGTTGCTGAACAGAGAAGCGTTGGTCTCGGCCACGGTAACCTTGCAGCTATGCTTCTTGATGAAAATACAAAATGTTTCGCATTCCTTGCAGGTCACGAATCTTTTGCAGCAGCAGAAGGTGCTATCGGTATTGCAAGAACAGCAAACAAAGTTCGTAAAGAACCCCTCAGAGTTATCCTCAACGGTCTTGGTAAAGACGCTGCTATGATCATTTCAAGAATCAATGGTTTCACATATGTTGAAACAGAATATGATTTCTTCACAGGCGAACTCAAAATCGTTAACACAACACCTTATTCAGACGGCGAAAGAGCTCTCGTTCGTTGCTTCGGTGCAAACGATGTTCTTGAAGGCGTTGCAGTTATGAAACACGAAGGCGTTGACGTTTCTATCACAGGTAACTCAACTAACCCCACACGTTTCCAGCACCTCGTTGCAGGCACATACAAAAAGTATGCTATGGAAAACAACGTGAAATATTTCTCAGTTGCATCAGGTGGCGGCACAGGCCGTACACTCCATCCCGATAACGTTGCAGCAGGTCCTGCTTCTTACGGTCTTACAGACTCAATGGGCCGTATGCACGGTGATGCTCAGTTTGCAGGTTCATCTTCAGTTCCTGCTCACGTAGAAATGATGGGACTTATCGGTGCAGGTAACAACCCCATGGTTGGTATGACAGTTGCTTGTGCAGTTGCAGTCGAAGAATCCCAGAAGAATTAAGGTTTTTAAGGTTTTTACTTAAAACCAAGAGTGAAAAGTAATTAACTTAATAGAAAAATAGATGCTCCCATCATTTCTTAAAAAATAGAGATGATGGGAGCAGTTTTTTTATGAAAAAAATCAAGATGACAAACAACAGTATAACATTTGAGGAGGGTTGTAACAAGTACCTTGATAACTGTCGCGCGCGCAATCTGCGCGAAGGCACAATTAACCATTATAAGCAGAGTTACACTCAATTCTATAAGTATTTTGACAGAGAGAAGCCTGTAGAAGAATTTTCTCAAAAAGAATATAGCGAATATGTGCGTTATTTGCGCAAAACCATACAGAATGATGTAAGTATTAACTCATATTTGAAAGATTTTATTACTACATTTCATTTTCTTATGAATGAAGGCTATGTAGAGCCATTTAAAATGCAAGCAATTAAGGTTGATAAAATACCAGTAGAAACATACACAGAGAAAGAGCTGGAGAAGTTATTGAAAAAGCCAGATATGAAAAAATGTAGTTTTGCAGAGTACCAGAGTTGGGTTATGACTAACTTTCTTTTTGCTACTGGAGTAAGACAGAGAAGCCTTAACAATATTAAGATAAAAGATGTTGATTTAGACAATAGTGTGGTTAATATCGCAGTTACTAAGAATAGAAAACCTCTGTTAATTTCACTTAATACAACTATGAAGAATATACTGATTGAGTATCTGAAGTATAGACAACATACCAGCGCTGAAGATTATCTATTCTCTAATATTTTTGGTAAGCAATTAACCAAAAGTACAGGGTATCATAGGCTTTATGAATATAACAAGGCGCGCGGAGTAGAAACTACAGGAATACACAGATACAGGCACACATTTGCTAAACAATGGATTTTAAACGGAGGTAATGTAGTTACACTTCAAAAAATTCTCGGTCATAGTAGCCTAGCAATAACTCAGAATTATATTAACCTTCTGGTTTCAGATGTGGCTAAAGAAGTAGAAGAAATTAACCTGTTAGATAAATTTACTAAGCAATCTATTAAAATGAAATAAAAATTTCCCTACTATCCAGAAGAAAGGATAGTAGGGATTTTTTAGTTTAGGATAGAGTGCGCGACTTGTAAAGCTGTTTCATATTCAGATACATATTTTGATACAGTATCTGGTGAGCGCTTCATCTTTTTAGCTACAAGTTTATAACTTCCCAGAAGCTGGTAAAGCTCCCACATGCGCTTCTTTTCTCGCGTGGTTACTCTTGTACCTTTTGCTTTAGCCATTAGCCCTTAACATGGAGATACTTGTCAGTATCAGAGATAGCAGTATTAAAAGCATTTTTAAGTCTTTCTACTGGAGGTACAGGCTCGCCTTTTGCCTTTTTAATAATATCGTTTTCTTTTTCGATATTCTTAAAGAAGTTTTTAGGTACTATGATTTCGCATGTATCTAAGTCAAGTGTAATCTTCACATTATTCCCTCCCTTCTTTATGAGATTGATGTAGTCAGTATAACATACAAAACCCTCGCTTTTTTTTTTTTTTTTGGAAAAATAATAAATAAATTTTGTCGGTTTTGGCGCGAAACTGTATAAAATTGCGCGCGCGTGCATAAAATCCGCGCAAACCTGTATATTTCATGAGAAAAATGTATAAAATCAGTAGTTTTCATTAGTTTTATACACTTTTACACCATTTTTATACAATTTTAACCGTAGTAAAAATTTTTGGTCAAAGTTTTATAATGTATTACAACAAATTTTTATATATATATGGGGAAGTCAGGGGGGCTATCGTTATAAAATAATTTTCGCTACGCTCAAATTATTTTATAACTCTATGCGGGATTTAAAAATCCCCTTCGGGGCTTTTTAAATCCCTTAACGAAACGCGAAAAGTAAAGTAATAGCCAAAAGCAGAAGAAAGAGCGGAAGGGCGCAAACAAAAAATTTTTTTGCTACTTTTGGACAGAGGTATATAAAGTATTTAAACAAATTTTCATTATATAGTGAGGGAAGAAAAAAACTTCTCTCAAAAGCCAAAATTTTTTATTTTACTCCTTTTCTTTAGATTAAGAGAGCTGAATAGCTCTCTTTTTCTTTTTGAGCTGAGGAGTGGGACAAATTATAAATTAGTAAAGGAGATTTTAAAATGAAGGAAATTAAAAGAGAGTGTAATCTGAAAGTGAGATTAACTCCAGAAGAGAAACAGAAATTAGTAGAATATGCGGAAGTCCGCAAAATTACAATGAGTGAGGCTATTAGATAGCTCTGTGAAAAAATTTTTTCTCAGAATGGGCAAAGCTGATAAAACAGTTAAAACAAAAATTTATATACCTATGAGAGAGAAAAATTCCTAATTCTCTCTTATTTTTAGAAAGGACTTTATTTTACTCAAAGAAGGGAGAAATTAAAATGAAAAATTTAATTAAAAAAATGGTCGCAGAAGATATTGCAAAAGATAAAGCTTTTATTACTAAAGTTGTTGAGGTAATGAATGAAGAGGCTACACTTGAAGAGCTTGATAGTCTTTGTGAGGAAATTCTGGAGCGCGGCCGCATGTCAAAAAAGGAAAAGATAAAATTTATACTTTTTTAAAATTTAACTTTTTTTGTAGAGTAGATTAATGGAAATTCTACTTATAGTTGAGAAAAGTTAATAAAGGGAATGAAGAGCAGATAACCGCCAGAAAGGGTTAATAAGGTGTTGTGAGCCGCCGCAGTAAATACACTCGTAAAAAGCAGACTAATTAATTTAATTACCCTCTGCGCATGTCAGAAGAGTATCTATAACTCATAACTGGGGATACAGTTATAAAAGATGGGGAGGAAAAATGCAGTAGTTTCACAAGGGCTGAATGAGTGAAACCGTAGTTTCTTTTAAGAAATGAAAAAACTGCTTCAGCAGTTATAACTGGTGAAGGTGTAAGTAAATAGAGATAAGCAAAAAGCAAAGCAAATATACAAGAAAACTCACTAAACAACGCGGTCGCGCGATAATTAAGAAACTTACTTCTCTCTTGGATTTAAGGCTTAGAGGGCGCGCTGGTGGCAAAATTTAAAAAAAATTAGATTTTGATTTTTTTTGTATAGTATCTATTGGTAAAAACTACTTATAAATGACAGAGAGAAAAAGCTCTGTTAAGAATATTTCTTTTTTATTCCTCTTTGTTTATGTGAGGGGCGCGGTAATAATCGCGCCTTATCACAGAAAAAACTGGAGTAAAAAAGAGAAAAAAACAAAGATTTTAGGAGGAATAAAAAATGGCATTAGTACAAAATTTTAAAAGAGATTTAAGCAAGGGTCGCAGAGGTGAATTAATAGCTCTGGAAGTATTTAGAAGTATGACAGATGAATTTATCTTTGAAGATGTAGCAGAAGATGAAAAGTATTATCACATTGGAGATATTAAAGCTACTGAAAAAGCTACAGGTGAGGTTATCTATTTAGAGATTAAAAATGATGCTTGTATCTCATATACAAGGAATGTGTTATGTGAAGAAAGAGTATATTATTTCAAGAAAAAACAAGAAAAACAAGGTAACATGTATAACGAAGGCACTAAATACTATTGTGTAGTGTCTGAGAGTGAATAGAAGATATATATGCTTGATTTTCAATAGCTCCAGAATTGTTATAAAGAATATGGTAGATATAGATATTTGTCATATCCAGACTAGGCTAGCGACTGCTATTTAGTATCACTTGACTTTTTAGAAAAGATTGGCGCAGTTAAAGGTATTATAGATTATCACTATTAATTATGGAGGGTTAAAAAATGATTGTTTTATAGATATTAGAAGCTATATTTAACTTTTTCTTCGGTGTAGGATTAACTGTAATTCTAACTGTTATAGGTTTAATAGGGGTCATATTTATATTATCAGTTATTATTAATATACTGACAATTATCAAAAATGCAATAGAAGGCATTGGCGCAAAAATCAAAAAAGACAAAACAAAATAATTATATTAAGATAGAGATAGGGCGGTTTAACTGCCCTATTTCTTTTTACTTTTGGGAGGTGTAGAAATGGCTCTGACAAAGAAAGAAAAGAAATTTTGTGAGGAGTATATAGCTAATGGTTGTAATGCTTCGCGCGCGTACCAGAGTGTTTATGGTTGCACTATCGAAGATGCCAGAAAGCGGTACTGTAAGACTTTCAGAAAGCCAGAAGTAAAGGAATATATAAACGCGCTCCAGAAGGAAGCATTTGAGGAAGCATGTATTACTGCAGAGCGCATAGCCTTAAAACTTTCTGATATTGCTTTTGCTAGTAAAGATGATGAAGTTTATGGAGCAAGCGCGCAGTTAAAGGCTCTGGACTTACTCCAGAAGCAGTTAAGCTTACAAACTCAGAGAGTAGAAGCTGAAGTAAGTACAGATATAAATATTATTATTGAGTAAAGGAGGATAACTAATGTTATCAATTAAAAATAGACAGAAATATCTAAGTTTATTAGGTTTTTATACAGGTAAAGTAGATGGAATAGAAGGGGCAAAGACTAAAGCAGCTTATAAAGCTTTATAGGCTAAATACTTTGTTAGAAAGTCTGATGTTGATGGAATTTATGGTAAAAACACAGATATTCTTTTAGTTAATGCCTACAATGTGAAGAAATACACAAAGAATTTTAAGCTTGAAGAGTTTAGTTGTAATTGCGGTGGCGCGCATTGTACAGGCTATCCAGTTTATTTAGATATTCACCTTTTGGAGAATATTCAGAAGGTCAGAGATAGATTTGGGTCAGTTATTGTTACTTCTGGAATGAGATGCACTAAACATAATAAAGCGGTCGGTGGTGTAGTAGCTTCAAGGCATAAAAGCGGAAAAGCCTGTGATATTAGGGTAGCTAACCATACTACTGAATATGGTCGTAAAAAAGTTATGGACTACTGGCGCACTCTTCCTAATATGAGATATACCTACTGTAATATTGGCGGTAATTATCCGAATATGGGTACTTCTGTGCATGTTGATGTAATTTAACGGAGGAAGAGAAAATGTAGATGTATGTTTTAGTAGCATGTGAAGAAAGCCAGAGAGTATGCAAGGCTTTTAGAGATAAAGGTCATATAGCTTTTAGTTGTGATGTAATTGATGCTTCTGGAGGTTATCCAGAATGGCATATTAAAGCTGATGTATTACCACTTTTAAACGGATATTGTAGTTTTACTACCTGTGATGGGGTCGCGCATACTTTAAATTAGAAATGGGATTTAATTATTGGTCACCCTCCATGCACTTATCTATCAGTTGCTGGAGCTGCGCGACTATATCCAAAAAAGGGTCAATTAGATGAAGAAAGATATAAAAAAGGGTTAGAAGCTAAAGAGTTTTTTATGGCTATTCTTAACGCTGACTGCGATAAAATTTGTGTAGAAAACCCTGTATAGTTAAAAGTGTTTGAAATGCCAAAACACACACAACAAATTCAACCCTATGAATTTGGTCACCCATATTCTAAAAAGACTAGATTATGGCTTAAAGGCTTACCAAAGCTTCAACCTACTGAAGTTATTACTGAAAATATTACTTCATGGGTCAGTGGAGGAAGTAAAGATAACAAAGGTAATACTAGAAAAAATTTAGGTGTAACTCATACTGCAAGAGATAGAAGTAAAACATTTGAGGGTATAGCTCTGGCTATGGCAGAGTAGTGGGGATAATGGCTATTAATCTAACGATTAAAAAAGAGTTATTTGTACCTAAATTTTACCCTATGCTTCTGGACTACTCGCATAGATGGGAGTTTTATTGTGGAAGCGCTGGCTCTGGTAAATCTTACTCCATCGCGCAGAAGTTAATAATAAGATGTTGCAGAGAGCCTATTAAGATATTAGTTTGTCGCAGATATGCAACTACTCTCAGAAACTCCTGTTTCTCTTTATTCAAGGAAATATTAACAAAATGGTAGTTATTAGGTCATGTAAAGATAAAAGAAACGGATATGAGTATTACTTTTCCTAATGGCTCACAGATTATTTTAATGGGTTTAGATACAGAAGAAAAGCTACTTTCTCTTAATAATGTTTCTACTGTATGGATAGAAGAAGCATATGAGGTAGAGAGAGAAAAGGTTGAGCAGTTAAATCTTCGTATGCGCGGACAGGCGTTTAACCAACAGCTTATACTTTCTTGGAATCCCATTAGTAAGAATAGCTGGCTATATGATTTTACGGTCAAAAACCCTCCAGAAAATAGTATTTTTCATCACTCGACTTATCGTGATAATATTTTTTTAAATGAAGAATACATAAAAGCTCTAGATGAAATGGCTACAAGAAACCCAGCTAAATATAGAGTTTATGGCTTAGGAGAATGGGGAGTAGATGTTGAAGGCTTAGTGATTACCAACTGGCGCAAACAAGATTTTGATGCTATGGAGCTTAGCGCTCTAGGCTACGAGCATAGAGTAGGCATGGATTTAGGGTGGATAGACAAGAGCGCTATCATTAATACACTATATGATAAAGAGCATAAAACAATCTATGTTTTTGAAGAGTTTTATAAAAGCGGTTGTCAGTTATCTGAATTAGCTGAGGCTATTGGAAATATGCAAATAGGTAAAACTAAAGTCTATGTAGATGCGGCTGAGCCTAGAAGTATTCAATACTTTAGAAGTCAGAGAATTAATGCAGAGGGTTGCGCAAAAGGAAAAGATAGTGTTAAAGCTGGTTTGATGTTTCTACAAGATACTTATTTAGTAATTCACCCTTCATGCAAGAATTTTATTATGGAGCTTGAAAACTTTAGTTATAAGAAAAGTAAGCAAACAGGAGAATACACAGAAGAAACTACTCATGAATATTCTCATGCTATTGATGCTTGCAGATATGCTTACTCAGATATTTACACAAATAAAAAAGTAAAAACTTTAGATAAATCTGTACTCGGTTTATAAGGAGGAAAAAATAAATGTATTTATTTTAGTTATTTATGCCATTGATAAAGATAATTGATATGTATGCTTCAATTTTCCTTTTATCTATTGGTCAGTTTATAGGGGAGGTTATTAAATGATTGAGTATTTATATGACGCTATCAGAGCTACAGCTGGTTTAGATATTGCGATAACCGCAAATATTACAGATGATGAAGGCGCGCCTATTACTGAAGGTTGTAGTTTAATGTTATCAGATGATAATACAGACATTACTATGGCTACTGGATATTATGATGGGGAGATATGGGAATTTAATATTCCAGCTTCTTCTACTGTTGGATTGAGTGGGCGCTATTGGTACTGTATTTATTATAACGATAACACACTATGTTTTAAAAAGCCTATTTACTTAATGTGAGGAGGCTAAAAAAATGATTGAATTAATAAATAAAAAGAATAATGTTAATTTAACTGGCGCTTCTGGAAATGTTGATTTAACTCAGACAGGCGGCACAGGCGGTTTTTATAAGCCAGTAATTGATAATAAAGGTAATTTAGAGTGGGAAGCTTCAAAGCCTACTATGCCAAAAGCAGAAGGCTTTAATATTTATCACTCTATAAAGATATGGAGCGCCGCAGATGGTTTAGAGCCAGTTATTGATCCTTTAGAATTTGATTACTCGTTAATTCCTTATGGAGAAGAAGCTTTAGAAGGTGGAGTATTACCAGCTACTTTAGATTTTTCACAATTTGAGGGTAGAGAAGTAGGCGCTATGTTTGGCTTATATTCAGAAGAAGATAATGTAAATATATTTATTACTTTCGGACAATCAAAAGGAAATACAGCCTTGATTATGCGCGCTACAACAAAATATGGCACTACAGATATAGGTTATTTAAAAGGCGGAGAAGCCTATATAGATTTTGAAGTTAATACTGAGGGCTGGTATGCAGTAAGTGATGAAGGCGGTAGGCTACTTAGTTAGGAAGAATTAAATTTTTTTAAAGGCTATAAATTTAATAACTTAAAAATTGTAGATTTCGGCACTCTTACAAAAATGGATGAAGGAATGGAAATTGTATCAGAAGAATTTGCAGAGTTTTTTCTTCGTGATTTCCTTAATTTCTACTTCCCTTCTGGCGGTATATATAGACTACCTTATAAAAATAACGCTGGAGGCTATTATATCCCTTCTGTAGATAGTGAAGGCTACTTAAACTGGAAAGCTACTAAGCCTAATATGCCAGAAGTAGAGCGCGTTAATATTACTAATAAGGTAAAAGTATGGGGCGCGGCTGATGGTTTAGTTTGTCCTTCAACAAGTCCTTATGACTTTGACTTTACACAGATACCAGAAAATGAAACAGTAGAAGTAGATTTAGGCTTAGAGCTTGATAAGTTTGATATATCGCGCTTTGAAGGTAGAAATGTGGGCGCGGCTTTGATAGTTGTTGATGAAGAAACAAAATTTAACTATACATTTAATTTTGCTCAATTTGCTGGAATGTTTGTAATGGGTTTTCAAGGTGATGGTGACAGCTTGCACTATTTCAAAAAAGGTGATACTTATGTAAATTTTACGGCTGATAGTGAAGGCTGGTATAGTGGAGAATTTAACGAGCCAGAAACCGTACATAAAGCAACAAGCGCAGATATAGCGCGCTTTAGTGGTTATTTGAAGAAAGCTAAAATAGTTGATTTTGGCTCTATACAATTAAAAAGCCTTAAAGAAGAAATGGGCTTAGAAGTAGAAAATGTATTAGATGAAATTATAAATAATCTCATTTGTTTCTATTTGCCTACTGGATATTATAAAATGCCGCGCAATACAGAAGCTAAAAGCTCTGGCGGTTTAGATTTAGAAATTACTCCAGAAGATGAAGGTAAATTTTTAATGATACAGGGCGGCGCAGTTGCTAAAGTTACTATTGAGGAGGTTTTAAATGTTTTACATAAATAAAGAAACAGAATTAACTATAGAGCTACTACAGAAAATGATTAACAGATTTAGAGTTAATGTAGAGCCAAAGCTAAACAGATATAAAAATTATTATGATGGTATTCAGTCCATTTTAAACAAAACTTATTCTGACCCTTCAAAACCCTGTAACAAGTCAGTTATCAACTACTGTAAGAATATTGTGGATAGCTATTGTGGATATTTAGCTACTCCATCATATATCAGCTACAGAAGTGAGCAAGATATAACTGATGTTATGGAGATTTTGAAGTATAACGATTATCAAGCGGAAGATGCAGACTTTTTATTTGATGCTCTTATCTATGGTACTGCGGCTGAGCTTATGTATAACGATGCAGAGGGTCACACTCGTTTCAGACTTATTAACCCTACTCAATGCTTTGCGGTTTATGATGATAGCTTAACTGAGGATTTACTATACTTTGTCAGAATGTATAGGGTTAATGAATGGGATAACTCAGATACTTATGCGGTCGATGTATATTCAGACTACGATATTAAACATTATACAATGCAAGGCACTAACGGCTATTTATCTTTCAAAGATGAAGAGCCGCATTATTTTGCTCAATGCCCAGCTAATGTATTCAATTTACCAGATGAAAAATCTATTTTTGATTGTATTATGAGCTTACAGGATAGTGTAAATGAGCTACTTAGCGCAGAGATTGATGACTTTAGTGCTTTTTGTGATGCTTATTTAGTTTTATCTGGTTGTGACTTAGAAGCAGAAGATGTAGCAAGTATGAAAGAAAATAGAGTGTTAGTTTTACCAGAAGGCGCGGTAGCTGGTTGGCTTACTAAAAATGCTTCAGATGCACAGGTAGAAAACATACTGAAAAGAATACATGATAGCATTTACAGGATTGCACAATGCCCAGATTTTAGCTCTGAAACTTTTGTAGGTGGAGTATCTTCTGGTATTGCTATCAGATATAGACTTACAGGCATGGAAACTAGAGCAGCTAAGATTTGCGCAGAGATGAAGAAAGCACTTCAGCGCAGAGTAGAGATTATTTGTGGTATTGCAACTCTTAAACTTGGAGAAGAAGTTTATAGAGAAATAGAAATAGACTTTAAACGCAATATTCCAGAAGATTTAACAGCGGTCATTAATGTAGTTAATAGCTTAAAGGGTACTGTATCAGATGCTACTCTTTTAGGTCAGTTACCTTTTATTAGTGATATTAATGCAGAGCTTGAAGCGGTACAGGCGCAGAAGAGCGCAAACATGGAGCTATATGGCTTCAATGCTCCAGTAGAAGAAACCGAAGAAGAAGAAATTTAAAAAATTTTTGAAATTTGGGGCAAAACTGTGTAAAGCTCTATAGATAATTTTTACTTATATATAGGAGGCTGAATAACTGTGGATTATTGGGCAGAAAGAAACTTGAAAACACAGAAAGCTTTATATGATAAAGGTGTAGCAAAGGCTGAAAAACAAATGGCTAAATACTATAAGAAAGCTATGGATAATGTTATCAGCTCCTTTGAAGCTACACATAAAAAGCTTTTAAAAACTATGGAAGATGGGCGCGAGCCTACACCAGCCGATTTATATAAGCTTGATAAATACTGGCAGATGCAAGGATAGCTAAAAAAAGAGTTAGAGCTATTGGGAAACAAAGAAATAGAAGCTCTCAGTAAAACCTTTACTAACGCATATAAAGATGTTTATGATAATTTAGCTATACAAGGCGGCGCTATGTTTGCAGAAGTAGATAAAAAGGCGGCTGAGCAAGTAATGCAATAGATATGGTGTGCTGATGGTAAAACTTGGAGTTAGCGCATTTGGACTAACACAGATAAGCTACAACAGATGTTAAATGATTAGTTGCTGGATTGTGTTATTACTGGTAAAAAGACTACTGAGCTAAAAAATCTGCTTCAAGAGAGATTTTAGGTAAGTTATAGCGCGGCTGATAGTTTGGTGCGCACAGAGATAGCTCATATACAGACACAGGCGGCGCGCGATAGATATATAGATGCTGGAGTGGCTGAGGTAGAAGTATGGGCAGATAAAGATGAGCGCCGCTGTGATGTTTGCGGAAAACTTCACGAAAAGCGCTTTAAGGTTACAGAGAAGATACCAGTACCAGCTCATCCCAGATGCAGATGTACTATTATTCCGGTGGTAGAGCCGGATAATCAGTTAGTAGTTAGAGATGATAGAAATTAGCTCGTACCGGCTGATTAGGTAAATCCATTAAGAGTTAATAAGCCATTGACAACAAAGAAAAAAGATGTTAGAATCACACTAACTGAGGTATAGCAGAAAGCATAGGAAAAAGTAGATGAATTAAAAAAACACGGTGAGCTTGAATTTTATTAGCATACAGAAAGGCATTAGAGCCATGCTGAAAAGATTACAGGATTAGTTGGTAATAAAGCGTGGGAAAAATATGAAAAAGAAGCTTCGGATTTTATAAAAAAAGATATTGACGGAGCAAATGTAGATGGCTTTATTAGTAAATAGGGGTGGCTTTTCAAATTTGAAAAAACTACTGGTTATTTTGCTATATTAAGTGATAGAAACACCATTTCAACATATTTTATACCAGACAAAAAGACACCAGAAGAATATTGGAAAGATTAGATTTAGAGATATTATATAGAGGAGTAATTGAAATGATTATTGGAAATAAAGTTGTTTTTCCACATCTATGTCCAGTGTGTAAAAAACATAGTTTTACCGAGCCTTTTGAAGATTGTCCCGTTTGTAACTGGGCTAATGATGTTACTCAAGAGGCGTATCCAGACTGGCAACATTGTGGAAATTTTATGAGCCTTAATGAAGCTAAACAAGCATTTAAAGAAGGTAAAAAAATTATTTAATTTAATAAAAAGTAAAACGAAAAGACTTAATTTTCACTCAATGAAAACTAAGTCTTTTTTTATATGCCTTTTGTATAGGGGTTAGGCGGTAAAGAAACAACTAAATAAATTTTACAAGGGTTAGCAATTAAGCTAAAACTTACGGAGGTATTAAAATGGAAGATACAACAATTAACACTAATGTTAGTGAAAATGAAGCTACAGGCGCAGTAGCTACAGAAGAAACAGTAAAAACTTATTCACAGGAAGAAGTATTAGCTCTTTTACAGAGTGAAACAGACAAAAGAGTTACAGAAGCTCTTAGAAAGCAACAAAGAAAACACGAAAAAGAGTTAAGTCTATCTAAGCTTGACGGAAGCGAAAGAGAAAAAGCCGAAAAAGATAACAGAATAGCTGAGCTTGAAGAGCAGTTAGCTCAATTCCAGATTGAAAGAAATAAATCAGAGCTTAAATCTGTTTTATCAAGTCGCGGCTTATCAGCTGAATTTGCTGACATTATCAATATTTCAGATGATATTGAAGCTTCATAGGCTAATATAGATAAACTCGATAAGCTTTTTAAATCTGCGGTAAAGGCAGAGGTAGAAAAAAGATTAGCTGGTAATGCTCCAAAAGGTAACGGAAGCACACAGACAGAAATCACTAAAGAAACTGCTATGAAAATGAGCTTAGCAGAAATACAAGAATTAAAAAGCTCTAACCCAGAGCTATATAACAAACTATTTAACTAATTTAAGGAGGGTCATTAATAATGGCTAATACAGTATTTGAAAACAAAATTATTGAAGCTAAAGCAAAGGATTTGCTTACAACTTCTCTTAACACTAGAAATCTTATGACAGTTGATAACTCACTTACTTCTGAAGCTGGTATGACTAAAACAATTAATGTTTATACATATGATGGTACTGCAGAAGAATTAGTAGCTGGTCAGGGTAACACAAACAGAGGCTCTATCTCATATGAAGGTAAAGACTACACAGTAAAACTTGTACAATAGGCTTTTGATTATCAAGATGAAGATTACATGAAAGACAATACTATTGTTGATAACATGCTTAAAGGTGCTAACCAAGTTATGGTTAATAAAATGACTGCAGACTTTATTGCAGAAGTTAAGAAAGCTACAGAAAAAAGTGAATTTGCTACTTTTGGTTATGAAGCTATCGTAGATGGTATCTCAGCTCTTAACCTTGAAGATGAAAGCAAACTTTTTGTAGTTATTCCTAATGAATGGAAAGCTGAATTAAGAAAAGATGAAGATTATAAGAGCGCTCGCATGGGTGAAGTAATCTATAACGGACAAGTAGGTACTATTTGCGGTATTCCTGTTATTGCTACTAAAGCTCTTACAGATGAAGCTTATGTTATGACTGTAGAAGCAGTTAAACTCTTCATTAAGAAAGATGTTGAAGTAGAGCAAGACAGAGATGCAGATACTCGTACAAATTCTGTATATCTTCGTACTGCTTATATTGCAGCTCTTGTAGATGCTACAAAAATCTGTAAGCTTATTGCAAAAGCTACAGTTTAATTTCAGAGTATCTTCCAAAGGGGAGTAAGTAAGGGAGATACTCTCTCTTACTCCCTAAAAGATATGTAAAAGGAGGATAACTAATGATTGAAGAAATCAAAATTTTACTAGGTGAGGCCGCAGACAATTTTACAGAGGCTCAGATAGGCTTATGCGCTAAACAAGCTTTAGCAGAAGTAGAGGCTTACTGTAATAGAAAAGTAGATTATGAGCTAGAGCTACAGGCGCAGAAAATCGCAATTATCAAGCTCAATAGACTTAATACAGAAGGTTTAGCTAGTGTAGGATTTAGCGGTACTTCTGAGGCTTATATAGATGGTTACCCAGCGGAAATATTAGCAGTATTAAACAGAAAGCGCCGTATTAAGGTGGTGTGAGTTTTGATTAATACAGAAATGAAAAAATATGACTACTCTACTTTTGGAGATAAAGATGAATACGGTCAAAAACAACTCTCAGAAGTTAAGGGTCAGATAAAAATGGCTATCTATACAACTTCACAGGGTATTCAAGATAATATCAGATATAAAGATGCTACATATGTAGGCTTAACACACGCTAAAGTAGATGACACTTATGTTATAAATTATGGAAATGAGCGCTTGAAAGTCTTATATGTAAATACTCAAGGGAGATATAAACAGGTGTTTATGAAAAATCTATGAGTGATATTAAAATGAATGGTTTAAACGGAATATTAGATAGTCTAGATAGTATGGCTAATATGGAAAATGTTGAGGGCGCGCTGAGTAAGGCATGTATGCTAGTCGAAAGAAGCGCGAAACAGAAAGCTCCAAAAGGTAACGGAGAATTAAGGCGCTCTATTACTAGTAGGATAGAAAGCAACGAAACAGAAACAGTAGGAGTAGTATTTACTCCTCTTGAATATGCACCCTATGTAGAATATGGTACTGGTTTATTTGCAGAAGATGGAGGTAGGCTAGATGTACCATGGAATTATAAAGATGATGAGGGAAACTGGCACAGTACAAGCGGTATGAAACCGCAACCTTTTTTGCGCCCAGCATTTAACGAAAACAAAGAAGCAATATTAAGAATTTTACAGGAGGGTATAACAGATGGTTGATTTTAATACTCAACTAGTTAGCGCGCTTGAAACTGTTTTACCTACTTATTACGAAATGGCGCTAACAAGTGAAGCAAAAGTACCCTGTATATCTTATATGGAAACTAATAACTACTCTGTTACAGAGATATTAGGAGCTACTATTGGATATAGTCGCATAACATACTAGGTAAAAATATGGGGTCATAAAATCGCAGACTTACAAAAGTATGCGGTCGAAGTTGATAAAGTATTGCGCGCTCTTGGTTTCAAGAGAATAGCTAGCGGTGAATTATACGATAATAACAGTACAATGATACAAAAAATATTAACCTATGAAGCTCTGGCTTCAGAGGAATTTTAATTATAGGAGGCTATATAATGGCAGTTATTAGTAAAGGTATTAAACTTTCTTACAAGGCTACAGAAAGCGCTGAAGCATATACAGAGCTTACTGACCTTCAAGAAATCCCAGAATTAGGTGGAGATACAGAAGCTATTGAAATTACAACTTTAGCAGATGCAGCTCACAGATACACAGATGGTATTAAAAATTATGGTGATAGCTTAGCATTTAAATTTCTTTATGACCCTACATAGTTTAAAGCTATTCAGGCTCTTAAAGGTGTAGTTTATTGGAAAGTAGATATTCCAGAAGGTAATGATAATGAGGCTTCAGCTTCATGTACTTTCTCTGGCTCATGCTCAGTTAAACTTGATGGAGCTGGAGTAAATGCGGCTCTTACATATACTCTCTCAGTTAAACCTAACTCAGAGATGACTTGGTCATAATTTAACCCGTTAATGGGAGTTGTGGAGAAGTTTCTTTCTCCACTTCTCCACAACTAAATTTTTATAAAAGGAGAAATTAACAATGATGTATTACGATTTTGAAGCTGGTAATTCAGCTTATAAGCTTAGATTAAACACTAGAAATATTATTGCACTTGAAAAAGCTTTAGGGTGCGCGCCTCTTGGTATTTTTGGTAAGGGTGATAGAATACCAACTACTACAGAAATGGTATAGATTTTACACTCTTCTCTGCAACAATTCCAACATAGTATTACTTTAGATAAAACTTATGATATTTTTGATAGCTATTTAGCAGATGGTAATAGTGTTACTGACTTTATTACTGTAATTGTAGAAGTTTATAAAGTATCTGGAATTATTAAAGAAGATAAGATAGAAGAAACTGAAAAAAACTAAGTAAGGGAGAAGAAGATAATTCTTCTCCTATGTTTTATTCTGATGTGATTTATCAATGGCTAGATGTTGCTTTAGATTGTGGTATTAATGAGTTTGACTTTTGGAATATGACTATTCCAGAGCTTCAGCGCTCTATAAACAGTTATAACAGAATTAAGAAACGAGAAGCACAGGAAAAAGCCACTTATGATTATTTGTTAGCTGATTTAATCGGTCGAAGTGTTAGTAGAATTTATAGCTCTTCTAATACCATGCCAGAAATTAGTGAGGCTTACCCTACATTGTTTGATAGTGAAGAGATAAAACAAAAGAAACAAGCTAAACAAGCTGAGTTATCTGTTTTAAGGTTTAAACATTTTGCAAACTCTTATAACCAAAAATTTAAGGAGGTGCAAAGGGTAACTAATGAATGAAGAATTAAAAATAATTATATCTGCGCAAACTGCACAGGCGCAGAAAAACATTAAAGAAGCTAAAGAAGAGATTGAGAAACTCGGTGAAGAAGGTAAAAAAAGCTCTGGTAAGTTTAAGCAAGCCATGGAGGCTATCGGAAACGCAGCTAAAACAGGCTTAAAAGCAGTAGGTACTGCAGTAAAAACCGCAGGCGCAGCTATGGCAACAGGAGCCGCAGCTTTAACCGCAGTAGCAGAAAGTACAAGAGAATATAGAAAAGACCAAGCTCTTCTGGCTTCATCTTTTGAAGCTTCTGGAAAATCCGCAGAGAGTGCAGCTACTACTTACAATGATTTGTATAGGGTTTTAGGTGATAGCGGACAGGCTACAGAAGCAGCTCAACAACTAGGAAAATTAGGCTTGAAAGAAGCAGAGCTACAAGGCTTAACTTATTCTTTACAAGGTGTATATGCTCAATTTGGTAATAGCTTACCCTTAGAAGGCTTAGCTGAGGCGGTCAATCATACTGCTAAGGTCGGAGAAGTACAAGGTAGTTTAGCAGATGCGCTTGAATGGAGTGGCATTAATGTAGAAGATTTTAATGGTAAGTTAGCAGCTTGCGCCACAGAGCAAGAGCGCGCGCAGTTAATAGCTTCTACTCTCTCTACAGAATATGATGGCGCGGCCGCAAGTTTTGAGAAAACCGCTAAAGATGTACTAGATGCAAATGAGGCATAGGCTAAGCTTGATGCTACTATGGCTCAATTAGGTAAATCTGCAGAGCCTATTGTATCAATATTCAAGGGCGGTTTAGCTGATGCGCTTAGCGCACTAATGCCACATATTACTCTTTTGAGTGAAGGCTTACAAGATGTTATTAATGGTGTAGATGGTGGCGCGGAAAAGCTCTCTGAAGGTATAAGCGGACTATTAACAGGAGTAATAGGAAAAATAACAGAGTTATTACCTACTCTAGTTACTGTTGGAGTATCTATTATTACTTCTCTGTTAAATGGTATTATAACAGCTCTTCCTACTGCTATTCAGGCTATAGTAGATGCTTTACCAGCTCTCATAGATGGAATAGTGCAAGGTTTCTCTGCTATTGTAGAAGCTTTACCACAAATTATAGAAACGATTGTTTCAGCTTTACCAGAATTAATACCACAGTTAATAGATGGTGTAATTTTAATGGTTACTACACTATTGGAGAATATAGCTGATATACTTCAACCTATTATTGAAGCTTTACCAGATATTATTATCAGTATTGTAGAAGGTTTAGTAACTAACCTACCTATTTTAATTGAGGGTGCTATTTCTCTAATCTTAGGTTTAGTAGAAGCAATACCACAAATTATTCAAGGCTTAGTAAGTGCTTTACCTACAGTAATAGCTTTACTTATTGAAAGCTTATTATCTTTAGTACCACAGTTAATAGTAGGTTTAATTAAAGTGGTAGCTGGTGTAGTTAAATCTTTACCACAGATATTTAAATCTTTACTTGATGCGGTTGTAAATATCTTTAAGGGTATCTGGCAAGGTATAACTAATGTATTCTCTAAGGTCGGTACTTGGTTTAAAGATAAATTTCAAGGCGCGTTTGATGCGGTCAAAAATGTATTTAGTAAAATTACAGGCTTCTTTAGTGGTATCTGGAATAGTATTAAAAACATTTTCTCTAAGGTCGGTGCTACTATTGGTAATGCTATTACAAATACAGTTAAGAAAGCTATTAACGGAGTATTAAGCACAGCTATTAAAATTATTAACGGATTTATTAGTGCTATTAATATAGCTATTTCTGTTATTAATGCTATTCCCGGCGTTAGTATCTCAAAAATTAATAAGCTCTCTGTACCTAAGTTAGCTAAGGGTGGTATTATAGATAGCGCTACTTTAGCGGTCATAGGTGAGCAAGGTAAAGAGGCAGTTATGCCATTAGAAAATAATACTGAATGGATAAACATTTTAGCTAATGCTCTTGCAGATAAAATAGGCGGTGATACTCCTATAATATTACAAGTTGATGGTAGAGTATTCGCGCAAACAAGCATAAAAACTATAAACGATTTAACAAAGCAAACAGGAAAATTACAATTACAACTAGTGTAAGGAGGTAGAAACAATGAGCTATTTTAAAATCGGTAATAATGACTATTCAAGTTATGTTAATCAATTGAAGGTCAATAAAACTGCTACATATAATATTCAGACTAATGCGGCTGGTAATAGTGTAGTAGATTATATTAACTCCAAAAGAGTAATAGAAGTGGGAATTATTCCAGTAGATGATGAAGCTATGGCTAAATTACAAGCTGATATAGATAAGTTTAATGTTTCTATCTCATTTAGAAACCCTAAAACTAATACATTAGAAGAAAATGTTAATTGTATTATTCCTACTAATAGTGTGGAGTATTACACTATTCAAGCTGATAAAGTAAGTTATAAAGCTTTAATGCTTCAATTTACAGAGCTTTAAGGAGGGTATAAATGTTAAGTAATATTAATGTTTTAAATGCCCTAAAAGCGCCCTCGCGCGCGGTAGAAGGTAGAGCCTATGTATATAATACAGATGGCTCTACTGCCTATACTTTTAGGCATGACGATTATTTAAAGGAATTTACCATAGAAAGATTAGGAGATAACTCTAAATTTTTCGGTTTTGGTGTATCTCATAAAGCTAATATTAAAGTATTAGATAAAGAGAGAGAGTTAGTTTTAAATACAAGTAATAGAATTTATCCATATTTCATTAACAGAAGCACAGGCACAACAGAGAGTATTTTTACTTTTCCATATATGGATATTACAGAAGTTAATAGAGATGAAAATACTAATGAATTATCTATTACTTGTTACGATAGATTATATAAGGCGCTCGCGCATAAAGTAGAGGAGTTACCTCTTACTACTCCATATACTATTAAAGACTTTGTAAGCGCCTGTAGTGAGCTTTTAGGGGTATCTGGTGTATTACTCATAAATATATCAGATGAGGCTTTTGGCTTAGAGTATGCGGAAGGTGCAAACTTTACAGGGTCAGAAAGTATAAGAGAAGCTCTTAACATGGCCGCAGAAATAACACAAACTATTTATTATATAGATAAAAATAATAAACTAGTCTTTAGAAGATTAGATATTAGCGGAGAAGCAGCTTTAACAATAAGAAAAGATGATTATATTACCTTAGAAAGTAAGACCAACAGAAAGCTAACTACTCTAGTTAGTGCTACTGAATTAGGAGATAATCTTTCTGTTACTACTGGAGAAATAGGCACAACTCAATATATAAGAAATAATGGTTTCTTAGATTTAAGAGAAGATAGAGCTACTTTATTAGAGAGCGCGCTGGCGGTTGTAGGTGGTTTTACTCTTAATCAGTTTATCTGCAACTGGCGCGGAAATTATCTGCTTGAAGTAGGAGATAAAATTTCTTTAATTACTAAAGATGATAAAGAAGTTTATTCTTATATATTTAACGATACTATTACATATAATGGTACATTGTCAGAGGTAACAGAATGGGAGTATGCAGAGAGTGAAGCGGAAGATGCAGATAACCCTACTTCTCTCGGTGAAGCGCTCGCGCATACTTTTGCTAAGGTCGATAAAGCAAACAAACAAGTAACTATATTAGCTTCTGAAGTTTCAGACAAAGTAGAAGCTATAACACAACTTCAACTAGATACAGAAGAAATTAAAGCAAGTGTTAATAGAATAGATGCTAATACACAGGATAGTATAGATGGAATTAACTCAGAGCTTGAAACAATTAATAAGAAAGTTGAAGCTACAATGACTTCTGAAGCGGTCGAGCTTAAAATTCAATAGGAGATAGAAAACGGAGTAGATAAAGTTACTACTTCTACTGGATTTACTTTTAATGAAGAAGGTTTAACAGTTGAGAAGTTGGGAAAAGAAATTAAAACACAAATAACAGAAGATGGTATGACCGTTTATAAAAATGATGAAGAAGTATTAGTAGCTAATAATGAAGGTGTTAAAGCTGAAGATTTACATGCTACAACTTACTTAATTATTGGTACTAATTCAAGATTTGAAGATTATGGTAATGGTCGTACTGGTTGCTTCTGGATAGGAGGGTGATTAAATGGCTAGTGGTACAATAGATTTAAAAGCTAGTGGTAAGCTTGATGTGTAGATAGTCTGGAGCGCAAAAGCTGGAGATACAAAAGCTAATAACTCTTCTGTTACTGCTTCTTTACAGGCTAAAAAAATAAATGCTACTGAAGCTACTACTGGTACATGGAGCTACGCGCTCACAGTAGGAAGTAATAAATATACTGGTAACTATGTAGGCTCTATTGGTACAAGCTGGATAGAATTAAAAAAAGTTACAGTTACTATAGCTCATAATTCTGATGGCTCTGGTACTTGTTATTTATATGGTAAAGTATCTGCGCCTTCTGGTACTTCTATGGCTGGTACTACTGTTAGCGGTAATAAAACAGTTACTCTAGATAAAATAGCGCGTTATGCTACTATTACTTCAGCTAGTAACTTTACAGATGAGGGCGCGCCTTCTTGTAAATGGAGCAACCCAGCTAGCTCTAATGTTACTGTTGATGTAGGGGTTTATTGGGATAGCTCAACAGTTTTAATTCCGTATGAAACAGTTACAGGCACTTCTGGTACTAAAACATTTACCTTAACAAATGACCAGAAAGAAGCTATTTATGCAAAGCTTAGCACGAAAACAGAAGAAACAGTTTATTATTATGTGCGTACTACTCTTTCAGATGGTACTAAATATTATCATAAACTCGCTAAAAAGGTATCTTTAGCTGGTGATTTAACACCTACTTTTACTGGCTCAATTACTCCAGATGGTGCAACTCAGTTACTTACATTTTCTGATAAAATTTGGATAAAAGGTTATACAGATTTATATTATAACTTTACTGATATAGAAACAAAGAAAGGTGCAACAGTAAAGAGTTATTTAGCTATATGTGGTTATGATAAGCTTTATACTTCTTCTGGAGTGTTAGAGAATATAGAAGAAAATGTAGCTGGTTTATATTTACATGATAGCAGAGGTAATGCCGCGGCTTACTATATTAATGATGCTACTTTATTAGAATATGTAGATTTAACTTGCAATCTAAAGAAAGTAGATATGAAAGTAATCACAGATGCAGATGGTAACAGTACAGTTACTGCTACTTTAACTGTTAATGGTAATGCTTATAGTGGTAGCTTTGATGGAGATTTAACTTATAATCAAGCTACTTTAAGTTATAGATATAAAGCTGAAGATGATACTGAATATAGTAACTGGATAGAAATATCAACAAACCCTACATTAAAAGATAATAAATATAGCGCAACTATTGAAATTACTGGCTTAAATTATCAAAAAGCTTATACTTTTCAAGTAGGTATTTCTGATTTATTACATGGTTTTTTTGAGTTAGGTAAAAAAACCAGTAGAGAAGTAACAGATAAAGCTATCCCTGTATTTGATTGGAGTAAAGAAGATTTTAATTTTAATGTACCTGTTTATATGCAAGGTTTAAGTTTAGGTGGTTTAGTTAAAGCTATGACTACTGAATATCCATTAACAGTAACTTTTGAGCGCGGCACTAACTGGACTACAGGCACAAATGAAACTCTTACAGCTTCTTTAATTGGTAATATGATTAGATTTAACTATTTTTTATATAGAAGTAGTGATACTGGTGATGGTAACTTAGTTAATGAAGAAGTATGTACTATTACTTTTAATCACGGCGGAAAAGTTAAAAGTGCTTATAATACCAGCTTCAGCTCTGGCTCTACTGGCTCAGTAGCTACTTTTGGTACTTCTGGTATGACTAAAGTTAAAGATGCAAGCGGAAATGAAACAGATAGTATAACATTTAAAGTTAATTTAGCAGCTACTGGTGGAGCTGCTAAGTCTTTTAGCGGCTTTTTCTTTGTACCAGTTACATTAAATTTAAATAACTATTAATGGAGGTAGTATAATGGAAGCTTTTGTAGAATTAATTACTTCAGTAGGTTTTCCTATTGCTTGTGTAATTGCTTTAGGTATATTCATTTATAAGATATACCAAAAGAGTGAGCAAAGAGAAGATAAGTTAATGAATGAAATTACAGAAACAAGACTAGTAAATGCTAAAGCAATAGAAACTATTACAAAATATGCTGATAGTTTTGAAGTTATTAAACATGATATTAGCGAAATTAAAGTAGAAGTTTCTCATTTAGCAGAGAAGATAAACTAACATTTTAGGGAGTAGTCAGAAATGACTACTCTCTTTTTAAAATTGATAAATTAAAAGTTTTTTACTATTGACAAACTTTAAAAAAAATGTTATGATGTGTGCGTCATTTAATAGAAATGATGGGACAAATTCCTTATTCTATTAGGGTTTCAAGCACCTATACTGGCTCACGTTGAAATGATGGGCTTGATCGGTGCAGGTAACAACCCCATGGTTGGTATGACAGTTGCTTGCGCAGTTGCAGTTCAGGAAGCAATGAGCAAATAAAATAATATCAAGGTTTCTTGATACTTTTGGGCAACTTGTAAAAGCCCTGCTTTAAAAAATCAACATTTAAAAAGTTAGACACATCATTTTTGAGTTTTCTCTAATGATGTGTCTATTTTTTGTATGAAAAAGGAGGTCTTTTACAATGGAAAAACTTAAGATGAAGGCGACTAATTCTATTACCTTTAAAGAGGGTTGTGAGAAGTATCTTGAATACTGTCGGCAGAGAAATCTAAGAGAGGGGACTATCAATCATTACAGACAGAGCTATACTCAGTTTTATAAATTCTTCAATCCAGATACGCCGATAGAAGAATTTGATGAAGATGCTTATAAGCGATATGTTCTTCACCTGAAAGCAACCCTTAAGAACGATGTTAGTATCAATTCTTATCTTAGAGATTATATTACTACTATGCACTTTCTTATGGACGAGGGATATATTCCAAGATATAAAATGAGGGCTATTAAGGTTGATAAAACTAATATAGAGACGTATAATGACAGTGAGCTTAAGATGTTACTCAAGAAGCCTGATATCAAGAAATGCTCTTTTAATGAGTATCAGTGTTGGGTGATAACTAACTTTTTGTTTTCGACAGCCGTCAGAGAAAGAAGTCTTATCAATATCAAAGTTAAAGATATTGACTTTGATAACAGAGTTGTGTATGTGAATGTCACAAAGAACAGAAAGCCGTTGATAGTACCTTTGAATCAGACGATGACTAATATTCTTGTTGAGTATCTTAAGTACAGACATCATAAGTCTGATAATGACTATCTCTTCTGTAATGTCTATGGTCAGCAGCTAGCTAAAAGCACTTGCTATAACAAGTTATATTGGTATAACAAGAAGAGAGGTGTGGAGACTACAGGGATACACAGATATAGACACACATTTGCTAAACAGTGGATATTGAATGGTGGTAATGTGGTCTCTCTGTCTCGTCTGTTGGGACATTCTAGCTTGGACATAACACAGAACTATATCAATCTTCTGGTGAGTGACGTGGCTAAACAGGTTGATAAATTTAATGTTCTTGATAAGTTTTATAGTAAGCAACATATTTCTATGAAAAGATAGTTTTATAAAAATCAAGACTAAACATTTTAAGAATAATGTGTTATAATAATAAAAAATGTTAGGAGAGTTCTACTATGGAAAACAGAATTGAAATTGCTATACAAGAATGGAGTTGTATAACTGATACTATCAGATATATAGAGGAAACAAAAATACCTGTACTACAGAATGTCTTACGTATTACTTACAGAGATTTGACTGAGCTGAAAGATGAATTGTTGGTGCCGAAAAATACTTGTCAACTAATGTTAGCTATGGAAGAATTCCTCTTTTACGTTTCCACAGTTGCCTATGCAGAAGAGTTACCCATTGGTGACTATTATCAGGAATTGTTTGTTATTATTCAAGAACTTGAAAATGGATTTTTGAACTCAAACTATAAATCTACATATCCAAAATTAGAATTTAAGGGGCCGAGAAACGAAGATATTGTATTTGATTTTAAAAATGATAGTCTTAAAGAATTTTTAAGTAATGATATCTAATATCCGTAAAGTTCTGTGCCTACAGTTAGTAGTCAATGAAAGATGCAAAATCTGTGTTTATTAGTTGGCTATAATAACGAAAAAAAGCAGCGTCATTTTTCTGACGCTGCTTTTTGTTTAGTTTTTCTGCTCAATATAACAAACTTGAAGATTAGGGTGTCTTCTTTTTGCTTCGTTTATTGCTTCGAATTCACTTTTAGCATAAATAGTCATCTCTACTTCTGCGTGAAATCTGCCACCCTGTCCATTTCCGTTCATCATTACTGTGTACTTATGTTCCATTTCATTTCCTCCACAATTAATATTTAATAGAATTTATTTCTATTATTTAATAAGTTTTTCACAGCTTTCAACAGTAAAAAACTGTCCTGCGTACTGCTCTCTAAACACCTGCATAGCATGACCTCTGTCACCGGCTTCAACAAAAGCAACTCCTCGTACTCCAGGACTAGGTGTTGCAGGCTGATAAACAACTTTCCAAGTTTCCCATTCTCCGTAAAAACTCATCATATATTCTCCTTTGTATGCAATGTTAATAAAAATTATTTTTTGTTTATGCTTGAGGTAATTTCTCGATTTCTTTTTGGAAAAACTCAAAGGTTTCTTTAGGCATAATAAATTTTAAATTGTTATATAGTACTTTGACTTGATTTGGGAATAAATCAACATCACAAGAATCGCCATTTTCAAAGGTCAGCTTACATCTAAAACCATCTTTTCCGGTTCTTGAAAATTGAATAGTTTCGGAATATTGAATTTCTATAACATCATCTACAATGTTGAAACGAGCCACTTCCTCGTCGTTCTTTATAAAGATGATCTGCGAAAAACTGTAGGCGGTAGTAACTGCAGCTTTTGGCGGATTACCCATAGCAAAGCTACATCCAGCATATTTACCTGAACTAACTACACCATAGCGAGTGGCAAGTTTTGGCCCTAATTTCTTTAAAAAATTTTCTAAAAATCCCATTTTTATTTCCTCCTAAATATAAATTTAAATCACTTAATCTGTAACTGATTTAATTTATAAGTATTATAACACTATAAGACTAGTTTGTCAACTTTATAAAACTAATAAATGCAGTCCTTTTATGATAAAATATTTTTATAAGACTAACTGAGGGGTCATAATATGAATGTTGGTGAAAGATTACTTGAATTAAGAAATAGATGTTGGCTCACACAAAACGGTTTAGCTGAAAGGGCTGGGGTATCTCAGACACATTTGCGTAGAGTTGAGCTCGGTCAGGCAGACATTACAGTAGGGCACTTACAGTTGCTCTGTGACGCTATGAACATTACAATTCAGGAATTCTTTAATGTAGAAAAAGGAGACGACGAATTATCTGTTGCACTTTCTAAGCTCACACCAAAGCAAAAGAAACTTTTAATTGCATTTTTAGAGAGCTTATAAAACATTAAGCGATTTGAACTTTTAATTCTTTTTTGTATTTATAATAAGAATTTCTTGATATTTTACAGAGTGTCATAACTTCTGTATCGCTAAGCGTGCCACCGAACTCAATGGCATGCTTTTTTATTATCTCTTTACATTCAATAGATTTTTCAGTTACTAAAGTTGTTCCTTTGGTAAGTCCTATCTGTGCACCGTTCTTCTTTGCTTCCCTGATTCCTTGACTAATACGCGAATGAAGATCAGTAACTTCTTTTTCAGCTTGATTGAAAGCAGCCTTTATCTGTTCTTCAGCCAATGCCATAAGTAAGTTGTTGATAAGAGTGATGTTTCCCTTGAAATAATCATCAACTGCTGTGTTACCTGTTTCAACAGATATTTCTAATAAATTGTTTTTAGTAGAGTCAAAGATAGATGTATTAATAAGTGTTTCATTTAAGAAAATCAGATTAACACCAAGTTCATATAACATCTTGTAATCTTTAAATCCTTCATCAGCGTTACGTGACATTCTTGACACACTGTCAAATACTATAGTATCACCAGGAGTTATCTGTTTCATCAACTTGTCCCACTTAGGTCTGTTCTGAGTTGTTCCAGTGTAGAACTCTTTTATAATAACTGCATTGGGATATAACTCAGTAATGTTTGTTATCTGACGTGTTATTCTTTGATGTTTAGTACTTACTCTGCAATAACCATAAACCATTGATGTTTGGTGCTCCTTTCAGTATTGAAACAAACTTTACTTAGTTTTGATACTTATATTATGTCGTGTTTTGTTTGTTTCAGGAGCCCCTTTTGGTAAAAATTAATATAATGTTTGCAAAGGTTTGTTTTAATACTAATTTGAAATAAAAAATAGAGCTATGGCATTTCTGCTATAGCTCTATAAAATTTATGAATATTGTTTTATATGTTCTTCTAAGTCGGAAACTAGTTCGTCTGCAGTGTGGTCAATATCATACTATTGACAAGTGTGAGGAACTGTTTTAAACTATGATTAACAAGTAGTGTGGAGATAAAAAATTAATGATATAGTTGAAAATGGGCGTTCAGTTACACAGACAGTAATTGAATTAAGAAATCATAGATTTATAAGTTCTTAAAAAACTAGAGCTAAATTTTACTGAAGCTCTAGTTATTGTTATGAAAAATATTTTATATGGTCTTGTGTCTCTGAAACCAATATATCAACTGGTTCGTTTAAACCAAGTGTTTTGTTAGCATATGTATAAGCTGCGAATATATTAACTTCATACAATGTTTGTGCTGTTTTTGTTAGTATATCAATTCTGTTATCAATATATTCAGAAAATAATTTTGATATCATATCAATTGGTAGTTTATCTATAAAATAGTAAGGATAGGCTCGGCAGAAGGATCTTATTTCTTCATAGTTGTCATATTGATCTGGGAAGCTTTCATCAAACTCATAACAAAGTTGATTAAGTTCGCACAAAAGGTTGAATAGGTTCTGTTTACTTATGAAGAATTTATAGTTCGCCCAGTAGTGTATAAAGATACTATAGAAAACTTTGAATTGTTCAGCGTTAAGTTTGCTTAGGACTTTATATAACATAAGGTTTGAATTGTTTTTATCTTTCATAGTCGTACCTTTCAAGAAGAAATATAATGGTGACAGTTTATTTTTTATTCAATTAATTTAGCTTATTTTATTTGTTTCAGTAAAAGATAGGAGAGATATTTGTGATTACATTAGAAGAAATTGTCGGTAGACTTAAAGATAAAAGGAATTATGATTTTACTGTAAATAAATATGATTGGGAACCTGAAAAGGTAGATAGTTATATCGTTCCTAAGGTTGAAATTAAAGAAAGTTCAGCTAAAGGAGCACAAACAAAACTTAAAAATAAACTGAGTAAAGTTCTGGCTTTTATTGATTTAGTAAAACATAAGCGTTACAAGACAGGTTGTACCATTATGCCAATTAGTGTTACAAGTAAAGATTATCTTGACATTTGGGGCAATGAGATGGGCGTATCAAGAGCTATAAAGTATATGATTGAAATTGGATTAATAAGTGTAGAAAGTGATAAGTATCAGTTTGGCGCATATTATGAAAAGGATAATAAAAGTAAGTCTTACAGGTATTATAAAGAGAATGAAGATAAGATTAAGGAATACTGTGAAGTTCATGATATTAAGATGTATGTAATTAAGAATACAGTACTTTCTATGTCAGGAATTAAGAATATACATACTGATATTGATAAATCTAAGGTTCGTTTTTCTTCTAGAGTTAAACTTATAAAACCTACGGAATTGAGTAAGACGGAATTTGAAAAACAACTCACATTATGTTTATATGAGAATTATCCTGGTCTGAGATTTCATATTTTAAAGTCAAATGAAATTAATGAAAGATATTATAAAGATTATCCTGAATTCCGTATTCGTTTTCAGCCTAACTTCTCTTGGTCGGATGATGGTATGTATGTTTCTAGTATAGGTATCAGGGCTACAAATTCTATGACTAATCTAAAAAAAGAAAAACGAAAAGAAGTTTTAAATGAGTATGGATTTACTCTTGTAAAAGATATAAATGCTTCTGTGCCGCGTATGACATTATCTTTGAACTCAGGACGTTGGATAGAGGAGACGGAGGATATTTATAAGCTAATATTTCAGATTCTGGATCCTGGTAATGTATGTTCAGATGAAATACGTGAGGCAATTAAAAAGCTTCATATGAGAGCTTATTTTGATTCTGGAGATAAGTCTTTGGGACATCACACCTGGTTATCAATGGAACAAGACGGTGTTAGAAGAGAAGATGTATGTGAGAAGATGACAGAGCTTAGAAAAGCGATTATTAAGGCTGAGGGCGGACAGCTTTATGGTAGTGATATTTTTTATGTGGAATCTTGTGTATATCTTATGACACTTTATGATTTATTATCTGCGGGGCACAGGGTGTGGCAAGTGTATGATTGCTTCTATTCTACTGGGGCAAGAGATAGAATAGAAGAAGAGGGGGCAGATGAGTCTGAGGGAAAAATTTTGTTTGAAAATATGGTTAGTAAAGGTGTAAAAATTAATTTTGAAGAATTTTTGGAAATATATTGGAAGAAAATAATTTAATATAATAATAAATTAAAAAAATATATAAAGAAGTATTAATATATATACAATAGTTAACAGTTGTAAGAAGTAAAAAATATTATAACAAAAAAATAAACATTATTATTATATATACAATAGTTAACAGTTGTAAGAAGTAAAAAAATATTATAACAAAAAATAAACATTATTATATATACAATAGTTAACAGTTGCAAAAGAACTGACGATTTATTGTAAATCGTCAGTTCTTTATATTTATAAATTACTTATCATTGATATTTTTTGCTATCAATAACAGCGGGCGGAAATAGTATTTAAATAAATCGTTGTCAAAAACATTCATGCTAGTTTAACTTTTAGATATATTAGGTTGATATATTAAATACAAATAATAATAAAAATAATCATATTTATATTCAATAGAGAAGATAAAATTGTTAGCAAATTTAATAAAAATAAAAAAGTTGTTCAAAAAATGAACAACTGGCTGAGGCTGAGTGTATATGGTTTTAGTTTCAATAATGTTTGTAATCGTGATAAAGTGTATTTATGATTGTTTTTAAAGGATAGTTGTTAAGTATCATTTTGATAGTTTCGAGGACAGGAAGATAATTTTCTTTAGGTGTGTATTGTGTAATTAATAAAGTTATTAAAGTTTTATATGTTAGAGGATTATTATTACAAGGGGTTTCTAAAAATAGATTAATAAAGTTTGTATAAGTATCTTCGGACATAAAGAAATTACAATGATAGTTAAGTTGGTGGTAGACTTCGGAGAGTAGTTGGTATTGTTCAATAGTTAGTGAGTGGAGGTTTTGGTTAATTAATTTGAGATAATTTTGATACATTTTAACATCTTCTTTCAATAAAATATTACATAAAAACTATGTAATATAAAATACGGTAAAAAATTTTGAATTTTTATATTTTTCAAAAATTAATTAATAAATTTAAAAAGCTGACGATTTTTCAAATCGTCAGCTTTTTGTTGTTGCAACATTGTATCATTGATATTTTGTGCTATCAAGATGTGTGCAGATGGTATTGTTAAAACAAATCGTTATCAAAAGCATTCATGCTTGAATAATAATGATTGATAACTTCTTGTACAGAGAACTTACATTTTATTAATTCAACGGCAGTTATCAAACTCATATAGTCATCAGTAAAAGCTATCAGACTTTCTGTAAGCTGTTTCTTAAAAACTTTATCATCGTTGGGTTTAAATGGATTCTTATCAAATGATTCTAGGAAATCATTAAACTTGTCGGAAGTCGTGATATTGAAATGTTGATGGTTAATCTTATAATAGAACATAACTAAATCTTTCATTTCAATGCTGCTGAGGGACTCTATTTCTTTTTTTAAGATTTCAATGGTTTCTTCGGACGTTTTCATATATACATACTTCTTTCTACTTAAATTATCTCAAACAACAACAGAGCACAAAATATTGTCATTCATATAATTTAGCAAAAATAAAGCGCTTACAAATACACATAAACACGTTATAATGTAATCAAGAAAAACTCAAAACGATGTGTTTAGCAGGACGAAATTTTAAATTAAATGGTGTTAAAAAGCAAGTCATAACAAGACTTTCAGGCTACATTTTGAAAAGTTCATTTGTGTGCTGATTCAAAATGCGTAGAAATGATGGGACTTATCGGTGCAGGTAACAACCCCATGGTTGGTATGACAGTTGCTTGCGCAGTTGCAGTTCAGGAAGCAATGAGCAAATAAGCCATTTTCAGAGGTTTGTTTGTAATTTGCAAATTTAATCATTGATAAAAAAGTTAGACACATCATTTGACGAGTTTAAGTCATGATGTGTCTAATGTTTTTATGTAAATAATATCAAGTTGGAGTCAAGTTTTTATGAAGAAATTATCAATGATTAGTCAAGTTTCTATCACCTTTGAGCAAGGTTGTGACAAGTATATCCTTAATTGCAAACAGAGGAATCTGCGACAAGGCACAATCAACCATTACAAGCAAAGTTATACGCAGTTTTATAAATACTTCAACCGTGAAATGTTGTTAAGTGAAATCACCGAACAGACATACAAAGACTATGTTGTTCATCTTTGCAGTACCATTGAAAATGATGTCAGTGTAAATTCTTATCTGCGTGATTTGATTACCACTTTTCACTTTTGGATGAATGAAGGGTATATTCCGTATTTTAAAATGCAGGCGATAAAAGTTGATAAACACACTATTGATACCTATTCAGACAGCGAACTGAAAGTCCTGCTCCAGAAGCCAGATTTGAAGAAATGCAAATTTACTGAATATCAGTGTTGGGTGCAGACAAACTTTTTGTTTTCAACAGGAGTCAGACAACGCAGTCTAATCAATATCAAAGTGAAGGATGTTGATTTGTTCAATAATATCGTCAATGTCAATGTAACGAAAAACAGAAAACCTCTTGTTGTTCCCATAAGTCAGACGATGGCAAATGTTTTAAAAGAATATTTAACTTACAGGCAATATAAAACAACGGATGATTATTTGTTCTGCAATGTATTTGGTGAACAATTGACCAAGAGTACAAGCTATCATCAACTATACACATACAATAAAAGCAGAGGTATCGAAACAACAGGCATCCACAGGTACAGACACACATTTGCAAAACAGTGGATTCTGAACGGTGGTAATGTTGTTGCACTCCAGAAGATATTAGGACACAGTAACCTTGCAATAACGCAGAATTATATCAATATGTTGGTTAGTGACACTGCTGAAGAAGTAAACAATATAAACCTTCTTGATAAGTTCATAGAAACGCGAACATACAAAATGAATATGCGCAAATAATAAAAAAGCCTGCTTGATGCAGGCTTTTTTACATATCTTCATATTGTGTTGTTATTTTTCTTAAATAATTTTTGAATGCCTCAACTTGTTCTTCAGGTTCAATAACCTTTGCTTTGTTTCCAAAAGTGCAAATCCAACCATAGAACTGATCATTTATACCTGTCCGCATATGTACTGTGAAGTGGCTTTTGTCAAAGTTCAGGTATCTGATTTTATCTGTACCGATTTTTTCAACAACGGCATTCATGCAGGTGTTTACAAACTTAACTGTAATAAATTTGTTTTCACCTTCAAACATGGAAAAGTTGGTTTTTGCATATTCGTTTGCGTTGAAATCATAAAAGTGTTCTGCGCCCGCCCGCTTTTCGTCTTG
Organism: Oscillospiraceae bacterium; assembly: GCA_015066175.1. Lineage (GTDB taxonomy): Bacteria > Bacillota > Clostridia > Oscillospirales > Acutalibacteraceae > SIG575. The sequence goes on from SVOW01000003.1 coordinate 86,223, forward strand.
GCGCAAGCTCACTTTTTCCATCCTATCGACACGATATGTCCATTTGCGTTTATTCTTTTCATCATAACAAATCAAATAGTAATTACCGTCATTGATTAACAAATGATACGGACTGACAATGTATTTCTGACCTTTTCTGCCGTAGGTCAATTTGGGTTTATCAGTTCCTTCTGGAATGTAATGATTGTTGTAGTTAAACTCAATCTTACATCTTGCAGTGATAGCATCGCTCAATTTTTTTACATTCTCAAATACCTGTGTGTTTTTAGTTTTATTTCTATTGACAATTGGGGTGATATGGTCTAATTTTTCAATATCAAACTTGCTTACGTCTTTTAAAATGAGTTTTTTGAGATAATTGGCATCGGTTTTATTGATAAACTTCGATGCGTAAACACTTTCCAGAAGCAGTCTGATAAGTTCAAAGTATCCTTCTTCTCGTTGAAAATAATATCCTCTGTGTTTGGTGTCAGCACTTCGATATTGAATACTTCTGATGTCTTTATCATATTCAACATCCTCAACAGCATAGTCTATGTTGTATTCTTCACCATTCAGGATAGCTTTTTCAAGCTCGAGCGTGGCATTGATAGCCTTGATGTCTCGCTGTATGGATTTCTCCTGTGCGGAAACGCCATAACTATCCAGAAGTTCAGCAATTTTTGCAGATGTCAGCAGATGGTCAAAATCCGTTTCCTTCTGAAGTAAACGCATGACCAAGTATGCTTTCATCTTTTGGTTATCTTGTCTGCCTCTCTTTCGTTTTTCTTCTTCATCAAGAATATCCATGATATCACCTTCTTGTGTCTGTTGGTGATATTATAGCATAGAAAAACAAAAGAGTGAAGTTGAATTTTATAAAACACTTGAAAATATAGGTTTATATTGTTATAATAAAAGCACCACACAAAATTTTATATCATTATTTGTTCAGGAGTAGCATTTTTGTTTCGGCAAAAGTGCGGACTTCTATATTGTCATTTCTGAATGAATGGTGATAAATTTTGTGTGGTAGCAAAACGAAGTTCCGCATTTTTCGGTGTGTGTAACTTCGGATGCACACACTTTTTTATTTTACGGAGGTAAAAACAATGAAAAAAACTCTATCACTAATCTTGGCACTTGCATTGTGTCTGTCTCTGTGTGCTTGTGGCAGAGGCAATGAAACTCAATCAGGAAATAATGGTTCATCAGATGAAACTATAAGGATACTTTTAAACGAACCATTTACTATTGGAGAATATGAGTTTACAATCACCAATTGGGAATTCGTCAAAAGCTTGGATACCGTATTATTAGCTCAACTTCAAAACACGCTTTCTGAGTCAGATACATATATTAAATTTGATTTTTCAATTAAATACATAGGTAAAGAAGCAAAATGGGGACATACTCTAGATTGGTATTCGTTAGACTATAATAATGGATTTATTCTTACAGATGGACATGGTGTTTATGCGGATGATTCATATTCTTCAGGATGGAGGACGGTTTCTGTTTCAACGGAATTTCAACCTTTGTCAGAAGCGTTAACTTGCAAATGGTTTTTTTCCGTTAATAGTGAAGTAGAGACAAACGAAAATGCTCCACTTATGTTTGTAATAGATATTGATGGAGAAAAAGCAATATTGAATTTGCGATAAATTAGTAAAATAATAAGTCAGACATTTTATACACAATATAATTTTTGATTATATCTGTTAAATGTCTGACTTAATTTTATATCAATTTTCCAAAAGTCTCACATATTTATAAACCGTATTTCTACTCAACCCGCACACTCTTGCGAACTCTGACAGGTTCAGACTGCCTGATTTAAAAGCGGGATAATGTCTGAAGAATATCTGCGGGATTTGCTCTGTTGTTGTCTGCGGGCGACCTATTTTTGCCCCCTTAGCTTTTGCGTTCGCCATGCCTGAACGCACCCGCTCTCTGATAATGCGAAGTTCAAGTTCCGCAAAAACACCTGACATCTGAATGAAAGCGTTTGTCATGGGGTCAATCTGACCGTTAGAACAATCAACCGTAATACTGCCCACAATAACAAGCCTGAGCTTCTTTTCTCTGACCGTTTCAATAATCTCGCAGAGTTGCTTTGTGCTTCGTGCAAGTCTTGAAACTTCAAGGGTATAAACAGTGTCTCCCGCCTGAGCATGTTCCAAGAGTGAAGAAAGTTCCTGCTTGATTGCACTGTCGCCATGTTCGTATTCAAGAAAGATTTCTGTTGCACCCGCTTTCTTCAGTTCTCTGATTTGGCGGTCAATGTCTTGTTTGCTCTCGTTGGTTGAGCATCTCGCGTATCCGTAGTTCATAGTTCCACTTCCTTTTAATTAACAAATGTATCGTATGTGAATTTAGCACCGAGTCTGAACCCCGCAATAAAACTGTTTGCATTACCTACGCAAAGAAATTCTCCTGATTGGTTTATATATGTTTCAAACAGTTCCTTTTCTGCATCAGTTAGTTTTGTGGTAAGCTGTTCTTCCGTTTGTGATAGTGCGTTCAGCTTCTTCCTGAGGTCTGACTTCAGCTCTGTTGCAATTTCCTGTGGTTCAATGTTTCCGTAATAAAACTGTTCAATAAAGTGTGACATAACATTCTCCTTTTTACTGCCCCACTGTTGCGTGGGGCAGTTGTTGTTCTTTAGCAGATTGTGAAACGGCGACTGCTGACCTGCTTTGTAAATTCCTTGTACATATCACCATGCGTTTTCTTGAATGCCGTTGTATCAAATCTGTTTGAGAGAACTGATGTCCAACGGATGATATATGTGCCTGCTTCAAGTTCTTCTGTGTTCTGCTGAAGCATTTCTTCTTTGAGCATATCTCTGATTGCTTCAGCCTCTGCTTTTGCATCCTCGATGATTGTTTCCCATTCTGTGAGTGCTTCGATTTTTTTGATGATTTCATTGTTTGACATGATTATTGTCTCCTTTTGTTAGGTTTTATTTGGGGAGGTTTTCAAGTGCTGAGTGGCTTTAAACATCTATGCGTATAAGCAATCTCACTCTCTCTTATCCTGTCTCAGTCTAACCTTGCATTCTTGTTTTCCCGTCAGGTACTTCCGTCTGCCTTGACTTGTGTTCCTCTCCTTAACTGTATCTATATTATAGCACTAAATATTAGTGCTGTCTATTGACATAATGCACTAACTTTTAGTGTTTTATTTGTGCAAAATCAGCACTTGTTTTTAGTGCAATAGTATGATAGAATAATTACAATAGGAGAGGTGGTGTTTAAAATGGCATTACAGTATAAAATAGACATAATGGCTGAGCTGAAAAACAAGGGTTATTCTTCAACAAAAATCCGTGAAGAAAAACTTATTGGTCAGTCATATCTTCAGCAAATCAGGCACGGTGAATTGGTATCATGGAAAACTATTGATACTCTCTGTTCACTTTTGGACTGTCAGGTGGGAGATTTGGTTGAGTATGTAAAAGACCCTGAATAAGGTGTGCAAAAAATCATCTGTTTTCATGAACAGTTGATGCTGACCGTTCTGAAGCGGGAAAACGCAGAAAATCACCTTGTTTTTGTTCAAGTAATTGGAAACACCTTTTCATGAACAGGCGGGGGTATGGTTTCAGGAAGAAAAAATTTTTTACTGTCATTAGTGCTTTTGCGTGGCTCACAATTATTCCAAACTGATTTTTTGTTCAGAAACGGATTTATGACCGTGAATGATGAAAAAGCATTTTCACCGTCAGACGAACCAACAGGAATATAAACGAAAAAAACGGCAAACCTTGAGATTGTCTCTCTTGGTTTGCCGTTATCTTATTTCCAATTTTCAAAAATGTCTTGCATAGCTTCATTGACTGCAACATTCATCATGCTATCAATAAATCTGAAAATCTCTTTTTCAAGAATGGATTTTTCTTTTTTCTTCTTCCTGTTGGTTCTTCTGCTTGATTCATATATCTAATAGGGGGTGAAGCCTTTCAAATGCATCAATCTGGAATAGTCAGGAAGCGGGTCTCGATTTATCATAAACGTTACTCCTTTCAGTTGGTGTGTGTATTGCTTATTTGTACAAAGTCGCTTTTGCGACTTTGTAACAAATAAGTAATACCTTCATTATATTTGAAAATTACATAAACAACATTATTTAAGTTTGACAAAAGAGTTACTTTTTCCCTCATGTAATAAATAATATATTATAAGAAGGAAAAAGTAACTCTTTTTTTAATTCCACCATGCACATGTTGTTATTTCAAGACCGTCACAACGATATTCGCCATTTTGCGTTTTTCTGGTGACGATTTTTCTTTTAATAGCACCGAAATCTTTTTCCAAGACGTTAAGTGCTGATGTAACTGTGTCAACACCGATGTTAAGGTCTGTCGCCATATCATTTCTTGTTACTATTGGACTTTTATTGTTGTTAAAGCACCATAGCAGAACCTTCAGAACTGCCTGCCAAGAAACATTTTCAGAACTGTAATCATGACTGGTTATTCTGTTGAGCCATTTGTTAGGGATTTGTATAACTGTTTCTTTTGAGATAGCTTTCAGTTTGTAGGTGCGCCCGCATAAACTGCTTGTTATATATCCGTTTTTTGACAGTTCTGAAATGTCTGATTTTAGCTTTTCTCTGTTGTTCGTCTGAACAGCTATGTCAAGCTGTCTGCACATATCACTGAGTGTTCCTTTGTATATTCCTTTTGGGGCAAGGAGTGAAAGAATGCGGAACTGATTCTTTTCAACTCCAAGCCATTCAAAGTAAAATTTTGCTTCGCTCATAATAAATCCTCATGTTTTTATTCTGTCAATAGTTGCTTCTCAGAGGAAACAACGAAGCTCATGCCGTTTATGCTGGCAATAAAATTCACTAATTCTTCAACTTTACTTCTGGGCGGTTCTGCTTTGCGCTTGAAATACATGTTGTCAAAATCAGGGTACTTGTAAAGAAACCATGCACGTACTTCAGAAAAACCCTCACTATGTCCTTTTGCTTTCCATCTTTCTTCAACATATTCGGCAAAAACGGCATTTCTACTTTCTATATCGAGTTCATGGCAGTAAATATATGCCTCTATGAAATCATATCCCAGACCTTTGTATTTATCATGGTCATAGGTTTTTTGTGTCTTGATTTCAATTTCAAAAGTGGGGTTTAACGAAACAACCCTTTCATACTCGCGGTATTCAGGGGAAGATGTGTTTGACATCTTCTTTGAAAATGTTTTATTGATTATAATTTTGCGTTTGGCGATATCAACTTTAATTCCGTTCATTATTTTTCTCCTTTCAATTAACCTGCATCTTTAATTTCCACAACGTTTGATTTTTCTGATGTTGTGCTTTTGTTTTCTTTTGCTTTTTTCTTGTCATGCTTTTGACGATCTTTCTCGTTCATAAACTTGGGATATGTATTTAAGAACTGGTTGCGAATATAGAAAAATGAGATGGTTTTAACTTCGTTTTTTTCTTCATCGAAGTAGCTACATCCGATTGACTCAAACAACTCTTTGAAATCATCAAGCTTTTCTTCGTCGTTTGCCTCGATATAACCAAGTATAAATTCTTTTGTAAGTTTTTTATAATTGCCCTGATTCTTTGACTTCTTGGTAACAACCTTTGCGTTTGGATACAGTGCTTTTGCTTCAAGTAATGCTTTAAATTCAGATGTGCCAACCTTCATTGCCTTTTTGTATTCTGCTTTTGTTACAATGATTTCATTTTTTCTTTCGTTTATTTCCATTTTAAATTTCCTTTCTGCGTACAATGCTCGCCAGCATATTATTTTCTGCGTTTATAGTCGCCACTAAATTTTACTGTTTTTTGTGTAGGGTTTTGCGCTTGTTGTGCTTTTATTATATTAGTTATAAGATTTTCTGATAGTGTATTTATCTCCTTTCAATTTTATTTATTTTTTGCAGTTCCTTGCTTTATTGTGATTACATCTTTACCCTAAAAAATAAACTTGGTAGTGTATATCTCAATTATCAAGGTGTTTGCAGTGTGGTGTGGTGTTTCCCTCACCTGACACTGTCATTATACTACATCGGTAAATTTCTCGAAGTGTATAATTCGCCTTTCAGAATTTATGAAGTTATTATTTAATTTGATATTTTTGAAGCGGGCATGTCTATTGAAAGTTGATGTAAACCTGACTATAATTTGAATAATTGTTGTGCTTAACTTCATTTTAACTTGATTGTTTGTTGACTTTTGGATGATATAGTTTTATAATAAACTTGCAGAAAGCATGATGGGTGCATCGTTCTTACATAATGATGTGTCTAATTGTTTTTATTAAAAGGTTAAAAATGACTGAAGTTCCCGCTCCCTTGAGCCTCTGCAACGCAGAGGCGAGTAACAAGCGAAGCTTGTACGTAGAAATGATGGGCTTGATCGGTGCAGGTAACAACCCCATGGTTGGTATGACAGTTGCTTGCGCAGTTGCAGTTCAGGAAGCAATGAGCAAATAAGAGAATCTTGTTACTTGCGTAATAAGAACCTGAAACGCTTTGCGTTTCAGAACCTTGTTACTCGCAAAGCTCGTAATAAAAAAATCAAGGTTTCTTGATACTTTCGGGCAACTTGTAAAAGCCCCGTTCAAAAAAATCAACAAATAAAAAGTCAGACACATCATTTGACAAGTTTGTCATATGATGTGTCTGTTTTTTGTATAAAAAAACTAAAGATGAAATCAAATAATTCAGGTTTTTTATTAAATATATTGATTTATCATAAATATGATGATAGAATACAAGTGTATACTTTTGCTTTAATTTAAGGGGGCAACTGTCATGAAAAAGATGAAGAAAATTCTCTCAATGCTATTGGTCATGGTAATGATGTTCTCGATTTTCACTTCGGTGATTTCTGCAGAAACAATTACACCTACAGGTACAGTTTTTAAAGAAATCCCAACAACACCCGGTGAACGCCCGAGAGCACAGTTCTTTTGCACGGAAGTTACACGCGTAGCAAAAGGAGTTAATTCAACAGAGCCCGGTAATGTGATTGTCAAAGCAACGCCTTCAGGTGTGCCTGAACTTTCAGGTGCATACGCTGCACAGGCATACGCAGGAGAAACGCCTGCCGCAACAAAAATTACGTTTATATCAACAACCGTTGGTGTTACCCCTGTGGGACTTTCCTGCAATAACGACACAGTTAAATTTACTGATTTGAAATTTGATGGTGCAACAGGCACATATTCATGCGAAATTGCAAGCGGTACTGCTGCTGCAGGCGAAGCACTTGTATTTACAATGGACTACAAATGGACTGACGGTAATGAATATCAGGAAAAGTGCGTTTCTTATGTTGAAGGCATTGCTACAGGTGGTGTTTTCACATACATAGAATGTACTTTTAAACCATTCAGCGGCACTGCTTCTTATTATCGTACATCTGTTAGTGCTATCACAAGACTCCTCGGCAAAAGCGTATTCTATGAACAACCCGCTTCGATTACAACTTCAGGTGGTGACCCTTATAAAACTTACGGTGTTTACAACGTTGCAACATCTGATTACATATCTAATGTTGCTTCAGGATACAACACATTGATTTATACAGACGATAAAAACGTCGAAGCCAATGGCGGAACAAAAGATATTTATTTCACCAACTATATCCCCGGTGTTCCGACTGCCCACGTTTATGTTGACTCATCAAAAGCCACAACTCTTGCAGATATCAACCTGCGAATGGATGCAAGCACCAGAGACCTTTCAACAAGAAATAACGGTAACCCATATACTGCAGTTTCTAATATGTACGTGCATGAAGGTCTTCAGGTAAACGGCATTCCCGGCGGAAGCAACACAACTGCCGAACAAACTATTGGCTACGTAATCCCTGCAAAAGCCGACTACGGCGTTAAGCAACAATACAAAAACACCGCCATGAACACAATCACCGGCGGCGCAAGAGCATACAGCAAAATTTTCACAAAGGGTTTTACAGGTACCGTTGCAAATATAGCTGATGGTTCACAATATACAATTACAAATGAATACTATTCATATAACTATGTAGACCACAGCCTTGACAGAGGTAATCTTACTACAATTGCACAAGTTGCAACACCTATTGTTTTCCATGTAGTCGATAAAGGTGCTCTTTGGACACTCCTCGACAAGGTTATGCACAACGACCCTGAATCACCATTGATAAAAAACCAATATAAGGGTACTAACCCGCAGGCATGGTATTATAAATCAGGTTTCGCTGCTTTCCAGACTTCTTATGTTGATGCACTCCGCGTTGCAAACAATATCAAAGCAACCCAGGCAGAAGTCGACGCTGCAGTAAAATCACTACAGACTTTATACAACAGTCTTACACTCAAAAGTGCAGACTATACAGAAGTAAATGAACTCAAAACTATTGCAGAGGCTATTATTGATAACGCATATGCTTACTCCCCCGAAGATGTTGCACTTGTTGAAGAAGCACTCTCACTTGTTAAGAAAAACTATAATATACTTTATCAGAATGCAGTTGATGTAATGGCTGACAATTTAAGGCTTGCTATTCAGAATGCTGACCCTGCTCCTGCCGACTATCAGGCTGTTTACGCTGCAAAAATCGCTTTTGAAGAACTCGACGAAGACTATTATACTGCCCAATCCTGGCAAAAAGTTCTTGATGTAATTGCAGGAATTGATTTTGGTCTTTCCGTTTTAGAGCAGGATGTTGTTGATGGCTATGCACAGGCTATTCTTGATGCGACAGCTGCACTTGTTATAAGAACTGCTGATTTTGCAGAATTGATTGAAGCTGTTGATGAAGCAGATTCACTGCAATCAAAATATTACACAAACTTTGAGATAATTTACGAACCTTTAAACAACGCACACGCCGCGATTGCTGACGCTGAAATTAATTTGTGGTTGCCGGCAAGACAAAGCGAAGTTGATGAAATGCACAGACTTTTAAGAAATGCAATTGATTCACTGATTCTCAAAGACCTTGATAAATCTGCACTTAAAGAAGCTATAGATGCTGAACTTTATGTGTTGGAAAAATATTACGACCAGACTCTCCTCTCAACATACAGAGAACTTGTGGCAGATGGTCAATCAATGTATGATGACGCCACTCTCAATGCTTTTGCACAGGATTCAATTGATGCGAAAACTGCAGAAATTATTGAAGCCTACGAAGAACTTCAGGCCTCATATAATCCTCCTGTTGATTTAACTGAACTTGAAAAAGCAATTGCAGCTGCAAAAGAAATTATAGTTGAACATTATTATGAAGATGATGCACTTGTCGAATTTCTTTCAGCTAAACTTGATGCGGAAAACCTTTATGTAAGCGATCTTACAACAGAATCACAACCTGCTGTCGATAACGCCGTAGCAAGAATTTACAATGCAATAGCTGCACTTAATATCAAACCGGCAGACACAACAGCTCTTGCGGAATTAAGAGTTACACTTGCTTCAATGCTTTCTGAAAAGCTCAGAATAACAACTTACATTGATGGTGAACTCGGAGAAAAGAAAGTTATAAAGTATAACGAAGCAGATGTTCTCACACTTCTTAAAGAAGTAAACGAATTGCTGGATGAAGAAAATCTTACAATAAAAGATAATGAGCGAATTAATGTATTTGTTGAAAACATCAATGAGCGTATTTCTGCTCTTGAAACACCTGAAACTGACGAATATCTTCAGGTTGCCATTGATGAATATGCTACATTTGATTCATATTATTACACTGAAGAAGAATGGTCATTATATGAAAATGCTTATAACAACGCAATTTCACTTGCAGAAAATGCAACGCAGGATGAAATCAACACTGCACTTACAAACCTTGTAAATGCTATTCCGCAAAACAGACTTGTGTTTGTTGATAAAACTGAACTTGAAAAAGTTGTTTCAACTGCTGAAGAAGTTAAAACGTGGAAATACGTAAATAATGAAGCTCTTCAGGAATTTATTGATGCTGTCGAAGAAGGAAATACCATTCTTGATGCAAAACTTGTCGATACAGAAGAAAACAGAGCAATTGTGAATTCATCAGTTATAAGAATTGAAGAAGCACAGTCAAATCTTTCGCTTGTTGATGACCCTTCAATTATTTATCCTGTTGTCGGCAGAATCCAGTTATTAATAAACAAAAAAATCGAAGTTGTAACCTACATTGACGGCGAACTTGATATTGCTAAATTGCCTCTGTATGATACTGAAGTCCTTCAGGCCATGCTCGATGAAATCACTGCTGCTCTTGAAGCTGAAATCACACCTGATCAGGTTGGTTGGCTTGCAGGATATGCAGAAGAAGTTGAAGCCAGACTTGATGCGCTTGAAGAATTAACTTATTCTGAATACCTTGATGTGGCAATAGCAGAGTACGAAAGTTTTGACGAAAAATATCTTACAGAAAACTATACAAACGCATATATAGCTGCTAAAGCACTGAATGAAAGTCCGGAGCAAAGTGATATTGATACAGCTCTTACAAATCTTGTGATAGCGAAAAATCAAATTGTAATTCCTCTGGCTGACAAAACTGAACTTGAAAAAGTCATTGCAGTTGCAGAAGGTCTTAATCTCTCGGATTATTACAATGATGAAACAATGGCAGAATTCCTGAATGCTGTCGCTGAAGGTAAAGATATTCTCAACACACCGCTTTATGATACAGATATTAATAATGAAATTATTCTTAATTCTGTAATCAGAATAGAAGAAGCAATAATCGGTCTGCACGAAATTGATGATGTAACCGTGCTTTATGAAGTTCTCCGAATTGCTTCAGATAAACAAAAAGAAACAATAGAGGTTGTAACTTATATTGATGGCAATCTCGGCACAAAGAATATGCCCAGGTATGACAATGTTGCGATTACTGCTATCGTTGACGAAATTTCCGAACTTCTTGCACCGGATGCAATTCTTCCCGATGAATATGGTTGGGTAGATAAGGTTATGCAAGCAAAATTGGCAGAACTTGACGCACTTGAAGAGCTTACATATCCTGAATATCTTAATGTTGCTATAGGAGAATTTGATGCGGTTGAAGATTCTTCAATCTACACAGAAGAAACATGGTCAGATTATGAAGATGCGTACGAAGTTGCAGTTAATCTTACTGAAACAGAGCAAATCCAAATCAACACAGCTCTTACAAATCTGGTAAATGCAAAAAATTCACTTGAAATTGCAGAAGTTGAAATCCCATACTCATTTATTTCTCAGGCAGGCACAGACACTGTTATAGACAGAGAAAGAGGATTTATCTATGGTCTTGACATGGCAATTACTGACATTGAAGATTACGTAGACTACGCTGAAGGTGTTACAATCAGTGCTCCTGACGGATATGGTACAGGCACTGTAATCACTACAATGTTTAATGGTGAAGTTCAGGAAACATTTACAGTAATTATCTTCGGTGACCTTACAGGCGATGGTGTTGTTGATATTTATGATGCGTCAACTCTTGCTGCACTTGTCAATGGTGACATTGAAACAGAAGAAGGTTCACCAATGGCGTTTGCTGCAGACCTTAACAATGATACAGTTGCTGATATTTACGACCTTGCAATTCTTAACGCAGTAGTAAACGGCGAAACAGAAATCGCTCAGATACCCCTTGTAATAAACTGAATAATTGATTTTTAAAATTAAATCCTTTATAAGCAAGAAAGCCTTGTTCTTCGGAGCAAGGCTTCATCTTTTAGCTTTGTTAGTTTTATTTCAAAAAATTAACAGGGGTTTGTTGACAATCAAACTGTATTTGCTTATAATGTAATCGTCTTGACATTATATAAAATGCGAAAATAAAAATTTGGGAGAGGTAATTATGGCTGTCTTTAAGTGCAAAATGTGTGGTGCTCCGCTCGGAATAGAGGAAAATAAAACTGTAACAGAATGTGAATATTGCGGAACAAAACAGACTTTGCCAAAACTTGAAGATGAGCGTAAAGCAAATCTTTACGACAGAGCAAACCATTTCCGTAGAAATAATGAATTCGACAAAGCAATGTCGATTTATGAAAACATTCTCAATGAAGATAAAACTGATGCCGAAAGCTACTGGTCAATTGTGCTGTGCCGTTATGGCATTGAATATGTGGAAGATCCTGTAAATCACAAACGAGTGCCTACAGTCAACCGTGCACAGTTTACTTCTGTTTTTATGGATGAAGATTATAAATCAGCAATAGAATATGCCGATGCTCTGCAGAGGGAAATATATGAATCAGAAGCAAAAGCAATTGACGAAATTCAGAAAGGTATTCTTGAAATTTCACAGAAAGAAGAGCCTTTTGATGTGTTCATCTGCTATAAGGAAACTGACTCAAACGGCAGAAGAACACCTGATTCAGTTCTTGCAACAGAACTCTATCATGAACTCCAAAAAGAAGGTTTCAAAGTGTTCTTCTCAAGAATCACTCTTGAGGATAAACTGGGTTCAGCCTATGAACCTTACATATTTGCGGCACTTAACTCTGCAAAGGTAATGGTTGTTCTCGGCACAAAGCAGGAATATTTTAATGCCGTATGGGTTAAAAATGAGTGGTCAAGGTTTCTTACTCTTATAAAAAACGGAGCAAGAAAAACACTTATTCCTGCATACAAAGATATGGACCCATATGATTTGCCCGAAGAGTTTTCGCACCTTCAGGCACAGGATATGACAAAACTTGGTTTTATGCAGGATTTGATCAGAGGTATCAGAAAAATAGCAGGGGAAGATGTGAAACCTGCAACAGTTGAAACTAATTCGGGTGCTGCTCCTGCAAATACAAACACAGCGACTCTTCTTGAAAGAGTGTTTATCTTCCTTGAAGATGGCGATTGGGAGAATGCAGATGAATACTGCGAAAAAGTTCTTGATATTGAACCTAAAAATTCTGAGGCATACTTTGGCAAACTGCTTGCTGAGTTTAAAGCAAAAGACGAAAACGAATTAATCAATACTAACGTGCGTATAACTGAATCTAACAATTATCGCAGAATTATCAGATTTGGCGATGAAACAATTATGAAAAAACTTGATGAAATCGCGGAGAAAATTGCAGAAAAAGCAGCGATTGAAGAGGAAAAAGAGAAAAAACGTCTTGAGGAAGAGGCAAGACGCAGAGAAGAAGAAAGAAAACGCATCGAAGAGGCAGAAAGAAAGCGTATTGCTGACGAAAATGATAAACAAAAAAATAATCTTTATTTTTCCGCGATCAGAAATATTCCTGCGGATTCAATCAGATTTTATGCGCTGGGCTCCTTGAAAAACACAGTTGAAACATTAAGAAAACTTGGTGACTTTAAAGATAGCCAGAATTATATTGATAAGTGTTATCATATTATTTATAAAAATGCAATTCTCAATTCACGTGAAACAGATGCTGAATATCGCCGTAATGCTTATGTAATGTTTGATTACCTCGGTGATTATCTTGACAGCCGTGAAAGGAAAGAAAAACTTGGAATCCGAAATCCGGCAGATAATAACGCTTCAGCAAAATCGCCATTTAAAAACTTATTCTCAAAACGCAAGTAATTAAAAATCACAGTTGTAATTATTTGTCAAAATACAGATTGCCTTGATATAACCGGGTATAAATTCTTTTGTAAGTTTTTTGTTGTCCTGATTTTTGATAACAATTATGTGTTGGAGTATATTTCATGGACTACATATTAAATGTGTGACTTGAAATTTATATTTGAAGAATTTGTAATGAAAAAAGCACAACTGCAGTCAGATGAACTATTGAAAAACAAACCCTGTTATGGTATAATAACAGGGTAATTTTTTTGAAAAGAGGAAAATATATGGCGAGAGAAAAATTAGGCAGCCGTCTGGGATTCATACTTCTCAGTGCAGGTTGTGCCATAGGTATAGGCAACGTATGGAAATTTCCATATATGGTAGGTCAGTACGGTGGTGGTATTTTTGTGCTGATTTATCTTTTCTTCCTTGTTATAATGGGCGTGCCGATTATGACAATGGAATTTGCAATGGGCAGAGCAAGCCGCAAAAGTCCTGCAAAAATGTATCACGTGCTTGAGCCTGCAGGCAGCAAATGGCATGTGCACAGTTATGCTGCAGTTATCGGCAATTATCTTTTGATGATGTTTTACACAACCGTTGCAGGTTGGATGCTCAGATATTTCTATTCAACTGCAAAGGGCGATTTTGTAGGCCTTGACACAGCAGGTGTAGAAAGTTATTTCAACGGAATGCTTGCTGACCCATGGTCGATGATTCTGTTTACATCAATAGTTGTTATTGTAGGTTTTCTTGTTTGCTCAATCGGTCTGCAAAAAGGCCTTGAAAGAATCACAAAATGGATGATGCTTGCACTTCTTGCAATTATGATAGTGCTTGCTGTAAACAGCTCATTGATGGAAGGCGGCAGTGAAGGTCTTGAATTCTATCTTAAACCAAGCCTTGCACATCTTAAAGCTGCAGGTGTGGGTAACGTTATTGTTGCAGCAATGAATCAGGCATTCTTCACTTTGAGCCTCGGTATGGGTGCAATGGCTATCTTCGGCAGTTATCTTGATAAAAACAGACGCCTTATGGGCGAATCAATCAATATTGCTTTGCTTGATACATTTGTAGCCCTTGTTTCAGGTCTTATTATTTTCCCTGCTTGTTCAGCATACAATGTTGAAGTAAACGCAGGACCTCCCCTTATTTTTATAACATTACCAAATATTTTCAATAACATTCCTATGGGCAGATTGTGGGGAAGTCTTTTCTTCATCTTCCTTTCATTTGCAGCCCTTTCAACTGTTTTTGCAGTGTTTGAAGGCATCCTTGCCTGCACATGTGATATGTTTGGCTGGAGCAGAAAAAAATCCTGCTGGATAAACTGCATTCTGGTTCTTGTTCTTTCGCTTCCATGTGTGCTTGGCTTCAATGTGCTTTCAGGCTTTGCACCTTTCGGCGAAGGTTCAACAGTTCTTGATTTTGAAGATTTCCTTGTGTCAAACATTCTTCTTCCTGTTGGTTCACTTGTTTTCCTGCTTTTCTGTACAACAAAGTACGGCTGGGGTTGGAACAAATTCAAGAAAGAAGCAAATATCGGCAAAGGCGGCGCAAAAGTTATGGACTGGATGCGTGGATACCTTACCTATGTTTTGCCGGTGTTTATCGTAGTTCTTTTTGTAATGGGACTTATCAATTTCTTTAAATAAAAATGGTCGGGCTTATGTTTTCATAAGTCCGATTTTTTAAAAGGTGATGTGTATGAAAAAAGGATTAAAAATATTCGGTATTATCATTGGCATAATAGCGGGCTATTTTGTTGTAACAGCAGGTATCTACGTGCCTTTTGTGCTTCACGATGCAAAAATACAACATAATGACGATTGTGAATATCTTATGATTCTCGGCAATCAGGTTGTTGACAAAGAAACACCAAGCCCGTTGATGCTTGAGCGTGTGGGCAGGGCAGTTGAGTATCTTGAAGAAAATGAAGATTGTTTTGTTGTTGTGTGTGGCGGTATCACAACAGATGTGCAGACGATTACCGAAGCAGAGCTGATGAAGAAATTGCTTGAAAAAGAGGGGATAGACACTTCAAGAATTATTATTGAAAACAGGTCAACAACCACTTTCGAAAATTTTGAGTTTGCCCGTGATGTAATCGAAAACCACGCAGGCAAAAAAATAGACGAAGTAAACGTGGCGTTTCTTTCGTCAGATTATCATATTCACAGAGCTTCAGTCATAGCAGACCATTACGGCTACAAAGATATAGGAAAAGTAAGCTGCAAAACAGAAGATGGTTTTGCAAAAACAGTTGTGAGAGAATATTTTGTAGGATATGATTTGCTTATAAGGCTGATAACAGATTAATCAGGCAAAAAAAAACACGATGCAACCGATTCTGATTGCATCGTGTTTTTTTTTATTTTTCGAGAACTATTTTCAAAGCCTTTGCAAGCTGGTCGGGGCAGGATGTGCTTTTGAAACCGCAACGGATTCCTTCAAAACGTTCGATAACGTGTTTTGCTTCCATACCTTCAACTAACTTTGCAATTCCCTGGGTGTTGCCTGCGCAACCGCCGTTGAAATGAACTTCTTTGATAATGCCGTCTTCAACCTCGATGTCGATTGTTCTTGCACAGGTGCCCTGTGTTCTGTATGTATAAACCATTTTCAAAACTCCTTTTATGATTTTGTAAAAAAATAACCACCCTATTGGGTGGCTACCTTGTTGTGTTGGCGTCGTCCTATTTTCCCGGGCCGCTTCCAGCCAAGTATCTTCGGCGTTGATGAGCTTAACTACCGTGTTCGGGATGGGAACGGGTGGACCCTCATCACCATAGACACCAACTAATCAGAACCTTTTGTCCTGACGACTTGACTATAATACCACAACAATTCCCGAATGTCAAGCATTTTTTTAAAAATTTTTTAAAAAAGTTTTTTCACTTATTTTTCGAGTGTTTTCACGATTTCGCATATATATACTATATGGTAGTCCTTGCCCGGATAACAATCGCCGTCAATTGTTTTGTCAATAAAAATATCAGGTGTCATTTCTGTTACGGCAAGTTTTTTAAGCACAAGCACGTGCTTTGCTTCTTCGATATAAACTGTGCCGTCTGCAAAAACAGGGCTCAGGCCTGTTTCTTTCATTTTGTCAAAGTTTCTGCCGCTGTTTTTGCCGCAGAAGCCCATTTCTTTCTTATATTCACCGCCGAAGAATGAAAGCGTCATTTTTTCTTCACGGTCGATGAATTTCCTTGTGTATCTCTGCGGTCTTACGAAAACAAAAGCAATGTCTTTTCCCCAGAGTTCACCAATGCCGCCCCAGCTTACTGTCATTGTGTTAAAACCGTTTTCGTTGCCTGCAGTAAGCAGTGCCCAATCGTCGCTTATCATTTTTATTGCGTTTTCTTTTAAATCTCTGATGTTGATTTCTTTCATTATACGTAACCTCCAATGTGTTTTACTGATATATATTACCACAAAATGCAAAAATTTCATAGTCATTTTATAATATTATATAAAAAGCAGAATAGAAAAATTTATTTATAAAAAGGTGTTGACATTGTAGACATTTTTATTATATAATATCATATTGTTGGAGTATGTTTTTTGTGCAAGTGGGACTTGCATTAAAACTCAATTTCATCGGTTTCAGGATTTAAGACGTTCCTGAAATTGCTGACAATACTAATTGAGAGGATAGGAGGGTTAAAGATGAAAAGAACTTATCAGCCCAAAAAACGTCACAGAAAAATGGAACACGGTTTCCGCAAAAGAATGTCTGACAGAAATGGACGCAAGGTTCTTGCTCGCCGCAGAGCAAAAGGCAGAAAACAGCTTTCTTATTAATTTCTGCACATTCAGACGAACGGATTGATTAATTTGTCAAAACCCATAACGCTAAATCAGAACAGTGATTTCCGACGTGCATACGGCAGAGGTAAGTCATTTGCATCTTCAGCACTTGTTACCTATGTTGTAAAAAATCGCGTCGGATACTGTCGTTATGGCATAACAACAGGCAAAAAAATCGGAAACGCAGTTGAAAGGAATCGTGCCCGCAGAGTTATCAGAGCTGCATTCAGTCAGCTTGCACCTGAAATTTCAGGCAGTTTCGATATTGTGTTCGTCGCAAGAAGCAAAACAAAATTTGTTAAAAGCACTGCAGTTGTGAAAGCAATGCGTGAGCATCTTTGCAGTGCCGGGGTAATAAGCCGCAATGAAAAACATATTGATTAAATTTATCAGGTTTTATCAAAGAAAAATATCACCTTTGTTTCCTCCCCGATGCCGTTACTATCCGACTTGCTCTCAGTACGCTCTTGATGCAATTGAGATTCACGGACTTATCAAGGGAGGGATATTAGCTTTTTTGCGTCTTATGAGATGTAACCCCTTATTCCCGGGAGGGTATGACCCCGTCAAACCGAAAAAGAAAAAATCCGCCTCGGAGGATAGAAAATGAAAAACTTTATTATCACACCCTTTGCGTGGGTGCTTGAACAGTTTTACAACCTTAGCGGCAACTATATTGTTGCTTTGTTTTTCTTTGCGGTTGTGTTCAAGCTCATTCTACTTCCATCTTCTATTTCGCAGCAAAAGGGTGCAGCTAAACAGCAGAGACTTCAGCCTAAAATCAGAAGAATTCAGGCAAGATACGCAGGCGACCAGAAAAAAATTCAGGAAGAAACACAGGCTCTCTATCAGCGTGAAGGTTACAACCCCATGAGCGCTCAGGGATGTCTTCCTATGTTGATTCAGCTTCCTATTATCTTTATTCTTTACGATGTAATCTACAAACCTTTGAGCTATGTTCTCAAGGTTCCTGCAGAAACAATCACCAAAATGTCAAATGTGCTTGAAAAAGCAGGCGTTACATTGGGTGAAGACAGATTCCTTGAAATGTCAATTATGGATAACTTTGAAAAAGCAGCATCAGCAGTTCCTGACTATGCTGACAAAATCAGAGGTCTTATTGACAGCTTCTCTTTCGGAGATGTTCTTCTTACAACAAAGCCCAGTTTCAGTGCTCTTACCAATTGGGGCACAAGCACATCAGGTGATAAATTACTTTTGCTCATTCCGCTTTTGTCAGGTCTTACAGCATTGCTTACAAGCCTTATTACTCAGGCAAAACAGAAAAAGCAGAATCCTGAAATGGCAAAAAATCCCACAATGGGTTGTATGACATATTCAATGCCTATTATGTCGCTGGTTTTCACATTCAGCTTCCCTGCAGGTATTGGTGTGTACTGGATTTTCCAGAATATACTCAGCGCAATTCAGATGGTTATTCTCAACAGAGTTTACAGTAACGAAAAAGTTATGTCAAAAGTTCTTGTTGTTGAAACTATCCAGCGCCGTTCAAAAGAAAACAATATTAAAATGGTTTCAAAAATCAAAGAAGATAAAGAATAATAACAGGCGGTGAATTATGAAAAAACTTATTGAGGCTTTCGGTACCGGCTCAACAGCAGAAGAAGCACAGAAAGCAGCGTTGGCAGAGCTTAATGCTCCTGCAAATGCAGATGTTTCCAAAGAAATCGTAGATGTTCAGGAAAAGAAAATTTTAGGTCTTTTCAAAGGCTCAACAGTTTATAAAGCAAGAGCTTTTTATGAAGTAGAAGTTGAAGAAGAAAAGAAACCTGAAATCGTAGCAGAAGTAAAACCCGAAGTTAAAAAGACAGAAGCTAAAAAACCTGAGGCAAAAAAACCTGAGGCAAAGAAACCTGCTGAAAAGAAAAAGACAGAAAAGAAAAAAATCGAAGAAGACACCGAAGACGATGAAAACGCAGTAGTTACTGTTGACGCTGACGGCATTGCAGAAAACTATATCAGAAGCATTTTCAAAGGTCTCGGACTTGACGAAATCCATATCACAACAACAAAGAAAACTGAATCAATCAGCTTCAGCGTTGAATGTGGCGATGATTACGGTTGCGTAATCGGCAGACGTGGCGAAACACTTGATGCTATCCAGTATCTTGTACGTCTTGTTGTAGGCAAAGAAAACGAAGAATTCAAACGCGTTTCAGTTAACGTAGGCAACTACAGAGAAAAGAGAGCAAACACTCTTACAGACCTTGCAAAGAGAAACGCAGATAAAGTGCTTAAATACGGCAGAAATGTTGTGCTTGAGCCTATGAATCCTTATGAAAGAAGAATCATTCACACTGCAGTTCAGTCAATTGAAAACGTTGAATCTTATTCAATCGGCAGTGATGATTCAAGACGAGTTGTTATCAAACTTGTTGACGGTGCGAAACCTACACACGCTTCATCAAATTATTCACGCTCACGTCGTGATTCAAGAGGCGGTCAGAAAAAAGCATCTGCACCTTCTCAGCCCAGAGAAAATGTACAGCCCAAGTCAGACGTAAGCGGTGCATCACTTTACGGCAAAATTGAAAAAAGAGCAAAAATTGACGAGTAATTAAAATCGCAGAGGTTTCTCTGCGATTTTTTACAATATTTAAGGTATTTAAAATTGCAGATGGCTATGTAAAAAACGCTGCTGCAATTTCTCTGAAAATATTGATAAACAATAGGATGATTTTAATGAACGAAAACAAAAAGGTTATTGCCGCTATTGCAACCGCGCAGGCTGCAGGCGGTGTTGGTATGATAAGAGTTTCAGGCGATAATGCTATGGAAATCTGCGATAAGGTTTTCACTGCTGTAAGCGGAAACAAACTTGAAAATTCAAAAGGCTACAGAGCGTATTTCGGCAGAGTACGCGATGCAGACGGTGATATTGACGATTGCGTTGCTCTTGTTTTCAGAGCACCCCACAGTTACACAGGCGAAAATGTTGTTGAGCTTTCCTGCCATGGTGGACTTTATGTGCTTAAAAGAACTTTAAGGGCGGTCCTTGAAGCAGGCGCATCTCCTGCAAGAGCAGGTGAATTTACTGAAAGAGCATTCCTTAACGGTAAAATGGACCTTACTCAGGCAGAAGCGGTTATGGACCTGATTGGTGCGCAGGGCAAACAGGCTGCAGATGCAGCACTGACTGCTCTTGACGGCACACTGAGCCGTAAAATTGACGAAAACACACAGAAACTTGTCAACATCTGTGCTCATCTTTCTGCGTGGGTTGATTATCCTGATGAAGAAATCGAAGAGCTTGAAACAAGTGATATGTTGTCTTCAATGAATGAGGTTGAAAATTCTCTTGAAAATCTTATAGCGACTTACGATAACGGCAAAGTGCTCACACAAGGCGTAAAAACAGCAATAGTAGGCAGACCTAACGTTGGTAAGTCAACGCTTATGAATATGCTTGTAGGCTCAAGAAAGAGTATTGTCACAAGCTATGCCGGCACAACACGTGACGTTGTTGAAGAAACAGTAATCCTCGGCGGAATTTCTCTGCATCTTTCCGATACGGCAGGTATCAGAGAAAGCGACGACCCAATTGAAGCAATAGGTGTTGATATTGCGAAAGACAGGCTGAAAAAGTCAGAGTTTGTAATTGCTGTTTTTGACGGCTCTGAAGAATTGACAAAAGAAGACAACGATGTGCTTGAATTCTGCAAGGATAAACTCTGCCTTGGCGTTATCAACAAAACAGACCTTGATACCAAAAACGTGAAAGAGCAAATTGCAGAATATATTGAAACTGTGGTTGAAATCAGCGCTGAAAAACTTGACGGCAAAGATAACCTGGAGAAAGCAGTGCAGAAACTTCTTGAAACCGACAGAATCGACACAACCTCCGCAATGCTTACTGCAGAAAGGCAGTATCTTTCTACCGTAGAAGCGCTCAGCTGTGTGAAGGAAGCAAAAGACGCATTGCAGATGGGTCTTACTCTTGACGCAGTGAATGTTTCGCTCGATTGTGCGATAGAAAAGCTTCTTGAGCTTACGGGCAAAAAAGCAAGCGAAACTGTAGTCAACGAAATTTTCTCACAATTCTGTGTCGGCAAATAATTTGCTGGTATCAATAATAAATCATCTGAAACTGATATAATAAAAAACACCTTTGTCTGCTGACAAGGGTGTCTTTCTTTGGCAAAAACGGCGAAGTTCAAACTCGCGGTGGATTGCTCACTGGCTGATTTCGGCTCAGCTTAGTTATGGCCACTTTGACGCTTCAATATGCTTCTGCATTAACTCAGTGCCCTGCACACAAAAAACAATAACACGCGGTAAATCATAATTTTCAACGAAAAATCCCCTCAGTCAGAATCACAGATTCTGACAGCTCTCCTTACATTTTCAAGGGGAGCCTGTAGCCGTAATATACATATAAATTATAATTTACCGCGGTATTAAAATCAGCATCGTAGGGGCGGATGCCCACATCCGCCCGAATAAATTCACATAAAATCTGACGGGTCGATGTAGGCATCGACCCCTACAATGTAAAATCGAATATACATATAAATTATAATTTATATGGTTGTTTTAAATTAATATCGTAGGGAACAGCGGTTCCCGACGTTCCGCAAAAAGCAAACGTAAATTGGCGGTTTGTCGGCAAGCGCCAAACCCTACAATGTTAAAATTAATTGCACTATAAATTATAATTTGAAAAACCAGATATGGGCATTGTGCTTGCAAATTATTATAAAACCAACATCAGTGATAGCTGAAAATTATAATTTATCCACACAGCAGAATTTTCCATTATTACTATGGGAAACTATTGATAAATTACACAAAAATGTCAATACTAATGTAGTAAAATTGCCACTATATATGTAGTTTTCACAATCTTTTTTTAGTTTGATAAAAGTTGTTGACATCACATTGGCTTTGTGATAAAATTGTCAGGATATTTATGTTAGAGTAATCTGCGTAAGTATGTTTGGGTGCAACGGATGAGTTTTCCGTGCATACTTTTCAGGAAAGGAGAGAGAAAGTTTGCCGACCTTTAATCAGCTCGTTAGAAATGGTAGAGAGGTTCATGAGAAAAAGGCTAAAGCTCCCGCTTTGCTTAAGGGTCTTAACTCAAAGAAAAACGTTATGACAGATAACGATTCACCCCAGAAGCGCGGTGTTTGCACAGCTGTTAAAACAGCTACTCCCAAGAAACCTAACTCTGCTCTGAGAAAGATCGCCAGAGTACGTCTTACAAACGGAATCGAAGTTTCAGCTTACATTCCCGGCGTTGGCCACAACCTTCAGGAACACAGCGTTGTTCTTATCAGAGGCGGCCGTGTTAAGGACCTTCCCGGTGTGCGTTACCACATCATCAGAGGCTCACTTGATACACAGGGCGTTACAGGCAGAATGCAGAGCCGTTCAAAATACGGTGCAAAACGTCCTAAGAAATAATTCTTAAAAAGGACACAATTTTATTAGTTTAGAGAGATACAATCTTCTTGCAGGCTTGTGCCTGCTTTGCAGGTACGACCAATGTAGAAGTTCATATATATATTGAAAGCTTCTCATTGGCGCCACGGGGATTTGTCACTCGAGTACCTACGATATCATTATTATGAAGGAGGGAAGCGAAGTGCCAAGAAGAGGCCAGATTGCAAAACGTGATGTTTTGCCGGATCCGCTTTACAATTCAAAGCTCGTAACACGCTTAATCAACAGTGTTATGCTCGATGGTAAGAAAGGTGTCGCTCAGAAAATCGTTTACGACGCATTCGATATCATCAAAGAAAAAACAGGTAAAGATCCGCTTGAGGTTTTTGAATCTGCTATGGAGAACGTTATGCCCGTTCTCGAAGTTAAAGCTCGCCGTGTAGGTGGTGCAACATATCAGGTTCCTATGGAAGTTAGACCGGAGAGAAGACAGACTCTCGGTTTACGTTGGATCACAGCATACAGCCGTACTCGTTCTGAAAGAACAATGAAAGAAAGACTTTCTAACGAAATTCTCGATGCTATCAATCAGACAGGCGGCGCATACAAGAAATGTGAAGATACACATAAAATGGCAGAAGCTAACAAGGCTTTCTCACATTTCAGATGGTAATGAGCTTATTGTGCTTTATCGGGCTTGTGCCTGATAAAGTGCAATGAATACTAGAAATTTATGGAGGGTAAATATGCCTAGGCAAGTATCTTTGGAACAGACCAGAAATATCGGTATCATGGCTCACATCGACGCAGGTAAAACTACTACTACCGAAAGAATCCTGTTCTACACAGGTAAAACTCATAAAATCGGTGAAACACATGACGGTTCTGCTACCATGGACTGGATGGAGCAGGAGCAGGAAAGAGGTATCACAATTACTTCTGCTGCTACAACATGTTTCTGGAAAGACCACAGAATTAATATCATCGACACTCCCGGTCACGTTGACTTTACAGTTGAAGTTGAACGTTCACTCCGTGTTCTCGACGGCTCTGTAACAGTTCTCTGTGCTAAGGGTGGTGTTGAACCTCAGTCTGAAACAGTTTGGCGTCAGGCTGACAAATACCAGGTTCCCAGAATGGCTTATGTTAACAAGATGGATATCATGGGCGCAGACTTCTATAACGTTGTTGCTATGATGAAAGACCGTCTTAAATGTAACGCTGTTCCGATTCAGCTTCCCATCGGCGCTGAATCAACATTCAAGGGTATCGTTGACCTCGTTACAATGAAAGCAGAGGTTTATTACGACGACAAGGGTCTTGACGTTCGTGAAGAAGAAATCCCTGAAGATATGAAGGAACTTGCAGAAAAATATCATGGAGAGCTTATGGAAGCTGTTGCAGAACAGGACGAAGATCTCCTCATGAAATATCTCGAAGGTGAAGAACTCACAATCGACGAAGTTAAGACTTGCATCCGTAAAGCAACAATCGCTAACGAAATGGTTCCCGTTTGCTGCGGTACTTCTTACCGTAACAAAGGTGTTCAGCTTCTTCTCGATGCTATTGTTGACTTTATGCCCGCTCCCACAGACGTTCCTCCCATCACAGGTGTAAACCCTGACACAGAAGAGGAAGAAGTTCGTCACTCAAGTGACGATGAGCCTTTTGCAGCTCTTGCTTTCAAGATTGCAACAGACCCCTTCGTTGGTAAACTCTGCTTCTTCAGAGTTTACTCAGGTATTGTAAACGCCGGTACAAACGTTTACAACTCAACAAAAGACAACAAAGAAAGAATGGGTCGTATCCTTCAGATGCACTCAAACTCAAGACAGGACATCGAATGTTGCTACTCAGGCGACATCGCTGCTGCTGTTGGTCTTAAAAACACTACAACAGGTGACACACTCTGTGATGAAAAACATCCGGTTATCCTTGAATCAATGGAATTCCCGGAACCTGTTATCCGTGTTGCTATCGAACCCAAAACTAAGGCAGGCCAGGAGAAAATGGGTATTGCTCTTGCAAAACTTGCAGAAGAAGACCCCACTTTCAAATGCTATACTGACGAAGAAACAGGTCAGACAATTATTGCCGGTATGGGTGAACTTCACCTTGAAATCATCGTAGACAGACTTCTCCGTGAATTCAAAGTTGAAGCAAACGTAGGTAAACCCCAGGTTGCTTACAGAGAAACAATTAAAGCAAGCGCTGACGAAGACTGCAAATATTCACGTCAGTCAGGTGGTAAAGGTCAGTACGGTCATGTTAAAATCAAGATCGAACCCAACCCCGGAAAAGGCTACGAATTTGTTAACGCAGTTGTCGGCGGTTCAGTTCCGAAGGAATATATCGGACCTGCTGAAGAAGGTATCAAGAGCGCAATGCTTTCAGGTGTTCTTGCAGGCTACAACGTTGTTGACGTTAAAGTTACACTTTACGATGGTTCATACCACGAAGTTGACTCATCAGAAATGGCCTTCAAGATTGCCGGTTCAATGGCATTCAAGAACGCTATGAAGAAAGCTCAGCCCGTGCTCATGGAACCCATGATGAAAGTTTCAGTTATCACTCCTGACGATTACACAGGTGACGTTATCGGTGATATCAACGCTCGTCGTGGTCTTATGCAGGGTATGGAAGCAAGAATCGGTGCAACTCAGGTTAACGCTCAGGTTCCCCTTGCTTCAATGTTCGGTTACGCAACAGACCTTCGTTCAAAAACTCAGGGTCGTGCTCAGTACGCTATGGAACCCGATTGTTACATGGAAGTACCGAGAAGCATTGCTGAAGAAGTTATCAGCACAAGAACTAAAGGCTAATTTCAAAAAAGACTTGAAATTATCTTAAAAACTTGATACAATATTGTTATGCGTATGCATAATGAACCAAATTAATAATTTATTTAGTCAAAAGGAGGCTATTTCTTATGGCAAAGGAAAAATTTGAAAGAAGTAAACCCCACGTTAACATTGGTACAATCGGCCACGTTGACCACGGTAAAACAACACTTACAGCAGCTATCACAAAGACTCTCGCTTCTAAGGGTCAGGCTGACTTCGTTGATTATGCAAACATCGACAAGGCTCCCGAAGAAAGAGAAAGAGGTATCACAATCAACACAGCTCACGTTGAATATGAAACAGCAGCTCGTCACTATGCTCACGTTGACTGCCCCGGCCATGCTGACTATATCAAAAACATGATCACTGGTGCTGCACAGATGGACGGTGCTATCCTCGTTATCGCTGCAACAGACGGCCCCATGGCTCAGACAAAAGAACATCTCCTTCTTGCTCGTCAGGTTGGTGTTCCCTACATCATCGTATTCATGAACAAATGTGACCAGGTAGACGACGAAGAACTCCTCGAACTCGTTGAAATGGAAATCAGAGAAACTCTCGACGAATATGAATTCCCCGGCGATGATACACCCATCATCAAAGGTTCAGCTCTTAAAGCTCTTGAAGCAGCATCAGCTGATGACGCAGCTTGCGCTCCCATCTGGGAACTCATGGATGCAGTAGATAGCTACATCCCCACTCCCGACCGTAAAGCAGACCTTCCCTTCCTTATGCCCGTTGAAGACGTATTCACAATCACAGGTCGTGGTACAGTTGCTACAGGTAGAGTTGAAAGAGGTCAGCTCAAAGTTGGTGAAGAACTTGAAATCGTTGGTCTTTCAGACGAAAGAAGAAAGACAGTTTGTACAGGTGTTGAAATGTTCCACAAACTTCTCGACTATGCAGAAGCAGGTGACAACATCGGTGCTCTCCTTCGTGGTATCCAGAGATCAGAAATCGAACGTGGTCAGGTTCTCGCAAAACCCGGCACAATCAACCCCCACACAAAATTCAAGGGTCAGGTTTACGTTCTTACAAAGGATGAAGGCGGCCGTCACACACCTTTCTTCAATAACTACAGACCTCAGTTCTATTTCAGAACAACTGACGTTACAGGCGTAATCAGCCTTCCCGAAGGCACAGAAATGTGTATGCCTGGTGACAACGTTGATATGGACGTTGAACTTATCACTCCTATCGCTATCGAAGAAGGCCTTCGTTTCGCTATCCGTGAAGGTGGCCGTACAGTTGGTTCAGGCGTTGTTACAGCAATCGCTGAATAATTAACTGCTTAATAGCTGATAATTACTAAAAAATTCACCGCAGACTCCATGTGAGTTTGCGGTGTTTTTGTTTTTGCTAAAATGTTTTGTTTTCTTTTTTATTAACCGAGCAGTTTGTCAACGTCTTTAAGATTAATTCTTTTTGAAACAATTGAAGTTTTTCTCTTTTGCTTGCCCTTGTCAGTGTCATACCTGCCGTGTTCTTTTTCTTCAGTTGAAAAAATTCCGTAGGAAGATGTAACGATTGTGCCGTCATCAAGCACAACATTTCCGCAGTAGCCAGTGTCGCCGTTGGCAGCAAGAGCAGGCTCGTTCTGATTATCAAGATATGTGTGGGCGATTTTTATTCTGTACTGACCTTCATTGCCTTTTTTCATGTCTTCGTAAGTTCCGACCCATGCAACCCAACCTTCAGAATACCAGTTCCTTTTAACAGCTTCAACGTTGTTTTTCTTGTACGCTTCTTTGTTTCTTTCAATTGAACGGAAAGTGATGAAAAGTCTGCCGTCAGGTGTGTAGTCTGCTTTATGGCGTTCACCGTTGAGTGAAACAGGTGCTTCCACAGGCTCTGACCATGTTTTGCCCTCGTCTTTTGAAAATATGAGAAGGCTTGTGCATCTTTTTTTGTTACAACGTGCAATAAGGCAGATTTCGTCGCCTTTACCCATATCAGAGCGAATGGCTTCCACCTCGCAAATGCCTGCATAAGTTTCATATTTTCGATATTTTGCAAGATATTTTTCAGGTTTTGACCAATGATAGTCGCCATTTTCATCAAAGGTGAGAATTGTTTTGAAGTTTTCAAATTTGCTGTTGTGGAAAAGGCCCATCCATTTGTCAACGAATTTTCCGTTTTCTTTAAGCCTTGTAAGCGAAGCCATTGAAACAATAGGTATAATCGGAAAATCTGAATTATTGTCGTAAAAAAGTTTGAATTCTGACCAGGTTTTGCCCTCGTCTTCGCTTATTGAGCAGTTGAATCCGCCGGGAGTGGGAACACCGGGCCATTTAGGGTTGCCTGAAATGAGAATCAGTTTTTCATTTCCGTCTGTAAACTGCAGGCGATAAACAGTAGGTGTTTCGAGAGATTTTTCCCACGAAACAGGAGGGTTTTTGATTTCTTCAGTGTAAGAAATGCCTCCGTCTGCAGAAATTTTTGAAATTATTCTGCCTTTGCCGTGTCCTTCAGGATAAAAAGTGAGAATTTTTCCGTCGTTGAGAAGAATTGAGTCAGGATGGCCGAGGTATGAAGATGAATTGTCAACAACAGTGTTGTGGTAAAGATAATCCAATTCATCAGGCGTTTTTTCAGGCTTTACAGCAAGGTCAATCAGCGGAATTGTGTAATAGGGAACATTTTTCTTGAAAGGTTTGTTAATCCAAAGCATTGTTTTCACCTTTTCGTTTTTTCTTTGATTATATCATATGAAAGGAAAGTATTCAATATTGCACAACAAAAACGTCCTTGTCATTTTCGATGAATTTTAAACTTTTTGTTAATATTTTTGCTTTTTGAAAAAAATTACACCGTTTTCGGTTGAAAAAACAAGCCGTACTCCCTATTTATGGAGGGGTTTTCAAATCTCTACCATAAACGGAAAGGAATTTTAAAAATTGAGCGAAAACAAAAGATACTATTGGTACAAAATGAAAACTGATTTTTTTGACGAAATGATAATCAAATTTTTAAAGTTGCAGGAAAACGGAGAAACAATGATTCTGACTTTTCAGCGGATTATGCTTTATTCATTGAAAACAGACGGCTATCTTTACTATAAAAAGATGTTGCCCACCTTTGCAGAAGAGCTTGCACTGGGAATTGGTGAAAAAGCAGACCTTGTGAAAAAACTGCTTGATATTCTTATTACATATGATGCAATAGAAAAAATCGACGAAACAACATATTTCATCACAATGATTGAAGATTGCGTAGGGTCAGAAACGTCGGTTGCAAGCAGAGTAAGGAAACATCGTAATAGTGAAAAGAGTAACGAAGAAGCGTTACAAAGTAACACCGAAACGTTACAATGTAACGCCAAAGTGTTACATTGTAACACAGAGAAAGAGAAAGAGAAAGAGAAGAGAGAGAGTAAGAGAAAAGAAGAGAAGAACACTTCCGCTTTTTCTTTCCAGAAAAAAAGCGGAAGTGTTAATGTGCAAAACGAAAATTTTCAGAAAAATTCAGCCGAAGTGCAACATAATTCCGCGGCTTGTGCAAATCCGCCACGGAATTATGAAATGGAAGAATTCCTGAAAAAGAATAATCAGACATTAAGCGATTATATGCCAAAGGCGTGTTTGTAGTAATAGACAAGAAGTAAGAGTGAATAAGTGTGGGTGGACTCCGTCCACACATGATTATATAATTTGTTGTCACAAATTATATAATCAGTGATATTTTGCTACGCAAAGTGATATTGCGTTGCAGTGATATATCGCTTACGCGATGTGATATATTTCCTGACGGAAATGTTTCGGGTCTGCGACGCAATCATATAACGATAAATTATAATTTATATGCATATTACGGCTACAGTCTCCCCTTAAAAACGTAAGGGGAGATGTCATTTTCGTCAGGAAATGACAGAGGGGATTTTTCGTTAAAAATTATAATTTATCGTGCAATTAATTTTAACATTGTAGGGTTTGGCGCTTGCCGACAAACCGCCAATTCACATTTTTTACGGAACGTCGGAAACCGCCGTTCCCTACGATATTAATTTAAAACAACCATATAAATTATAATTTGTCGAAATGTCTGCCAAGCCTTCCCCTCGAGGGGAAGGTGGGTTTTGCAACGCAAAACTCGGATGAGGTGGAAAGGTAAGAATTTAAGTAAACCAAAGTAAAAATACGAAAACTGCGTTTTCTACACCTCATCAGTCACCTTGCGGTGACAGCTTCTCCTCAAGGAGAAGCCGAATTAACATCCCGATAAATTATAATTTACCGCGGTATTAAAATCAGCATCGTAGGGGCGTCGTTTCAGCGCCCGCGAAAAATTCATCAGATTCATAACGGGACGGGCAACCCGTCCCCTACGATACAGCCACAAATATACGGATAAATTATAATTTACCGCGGTATTAAAATCAGCATCGTAGGGGCGGATGCCCACATCCGCCCGAATAAATTCATATAAAATCTGACGGGTCGATGTAGGCATCGACCCCTACGGAATAATATTAAAATAACCATATAAATTATAATTAATATAGTTCGGTGCAGGAATAGCAAATGACCATTTTTTATTCAGAAAAAACTTGCCAATTTTATGAAAATGTTGTATTATGTTTCTATAAATGAAAAGTGGGGGATATTATGGCTTTTTATGAATGTAAAAAATGCGGAAAAGTAATGGAAGTTTATGACGATGCAAAGTTCATTACGTGCGATGGTTGCTTCACTACTCAGCCTGTTAATGAAAACGGCGAAGTTAAGCAGGAAGAAGCAGCAAATGCTTCCGTTAATACACAGGCATTTATTGAAAGAGCGTTTCTTTTTCTTGAAGACGGTGAATGGGAAAAAGCAGATGAATACAGCGAAAAGGTGCTTGATGTTGAACCGAAAAATGCTCAGGCATATCTTGTTAAACTCATGTCAGACCTTAAAGTGAGAAAACGTGAATACCTCAAGGATTATCCCAACCACTTTGTTGTAAACAATAATTATCAGAAGATTCTCCGTTTCGGCGATGAAGCCATAATTATGGAAATGAAAGAGGCTGTTGATTCAATAGAAGAGCGTTTTCAGCAACAACGTGCTGCTGCTGAAAATTATCGTATCCAACAGGAAGAATTACGTCTTCAGCAGGAAAGGGAAGCCGCTGAATTACGTGCTCAGCAGGCAAAGGCTGCAGAAGAGTATCGTCAGCAACAGGCAAAAATTGCTGAAGAAATGCGTATCCAGAGAGAAAAAGAAGCTCAGGAAATGCGTATTAAGCAGGAAGAAGAAAGAAAAATCAGCACATACCGTAATATGCTTGCTGTAAATCCCTATGATTTTGCTGTAAACGGTAATGTTGAATTCATGAAAAACTGCATAAATAACCTTATTTCTTTGGGTGATTACGAAGAAGCTCCCAAACTTATTGAAAAATTCAAAGAAGTTTTGTATGACAGAGCATCTCAGTTGAGAAATTACGATTCAAAAGAAGATAAAGAATACGCAAAAGAAGTTTTTGAATATCTCGGTGATTATAAAGACAGTAAAATTTTCCTTGAAGAATATCAGCAGAAGCTCAATCAGGAAAATCAGGAAAAACTTCAGATGAAAGCATTTAAAAAAGCCACATTCAAAAAGAAGCTGAAAAAAGCAGTTATTGCAATTGTTTCAATCGTGGTTGTTCTTGCAATTGCAGCTGTTTCACTTGTTGTGGTATTCCCCATAATGAAATACAACAAAGCTCTTGAACTTCTTGATGAGAAAAAATACGCAGAAGCAATTGAAGAACTGGATCTTATAAGAGGATATAAGGATTCAATTTCTCTAATCCGCCAGGCAAGAAAAGACAAGGCAATGGTTGATTCTTATAACTTTGCTGCAAATATTGAAAAAGAAGGCTACAAAATGCAGGCTGCAATGGCATATGGTGCAGCAGGCGATTATGAAGATGCGCAGGAAAAAAGCAAAGAACTCTGGGACAGTTTCCTTAAGAGAAAAACTTTTGATGCATATTTTGATGTTGTTGCAATCAAAACAGGCGGCACAGTTTATGCAGAGTCAGAATATTCAGAAGTAAACAGTTGGAAAGGTATTGTTGAAGTTTCAGCAGGCGAAGATTTCGTGGTAGGTCTGCAGGATGACGGCAAAGTGCTTCTTGCAGGAACATCTTCTTTCTATGAAACAGTAGATGAATTTGATTACCTTGACGATGTAAAAGATGTAGAAGATTGGGAAAACATTGTTTCGATTTCTGCAAACAGTACATTTGTAGCAGGTCTTAAATCAGATGGTACAATTGTTGCAACAGGCTACAGAAATGATTATTTAACAGGTGCAAACAACATTGTTGCTATTGATACAGGCTACGGTCATATTGTAGGTCTTAAGCCTGACGGCACAGTTGTGGCTTACGGCAATAATGATAACGGCCAGTGCAACGTAAAAGGCTGGACCGATATTGTTGCAATTTCTGCAGGCGAATATCACACAGTGGGTCTGAGAAAAGACGGTACACTTGTTTCTACTGAATTTATCGATAATCCTGATTCAGATTATGATTCATATTCGGGCCAGTGTGATGTGCGTGAAGCAGGCTGGAAAGATATTGTTGCTGTTGCAGCAGGCGATACATACACAATTGCTGTTAAATCAGACGGCAGAGTGCTTGTAACAAGCGGCTACGGTTACGTTGAAGAAACTGAAAGCTGGAGAAAAATTATAGGCGTAGCAGCAGGTCAGAGTTATGCTCTTGCACTTGATGATGACGGATGTCTTATCTATGGCTCAACAAATAACTACGCTTCACAAATCAGAAAACCATAAAAATAAAGCATCGGTGAACGTCGCCGATGCTTTTTTTATTCAGTCTGCATTCAACATCATATTTTCAATAAATAAATCAGCAAAATATTTGTCAGCTGATAAATCAATATATTCAGCCTTTTCGATAAAAACGGAAAGGTCGTTGTTTTCTAAGGCAAATTTCACGCATCCCAGCAATGAAGAATTGTTTATTGCAACGCATTTTTTTTCAAATTCTTTCGGGATAAGGCCTGTATTGACAGCGTTTCTGATATTAAGTTTGTCAGAAAATCCGCCTGAAATATATACTTTATCAATATCTTCATATCTGATGTGGCAGCTTTTCATCAGGGAAGAAATTGCTGAATTGACAGCAGACTTTGCAAGCTGATATTGCCTTATGTCACTTTGATTTACAAATATGTTTTCGGCTAATTCAATTTCTTCCTTTTCCATAAATCCCGTTTTGTCAATTTCGCCGTCTGACAAAAGCTCTGCAATAATATCTATAAGCCCTGTGCCGCATATTCCCTTTGCAGGGGCAGAAAAAATTGTTTCAATTCTTCCTTTTGAATAACTGCATATTGCACCGCTTGTTGCACTCATGCCGCAGGAAATGTTTGCTCCCTCAAAGCAAGGTCCTGCAGCAGCAGAAGTGCAGATGATTTTTTCTTTTGAGAAAAGGATAATTTCGGCGTTTGTGCCAAGGTCAATAAGAAGATTGTATTTTTCATTATCAGTCATTCCGATAAATCCGAGCCCTGCCACAATGTCAGCACCCACGAAAGAAGCAACAGAAGGCAGCGAAATAATTTCTTTTACGCCCTTTATTCTGCCGGATTTTTCATATTTGCTTTCCAAAAAAACGGGCGTGTAAGGTGCAGTGCCCATGCCTGACGGGTCAATTCCGAAAAACAGATGAAGCATTGTTGTGTTTCCGGAAACATAAAGTCTTTCTGCAGGTGAAAAACCTGCCTGTGCAATCATATTGTTGATTTTTTTAATCAGAACATCTGTCATTTCACTGCAACCGTTTTTCATGCAGTGTTCAATTCTCGTCATAATGTCAGCACCAAAAGCCCTTTGCGGGTTTGTTGCAGTGATCACCTTCGTTATCCTGCTTTCATCACAAGATATCTGCGCCAGAGCCAGAGTTGTTGTGCCTATATCAAGTGCAAGGCAGGTGTTGCCGGTGCTTGTCCCTGATTCTTCAGCGCCTGACACAGACAGAATTTCTGTGCTTTCAGGTATTGTAACTTCAATATCGGTGTGAATTCTGTATTGGCAGGAAAGAGTTTCCTTGCCGTCTACAAAAACTCTGCACTTTCTGCAGATGCCTTTACCGCCGCAGAGATGCTCTGTGCTTTTGCCTGCTTTTATTAAAATGTCAGAAAGTTTTTCTCCGTCATCAGCAAAAAAGGTTTTGCCGTCAATTCTGATTTTTTTCATAAACTTTTTACCTTTTATTATAGTATGGTCCTCTGTTTTATTTTTGTTTGTCCGGTAATATAAAATCATTATACCATAATAATCGGTGAAAATAAATATGTTTTTATATATCAAATGTCTATTGTGAATAAAAAAACATATTTTTCTGTATTTTATTGCAAGAAAATGCACAAAGATTATTGACATTATTTTGCTGTTTTGGTATTATCAAAGAGTGATATTTTGTCACCTTTTGTAAAAATAACAAGAAAAGGGGATTGAGAGAATGCTAAGAGTAGTTGTTTTCCTCGGCAATGCGGAAAAATCGCAAAGAGTTTTCGCTGTAGCTCAGGAAGCAGTAAAACGTGTAAACACAAAGTGTGAACTTACATATGCGAAAGATGCGCAGAAAATCTATGACAATCTTGCATTATCAACTTCATATTATGATGTTTATGTTTTCAACGGACTTAACGAAGAATGCGAACAACTGACAAGGAAAATCAGAAGTAATAACCTGACTGCTTCTATTATATTCCTGTCAGATGATAAAATTGACCATGTGCTGGGGCTTGTAAGATATCGTCCCTCAAAAGTGATTCTCAGCAACAGCAAAGCAGAAGAAATTATCGACAGCATCCGTTTTGCCTGTTATGAGCAGATGCATTTCAGACCTTACTTTACAATTAAAAATAAAGACTCTGTTATGCGTATACCTTATGAGCATATTTCTTATTTTGAAAGCAATCAGAGAAAAATTACTCTCTTTGCCAAAAAGAAAGCTTTTGAATTCTATGCAAAATTAAACGATGTGCTTATGCTTCTGCCCCAGGATCAGTTTGTGAAATGCCATCAGAGTTACATTGTAAATATGGCAAAAGTCAAGAGTCTTGATAAGGCAAACCGCTGTTTCAATATGATGTCAGGCAATACAATTGAAATAAGCAAAAGCAACTATCAGCAGGTCGTAACACGCTACGCAGAATACGTAGAAAGGCATTAATTACTAAGGTTTGGCGGAAAATTACATTTACTTGCCCGAATATTACAACTCTATTGCAACCGGGTGAGGTAAGTGGTATTCTCTATTCACAGGGCAGGCACATAAAGCCCATATAAAACAAAAAATATAAAGGAGAAGAGAAAAATGTTTGATTTTAACGGTTTTGATTTTGAAAATGGTTTGGGAGACAGCGGCTTCGAAGATGAAGATGTTACTCCTGATGTAGAAACAGATGACGATGGTTTCTTAGCAGAAATTGATACAGATGGTGACGGTATTCCTGATCTTACTGTTGAAGGTGTTGACTACGACGGTGACGGCATCATCGACGAATATGTTTATTCAGAAGATACAGGTTCTGTTGATACAGACCTTAACTACACAGCAATGGATACAGACGGCGACTACGAAATTGACACAATTTTTGAAAATATCGACACAGACGGTGACGGCCTTGTTGATGAAAGATATGTTGATATCGACACAAACGGCGACGGCGTTGCAGACGTAACTTTTGCTGAATTGGATATAGACGGCGACGGTGCATTTGATACAGTTTATCTCGATGCAGATTCAGACGGTGACGGCCTTGTTGATTATTCACAGGCAGATTATGACATAGACGGCGACGGAATTATGGATGAACAGTCAATAGCAATCGATACAGATGCTGACGGCGATTTCGATTCATTTGCTTATCAGGCAGATACAGACGGCGATGGGGAAGT
The DNA here is from genome assembly GCA_015066175.1 of Oscillospiraceae bacterium. GTDB lineage: Bacteria > Bacillota > Clostridia > Oscillospirales > Acutalibacteraceae > SIG575. Next base: position 121,659 of record SVOW01000003.1, read on the forward strand.
TGACTATATCGAAAATGAAGAGCTTTATGATCTCGACGGCGACGGAATTGACGAATCATCAGAACTTTTTGTTGACTACGATGGCGACGGCACAACAGACTACGAAGTTCTTGACTATGACACAGACGGTGACGGCGATGTTGACTATAGTGCATACGTAGAAGATGCAGACGGCGACGGTCAGGCTGACTATGTTGAAGAAGTTCAGGTATACGATACAGATGGTGACGGCGTGGATGACTACACAATCCAGCTTATTGATGAAGATGGCGACGGCCAGGCAGACTTTACTGCAGAATTGTCAGAATACGATACAGACGGTGACGGGGAAGCCGACTATTTCGTATACACAGAAGATGCAGATGGCGATGGCGTTGTTGACTATACAGAAGAAGTAGAAGAATACGATACAGACGGCGACGGAATTGTTGACGAACAGTACGTATCAATCGACACAGACGGTGACGGAGATTTTGATTCATTTACTTATGCAGCAGATACAGACGGTGACGGGGAAGCCGACTATGTTGAAAATGAAGAACTCTACGATCTCGATGGTGACGGAATTGACGAAACATCAGAACTTTATATTGACTATGATGGTGACGGAGTAACAGACGAAATCAGCACAGCAACTGATACAGACGGTGACGGCGACTACGATTCATTTACTTACGAAGCAGACACAGACGGTGACGGGGAAATCGACTATGTTGAAAACGAAGAGCTTTATGATCTCGATGGCGACGGCATTGACGAATCATCAGAACTTTTTGTTGACTACGATGGCGACGGCACAACAGACTATGAAGTTCTTAACTACGATACAGATGGTGACGGCGATGTTGACTATTCTGCATATACAGAAGATGTAGACGGCGACGGTCAGGCTGACTATGTTGAAGAAGTTCAAGCATATGATACAGATGGTGATGGTCTGGATGACAGCACTGTAATGATGATTGATGAAGATGGCGATGGTCAGGCAGATTTTATTGTTGAAACAGCAGAATACGATACAGACGGTGACGGGGAAGCCGACTACTTCGTATACACAGAAGATGCAAATGCTGACGGCCAGGCTGATTACACAGAAGCAACATCAGAATATGACACAGATGGTGACGGCGAAGTTGACTACATCGTAACAGAAGCAGAAATGGATACAGATGGCGACGGCGAAATGGATACATACATCTATGCAGAAGACGCTGACGCTGACGGCGAATATGACCACATTGAAGAATATTCAATCGACGAAGAAACTACAGAAGATAACGGCATAGTAGACGGCGACGTTGATGATGAAAGAGGAATCGACTATATTCCTATGGTGAACAGCGAAGATGTTGAAGCTGATTCATATGAAGAACTTGACATAGATGGCGACGGCAACATTGATACATATGTTTACGCAGAAGATGTAGACGGTGACGGCGATGTTGACTATTACGAAGCAGAATCTGATGTAGATGGCGACGGCGATATCGATGCTTATGCATATGCAGAAGATGCAGACGGTGACGGCGAAATAGACTTTATGACAGTGGAAGCTATGGTTGACGCAGACGGCGACGGCGCAGACGACACATATATCTATGCAGAAGATGTTAACGGTGACGGCGTAGTAGATTATGCTTTTGCAGATGTTGATACAGACGGTGACGGCGACAGTGACACTTTCATTTACGCAGAAGATGTTGACGGCGACGGCGAAATGGACTTCATTTCAACAGAAGCTGTAGTTGACACAGACGGCGACGGTGTAGATGACACATATATCTATTCAGAAGACGCTAACGCTGACGGCGAAGCTGATTTCATTCAGGAATACTCAATTGAAGACGAAGAAATCGTTGAAACTCCCGAAGACGAAGAAATCGTTGAAACTCCTGAAGAAGACGAAGTTGTTGCTCCTGAAGATGAAGAACCCGTTATCATTCCGGTTGATGATGAAAACAATACAACTTTTGAAGAATATGATACAGACGGCGATGGTCAGGCTGACTCTTTCGTATACACAGAAGATACAGACGGCGACGGCGAAGCTGATCTTGTTGTAACAGGCGATGCATATGACACAGACGGCGACGGTGAAATTGACTACATCGTAGCAGAAGCAGAAATGGACACAGACGGTGACGGCGTTGTTGATACTTACGCTTACGCAGAAGATTTTGACGGAGACGGCGAGGCTGACTATATTGCAACAGAAGTTAACGTTGATACAGACGGCGACGGTGTAGCAGACACAACTGTTTACTCAGAAGACTACGACGCAGACGGCGTAGCAGATGTTACAGATACAGTAACTTACTATGATACAGACGGCGACGGTGTTGCTGATTATGCAGAAGAATCAGTTGATTACGACGGTGACGGTGTTGCTGATGAATTTTACACAGCAGAAGACGTAAACGATGACGGTTCATTCGATATTTTCGATGCATATGCTGATACAGACGGCGACGGTGAACTTGATTACCACATTCAGGAAGAATTCATCGACATCGACGGTGACGGCATTGAAGATACATACGTTGTTTCATACGATGAAGACGGCGACGGCGTGTTTGAAGCAGTTGACACTTACGACCTTACAGATGATGACGATTATGACTATGATGAAGAAGAAGAGGTAGAATTTGACCCTTTTGATTCAGACGATGACGTCGTTTATGATGAAGACACAGAAAATTATGATCCTGAAGAGGAACATACAGGCGTCATCGGTGATCCCGAAAAATCAATGGAAGAATGGGAATTCCAGGGCGACACAAACAGATGTGCTCTTTATGCTCAGAAGTTCGTTATCGAAGAAATCACAGGTCAGGAAATTGATATTGAAGAAATGGCTGACATCGCAGAAGAAAACGGCTGGTTTACAGAAGAAGGCGGCACACCAGTATGCGATTTGGAAAAAATGGTTGAATACTACGGCGTAGAATGCGAAGAAACATACGGCGACATCGACGAACTCGAAGAATGTCTTGCAGACGGTAAAGAAGTTATCGTTTCTGTTGACGCAGACGAAATCTGGTATGGCGATGACGATGAAGACGGAATGTATTCACCCTTTGACGGCGTAAACCATGCAGTTCAGGTTATCGGTATTGACTACTCAGATCCTGATAATCCGGTTGTAATTCTTAATGACCCCGGTCATCCCAACGGATGCGGCTTGGAAGTTCCTCTCGATGTATTTGTTGATGCATGGGAAGACGGCGACAACCAGATGGTTATTTGTGAAGCATAATCTGTAAATAAGGAGTAACTGAAAATGGAAAGAAAAATTGAAACAAAGAAAATGCTCAAATCTCTTAAAAGAAACGAAGCTGTTTTAGGTGCAAAAATCCCTATGGGTTATTCATACGGTCTTCCTATCCTTCAGGTTTGCAATGATGTACCGTGCCTTGTAGTTCCTTTTGTGAAATACAAAATGACAGGCCGCCCTGATAAAACTCTCATTTATCCTATCATCTGCACATTTACTATTGATGCTGTTAATGACAAAGTGGTTGGTTTTGAAGACCTCAGATATAACAAGAAATTCAGAAAGGTTAACTTCAATGACCCTATCGGATATTTCAGACCTGAAAAATTAAAGAATGTAAATAAGGCTCAGTACAACGAAATGAGAGACGAACTCTTCTATCTGTATGACAAAATGATTGATGCTCTCGCAGACGGTGCTGAATACAACGAAGCTGATGAAGCAAGAATGGGCGAACTTCTCAGCACACTTGTAGAACCTTGTCTCTATCCCATTTACAAAGCTCTTGATGCAGGTTTCTACGCAACGTACCTTAAATAAATAACATGTTCCGGCACTCTTATCAGTGCGTACGGTTGGTAAGAGTGTCCGGAAAAGTAGGGAGAAATCAGATCATGAATCCAAATGCAAAACCCGGTGTTCCCGAAGGCAGAAAGCCTGCAGGAAAACCCGTTGAAAATAAAAAAACCGATAAACCAAAAGTTCAGAAACTGAGAATCAGCAGGGAAGCTATTGACACAATCAATGGTTTCAGCGAGATTTTCTGTAAATATGATATGAAGCCTGTGGCAAAGAAACTTGTCAACACTTATAAAAACGCTATGAAGGACAGATTCTCTGTTGCTGTTGTAGGTGAATTCAGCACAGGCAAAAGCACATTTATCAACAAAATGCTTGGCAGAAAACTTCTCCCGGTTTCAAATTTGCCGTCAACTGCGCTTATGACAAGAATCCGCTATAATGAACAAGAATCACTTATCGTGACAGATGAAAAAGGAAAAAAAGTCAAAACTCTTCCTCTTGAAACTGCATCATGGCGTGGTCTTACAGCGGAAAACTTCGATGGCAAAGATGCAAAAGGCACATTGTATGCAGGCGTAAATGATGAATGGCTGAGAATAAACAATGTTGAAATTATCGACACTCCCGGTGCAGGCGACCTTGAGCAGGAGCGTGTGCGTGTTATAGGTGATGCACTCAGAGGCTGTGACGGTGCAATTATCACAACAAGAGCAACAGGTGCTCTGAGTATGAGTGAAAAACTGTTCATTGAACAGCGTCTTATTTCAAAGAGAACACCTTTCCTTATGCTTGTTGTTACAAAACTTGACCAGATTCCGCTCAGAGAAAGAGTGAAGATGCTGGATTATATCACAAGAAAGCTCGATGCATGGGGAATGAATATTCCTGTTTATGTTCCTTATGAAGTTGAACTTACAGACAATAAATATGACCATATCATTGGTATGGACAAGATTAAGGCACAGATTACAAAATGGGTGTGTAATCCTGAAAGAGCTGAACTTACAGAAGAATGGATTATGTCCAATGTGCTTGAAACTGTTCAGTCAGAAATCAACGCTCTTGAAGAACAGCTTATGCTTCAGAGAGAGGCTGACGAAAGCAAACGTCAGGAGCTTATCGATAAGAAAAAACAGCTTGTTTCTGACGCAAAAGTTGAGTGGGAAAACTTAAGAATCAATTTCCTTGAAAGAGCAAACGATTGCACAAGGCTCATCTCCGAAAAAGGTGCAGAATATAAAATGGCTATTGCTGAAAGACTTCAGTATGAAGTTTCACGTAATAATGATTTGAAGAAATGGTGGACAAATGACTATCCTTACCGCCTGAAAATTGAGCTTACAAATATGTCAACTGCTGTTGAAAATGCAGTTATGAGAAGAATATCTGACGATGCAAGATGGTTCAATTCTTCTCTTGAAAAGCATTTCAAAACCCATGTTGTATATAACGACAATATGCGTATTATGGACAAATATCTTTTTAGTCAGGCTGATATCGGCGAACTGAACATGGAAGATATTACTAAAAAGCGTACTGTTGCAAAAGTGGGTACAACAGTTGTAACATTGACAGTTGCACTTGTTTTAGCTGCGTGTCATGTTACTCCGTTGATTGCAACGATGGGTGTCGGCACAGGCTCTGCAATTTTCTCTGAAAAAATCTTCAATTCAAAAATAGAACAGCAGCGCACAATCGTTAAAGATGCAATAGCTGTTAATGTGCCCAAGATAATAGACCGTTCAATGTCGCAGAGTGATGCACGTGTCAGATATATTTATTCTGACATAATCAAATCTGCCCTTGAAAAAGAAAAAGAATGGACAGATAAGCAAAAAGAGGCTATTGAAAAATCTGTCAAGCCCTTGTCAGATGAAGGGCTGAAAAAGGCAAATGACCTTAAAAATGAATTAAAAGAAGCATTGATGAGACTCTGATTCAGTGCTTAAAAGGACTAATTGTGAATGGATGTAACTGAAAGAAAAAGCAAATCTTCACAAGTGAATAAATTAATGAGCATAGCCGAGGTAGACAAGCACATTGCGTTTATCGAGGCTGTGCTTAAAAAGTACTCATATGAAGAAGGGCAGTTGACTGCACTTCTTGAAAAAACAAAGAGAAAACAGCAGGATGATATTGTTAATATGAGCATCATCGGCGAGTTTTCTTCAGGAAAAAGCAGTTTCATCAACGCACTGCTCCGCAGTGAATTGCTTTCTTCCTGCTCTTTGCAGGGCACAACAGTTGCAAATACGGTGATTGAATATGCTCCCTATTATGCAGTTGAGTTGACTGATAAAAACAGAAAGGTGAAAAGAATCTGCTTTGCAAATGAAAATCAGATGGTAGAAAAAATTGAAAGTTTCACCACCGATTCTGATTTTGCGCAGACTGTCCGCTCAGTTAAAATCTGCTTTCCTGCAAAGGCTATCAGAGGCAAAATAAGAATTATTGACACACCCGGCACAAACGCAACGGAATTGTGGCATGAGGATGTTACAAAAAATGCCATCAGAAGTCTTTCTGATGCTTCTGTTATTCTTATGGATGCTACAAGACCTTTCCCTGAAACAATCTGCAAATTTGTTTCAGATAACCTTACAAAGGTTTTGCCCCAGTGTGTTTTTGTTCTTACAAAATTTGATATAATCGAAGAAAGTGAACGTGAAAAAACACTTGAATATTCAAGGCTTAAGGTGAAAGAAGTTTTCGGCATTGAAGATGCACTTATTCTGCCTTATTCGTCAATTTCCGTTCTTGAAAAACACAGCGATGATGACGGAATGTATAAAATGTCTGCACAGAGTGAGCAGAAGCTTTTCGATTTTATGATGAAGCAACGTGCTACTGCACAGATTAAGAAAATCATGACATTTATTGATTTGTTGTATGAATCAACTGCAAACCATGTTAAAAAAGTTTCAGTTGAATACGGCAAAGAGTTGAATGTGCTTATGCAGACAAACAGAGCCGACCTGCCTACATTTGCTTTGTATCAGAAAAAGCAAAGGATGAAAGATTTCAGACGTTGTGCGCAGGATGTGTATGATATAGTTGATGAAAAAATTTATAAGATGAATTTTGACGCTTGTGAAAATTTAAGAATATATCTGACGTCAAAACGCAACGTATATGAGTTTAACGCTTATGTAAACGCAAATTTCCTTAATGCCTGCCATTCCTTTGCGGAAGAAATTATTGATGAAGCAAATAAAGAAACTTACACTATGCTCAGGCATATGACAGAGCAGTTGAATATTTTCTTTTCTAATTTTTCACACTCTTTCAAAGATGTGGGTGGCCTTGAAGTAAGGCAGGGAAATCTGCGTAATATCCTTTCTGCACCAAGAAAAATGCAGGTGGATTATAAAGATAAAATGGCGGAAGGTGCACAGCTGGTTAATGAATTGCAAAGAAGTTTTGTGGAAGCAAGGCTTGCTTCTGCAAGGAATAACGATAATATGTATTTCCTTGAGCAATACAGAAACAATGCTGAAATTATTCTCGCAAGATATGCAAAGAGTCTTTTTAACAGAGTGTGCTATGATATCAAAGGCAAATTCAACACCTTTATCGATGTTTTTGCCAAAAAGATTGAAACGGAAATTGAAAGCTGCTGCAATGAATACAGCTTTACAATCAACGATAAAATCAAAGCTCATAAAGAGGATATCAAAAGCAAAATCAACGATATAAACAAAGACCTGGGTGTACTGGAAGAAAAGAAATACACGTTGTCGCTTATTGAAAATCAGTTAGATATGTATACGTAAAGCATTATTAAAAAGCACATTAGTTTAATGTGCTTTTTTCTATAATAAAAAATTTTTTCGATTGTTCTTGCTTGACAATTTCCTTTAAATGAAATACAATATTTACAATCTGAGAATGTGATTGAGGTGGATTTTATGTTCTGTAAACATTGCGGTAAGCAAATTGATAATTCAGCAAATGCTTGTCCGTATTGCGGCACAGCAGTTACAAGACGAAATGTTGTGCCAAACGCACCTTCAAATATAAATAATGCCTCCGCGTATGAATCAGGCGGAGTAACACAGGCACAGCAATCTGCTGTAAACAACAGAAATGTGCCTCCTGCTGATAGTCAGACCAAAGGCAAAAAAGCTAAAAAGCAGGGCAAAAAATCTCCTGCAAAAACTGCGAAAAAAATATTTATCGCAATAATTGCTCTGATTCTTGTTGCTGCAATCGGTGCTTCGGCTTTTGTTGTTTATAAAATCAAAAAGCAGAAAGACGAAGAAGCAGCCGCTGCAAAACTTACAGACATTCTTAAAGAAAGCACAACCAAACCTGTCATAGATATGTATTGTAAAGACTATGATTCAGACGGTACATATGAAGCATATGCAGTTGTAGGTCAGACATCTCCTGATAATCCTGACGATGCAAAAGACGATGCTGAATATTACGAAGCTGACATTTTCTATGTAAGCGAAAAGAGAGTACAGCCCATCAAAGAAAATATCACAGGTAAATCAAACGGTCTTATTGAGGCTAATGACAGAATTTATATTTCTATTGAAATTGAACGTGGCGAAGACGAAAGCTACTCATATATCTACACTGTTGAAGAAGAACAGCCTGCTGAATCTGAAGCATCAGGTAAACATTCTGAAGTACATCAGGAAGGTAAAGATATTTTTGCAAACGGTGAAGAAGGCTCAGTTATTGAAATTGAAATTCCTGAAGGCGTTGTTATTATCAGACCTCTCGATGAAATTCTTAAAATTGATAACATTGACTCAGCTGTAGTCGGGGATATAGTCGAATTCGGCTCTTATCCCCAGACGAAAGTTACTGACGAAGCAGTTTTGTCACAGCTTAACAGTGCTTCTGCGCAGTGGGTATCATATGGCTATTATTCAGGCGATGAAACTGACGGCTCAATGTTAGCAGGCGATTGGATGCAGTATGCCGATGTTACAATAGACGGCGAAAAATACCGCGGTGTTACTTTCTCTGAATACAGACCGGGATATACAACTTATCCTTCTTCAGCTGAAAATTCAAACCAGGATGATAACGGCTATGTTGCAGACAAAGTTTATTGGTTTAAATATGAGCCTCTGCAGTGGCGTGTTATTGACCCTGCAAAAGGTCTTATAGTCTGCGAAAATATAATTGACTCACAGGCATATTCCGACACACTTTACAGAAGTGGTGCAAACGCAGAATGCTACAGTGACGAAGATTTAACTGCCTATGCAAGCGAATATGCAAACAGCTCAATCAGAAAATGGCTCAATGAAACATTTTTCACAACAGCATTTTCTGCAGATGAACAGGCAAAAATCGCCGAAACGGTCTGCACAAATAAATGTGTAAACAATGAAAACTTCAATTCTGCCGACACTAAAGATAAAATTTTCCTTCTTTCTTACGAAGAAGTTACAGCCATCGAATATGGTTTTGCAGCAGGTGACGGTGCTGATGTTAACCGTGAAGCAGTCGGCACTGATTATGCAAGATGTCAGGGCTTGCGTGCAGAGCCTGAGCACAACGATGACACTGACGAAGCATGGTGGAGCCTTCGTACTTGTGATGGTGCAAGCGGTTATTCAATTGTTGTCAGCGATAAAGGCGATGCAAGCTTCAGCAAATTCACAAATATCACATATCAGGGCGTGCGTCCTGCATTGTGCATCAAATAAGAAACAGTAAAATCTAAAGCACCGATACGTCGTATCGGTGCTTTGTTGTTTTGATATAAAAACATGTGCGGACAATCAGTCTTCAAAAACCACTTTAACAGTATGCTCGCCGATGCCTGAAACGATTTCAATATCACAAGCAGAGTCTGTTATGGGGATGATTTTTGTTTCGCCGTCAGCGATAATTTCTTTCACTTTTTTGTGAGCGAAAATAACTGTAGGCACATCATAATTTTTATTCTGATTATATGTAAGAACAAATTCGTTGTTTTTTCTGTCATGACAGAATTCTTTGATGTCGCCTGTAACTGCTTTCGGGTAAGGGCGTGAAAGTATGGTCATAACTTCTTCATCAAGCAGTTCTTTCCAGTACGCCCAATATGTAGCACTCCACTTGTATCTGTTGAACATGTCAATAAGATATTCAACGTGGGGGAACCATTCTGTGCCCTCTGAATGACCGCCCCATTCGCCAACAAGCACAGGATTCTGCATCCTTTCCTGCGTTACTCTGTGCTGACCGAAAATTGATTCAACTCTTGAATTTGATGCGTATTTATAAAGTGGAGTGTCAACCATCAGGTCGTATCCATGAGGAGAGAAACACTGCTGAGGTTCTCTTTTGCCGTTGACTTCAATGGGCGTGTTAAGGCAGGGGATACCAAGGTTTGAATAATATGAGTTTTCAATGAAAAGCACGCCTTTGTCAGTTGATTCTCTGATTTTCGAGGCGGTTTTATTGAGGAAAGGCATATATCTTTCAGTGTCAAATTTATTGATGAGTTTTTCACCTGCACACACAATTGTGTGGAAAATGTCGCCTGTATAATGGTCAAGAACTTTAATCTTTTCTTTGCCGAGAGCATCTTTGAGGAGCTTGCATCTGCTGAGTCTTTTGTCAACAAGTGTCACACGTGCAAGTTTGCCGATAATTTTTCTGAAAACTTTACCGCCATCTTTACCGGGGAAAGGCTCGTTGAAAACGTCAAAACCGAAAAGAGCAGGATGGTCTTTGAATCTGTCTGCAACGTGTCCCCACATATCTGCAAAGCAATCAAGGAGTCCGTCGTTATCAATTTTCTTGTTAGTCCAGAAATTATCGAAAGCTCTGTGAACTGCTCTGCCCCAGAAATAACCTTCAGCCCACACGATTTTTGTTTTCTGGAATTTATAAGGACCTGCATCAATTGCCCAGTCAGGAGCACCGTCACCTGCACCTGTTTTGTTGCAGAACAAATCCTGATGCATATCAAGGTAAACATAAATGCCTTTTTCGTGGCAGCAGTCCATAATTTTCTCGATTGAGTTCAGATATTCCTCGTTGTATTTTCCTTTTTCAGGCTCAACAACAGACCATGTCATACCCAATCTGATAATGTTGAAACCCAACTTTTTAAACTCATCGACCCAGAATAAATCTTTTGAAAACTCGTTAGCAACAAAACCGGGTATGTAATTTGTTTTGTCACAAACATTCATACCGTTGAAAATTCTTTCTCTGCCATATGAATCAACGAATTTCATGCCCTGAACTTTAATTGTATCCATAGTTTTCTCCTTTATAGTGAAATTTTTTTGATTATTGTTTTGTTAAGACAACTGCCGTCTTCTTTTCCGCCTGCGCAGAATGAAGTAAGAATAGTTTTTTCGTCAATGAAAAACAACGAGGGATAGCAATAGCCTTTATCTTCTTCGCTTTCGAGGATAATTTCATTTGAAAAATTAATTCCGTCGAGACTTTCGCGGATAATAATGGGAGTTCTTCCTGCCTGGAAAAATTCTTCATTTTCATTGCGTGTGTTATAAAAAGGAATTGGATTGTAAACGCTGTAAAACTTTCCTGAATATGGGTTTTTCTTAATAAGCATTGGTGATTCGGGGGAAGTGAATCTGCTTGGTGCAGGGGAAGTCCATTTTCGCCCGCTGTCAACAGAAATGCTTTCATACTGGCATAAACAATCTGTCCTGAAATATGTATAAAGTGAGCCGTTTTCAAGCTGTGTGATTCCGGGCTCCTGCAATCCTGTTTCGCTGTTGGGATTGGGGTTAGTGAATTTCACATTCAATTCTTTCCAGCTGAAACCGTCATCATCTGACACAAAAAGAAGGGAATATGCGTAATAATCAAATTCCAATTCCCCGTTTTCGTCAAAGCCTCGCCTGTGAGATGCAGCAGGCACAAAAATTCTGCCGTCATTCGCTTTCAGCACTCTGCAGTTATTCACAACATAGTAGGAATTAAAAGTGTTTGGGAAACATTTTTTTGTCATATAAAAGCTTTTTCCCTCGTCAGATGAACGTGCTATGTGATATTCAGAAAATCCGTCTGATAATTTTTTCAGGAAAAACAAGCCGATATCGCCGTTTTCCATTCTCATCAGAGAAACACACATCAGATTTTTGGTGCCCAGCTCTTCTGCAGTGATTAAGATTCTTCTGTCGGTGAAAGTTTCACCATTGTCATAAGAAAATAAAGCAGCGATATCGCAGGAATCGTCATCTTCTCCGCCGTCAGAATTATATCTTGAATAAGCAAACATAATTGAGCCGTCTTTAAGGGCAATAAAATCGCCCTCACTGTTTCGGCCGTTGCCGATTTCAGGCGGAATTTCGCATACGATTTTCTGTTCTTTTACGCTGAACATAACACCACCTCAAAATCATTTTACAATATTGTTTATATAAAGTCAAATTAATTTTAAATTTACAAAAGTAAACTTGAAACAGCAGAAAAAATATGGTAAAATACCACATCATAAAGCAAAAAAGGAGAGTTTTCAGATGAAAAAATCAATCAGGTTAATAGCAGCAATTATGACCCTTGTTCTGTTTTCTTGCTCTGTGTTGCCCATAAGTGTAACAGCAGTTTCAGCAGAAAAAGCATGGGAAGATTATCTTGAAGAGGGCAAAGGCGTATACATCGGCCCGGGTGCTGATGATACAGAAATGTATGTTACATGGTACGGCGGAAAAGATGGCGTAACACCTTGCGTTAAAGTCAGTGAAAAAGCTGATATGTCAGATGCGAAAACTTTTGAAGGCACAATTCACACAGGCTACAAGGTTGACCGTTCAAACCACGTTACAGTCACAGGTCTTGAAAAGGGCAAAACTTATTACTATGTTTGCTGTGACGGCACAACAGACACAGCAGTGAAATCATTTAAAACAGTCGCAGAGGGTGCAGATTTTTCTGCAATTTATGTAAGCGATATTCACATCACAGGCAATTCTTATGAAGATGAATCCATTTACCACACTTCAAAAGTATGGAGTGACGTGCTTACTGAAGCCACAGCAAGAGAAGATATTTCTCTCATTCTTGCAGGCGGTGACCAGGCAACAGAAGGTCAGCCTTATGAATACTACGGTTTGTTCTATCCTCAGCAGGTGAAAACAATTCCTTTTGCAATGGCTCAGGGTAACCACGATGTAAAAAGATATACTTACGATGCAGTTGCAAACTACCCCAACGCAAAACTTACAGGTCTTTCAAAATCACTTATTCACGGCGACTATTATTTCACAAAAGGTGATGCACTTTTCCTTGTGCTTGACAGCACCAATTCATCGGCAGCCGACCATTATTTTTTCGTAAAAAATGCGGTGAATGCAAACCCTGATGCAAAATGGAGAATTATGATGTTCCACCACGATTTATACGGTGGTCACATTGAATCAAGAGAAAGCGAAAATATGCTTCTGCGTCTTCTTTTTACACCGATTATTGATAAATTCCAGATTGACCTTGTGCTCACAGGTCACAGCCATTGCTTCAGCAGAAGCCATGTTATCTACAGAAACGAAATCACAGAAGACCTTACAGGCAAAACAAGCGTAACTGACCCCAAAGGTACAATTTATCTCAACAATGGTTCACTTAAAATGAACGCAGACAGTGAGCCACAGGCACCGATTATCGATTCAGACAGAAAGAGTGAATATATCGCAACAGATTATCTTGCATTTGATACACCCATATATAACATTCTTTCTTTTGAAGGAAACAGCCTTACAATAAAATCTTACACTTACGGTGCCGAAACACCTTTCACAGAGCTTACAATCAACAAAACGACCAACGAGGGCGGTCATCCTGATAAGCCTACTCAGTTGTGGTTTGTAATCGGCAAATATATCGGCACAATCTACAATATGATAAACAACATTTCACGTAAAGGTGAAATTGCAGACAGAGGATAAAAAAAATCCGTGGGAGTTAAATTCCCACGGATTTTTTTATAAAGTCTGAAATAAAATCAAAGCCGTTTATTGTGCCGAGATTTTCAGGGCAAATTTTTTTGCCGTAAATAATCAGAGGCACACTTTCTCTTGTGTGGTCAGTGCCTTTGAAACAAGGGTCACAGCCATGGTCTGCGGTTATGATGAGAATATCTTCGTCTTTCATTTTTTTGATGAATTCGTGGAGAAAATCATCAAATTCGCTCAAAGCCTTTGCGTAACCGTCTTTGTCGCGTCTGTGGCCGTAAATCATATCGAAATCAACAAGGTTTGCAAAACACAGGCCGTTGAAATTTTCTTTTGCAGTTTCAAGCATTTTCTCCATTCCCTCTTTGTTTGAATGGGTGAAAATGCTTTTTGTGATTCCTTTGCCTGCAAAAATATCAGAAATTTTACCGATTGAAATCACATCAAAGCCTTTTTCTTTAAGGCAATCAAGCAATGTTTTTTCAGGTGGCTCAATGGAAAAATCGTGCCTGTTTGCAGTTCTCGAAAAATTGCCGTTTTTTCCAACAAAAGGTCTTGCAATAACTCTGCCTACGCCATGCTTTCCTGTCAGTATTTTTCTTGCAATTCTGCAGTAATCATAAAGCTTTTCAGGGCTTATAACATCTTCATGTGCCGCAATCTGAAAAACACTGTCAGCAGATGTGTAAACAATAAGTCTGCCTGTTTTCAGATGTTCTTCGCCATAATCGCGTATAACATCTGTGCCTGAATAAGGCTTGTTGCAGAGTGCTTTTACTCCTGCTTCGTTTTCAAATTCATTTATAACTTCTTCCGGAAAACCGTCAGGATAAGTGGGCAGGGGATTTTCAGACACGATTCCTGCAATTTCCCAATGGCCGATTGTTGTGTCTTTCCCTTTTGATTTTTCAGTAAGTCTGCCCACAGCAGCAAGGGGTGAAGACGTTTTTTCAAGGTAGTCAACAGTGTCAATGTTGCCGATACCAAGCTTTATTAAATTGTCAATCCTGAATTTTTCAGATGACGAAATGCTCCTTAACGTGTCTGCTCCTTTGTCGCCGAAAAATACAGCATCAGGTGCATTTCCGATTCCAAGGCTGTCAAGCACACATAAAAATATTCTTCTCATAATCTTATAGCAGTGCCCAGTGCAATTTCCATCATTTCAGTAAATGAATTCTGTCTTGATTCTGCATCAAGTGCTTCTCCTGTGATAATATTGTCGCTGATTGTGCAGATGGCAAGAGCGTTTTTCTTTGCTTTTGCTGCATTCATATAAAGTGCCGCTGCTTCCATTTCAATTGCGAGAATTCCCATTTCAGCCCATTTATCGTTGAACTTTTCATCTGCATTGTAAAATGTATCAGAAGACAAAATGTTTCCCACATGGAAAACAGAGCCTTTCTTTTCGCATTCTTCTGCGCAGATTTTAAGCAGGGGATAGCTTGCAGTTGCAGAAAAATGTCCGGGCAGATTAAACTGCTTCTGATATTCAGAATTGGTTGATGCACCCATTCCCAGCACAATATCACGCACGTTGATTTTTTCATCGAGTGCACCTGCAGAACCTACGCGGATTATGTTGTCAACACCGAAAAAGTTAAACAACTCATAACTGTAAATTCCTATTGACGGCATACCCATTCCGCTTGCCATAACAGACACTTCTTTGCCTTTATATGTGCCTGTGTAGCCTGCTATTGCACGCACGTTATTCACAAGCTTTGCGTTTTCAAGGAAGTTTTCTGCAATGAATTTTGCACGTAACGGGTCACCGGGCATAAGCACGGTTTTTGCAAAATCTTCAGGTTTTGCATTTATGTGAGGTGTTGGATAATTAATCATAAATGTCACGCTCCTTTGTATCATTTTACCACATAATTGAAAAAATATAAAGAATAATTGTAAAAATTACTTGACTTTTTTTTCAAAAAGAGTGATAATTAAGTGTCAATATTTATTTGTAAAGGAGAATACAAATGTCAAAGAAATTTTTGAAAGTTATGAGTGTAATCCTCTCTCTTTCACTTCTTGCATCTTTCTCAGTTTATGCAAGTGCTGAAAAAACAGACGAGTACACTATCGTTAACCCTTACGAAGATGTAATCTGGAAAGGCGAAAATGCATGGACAGGTTACAGAGGCAGCCTCCATACTCACTCAACTTACAGTGATGCTACAGTAACACTTAAAGAAATGGTTATGGAATATTATAATCAGGGCTTCGGTTTCCTTGGTATGGCTGACCACTCAGTTACAGGCGTTGAATGGAATCAGGCTCCCGAGCAGGCTCCTCTCTATTACTATCAGTACCTTATCGGTTACACAATGGAACATCTCACAGATGAAGAATATCAGGGTGTTATCAACGGCACATATCCTATGCCTGAAGGTATGACACGTGATTATGGTATGACATGTATCACAGGTGCAAACGAACTCAACGGTATCACTCTCACAAAGGGTCACGTTGTAGGTTACGGCCTTGAACGCGGCGTAGGTACAGGCCATGCAGGTCTTGAAAACGGACACCGCGAAGCAGTTCAGTTTGCAGAAGAAAATGGCGGATATTCAGTTATCGCACATCCCGGCGACTGGATTGACACAAGAGAAGGCGTTAACGACCCTGAATTCATTGATTATTTCACAAAGATTTTCCTTGATTACGATTCATGCCTTGGTATGGAAGTTTTCAACGAAACAAACAATGCAACTCCCTGGGACAGAAACCTCTGGGACAACATCCTTATGGAAACACTTCCCTATGGCAGAATGGTATGGGGCTATTCAAACAGTGACGCTCATGAACTCAACAAAGTTGACTCATCATTCAGCGTATTTATGATGCCCGAAAATACTGCAGAAAACGTTAAAGAAACAATGTACAATGGTAATTTCTTTGCAGTTACAAGAAAAATTCACGATAACCCCGTTCTCGGCCCTGCAGAAACATATGACGTTATGGACCAGAAACTTCCCGTTCCCATGGCAACAAACGTTGAAGTAGGCGACACAACAATCACAATGGAAGTTGAAAACGCAGACTTTGTTCAGTGGATTGCAAACGGCAAAATCGTTGCAAAAACAGAAGTAGACGGCACAGGCACATCAACAATCGATCTTTCACAGATTGAAAACTCAGACGAATTCCTCTATGTACGTGCTGAAATCTTCGGTGAAGGCGGTTGTGCAGCAAGCCAGCCCTTCGCTCTTGACCGTAACAATGCAATGGAATATGAACAGGATACTTCTCTTGCAGCAAAAATCGAATACTTATGGTATCGCTTCATCAGCTGCAGATTCTTCATCATCTTCCAGGAAATCTACAGAGCTATTGTTTAATCAGTAATACAAAACCAAACCCCTGATTGAGAAATCAATCAGGGGATATTTTTTATTGATTCAGTTGTAATTTTCAATCAATGCTTTAAGCATCTGCACTGCGTTGTCAATTCCCACAGTGCCGCTGTTGATTGTAACGTCGTAGTTTCTTGCATCGCCCCAATCCTGCGAGCCGTAAAACTGGTTGTGTCTGATTCTTGCCTTGTCAGTTTTCTTAATAACATCTTTCACGTCATCTTTAGCAATGCCGTATTTTGCCACTGCTCTTTCGCAACGTTTGTCAAAATCAGCGCAGATAAAAACATTGAAGCAGGGGAACTGATTTTTGAGAATATAGTCAGCGCATCGTCCTACTATAACACATGAGCCTTCTGCTGCAAGGCTTTTGATAACCTTTGCTTCCGCCTGAAAAACCTGGTCAGAAAGTGACTGTCCGTAATTTTGCGACATTATGTTGCCGAAGGTATATGTGTTTGTTGCAAGGTTGAAAAGAAGGCTTGATGTAACTTTCTGTTCTTCTTTTTCTATAAATTCAGCGCAGAAACCTGTTTCTTTTGCTGTTTTGTCGATGATGATTTTATCGTAATAGGGGATGCCGAGTTCAATTGCAAGCTTTTCACCTATTTCGCGTCCGCCACTGCCGAATTCACGGCTGATGGTAATTATCAGATTATTTTTCATACTAAAACTCCTTTCGTGACTAGTATATGTTTGCATAGTTCAGTGAGTAAATTATAATTTAGTGTAGAATGCAGAATGCAAAATGCAGAGTTTCGGGTCTGCGACGCTATTATGTTTGGGTGTGGGCTTTGCCCACCCGCAATTTTGCACTCTGCACTATGCACTTTGCATTCAAATTATAATTCACAAAACTATCTTACCACAAACCTTGAAAAATGGCAATAATAATGTTAAAATATAAATTAAATCAGATACAAAAAGGTGATTGTTATGACTTTGAACGAAGCGAAAATCCGCGCAGAAGAATTAAGGGATTTTTTAAACTACCACAGTAAAAAATACTATATCGACGATGACCCGCAGATTTCCGACTTTGAATACGACAAAGCTCTGCGTGAACTTGAAAATATCGAAAATGATTTTCCCAATCTTGTAACTGCCGATTCTCCCACACAGCGTGTAGGCGGTATGGCAGATAATAAGTTTGAAGAAGTTCATCACGCAGTGCCCATGGAAAGTCTGCAGGATGCCTTCAGCTTTGAAGAACTTGAAAGTTTCAACGAAAAGATAGACGATAATACAGTAACTTATGTTGTAGAGCCGAAAATTGACGGCCTTTCTGTTTCACTTGAATACCGCGACGGTGTTTTTGTGCGTGGTTCAACACGTGGCGACGGCGTTGTTGGCGAAGATGTTACTGCAAACCTGCGTACAATCAGAACAATACCCCTTACCTTGAATGAAAAAATTCCTTTCCTTGAAGTAAGAGGTGAGGTGTATATGCCGAGAGAAGTTTTTATTTCTCTTGTTGAAAAGCAGGAGCTAAACGACGAAAAGCCTTTCAAAAATCCCCGTAATGCTGCGGCAGGTTCATTAAGGCAGAAAAGTTCAAAAATAGCAGCCGAAAGAAATTTAAGCATCTTTGTTTTCAACATTCAGCAGATTGAGGGCAAAGAAATTTCATCTCATAAAGAATCACTGGATTACCTTAAAACTTTAGGCTTTAAAACAGTTCCTTTTTACAACGAATATAAAAATTTCGGCGATGTTTTAACTGAAATTGAACGCATCGGAAATGAACGAGGAAACCTTCCTTTCGACATCGACGGCGCAGTTATCAAAGTTAATAATTTTGAAAAGAGAAAAGAGCTTGGCTCAACTTCAAAATTCCCCAAATGGGCAGTGGCATACAAATATCCCCCTGAAGAAAAAGAAACAAAGCTTACATCTGTTGAAATTCAGGTGGGCAGAACAGGTGTTTTAACTCCCGTTGCAGTTTTAGAGCCTGTGCTTCTTGCAGGTTCAACTGTAGGCAGAGCCACAATGCACAATGAAGATTTTATAAAAGAAAAAGGCATCAGCATTGGCGACACTGTAATTGTAAGAAAAGCAGGGGATATTATCCCCGAAATTGTGTCTGTGGCGAAAAAAGGCGGAAGCACTGACGTTTACACAATGCCGAAAATCTGCCCTTCATGCGGCGGTGCAGTTTCGCGTGAAAAAGACGAAGCGGCAATCCGTTGCCATAACCCTAAATGTCCTGCACAGCTTCTTCGCAACATCATTCATTTCTGCTCAAGAGATGCAATGGATATTGAAGGCCTTGGCGAAGCGGTTGTGGAAGTGCTTGTGAATGAAAAACTTATTTCAAGCGTTGCAGATATCTATTATCTTAAAGCAGAAGATGTGCTGAGCCTTGAAAGATTTGCGGAAAAATCTGCAACTAATCTGATTGATGCCATTGAAAAATCTAAAGAAAACGACCTTGCAAAGCTTCTTTTTGCTTTTGGTATCAGGCATATCGGCCAGAAAGCAGCAAAACTCCTTGCAGTGAATTTCGGCACAATGGAAAAAATTATGTCAGCCACAAAAGAAGAATTTCTTCTTATCGACGGTTTCGGCGAAATTATGGCAGACAGTGCTGTTGAATTTTTCGCCCTTGAGCAGACGCAGAAAATGATTGAGGAGCTGAAAAATGCAGGCGTCAATATGAATTCCCTGCAGGAAGTAAAAGACAATCGTTTTCAGGGCATGACATTTGTTTTAACAGGCACATTGCCCACAATGTCACGTAACGAAGCAAGCGAAATAATTGAAAAATATTCAGGAAAAACATCTTCTTCCGTTTCTAAAAAAACCACATATGTTTTAGCAGGTGAGGATGCAGGGTCAAAGCTTACAAAAGCACAGACTCTGGGCATCACAATCATCAGCGAAGAAGAATTTAAAAATATGATTGATTAAGGAGTGTTTTTATGTTTTGCAAACATTGCGGAAAGCAGATTAATGATAATCAGTCATTTTGCCCATTCTGTGGCACTGCGGTAACGGTAAAACCAAGTGCAGATTTGCAGAATTATCAAAAACAGCCTTTGCCTGAAAAACCGAAAAAGTCAGGTAAAAGCAAAAAGAAAGTTGTTATTGCAATTATCGCGGTGCTTCTTGTGATATCAATCGGCGTAGGCGGTTGGTTTTTGTGGGATGTTATTGCTGAAAAGAAAAAAGGAGACTCTGACAGTAAAGAAAGACTTGAAGAACTCCTCAAAGAAAGCACAACAAAGCCTATAGTTGAATTTGTCTATGACGACTACGATTCAGACGGTACATATGAAGCATATGCAGTTGTGGGTGAAACAGATGAAGAAGACGAAAAACACCCTGAATTCTACGATGCTGACATTTACTTTGTAAATCACAAGAAAGCACAGTCCATCAAAGAAAACATAAGCGGTAAAGTCAACGGCACAATGGATGTTAAGAATCTTAAATATATTTCGATTGAAGTATACGATGATGGCACAGATGAAGGTAAGTCATTTATCTACACAGCTGACGGCACAAAATCTGCTGAAGCTGATATTTCAGGCGAATATTCAAATGTTCACGAAGAAGACGGCAGAATTGTGGGTTATGATGAAAACGGCAATCTTGTTGAAGTTGAAATTTCCGGTGAAAACAAAAAAGGCACGTCATCAAAACCTGAATTACTTGAAGCAACAGACGAAGATTTTGAAAATTTTGAACTGATGTTAGAAGAAGCCTGGTTGCCTTATGTTGATTTTGACAGAAGTTCAACACCGCTTTCTGATGTTGTAGGATATTTTATGGTCTGCGGCGGTATGCCTGTCGGCTTGTACACATATTACTTTGATGAAGTAGTTGCTTTCGATGAAGAAGATGCAACATACAGTGATTGGCTCGGCTCTGACCCTGATGGTAAATTTGGTGCAGGTGCAATAAAAATGGAAGCCGATAAAGTAGACTGGATAGTTGAAAATGTTTTCGGACTTGAACCTGATAACTCATTGAATGCGGATTTGTGTTACTACAAAGACGGTTACGTCTATGTGCCCGGTGAACTCGGTGGTGGTCCGGCTGTGGGTTACTGTATTATAAACAAGGAAGAACTTCCTGACGGAAGATATGAAATAACTGCAATGGAGTATAACGCAGAAGATATAGGTTACCTTTATCCGAGTTTTCAGACTTTTGTCTGCGAGTTGAAATATGATGACACAATGGGTAGATATTGGTCATTTGTCAACACTTATATGGGTGTTGACAAAAACCCTGACGCACCCGGTTATGACTTGGCAAGCATAAATATGTACAATGCGTACAGTGCACTTTTGGGCGAAGTTCGCAGTGAGTATAGTGATGAAGATTACCTTGATTTAGATTATCTGCTTTATGATTTAAACAATGATGATGTGCTGGAAATAATCATAAAGCACGGCACATGTGAAGCAGATTATACTTACTATGTTTACACTATGGAGAATAACAGAGCCGTGTTTGTTGGCGAAACTTCAGCGTTTCATTCAGGATTAGGTCTGCTTGACGGAAAAGTGGTAGAATCGATGTCACACATGGGTTATGTGAGCATATCTGAATGGGTGTTTGACGGAACAACTTTATCGGTAAATGAAATTGAGTCAGGCGACTATGAAGACGTGGTTGTCGATTTTGATACATCCCTGGAATTGACAGATGCAAACTCAACAGTTTTGATGGCAGAAGAAGTGTTTGATATGGATATTGAGTTTTTAACAAGGTAATTGGTAAAATAAATATAAAGTATTTAAAGGAGGCGTTATTATGGTAGACTTTTTCATAGGAATAGGCGGATTTTTCGTGTATCTTTGGTCGTTTCTGTCCTCTTTGTTGCCAATAGGATTTATCAGGATTACAGTCGAGCCTGTAGTTTTTGAATGTGGTAATGAAAACTACTGCATTCTTTGGGAAACTTCGACGAAAGGCAGCGGTTATGTGAAATACACCTACAATGGTGAAGAGAAAATTATCTGGGATGAAACCTCCGGTATTATCAGAACGGACGATTTTGTTCACAGAGTTGTTGTGCCAAAAAAAGAATTGCAGGGCAATACATATAAAGTCGGCTCACAGTATGTTGGCTTCAAATTCGGCTATTCTGCAGCAAAAGGCAGAACAGTTGAAAGCAAGGAATATAATTTCCGCGGTGTTGAAAAAGAAGATGATATCAATGTGCTCTGCATTTCAGATATTCATTATATGGAAAAGCAGATGTATCAGTCCCTTGAATATTTCAAAGAAACAACGCCTGATGTAATTTTTTATATGGGTGATATTACTTCCGACCTGATTTCAAAAGAGCAGTTTGCAGATTATATTCTTAAAGATGCACATGATTTGTCAGGCGGTGAAATTCCCATAGTTTATCTCAGAGGTAACCACGAAACACGCGGTGAATTCGGAGCACAGCTTATTGAATATTTTCCCACAGAAACAGGGGAATTCTACTACACGTTTGAATTCGGACCTATGAGCGCTGTTGTGCTTGATTACGGCGAAGACAAAGAAGATGACCACAAGGAATACAGCGGTCTTGTGAATTTTGCAGAATACCGCGAGAAAGAATTTGGCTGGCTCTGCAGCCTTGAAAAAGAAGAATTTGCAGACAGCACATATAAACTCGCTTTGTGCCATAGCCCTGTTTTAGATGACCATTTCGGCAAAGACTGGACACAGCCTCTCAAAGACCTTGAAATGGATTTGATTGTCGGCGGTCATTATCACAAGTGTGATTTTGTTGATGGCGAACTTCCGATTTTCTTTGATGGTGGTAAAATCAACAGCAAAGACGGTTGCTGGGCAGCATCGATGATGACTCTCAAAGATGGTCAGATTCATATGCTCACAATCGATAATTCAGGCAACGTGCTGTTGGATAAAACAATCGACGCGTAACAAAAAAACAAAAATGTAACGTCAGAGCGTTACAAAGTAACACCGAAACGTTACAATGTAACGCCAAAGTGTTACATTGTAACACAGAGAAAGAGATAGAGAAGAGATAGAGTAAGATAAGAGAAGAACACTTCCGCTTTTTCTTAAAGAAAAAAGCGGAAGTGTTTTTATGTGCAAAACGAAAATTTTCAGAAAAATTCAGCCGAAGTGCAACATAATTCCGCGGCTTGTGCAAATCCGCCACGGAATTATGAAATGGAAGAATTCCTGAAAAAGAATAATCAGACATTAAGCGATTATATGCCAAAGGCGTGTTTGTAGTAATAGACAAGAAGTAAGAGTGAATAAGTGTGGGTGGATTGTGCCCACACCTGATTATAATTTATCCACGGTTCTGCTTATTAAAAATTTTGCCACTGAATCGTCAGTGTTTCTGCCGATGACGGCGGTTGCGTGTTTTTTCACATCTTCTTTTGCATTTTCAACTGCGTAGGATTCATCTGCTGCTTCAAAAAGGGGTAGGTCATTTAAGTTATCGCCGAATGCAACCACCTTTTCAAAACCGTATTTTTCTTTTAAAAACTGCACTGCATTATACTTTGACGCTTTATCGGAGCACACTTCAAAATACCAGAAATCTGTGTTATAAGTATCGCGGTAAAACTCGCATCTTATGCCATCGATTTCTTTTGCCTTATCGTAAAGTGGTTTTAATTTTTCGTATTTATCTGAATATGAATAATAAACCACGCTGTTGTTCACACATTCTCTGTATGACGAAACTTTAATAAACTTTTTGCCGAACTTTTTCTCGCGCTCGTTAATAAAAATCTGTGCGTTTGGTGATTTTGTGTTTTCATAAAAAGTTGAAAGCTCATCGCCGTCTATACAATAAAGAAAACCGGGCGAGCCCTGCAGACAGACTTCATTGAGAAATTGTTCTTTTGCCTTATGGGAAAAAGAATGGATATTCACATACTTTTTTTCTTTCACGTCATATGTGGCAACTCCGTTCATCAGCACTATGGGCACGTTTATTTCAACGCCGTCAAGCATCAGAATAACTGTTGCACCAGTCCTTGCCGTTGCAACGGAAAAATAATTCCCTTTTGAAATAAATTCGTTAAGGAGTTTTTTGCTTGCAGGCGTTATTTCGGCAGAGTTATCAAGAAGTGTTCCGTCAAGGTCGGAAATATAAAGAGTTTTCATTTTATCACCTGAAAAAAGGGCTGTGAAAAACACAGCCCTTAAATTTTTATTTAACTAACTGAATACGGCTTAATTCTCTCGGCTTAGGTTCAGGTTTTTCGTCACCGTAGCCAACAGAAATTGCAATATCAAAAACATAATTTTCAGGAATATTCAGTCTTTTCTTCCATTTGAGGCTGTCGGGAGAATCAAACAACGCTCCGACAGATGCAATTATAACAGATTCAAGACCGATTCCCTTTGCACAGATTGCAATGTTTTCCACCATAATACCTGAATCCATCTTGCTGCCGTTTTCGCTGAAAATCATAGCCATAACGGGAGCATTGTGGTAAACAGGGTTTTTCTCCGCCCTTGTGTAAGCGGGTGTGTCATAGCCTACAAATTCCTTGAAATCGTGGTTGATTTCTTCGAGCATTGATTTGTCAGTAATAAATCTTACGTGGCAGGGCTGGCCGTTTCTTCCGCTGGGAGCTAAAAGTGCGGCTTTCATCAATGTTTCCAGCTGGTCATCATTCAGCGGAATATCTTTATATTCACGTATTGTCTGACGTGAAAGGATTGCATCTGTAACTTCGTTTTTAATAATCATTATTCGCCCTTCATTCCGAGAAGTTCAACTGTGCCGTCGTATGAAGCCTGACTTACTTTGATTGAATCAAAGATAGCAGCTTTGATATCGTCTTCAGTTGCACCAAGTTCAACGCTGTATTTTCTGTCGATGAAAAGGTTGATTGCCATAATATCTGCAAGTCCGTCAACATCAATACCGCTTTCGATGCCTTTTTCAGCATATTCTTTCTTAACGCCGCCAAGACCCATTCTCATCATCCAGGGAGCAACGCTGATAATTTTTCTGTCTTCGCCCATGCCTCTTGCAGCATAAACGATTTTAAGGAATTCTTTCCATGTCTGGTTATACATGCTGATGGGCCATGCTTTTGCACCCTTTGACTTTTCAGCTGCACCAACAATAACTTCACCAACCTGACGTACTGTGAGCATAGCTGTGCCGCCGCCGGGATACATTGTGAAGGGCAGGCTGTCCATTCTCTTGATCTGTTCAATAAGGATAACCCAAACAGGCTTTCTGCCGGGCTGTGTGCCGAAGATGTAGGGAAGTTCAAGAACTGCTACGTCGAAGTTTTCATCTGCAAATGAGAAAGCAACTTCTTCCTGGTCGATACGGCTTCTGATGTAAGGATGCTTATCGCAGAGCTTCATTTCAGGACGCTGTTTTGCAAGATATGAGAAGTATGAACCAAGAATAACTGCATTCTTCATGCCAACTTCTTTACAGATGGGAAGGATTCTCTTGAGAGGAGCGATGTTGTATTTATAATATGCATCGTAAACAGGTGCAGGGAATTCAACTCTTTCGTCGATACCTGCAGCGAAAACGAAGCAATCATAACCTGCCATCATTTCTCTGAGTTCGTCATCTGTTTTGTCGTTGATGTTTGCAAAAACAATCTCCATTTTTTCAGGAATGGGAGCTCCAACGGGAAGCGGAGGGAGAGCAACTGTTTTCACCTCGTGACCTTTTTCGATGAACAATTCTGCTGCTGCTGAGCCGAGCAGACCTGTTCCGCCAATCATAAATACTTTCATTTGAATGTACCTCCAAAATTTGTTACTTCCATTCTAAAACATCAACGGCAATTAGTCAAGCATTATTTTTGATATTTGCAAGAAGAAACACGGCTTTTGAAGAAATTGAAAGGCGGTAAAAAGGATAAACGTAAAAAACAGGAAAAATAAACACACACAAAAGAAACCAACCTGCAAAACTCATTTTGAAAAACGCAGTTTCAAAACACTTGTTTTCCATAATTTCGGTGCTTAATTTTATGGCTTCTTTCACCTTACAGCCTTCATTTTCATAGCAGAGATATGTGGCAAGAAAATAGCGTTGTTTGAAAATAAAAGCGAAGAAAAGCCCGCTTATCGTAAGCAATATCGTACTCAACAAAAGCACAAACAGCATTTTTCTGCCAATTCCTGATTGAAGAGAAAAAACTATGCACCCTGCAGTTATAAAAGACGGCACAAGGAAAAGCAGGCTTACAAAAAATTTTCTTATATGCACCTGAAAAAGAATATTTATTGCCCTGAGAGATTTTTTTATTGAGTAGTATTCAAAAAGTCTGTTTGGTGCAAGACGTGTTTTCTTTGAATTTTCATAAAACCAGATTTCTCTGCCGTAGGAAAAAGGCAGAAAAGCAACGTAGGAAATTATGCCGATAAGCGAAAAGAAAACTGCTTTCACAATGAAAAAATCAATTCTTGAAAAGGCATTTCTGAAAAAAGGCAACTGAAGCAAAAATTCTCCCGGCACAAATGAATTGCTTATAATCAGCCATAAAAGCACTGATAATAAAAACACAACTGTCAGCGTCAGATTCTGCCCCAGCATATTTGCTTTTGAGTAAATTTTTATTTTTCCGTTCAAATTAATCACTCCTGATAGATTTTTCAAGGTAATTATTGGAAGATTTGCCTTTTTTATTCAGAAAACAGCCATAAAAATTATACATATGTATATTGCTCTTTTCATCGAAAAATGGTACAATACATTGTTGAAATAAAAATTAAAATGGAGTTTTATATGAAAAAATTTGTTGCGTTGTTTTTAACACTTATTATTGCGATTCCTTTAGTGTCAGGATTCAATGTTTCTGCCCAGGAAGCAAAGAGAATTGAAAGTGAGATTTTCGCTGTTTCTCGCGGTGGCGACACACGCATTCATCCGCAGAATTCTCTTGAAGCAATTGAAGCCTGCCTTGAGCTTGACATTGATGCAATTTCTGCCACTGCAAGAAAAACCAAAGACGGAAAAATCGTGCTTTTTGAAAACGAAAGCACTCTCGATGTCTGCATTGACAAAAGCGGCAACCGTATAGACAAGAAAATTTCCGAAACTGATTATAAAACACTTTCTTCTTACTATCTTCTTTCCCCCGGAAGTAAAGTGCTTTCAAAGAAAACTGAATCAAGAATTCTGCTTATGACAGATGCTTTCAAGGCAATCGACGGCAAGATGATTATGATTATTGATTGCGAAAGTGCAATACTCGACGATATTTATAACGAAATTTTTCTTAACGGATTTGTGCACGATGTAATCATCAGATGCAGAGATATGAAGCCGAAGGATTTATATAACTGGGCTTCACAGCAGACTGCTGTGCCTGAAATTATGGCTTCTTACCACGGAAATGTAATTTTCTCTGCAATCAGCACCTATAATTATGCTGTGGAAAACAATTTCTGCTCTGCAGAATTCACCACCAAAAACCAGTACGGTGTTGTTTTCAGCAATTTCTTCACAAAACGCTTCGGCAATGATGTGAAAATATGCGCATCAGTTTACGACCCTGACCTTTGCGGCAAACGCCCTGATAATGTAACAGGCTGGGAAGACCTTATTTCACGCGGATGTACTATTATCGAAACAAACAAAGCAGCGGAATTTTCATCTTACATCAAGCTTGTGGAAGAAAATCTCTATTCACTTAATTTACTTTACACTGCTTTGAGCAGCAAAAACTACGACACCTATTCAGCAAGAAGCCTGAGAAAATTCAACAAATATATGGACGAAGCAAAGCAGATTCTCACTTCTGAAAAAGCATCAAGTGCAACACAAATCAGCGAATGCATCGAAAACCTTAACCTTGCCGCTGACGAAATTGAACTTTCAGACGGAAGCAGCGACAGCCTTTTTGTAGTAACTCCCATGAGAATTTTCTGGATTGTATTTGCTCTTGCACTTTTCATTTCATCTCAGGTTTATCTTTTCAGAAAAACTGAAAAATCAAGAAAATCAAAGAAAAAATCAAAATAACTATCATTTTACGGAGGGATTTTTATGGCAACAGAAAGAACACCAAGGCTTAAAAGAGCAGCTTTTCCTGAAGAAGTGGGCGTATCATCTGCGGCGATAAAAAGAATGATTGACGAATTTGAGAAACGTAACGTGGAAGTGCATTCTCTTATGATTCTCCGCCACGGCAAAGTAGCTTACGAATCATGGGCCTATCCTTTTACTCCCGATATGCCTCACATTATGTATTCTGTCAGCAAAAGTTTCACTTCAATTGCAATAGGCTTTGCTATTGAAGAAGGGCTTCTTGCTCTTGACACTCCCGTTATCAGTTTCTTCCCTGAATATGACGATAAAAAAGACGAAAACCTGCAGAAACTGAACATCTTCCATCTGCTTACAATGACTGCAGGCAAAAGCGTAAGCTTAATGGCTGATAAAACAAAAAATCAGTGGCTTCGCGATTTCTTCACTTCTCCCTGGGGATTCAACCCCGGTGAAAGCTGGGAATATGTAAGCGAAAACCAATATATCCTTTCGGCTATTATACAAAAGGTAACAGGCGTTTCAATGAGAGAATACCTTGCCTCTCGCCTTTTCAAACCTCTCGGAATAAGAGAAAATCCCTATTGGGAATGTGACGGCAACGGTATCGAAGCAGGCGGTTGGGGTCTGTTTATCACAACAGAAGAACTTGCAAATTTTGTGCAGTGCTGTCTTAATGGCGGTAAGTTCAAAAGCAAACGTGTTATCCCTGCAAAATGGGTTAAATTTGCAACCTCATCACTTGTAGAAAACACCGGTGCTTTCGGTAGCGCTCACCCTGATTCAACTTCAGGCTACGGTGCTTGCTTCTGGAAAAACGGCGAAAACAGAGGCTACCGCGCAGACGGTATGTTTTCACAATTCGGTATGGTTTTTGAAGAATACGATGCATGCCTGATTCTTACAGCGTGTGAAATTGATGAACAGATTTCACGCGATTGTATCTGGGAGCATTTTGACAGCTTGTTTGTTGAAGAAGCAGAAAAACCTGAATTGAAAGAACTTCCCGCTTTAAACAAGCTTGCAGATTTGCCTAAAACCAAAATTCACAGCAGATATGAAGAAATTCTCAAAGATAAAAAATTGACTCTCAAGCCCAGCGTTCCACTTGAAGTGATGAATTTCCCGCTGAGTATGCTTCCTATGTTCACAACATTTATGTCTACTGACAAAGCAGGCTATTACAACAACTTCTGCCTTGATTTTGAAGACGATAAATGCATAATGAGCTGGGACGAAAAAGATGAACATAACTCAATCATCTGTGCAATGGACGGCACTGTTAAATATTCTCCGCTTCATCTTGGCGGTGTTGATTTCACAGCAAGTGCTTCAGCGTGCTGGATAAACGAAACAAACCTCTTTGTGTGGGTAAGACCTTTAGGTGCAATCGGTCAGAGAAGGCTTCGCTTTGAATTCAACGAAGACGGCACAGCAAACCTTTACACATCCACTTACCCTGACCTTGACAAGGTGGCTGTAAACCTTTCTTCCACTTTCACAAAAGATATCAAAACAGACTTGGTAAAGAAGCTTGTATCAAGCGCTTTCACAAATGTTGCACCCGGTTTCCTCGAGCCGAAGCACAAATGTAAATTAGTTGACAGATAATGCAATAAATATGCATTTTATCTTGACAAAAATGCAAAAAAGATGTATATTATACGTAATAAATTGCATAAATATACTGAATAATATGCAAATAGATGAATTTTTATACAAAGTATACAAAAAGGGTGAAAAAATTGGCAAAAGTTTTTATAGACGGTAAAGCAGGCACAACAGGTTTAAGGATTTATGAAAGGCTTGAAAACCGCGACGATATCCAGCTTATCACTTTAAGCGAAGAAGACAGAAAAAATTACGACAAGAGAAAAGAAGCAATAAACTCTGCTGACATAGTTTTCCTTTGTCTGCCTGACCCTGCTGCGATAGAAGCTGTGGGTATGATTGAAAACGACAATGTTAAAATCATCGACACTTCAACTGCACACAGAACAAACGAGGGCTGGTGTTACGGTTTTCCGGAGCTTGACGAAGAAAAATGGGAAAATCTCAAAACTTCAAAACGTGTTGCAGTGCCCGGTTGTCACGCAGGCGGATTTATTGCACTTGTTTATCCCCTTATTAAAAACGGAATTATTTCACCTGACACAAAAATCGCTTGCCACAGCCTTACAGGCTACAGCGGCGGCGGTAAAAAAATGATTGGTGAATACGAAGACGAAAACCGTTCACCTCTCTTTGATGCTCCCAGACAGTACGGTCTAACACAGCAGCACAAGCATTTGAAAGAAATGAAAGCAATCACAGGCCTTGAAGTTACACCTATTTTCAGCCCTATTGTTTCTGATTTCTACAGCGGTATGGAAATGACTGTGCCCCTTTTTGCAAGTGATTTGTGTGAAGGCAAAACTGTGGAAGATATTAAAAAAGTTTATTCTTCACTTTACAACAGTGAAATTGTTAAATACAAAGAATCAATGGACGAAAACGGTCTTATGAGTGCAAATGCACTTTCATTCAAAGACAGAATGGAAATCACAGTCTGCGGCAATGAAGAAAGAATTCTTCTTATTGCACGTTACGACAATCTTGGTAAAGGTGCTTCAGGCGCAGCACTTGAATGTATGAATATTATGCTCGGCAATGACCCTGCTCTGGGTCTTGACATATGAAAGGACAGGAATTTTAAAATGCAGAACATTTCAGGCGGTGTTTGTGCCGCAAAAGGATTCAAAGCAAGCGGTATTCACTGCGGAATCAGAAAAAACAAAACTAAACGTGACCTTGCTCTTGTTTTAAGCGAAACAAAAGCATCTGCAGCAGCAGTTTACACAACCAACCTTGTGAAAGGTGCTCCTATTACAGTTACGAAAAACAACATTGCTGACGGTTACGGTCAGGCTATGATTTGCAACAGCGGCAATGCTAACACCTGCAACGCAAACGGCATTGAAATTGCAGAAGAAATGTGTTCACTTTTAGGTGATGCACTTAAAATTGATGCAAAAGACGTTATCGTTGCTTCAACAGGCGTTATCGGACAAACTCTTGATATCACCCCCATTGCAAACGGTATTCCCTCTCTTTGCGAAGAACTTGCATACAGCAGTGACAACGCTGCAGAGGCAATTATGACAACTGACACAGTGCCGAAACAGGCTGCAGTTGAATTTACTCTCGGCGGTAAAACATGCCGTCTTGGCGGTATGGCAAAAGGCTCAGGTATGATTCATCCCAATATGGCAACAATGCTTGTGTTTATCACAACTGATGCTGCAATCAGCCCTGAAATGCTGCAGAAAGCTTTAAGTGAAGAAGTTAAAGATTCTTTCAATATGGTTAGTGTTGACGGCGACACTTCAACAAACGATATGGTTTCTGTCCTTGCTAACGGTATGGCTGGAAACGAAATTGTAACTGAAGAAAACGAAGATTTCCTCGCTTTCAGAAAAGCTCTCGGTGCAGTTATGGTTTCACTTTCAAGAATGATTGCAGGCGACGGCGAAGGTGCAACAAAGCTCCTTGAATGTGTTGTTACAGAAGCTCCTTCAAAAGAACTTGCAAAGGTTGTTGCAAAGTCAGTTATCTGCTCATCACTTCTCAAGGCTGCAATGTTTGGCGCTGACGCAAACTGGGGACGTGTGCTTTGTGCTATCGGCTATTCAGGCGCAGATGTTGACGTGAACAAAATTGACGTTTCTTTCCGTTCAGTAAAAGGTCAGGTTGACGTGTGCAAAATGGGTGCCGGCATTGACTTCTCTGAAGAAATTGCAAAAGAAGTTTTGCTGGAAAAAGAAATCGAAATTCTCATATCATTAAACGATGGCGACGCTTCTGCTACTGCATGGGGTTGCGACCTGACTTATGATTACGTTAAAATAAACGGCGACTACAGAACTTAAGAGGTAGAAAAAATGGATTCAACAGAAAAAATCACAAATGCGCAGAGGGCTGACATACTTATTCAGGCTCTGCCCTACATTCAGAAATATTACAACAAAATTATCGTTATCAAATACGGCGGAAACGCTATGATTAACGAAGAACTCAAAGCTGCAGTTATGGGCGATATGGTGCTTCTTACACTTATCGGCATCAAGGTTGTGCTTGTTCACGGTGGTGGCCCTGAAATTACCGAAATGCTTGAAAAAGTGGGCAAGGAATCAAAATTCTACAACGGGCTTCGCGTTACTGATGAAGAAACTGCAAAAATTGTTCAGATGGTTCTTGCAGGTAAAATCAATAAGAATCTTGTTAATCTTCTTCAGAACATCGGCGGCAAAGCCATCGGCCTTTCAGGTATGGACGGCAACCTTATTGAAGCAAAGCCTATTGACCTTGAAAATTTGGGCTATGTGGGCGAAATTACAAATGTCAACACTCAGCCTATTCTTGACGTGCTTGAAAAAGGCTATATTCCCGTTGTTTCAACTGTTGGCTGCGATAACGAAGGAAATGTGTATAACATCAACGCTGACACTGCTGCAGCAGCAATAGCAGGCTCTCTGGGTGCGGAAAGCCTTATTTCAATGACAGACATCTGCGGAATTCTCCGTGATAAAGATGACCCGTCAACACTTATTCCCAAAATCAACGTAAGTGAAGCTCCCTTGCTCATGCAGGAAGGTATTATTTCAGGCGGTATGATTCCTAAAGTTGAATGCTGCATCGAGGCTATCAGACGCGGTGTAAACAAAGTGTTCATTATGGACGGCAGAGTACCTCACTCTATTCTTATCGAAATCCTCACTGATGAGGGTGTCGGCACAATGTTAGTTTAAGAAGGTTATTGAATTGGAACTTAAAAATAAAGACAGCAAATATATTGCAAATACATACGCTCGTTTTCCTCTTGAAATAGTAAAGGGCGAAGGCTCTTTGTGCTATGACGAAAACGGCAAAGAATATATTGATTTATCAACAGGTATTGCAGTTAACACTTTCGGCTTCTGCGATAAAGTCTGGCAGGAAGCAATAACTGAGCAGATAGGCACACTTCAGCACACATCAAACCTTTTCTACACAAACCCTTGCGCTGAGCTTGCGGAAATGCTTTGTGAAAGAACAGGAATGAAAAAGGTTTTCTTCTCAAATTCAGGTGCAGAAGCAAATGAATGTGCAATAAAAACTGCAAGAAAGTATGCTTTTGATAAATACGGCGACTACAGCCACAACACAGTTATCACACTTAAAAACAGTTTCCACGGCAGAACTCTTGCAACTCTTGCTGCAACAGGTCAGGACGTTTTCCACACAACATTCGGTCCTTTCCCCGAAGGCTTTGTTTATGCAGAAGCAAACAATTCCGAAAGCATCAAGGAAGTGGCAGCAAACAATTCTTGCTGTGCAATTATGTTTGAAATTGTTCAGGGTGAAGGCGGTGTCTGCCCCCTTACAAAAGAATTTGTTGAAACAATCATCGAAACTGCAGAAAAATATAACCTGCTTCTTATCTGCGACGAAGTGCAGACAGGTAACGGCAGAACAGGCGAACTTTATTCTTATATGAACTACGGCTTCACACCTGACATCGTTTCAACTGCAAAAGGTCTTGCAGGCGGACTTCCCCTTGGTGCAACACTTCTTGGCGAAAAAGTTGAAGACACACTTACACCGTCTTCTCACGGCTCAACTTTCGGCGGAAACCCTGTTTGCTGTGCCGCTGCAAAAAGTATTGTGTCAAGAATTGATGATGAGCTTTTGAAAGAAGTAAAAGCAAAATCAGAATATATTATAAATGAACTTTCAGATGCTGAAGGCGTGAAAAGTGTAAGTGGTCTCGGTTTTATGCTGGGCATCGAAACTGAAAAAGAAGCAAAAGAAATTATTGCTGCCTGCCGCGAAAAAGGCTTGCTCGTAATCAGTGCAAAAACAAAAGTGCGTCTTCTTCCTGCTCTCAATATCGGATGGGACACACTTAAAAAAGCTGTTGAAATATTAAAAGAATGTATAAAATAACTGCAGATTGATAAAGGAGAAAAAATTATGAAACACCTTTTAAAGCTTCTCGACTGGTCAACAGAAGAAATTACTGAAGTATTGAACCTTGCAGACCAGCTCAAGTATGAAAAGAAAAACGGAATCGAACATCATATTCTCAAAGGCAAAACACTTGGTCTTATTTTCCAGAAATCTTCAACAAGAACACGCGTTTCTTTTGAAGTTGGTATGTATGACCTTGGCGGCTCTGCTCTCTTTTTAAGTTCAAACGATCTGCAGATTGGCAGAGGCGAACCTATCGAAGATACAGCACGCGTTCTTTCACGTTACCTTGACGGTATTATGATAAGAACTTATGCTCAGGAAGAAGTTGAAAAACTTGCAGAATACGGCTCAATTCCCATTATTAACGGCCTTACAGACTTCTGCCACCCCTGCCAGGTTCTCGCTGATTTAATGACAATCAGAGAACATAAGGGCGTAATCAAAGGCCGTAAGCTCTGCTATATCGGCGACGGCAACAATATGGCAAACTCACTTATCGTAGGCGGTATTAAAATGGGTATGTCAGTTGCTATCGGTTGTCCCAAGGATTATCAGCCCGATGCTGAAATTATGAAATGGGCAAAAGAAAACGGCGATTTCCTTTGCACAGATGATATTTACGAGGCAGCAAAAGATGCTGACGTGCTTTACACTGACGTATGGGCTTCTATGGGTCAGGAAGGCGAAGCAGAAGAAAGAAAGAAAATCTTCAAAAACTATCAGATCAATGCAGATTTAATGGCAGTTGCAAAGGAAGATGCAATGGTTATGCACTGTCTGCCTGCACACAGAGGCGAAGAAATCACAGCAGATGTGCTTGAAGCACACGCAAACGAAATTTTTGACGAAGCAGAAAACAGACTTCATGCACAGAAAGCTGTTCTCGTAAAATGCTTTGAAAAATAAGTTATGTTAGGCGTAGCAGTAAATGTCGCCACCGTAATTGCAGGTTCGCTTGTGGGCGTGCTTCTCAAAAAAAGTCTGCCCGAAAGAATAGCAAAAATGATGCAGACTGCCGTTGCGCTTGCCGTTTTATACATCGGCATAGACGGCATGATGAGTGGCGAAAACACATTAGTTCTTGTTTTGTCAATGGTCATCGGTACATTAATCGGTACATTGCTCGACCTTGACAGACATTTAAACAATCTCGGCACAAAAATTGAAAATAAGTTCAGAACTAAAAATTCAGAAAACAGAATTGCAGAAGGGTTTGTAAGTGCAACTTTGCTTTTCTGCGTAGGTGCAATGACAATTGTAGGTGCACTTCAGTCAGGCCTTTCAGGCAACCACGAAATGCAGTTTACAAAGGCTATACTCGACCTGATTTCGTCAATTATCCTGGCTTCAACTTTAGGCTGGGGTGTAATGCTCGCGGCAGGTTCTGTATTGGCAATTCAGGGTTCAATCGTGCTTCTGGCGCAATTTGTTGCACCGTATTTAAGCAACTATGTAATCGGCGAAATGACCTGTGCAGGCTCAGTGCTGATTGTGGCACTTTCACTTAATCTTCTCGGAATAACAAAAATAAAACTGATGAATTTAGTTCCTGCTATTTTTGTACCCATAGGCCTTTGCCTTCTGATTAAATAAACAACCAAAAATTCATATGAACGATATGCACCTCAAAAGTCATACGCTTTTGAAGGTGTATATTTTTATGCAAAAAATATTCTTCGTTCAGCATTATTACATACACCTCCTGCAAAATTGTAACTCAAATATAAATTATAATTTTCAACGAAAAATCCCCTCAGTCAGAATCACAGATTCTGACTGCTCCCCTTGCATTTTCAAGGGGAGCCTGTAGCCATAATATGCATATAAATTATAATTTAGCTGTATGGTAAATTTTCATATCGTAGGGAACGGCGGTTTCCGACGTTCCGCAAAAAGCAAACGTAAATTGGCGGTTTGTTGGCAAGCGCCAAACCCTACAATGTTAAAATTAATTGCACGATAAATTGTAATTCATCTGTATATTTTAATATTATTCCGTAGGGGTCGATGCCTACATCGACCCGTCAGATTTTATGTGGATTTATTCGGGCGGATGTGGGCATCCGCCCCTACGATGCTGATTTTAATACCACGGTAAATTATAATTTATCCGTATATTTGTGGCTGTATCGTAGGGGACGGGTTTCCCGTCCCGCCATAAATCTGATGAAATTTTCGAGGGAGCCGAAACGGCTCCCCTACGTTGTTGCCGTTGGTTTTATATATTATTTTTACAAGGCTCGTCGGGGACGCCGAGCCCTACAATACTAAATCGAACATCCCGATAAATTATAATTTATATGTTGCAGACAAAAAATAACAATGCCTCCCTTGCATAGAGGGAGGCATTGTTTAATTTCGTTTTTGCATTTACGGGGCGAGAAAACTGAAAGCAGGCATATTTCTCATAACTGTGAAAACTATTGTGCATACAGTTGCAAAGAGAATCGCCGCCATTTCAATTTTGTTATAGCCCACAACATCTTTTTTTACATATCGTATTGTTCTGATTATGGCGAAAATCAGAGCAGGAATCAGAAAAACAAGTACAAGCAGATTATAACCTGCAGCGGCTTTCAGGTCGCCCTGAATAAGTGCAACAAACATTCTTGTTATACCGCAGCCGGGGCAGTAGATGTTGAAGATTTTATTTATAAAACAGGGGATACCCCAGCCTGTGAGTTTCACAAAACCGTAATAAAGAATGCCGAAAATAAGAACCATCAGCACGCTTTTTACTCGCGCCATAAGACGGGCTTTTGGGGTATCTGGAATTTTGTTCTTTTCCATTTTAAACCTCTAAAAAAGTACGGTACAGGCTGTTGTTGCCTGTACCGCTTATGTAATTAGTCTGAAAAATGAGTATTCTTTGCAATCCAGTTGAGCAATCTGGGTGTTACGAAGAAGATACCGTAAATACCGCAAGTTATAAGTGAAAGCAATGACCAGATAACCCACTGACCAAAGAATTCAGCACCGTTACCAACAAATACAAGTCTTTTTCCGTCAATTTTCATATGACCGAAGATGAATTTAAGAAGGTTTGTGATAGCCCAGGGAGTTGCAAAACCACAAGAAATTGTAATAAGAAGGCTGGCAGCAAGAACTGCTACGAATGTTTCAAACACGCCACCTGTAAATTCTGAAATGTGACCCTGTGAGAAAGGAGCACCGCCGAAGTTAGGCTGCTGATAACCCTGGTTGTAGTTGGGAGCCTGAGGAGCACCGCCGAAGTTAGGCTGCTGATAACCCTGAGCAGGAGCCGGTTTGGGAGCAGGCTGCTGTGCAGGCTGTGATGCGGGGATTGCAAAACCGCAACCATCGCAGAATTTTGAACCATCAGGAAGCTGACGAGAACATCTTGGACAAATCATTTTCATTACCCCTATCTAAACAAAATTTTAATATTTTATTAAATTATAATTATAATGTATTAATTTGTCAATAGGAAATTAAAAAAATGTTGTATTTTTGTTTCAGAATTATTAAGAAAACTTCTTACCATATGTCAGGCACAAGCACAAGCATCATTATGCCGACAAAAGATAAAACAAGGGAAATGATTTCTCTTTTACCCGGTTTGTTGGGAGTGAAGAAGCCGAGAATTGTGGACACAATCATAACTCCGCCTGTTACCATAGGATATTGCACAGATGCAGGCACATGGGCAAGTGCAATCAGCAGAAGGAAGTTTGCGATTTTGTTAAGTATTCCGTTGCCTGCAAGGCTCAGATATGAGTTTTTTGCAGGCATTTTTGTCTTTCTGATGTTGAAAAGAATAAATATTCCTGCAATAACAACTGTCATCAGCGCACTTAAAACAGAATAACCTGCAGCGCTTGTTTTTTCATATGTGCTTTCCTGAAAAATCTTTGAAAGCACACCTGACATACCGTTGAAAACAAAAATTCCTGCGTAGTAGATAAAGCCTTTGTTGCTTTTCCCTTTCTGGAAAGTAACGGCAAGGGCAAGGGTAACAACGATAAAACACAGGATTTTCGCAAGAGTTAATTTTTCGTTATAGAAAATTATTCCTGCAAAAAACGGCAATAACATACCGCCCAGCATGGAAAAAATTGAATAAAGGGAAAGATTTATCCTTGCAAGGGATTTCAGACTGCAGAAAAGGCAGGCAATCATATTAAGTGCCGTAACAATCGCCATGAAAAGAGTGTAATATGTAAATTCAAATTGGAATTTATTTATGGCAAGCAGAACGAGAAATCCTGCAAAGCTTGAGCCGAAAATAAACACCATTGAAGCAGGCAGGTCGCTGCCGTTTTTCTTTTCATAGTCCTGATTCATAAAAAACTGCAGACCAAACATCACAACTGCAGCAACTATAAGACCATAGTACAAAAAATCACATCCAATCTTTTTTAACCACGCAATTATACCACATCTTTATCACATCTGCAAGTAAAATTATCTTGACATAAAGTGTGATTTTTGTTACAATTGTGTACGCTCATAAAGTTAATACGGAAGCGTATCGAAGTGGTCATAACGGGGCTGACTCGAAATCAGTTAGGGATTAATCCCCCGCGAGTTCGAATCTCGCCGCTTCCGCCAGAAAAAGACCTATGCTTTGATACATAGCATAGGTCTTTTTCAACGAAATAAATCCCTTGCGGGATTTGTGAAATACGCTTCGCGTGTGAAATATTGCTTCGCAATGTGAAATGCCTGCGGGCGTGAGTGGATTTATTTCATTTCACTTGATGCGTAGCATTAAATTTCACAATTCACGAAGTGAATTATTTCACATTTGCCGCAAGGCAAATATTTCACTGAGTTCAAATCGTTAAAAGATTGATAATCGTTAAAATATAGGCATAATCGTTGATTTTGTGGGGTAATCGTTGAATTATAGGCGGCAATCGTTAAATTATTGAAAATGAACTTTTTCTATGCTATAATTATCAAAAAGATAAGTGAACGGAGGTAAGGATATGAAAAAAGTATTATGTTTAATCGTCGTAACACTTATACTTTTGTGCGGTTGTTCTCCTACAAAAGAAGATACATTTACAAAAAATGAGAATGGGAACATTGTTAGTAATTCGGGAGTTGAGTACACCCTCTTGGCAAACGAAGGATTACTGTACTATTTGGGTGACTTGGACTTTATCGGCAGCATACAAGGAGAAGAAAAATCATCTCAGCACTCGGGACTTTCGTATAAAACAGGGATGTTTGCTATCAAAGATGCCGATAATGACAACATCCTGATTAGACACGCTCCCGATAACGAATGGTTTAGTATTTACCGCAAGACCTCGTTGCCATCATTCGACTTTGCTGTAGATAATTGCATTCGATTTGAATTTGTTTCCGGTATAGGAAATACGGAGAACGATGTAACTCACACAACTTGTGATGAAGGAATCGTCGTAGCATCTGAAATTGCAGAGTTCTTATCCGATGTCCGTTCACAAAAGGATCCTCGCGAGGCAGGCTTATATGATCTAATTAAGAAACCGGATGGAATGCTGGAAAACTGTTATGTTTATGGTGTGATCTATGGATTCTTTGAGGAAGAATCTAACATAGTAGTCAGAATGGATATAACCTCATATAATGATTTAGCATATTCAGTTTCTATTGAAGGCAAGGATTATGTTTTACCAACAGAATGGCTCCAAAAGTTAGAAAACAAGTAATTTAGAGTCGATTTTCGTATTTTGCACCCCCTAACCTCAAAAGGGGGTGCATTTGTATTAAAATTAGGGTTAGTCTTCAAAAAAAGAAGTAACTTTTGTTTACCAAAAGTTGCTTCTTTTTTTATCCAAGCCGCAGGCTTGGTATATCATCAGCCAAAGGCTGTAAAACTGTGGTTTGATGATATGCAAGGTTTCGCATTGATTTGTATGCAGAAAAGTGATATAATCTGTTCGAAAATGGGAGTTTTTCGAACATCAATCCATATTTTTTCAAAAGGGTATTGACTCTCACGCTCCGTCATAGTGTATGCTCTTGTTGTGAGGTGATAAAATTGAAAATGCAGATTAAAGAATTTGCCGATTTTACGGGTGTAAGTGTGCGCACACTGCATTATTACGATGAAATAGGATTGTTGATGCCAGCCTTTGTTGACAAAACTACAGGCTATCGCTTTTACGACGAAAAATCTTTTCTTCGTATGCAAGAGATTCTCTTTTACCGTGAACTTGACTTTTCCTTAAAGACTATTCGCGAGATTTTGTCATCCCCGAATTATGACAAAAGCAAGGCACTGAACGAGCAAAAACAACTTCTCACACTCAAAAAAGAGCGGTTAGAGCGGTTAATTTCTGCTATTGACGGTGCCGTGAAAGGAGAAAATGTTATGACAGCATTCGATAACAGCGAATTTGAAAAATATAAGGCTGAAGCCAGAGAAAAATGGGGCAAAACGGATGCATACAAGGAACATGCTGAACGGACTAAGAACTACTCCAAGCAGAAGTGGAATGCCCTTGCCGAGGGAATGGACCATATTATGGCAGAGTTCGCACTCTGCATGAGAAAGGACAAAAGTCCTGATTCCACTGAAGCACAAAACCTTGTAAAAATCCTGCAGAACCATATCACCGAGAATTACTATCTTTGTACAAACGAAATACTGGCAAGTCTCGGTCAGATGTATGTAGCGGACGAGCGCTTTACGAACAACATTGATAAGCACGCTGATGGTACTGCTGCGTTTATCTGTGAAGCAATTGCGGTGTATTGCAGTAAGTAAATTCCAATTTAGCGAACAGTACGCTTACGCACCCTTATACTGCTCTTCCGCCAAAAAAGAAACCCACAATTGTCTGTTTTGACGACAATGTGGGTTTGTTTTTATTTTTTACCTTTTATTCTGTCCCAATATTCTTTTGCGGCTTGCTCGTTTTTATTTTCGCCTGGGACATAATATTGTTTGTTTTTAAGCACATCGGGAAGATACTGCTGTGAAACCCAACGGTTAGGATAATCGTGGGGGTATTTGTAAAACTGCCCTTTATTGTTGTTATCTTCGCCGTCAAAATGCTTATTCTGCAATGTTCTTGGTATAGGTCCTGAATTACCCTGACGCAAATCTTCAGCAGCAATATCATAGGCAATGTGTGCTGAATTTGATTTGGGGCTTGTTGCCACAAGTACAACAGCGTCTGCAAGGGGAATTCTCGCTTCAGGAAGACCTACCATCAAGGCAGAATCAACTGCTGCTTTTACTATGGGGATTATCATAGGATATGCAAGCCCCACATCTTCGCAGGCGCAGACTAAAAGTCTTCTGCAGGCAGAGGGCATATCGCCCGCTTCAAGGAGCCTTGCAAGATAGTGAAGTGCAGCATCAGGGTCAGAGCCACGCATAGATTTCTGGAAAGCAGAAAGAATATCGTAATGCTCATCACCCTCGCGGTCATATTTCATGGCACTTTTCTGCGTAAGCTCTTTAACGCATTCGAGTGTGATTTTTCTTTTGCCGTCTGCAATTCTTGTTGAAAGAACGCTCAATTCAACTGTGTTGACGGCTTTTCTTACATCGCCGCCACAGCCTGAAGAAATCCATTTAACCGCGTCTTCTTCAACGTCAAGCTCTTCCTTTAAATATTCTTCGTAAAGCTTATATGCACGCTTTACTGCAGCCTGAATATCATCCGCCTGAACAGATTTGAATTCAAACACTGTTGAACGGCTTAAAATTGCGTTATAAACGTAGAAATAGGGGTTTTCTGTTGTTGAAGCAATCAGAGTTATTGAACCGTTTTCGATGTATTCAAGAAGCGATTGCTGCTGTTTTTTGTTAAAATACTGAATTTCGTCAAGATACAGCACAACTCCGTTAGGGCTCTGGAAAGTATCAAGGCTTGCAACGATTTCTTTGATATCAGAAATTGAAGCATTTGTGCCGTTTAATTTGCAGAAACGGCGGTTTGTATTTTTTGCGATAATTTCGGCAAGCGTGGTTTTACCTACACCTGACGGACCGTAAAAAATCAGATTGGGAATATTGCCGCTGTCGAGAATATTTCTCAGAGCCTTGCCTTTATCAAGCAGATGGTGCTGGCCTACCATATCTTCAATTTTCTGCGGTCTTATCATATCAGCAAGTGGGGAAGACAAAGTAAGCACCTCCATTTACAACTACATCAACGGCAGTGAAGCTACAATTTCCGTCAGATAGCTTATTGCAACTGAAACAAGTATGGGCATTGCATAGCTTACGCCGCCTTTTGCATAAAGGTAAGTGTAATATGCGCCCTGATTGGGAGTAATTGTTCTTATTTTCTTAACGCTGTCTTTTATGAAATTAAGATAAAATTCGTTAGCTTTAAATCCTGCAAAAATGCTTAAAAGAAAGGATAAAACACCAATCACAACAATCATAACAGTTGAAAAAATATCGCTTTGCATACATTGCTTTGCAAGGGCTATAATCTGATTTGCAGTTTCTGTGCTTATTGCACCTGAAGCAATTTCTTCTGCGTTTGCTACATAAAATTCCAGAAGTTTGCTGAAGCCTTTTTCCATAAAAGCGGAAGAAAAGATGCTTAATGCAAAATTTATGCCGATAAGAGCGAAGCCGGGTTTATACATTTTTCTGAAAAGGAACCAGTATCCGCCAAAGAAAAACGCCCAGAAATTGAATTTCGGCTTTCTTTTGCTCACCTTTGCATCGAGGAAAGTTTTGATATAGCTTTCTTTGCTTTTCTGGATAAAGCAGATTGATTCTTTCACAGAAACAGTTTTTTCCTCGTCGATAAAATCTTCGTTATCAACAGGCAGACCGTTGATGAAAACGCTGCTTGCACGGGGAGGTTCAAATTGTTGCCTGATTTCGCTGTTGAGCACATTTGCACAGTTTGAGCAGATAAGTGCATTCTTTTTGTTTTTAGTGCCGCATTCAGGACATTTGATGAAATCAGAATTGTTTTCCGCTTCATCTCCTTCAAGTTGTCCTTCCCAGGAAGTTTGTTTAGATGTTTCTGTGGGTTTTGCTGTTTCTTCAGTTTTCTGCCATATGAAGCCTTCGCTGTGCAAGTGTTCATTGGCACATTTTCCAAGCTCAATATAGCATTCTCTGTGATGTGGTGTTGCACATTGGGGGCAGACCACAATATCGTCCTCTTCAGTAAAAACTCTGTCGCAGTGAGGACATTTAATATTTTCGTATCTCATACTTTTTACCTGAATATTTTGTTATTTTGACTTTATGGGACGTTGCTTTTTCTTATCTTGTTTTTTCTCATCTGAAGTAAGGATGTAAGACAGACTCCACAAAATAAGGAATGCAAACATCATTATCATATAAACCCATCCGCCTGAAAGGGTTATTGTGTCGATTTTTACAATCATACTAAGCCAGGAAATGTTGAAAAGACCTGCTACAGACACCTGACCTGAAACAATCGGTGCCACAAGCTTATCAAAGCTTGATTTGAGAAGAATCAGGGAAATAATGCCTGCTGCACCTAAAGCCATCTGTGTTTTCTTTGCGTTTGATACGATTGACACAATTGCTGCTGCAAGAGCAATAACAAGTGTAAGTGCAAAGAAAATAACAACGGGTTTCACAAGGGGAACAAAGATGTCAAGGTTAGGGTTAGGCTCTTCTCCGCCTGCGAAAATTGTTTTGATATCGATGCCGAAGTCTTTGAATAATGTTAAAATATCGTAAATGCTCACATCGTCTGCAGTAAGACCTTTATCGTTGGGTTGACCGCCGATAATGCCTGTAATAAGCTGCCATGGGGGAAGCTCATAAAGCCAATGAACTATCGGTGCGAAAAATGCAAGCACAATTACGCCGAGAGATGCAAGGGCACTTACTACTCTGTCG
This sequence comes from Oscillospiraceae bacterium, assembly GCA_015066175.1. Classification (GTDB taxonomy): domain Bacteria; phylum Bacillota; class Clostridia; order Oscillospirales; family Acutalibacteraceae; genus SIG575. The sequence continues at coordinate 165,469 of SVOW01000003.1, forward strand.
AGAATTTTCATAAATATAACCTACCTTGAAAATTTATTTTGCAGGTTTCCATGAGGAGTTAAGTCCTACAGTTCTGTTGATTACAATTTTGTCAGGAGTGCTGTCTTTATCTACACAGAAATAGCCCTGACGCATAAACTGGAAAGTATCGCCTTCCTTGATATCTTTAAGACCGCCTTCAAGAACGCTGTCTGTAAGAACAACAAGGCTTTCGGGATTAAGATTATCTTTGAAGCTTCCCTTTGATTCGTCAGAGGGATTTTCTGCATTGAAAAGTCTGTCATAAAGGCGTACTTCTGCTTTGACGCAGTCATCAGCACTTACCCAATGAAGTGTACCTTTGACCTTTCTGCCGTCAGGAGATTCGCCGCCGCGGCTTTCGGGGTCATAAGTGCAGTGAAGACATGTAACATTGCCGTCTTCGTCTGTTTCATAGCTGTTGCAAGTGATGAAATAAGCACTCTTAAGACGAACTTCGTTGCCGGGGAAGAGACGGAAATATTTCTTCACAGGCTCAATCATAAAGTCGTCCTGTTCAACATAAAGGTTTCTTGAGAAAGTAACCTGTCTTTTGCCGAGTTCAGGTTTATCAGGATTGTTTTCAACCTCGATGATTTCTGTCTGTCCTTCAGGATAGTTGTCGATAACAACTTTAAGAGGACGGAGCACTGCCATTGCTCTGGGAGCATTCTGGTTGAGGTTGTCTCTTACGCAAGATTCAAGCAGACCGTAGTCAACAACGCTGTAAGCCTTTGAAACGCCGATTTTACTGCAGAAATCGCGGATTGCTTCTGCAGGATAACCACGTCTTCTCATACCGCTGAGAGTAGCCATACGGGGGTCATTCCAACCGCTTACAATGCCTTCGTTTACAAGAGCAAGGCATTTTCTTTTACTTGTAAGTGAATAGTTAAGGTTAAGTCTTGCAAATTCAATCTGTCTGGGTGCTTCTTCAAGACCTAATTCTTTCAGGAACCAATCATAGAGAGGTCTGTGGTTTTCAAATTCAAGTGAGCAGAGTGAGTGTGTAACTTTTTCTGCTGCGTCTGAAAGGGGATGAGCAAAGTCGTACATGGGATATACGCACCATTTGTCACCTGTCTGATGATGTGAAACGTGAGCAATTCTGTAAATAACAGGGTCACGCATATTGATGTTAGGAGAAGCCATGTCAATTTTTGCACGGAGAACTCTTGCACCATCGGGGAATTCGCCTGCTGTCATTCTCCTGAACAAATCAAGGTTTTCTTCAATTGAACGGTTTCTGTAGGGGCTTTCTTTGCCGGGCTCAGTAAGAGTGCCTCTGTATTCACGCATTTCATCTGCTGTAAGGTCGCAGACGAATGCTTTACCCATTTCGATAAGCTTTACTGCACATTCATAGATGAAATCAAAATAGCTTGATGCATAGAAGCAATCGTTCCATTTGAAACCGAGCCATTCGATATCTTCTTTGATAGCATCAACATATTCCATATCTTCCTTGCTGGGGTTTGTGTCATCAAGGCGGAGATTGCAGATGCCGTTATATTTTTTTGCAGTTGCAAAGTTTATGCAGATAGCTTTTGCGTGACCGATATGGAGATATCCGTTGGGTTCAGGGGGGAAACGTGTCTGCACGCGTGAATAAACGCCGTCTTCAAGGTCTTTATCGATAAAATCATGGATAAAGTTTGAAGGGGCAACTGATTTGTTTTCTTCAATAATTTCTGCCATTTTATTCAAGTCCTTTCATTACAGGCTGTTGATACAGTTATCTATTCTTTCCATTACTCTTTCTTCACCTAAAAGCTGCATAATTGAGTAAAGGTCAGGTGTGTTTTTCCTTGATGTCATTGCAATTCTGATTACAGTTGAAACATCGCCTACGTGGCCTTTGAAAGCTTCGGGATTTTTCTTATACTCTTTAACATTGGGAGTAAAGCCTAAGCCCTCGCACATATCTTTGATTCTTGCAAACCACATATCTTTATCGTCTGATTGATTATATGCGTTTTTGTAAGTTTCAAGGATATTTTTTGCATCTTCTTTTGAAATATTTTCAGGCATTGTGTAGTCAGGAGTATAAATTTCATCGTAGAAATAGCTTACATAATCCTTGACTTCATCAAAGCAGGTGATGTCTTTTCTCGGTTTGGGAGTTTCTCTGTCGATATTAAGTATTGCAGTGCCGTAAGCAGCATCTTTTGTGAATATCTCGAAAAATTCCTTATCGTATTTTTCAGCCCATTCTGCAGCGTAAGCGTAAACTTTTTCTGCTTTCATGAGAGAAATGATATTCTTTGAAACGTCGTTGAGCTTCACCATATCAAACAGTGCACCTGAAACGCTCATCTTTTTAAGGTTGAAGGGGAATGCTGAAATATCAGCGTCTTTGTTTGTTTTTCTCCAGTCCTCAAAGTTTGAGTTTGCGAGAGTCATAATATATTCATTTACGCTTTCTTTCGGATAACCCTTTTCCTGATAGAATGTAACTGCTGCTTCAGGGTCTTTACGTTTTGAAAGCTTTCTCTTGCCGCCGTTTTCTTCTTTCATAATAGGTGCTACATGAGCGTATTTGGGCACTTTATAGCCACAAACTTTGAAAAGCTGAATGTGCAGGGGGACAGATGAAATCCATTCATCGCCTCTGATAACATGAGTAGTTCTCATAAAATGGTCATCTACTGCATGAGCAAAGTGGTATGTGGGAATGCCGTCAGTTTTGAGAAGCACAACATCCTGAATGTTTTCAGGCATTTCAATTTTGCCCTTGATCATATCGTCAAAAGTTATTCTTTTATCTTCACTGCCGGGAGAACGAAGGCGGAGAGTATAAGTTCTGCCTTCTTCGATAAGTGCTTTCTGTTGTTCAAAAGTCAGGTCGCGGCATTTTGCCCATTTGCCGTAATAACCTTTATTGTCACATTTTTCTGATTCCTGTTTTTCACGAAGGTCATTGAGTTCATCTTCTGTGCAGAAGCAGGGGTAAGCCATGCCTTGCTCAACAAGATATTTTGCAACTGTGTGATAAATTTCTTTTCTGTGGCTCTGGTAGTAAGGGCCGTAATCGCCCTTTTCAACGCCTTCGTCAACAACGCCTTCGTCTGCAATTACATCGAAAGCCTTGAGGCCGCCGAGCATAACTTCGATTGCACCTTCAATTTTTCTTTTCTGGTCAGTATCTTCAACTCTTACATAGAAAATACCGTCAGTTGTTTTAGCTGTTTTATATGCAATTGTTCCTGTAAACAGATTGCCGAAATGGAGAAATCCTGTGGGGCTGGGGGCAAGTCTTGTAACCCTTACGCCTTCTTTAAGGTTTCTCTGAGGGAATCTTTTTTCCAAATCTTCCGGTGTTTGTGTCACATCTCCGAAAAGGAGTTCTGCAAGTTTGATGTTATCAGTCAAAGGTAATCTCTCCCATTATAATGATGCTATTATAGTTACTATACATTATCGCAGAAAACTGCAATTTTTTCAAGAGTAAAACATCAAGTTTTTTGCAAATATATGGGTATTTTTTTGTGGTATATATATAAAGATGAAAACAGACGCCCACAGGACGACTGTGATAACGGATAATATAAAGTGCAGAATGCAAAATGCAAAGTGTAAAATTTCGGGTCTGCGATGCTGATTTATAATGATATCAACGGTATCCCCTGCGATACAACCGCAAATGTATTGATAAATTATAATTTTCAACGAAAAATCCCCTCTGTCATTTCCATACGAAAATGACATCTCCCCTTACGTTTTTAAGGGGAGACTGTAGCCGTAATATGCATATAAATTATAATTTACCGCGGTATTAAAATCAGCATCGTAGGGGCGGATGCCCACATCCGCCCGAATAAATTCACATAAAATCTGACGGGTCGATGTAGGCATCGACCCCTACGGAATAATATTAAAATATACAGATGAATTATAATTTATAGTGCAATTAATTTGAAAAACCAACTATGGGCAATGCACTGACAAATTATTATAAATCTTACAGCAGTGATAGTTGAAAACTCCCCTTGAAAATACAAGGGGAGTTGTTGTTTTTTTTGATTTTATTTTTTATCTGTAAGTCTTCCGCTGAAACGAGGGGGAACAAAAATCAGGTTGCCTACTGAGTTGGCAAGTTTTGCAACTGTGTCAAGCACTACGTTTGTCCTGAAACCTTCAAAGCGGTACTTATTGTCGAGCATTTTGTAGAGATTGGGCCACAATGAGCTTCTGACATTTATTTTGTTTTTGCCGAACCTGACAACCCATGTTCTGACTTCGGGAATTTCTATAAAAAACATCTGCACTTTAAGGGTTGAATCAGGCTGCCATGCACCGTAAGCAAGTATATGCACAGGCATATCTCCGAACATAACCTTGCTCATACGTCTTGTGCCGTCAAAATTTATGCAGATTTTGTTTTCGCCTGCATTTTTTTCTTCCCAGAAAAGTTCGCCGTATTTTTCGTTGAAAGCAAACTTTATGTTGTTTAAATATGAGGGCTTTGATGCAAGCATAAACACTGCAGAAATAGGCAGCATTGTGTTGTTTTTATTGGGGAAAGTTCTGTATGTATTGCCTGAAACTGCTTTTTCTATTTCAAAGTTACGAGGGGCAACGGGCAGAATGTTATATGAAAAGCTGTTGATGGTTTCCCTGAGCTTTTCCGTAACTTCTTCTGACGGGGGAGTGAGGTTATCTTTGAATGCACCGGGAAAATGCTTATCCACAAGGTCATATACCGTTTTGTGTGTGATATCACCGCAGGTGATAACGAAGAAAGCATTTTCTCTGGGATAAAGGAATGCAAACTGTGAATAAAATCCTTCAAGGCGGTAATATCCGTCTTCTCTGCCACACCATACGTTATATCCGTAACCAAGATTCTGCGAATCAAGGCCGTACATATCGTGTCTGTGGGGAGTTGTCATTTCTTTTACCCATTCAGCGGGAATAACCTGAATGCCGTTGAATTCACCGTTCTGCAGAAGGCACTGGGAAAGCTTTGCCATATCTTCGATTGTAAGATACAAGCCCCATCCGCCGCCATCAAAACCAAGCTTGTCTTTTTCCCAGAAGGTGAAATCAATTCCGAGTGGTTCAAAAAGGCGTGGGCGAAGATATTCTGAAATTGTCTGCCCTGAAACTTTGGCGAGCATTCTGCCTAAAACATAGGTGTTTTCGCTGATATATTTAAATCTTTTATCAGGCTTTGCAGCACGATGCGATTTGAAAAAGTTTTCCAGCCATTCGCCTTTTTCTTTGTTTTCTATAACGCTGGGAAAAATCCCCGCAGTCATTGTAAGAAGGTGTCTGACAGTGATATCCTTGACTTTTCTGAGCGTTTTTTCGCTGTAAGTATCGCCGAAAAGCTGGCCGAGTGTTGTGTCAAGGCGAAGAAGACCTTCGTGCACGGCAAAGCCTATTGCAATTGCAGTAACAGGCTTTGACATGGAAAACATTGTGTGGGGCATATGCTGAGGATATGGGTATTTTGTGCATTCAGCAACAATTTTTCCGTGGCGACCTATCATAATGTTTTTGAAGCCGTATCCGCTTTCTTTCAGGTCATCAAAGAAATTCTGCAATACCGCAGAGTCAACGCCCACTTCTTCAGGGAAAGATGCTCTTTGGAGTCTGGACTGCTGTGATGCCAACATACTTAAACCTCCTTTATTTCTGTTATATAAAGTCTGAAATGATTACAATCAGGTGAGTATCGTCTATCGCATAGGAAATATCCTGCTGTGAAATCTGCTTGTTTGCAATGGAATTTGCCGAGAAAAGTATGGTGTAAACGCTGTTTAATTCAAAAAGGTTTTCAATCATGTCATTGAGAGCCTTTCCGTCTGTTACCTTGAATGACAAGGTGGAATTTTCAAGCATTAACTGACGTGCAAATTCAGATGTGATGGCGTTTCGCGTATCATCGTTGTATTCTGAAAAAATCAGCGAATTTCTGACATAATAATTTTCTTCAGTTGCTGTGCATACACCAAAAAAACGCTTGTCAACAGTGTGAGTTTTGGAAATTTCCTCATCGTTTACATTGAAATAAGCATATCTGTTTTCAACATCGGAATCAACAGGGTCATTCCACGTGGAATCAACGTGGTAGAAAGCGGAATTTATCTGCACAATATTCCATGCATGACCGTCATTCTGTCCGTTGTCTGCTTCAGTTGTGCCGAAAGCAATGTAGTTTTCAATGCCTGTTTCGTCAAAAAGGTATTTCATGGCTTTTGCATAGCCTTCGCAGGATGCATAGCCGTCTACAAGACAGCCGTAGCTTGAAGAATATGAGCCGCCTACTTTGTCGACATACTGACAATTGTCTATGATGTAATCGTGTACATACAATTCCTTGTCGTAGTCATCAGTAAGGTGGGCTGTGTTTTCCAGAATCTCATCCTTGACATCTTCTAATTCTTCCATTTTCCGGTTATACACTTTGGGGCTCATTGCGTATTCAGGCACGAAATAGTTTGTGCCGAAAGATGATGATTCAAAAACGCAGTTATCTCCAAGGAAGAAGAAGTTCGGATTATCATAGTGAAGGGCGTCAAAAACGTTTGAAAGTTCTTTTTCATCAAGGCTCGGAACGTGAATTTTTTCAGGGAAATTCACAATTTCGGCCATAATCAGTTCATATGCAATTTTTTCGTCATCATTGAGGCTTTCATAGTAAAACCCATCGTAATTGCCCTGCGGTTTTTCAGGAAAATCTGAAAAAGCCTGAAACTTGTCGGCACCGTTAAAGGCGAAAACCCATATGAGAATGCCAGCACCTACGCCGAAAATCAGAATTGCAAATGAAAATAGGATTTTTTTAGCTGTTTTCATGATTTAACTTGTAAACTCCTCTACGGTTGAAACGGCAGAATACTGCTTTTCAACCTGGTCACTTGCCAGAACAACAAGGTAATCTTTGTAAGAAACAAAGTCTATATAAGAAATATCGCTGTAAACCTGGCTGATAATATTTGCATAAATGTTATCTCTGTTTTCAATGTTTGCTTCGTTGAAATACTGGGTAAACATTGAAATTACAAGAGTTGCACGCAAGGCGGTTGTGTTACCGTCTGCAGAATATGTCAGAATTTTGTAGATAGCATCGTCACTGATGGTCTGACTTCCTGATTGGAAAGTGATTGAGTCGGAATCTTTCTCAAAAGTCATATCATCAGGGAAATTAAACTTCAGTTCATCGAAATTGGCAACAATTCCTTCGATGCTGCCTTCTTTGCAGCCGATATATTTGTCAAATTCAACGCCTGTGTATTTTTCAACAGATTCAACAAGCTGCAGAACACCTGCGTGGTTGTAGCAGGAAGTGGCGTTTACATTTTTTGAGTTTAACGGTAGAATTTTTTCAGTAGCAGATATGGGAAAAACCTTTATCTGCTTTGAATCCATATTGAATCTGACAGCGCAGAGAAAAGTGATTTTTTCGTCACTGTCGTCAGTGCAGTACATAAGAATATTTTTCTGCCCCGTAACTTCTTTTGGGGAAAGCAGACCTGATTCTTCTTCGTTGATTGTAATACCGCCGTTATCGTTGATTATGCGGTCAACATCAAAGCCTACAGAGAGAAACAGGAAAAATAAAGTCAGCAGAATAACCGCAACACCTGAAATCACAAAAATCAGGGCGGCTTTTTTTCTTCTGAATTTTTTTCGTTCATCATACGTTCTGAAAACAACGTCAGCATTGCCGTGCCATAACCAATTCACAAAACGTCCTCCGTTTACCAATCAAATTTTGTAAGTTTGCCTTCGCAGAGAAGTTCGGGAAAACCCCATTGTCTGAGTACCTCAAAAGCACCAACGCAAACGCAGTTTGATAAATTAAGGCTGCGTGCGTAAGATGAGTTTATCATGGGCATTCTCACACATCTGTCAGGGTTTTTGAAAAGAAGCTCCTCAGGAAGACCTTTTGTTTCTTTTCCAAAAAACAAATACGTATTTTCAGGATATTTTATGTCAGAATAAATATGACGTGCCTTTGTTGAAAAATAAAAATATTCGCCGTCATTTTTTTCATAAAAATCGTCTAAATTCTTGTAATATGTTATGTCAAGCAGGTGCCAGTAATCAAGCCCTGCACGTTTTAATTTTTTGTCATCAATCCTGAATCCCATCGGTTCAATGATATGAAGCCTTGCACCTGTTGCGGCACAGGTTCTTGCAATGTTTCCCGTATTCTGCGGGATTTCAGGCTCTACGAGCACAATATTTAAAGAAGGCATTTTGCTTCGCTCCCTTTCAAGTAAGTATTATACCATTTTTCATATTGATTTTTCAATATTTTCTTCACATTTTTATAAAATCGGTACGAAAACTATATTTGTCCCGGGACAAATATGATTAAGAGGAGGGTTTTACGTGAAAAAAACAAGCACAAAAAGTGTTATGACAGGTCTTGGCGTTGCCATGGCAATAGGCAGTGCAGCCACACTTATCGGCAGCACAATGATGTCTGAACGTACAACAATGACAGATATGAAAAAGAGTGCTGAAAAGGCGATAAAAAACTTCGGCAATTATCTGGGAAATATGTAAAAATGCACCCTGCAGATTTTTATTTGCAGGGCTTCGTTTTGGAAAAATTACATATAATAAATTGTAATTTGTCGAAATGTCTGCCAAGCCTTCCCCTCGAGGGGAAGGTGGTTTTTGCAACGCAAAACTCGGATGAGGTGGAAAGGTAAGAATTTAAGTAAACCAAAGTAAAAATACGAAAACTGCGTTTTCTACACCTCATCAGTCACCTTGCGGTGACAGCTTCTCCTCAAGGAGAAGCCGAATTAACATCCCGATAAATCATAATTTATCGGGATGTTAAAAACAGCATCGTAGGGGCGGATGCCCACATCCGCCCGAATAAATTCACACAAAATCTGACGGGTCGATGTGGGCATCGACCCCTACGGAATAATATTAAAATATACAGATGAATTATAATTTATCGTGCAATTAATTTTATCATTGTAGGGTTTGGCGCTTGCCGACAAACCGCCAATTTGTGCGTATATTTGCGGAACGTAGGAAACCGCCGTTCCCTACGATATTTAATTTAAATAACCATGTAAATTATAATTTGAAAAACCAGTTATGGGCATCGTGCTTGCAAATTATCATAAAACCAACATCAGTGATAGCTGAAAATTATAATTTGTGTTAACTCAACCACGTATCATTACGTCAAATCTTTTTTACGCGGACGTTTCTTTGTTATATATATTTTTTGGCAGAATATTACAAAACTTATTGAAAAACATATTCCGATGTGGTAGAATTAACAAGAATAACGCACAAAAGGAGTGTTGTTAAATGATAAAAGTAACAGTATGGCACGAAAATTATCACGACAGAACAGACGAAGCCACCATGGCGATGTATCCGGGCGGTATGCACAATGTGATTGCATCTTTTCTTAAAACAGATGAGGAATTGCTTGTAAGAACAGCAACTCTCGACCAGCCTGATTGCGGGCTTCCTGATGAACTTCTTGAAGATACAGACGTTCTTCTCTGGTGGGGTCACGCAAAGCACGATGATGTGCCTGATGAACTTGCAAAAAAAGTTCACGAAAGAGTTCTTCGCGGAATGGGTATAATTTTCCTGCATTCTGCTCATATGTCAAAGCCTTTCCGCCTTACAATGGGCACAAGCTGTACTCTCAAATGGCGAGATAACGACAGAGAAAGATTGTGGACAGTTCTTCCTCAGCATCCTATCGCAAAGGGTGTGAGCGAATATATCGAGCTTGAAAGCGAAGAAATGTACGGTGAAAGATTCGATATCCCTCAGCCTGATGAACTTGTATTCCTCGGCTGGTTTGCAGGGGGCGAAGTTTTCCGTTCAGGTTGCACATGGTATAAAGGTCTGGGCAAAGTTTTCTATTTCCAGCCCGGCCATGAAACAAACCCAAGCTATCACAACGCTGATGTGCAGAAAATTATCACAAATGCAGTTAAATGGGCTGCTCCGCAGGTAATAGTTGAAAAACTTGATTGCCCCCATTATGCTTCACTTGAAAAGAAAAGACTTGAAAACAACTGAAAGGGTTGATAAATTATGAAAAAAGTAAGAATCGGTATTATCGGTAACGGCGGTATCTGTAAAGGTGCTCATGTGCCCACATATCTTAAAGATGAAAGAGTTGAAATTGTAGGTGTGTGCGATATTATTGAAGAACGCGCACAGTTTTTAAAAGACGAATATTTCCCTGAAGCAAAAGTTTACACAGATTACAAAGAACTTCTTAAAGATGAAACTATTGATTCAGTTGACATCTGCACACCTAACTACCTTCATTCAATTATTGCAGTTGATGCTTTCAAAGCGGGCAAACACGTTTTCTGCGAAAAGCCTGATGCTATTGACGTTACAGAAGTTCTTAAAATGCAGAAAGCAGCAGACGAAGCAGGCAAAATCCTTATGGTTATGAGAAATAACCGTTTTGTGGCTGCTTCTCAGTATGCTAAAAAATATATTGATGCAGGCAAAATGGGCGAAGTTTATGCAGGCCGTTGCGGTTGGCAGAGAAGACGCGGTATTCCCGGCAAAGGCGGTTGGTTTACAACAAAAGCACAGTCAGGCGGCGGTCCTCTTATCGACCTTGGCGTACATATGATTGACCTTGCTATCTGGCTTATGGGCAACCCCACACCTGTTTCAGTAAGTGCAAACACATTCTGCAAATTTGCAGACAACGATACAAGCGACTCTGTAAACTCTGATTTCGGCGATAAGAATTCAGAGGGCACATTCGACGTTGAAGACCTTGCAATGGGTATGATCAGATTTGACAACGGTGCAGTGCTTCAGATTGAATTCAGCTGGGCATCAAATATCAAGAGAGAACGCCGTTTTGTTGAACTTCGTGGTACAAAAGCAGGCCTTAAATGGGAAAATGACGATGTTGAAATCTTCACTGAAGAAGCAGGCCAGCTTCTCGACATCAAACCTGCAGGAAACCTTGAAAGCAAAGGTCATCACAACAACCTTGTTCATTACCTTGATGTGCTCACAAAGGGCGCAGATGCTTGCTTCAAACCTCAGCAGGGCGTTGATATGATTAAGATTCTCTGCGCAATTTACAAATCAGCAGAAACAGGCAGAGAAGTAGTTCTTTAATAAGAATTTCAGTTGATTTTTGCCTCCCCTTGAAAATGCAAGGGGAGTTGCTTCTTAATGCGACGGTAAATTATAATTTTCAGCTATCACTGATGTGAGTTTTATAATAATTTGCGAGTATGATGCCCATATCCGGTTTTTTATTTTATAATTTATCGCACAATTAATTTTAACACTCGTAGGGCAGGGTCTTGATCCTGCCGCCAAATCTTACGCAAAATAACAAACGGCGGGAGCAAGCCCCCGCCCTACAATAACGTTTTAGACATAACGATAAATTATAGTTTATCGCTAACATTTCCAAACATGTCATTCTGTGGTGAAAATCTTATTCGGAATTGTTTTATACCAACTAATCAGGAGAAAGGTGCGGTACAATGAAATACGCAATAATCGGCACAGGCTGGATTGCAAAAGCCTTCGCTGACGGAGTTAAAATCGCAGAGGGGATTTCGCCCTTTGCAATCTACTCGAGAACACGTGAAAAAGGTGAAGAATTTGCACAGAAAACAGGTGCCCAAAAGGTGTTTACAAGCCTTGAAGAAATGGCTTCTGATAAGGAAATTGATGCTGTATATATTGCATCTCCAAACGCCTTTCACTACAGCCAGAGCAAGCTGTTTTTGGAGCATGGAAAACACGTAATCTGCGAAAAACCGATTACTGTAAATCCTCAGGAATTTGAAGAACTTTTTGCCCTTGCAAACAGCAAAAAACTCGTCTATACGGAAGCCATAATGATGATGCATTTTCCCAACAGATTTCTCATTGAAAATGCAATAAAACGCATCGGAAAAATCTTCTCTGCAAGGGTGGATTTTTCACAGCTTTCTTCAAAATATCCTGCACTTTTAAGGGGCGAAAATCCCAACATTTTCAACCCCGAAATGGCAACGGGATGCCTTATGGATTTAGGAATTTACAACATATATTTTGCCTTGTATTTTTTCGGAAAACCTGAAAAAATCACATCAACTTCTCTTAAACTTGACACAGGCGCAGATGCTCTCGGCACAGCAGTTTTTCACTATTCTGACAAACAGATTACGCTGACTTATTCCAAGGTAGGACAGTCACGCACAGGCACTGAAATTTACGGCGATAAGGGCACAATCGTAGTAGAATCAATAAGTAAGCTTGTTAACATCAGCCTGATTTCCAACGATGGCGAAGTGGAAAAAATCGCTGAAGACACTGAAAAAGAAGAGGTCATGAGTTATGAAGCGAAAGACTTTTTCAGGTTTATACGCGACTATGACGAGTGCTTTGACGAATATAAAAAATGTGCAGAATTTTCACTTGAAGTCAGCAGAATTATGGAAGAAATTCGCAAGCAGAACGATATGAAATATACGTCAAAATAATTTACAGAAAATTCAAAAAAACGGCAGGTATTTTCTTGGAAAAATATCTGCTGTTTTTTGTTTTTAATATGCAGAAAAATTCATTAATAATTATTAAAAGAAGTGTAAAAAAATCTGCTGTTAAAATTGTTAAAAAAGTATGAAGTTAATATCCGTTTTTCCTTGACAATCTTGACAAAAAGTGATACAATACAATGGATAGAATAGAGTTAGTGGGAGTATGCCCTCTTGTAATTTCTTTAAGAGAAAATTAACTCCTGCTGACACAACTGAAATCCTGCAATACGGAGAGTGCTATTATGGCTGAAGAAAAGAAAGAAACTATAAAAGTTCCCAGAGCAAGAACAATGGAGATGTTGTTCAAACCTGTGTTTGACGTTGGTCTTAACATGGCGGTTGATTATTACACACGTGTTCAGCTTATTGACCATAAGGTAGGCATCATTCAGCCCGAAACTTACATACCTGTGGCTGAAAAATCAAATCAGATTGCCGAAATCGGCAAATGGGCGATTGAAGAAGCCTGCGATGTTATGCTCAGGGCAGAAGAGAGAGATGTGGGAATTAACAGCGTTATTCTCTGGACATCACTCAAACATCTTAATAAAAAGAATTTTGTTAAATCGATGCTTAACATTGCTGATAAGAAAGAAATTGAGCACGATAAATTCTGTTTCTGGATTACAGACCATATTCTTCAGGCAGATCAGGATATAATTACCAAAAACATCAGCGAATTACGTAAAGAAGGTTTCAGCGTAGCAATTGACGATTTCGGCGTTGAATATTCATCGCTTTCAAATCTCGGTCAGTATGAAGTTGACTATATCGGCATCGACGCTTCTCTTACAAGGGATATCGAAATTAACGAGCGTCAGCAGAATATGCTCCAGGGTATTATAGATTTTGTTAAGAAAATCGAAACCAAAGTTATGGTCGGCGGAGTTGAAACTCAGGAAAGAGCCGAGCTTCTCAAAACCATGGGCGTTGACAGAATGTCAGGACCTCTTTATGGCGATTTTATAAAAGAAAAAGAAATCACTCTGTGATTATGGCTATCCTTATGAAAGGAGTTGGATATTTTGGCAAAAAAACAAAATGTGCAGTATGACCCTTACGATTACAATCCCGAAATGGAAAAGTATGGTGTACGCACATCAGCAAAAAAAGTCAGAAAAAACAAATTGCTCTTGCGGATTGTTGTTATCATCCTTGTGTTATTGCTTTTATTCCTTGCAATTTTCTTCGGATGTGTAACTTACGCAAACCAGGCAGGTCGATTCACTGTAAACCTTGACCCTGATGCAATTGAAAAATACGGTATCACACTCTGTGAAAGTTACGAGGAAGCTTACGGCTTAGGCGCATGGGCAGATGGTGGCACAGGCCCCGGCGGAAAACCAAATGCCGACAGTAACTATGAATCAGGCGTTTTAATCCGCGGTCAGGCTGTTGAAAACATGGATAACATTACTGAGGAATGGATGCCTGAAGATATTGACAGTGCAAACCACTCAGGCAGCCACAACGGTGACGCAAACGGTGATGGCGAAATCGACTACATAGCATATACTTTCTATCTTAAAAACGTAGGTAGAGAAGATGCAGACTATAATGTTTCAATAGATGTCCTTTCAGTAGACCTTAATGCTGACGAAGCGCTCAGAGTTAAAGTTTACAGAAACGGCGAAGCAATAACTTACGGTAAAAGACCTGTCAAAGGTACTGAAAAAGACGAATATGCAACTTTCGGTATCGACAAGTTCTTTCCTAAAGACAATAAGGTTATGGACAGAAACGTAACCAATTTCAAAACAGGCTCGGTTGACAAATACACTGTTGTCATCTGGCTTGAAGGATGGGATCCTGAATGTGTTGATGATATTATGGGAGGAGAGGTTAAGCTGTCTATGAATTTCCATATCATAGACAAAGAAGCCGAAAACGAGGAGCTTGTTTAGGAAAAAGTGAACAAACCACTTTCTTAAATTAAGCAAGTTCCTTAAGTAACTTTTCTCCCCTTAAAATCAATCAACACATATTTGGATATAAATTTTAAAAAATGAAAGTTAAACTTTCAAAAAATTTTTATGGAGGTAATATTCATGAAAAAGACAATGAAAAAAAGTGCGTTGCTCTCATCAATCGCAATGCTCGTTGTTTCAGCAATCGTTCTTACATCAGCTACATACGCATGGTTCTCATCATCAAAACAAGTAACTGTACAAAACCTTCAAACTAGTGTTAAAGTGTCAACAGGTCTTCTTGTTAGCGTTGATAAGGGTGACAACTGGAGCACAGGAGTAAGCTTCGAAAATAATACTGAGGCTGTTAGAGATGATTGGGGCACTGGTATTCCTAAGGTGTTCGATCCTGTATCAACAGCAGATGGTAATACTTGGATATCAGCTATCTTTGAAGACGGTAATCTTAAAAAAGAAGATGAAGCTCCTATCGCTGGTGAAGACGGTAAGTTTGTAGCTGTTCCCTTCTGGGTAACAGGTCCTGCCGGTGCAGTTGTTGCAGCTGAAATCACTTTCAATGTTATGGGTAATAACTCTGCAAATTGTTTGAAATTTGCTCTTGTTCCCGCTAACGACGACGGTAACGCAGTTGTTCAAGGCAAATACACAGAAGCAGTTGCAGCTGCACCTAATAATAACAACGAGTTCGTAGGTATTTCATCTGTTGGTGAAGTTGCAGACAAAACAGAAGGAAGCGCTTATGTATCAGACGGTGGCACAACAATCAATGAAATTGCAACGATGGGTACAGAAACTGAAGGTATTCATTTTACACTTCCAGAAGGTACATCAACAGAGCAACCCATGAAGTTCATCGCATTCCTCTGGCTTGAAGGTAACGACGCAGACTGTGCAATGCTTAAATTCAGTCCTACAGGCGAAACTATTAATTTCAGCATGCTGCTCAAAATCGTAAAAGAAGCTCCTGTGGCAGCAGAACCTAATGCATAATTTGAATCAATTCTATTTTAGTGATTGTTCATCTTTAGAGTTATAAACATAGCTCTTTAAAAATCGTTTCAATATCGGCTTTTGAAACAGCTTAAAACTTAAAAACATAGCCGGGCGGGGTTAACCGCCCTGCCCGGTGTGTGTTTCCTCTTTTAAAACCTACAATAATTTTTATAAAATATAAATTAATATAGATTCCATTAAATTCGAAAACAAAAGAGCAATCTTTTCATATATATATGTAATATAAAATTTTGAAAGCAAAGGTGGGCCTTGATATGGCGGAAGAAAAAAAGACAAATAAAATAATAGAAACCGTAGGCGACATAGTTACTATAGTAATACTTGTTTTTGCGGTTATATTCACTGCACTTACATTGACATCGGCAAAATCAGAAAATGGTTTACCAAATGTTGGTGGTTATTCATTATTCTCTGTTCAGTCAGATTCAATGGAGCCCGTTTTCTACACAGGGGACCTTCTTCTTATTAAAGAATATCAGGGAGAAGAGCTTAAAAAAGATGACATTATTTCTTTCAGAACAATTGAGCAGGGTCAGTATATTATCAATACCCATAGAATTGTTGAAGTTCATGAGCTTGAGGGCATAAAAACATACACCACACGAGGTGATAACACTCCTGCAAACGACCAGACAGACGTTGTTGAAAGCGAAATTGTTGGTGTTTATGCTCGTGCAGATGAAAGAGAAGGCGACAAAGACAAGGGCACAAGAGTAAAAGGCCTTGGTAAAGTAATAGATTTTGTCAAAGGTTCAGGTGAAACAGGCGATAAATGGAGTATCACTCTTAACGAAGGAACTCCTGATGCAAGAAAGCTCAACCTTTCATTCCTTTTCTTCATCATTATTCCTCTCGCACTTATCTTCCTCTTCCAGATTTACAAGTTTATCAGAGCACTTAATGATACAAAGAAAGAAAAAACAAAGGCAGAACTTCTTGAAAGTGGCGAACTTTCAGAAGAACTCAAGAAGAAAGCTATTGAAGAATACCTTGCAAAGCAGGCAAAGGAAGCTGAATCAGATGATGATCCTGATGAAGTCGAAGATGACTGATGAAAATTAAATCCGCAGTGTTTCCTGACGGATTCTTATATATATAATAGAAAGCAAAATTTTTAAAAATATTACGAGGTGACAAAAATGAGCATACTGTTGAACTTCATTCAGGATTTTTTGGGACAGTTCTTTGTAAGCGGTTTTTGGGGAATTCTTAAAGGTATAGGCCAGGGCTTTATCAATATTTTTAACATCCCCAAATATATAGAAATTTTCGATAAATATTCATCTAACTTCGGTGCAGGTGAATGGGCACTTGCAATTCTCAGCATTTTGCTTATAGTTGCAGTTCTTGCAGCAATTGTATTTGTAATTGTGCTCCTTTTGAGAAAATACATAAGAGTCCGCAAAACTCTCGTTGACCAGGAAGAACTTCTCAACGAAGTTGGTAATCTCAACCGTGAAGTTATCAAACTTAATATGGAAAAACAGAAAATCCTTGCTATGAAGGTTTCACAGTTAGGTCTTCGCCCCGATGAAAGCCCTTATGAAGACCTTGAAGAAGAAAAGAAAGAGGAAGAAGAAGTCGACAAAACTGCTGAAGACTACAGCCGTTTCTACAAGCTCACTCAGGTTGACCTTGCTATGAAAAACTATGTTCAGCACGATTTCGATGACGACATCACTCTTCCCGAATTCTGTGAAAGATTCCGCAACTTTGCTTGTAGCAGACTTGGTCTTTTCTATGAAATCGACACACTCCGTCTTTTTATTTCAGGTTTTGCTGCTGCAAGACTTATCATCCTTCAGGGTATTTCAGGTACAGGTAAAACTTCACTTCCCTATGCCTTCGGTAAATTTATTCAGAACGACGTAACAATCGCATCAGTTCAGCCTTCATGGCGTGACCGTACAGAGCTTTTCGGTTACTTCAACGAATTCACAAAGCGTTTCAACGAAACTGAAGTTCTTAAGAAAATGTATGAAGCACGTTTTATGGACGACGTTTCAGTTATTATCCTGGACGAAATGAACATCGCTCGTGTTGAATACTACTTCGCAGAGCTTTTGTCAATTCTTGAAATGCCTTCACGTGATGAATGGGTTGTTTCACTTGTTCCCACAGTATGGCCCACCGACCCCGAACTCTTCTTTGATGGTAAATTTAAACTTCCTCCGAATATGTGGTATGTCGGCACAATCAACAACGACGACTCTACTTTCGCCGTTACTGATAAGGTTTACGACCGTGCTATTCCCATCGATATCAATACAAAAGGTAAATTCTTCGAAGCACCCTACACAGAACCCTTGTATCTTAACTATAAACATCTCGAAGCTCTCTTCGATGAAGCAAAAGAAAAATATCCCGTTTCACAGGAAGCTCTCAAAAAATTCGCTGAACTTGACGATTATGTTATCGAACATTTCCGTATTGCTTTCGGTAACCGTATTCTCAAACAGCTTAAAGACTTTGTTCCTGTTTACGTTGGTTGTGGCGGTAAAGAAATCGACGGTATCGACTTTATCCTTGCTCACAAAATTCTTCGTAAATTTGAAAGCCTTAACGTTTCTTACATCCGTAATGAAATCGGCGGTCTTATTACTTACCTTAACAAAAACTTTGGTAAAAACAACATGAAGGATTCTAAGGATTACCTTGAAAGACTTCAGAAACTTATGTAATATCTTAAGTTTTATAGCACAACTAATCTTCACACAAAAGGGGACGTTCTCAGATGAGCGAATCATATCTTGATTTATACTCTGTCTACAAAGGAAAAATGTCTGAAATGACAGCCGGAAACCCGTACTATGACTTTATGTACGAGGCTATTTCCTCAGGACAAAACAATTTTTCTCAATTTAATAGATTCTTTGAAAAGAAAATTGATATCCGTTGGGTTGAGGCTATTGAACGTTGTATTATCCCTATCGACAATATTCTCAGAAATCCCCGTAAGTTCATTGTTCAGGAAGAAGAAGTTGTTATTATTGAACGTGCAAAGAAAATCACTACCGAATCAATCAGACACCTTGCTCAGCACACTAACATGATTTCCAAGGTTGAAGATGACGGCAGCGTGATGCCCAGCAAAATCCTTAACGTTTTCCGTGAAGAAAGTTACGAAATTTACGAAAACCGTTTCTTATTCACTCTTATCAAACAGCTTGAGTATTTCATTAATGTCAGATACGATGTTCTTGCAAATATGTCTGATGATGAAAGCCTCAATTCACTTAAAATGGAAAGTTCAGTTAAAAAAGGTAACGAACTTATAACTTTCAAAATGGAAGTTGCAACCAAGTTTAACAGCGATGAAGATGTAGACGGCAAAAAAGAAAAGTCAGTAATGGACAGAATCCGCAGAATCAAAACACTTGTTGACGATTTTGTTCATTCTAATTTCATGAAAGAAATGCGTAAATGCGTTCCCGTTCGTCCTCCTATTATGAGAACTAACGTTATTCTTAAAGACCCCAACTTCAATCAGTGTCTTGGTTTGTGGAATTTCATCCATTCCTACGATGATGTTGGTTATGAAATCAATGTTAAAGAATCAGATGATATGGTAAGCGATAGCTACCGTGATGACCTTTACGGTGTGATGGCTTACAACTATATGCTTCTTAAGAAAAATACTGAACCTGAAAGCAGCTATGTCGGCAAGCTCAGAAAACGTAAAATCAAACCCAAATTCCTCAAACGTCTTGCTGAAGAGCTTGTTCTTAATTACGACCTGGACGAAGTTGAAATCAGAAAAGTATTTATAGATGAAATGAAACTGGCTCAGAAGAAAAAGACAGCCGGCGAACAGAAAATCAGAGAAGCAATTGCTCGTGCATTGGCTCATGAAAATGAACGTAAACGCCTTATTGAAGAAAAAATCAAGGCAGAAATCGAAAGAAGAAAAGAAATCGAACGTCGCAGAATCGAACGCGAAAAAGCAAGAATCGCACGAGAAAAAGAAATGGAAAGACTTCGCAAAGAACGCGAAAGAGCAAGAGAAAAAGCGAAGCGCGAAAAAGAAATTGCTCTGGAAAAGGCAAGACGAGAGAGAGAGAAAGAAAAGAAACGTCTTGCAAAACTCAAGGAACAGCAGGCAATTGCAGCTGCCAAGGAAAAGGAACGTCTTGCAAAACAGAAAGAAAGAGAACGTATTGCAAAAGAAAAAGCTCTCGAATTGGAAAGGCAGCGTAAAGCTAAGGAACTTGAGAAGAAGCGCATAGCCAAAGCAAAGGCTGAGGCACTTGAAAAAGAGCGCAAAGCAAAAGAAAAAGAAAAGGCAAGGCTCGCAAAAGAAAAAGCTCTTAAACTTGAGCAGGAAAGAAAAGAAAAAGAACGTATAGCTAAAGAAAAAGCTAAAGAACGCGAAAGAATTGCCGCAGAAAAAGCAGCAGCCCTTGAAAAGGAAAGAAAAGAAAAAGCAAGACTTAAAGCACTTGCAGAAAAAGAAAAGGCTGAAGCTTTAGAAAAAGAACGCAAAGCAAAAGAAAAAGCCCGTGAAAAGGCAGCCAAAGAAAAAGCAATCCAGCTTGAAAAAGAACGAATTGCAAACGCTAAGGCAAAGGAAAAAGAAAGATTAGCCAGAGCCAAGGAAAAAGCAATTCAGGAAGAAAAAGAGCGTATCGAAAGAATAAAAGCTCGTGAAAAGGCTGCTAAAGAAAAAGCAATTCAGGCTGAAAAAGAACGAATTGCAAACGCTAAGGCGAAAGAAAAAGAAAGAATAGCCAGAGCTAAAGAGAAAGCAATTCAGGCAGAAAAAGAAAAAGCTGCTAAAGAAAAAGAAAAAGCAAGATTAGCAGCAGAAAAAGCAAAACAGTTGGCAAAAGAAGCAGAGCAGAAGGCTAAACAGAAAGAAAAAGAAAGGTTAGCTAAAGCGAAAGCTGATGCAATTGCCAAAGAGAAAGCAAGAGCTGCCAGAGAAAAAGAGAAGGCTAAATTAAAGGCTGAAAAAGAAAAACTTAAAGCTCAGCAGGCTAAAGAAAAAACACAAAAAAGCGCATCAGAAACTGACGATGCTGAATAAATATTTGTAAAGTGTAATTACTTTACAATACGCATATATTTGTAAAGTATAACAACTTTACAAAACAACAAAAACCTTGATTTTACTGGGTTTTATAAACAGGATAAGTTTTATTTTTTAATGCTCGCGTGTGTGCGTATACGGTCATTTTTGAGAATCAAGACTTGTTCCTGAAATTTCGGAGGTATTTTAGATTATGGACAAAAAATTACTGAAAAGGTTAATATCCTTGGTTCTTACCGGTGGGGTATTTTTATCCTCTACCGGCGTATACACTGCTATCGCAGCAACAGAAGATCCCTACACAAGTGAATATACCTCCGCACTTGAGGAATCAACTGTTCCTGCAACAGGCACAATTGTTAACGAAGTGGAAACAACTGTTCCTCAGGCCACTGAAACAGTTGTAGTTCCTGAAACTATGCCTCCCACAACACAGGCTCCCACAACTCAGGCTCCCACAACTCAGGCTCCTACAACACAGGCACCCACAACACAGGCTCCTACAACTCAGGCTCCTACAACACAGGCTCCTACAACTCAGGCTCCTACAACTCAGGCTCCTACAACTCAGGCTCCCACAACACAGGCTCCTACAACTCAGGCTCCCACAACACAGGCTTCTACAACTCAGGCACCCACAACTCAGGCTCCTACAACTCAGGCTCCTGTTACAAGACCTCCCGTTGATGAAGACCTTGAATGGCTTGAAACAACTGAACCTGATGAAACAACAACATCTGCTCCTGAAACAGGTAAACCCAAGCCTGATTTTGAAGTCAACACTCAGCAGAATGCAAATAATACTGCAAACGCTTGGGTAGGCGTTGACGGCACAACTGCTAACATGGGTACTGAATCTAACCCCTACGCAGTCAGCAGCGTTGAGTTCTTCCTCGCAATGAGCGAACTTATCAACGATACAGGTAATGCTAACAAATACTTCAAACTTACTGCCGATATCGATTTTTCAACAACAACAATTGACCAGACTCTCCTTGGTAACCTTGCTGAACATCATGGCATCGGCGGCACGCTCGTTTCAGTTAAGCCTGAAGTTTCATCTGAATCAAACGTTTTCTTCCACCTTGACGGTAACAACAAAAAGATTACTAACGTAACGATGAATCTGAATAGTTTCAACTCACTCAGCATTTTCGGTTACGTAAACTCAGCTTCAACAATTACAAATCTTACCGTTTCAAAGGTTAACATCACGAATGGATACTCTGATGCACAGGCTGCAGGTATCATTCTTAAAAATGAAGGCACTGTAAAGGATTGTATGTTTACAGAGATTGTTCTCGACACAACAGTCTCAACTAAAAAAGCAGAATCATTCTATCCTGACTATGTAACTCTCCGTACATATTCAGGTACTGCTATTGTTGTTGACAACAGCGGTGTTATCGACAGTGAAACAAAATATGATCTAGGTTCTCTTACTGTTACTGCTGAAAATGTTACAGTCAGAACATCAAGACCTTATGCAGGTTCAATGGTCGCGCAGAACAGAGGTAAAATCAACAAAGTCCGTGTAAGAAATATCACAGTTCATGGTAACGTAACTGAGAGTGATTACGTAGGTGGTCTTGTTGGTTCAAACGCAACACAGAGAACAAGTTCTTCAACAGGTATGTACTATTGCGAAATTCAGCTGCACAACGATTCACTCGGTGTTAAAGGTGCTGACAAAGTAGGTTATCTTGTTGGTTACAACACAGGCCGTATTCAGTATGCAAATGTAACAGGCCGCTTTAAAACCAATGAAAAAGCAAGTTCTACTAAATATGACTTGCTCGTAACAGGCGAATCCGCTGCAGGTGGTATCGTTGGTGATAACACGGGTGACGTTCAGCTATGTACAGCAACAAATGTTGGTGTTTACTTTGCTGATGAAACTGATGGCGCAATCTATGGTGGTATCGCAGGTAAATCAACATACAGTATCAGAAACTGTATCGCAACAGGTTCAACTGCAGGTGAAGGTGATGCAAGTGCAATCACCCGTTACATCGGCGGTATCGTGGGTTATGGCGATGAAGGTAACAATTTTGGCGTTCAGAACTGTTATGCTCTCGTTAAAATTATTGATTCAAAAGTACCTCTCGGCGCAATCGTCGGTTGGGGTGGCGATACTGCATACAAAAAAAATAGAGTCAGAAATGTATTCTATTCATCTATCATTTCTTCAAGACCTTCTCCAGTATCATATGGCGGTGCAGGTGAAAGCGAAGGTGACCTTACGTTTACAAAACCCTATACGGTAGCTACTCGTAGTGATATTATCCGTAGAGAGGTTAACGTATCAACAAGTGCTTTCGGTTTCTCAGGTTGGGGTACTGCTGAAATCAGTACAATTGGTAGCGTATTCTCCGGCACACAGAATGATTCATATTATACGCTCAGCGGCCTTGGTACCAGCGAAATTACCTATGTGCTCATAGATAATGCTAAAAATGATAGGACTACAGTTTACTATAATGTTGATATTACAATTCCTTCATCAGCAGGAATAGGTGCAAATAAGGATGGTACACTCCTTGAAGATCAGCCTATGGAATTGGGTATCCTTAACTCATTGAATTCACAGAATGGCTATACATCTGACGGCTTTGTAGGTACAAAGGATAATCCCATTGTATTAGGCCCCAGCGACATAAATATGCTTTATTATGCTCCTGCAGCACACTTTACTGCAAAAGATGCGAACAGTAATCTTGTAGCAAATGATACAAATTTCACAGCTCCTTCCGCAACATTCTGGGGTACAATTGACCTCAAGGGCGGAAAAATTGAATTGAGTTGCAATAAGGGTTTATTCAAAGGCATTTACGGCTCACGTGACGATTCTCTTCAGAATAACGATGATACTATTCACAAATCAGATCCCGGATATGACCAAGAATCAAGTCCTGAAAACCTTGCAAATGGCGTAATCAGAAACCTTACAGTTGAAATTGAATTGCCGAACGGCAGCACTGACTATAAAAGGGAAATTTCAACTGTATTCGGTAACGTATGTAATGCAACTATGAGGGATACAAACGTTACTTTTAATTCGGCTATTGAAATTTGGCCGCAGGAAGAAAATACAGGTCTCTTTGCAAAGGCAATTTATGGTAATTCATATCTTTATGCTTGCTATGTTGACAGTAACTATGTCAACGGCATGCAAAGTTCTTCAATCCACACATCACACGATGGTGTTTCAGGTTTTGTAGGTGTAATTGACGCAGAAAAAGCAATTATCGATAACTGCGGTGCTGATATTCCGATTTTCCCTGAAAAACAGAGCATGCAGAATATCGGTATTTTCGTAGGTGAGATCAAATCTCTTGAAGGCGGTTATATTCAGAACTGTTATGCATCAGGTGCTCTTGTCAAAACAGGCGGTTCATTCCAGGCTTCAAGCTGTAACCTTTTTGCAGGTAAAATTTCATCAGACAGCGATGAAACAAAAATCTATAACTGCTATTATTCACCGTCATACATGTATACAAACGGTGTTTATAAAGATGGTATAATGACAGGTATCAAGGCTGGTTCATTCACAGGTTCATGTAAAATCTGGTCTTTCCAGATGCAGAATGCTTCAACTCAGCTCTGGGGTGATATTTCAGTTAAAGTTTCAGCAGCGGAAGATAAACTTTATCTTGAATCAATCAGTAATATTGACAGATATTCGATTGAGAGTTATGACACTTTGACCGGGGATTTGAACACACATTTTACAGCTACGTCATCTAATGAAATTGTTCTTGATCCGGGAAGTTTTTACTGGGATAATCAATGTAGAAAAGTTTATGTAAGAACAACCTTCTCAGGTGATAAAAACGCAAGTGCATCAATAACAGCCAGACACAACGCCACAGGTCTTGCTGCAAAGCTTACTGTGTTTAATTCATCAGACCTTGAAACTGTTGATGGTTACTATATTATCGAAACTCCTGCCGAGCTTTATTATCTTTCAGCTAACCAGACCAAGCTTATCTCAGGCTCTACTGAATATATGTATATGAGCTCTGAATCAAAAATCAGGCTTGCAGCTGATATTGATATGTCAGGTTATACTATCGAGCCTATCGGTAATGGTAAAAATCACTTCAAAGGTGAATTTGACGGCGCAGGTTATACAATTTCTAACCTGAACTTTGGCCCGGATAACCTTGACCATGCACTTTTCGGTTATGTTCAGGGTGCTACAATCAAGAATCTTACCATAGACAATGCCAACATTGAAGGTACATCATATACAGGTGCAATCGTAGGTACAGTTTATGACTATGCTAATATTAATAGTTGTAAAGTAACAAATTCTGTTATTAGTGGTCAGAACCATGTTGGCGGTATCGTAGGTGGTATCAATGCAAAATCAGGTGCACAGGCTACTCAGATTATTAACTGTACTGTAGAAAATACAACTGTCACATCTACAAAAAATGCGAATGAGCATGGTTATGTCGGCGGTATTATCGGTGGTACATCTATGAACGGTGATGATGGATGTTACGCAGAAATCACAGGATGTAAAGTAATAGACAGTACCATTGAATCAAAAGCATATGGTGCAGGTGGTGTTGTAGGTTACGCTCCTGACACAAACAACAAAATTTCTTCTTGCGAAGTTACAGGCACAACTGTTACATCAGGAAACGCTTCAAACGGTATTACACATGCATCTCTCGGCGCTGTTGCAGGTGCATTCGGTGGCGCAACACTTGAAAACTGTACTGTAACATCTTGCACAATAACAGGTGAGTGTGCATCAGGTGTTGTTGGTCGTCTTATTAATGAAGCAGGCACAACATCAACAATTTCAGGCTGTACAGTTACAGATTCTATTATTACAGCTCCTGACATCGCAGGCGGTATCCTTGCTCAGGTAAGTGCTTACGCAACATCTTCCTGTTGGGGCGATAAAGTTGTAGAAAACTGTAAAGTTTCTGCAGATACGACTGTAAAAGCACTTGTTGCAGGCGGTATCGTAGGTAACGTTCAGCAATTTTCAGATAAAAACCTTACTGTTTCAGGCTGTACAAATCTTGGTACAATCGAAACAACAGGACGTAAAGGCTCAATTACTGATGCGGCAGGCGGAATAGTCGGCAGACTTCAGTCAGGTCTTCAGACACCGGGCATCCTCATTACAGTTTGTCTTTCACAGGGTACTTTAAAAGGTAATTCAAACCTTGGCGGTATCATTGGTATGAACAATGCCAATGCTCACACAGGTGCAAACAAACTTATCAAAGATTGTTATGTAACAACTGAGTTTGAAAGCTCGAACCTTGCAGTTGTAAAAGGTCTTGCAATCGGCTATGTAGGTGCAGCAAAGAGTAGTTCTGCTAATTTGGCAGATAACGTTGTTTATTCATCTCTTAATACCCGTGAAGTTCTGTTCGGTAATATTGAACCGGCACAGCAGACAGGCGGCTTTGATATGAACAAGGGTGCCGATCAGACAAAAGGTGGTATTACTGTTGACTTTGCAAAGATAAATACAAATCTTTATGCTAATCGTCTTCCATACTATGCAAATGCTATTATGAATTACGGTGAAGGCGAAATGATGGGTGAAACAAATGTCATTGAACTTAAGACAAATTACTATGTTAATAAGTCCGGATATGATGGATACACTACAAAACTTTCATGTAAGTATGGTGGACTCACGTATACCCTCCGTCAAAATGCAGCAGCACTTACTCAATTGACTGTTCCGCATTTTTCAGTCGGTAATTTGCCGGTTCTTATGGGTACAGATGGAACAGAATTTTCTTATCCAGCAGGAACACCAGATGATCCTATTTTTACAACAACTGCAAGCAAATCAAAAATTCTTGTTGGCTTCAGTACATCTGGCAGAGATGCAGAGGGTAATGTTACAGGAGAACCATCTATTTCTGTAGACTCTAAAACTAATAAAGTTAATTACAATCAGCTTACAGACGTAAGTATCCAGACATTCGACAGAAAGTGTGAAGCAACTGTCAAAACAACTTACACAGGTATCATCAATGGTGAAACTGTTAAGTTTGATGTAGGCTTCAAGGTTGTTGTTAACGGTGAACATAAGTTTGATTATGACGGAGTTGGAGATCCCGGAACTGCAAATAACCCGTTCTACATCTACACAGCAGAAGACCTTCTTGCAATTAAACAGCATCATGATAATCCTTCTGAAAACGACATATACAAGGATAATCCTGATTTTTACTATGAAGCATATTACGAAGTAATGAACGATATCGATATGACAGAAGAACTGGATAGCAGATCTTTTGCTCCTATCGGCACAGCGGATGAACCATTCAAAGGTACTATTACAACAAAAGCCAACAGCGAAACAGGACTAAACGAGCATTATAAAATCAGCGGTTTGGTTATAAACAACCCGTCAGCAAATGATGACTATGCTTATAACAATTCATATACACCAAGTGGCGGAACGCCGGAATATTCAGATGCTCTTGGTCTTTTCGGTTATACGGACGGTGCAACGATTTCTAACATTGAACTTGAGAATGTAAATATTCTCTCAGTACCCGGTAGCGCTAACAGCTTTCTTGGCACAAAATCAGGTGCATTAGTCGGTGTGGCAGAAAACACGACTATTGAAAACGTTAAAGTTACAGGCATATCTTCTGTTGCAATTGAAGGTTCTTTTGGTGGCAGAGCAGGTGCAGTCGGCGGTATTGTCGGCTGGGCAGGCGACAATGTTGTTATGAAAGATGTTTCGGTTATTGGTGTAAATAATGATGACCGTTCAATGGTTAAAGGCCAGTATTGTGTAGGCGGTATTGTTGGTTTAGCATCAAATGCAACAGGTTGCTCAATAACAAATGCCGTTGTTCAATATGTTAATGTAATTGACCTTGCATCTTCAGGTGTTTCTATTGCCGGCGGTATTGCAGGTCAGTATTCAGGCATTATCACAGGTTCAACAGAAAACCGCATAAAAGTTGATAATGTATCCGTTACAGGTACAGTAGTAGGCGGTGTTGTTGGTTCAGGTAATGTGTCAAACGAAAGTAATCTTAAGCATGGATTAACCCTTGAACTTATCGATGTAACTAACACCAACGTAGAAGTTACAGATACAGTAAGAGCGGATCCTAACGCAGGTCCCAACGGTATTGCCGGTGGCATCCTCGGCCAGTCTTGCGATAGTTATCAGTATTACATCACTGACTGTACAGTTGATGAAGCATCGGCGGTCACATCGGGCTATTGTGCAGGTGGTATTGTTGGTCATGCATCCAATAGAGGCGTAGGTGAGAAAGAATCTTGCCTTATCATTTCTAATTGTAAAGCTTCTGCAACAATTAAGCAGCTAAATGCTGCCAATAAAGGTTCTCTCGACAAAGGTGGAACAATAGATAGCAAAACAGGTGCAGGTGCAGTAATTGGTGTTATTGCATCAGGTTCGCTTGTTATGAATGAGGATACAAAGGCTCCGCAGATACAGATTAAAAATGTAACTGCTGGCGGTGAAATTGCAGGTACTTGTAACGTTGGTGGTATAATTGGTAAATTTGCAGTATACCAGCTCCATCTCAATGAGCTTAATCAACCAATTATCCATGACTGTATAGTAACTGTTAAAATCGGACCTGTTTTAGATGAAGAGGGTAAAGATGTTCTTGGTGCAACAGATCGTTTTGGTGTTATTATCGGCTCAGTTGATGGTAACACAAAAAATTCTAACTCTGTAACAGGTGTAGAACCGAATAGACTAACTCCGTTCCCTGAATATGATACTGACGGAAATGTAGTTGAGTATAGTGTAAGACCATTTGATAAGATTTTCTATTCATCTTACACTGCAGGTAATTATGATCTTTACGGTATTTCAGAAATTAAAAATTATCAGGATTCTGTTCGTGATGTGTTCTTCAACACGATTTATGACGTTAATAATGTAGTTCATAACTATGTACAGCCTGATAAAACAACAGTACAGATTCCTGTCGGTATCGTGAAGGATGGTACTATTGATCCTGAAAACCCGAGTGCAACATATCAATTATTCGGCAACAAAAAGGTTTACGCTTTTTCTGAAGATTTCATGGCAATTCTTGATGCTAATGACGGCTTTGGTACTCCATATGGTTTTACAATCGCAGGTGAGGATTTCGAACTTGTCGAAACAGATGGCGTTCAGTCTTCTGATAAAGGAATTTTTGAGGTTGTTCCAAATCCATATGGCGGCAGTAATCCATATAAAATTCAGGTTAATAAGTACGATGCTGCAGACCTTGTGTTTACTTACACTAACGGACTTCAGATAGCTATTCCTATAATCTGTGGTGTTAAAGTTGATGGTAGTGGTACTGTCGATAAGCCGTTCAAAGTTCCTGATGCTGATACATTAGCGTTAATGGTTCCTATTCTTTCATCTTATGATACATATTTTGTCCAGACAGCTGATATTAACATGGAAAAAGCAAATTTCCCGATAATGGAAATTGGTGATTTTGGCGGTTGTATCTATGATGGTGGCGGACATTCAATCACCGGATATAATATTAGCGTTGATAGTTCAACAATTCCCTATGGTATCTTCGGTAAAGTTTCAGGTGTGAGATATAAGGTTGACAACAATGGAAATCAGGTTCTTGATGAAAATGGCAACCCAATTATTATTCCAAACATTCAGAACGTAACTTTCATTGACTGTTCAGTAAACAGCGGCAATTGCGAAGCGGGTACAGGTATTGCAATCGGTGAACTCGCAGACGGTGCTACAGTTTCTAATATCAAGGTTACAGGCGGAGAAAATAATTCTTCATCTGCAACTTCAAAACTGGGCAACGTAGGTGGCGCAATCGGCACAGTAACAGGTGCGTCAACAGTTAATGGCGTTACTGTAGAAAATACAACTGTTTCAACTGAAAAAGGCTCAGCAGGTGGTGCAATAGGTACCGTTGTTAACGATACTGCAGTTATTAATTCACCTGTAGTTAAAAACACAACTGTAACTTCAGGCTCTGTTAATACAGACGGCACATACCTCGGCGGTACAACAGAAGATATCGCAGGCGGTATCGTGGCTCAGGCTCGCGGTACAATCACAGGACCGGCTGCTACAACAGATGAAGATGGTAATCCCGTTTATGTAAACGCAGTTGAAGGTGTTACAGTACGTGCTCTTATAGCAGGTGGCGCAGTCGGTGCAGTTTACAAAACAAATCAGGGCGAAGCTGAGGATGTTACGCATGAGCTTACTCTTAAAGACATTAGAGTTTCAGGTGTAGAGGTAACTGCTAAATCAGCAGATGGCACTCGTGCAACATCAGGCGCAGGTCTTTTAGGTTTTGCGAGAGCAAAAACAGAAGTTACTCTTGACAACTGTTATGTAAATAACATAACAAAAGACGAAAACACTACAGAAGACAAATCTTCATTAATAACTTCTCAGGGTGGTGTTTCATACGGCGCCGGTGCAGTTGCTAACGTAGATGAAAATGTTATAAAACTCGAACTTATCGACGTTGAATCTTATGCAGAAGTAAATGCAGTAGAAGCTAGATCAGACGGTGATAGCGTAGTTTATGCAGCTTCACTTGTAGCTTATATCAACAACGCTCCCACAATTCTTACATTTAATGGTTGCGTTGCAGGCGGTGAGATTACAGGTCACGCAATGAATACTTTCGTCGGCGGTGCAATCGGTGGATTTAATGTTGATGACAATCCGGAAAATGATGCTGAAGAAGGAAATACTGAAAATCACAATATTGACATTGAAATAACTGATGCCTTATTCATAAACGGTGTTATCAGTGCTGAACTTGAGTGTATTGATGGCACAACTCCATCAACGAATAAAGCTATTCACAGAAGAGGTAAGTTTATCGCAAGATACGGCGTGAATATGTTCAAAGAAGAAAATTTCTCCACAATGTTTAGTAATAACTACTATTCAACTTATCCTCAGGATATTGCTTTCTTTGCAACAGAAACCGGATCAAGTACTATTGATTCTTGGATTGGAGATGAGCAGTTCAAGGATGTTAACAAGGATAACCTTAAAATCGGTTCAGGTTCAGACTGGAATGATGTGGCTATTATATCTGATGATGGAACTCCTGCGAAACTTTATGTAAAGTTCAGTAGTGAGTTTGCTGAAATTAAATACGGTAGCCAATATGGAATTTCTGAAAACTGTAAAAAATCAAGTGCATCAGGTGGTCTCGTTTTCGAAGGAGTAACAGATGCGTCTGGCAATCCCATTTTTACAGGTCCGGATGATGTCACCCTTCTAGATGTCAATCCTGAAGATGATACAGTAATCAGTTTTGAAGTCAGTGCTGGAGCACCGGCGGCTGAAACTCTTATAGCAGAATACACGTGCGGTCTGAAAACAACTGCACAGATAATTTCTGTTGAAATTTTCGGTACCGGTACAGAGAGTGACCCATTCCTTATCGAAAATCCCACACAGCTCAGAATCGTAGCGTATCTCGCAAATAGTGGTAAGTATTTCAGACAGATAAAGGATATCAACCTTGAAGGTTCTTATAATGAACAGTCTGCGGAAAATCAAACCAATACGGACGCGTGGATTCATTATAACAGCGGAAATTTCTATGCTCCTATTGGAACAGACAGCAGTCCGTTTAATGGTGTGTACGATGGTCAGGGTTATAAGATTACAGGCGTTAAATCTAACCGTGAAAACCAGGATGATGTGGGCGTATTCGGTGTAGTAAAACCGAATAGTGCAGGCGAAGCACTCGTTCCCACAATCAAAAACCTTCACGTTGAGCTTATGGCTCCCGACCAGAAGGCAAATGGTATTCTCGGTGATGAAAACGTGGGCGGTATCGCAGGTAGAATTGAAAATTCAGTTATCGAAAACTGTTCAGTAACAGTAGGTACTGTAACAGGTAAACAGAATGTAGGCGGTATCGTAGGTAACTTCACAAGTTCACAAATCATCAACTGCTTCACTCAGTCTGATGTAAATGCAATTAACAGTGAAGTTGCTCCTTACGCAGGCGGTATCGTAGGTTATGTAACTGATGCAGTAAACTTTAATTCAACAATTTCAGGTTGCTTTGCATCAGGCAGTATCTATGCATCAACTAAAGATACAACAGGCAATGACCGCTCAAATGCAGCAGGTATCGTAGCTTACCTTGAAAACTCAACAAACTTGGTAGTCAATAACTGTCTCTTTACAGGTACAACTTCAAGCGGTTATGGTATCGTAGGCAAGCAAGGCTATACGAATTTCAAGATGACAATTTCAAACTGTATCGATGCTGGTCAGAACGTTGCAATGGAAAATGACAAGTTTGTGAAAATTCCTACAGCGGTTGCTTCTTCAACAACTCTTGGTACAGGTACAATCACAAAGTCAAACCTCTACTACGATAGTGCACTTCTTAAAGTGAACACTGATGTAGATGAAGCAGGTAAGGAAATTCTTGGAAAAATCACAGGTAAGCCTACTTCAGAGCTTATCACAACAAATGTGATGGCTGACGTTAAGGATGAAAATGGTAACAATCTCTGGCAGAAAATTGATGGTCACTATCCTGTTCCTGTAGTTTCACAGATTGATATTGTAACTTATGCACGAGATGATAAAGGTAATGTAGTTACAGAAATAGTTGAAGATGATAAAGGCAACGAAAAGGAGATCCCTGTTGTCAGTGCAACTTCAAAAGATCAGATTGACCTCTATTCAGATGCTTATGCTAAATTCTTGTCAGCTCCCATACAGACAAGTGAAACTGAAGAAGAAAGCGACATCAAAAAAGTTGCTTACGGTCAGGGACTTGTATATCCCGTAACACTTCTTACAAATGTTGACGGAAATAAGGTAACTTATTCTTCATCAATCTTTGATACAACAGATACGGTATCTTACGATAGTGATGATCTTAAAGCTTTTGATACCAAGCTTTATGGTGCTCCAAAAGTCGATGAACAGGGTAAACCTATACTTAATGAAGATGGCACGTACCCCGTAGATGAAAATGGAGCAATTATCAGTAACAAAAACGTCGACCTTCTCTTCGGTGATGATGCAGAAAAAGGCAAAACAACAGTTTACAGAAACATCTTTGATACAACAAAAGGCATTGCAGAAAGAGGAAACTTTGAAACTAAACCCACAAAGAACACCTTCGTCAATGCAGGTGCTGCATCAGGCGGTGTATTCTCAAATAAAGAAGCATACTACAATGCTCAGGTTCCTGTGGTATTTGCAACTGCAACTATCAATGGTGTGGAAGTACAGAGAGATATTAAGATTCCATTGAGTTATGGTACAACTTACTGTATCGCAACACAGCGTCAGCTCTACGCTCTCGGTAAAGCAGAATATGAGCTTGCAACTGGTACTAAGTTCTCCAAATATTATGGCTCAACTTATAACTACAAACTTATTACTGACATCGATTGTGGTGACAATACAACATTGTTCACACCTATCGGTCTTTATGAAACGGGAACTGATGGCAACGGAGAAGGTTATACAGGTCAGTTCGATGGTTCAGGCCATACAATCAAAAACCTTAAGATTAAACAGACCGGCAAAGATTTTGTTGGTATGTTTGCTATGGTTTCAAAAGCAATGAGTGGTCCGAATGTGGCATATGGAGCTTGCGTGAAGAACCTTACTCTTGAAACCCCCACAGTTGAAGCAATAAGCGAAACTTCAGGTGGTCAGCAGAAAGGCGGTAACTACGTAGGTGCACTTGTCGGTTACGTTAAGGGCAGTGGAGATATTGTTATTGAAAACTGTCATGTAATCGGTAATGTTGAATACAAGGTTGATGAAAAAGGCGAAACTGTATTTGATGAAAACGATAACCCGATTGTTGAAGCTTATCATGGTGAAGTAAGGGGTGACGGATCATATGTAGGTGGTCTTATTGGTAGAGTTCAGTATCCTTCTACTGTAATCAGAAGCTGTAGCTCATCAGTATTTGTTTCAGGTTCAAGAGATGCTGTTGGTGGTCTTATCGGTAACTCTGGTGCAACAATCACATCATGTTACGCAACAGGTAATGTAGTATGTGATTACATCTATAACAACTCAAACGAAACAAAACTCTACGGTGTTGGCGGTCTTATCGGTATCATGTCAGACGGTACTGTATCACAGTCCTTCGCATCAGGTAATGTTGAAGTTAAAGCATTTACTGAGGGTAATAACAGATTCGTTGACGGTACTCTTGGTATCGGCGGTTTCGTAGGTGTGCTTGATGAAGTTAACACATACGATTCTGAAAGCAAAGAATTCGTACCGTTCGAAGGCGATGCTATCACAGAATGCTTCAGCGGTGGTAACGTTAAATTCGGTACAATAAACGAAACTTCAGCAATCAGACCTTATTTATCAACTGCAATCGTTGGTATCGGTGGCTTCAGTGGTGTCAATAAAGAGGGTATCGCTCACGTATATTCATCTGCTGCAGTTAATGCAACATTTGCAGATATTACTGCACGAAACGCAGATGCAAGTTACGGCGTTGGTATCGGTGGTGTAGCAGGTGTGGCACTCGGAAATGTTCAGGACGTTTATTCTTCAGGTTCAGTAGCTCCCGCTTACTCATCAATTGATTCAACTGAGAACCCGAATAACTGCTACTTCGGAAAAGGCGGTACAGTCGGTACTAAGATGAATTCAGGTGCAACAGTAATGTACTGTTACTACGATAGCTGGACCAATACTGACCCCACACTTACATCAATCGGCGGTCAGGCAAATAACCAGGAAGCAAGAGGTCTTACAACACTTGAACTCACATCAGGTAAGAAACCTGCAAATACTAACTTCTCAGACGCATGGGGCTTTACACCTAACGCATATCCCTATCTGATAAAACTTCTTAAAGAAGACTCGGATGACTATATCAAAACTAACTCGATCCTTTCTGTTGTTTGCGTAAACGTTGCATATGATGACGTTTCAGCAAAAACAGGTGCAGGTATCACGCAGGCTCTTACAGTTCCGTCAGAGTTCAAGTATACAGACGAAAACAAAGAACATGTATATAAGCTTGACTGGGCAGGTGCAACACTTTCAGGTAACCTTGCTGCTATCAGGAGAACACGTAATACTCGTGAATATGTTGACGTTGTAGCACAGATTGTAGGTTATGAACAGTATGCAACACGTGTTTATAGCCGTCTTTGTGCAGATATGAAGGGTACATTCGAACAGCCCTATCTTATCGGTAGCGAAGATGACCTTGATCATATGAATATGACTGCTGATGAACTTGCAGCAGCAAAGGAAACTTTCACAGGCTTCTATGACCAGTGGGCAACACCACTCGGCGAAGGTAACGAGCAGGTAGAGGGTACGGTTTATTATCAGCTTATGTCAAATATCGAAGTTGACGAAACTGTACGTCCCATTCCCGATGCTCCTGATTCTTACACTTACTCAGTAACTGTTTCAGACGCTGAGGGTAACTCAACAACTGAGAATAAGACCTTTAATTATAAGGGCTTTGTTCTCAAGGGTAATGGTTACTCAATCAAGAATGTAAACACAACAGATTATTACTTCGATACTATTGATAAAGATTCAATAATCAGTAACGTAATCTTTGAAAACTTTACATTCACAGGAAATAATTCAGCAGTCGTTGGAACAAACAAAGGTCTCCTTCAGGATGTATACGTTAAAGCAACAATAGGCGATGGTACTGCAGATATTTCAAATGCAGCAGGTCTTGTAGATACAAATGACGTATCTGATTCTCAGATGGTTGTTTATGAGAATGAAGATGGAAAACTTGTTGAAAAACCTGTTTATGATCACAATGGTAAACCCGTAATGTGTGGCACAATCGATGGTTGTATGGTAGATGCTACAATCAAGGGCGCTTTGAGTAATGTCGGTGTAATGGCAGTTACCAATAACGGTACAATCAAAAACTCAGGTACTGCAGGTACACTTGATACATCAACAACAGATACTACAATTTCCGGAATCGGTGCATTTGTTGTAAGCAACAACAAAACAGTTGAAGATTCATTCTCAATGGCAGACGTAAATGTTCTTGCTGAAGAAAATGCAACTGTAAACCATGTTTCAGGTTTTGCAGCAATCAACGAAGGCACAATGGATGGTGTATACACAAGGTCAGCAATTTCATTTGCTAACACTCCTGCAGATACACTTACAGTAGGTTCACTTGTTGGTGAAATCACTAACAAAACAGAAGCAGAGCCCGTAACAAATTCTTACGCAGCAGGTCTTCTCGGTTACTTCAATCCCGCGCAGGATTCAATCCTCTTCGGTAAAGTACCGCCAGAGATGAACAAACTTTCAAGCGTTTATGTTGATAAATCACTTGCAGGTCAGGCTTCAAAGGATAGTTTCAAATATTCAGCATCACTTTCAAGCATTATGAGCATGAATTATATGCCCGATGCTATGAAGTATGAGGCAACGAATAATCCAAACGGTGCATTTGTAGCAGGTGACGCAGCAGAACTTACACTTCCCCAGCTTTCAGCAATCAAGAATGCTGAAAATCATCAGGTTGTTGATGCGGAAGGTAACCTTATCTATGTTGATATTTCTAAAACAGATAAAGTTGTTACTTACACAATCTTCACGGAAACAGTTGAAGTCGAAGTTGAAGGTGATGGTGAGGACGGAAATATAAAAACAGAAACAGTATCTGTAAGAAAGTACAGATGTTCAGAAGTCGATGAGAATGGCGAAAATATCATCTACCTTGCAGACGGATCTGACAATGTATGGAAAGATGTAAATAATAATAACAAAGTAGATGATGGTGTAGACGAAATGGTTGTTCCCGTTGAAAATCTTAAACTTCAGTATGCAATTTATCTTGAAGGAAAGACAATCATCAGAAACTATGATGTAATCAAAGCTTACTCACAGATTTCATCAATGACAATCAAAACTTCACAGAGTCAGTACGCTGACTTCCTTGCTCCCAGTTCATCAGATATAAACTTGTATGATGGAGTAGACATTAACTCATCTATCAGTAAAACAGATGGTGTTAACTTCAACCCAACAACAAATATTGTCGGTATCAACAATGGTACTAATGCACTTTCAACAGGTGACAGAGGTGGCTTTGATACAGTTAAAGTTAACTATGAAAAAGCAGTTAAACTTTCACGTGGTATGGAAATTAACCCCATGCTTTATATTGATGTTGGTGTAAGTAAATCTCTTTCAAAAGCACAGATTAACCCCAACTTCCAAAACGGTATGGGTACTGTGAATAATCCTTACGTAATCACAAGTAAGGAATCACTTACTTCACTCCATTACTATGGTACAGAAAGTGATCTCTACTTTGTACTTGGTGATGACATTGATATGACAGGTGTTGAAGACTTCCAGATTCACCACTTTACAGCAAAACTCAACGATCCTGATTCATTGACAGAAGAAAAGAAAGGTCAGTTTGCAATCCAGAACTTCAAATCATATAAAGTAAATGAAGATGGAACTATCACAGCAGGTCATGGCGGTCTCTTCGGTACAATCGAAGACGGTGCAGTAGTCAATAACATTGCTCTCACAGCAACAATCAATGGTGATGAACAGTACACAGGTGCTCTTGCAAACATCATCAGGAATGCAACTGTTACAAACTGTGTAGTTTCTGCAAACGTAACTTCAACTGCAACAGCTGATGAATACGGTAATCCTGCAACAGGTATTTTAGCAGGTAGAGTAAACGATAATGCTGTAATCAGCGGCATCGTTACAACAGGTAACGTAACTGTTTCAGCAGGCGCAGCAGGTGGCGTAATCGGCTCAGCACAGGATGCAACAATCAGCGAAGTTCTTTCAACTGCAAACGTAGGCGAAGGTAACACAGCAGGTATCGTAGGCGATATGGGGGAAAACGCAACACTTGCAAACGCTCTTTACGGCGGTGTTGCAGCAAGCGGTAAACCTATAGTTGCTACTAACAATGCTGGTGAAAATGCAATTACTGAAGTTTACTACGATAACCAGACCAATAAGAACATTGGTGAAGAAGATGAAGTAATCGGCATAGGCAAATCAACAAAAGAATGTGAAAAACTTACATTCGGTAAAGGCGAAAATGCGAAATTTAAAGTTGTTGGTCAAAGCGGCGGTTACTATCCCGTACCTACAACAATTGCAGGTACAATCGGCGTTGGTAAAGAATCATCTCATGAAAGCTATGGTTCAACTGCAGCTCTTGCAGCAGCAACAATGAACTTCTACTTAGGTTCAACCTATGGCCAGATTGGTTACTACACATCAATGCAGTTTATAAACACAGCTTCATGTTCAGCAGTTACAGCAACTGAAGAAGGAAACGGCGGATACTTCTCAATCGATCGCGGCGACAAGGTTTATACAATCAAAACTGCTAAGTTTAACGAAGAATTGGATCCCGGAATCAGCTTCGGCCTTGAAAATGGCGCAGTAAGAACAGTTTATCCCGGTCTTGTAAGAAATGCTAACATCTCTTACACAATCGAAAACCCGTCGAATTTCGATGTTTCCGGTAAAACTCTCGGCGTACTTTTTAGAGGTGCTTCGAGCGAAAAAGTAAGTACAGATGTGGTTCAGGTTCTTAATGATTTCACAAATGAAATCGGCGTTAAACAGGAAGTTGATGCTCTTGCTCTTTCAAAAGATATGGATGGTATCTGTGTAGGCGAGATGTTACCTGACGGTTATAAGTATAATATAACAGCGGATGTTATTGACGCTGAAGGTAATGTTGTTTATTCGATACCTCAGAATGATATAACTACGAAGGAAAATGTTTACGGCACCTTTGTTGTTGTTCCTAACATATCTGATGAACAGAGTGGTGACACCCTTACAAATTTGAGATTTAAACTCACAATTGTCAAAGAAACAGACAGACCTTGGGGTGTAAACTCAGTAAAAAACATTCTCTGGTAAAAGAGAAACACAAAATTTAAAGCAGGGGAGAAGATAAAAATTCTCCCCTGCAGGAAAAGAAATTTCAGCAAAGAGAGGTAAGTAAAATGGCTAAGAAGAAAAATAACAAATCTGCCAAAAGCCTGATAATGCTTGTTGCAACGGGTTTGACTTTGGTAGTGGCTACTCTTTGCTGGTTTTCAATTATGGACAGAAGTGAAATAGAAAAACTTGATAACGTAATCGTAAAAAATGAAAATTCTTCAAAGGCAAAGATTTATTACGGCGCAGATGAAAACGGAAATATAGTAGCAAGTTCGGACGAAATTAGTAAGTATTGTCAGGTTGATGGTAACGAAATACTTCTTGAAAATATGGTCCCGGGAGCAGAATATTCCTATAAAGCAGTTTTTCCCTCATGTTCAGAAGGACAGACAATAACGTTAACTTTCACCGGTGTTCAAGATAACGGTCTTGCAGAGAAGATCGAGGTTTATGGAAATGTTAGTTCTTTTGAAAGTGACGATAATATAATAAATGATACAAACCATGCAACAGAAATGAAACTCGAGAAACTCAGAAATGGCGATATAAAGGTAATTGAAAGTGAAATAAAAAGCAAAGGAAAATATGTAGTATACTTTTCTTTTAAATTTTCGGATGATGCGGAACTTAGCACAACAGAAAATAGCATTGGTTACGAAAATAAATCATTAAAGATAACAAGCATTGATGCTGTTGTGAGCAGCACAGCAAATTAATATAAAATAGTGAGATAAGTATTGCAATGAAAATTATCAAAAAGTTAGTATCAATTATTTCAGCAATAGTTTTTGTGGTTTGTTTGCTTTTATTGGCGGTTGTTCTTATGACTCCCAAAGGTGCAGACGGCTCAAAAACGGTCAATATTGCAGGGTACAGCGTTATGACCGTTGTTTCCCCAAGTATGGAGCCTGAATATAAAATAGGCGACATTGTAATAACCAAGAAAACAGATGCAAGTGAGTTAAAGAAAGGTGATGTAATCACATTTTCATCCCTTGACCCTGAGTTAAATGGTGGTCTTGTAACTCATCGCATTAACAATATTATTGAGGAAAATGGCGAAACAAAGTTTGAAACTAAAGGCGATGCCAACAAAATTGTTGACTCTGATTTAGTTACTGAAGACAGAATCTACGGTAAAGTGCAGTTTAAAATACCTGCCGTTGGTAAAGCAGTAAACTTCCTTCAGACAAACAGAGCAGCATTTTTCCTGATTATCATTCTTCCTATGCTTGTGATTATGGCATTTGAAGTGAAAGATATAATTAAAATTGCACGTAGCGGTGACGAAGATGAAAGCGAAGAAGATAAAAAAGATAGCAAGTAATATTTTTACAACGTTTATAATTCTTCTGTCTTTAGTGCTGATTACTATCGGACTTTTGCCACACGTGACAGAATATGAAGGCTATTATGTTATTTCAGACAGTATGAGTCCGGCAATTAAAAAAGGTGACCTTGTTTTCACAAAGGAAGTTGCTTTTGAAGAAATTGAAGAAGGTGACGTGCTCACTTTCACAAGAGAAGGTAGCGAAAAGTGGTTTTCTCACCGTGTTGTAAAAATCAACAATGTGGAAAAATCTTTCAGAACAAAAGGTGACCACAACAACGTTGAAGACCCGGGTTACACATCTTATGATGCAGTTGTAGGCAGAGTGGAAAAGAAAATTCCTGTTGTAGGATATTTTTCCTTTATGCTTTCAACCTTATGGGGCAAAATTATTTTAGCAATAGTTTATGTTTTGTATATAGCATTTGAAATTGACAATGCCACTCTGAAGAAATCAAGAAAGAAGGAAGGTTGACAAGGATGAAAAAGAGAATACTTTGTGTGATACTTTCCCTTGTGGCGGTATTCCGTTTTATGGGTTTTAATGCAACTGAAGCATGGTTCGGCAGCGGTGAAAACAAGAGTATGATTTTAAAATCAGGCGACCTTGATTTTACTGCATCAGGTGACCTTGCTCTTTCAGAAGATGAAAAAGATCTGATTCTTCCGGGTGCAGAGCTTGACCTTAAAGAGGCGATTGTAATAACAAACCTTTCAACAATTGATACCGAACTTCGTGTCCGTGTTGAATGTACATATGTTGATAAAGATGGTGTAAAATCACAGCCTTTCCCATGGATAGAGTTTGTAAACCAAGAAGATACTGAAAGTAAATGGTATGTTGATGAAAATGATGGTTGTATTTACTATTGTCCTAATGGAGCAAACAGCACAGACAGAAGAATTCCTGCAACTGAAGGAAAGCCAACTGAAACCACAACTGTTGCTGAAACTACAACAGAAGCAGAAACAGAAGCAACAACCGATGGCGGTGCAGTAGTAGATAATGAAGTAACAGAAACTACAACAAGAGTTTATGCTAAAAACGAAATTCCCCTTGCAGGCACAATCATAATAAGCGGAGATGTGCCTATTGATTTGCAGGGTAAAGAAATGACAATCAAGTTTATCCTTGAAGCGAAACAGGCAGATTTCCTTACATGGGAGCAATTTGACAACCTTGGAGATGAATCTGTATCTGAAGTACCAAGCGAAGCAACAAGTGAAGAGACAAGCGAATGAATAGAATTTTAAGAGTATTACGAAATGCATTTTATATTGTTGTAGCAGGTCTGGTTATTTTTATAGCTGTTGTAACAATCTGTGGCGTAAAAGGTTATTCTGTTGCATCAAACAGTATGCAGCCTGAGTTCAGCAAAGGTGACGTTGTTTTTGTAAAAGAAACACCCTTTGCAGAACTTGAAAAAGGCGATATTGTTACAGTTGAATTTAAAGTAAAAGACGGCACAACATATACTCACAGAATCGTTTCGATTGATTATGATAAAAAAGAAATAAAAACAGCAGGCGATAAAACAGGCCTTGTTGATACGGAAAGTGCAACTGCTGACCAGATTAAAGGCAAAGTGTGGTTTTCAGTACCGTTTTTAGGTTATCTTTCATTATGGCTGACAAACTCAAACTATGTTGTAATTATCGCAATTGCAGTGCTTGCAGTTATGTTAATCGGTTTTGTGGCAGGCAAAGTTTATAAAAATAAGACGAGAGGTGATAAAAATGAGCACAGCGAAGAAAAGAACAATTAAATATGTATCTTTAGTCGCATCGTTGATTCTTGTAATTTCATATTTCAGCCTTCTTTCACCTACAAGTGCGTATTTTTATAAAACTGAAACAAAGGAAACAACAATCACGTTTGAAATGTTTGATGTTGAACAGACACTTTTTGAGAATGAAGCTACTCTTAAATTCAAGGGTGCAACAAAACTTTGTGATACAGAAGAGCTTCTCTTTGATGAAGTTGCAATCGTAAAGGAAATAACCGTTAAAAATAATAACAGAGTAGATGGGGCAAGTGCAAGAATCCTTGTTGATATCACACCTCTTGAAAAGTCAGTTGAAAACGGTTTCAGATATGTTGCATTTATTGAAAAAATAACAAATGAAACTGAAACAGTAGCAGATGGTGAAGAAACAAACACAGTTGTTTCCAAAGGTGCAATAAAAACAGAACTTGAAACTTTATTCGAAATTGATGAAAATTCAACTCCTGAAGATATTGAAGCGAAAATTGATGCTCATAATGAAGCACTTAGAAACACTAACGGAAATGATAATAAAACAATTCTTGCTCCCGGTGAGAGTGCAACGATAAGAATCATTTTCTGGGTTGAATATGATAATGTTTTGTCATACATTACCAATAGTGAAGACATTCCAGGTACAGGCGAAAGTGTATGGCAGAATGCAGGAGAAATTGTAAATATTGAGTATCCTTGCCAGATCAGAATAATTGCAACGCAGGATAATGACGAAGCAGTTACAGATGCTTTGACTGAAAAAGAAACAACCACAGAAGCAACGTCAGCAGAAGAAACCACAGAACAACAGTAATTTTGGCAGGTGACAGAATTGAAAAAGAAATTTATTGAAAATAAAAAATTCAGATTTATAGTAATTTTGTCAGTTGTTCTTACAATTGTTATAGGCTCAACTCTTGCATGGTTTATAATACGTACCACAGATGTTCTTCAGGAGTTTTCAGCTGCAAACTTCCAGGCTGAGCCTGTATGTTATTTCGATGGCACAGAAGAAACTTTTGTCGGCGAAGACGGATTAATCACTCTCAGCGCAAACCCTGAAGACGCCAACTACATCGGCAAATTCCGTGTTGATGTGAAATACAAGGGCGATGGTGCTGGTTACTTAAGAGTCAGAATGGTGCATGAATATTCAATTAACGGCAATTCAACCCAGCACCCTGCAAATGTACCTTACACCGTATCAGGTGATTGGTACGATAACCGCGGTAATGACTATTGCTATTATTACAAAAATGAACTTGATGCAGATGGCGATGCAGAGCAGACACTTAACTTCATCACAGGGAATAACGATATAGATTTAGGTGCACTGGCTGACGGCATTGTAATCAAAGTTGCAGTAGAAACTGATATGGTACAGATTAACAGATATCCGCAAATTTGGGGAATGGATAAACTTCCCTGGGTGGAATAAAATTAATTAATGGGCCGAGCAATTCGGTCCATTTTACTGATATTGAAAGCAGGTGATTCTCTTGGCAAAGTCAAAGAAAAATAACAAGAAAAAAGCAAAGAAAAACAGTAACTATAAAAACGAAGTAATCGAAAAGAAAGTTCCTAAAAAGTCTGAAAAGAAGTTGCAGGAAATAGAACGCAAAGCAAAGCTTAAAGAGAAAGAAAAGAAAAAAGAAGAAAAAAATCTTGCTAAAAAGCAGAAGCTTGAAGAAAAAGCAAAGAGAAAAGGACTTTCTTCCGTAGCAGAAGAACCTAAAAAAGAAGAATCTCCTGCGAAAAAAGCTGTTTTTGAGGAAATAAAAGAAACTTCTGTTAAAGAAGAAATTGCAGAAGAAACAGCAGAGTCCGAAACAGAGCCTGAAATTCAGGAAGAACCTGCCGAAGAAGCAGTTGAACCTGACGCAGAAGAAATCGTTGAAGAAACAGCAGAGTCCGAAACAGAGCCTGAAATTCAGGAAGAACCTGCCGAAGAAGCAGTTGAACCTGACGCAGAAGAAATCGTTGAAGAAACAGCAGAGTCCGAAACAGAGCCTGAAATTCAGGAAGAACCTGCCGAAGAAGCAGTTGAACCTGACGCAGAAGAAATCGTTGAAGAAACATCAGAGCCTGAAACGGAGCCTGAAATTCAGGAAGAACCTGCCGAAGAATCAGTTGAAACTGACGCAGAAGAAATCGTTGAAGAAACATCAGAGCCCGAAACAGAGCCTGAAATTCAGGAAGAACCTGCCGAAGAAGCAGTTGAACCTGACGCAGAAGAAATCGTTGAAGAAACTGCAGAGCCTGAAAAAGAGCCTGAAGTTCAGGAAGAACCTGCCGAAGAATCAGTTGAAACTGATACAGAAGAAATTGTTGAAGAAACAGCAGAGCCTGAAACAGAGCCTGAAAATCAGGAAGAAACTGCTGAAAAGGTTGTTGAATCCAAGAAAAAATCTGCTAAAAAATCAGGCAAATCAGTTAAAAATAATGTTGTTCTGGAAGAAGTCAAGTTTGAAAAATCTGCAAAGACAACATCAAAAAAGGAAACTTCCAAGAAAGCGAAAATGCAGAATAAACCTGCAAACAAAAAATCAAAGAAAATTGATTTAGAAAAATTTAATCTTGGTAAAGTCAAATCAACAAACAAGAATATTGTTATCACAGTAGTTGTTGTGTTTATTGTTATTGCTCTTATTGCAGCGATAGCATCGGAAAGTTTCGGAAGTTCAAAATTTTATCCGACAATTTATACAGGCAGATCTTTTTCAAATGATGAAGTGGCTGAAATTGCAATTTCAGACGAACAGCAGGCTGCATACATCAAAG
The DNA here is from genome assembly GCA_015066175.1 of Oscillospiraceae bacterium. Classification (GTDB taxonomy): domain Bacteria; phylum Bacillota; class Clostridia; order Oscillospirales; family Acutalibacteraceae; genus SIG575. Next base: position 209,791 of record SVOW01000003.1, read on the forward strand.
CAATGGATGCAAAAGGCGATAAAAAGAATTTCTCTTTCTATTCAAATACTGAAATTTCAGTTTCAAGAATTGATTCGGCTGTGCCTATCGCTTTTTCAAATCCCACATTTAACACATCAGTTCTCCTTTTCAAACTTGTAGATTCAGATGGTAGTCTTGTTTACCAGTCTCTTGGCATTGTGCCCGGTAAATATCTGCCCAGCATCCAATTGAGCGAGTATCTGGATTACGGCGAAAATGAGTTTGTTTTGTATGTATCTGCATTCCGTGCTGTAGAAAACAGCGATCCGGTTGAATTTGAAGTTATAGGAACGCAGAAAGCAAAAATTAAAATTGTTTGCGGCGAAGATTATAATATGTCATAACTGTTCTGCAAACGTTCAAGTTGATTTTTATAATACCGAAGAGCCACCAGTTGGTTTCTTCGGTGTTTTTCCGATATCAGCAGTTTTTTCACATTTTTTTCAAGTTCGCTGATACGGGCTTTCAGATATTCCTCTTCAGTCATTTTATTTCACCTCGGAAATATTTTTGCTTTTCCGAATGGATATATGAATGTAAGTATTTTGAATTTATGAGGTTTAAAAATGGATTTTCAGAAAAAATTGGAAAATTATATATATTCCCTTGGCGTAAGTGATGTTGGTTTTGCAAAATTAAAAGTGCCTGTAAACGGTATGCAATACGCTGTAAGCTTTGTTGTGCATTTGTCAGAGGCTGTTATTGATGAAATTGATTCAGCACCAACTCATACATATTTTCACCATTACAGAACAGTCAATGCATTTATCGACAGAGCAATTCTGCAAACAGGAATGTTTCTGCAGAATTCAGGGTATAAATATATTCCTGTTGGTGCATCGCAAAGCATAAATAAAGATGGCTGGAATTACAAAGGACTTATTTCATCAAGAATGGTTGCGTGTTTGTCAGGCCTTGGCACAATCGGCAGAAGTAATATGTTCATTCATAAAGATTTCGGCCCTGCAGTAAGGCTCGGCACACTTCTTACTGATTGTCCTTTTGAAGAAACAGGCGAAGAAATCAAAGAAAATCTTTGTGGGAATTGCAGAAAATGCGTTGATGCCTGCCCGGCAAAAGCGTTGACAGGCAAAGCTTATACCGAAGGCACATTGCGTGAAGAAATTATTGACCCTGAAAAATGCAGCGAATTTATGAAAAAAGAATTCAAACACATAGGCAGAGGAGCAGTGTGCGGAATCTGTATGAAAGTCTGCCCTAAAAGAAAGATAAAATAAACAGAAACTCTACTTGTGAATCCAAGTTTTTTTGTGGGATTCGTATTTTGCAAATTTCACTTCATTTTTTACAAACAGTTGCAGATTCGTCAAAATAGTGTATAATATTCTCATAACGAAAAAGCAAAGGGGAAATAACGATGATAGTTTGTCCGAAATGTGGCGGTCAGCTTGCAGACGGTGCAAAATTCT
>SVOW01000023.1 GCA_015066175.1 Oscillospiraceae bacterium
AGGCAGAGGTCAATCCGTCAAAGGTATTCCCGCATAATCTTCGACATCTTTTTGCCAGAGCTTTTTATGCACTTGAGAAAGATGTTGCAAAACTGGCAGATGTTTTAGGACACAGCAATATAAACACAACCAGGATATATATAGTATCAACAGGCAATGAGCACCGTCAGCGTATGGAAAATATGCGATTGATAATTTAGTAACATAATGCTGATTATGTTGCATTATATTCTGAATTTCGATGCATACATATTAAAAATTATAACATTATATTAATCCGAATTCAACATTTTTCGCTCAAAAAGTATGATTAACAAGTGATTGATTCAATATTTGACAGAACTAAATTCAAGCCCTTCTTAACAAATTATGGAAGAGCTTGGTTTTTTGCATTCATTTTCAAGTAAATTAAATATTAATAGCCAATTTTTCAACCTCTAATTACAACATAATCAGCATTATGTTGTATTAATATTAAAAGCGAAGGGGAAAGACTATGGCTTATTGTATAAAAACCAAAGAAGATAGACAAAAGGAATTTATTGAAAACAAAAATTATTTTATTGATCATAATCAAGATATTCTAGCCAAAGCTTATAAGATGAGAAAGGGATTTGAACAAACTCTTAAATACAATGAAAATACAAAGCGTTTTAGAAAAGAAATCAAAGATGTAAAAATTATGATTATGACTGCAAACGAAATTGAAAGAGAAACATTATTTGCGTTTTTTACAAGATATCCTAAAAGCTTTGATCTTGTTGAAAATAATGTAATTAAAAGAGTTCCATTTAACGGACTAGTATATTCTTTCTTTTATATCAACGACATTAAGGTTGTGCATGTTGAACCTGAAATGACCGGTTCGAATACACAAGGCGGAACTGCGGCTACATTGAAAAAAGCTTTAGTAGATGCCAAGCCGGCTATTGTTGTGTCAGTAGGCGTAGGTTTTGGATGTGATTGCAAAAAACAGGCTTTGTGTGATGTTTTGGTTGGAAGACAATTTTTTACATATGACAAATCGAGTAAGGTTAAAGGATTGGAATTAAACGTAAAGAGACTTCATGTTTTTGAATCATCTGAAACTTTGTTATATAAGATGAAGTCAACCACAATGTTTGAGGATAAAACAACGGGAATTTTTGAAAACACATTCAAACCACATATTGGCAATTTGGTTACAGGCGAGTTTGTTGTTGATTCACAAGAATTTAGGGATATGATTTTTGAACCGTTCATTCCTTTTGGTATTATTGGCGGTGAAATGGAAGGATTTGGTTTTTTCAGTGCGATAAAAAAGCACAATGAAATTTATCCTGAAGAAAAAGTTCATGGAATTTTAATGAAAGGAATTTGTGATTGGGGTGTGGGCAAAAACAGTGAAGAACCTCAAGAAAACAAGCCTGACGACATTAAGTCAAAGGAAACAGATGCTTCAAAAGGAACTATGACTGCTGAAGCACAAGCAAAAGAAGCAGACAAAAATAAGTTAAAAGAAAATACCGACCCCGATGATGAAAAGAACAATTTACAAACACTTTCAATGTGCAATGCATGTTCGGTCTGCAAAAGATTTTTAATTGAAAATAATTTCTTTTCAGATTATAAAAACTATAATAAATGGAATTTCAAAAGATGGATTAAAAGAATTTTAAAAAATGAAAACAATATGGAAAATTAAGCAGGTCGATATAAATGTATTCAACAAAAATATACAATTTAACTAAGCCTCAAAAACTAATCTATGATATGGAAAAGTTCACAGGCGGTACAATAGCTATCGTCTGCGGTGGCATGCTTATCAGCACAGATAAATCTGTCGATGAAATGAAAAAGGCTGTTAACGAGCTATATCGTCTCAACGATGCTTTGAGAATCAGAGTATCCGAAGAAAACGGACAACCGTGTCAGTACATAACAGAACATACGGAACAGGATATTGAAGTTCTTTCTTTTGACAGTAAGGAAGAACTTGACGATTATGCGTCTGAATATGCAAAAGAGCCGCTTGATTTTTACGGTTCTCTGTGTTCTGTCAAAATTGTTATACTTCCCGACAAAAAAGGGGTGCTCGCAAAACTGCACCATTTCATTTCTGATGCGTGGACCCTTTCTCTTATCGGTACACAGTTTAATAAAATTTTGAATGGTGAAGAAGTTCAGGTATATTCTTATACTGACTATGTAACGGCAGATGAAAAATATATCGAAAGCAAAAGATATGCCAAAGACAAAGATTATTTTATTTCACAGTTTAAGAAGTGTGATGAAGTAACTTACATATCCGAAAAACAGTCTCATACATTTGAAGCGAAAAGAGCTACTTTTGTAATTGACAATGAAAACACTTTAAAAATTCTTGCATACACGAAGCAAAAGGAAGTTTCTGCATTTTCACTCTTTATGTCTGCTGTGGCAACATATATAAACAGAGTAAAGCTGAATGCGGATAAGTTCTATATCGGTACAGCTGTTCTTAACCGTAACGGTGCAAAAGAGCAGAATACAATGGGTATGTTTATCAATACTGCCCCCATTCTTATTGAGCTTAATAATGAAGAATCTTTCGCTGAAAACTTAAATGCAGTTGAACTTTCCGCACTTTCTGTTCTCCGTCATCAGAAGTACAACTATGGTGACTTACTTGAAGAGTTAAGAAGCAATCATAATTTTAGTGAAAAACTCTATGATATAATGCTTAGTTACCAGAATGCAAAGGTTCTCGGTGACGAGGTTGAAACTATATGGTATCACAGCGGAATGCAGACAGAAAGTTTGCAGATTCATATTGATGACCGTGATAATGAAGGCATATTTCGTATTCATTATGATTATCTTGCAGAAAAATTCACTGAATATGAAATCCAGAAAATGCACGAACATATCTGCAATCTTCTTTTCAGTGCAATTAAAGTTGACGGCAGAAAACTTTATGAGTTGGATATTCTTTCACAGGAAGAGAAAAATACTCTTCTTTTTGATTTCAATGATACAGCAGTTGATTATCCAAGGGATAAATGCGTTCACGAGCTTTTTGAAGAGCAGGTTGAGAAGAATCCCGACAAAGTTGCTGTTGTTGCTTGTGATAAAACTCTCACATACAAAGAACTTAACGAAGAGGCAAACAAAATTGCTCATTCACTTATTGAAAAAGGTATCGGCAGAGGTGACATTGTAGCCTTTATGCTTCCGAGAAGAAGTTACCTTATTGCGACAATGATAGGTATTCTTAAATCAGGTGCGGCATATATGCCTATTGACCCTGATTATCCGCAGGATAGAATAGACTATATGCTTGCAGATAGCAATGCAAAACTGTTTGTTACAAAAAACAACTTTCAAGAATTGCTTGATAATGACAATGTTTCCAATCCATCTGTTGATATATCAAGCAATGATTTGTGCTATTGTATCTATACTTCTGGATCTACAGGAAAGCCGAAAGGTACTTTATTAAAGCATCAATGCGTTGTTAACTATGTAAATAATAATAATAATAATAATGTGGTCCACAAAATTATTAAAAGTGATTACAGTCGTATTGTTAGCGTAACGACTATTGGCTTTGATATTTTTGTTACAGAGAGCCTTTTACCACTTGCCAATGGCTTGGAAATTCTTTTAGCTAATGAAGAACAATCAAAATTACAAATAAAGTTAAATGATTTGTTAATCAATTGTCCTGTAGATGTTTTGCAGACAACACCAACAAAAATGAAATCGCTTATTATTGATAAGGAAAAGATTTATTATCTTAAAACATTAAAAGTTATCGTTCTTGGCGGTGAAACTTTGGAAGAAACACTTGTTGAAGAACTTAGAACATTAACTGATGCTGAAATCTTTAATATCTATGGTCCTACAGAAGCTACTGTTTGGATAACTAATGCACAGATTAAATGATTAAGGATGGTAATTTTGAAGAATTTGAAACTTTCTGAAACGGTTAATATAATACTGTCTATGCTTTGCAGTGCGATTCCACCGATTTTAGCGACGAGAGCTAGAAACTGTATAAATGGTGACACATCAAGAGAAGTAGCGATTCAGTTTTCAAGCTATATTGTAGCTTCTTTGATGTTTATAATTTTGCATAACGTCTTGCCTAAAATAATGCCTTACTTCAGACCTCTCAGGAAGTATGAAGGTAAATGGTTGCAAATTATTCCTGGTTCCACAGAACGTCCCTTTTCTGTAATTACTTTTTCTTTTCGTCAAGAACGAGGTGGGTATTATCTTTGCGGAACAAATTATTCTGTAGACCGAAAAACTGAAATTTGTTTTGATGCAAACAAGTTTGTTGAAACAAGCACTAAAAATGGTTTTTATTACATAACAAATACAACATCTGAATATAAAAATGGATTAGGTAAAATTTCATTCATTGATAGCAATCACGATCATTTATCAAGAGCAATTGGTTATTTTTTTGATGCAGGCAACAATTCTTGTTCAAAAAAATATAATACATTTCTGATAAAATGCGACAAAAAATTTTTTAAGAGTCTAGGACCTCAATACAGCAACATAAACATAAAAAAATTAAAGCATAATGATATTATGGAATTGAGTAAAAATTTTGCTCAAAATGAGTTGAATAAATATACTGATGAACAATCTTCTCTAAGTGCCCCTTAAGCTTTTGAGGGTATAAAGCATTTAAGAAAAAGTTAAGTATAAAACGCAGTGAAAGCTATTATGGGAGAAACGTCAAATGAATGAAATAGATATACATATAGGAAAACCAATATCGAACACACAAATATATATCGTTGATAAATATATGAATATCGTACCAATTGGCATTACAGGTGAGCTTTGCATTGCCGGTGACTGTGTGGGTGCAGGCTACCTCAACAGACCTGAACTCACTGCAGAAAAGTTCATTGACAACCCCTTTGGCGAAGGTAAGATGTACAAAACAGGTGACCTTGCTTACTGGCGAGAAGACGGAAATATCGCTTATGTCGGCAGAAATGACTTTCAGGTTAAAATCCGCGGACTTCGCATTGAGCTTGGTGAAATTGAAAATGCCATTTCAAGTGTTGACGGCATAAATATGTCTGTTGTTGTAGTTCGCAAGAACAGCGAAGGCAGACAACTTGTCTGTGCTTTCTACACAGGTGAAGAGAAGTCTGCACAGGAAATCAAAGCAGTTATCGGTGAGAAATTGCCAAAATATATGCTCCCGCACATTTTCACTCATCTTGATGAAATGCCACTGACTTCAAGCGGTAAAATCAGCAGAAAAACTCTGCCTGAAATTGACCTTGAAAACATTGAAACAACCGTAGAATTTGTTGCTCCCAAAACAGAAGAAGAACAAGTTCTTGTTGAATGCATTAAAACTACACTCGGTTGTGAGAAAGTCAGCACTCTCGATAATTTCTTTGATATCGGCGGTGACAGCCTTAAAGCAATTGAACTGACAAGTCAGCTTGAATCAAAAGGTTATGAAGTTCAGGTTAAAACTATCTTTGCTTGTGAAACAATTGGGGAACTTGCAAAAGAGCTTACCGCAAAAGCTGTTGAAACAGTAAAGGTTGAATACGGCAATGTTATCCCTGCAACACCTGCACAGATGCGTGTATATACTGCACAGAGCAAGAACTCTGATTCAACCCTTTACAATATTCCTTATGTATTCAAGGTGGAAAATCTTGATGTTGAAAGACTTCAGATTGCTGTTAACAAACTTATCGAAAGACATGAAAGTTTAAGAACACACTTTGAAAATCAGAATGGTCACATTATGCAGGTTATTGATGAAACTGCAAGTATTACAGTTGAAAAACTTGCATGTGACGATATTTTTTCATTCATCAGACCTTTTGATTTAGAAAAATCTCCGTTACTTCGTGTAGGATATTGTGAAAACACCGTTATGATAGATATTCATCACATCATTTCTGACGGTGGTACTATGCCTGTTTTCTTTAAAGAACTCAATGAAATCTATATGGGCAGAGATATCAGTACCGATGTCGTTCAATACGGTGAATTTGCAGTACAGGAAGTGAATCTTGAAGAAAGCGAAAAGTATTGGCTTTCAGTATTTGAAGATGAAATTCCTGTTCTTGAATTGCCCGCTGATATTGCAAGAACAGATAAGCAATCATTTAAAGGAAACTCCGTTTATGATGTAATTGATATCGATTTACATAAAAAAATTACGGCAAAGTGTAAGGAATTAAACATAACTCCTTATGTCTTCTATATGTCTTGCTTTAACATTCTGCTTTCAAAGTTTTCGGGTAACGAAGACGTTGTCGTAGGTATGCCCGTAAGTGGCAGAGACAGTCATTTTCTTAACACGATAGGTATGTTTGTTAATACTATCGCATTGAGAAACAAGCCCGAAGGAAACAAGACTGTTATTGATTTGATTAGTGAAGTCAAGATAAACTCTGTTTCTGCAATCGATAATCAGAACTATCCTTTTGGTGAGCTCGTTAAAAATTTGAATATTGAAACAAGCGGAAGAAATCCGCTGTTTGATGTTATGTTTGCTTATCAGAGTGAGCAGATGACAGATGTTGTTTTTGGTGATAAAAAGGCAGAACTTTTGCCTGTACCCATTACATCAGCAAAATGTGATTTTACATTCAATATTATGCCGAGAAATGACGATGTTGTTGTAATGGTTGAATATTGCACAGACCTTTACAAAGAGAAGAAGATACAGAAATTTGTTGATGCTTTCAAACTGATTCTTGAACAGAGTCTTTATGAAAATACATTTATTAAAGACATTGAAGCTATGAGTAGTGAAGAAAAGAACACACTTCTCTTTGACTTCAATGACACAGCAGTAGATTATCCAAGGGATAAGTGCGTTCATCAGCTTTTTGAAGAACAGGTTGAGAAGAACCCTAATAAGATTGCGGTTGTAGCTTGTGATAAAACTCTTACATACAAAGAACTTAACGAAGAAGCGAACAGAATTGCACATTCACTCATTGAAAAAGGTATTGGCAGAGGTGATATTGTAGCCTTTATGCTTCCAAGAAGAAGTTACCTTATTGCTACAATGATAGGTATCCTCAAATCCGGTGCAGCATATATGCCTATTGACCCTGACTATCCTCAGGATAGAATTGAATATATGCTATCCGACAGTGGTGCAAAGTTTTGTGTCACAGATAAAAACATATCTGAACTGCTTGATAATTCAGATGTTAATAATCTCGATACCGTTGTTGACAGTACAGATAATTGCTACTGTATTTACACATCAGGCTCAACAGGTAAACCTAAGGGAACGCTTTTAACTCACAGTAATGTCGTAAACTACGTAGATAATAATAATAATAACGTAGTACATAAGATTATCAAAGAAAGCTACAGAAACATTGTATCCGTAACAACAGTTGGCTTTGATATATTTGTAACTGAAAGTTTGTTGCCCCTTGCAAACGGTATGGAAATAGTTCTTGCAAGTGAAGAACAGGCAAAATTGCAAAGCAAACTCAATGATTTGATTAAAGTAAACCCTGCTGATGTATTACAGACTACACCTACAAAGATGAAATCACTTATTGTTGATAAAGAACAGCTTGATTATCTTAAAACAGTTAAAGTAATTATCCTTGGCGGTGAAGCTCTTGAAGAAACACTGGTTGAAGAACTTAAAACACTAACCGATGTGGAAATCTTTAATATTTACGGCCCGACAGAAGCAACTGTATGGGTAACAAATACAAAAATCAAAGATTTGGATATCACCATCGGCAAACCTATAGCAAACACACAAATCTACATCGTAGATAAATATATGAAGCCTGTTCCGATAGGGGTAACAGGTGAGCTTTGCATTGCCGGTGACTGTGTGGGGGCAGGTTATCTTAACCGACCTGAACTCACTGCAGAGAAGTTTATCGACAATCCATTCGGTGAAGGTAAAATGTACAAAACAGGTGACCTTGCCTATTGGCGTGAAGACGGCAATATTGCCTATGTCGGCAGAAACGATTTCCAGGTTAAAATCCGTGGCCTTCGTATTGAGCTTGGTGAAATTGAAAATGCCATTTCAAGTGTTGACGGCATAAATATGTCTGTTGTAGTTGTTCGTAAAAACACCGAAGGCAGACAGCTTATCTGTGCTTTCTATACAGGAGAAGAAAAGTCTGCACAGGAAATCAAAGCTGTAATAGGTGAAAAGCTACCGAAATATATGCTGCCTCACATTTTTACTCACCTTGATGAAATGCCCTTTACTTCAAGTGGTAAGACGAATAGGAATGCACTGCCCAAAGTTGATTTGGAAAATATAATTAGTGACAGAGAATACAAAGAGCCTGAAACTCCAATGCAAAAATCACTTTGTAGAATTCTTGAACAGGTATTTGACACACATCAGGTCGGTATAACTGACGATTTCTTTAACGACCTCGGTGGTGACAGCCTCAAGGTTATTGAATTTGTCGCTGAAGCACACAGTGAAGGAGTTTACTTTGCTCTTCAGAATGTGTTTGACTACCCGACAATAGAAAAACTTTGTGAATTTATTGAAAAAGGCGACGAGATTAAACTCCAGTTTGCTGATTATGATTATTCAAAGGTTAACGAAGTACTTTGCCGTAACAAGATTGAATATATATCTGAACCCACAAAACGTGATGTAGGAAATGTTCTTCTTGCCGGTGCAACAGGCTATCTTGGTATTCACATTATTGCTGATTTCCTTGATAATGATAGTGGGATTGCGTACTGCCTTGTCAGAGGTAAAAATCAGGAAGAGAGTGAAAAGAGATTTAACGAACTGCTGAACTTCTATTTTGATGATAAGTACAAAGATACTGACAGAATAGTTGTTATCTGTGCCGACTTACAAAAGGACAAGTTTGGCTTGACAGATTCTGAATATGAGAAGCTTCTTGATAATGTTGATACTGTTATCAATAGTGCCGCAAGTGTAAAGCATTACGGTTCATACAAGTATTTCTATGAAGCCAATGTTGAAACAACAAAGAGGCTCATTGAGTTTACAAAACAGGCTGATGCAGTGCTTATACATACTTCAACATTAAGCGTATCAGGAAATAGCTTTGCTGATCAATTTGACGGTTATGTAAGTGAAACAGAAAAGCATTTCTTTGAAAGCAGTCTGTATATTGAGCAGTCACTTGAAAATGTCTATGCAAGAAGTAAATTTGAAGCTGAAATCGCTGTTCTTGAGGCTATTTATGACGGTTTACCTGCACAGATAATGAGAATGGGTAATCTGACTAACCGTTTCACCGACGGCAAGTTCCAAAAGAATTATGAAAGCAATGCTTTCTTACAGCGAATAAGAGCTGTGCTGAATCTTGGTGTGGTGCCTGATTATCTTATGAGTTTGTACTCAGAATTTACACCAATAGATGAAGCGGCTGAAGCTGTGATGACTATTGCAAGACATTTCAACAATAAACAAAATGTGTTCCACATCAACAGCACAAAGGTTGTATATCTTGATAAACTTCTTGAGTATATGAATTCTCTCGGCACAAGCATGAAAACTGTCAGCGAAAAAGAGTTTTCCGCAGTTTTAAGAAAAACAATGGAGCAAACTCAGAGTAAGCATATCTTTGAGGCGTTTATCGGTGATATGGACGAAAATGATCGCTTGAACTATGACAGTAACATAAGAATCGAAAATGATTTTACCGTTGAATATTTGAGAAAACTCGATTTTGAGTGGCATGACATTGGTTTTGAGTATATTAAGAAATATATTGAGTATTTCAGAAAGATAGGTTTTTTGGAGGTGTAACAATGGCGAATAAAAAATACCCCTATTACACAGTTGGTGAACCGACAGATTTGAAAGATTTGATAAATTATTGTACTAAAACATACGGTGATAAAACAGCCTTTTGGTACAAAAAGAAAGGAACAGAAGTCAAAATTTCTTTCAAACAACTTCAATCTGATATAAATGCTTTTGGAACATACCTTCATAGCAAAGGATATAGAAACGCTCATATTGCTGTAATGGGTGAAAACAGCTACGAATGGATTGTTTCTTATTTTGCTATAGTCAATGGTGGAAATGTCGTTGTTCCTATTGATAAAGAAGCCAATGCAGAAGATGTCAAATTTCAACTTGATAAAAGTGATACAACTCTTTTTATTCACTCTAACACATATAGAGATGTTGCTGAGTTCTGTGGCATTGAAAGCATAAATATGAAAGACTTTGCTGATTTACTTAACGAAGGAAAAGAACTTATAGAAAAAAGTGAAAGCAGTTTTATTGGAACTATAATCGACAAAGAAAAACTGTGTGCTATAGTATTCACTTCGGGAACAACAGCTGAACCTAAAGGGGTTATGTTAAATCACAAAAATCTTGCTAAAGATATGATAGTAAGTTCAAAGAATTTATTTGTACCCGAAGGAACAGTAGCTCTTTTGCCTTTCTACCACACATTTGGATTTATGGCATGTGTTTTATGTCAGATGTTAAAAGGTTACCCTGTATATATTAACACAAGCTTGAAGCGTGCGTTTGATGACATCAAACACGCTCAGCCCAAACATGTGTCAGTGGTTCCAATGCTTCTTGTTGCTATCTATGATAAGATATGGAACAATGTACGGAATCAGGGCAAAGAAAATCTGTTTAAAACAATGATTAAAATCAGCAATGTTCTTTTAAAAGTTGGAATTGACATCAGACGAGTTGCCTTCAAACAGGTTTTTGAAGCGTTTGGCGGTAATCTTGAAATGCTCATAACCGGCGGTTCAGCCATTGATGAAAAGTATATCAAAGGATTCCGAGATATCGGCATTAAAGTAACAAACGGTTATGGTATAACGGAGTGTTCTCCTATTGTTGCAACTATGCGTAATGAACATTACGCTCCTGCAAGTGTTGGTGCAATTCACCCTGAACTTGAAGGAAGAGTCGTTGATGGTGAAGTTCAGATAAAAGGTCCTACTGTTTTTATGGGGTATTATAAAAATGATGTAGCAACAGCTGAAGCTTTTGACGAAGAATGGTTCAAAACGGGTGATTTAGGTAGTATAGACGAAGACGGACTCCTTTACATAACAGGCAGAAAGAAGAATCTTATTATTCTTTCTAACGGTAAAAATGTTGTTCCTGAAGAACTTGAAACTCTGATAATGAACAATATTCCTGTAGTTAAAGAGGTTTTAGTTTACGGCAAGAATGATTCTATAACCGCAGAAATCTTTTGTGATGAAGAAGCTGAAAATGCAGAAAGCATCATCAGAGAGAAAATAGATATGCTCAACAAAGATTTGCCGTCTTACAAGCAGATTGCTTCAGTGAAATTCAGAGATACAGAATTTCCAAAAACCTCAACAAAGAAAATTAGAAGAAATTACGGGGTGTAACTATGTTAGCAAAATTAACTGATATCATAAGAGAATATAAAGGTGATAACAGTATTGAAGTGAATGAGACCACTGTTATAAAAGAAGATTTAGGAATGACATCTTTCGATTTGATTCAGCTTGCTTGTGCAGTTGAAGATGAATTTGATGTTGAAATACCGGACAAAGCAATTAAGGATTTTAAGACTATTTCTGATGTAATTTCATTTATTGAGGAAAAGTGAGACAATATTATAATAAAAAGCAAAAATGGAAGCGAAATTTTTGTTTTTGCTTCCATTTAATACAAAGCATAAATCAATTTGCCTCAAACTATTTCTCTTGCTTTTTTTATTCTTCGGTTACATCTTCACATTCTTTCATCTGCTCAATCAGAATGTCATACCTTTAAGTTGCCAGCTTTTCTACTTCTGCAATGCACGGTATCTGATGACCGGTTTTATAAGCTGTCCTTAGTAACCCTTGCATTTGCAGGGGATTTTTTTTCTTTGTATATGTAAATACTTTGATTGGTGCCATGGCTGTGCTATTATATATAAGGCAATCTTTTATTTCAAGTAATGTTAATGTAAAATAATTTTGATTTTTATTAAAAGTTTATTGTTTTTTTGCATATATGTATGTTATTATTATAATGAAATGATTTTACTTTTGATAAGGAAGTTTTTTTATGCATGAACGTCATGCGGTTTCTT
>SVOW01000015.1 GCA_015066175.1 Oscillospiraceae bacterium
TCTGCAGTTTGCGGTATTTACGGGGGGCCGTACAGCCATGATATTACATATATTTTCCCGGATTTCGATGCTGATCCGTATGATGCAGAGTCCTATGATTTCGCATGTACGGATGAAAGTATTTTAGTGTGCCTTGATGCAGGCACCGAAACCTTTTTTAGATTAGGTCAGACAATCGAGCATCAGATAAAAAAGCATGGCACTGTTCCACCTAAGGATTTCAAAAAGTGGGCTGTTATCTGCGAGCATATCATCCGACATTATAATGAGGGTTGGGCAGATGGATATAAGCTTAATATTAAATACTGGGAAATATGGAACGAGGCTGACCTTGACCCGGATGATTCATCCAACAAGCGCACTTGGGGCGGAACAAAAGCCGAATTTTTTAATTTGTATGAAATTACCGCAATGCATCTTAAAGAATGTTTTCCTGATTTGAAAATAGGTGGCCCTGCTCTTGCACATAATGAAGAATGGGCAGAGGATTTTCTTCAGGAAATGAAAAACAGAAAAGTCCCGCTTGATTTCTTTTCTTGGCATATTTATTGCACAGAGCCTGCGCATATGGCTCAAAAGGCAGAAAGAATAAAAACTCTTTTAAACAAATACGGTTATGAAAATTCAGAAAGCATACTCAATGAATGGAACTACGTAAAAGGGTGGGAGGAAGAGTTTGTTTACTCTGTTAAAGCAATCCACGGAATTAAGGGTGCATCGTTCACATTAGCCTGTATTTGCACATCTCAGCATTCTCCCGTTGATATGCTTATGTATTATGACACTCGTCCCTCGGCTTTTAATGGTGTTTTTGATTTTTACACTTATGAAAAGTTAAAAGGATACTATGCTTTTTATTGGTACGGCTTCCTTTATGATTGCGAAAAGGAAATAACCTCCCAAAATGAGATTGAAAATATCTATTCTCTTTGCGGTGTGGATAAAAACGGGAAAGCAACAATTATACTTACTTATTATAGCGATAATGACTCTTTGCCCAATAAAGAGATTTCGTTGGATTTAGGTGAAAAGGGGTCATATGATATTTATAAGGTTGATAACGGGCATAACGGGGAGCTTGTAGCAGTTACAGATAACCTTTCATTTGAACTGGAGCTTTACAGTATGGTGCTTATTAAAGAAAAATAAAAACATTTTTATATTTTGGTATGTGTGATATAATCAGCCCTATAAACAAAAATTTATAGAGGAAAGGTAAATAATTTTCGGAGGTGTTGACGTGAGAAAATGGAATTTGTTTACAACAAACGAAATCAAACCAAAGGGTTGGTTAAAAAAACAATTAGAAATACAGGCTGCAGGGTTAAGCGGTAACCTTGATAAAATCTGGCCTGATATAAAGGAAAGTGCTTGGATTGGCGGTTCCAAAGAGGGATGGGAAAGAGTGCCGTATTGGTTGGATGGTTTTATTCCTCTGGCATACCTTTTAGAAAACAAAGATATGATTGAAAGGGCCAAAAAATATATTGACTCAATATTATCTTTTCAAAAATCAGACGGCTGGATTTGCCCGTGTGAAGATTCCGAAAGGGAAGAATATGATACATGGGCAGTTCTTTTGATTTCAAAGGTTCTTACAGTTTATTATGAATGTTCTAAAGATGACAGAATACCCGATGTTGTTTATAATGTTCTGAAAAACTATTATGATTTATTGATGAAAGGGGAAATCAGACTTTTTAATTGGGGAAAATTCCGTTGGTATGAAGGATTAATCGCAATTAATTTTATTTATAAAAAATGCAATGAATCATGGCTTCTGGAGCTTGCGAAAATTTTAAAAAATCAAGGTGCGGATTATAATGATTTTATAGAATTATGGAAAAGACCGTTAAATCGTTGGAGATTTGAAACACATATTGTAAATCTTATGATGATGTTGAAATATGAAGCTCTATATTGTGAGCTTTTCGATGCTGATTACACTGATAATGCGGAATATCTGTATAAAATATTAAAGGAATATAACGGAACACCGGTTGAAACATTTACCGGTGACGAGTGCCTTTCGGGGCTTAGCGCAATTCAAGGAACCGAACTTTGCTCTGTTGTTGAGGAAATGTACTCTTACGAGCTTTTGTTTGCTTTTACAGGCGATAATAAGTGGGCTGAACGATTAGAGGTTGTAGCTTTCAATGCATTGCCTGCAACTGTAAGCGATGACATGTGGACTCATCAATATGTACAAATGAGTAACCAGATTGCTTGTGAAAAATTTCCCGGTAAATCTCTTTTCAGAACGAACAGCAGCGAAGCTCATTTGTTTGGACTTGAGCCGAACTTTGGTTGCTGTACGGCAAACTTTAACCAAGGTTTCCCAAAACTTGCTCTTTCGGCATTTATGTTTGACAATAACGAAATAATAAGCGCAATACCGTTGCCGTCAGAATTAAAAACCGAGGATAAGCATATTGTTTTGGAAACTGTTTATCCGTTTGTAAATTCATTTAAATACACAATAAATTCAAAGAGTGATTTTATATTTAAAATCCGTATACCTTCTTTTGCTGAAAATGTTAAAGTGAATAATAAGTCTGTTACAGATATGAACTTGGATTTTGCAATTAAAGCTAATGAAAATAAAGAGATAATTATCACTTTTGATACAGTACCTTACTTAGAAAAAAGAACAAGTGGCCTTAATACAATCAAATGTGGCTCTTTGGTTTTTTCGATACCCATCAAATTTGAAAAGAAAATGTATGAATTTACAAGAGACGGTGTTGAAAGAAAGTATCCGTACTGTGATTACGAGTTGTTACCGCTTTCTGATTGGAATTATGCATTAACCGGTAATATTTTTACTGTTTTCAGAAACAATATTGCTGATATTCCGTTTTCGAGTGATGAACCGCCGGTGGTGATTAAAGCTAAAGCCAGAAAAATTAATTG
This sequence comes from Oscillospiraceae bacterium, assembly GCA_015066175.1. Classification (GTDB taxonomy): domain Bacteria; phylum Bacillota; class Clostridia; order Oscillospirales; family Acutalibacteraceae; genus SIG575. The sequence continues at coordinate 2,914 of SVOW01000015.1, forward strand.
GGGTCTTGAAGACGGTTATGAAAATGTTTGCGCAAGAGTACCCGAATCATTAGATGCCGTTTCTGACGAAGAAGAAATTACTCTTTATCCTTATGGTTGTTCTAAATTAAGAATAACAGAAATACCGATAATATAATCAAAAGTTTTGATGGTTCTAAAATGAGACGTACTGCCAAAAATCGACGAATTTCGACAGAAGTTCGTCGATTTTACTTTTTACTTCTTCACTATTCACTCTTCACTAATCTTTGGGTCGATTTTTGGAAAGTAAGAACCCGACCCATAACGAAATCAAAGATTTCTATGGGTACCCCGGAACCTTGTTACTCGCTTCGCTCGTAATAATAAGTAATAGGTAATAGTGAATAAGTTTGGGCGAGACACCCGCACCCGATTGTAATTATTACTTATGTGTGATATAATCATCTCGAAAAATTATAATTTGTCGCTATGTCTAAAACGTTATTGTAGGGCGGGGGCTTGCTCCCGCCGTTTGTTATTTTGCGTAAGATTTGGCGGCAGGACCAAGGCCCTGCCCTACGAAGGTTATAATTAATTGTACGATAAATTATAATTTATCCGTATATTTGCGGCTGTATCGTAGGGGACGGGTTGCCCGTCCCGTTATGAATCTGATGAATTTTTCGCGGGCGCCGAAACGACGCCCCTACGATGCTGATTTTAATACTGTGGTAAATTATAATTTGAAAAACTTGCTATGGGAATTGAATTGACCAATTATTAAAAATCTTATATCAGTGATAGTTGAAAAACTTGCTATGGGAATTGAACTGACCAATTATTAAAAATCTCACATCAGTGATAGTTGAAAAAGAGGTTTGCATTTGAGGCGAAAATGTGATATAATTGCTTATATTATGCAAAAAGGAGAATTTTTATGCGAGCAGTAGTAACAGTTGTAGGTAAAGATATGGTTGGTATCCTTTCCAAAGTTTCAGGAATATGTGCAGAAAACAAAATGAATGTTATTGAAGTTTCACAGACAATTCTTCAGGATATGTTCTGTATGATTATGCTTGTTGAAACATCAGAGGGTGCAAATTTCGCAGCATTTTCTGACGAAATCAAAGCAGAAGGCGAAAAATTAGGACTTGTTATCCACGCAATGCATGAAGACGTTTTCAACTCAATGCACAGAATATAAAAGGAGCCGGAAAATATGATTAATACAGGCGATATTCTCGAAACCATTGGCATGATTCAGAATGAAAACCTTGATATCAGAACAATCACAATGGGTATTTCTCTGCTTGATTGTTGTTCAGGTGACATTGACGTTTCATGCACAAAAATATATGATAAAATCACTCGTCTTGCATCAAAGCTTGTAAAGACAGGTGAAGATATAGAAAAGGAATACGGTATTCCCATTATCAACAAAAGAATTTCCGTTACTCCGATTGCTATGATTTTAGCTTCATCAGGGGGAGACCCTGTGAAATATGCCCTTACTCTTGAAAAAGCATCAAGAGAAGTGGGCGTAAACTTCATCGGCGGTTATTCTGCACTTGTGCAGAAAGGCTTTGCTCAGGGTGACGAAGCACTTATCCGCAGTATTCCCGAAGCACTTTCACGCACTGAACATATCTGCTCAAGCGTAAACATCGGCTCTACAAAAACAGGTATCAATATGGATGCCGTTAAACTTATGGGTAACGTTATCAAAAATGCTGCGTATGCTACTGAAGACCGCGACTGTATCGGTGCTGCAAAGCTTGTTGTTTTCTGCAATGCTCCCGACGATAACCCCTTTATGGCAGGTGCATTCCACGGTGCAGGCGAAGCAGACTGTGTAATTAACGTTGGTGTATCAGGCCCCGGTGTTGTAAGAAGTGCGCTGACAAAAATTCCCGATGCAAATATCACAGAAGTTGCAGATATGGTCAAGAAAACTGCTTTCAAAATCACACGTATGGGTCAGCTTGTGGCAAATGAGGCTTCAAGAAGACTGAGCGTGCCTTTCGGTATTGTTGATTTATCTCTTGCTCCCACACCTGCAGTTGGTGACTCAGTTGCATATATTCTTGAAGAAATGGGCCTTGAAACATGCGGTGCTCACGGCACAACAGCCTGCCTTGCACTCTTAAACGATGCAGTTAAAAAAGGCGGCGTAATGGCTTCTTCTCACGTTGGTGGACTTTCAGGTGCATTTATTCCCGTAAGTGAAGATGCGGGTATGATTAATGCTGCAAGAAGCGGTTGCCTTACAATAGAAAAGCTTGAAGCAATGACAGCTGTATGCTCCGTTGGTCTTGATATGATTGTAGTGCCCGGTGATGTGACACCTGAAATTATTTCTGCAATTATCGCAGATGAGGCTGCAATCGGTATGATTAACTCAAAAACAACTGCAGTAAGGCTTATTCCCGCAATTGGTAAGGATGTGGGTGATGAGCTTAACTTCGGCGGACTTTTGGGTAGCGGACCTGTTATGAGAGTCAACACTGCTTCTCCTGAAAAATTCATTTCACGTGGCGGCAGAATCCCTGCTCCCATACAGAGCCTTAAAAACTAAATATTATTTTTTTGACAGAATCCTGCAGGCTGATGCTTGCAGGATTTTTTGCTTTAAGGGACCTCTGAAAACCCCTTAAGTTGTCATTTCTGAATAAGTACAAGGATTTATTGCATAATAATTACAAAGTTTACAATTATGTAACAAATTGTAACTTTTAATATGATATAATCCACAGGTACGTTAATTGAGGTGATTGTTTGAAGAAAGCAAAAATAAAGATTTTACTGGTTTCTTTTTTAATCAGTGCCATGAGTTGTGTTTCAGCATTTCCTATGGCCGGTGCTGTTGACGAAGACGCAGTTTTGCCTGATGAGAAAGAATCAGTGGTGTCAACAGAAAAATCTGATGAAGCAGATACACAGCAGGCTGCAACAGAAGAAAAAACAGTTAAAGAAACTTCTGAAAAACCTGTTTATACTCAAAGAGATAAAATAATGGACTTCGCATTGAGCGAAGTCGGATACACTCAGCAGAACGGCTATAACAAATTTTCTGCTGAATTCGGAAACGGTTACACAGCATGGTGCAACTATTTTGTTGTGTGGTGTGCAAAGCAGGCAGGCGTTTCTCCTGAAGCAATAACAGGCACATCTTCATACAACGGCAACTGCTACATTTATATGAGCGCATTGAGAAATCAAGGCAGATTTTTTGTGAATGACGGCAGTTACACACCAAAAAAAGGTGACCTTGTTTTCTATAACTCAACAAAAAGCACATCAGGTTCAACTCACATCGGCTTTGTGCTTGAAGCAGACGCAGATACTGTTACAACAGTTGAAGGTAACGTAACGGTAAACGGCACAAGAGGTGTAGGCAGAAATGTCCGCCCCAGATATTCATACGTAGGCGATATGATTATTATAGGCTTTGGTGTGCCTGCTTACAGCGGCGAAGCAGTGCCCGAAGCAGTAATTAAAAACAACGGCTATTCATCACAGCAGATTGAGGATGAAAAGGAAAAAGAACTGATTGATGTTGATAAGTTTGAAACAAATTCAAGCGTTGAAACAAGAATCGCTCTTACAGACAGCATAAGAAACGCTGTTGACCCAAAAGAAAATTGCAAACATATTGAGTTTGCAACAGTTGTAAAAATGTCATGCAGACCGAATATGTATTATACAGACAGCAACACAGTGTGTATTTGCTATGAAACAAAGTGAAAAAAGAAGCTCGTAAGTCAGGAAAACTTACGAGCTTTGTTTTTTTAGCCGTTAACGGAATAATGTCTTATGTTTACTGAAACAAGCTTGTCATAGTCTGCCACGTGGATAAGTGAACCGTCTGCCATAGGATAAACTGTCAGACCTTCTGCTTCGTGGTCACGTCCGCTTACAGTTCTTTCAAACAGGTTTTTAACTTCGCCTGTTTTCACATCAACAGTCTGGATAATTTCTGTTGCTGAATCTCTTACGTCGTATGACATATAAAGAAGTCCGTTGTAATATTCAGCACCCTGAATTCTGTCTACAGGCTCAGAAAGCATAATTTTGTGTGAGAAACTCATATCTTTAAGGTTATATGCAAGAATACAATCAGTTTCATGGAAAGGTGATGTGTAAAGATAACCGTTTTCACCGTCTACTGCACAATAAGGAATACCGTCGTCAAGATATTCAGTGCCCAGGTCGTAATATTCGCCTGTGAATTCAAGTGTTTCAGCATCGAAGATGAGAATGAGGTTGTATGTATCTGTTTCGTCTTCAGTTGCGGCGTAAATTTTGCCGTCATAATAGCTGATTCCGCCGATGTGGTCGCTGTTGTATTTTTCTTTGATTTCTTTCGGAATAGCAGAATGGTCATAAATAACTTTTTCGAATCCGTCAACTGTCCATTTTGCTATGCCTACAAGGTCAACAGCAGCAATTGAACCTGCGGTGTAGTAGTATTCGCCGTCAGTTGTGATGCCCTGGCTCATAAGGAGTGCTTCGTCAAGAGTGAATTTATCTGTTCTGATAAGCTCTGCATTAGGTGAACAGGTGATGTCACCGCCGTTAATCCAACCTGAAATAAGAATAATAAATGCGCTGAAAAGTGCCCAACCGGGATAAAGAAGTGATTTGAAAATTTTGACAATAAACATATCGTTTACCTCCTATACATATAAGGTAATTTAAGTATATCATCATAATAAAAATATTGCAATAATTTTTCTCTGCATATTTTCCGTAAATTTTCCTATACTTAATTTTAAGAAAGGAATGATATTTATGTGCGGAATAATAGGATACACAGGAGAAAAAACTGCCACACCAATACTTATAAACGGGCTGAAAAGCCTTGAATACAGAGGGTATGATTCAGCAGGAATAGCGTTGTTGGAAAACAAAAAATTTTCCGTTATAAAAAGTAAGGGTGAACTTAAAAATCTGATTAAGAAAACGGAAAAAGAAAACTCTGTTTCTTCTGTGGGAATAGGACACACAAGATGGGCAACCCACGGAAAACCTGACGAAACAAATGCTCACCCCCATACATCTTCTGATGAGATGTTTACAGTTGTGCACAACGGTATAATTGAAAACGCATCTGTTATAAAAAAAGAACTTGAGAAAAAGGGTTTCAGTTTTGCTTCGGAAACAGATACGGAAGTAATTCCTCAGCTTCTTTCTTATCATTATGACGGAAATATTTCATCCACAATGCAGAAGGCCTTTTCAAGCTTTGACGGCTCTTTTGCAGTTGCTTTTTTATGCAGAGATTTCCCTGATACAATTTTTGCAGCACGAAGGCAAAGCCCTCTGATTATCGGACGAGGTGAAAACGAAAGCGTAGTTGCTTCAGATACTTGCGCTTTATCTGAAAATATACAGGAATTTACCTGCCTTGAAGATGATGAATTCGCAATTATCGAAAAAGGAAAAATTGAAATTTTTTCTTCAGGGCTGAAACCTATAAATAAAAAATTCAGAAAAATTGAATCTGTGGCAGAAAAGCACGATAAATGCGGGTTTGAACATTTTATGCTGAAAGAAATTTTTGAACAGCCTGAAAAAATCAAAAACCTGTTGAAAGGCAAAATCAGAAATAAAAAAGTTTTTATTGACGAAATTGCAGAATTATCCCTTGAAATTATAAAAGCAGAAAAAATTTATATTGTGGGCTGTGGCTCTGCTTATCACGCTGCCCTTGCAGGAAAATTTGCAATAGAAGAATTGTGCGGCGTGCCCGTTGAAGTAGATATTGCTTCTGAATTCCGCTACAGAAATCCGCCTGTTAAAGAAAACACGCCTGTCATTGTTATTTCACAAAGCGGTGAAACTGCAGATTCTGTTGCAGCTTTGCGTCTTGCAAACAGTAAGGGTGCTTTTGTTATCGGCATAGTCAATGTGCCGGGCAGTACAATTGCAAATGAAAGCGATTATGTTATCGCAACCAAAGCGGGCAGGGAAGTTGCTGTTGCCACAACAAAAGGATATATTACTCAGGTTATGGCACTTTATCTTTTTGCACTTCACATTGCAGATATCAGAAAAACAATCCCTGACAGAGCAATTGAAATTTACACAGAAGAGCTTTGCAGAATACCTGATAAAATTTCAGAAATACTTTCCGATACTTCTGTTGTTGAAAATCTTGCTGAAAAATATTATAACAAAAATGATATTTTTTTCATCGGCAGAAACACAGATTTTGCCGCTGCATCAGAAGCATCGCTGAAACTGAAAGAAATCAGTTATATCAACTGCTCTGCTTTCCCTGCAGGAGAATTGAAACACGGCACAATCGCACTTATCGACAAAGGCACGCCTGTTGTTGCGTTGTGTGCAAACGAAAGGCTTTTCAAAAAAACTTTGTCAAATATCGAAGAAGTTGTTTCCCGCGGCGGTGAAATTCTCTGCGTTACGAGAAAAAACAAAATTATCAGCGAAAAATATCTGTCAATTGAAATACCCAATTGTTCAGACCTTTTTGTGCCCATTCTTGAAATTATACCAATGCAGCTTTTTTCATATTTCATCGCAAAGAAAAAAGGCTGTAACATCGATATGCCGAAAAATTTAGCAAAGTCGGTTACGGTGGAATAGAATTATAATTATAATTGAAGTGAGAGGTAAGAAGTAAGAGTGAATAAGTGTGGGTGGACTCCGTCCACACATGATTATATAATTTGTTGTCACAAATTATATAATCAGTGATATTTTGCTACGCAAAGTGATATTGCGTTGCAGTGATATATCGCTTACGCGATGTGATATATTTCCTGACGGAAATGTTTCGGGTCTGCGACGCAATCATATAACGATAAATTATAATTTATATGTATATTCGATTTTACATTGTAGGGGTCGATGCCTACATCGACCCGTCAGATTTTATGTGAATTTATTCGGGCGGATGTGGGCATCCGCCCCTACGATGCTGATTTTAATACCGCGGTAAATTATAATTTATCGTGCAATTAATTTTAACATTGTAGGGTTTGGCGCTTGTCGACAAACCGCCAATTCACATTTTTTGCGGAACGTCGGAAACCGCCGTTCCCTACGATATTAAATTTAATCAACAAGATAAATTATAATTCATCTGTATATTTTAATATTATTCCGTAGGGGTCGATGCCTACATCGACCCGTCAGATTTTATGTGAATTTGTTCGGGCGGATGTGGGAATCCGCCCCTACGATGCTGTTTTTAATACCGCGATAAATTATAATTTGTCGAAATGTCTGCCAAGCCTTCCCCTCGAGGGGAAGGTGGGTTTTGCAACGCAAAACTCGGATGAGGTGGAAAGGTAAGAATTTAAGTAAACCAAAGTAAAAATACGAAAACTGCGTTTTCTACACCTCATCAGTCACCTTGCGGTGACAGCTTCTCCTCAAGGAGAAGCCGAATTAACATCCCGATAAATTATAATTTACCACAAATTTGATTTTACCATTCGTAGGGCGGGGGCTTGCTCCCGCCGCCGTTAATTTTAATGCAGAATGCAGAATGCAAAATGCAGAATTTCGGGTCTGCGACGCTATTATGTTTGGGTGTGGGCTTTGCCCACCCGCAATTTTGCACTCTGCACTATGCACTTTGCATTCAAATTATAATTTGAAAAACCAACTATGGGCGATGCACTGAAAAAACATTATGAAATTCATATCAGTGATAGCTGAAAAAACTCCCCTTAAAAACGTAAGGGGAGTTTTGTTATATTTCACAAAAACATTGTTAAAATTTTGCCGAATCGGATATTGACTAAAATTAGCACGCGTGCTAAAATAGCATAGAGATAAAATTTCGCAAACGTGCGAAAGAGAAAACGGAGACAAAATATGGCAAGAATTGATAAATCTAAGCTTACTAAACTTGAAATCATCCGCGTTGCATCAAGGAAATTTCTTGAAAACGGTTATTCCAACACGTCAATCAAAGCAATAAGCGATGAGCTTGAAATGAGCACAGGCAATCTTACTTTCCACTTTCCCACAAAAGAGCATCTTTTAGCAGAGCTGGTTAAGATGCTGCGTAGCTTTCAATGGAAGTTAATCGAGCAGGAAGCAGATGAAGGAGTAAGCTCAATGCTTGCAATATGTATTGAACTTATGACGGTTGCATCTGCCTGCGAAGAAAGCGAAATTGCCAAAGACTTTTTCCTTTCTACTTATTCAAGTCCCATTTGTGTTGACTATATCAGGTCAAGCGCAGTAGAAAGAGCGAAAATCATTTTTGAAAATTACTGTAACGGTTGGACAGATGAACAGTATATCGAGGCGGAAATACTTATTTCAGGCATCAATTATGCAACACTTATGACAACAGACACCACAGTTTCGCTGGAAACAAGAATAAGCGGAGCACTTAATCACATAATGATGATTTACAATGTGCCTGAAAATTTGCGCAAAGAAAAAATAGAAAAAGTGCTTTCTATTGACTGCCGTGAATTAGGTAAACGTGTTTTCGGCAAATTTACAGAATATGTTGATGAGTGTGTGGAAGATACACTCAAAGAAATTTTAATCGGATAATTAAGGAGAGATTTATATGAAAATGAAAAAATTTATTTCACTTATTATTGCATTTATTTTTATTTTCGGGACAGCGACAACTGCGTTTGCAGAAAACGCAGAAGGGGACATAGTTGTTCTTTACACAAACGATGTTCACTGTGCAATTGATGATTATACAGTGCTTGCAGCATACAGAGCAGAATTGGTTTCGCAGGGCAACACGGTTGTTGTAATTGATGCAGGCGATGCAATTCAGGGCGAAGTAATCGGAAGTTTAACTCAGGGCGATGCAATAGTCAATATTATGAACAGCGTAGGATATGACTACGCAGTGCCGGGAAATCACGAATTTGACTATGGAATGGAAACTTTCCTTGATCTTGCAGAAAATAAAGCAGAGTATGAATACATAAGTTCAAACTTTTATGATCTTACTTCCGTGAGTCCTGTGCTTGAGCCTTACGCAATAAAGGATGTAAACGGAACAAAGGTTGCTTTTGTAGGTATTACCACTCCTGAAACTATCACAAAATCGACACCTGATTATTTCAAGGGTGAAGGCGGTAATTTTATTTACGGTTTTCCTGCGTATCCCGGAGGTATGTCAGATGAGATATTTTATGAAAACATTCAGAAAAGCGTTGATTCTGCAATAAAAGACGGTGCAGACATTGTTATTGCAGCGGGTCACCTTGGAATTGCGGAAACAACAGATGGCTTGAAATCAACAGATGTCATTGCCGAAACAGAGGGAATTGACGTTTTTCTTGATGCACATTCGCATGAAAAAATTGAAAGTGCAACATATAAAAATAAAAACGGAGAAGATGTAATTCTTTCATCCACTCAGACAAAGTTTGAATATTTCGGTCAGTTGACAATCAGTGCTGACGGCACAATGGAAACTGAGCTTATTGACCCCGACGAAATAGATGTTGAAACTTTTTCAGAATCAGCACAGGGTGAATATACAAAAGTAAAAAATATAATTGATAAATATAAATCAGAAATTGAGTATCTTTACGAAGGAATCGGTATATCTGAAACAACCCTTGTTGCTTATGATACTGACAAAAGCTGGGCAGTACGTAAAAGAGAAACAAACGCAGGTGACTTTGTTGCAGATGCTTACCGCGCAGTAACAGGTGCTGATGTTGCAATCGCAAACGGTGGCGGAATACGTGCAGATGTGGCACTCGGCAATGTATCAAGAAAAAACCTTATGGATGTGAATGCATTCAACAATGATATGTGTGTTCTTGAAGTTACAGGTCAGCAGCTTGTTGATGTGCTTGAACATGGTGCACGTAATTGTCCTGAATCTCTCGGCGGTTTCTTCCAGGTTTCAGGTGTAACTTTCGAAATACATACTTATCTTGAATCTCCCGTAATTACTGATGCTCTGGGGAATTTTATGGGAATAGATGAAACTCTTGAGCGAAGGGTACAGAATGTTCTTGTAAATAATGAACCTGTTGACCTTAACAAAACTTACACTCTTGCAGGAAGTGCCTATGTGCTTACTCAGGGCGGTGACGGCCTTACAATGCTTGAAGATGCAGAGGTTGTTGAATCTGAAAACTTACCCTGCGATTCAGAAATGCTTATAAAATATTTCACAGAAAATCTTAATGGTGTAATAACAGAAGAACAGTACGGCAACCCTGACGGTGAAGGCAGAATAAAAATTATTGATAAACATGTACATAAATTCTCTGACAGTGAAATTTGTGCTTGCGGTAAGGAAAAAGCAGATTACAGCGGATATCATGAAGCAATGGAACGCTATTACGAGCTTACTGATAAATATAAGGATGTTCTTACAGAAGAAACAAAGGATTACATCAGAGAAGAAGTTCAGAAAATCGTAAAAGAATATCTTGGCGGTACAGGTGTAAAAAATAACTACAGCGAAGATGAACAGTATATTCTTGATGGTATAGCAGATGGCATAAATGAAATCTGCGATTATATTGAAGAAGGCATTGCAGACGGCACATTAACAGGTTGCGAACATATCTGCCACAGCAGTAATTGGTTCTTGAAAATTGTATGGAGTATAGCAAACTTCTTCCACAGAATTTTCGGCATAAGCCCTGTGTGTGATTGCACAATGTTACATTATTGATAACGCAATTTATTATCAGAAAATGTACGAAAGGGGAAGCACTATGAAAAAAATAACCAAACTTATAGGCATACTGCTCATCATCGCAATGCTTATGACAATGTCATCGCTTTCGGTATCCGCTGTATCGTCATCCTACAACCCTGCTATTGGTGATACCTACACAATAGGTCCGTATACCATTACCCTGAATGATGTTTCAAGTGATAAAATTCCCAATGTTATTAATATTTTAAATTATATTATATTGAGAAATTACGATAAAAAAACCGGCGTTTTTGCTATTTCGTATCAGTTAAAAGGTACTTCCGGATTTCAAAATGTATGGCCGTCTGACTATTTTCTTATAACACCTTCCATCTCCTCATGCTCTGAGGAATATAAAGAAGATTTTGTTTTAGAAAAAGAGTATGAGTCAACTGTTGACCCGAAATTTACACATTATCTTCCTTACAAGATAAGGTTTTCAATTACCGTATATCGTCCTGCTGTTGAACACAGCGGAGATGCAACCTGCGAAAAAGCAGCCACCTGCACAGTTTGCGGTGAATCCTACACCGCCCCATGTAAAGGCGGTACAGCTACATGTATGAAAAAAGCTGTTTGTGATGTTTGCGGTAAAGAATATGGTGAATTTGATGCAGATAATCATAATTGGTCAAATCTTAACGGCATCTGTGCAGATGGTTGCGGTACTGAATGTGAGCACACAAATCAAACGGGTGAAACTTGCGGAATCTGCGGCAAAAAGTTTTATAAAACTCTTTCAGGCACAGTAACAAGCTTCGGCGATGAAGAAAACGAAGCAACACTTCTTCTTTATAAAGCCGGCGACAGAGAAAACGCCTACGAAACTACGGTAACAGGCAATTCTGCAGAATATGCTTTTGAAACAGTAACCAAAGGCGGATATATTCTTGAAGTTTCAAAGGATAACCACGTAACAAGATTTTATGAAGTTACTGTGGGAGAAGATAATGTTACGCTTGATGCCGAAATCCATCTCGTTGGTGATATTGACGGTGACGGTAAAATTATGGTTACAGACTATTCGTCAGTTCTCCGCCACGTTAAGAAAATCACATCTCTTGAAGGATATGCACTCAACTGTGCAGACGTGGACTTAAACGGCAGAGTAATGATAACAGATTACGCAGCTATTCTCCGTCACGTCAAGAAAACGGCGTCTCTCTGGTGATAAGAATATATTATTGCGATTTTACAATGGTACATTATTGACAGCATAATTTGTTATCAATAAGTGCGAAAGGGGAAAAACCTTATGAAAAAAACAAACAAACTTATCAGTATATTACTTGCGGTGGCAATGATTCTGTCACTCGTGCCGATGAATTTATCTGTATCGGCAGCATCTGACACAGATACAAACACCGAGCCAACCTATGTCGCTTCTGTAACTGACAAAGACGGCAACCTCATCGGCAATTATGAAACTCTTAAAGATGCTGTTAAATCTGCGGAAAGAACCGAAGACGGCACACTTACTTTGCTTGATAATATTATTGTTACAGATTTTCAGTATATCAACTCGGGTAAGTTCACAATTGACCTTAACGGCAAAACTCTCCTTCATGAAACAACGAATACTTTATGGATTGAAAAAGCAGCAGATTTAACAATTAAGGACAGCGGTGTGGGCGGTATAATTCAGACAGATGGTGAAACTGCTATTGCAATATTGAATAAAGGCACTCTCACCATTGAATCAGGTATTATTAAAGGCGATGGTGGTATCAGTACCCATGGCACACTTACTTTCAAAGACGGTGAAGTTGTTGCAACCGATTATTATCCTGCTATCACTAACTACGGAACAGCTTATGTTTACAACGGCACTTTTGAATCTGTAGATGGTACTGCAATAGTCAACAACAACGATGCAACCATCTATATTTATGACGGTAAGTTCAGCGGTTACAATGCGTTTACAAACTTTAGTACAGCCTATATTGAAGATGGCGAATTTAAAGGTAATGCCTTTGCAGCATTAAGTATTAATGGCGGCACAGTTGAAGTAACCGGCGGTAGTTTTACGGGTACAGATGATGAGGATGGTTTTTTCAGCGGCACACCCTATGGTGAATTCACAGTTTACGATGATGATATCGGAAGTCTCATTTTAAAAGGAGGCGAATTCCCTAAGGGATTCAGTGCTTTTGGTGTTACCGCAAATGAAGTTCTTGCAGACGGTTATTATTTCTGCGACGCAGACGGCAAAAAGATAACAGTTGCAGAAGATGCAACAAGCATTGAAGGCTATGTTAAGGTGAAAGAGGATGTTGCAGCATCCGTAACCGACAAAGACGGCAACCTTATCGGCAAGTATAAAACTTTTGAAGAAGCTGCTACAGCAACAAAGGCAAACCCAAACAGCACACTTAAGTTGTTAGATAACGCTGATGGTTGTTATGTCAGAGTCAATTCTCCGTTTACTCTGGACCTGAATGGTTATACGCTTGATATGGGAGACAAAAACTTTGATATTGGTGTGGTACTTGAAGGCTATGACTGCCATCTGACTGTTACCGACACCTCTGAAACAGAAACAGGAAAAATTATAAGTGAGTCTTATTCCGGTGTATTTTTTGTGGGTTATTCAGGATCTCCCGGAAAACTTACTGTTCTTAACGGTACTGTTGAATATAATAATGAATACGGATGTGCTGTAAAATTAGAAAATAACGGTGTGCTTGAAATTAAGGGAGGCACTTTCATAAATGGTGAATCTTCTGAAATTATAATCAACAATTGGGTAGATAACTTTGAAGGCTCTGTTGATATCAGTGGCGGCACTTTCCCGGATGGCTTTGACATGAATGTATATTCATCTGATTATACAAGCACAGAAAATTATCTCGCAGATTTACTTGCAGACGGTTATGCTTTCTATGATGAAAACGGCAAAAAACTGACTCTTGCCAAAAATGCAACATCAGTTGAAAACTATGTTCAGGTCAAGGAGCATTATATTGCTTCCGTAACTGACAAAGACGGCAACCTTATCGGCAATTATAAAACTTTTGAAGAGGCTGTTAAATCTGCGGAAAGAAGCGAAGGCAGTACACTTACTTTGCTTGATAGTATTACACTTACCGAAACTGCGACAATCTCTTCAGGCACCTTTACTCTTGACCTTAACAGCAAAACTCTGTTTAATGAAACCGCGACTACTTTATGGATTGATTCCGATGCAGACGTAACAATCAAGGATAGCGGAAAAGATGGCACAGTTCAGAACAGCGTTGAATTCGCTCATACAATCTTTAACCTCGGTACACTTACCATTGAATCAGGTTGCTTCAAGGCTATGTATTCTGCAATTAATTCTTACGGAACGCTGAAAATAAACGGCGGAACCTTTGAAGGGTCAGAATATGCTGTTTATATTTGCGAAGGTTATGTAGAAATAAACAACGGAATTTTTAAAGGAACCGTCTGGAGCTTCACAGATTATACAATTAATGGCGGCACATTTGATGCTCACTTCGGCATCAATAAAGAAAGCGGAGTTCTTACCGTTAACGACGGTACATTTAACGACAGCAAGATTATGATAATGAGAGGTACTGTTAATCTCAAAGGCGGCGAATTTACAAACGGTATTATCCTTAATGACGTAAACAATGATGAAGATGATCCCCAGTATCTTAACGATCTTCTTGCAGATGGTTGTTTTTACCGTGATGCAAACGGCGAGTTTATTGAAGTTGCAGAAGATGCAACAACGATTGAAAGTTACGTTAAAGTAGTAAAAGGCGTAAATCTTTTAACAGAAGCAGATATAACTCTCAGCAAAACAGAATTTGAATTCACAGGCGAAGAAATAATTCCTGAAGTTACCGTAGTAATCGGCGGCAGAGAAGTCAATACAAGCAATTCAATTGATATCATTTACGAAAATAATATTGATGCAGGTACAGCCACAGTTACAATAAGCGGTAAAGAAGATTCAGGCTTTACAAGCAAAGTTATACGCAAATTTACAATTGCTCCGAAGAAAGTTGAAGTAATCTGGCTTTACAACACAATCGACGGCGGTGCTCTTGTTGTGGAAGCGTGTTATTATGATGTAAATAACATACCTGTTGCACTTGATGTTGAAAACGGTGTGAACACAGAACCGGGCGTATATACAGCATCAGTAGTAATTGAAGACACAAACTATGTGGCTGAAAATCTTATTTACAAATACATAATTGATGGTGATAAATCACTTTCAGGCACAGTTTCCAGTTTTGGCTCTGAAACTGACGAAGTTACACTTCTCCTTTACAAATCAGGCGACAGAGAAAATGCTTACAAAACCACAGTAACAGGCAATTCTGCAGAATATGCTTTTGAAAAAATTGCCGAAGGCGAATATATCCTTGAAGTTTCAAAAGTAAACCACGCAACAAGAACTTATGAAGTTACTGTTGGTGCAGAGGGAACTGTTCAGGACGCCAGAATTCATCTCCTTGGTGATATTAACGGTGACGGTAAAGTAATGCTGACAGACTATGCGTCAGTTCTCCGCCACGTTAAGAAAACCGAAGCTCTTGAAGGCTATGCGCTTGCTTGTGCAGACGTTGACTCAAACAGCAGAGTAATGATAACAGATTACGCAGCTATTCTTCGTCACGTTAAGAAAACAGATCCTCTCTGGTAATATAACAATCAATCATTTTAATTGATCTCTTATAAAAAGGTCGTCTTCTTCGTTATGAAGAGGGCGATCTTTTTGTATAAATTATAATTTTCAACGAAAAATCCCCTCTGTCATTTCCATACGAAAATGACATCTCCCCTTACGTTTTTAAGGGGAGACTGTAGCCGTAATATGCATATAAATTATAATTTACCGCGGTATTAAAATCAGCATCGTAGGGGCGGATGCCAACATCCGCCCGAATAAATTCACATAAAATCTGACGGGTCGATGTAGGCATCGACCCCTACAATTTAAAATCGAATATACATATAAATTAATAATTTGAAAAACCAGACATGGGCATCGTGCTTGTAAATCATTATAAAACCAACATCAGTGATAGCTGAAAAAATTGACTATGGGTATTTTGCTGACCAATTATTAAATCAACATCAGTGATAGCTGAAAATTATAATTTGTATTTTAACAGAAAGGTGGTGACATTTTAAATTGTTTGTGATATAATTTATTTAATTATATCTGTTTCCGGAGGAAAACAATGTTAGAACTTATCAGACGCGTATCTCCTGATATCTGCGAAAAATTCTCATTTGAAATAATCAACAAAACAACTGAAGAAGATTTTTACGGATACAAGGCAAAAGACGGCAGAATTCATCTTTTTGGCACCGATAAAGTTTGCGTGGCGAAAGCTTTCGGCAAATATCTTGAAAACTGCCTTAATATAAAATTTTCACCCTGCGGTGGCGATATTCCCGAAATAACCGATGCTCCTTTGCCTGAAAAAGAATTTTCAGCATATATCCCGCAGAAAATGCGTGTTTTCGGTGATTACACGCTTTATTCCAACAACGCCTGGAAATGGACTTTTGAAGATTGGGAAAAATTCCTTGATATCCTTGCAATGAACGGCGTTAATATGGCTGTTAATCTGGCAGGTAATGAGGGCGTTTATTTCTACACACTCATAAAAATGGATTTTCCGCAGGACTTTGCCCTTGAATTTATTTCAGGACCTGCTTTTTACGCCTGGCAGATGTCTAACAGACTTTATAACTACATACCGAACAAAAGCTTTGACCATATTGAAAGAAGCCTTGAAATGGGCAAAAAGGTTGTAAGCCGTATGAAAGAACTTGGCATTACGCCGATTCTTTCAACTTTTTCAGGGCTTGTGCCTGACGTTACAACAAAACTTTTTGATGCAAAAGAAGTTTCCATAAACGATAAATGGGCAGGCTTTGCAAAAACATACAGATTCAGGGTGGAAACAACTAATTTCAGAAGATTCTTCCTGAAATATCTTGAAGTGCAGGATGAACACCTTGGCACATCTGATTATTATATGTGCAATCAGCTTTGTTCATTGAATATCGGCACAAAGAAAAAAGAAATCGCTTACCTTGAAACTTTAGGCAAAGCACTTGATAAGGTTGCAGATTTCTACAACGAAAACGCAACACTTGTTTTCCCCAGCGACGGCTTCAGAAAAGAGTTCGTATCTTCAGTTAAAAGATGTAAAACTCTCATTCTTGACATCGACTCTGCAATGCACAACATAACTGACGGCTTTGACGGACACGATTTTATACTTGGCAATTCACAGCACAACAATGCTCACAACAGTATGCAGGGTGATATTGAAGAAGTGGCTTCCAATCCCTACCTTGAATGTAAAGAGCAATATGATAACACCGTGGGTGTAGGCTTTTTCCCTGAAAATTTAAGACAGAATCCTATGTTCCATACTCTTTCATTTGATATGCTTACAGAATGCGGAAAAATTGACCTTACCGAGTGGTATAAAAAATACGAAATTGCACGTTACGGAAAAACTGATGACGATGCGGAAAAAAGAATTTCACTCTACAGAAAAACCTGCTATTCAAAAGAGCACAGTGCAGTGCCTGTAGGCTCTGCTATCTGCACAAGACCACAGCTTAATTTAAGGCATACAGGAATTTATGACAGAGTTGAATCACTTTATGATAACAAAGACCTGCTTGAAATTTACCGTTCACTGGAAAAACTCGGTGCTGACACAGAAGGCTACAAATATGACCTTGTAAATATTGTAAAACAGCTTCTTGATAACGAAGCTTTCCCCCTTCACAAAGAAGTTGCTGCACTTTACAGAGAAAGAAATATGGAGCTTTTCCTTGAAAAATCAAAGAAATTCCTTGAAATTATCGACGATGCAAACGAAGTGCTTGTGTGCCATAAGTATTTTAACGCTTCATATTATATTGATGAACTGAAAAAAATAGCGGCCAACAAAGACGAGCTTACATATTTTATCATTAACTACATCGCTTCAATCGGTCTGTGGGGACCAATGATTGAAGATAATCAGCGATATGATTATGGCTGGCAGATGCTTGGCAATTTCCTGCCATGTTACCAGAGAGTAAGATGGGAAAAATTCTTTGAACATCTTTCCACACAGTTTAAATTCCTCGGTTTCCAGGAAAAATCAAGGAAACAGTTTTTTGACCGCGATTCATTCACGTCAACACCATTCTACGGCGATATGGCAAGGTTTGAGCAAGGTGTAATTCTTACTTTCAACCCGCCTGAATTTGAAGAAAAAGATACAATCAGAATTTGCAACGAAACAGTAAACAAATATTTTAACTGAAAAGGAGCCAGAAAAATGACTACAGTACAGTATATCGAAGAAATCCTCACAGCTTATGATTTTGAAGGCACTTACACAGGCTACAGACACATCACAGCAGGACATATCAACACAACCTTTGCTTTGCAGTTTGATGTAAACGGTAAAAATGTGCAGTATATTGCACAGCGTATAAACACAAACGTTTTCAAAAAGCCTGACCAGCTTATGGAAAATATGGTGAATGTAACTCGTCATCTTGCAGAGAAAATCAAAGAAAACGGTGGAGATACTGAAAGAGAAACTCTTACTGCCCTTATTGCAAAAGACGGCAAACCTTATCATATTATGGCAGACGGCTCCTTCTTCAGATGCGTAAATTTCATCACTGATGCTTATTCCTGCGATACAATTGAAAATCCTCAGGTCTTCTTCAACGCAGGTGCTGCTTTCGGCGATTTTATGAGCAAACTTGCTGATTTTGACGGAAGCACTCTCCACGAAACAATACCTGATTTTCACAACACAAAACAGCGTTTCAAAAATTTCCTTGTTGCTCTTGAAGCGAATAAATCAGGCAGAAAAGACAACGTTAAAGAAGAAATCGACTTTGTTCTTCAGAGAGAAAAGGATGCTGAAAAGTTTGTGAATCTTATTGAAGAAGGCAAGCTTCCCATAAGAGTTACTCACAATGATACAAAAATCAACAATATTATGTTTGATAACCAGTCTAACCTTGGTGTTTGCATACTTGACCTTGACACGGTTATGCCCGGACTTTCACTTTACGATTTCGGCGATGCAATACGCTCAGGTGCAGGCACTGCAGCAGAAGATGAAAAAGATGCTTCAAAAATGAAGCTTGATGTCCAGCTTTACAAAGCATATACTGAAGGTTATCTTTCAACTGCAGGCAAAAGCCTTACTCCCGAAGAAGCTGAAAACCTTGCTTTTTCAGCAAAACTCCTTACTTTTGAATGCGGTATGAGATTCCTTACTGACTATCTGGACGGCGATGTATATTTCCACACAGATTACGCAGAGCATAACCTTGTGCGTTGCAGAACACAGTTTGCACTCGTTGCCGATATTGAAAAACATATGGACGAATTAAACGAAATCACAGCAGAACTTTACGGGAGGTACAGCAAGTGAACAAGCTAAATAAAAAGCACCTGCGTACTGCTCTGATAATATTTGTTGTGGTGGCTGTTCTGGCTGCTTTTGTTGCACTTGTTGCTATTCCGTCTATGAAAAGGGCTGCTATTGAAAAGGCAAAAGAAGAACTTTTTCAGAATATGTATTCTTTCCCTGAAAGCGGTATAATCACTGCTGAAAACGGTTATGACAATCTGAAAAAGAATTCACTTATCTATGTCAAGGCTGCACTTCAGAGCGACGTGGATTGCGTTGAAGTTGACGTGTGCTTTGACGAAGAAGGCGTTCCTTACGTTGCGGAAAGTGCAGATAAAATCGACGAAAACACTATGCCTCTTGAATATCTTATAAGTTTCTTCCATGAAGAAACATCAAATTCCGGTTCAAGACGTCACCACCTTAATCTGCACCTGACAGATGCTGCCAACCTTAAAGAAGTGGGCAGGATTGTGGAAAGCTATGAAATGACAGACTACTGTTTCCTGACAGGTATCAATGTCAATCAGGCAAAATTTGTCCGCACAAGCTGTAACGTTAATTTCTATATTGACTATGAAATCGATAAAAACAGAGTAAATGACCCTGAATATCACAGCATGATTCTTTCCGACCTTGGCCGTACAGGTGCAATAGGAATAAACTGCAAAATCGACAATTTCACCCATGAACTTTCAGTAATGCTCAAAGAAAACTGGTATAAAATTTCTTTTTACGATGTGGAAGATGAACTTGATATCATCAAGGCCATCAGTTTTTATCCCAATCAGATAATCACATCTAACCCTGAATATGCACGTCTTATTCTCATTGAGTGGAATGCAAAAGCACCATCAAGTGACATTATCTTTTCTTAATTTTCTTATAAAAGGCAGAGATGTAAAATGCAATCTTTAAGAGAACTTTACAAAATAGGCAAAGGTCCCTCAAGCTCACACACAATGGCTCCCTTTAAGGCTTCCACTCTTTTCAGAGAAGAAAACCCTGAAGCAGATTCATTCAAAGCCATTCTTTACGGTTCACTTGCCAAAACAGGCAAAGGCCACCACACAGACGAAGCAATTATCGAGGGCTTCGGCTTGGCTAAAACAGAGCTTGTTTTTGATACAGAAACAGAAGATATCCCACACGAAAACACAGTTGATTTTTTTGCTTACAAAAACGGCGAAGAAATTGCAAAAATGCGTGTTATGAGCATCGGCGGCGGTGATTTCGCCATTGAGGGCAGACCTCACGTTGTGCCTCAGGATGTTTATAAAGAAAACTCTTTCGCTGAAATTGCAAAATACTGCAAAAAGCACAAAATCCGTATCAGTGAATACGTTTATCAGAATGAAGGCGAAGAAATCAAAGAATTTCTCGCTGATGTATGGGCTGCAATGAAAGACTGTGTAAATGAAGGCCTGCTTACTGACGGAATTCTCGATGGCGGTCTTAAAGTTGAAAGAAAAGCAAGGTTTCTCCTTGACCAGCAGCATATTGACGAAAGCGAAATCACTTATGAAAACAGAATGGTCTGTGCTTACGCCTTTGCTGTAGGCGAGCAGAATGCAGGCGGCGGAATTGTTGTAACTGCTCCCACCTGCGGCGCAAGCAGTGTTTTGCCTGCAGTGCTCAAATATATGCAGGAGAAAAAGCGTTTTTCAGACAGAAAAATCATCGATGCCCTTGCTGTTGCAGGCATTATCGGCATTCTTGTTAAAACAAACGCATCAGTCAGCGGTGCAGAATGTGGCTGTCAGGCAGAAATGGGCACAGCCTGCTCAATGGCTGCGGCTGCTCTTGCTGAAATTTTCGGTATGAGAATTGAACAGATTGAATATGCTGCAGAAGTTGCAATGGAGCATCATCTGGGCCTTACCTGCGACCCCATTGCAGGTCTTGTGCAGATTCCCTGCATTGAACGCGGTGCTATTGCTGCAATGAGAGCGATAAATGCCCTCAACCTTGCAAACTTTTTAAGCTCAACAAGAAAAATTTCGTTTGACCTTGTTGTTGAAACTATGTATGAAACAGGCAAAGACCTGAAATTCCATTACCGTGAAACATCTGAAGGCGGTCTTGCAAAGTTGTATCTTAAGAGAAAAAAATAACTTGCAATCATATTTCTGATGTGATAGAATAAATGCACTTTTTGAAAAATGTATCAATAAGGAGGCGCAGTTATGAGCGTGGTAAATGCAATCTTTTCAAATTTAGGAGCATTCCTGATGTCAATTATTATGACACTTGTTCCTTACGCAGGTATTGAAGCACCTGTTATCGACACAAAAAAAGATGAATGTCTTTTCACTCTTGAAATGATTTCCGACACTCACCTTGAGCAGACAGAGCTTCTTCGTCCCGAATTTCTCAAATCAGGTTTAAGAAATCTCAGCAGAGCAAAAACAGATGTCAATGCTCTCGTAGTTGCAGGCGATATCACCAACTATGCTGATGAGCCTTCTCTTGCAGAATATTTCGATATTATTTCAGAATACAGTCCTTGCCCTGTTATTACTGCTGCAGGTAACCACGATATCGGTCATGTAGGCGACAGAGATGTGACAAATATCACCCGTGAAGAAGCAATGGCAAACTTCATCAGATATTCCAACGAATATTACGGCACAAACCACGAGCACAACTATTTCAGCATGGAAATTGACGGATATACATTCATTGTTCTCGGCGACGAAGTTATAAACGGCGGTCATTGGGATGCGATGGATATGTCACCTGAACAGATTGCTTTCCTTGATGCTGAACTTGCAAGAACAACAACCGAAGGCAAGCCTGTTTTTGTTGTGTGCCATTGGCCTGTTGATGATATCAACGGCGAAGACGTTATCTGGCCCGACAGCGGCATTGACCTTGCAATAAACGATATCAAATCAGTTATGGAAAAATATCCAAACGTTTTCTATATCAGCGGTCATATGCATTCAGGTATCAAATGCACATATATCGATGAAAAATACGACCTTTCAAGTGTTGAACAGGTAAATGGTGTTACATATATCAACCTGCCCACATATGGCATTGTGAATATGTTCGGACTTCTTCAGGCAGGTACAGGTATGCAGCTTGAAGTGTATGAAAACGAAGTTATCATCAGACCTCGTAACTTTATCACAAATCAGTGGTTTACAAACTCCGCTTATACAATTGAACTTGTAAAATAAATAACAGAAAATCACAACCGACCTTTCACACAAAGGTCGGTTTTTATCAGCTATCACTATCCATAATAATTCGTTTTAAAAAAGGATTCAGTTGACTAATCCGCCTTATAATGATATATTATTTTCATAAAGATTAGGAGGTTGGACTTATGAAATTCGGTATTTATTACGCATATTGGGAAAAAGAATGGGGTGGCGACTGTGTGCCCTATATCAAAAAATGCTCAAAGCTTGGTTTTGATGTGCTGGAAGTGCCTTGCGGTGATTTCCACGAAAAAGATGATGCTTATTTCAAAGAGCTGAAAAACATTGCAGAAGCTCACGGAATGTTGCTTTCAGGCGGTTATGGTCCGCGACCTGAGCATAATCTTGCATCTGCAGACAGTGCTCTTGTTGAAAATGCTTTCAGATTCTACGGTGACGTTTTCAGAAAAATGGAAATGGCAGGCATCGACAGAATCGGCGGAGCACTTTATTCATACTGGCCCGTTGATTTTGCTTCAGGCTTTGATAAAAAAGCAGACACTGAGCGTAGCATAAAAAATATGCGTATTCTTGCAGATATGGCATCAGACCACGGTGTTACACTTTGCATGGAATCACTCAACCGTTTCGAAGGATATATGATTAACGAAGCATATGAAGATGTTGATTATGTTAAAGCAGTTGATAAGCCCAACGTGAAATCAATGCTTGATACATTCCATATGAATATTGAAGAAGATTCAATCATTGAAGCAATCAGGCTCACAAAAGGCACTCTCGGCAACTTCCACGTTGGTGAAGCAAACAGAAGATGCCCGAATCCCGGCGGCAGAATGGATTGGAAGGCAATTGGTGACGCTCTTAAAGAAATCGGCTATGACGGCTATGTTATTATGGAACCATTTGTCCGCATGGGCGGTAAAGTTGGCCAGGATGTTTCAATCTGGCGTGACCTTTCAAAAGGCGCTTCAATTGAAGAGCTCGACCGTGACGCGGCAGATTCAGTGAAATATTTAAAAGAAATTTTTTCAGAATAAAACTTAAAAATATACCACCTTGTTTTTTGCGCAAGTAAAAAAACAAGGTGGTATATTATTTTATTGTTCAGATGTTATTACTTTAGTCGGTTCAAAAGAAAATGTCAGGTCTTCATATTCTGCATTGTATATTTTTTCTTCATAAGAATAAAGTAAATATAATTCAGGGTCGTAGTCGCATACATAAGCACCAATGTCTGTTGTGCTGTAAGGTTCTATGGGGATTTCGTCAAAAACAGATTCCAATCTCAGTTCAGAGCCATTACAATCAATTACCAGGGTGCCTTCGATTTGTTCAATGGTTTTATCTGATGTGTTTTCTATGCTTATGTAAAAAATAATAACATTTTTTGTGAAAGACTTACCGTTTTCTTCATAACTGTATGTGTCGGATTCTTTGTTTGTAACATGAACATTGAATATGGACGGAAGAGCAGGTATGTCTTCAGTGTAATAGTCATGACATTTGGTGCAGGAGAAACCTTTTTTGCCTGTGATTCCGTAGCCTGCTTCATTGTATATGGTTTCCTCATATGTATGTTCACATTCAGTTACTTCAGTGATTTCAGCGTTTGTTTCAACGGGGTCGTCATCCTTGTTTTTTGAGGTTGTGCTGATAATAATTACGGTAAACACTAAAGTAATAAGAACAACTATACCAATGATAGTAAGTGCTTTTTTAGTTTCATTACGTTTGATTTTCTTTTTAAGATCAAATTCAGCTTCGGAATTGCTTTCTACAACAAGGTTTAAAGAGAACATATTGTTGTGATATAAAGTAGTCTGAACGTTATTCCATAAAATTATCGAACCATTCTGAGCGTCATGCTGCGTTAACATCGAAATTAAAACGGTTTCTGTAATCTGATTTGTGCACAGTTGATTTATAAGTGCTGCCGCGTAAGGATTGATGCCGGCAATGTATTTTAGCATAAAAGGAGACGGGTCATTTTTGAACAAAGAATACGCCGCCAGAGATGATTTCTGAACATATTCAATTAACTTAGGGTCTTTAAGTGACTTTTCTAATTTACGCTTGATGACAGCTTTGTTGACTTTTGATGCGATAAACAACAAACCTGCTCCTACAAGGATGTATATAAGTCCCGGTAAAAACTCTCTTTCAAACAAAGCATAAATGCCTATTGCTAAACAAACTGACCCTGAAATGCTTAAAAGGGTTGCAAGAAAAGATTTTTTGTAAAAAGAAAAAAATATATACATAAAAATCAACCTTTCTTAATTTGCAGACGAATAACATTGCAAAATGTCATTTTTTGTCATTAAAATAAATATAACATAATCTTCAAAAGAATTCAATATCGAAAATTTCTTTTGATCACTTGATAAATTATAATTTTCAGCTATCACTGATGTTGGTCTTATAATAATTTGCAAGCACGATGCCCATATCTGGTTTTACAAATTATAATTTACCGCGGTATTAAAATCAGCATCGTAGGGGCGGATGCCCACATCCGCCCGAATAAATCCACATAAAATCTGACGGGTCGATGTAGGCATCGACCCCTACGGAATAATATTAAAATAACCATATAAATTATAATTTATCGTGCAATTAAATTTAACATTGTAGGGTTTGGCGCTTGCCGACAAACCGACAATTCACATTTGTTTTTACGGAACGTCGGAAACCGCTGTTGACTACGATATTGCCATTGGTATCATTATAAATCAGCGTCGCAGACCCGAAATTCTGCATTTTGCATTATGCATTCTGCATTAAAATTAACGGCGGCGGGAGCAAGCCCCCGCCCTACGAATGGTAAAATCAAATTTGTGGTAAATTATAATTTATATGCATATTACGGCTACAGTCTCCCCTTAAAAACGTAAGGGGAGATGTCATTTTCGTATGGAAATGACAGAGGGGATTTTTCGTTGAAAATTATAATTTATTTTACTTGAACAGACGTAAATTTTATGATATAATAAACCGATTATAACTAAGGTGGGAAAGTATGGTTAATGCGGCGTTCAGAATTGAATATCTCGGCAACAAAATCAACGCCGTTGTGTCTGATGAACACACATTCGGCACAGATGCCGTTTTGCTTGCCCGTTTTTCTTCAGCCAAAAGAAAAGACGTCTGTTGCGACCTGGGCACAGGGTGCGGAATAATTCCGCTTCTGCTTCTGCGTGAAGAAATGAACGAAACAATCACTGCAGTTGAAATTCAGGAAAATGCCTGCAGACAGGTTGAAGAAGCGATTGAACTCAACCATCTTGAGGGCAGATTGCAGGTTATAAACTGCGATTTGCGTGAATATGAAAAAAATCTGCCTATGGGCAAGTTTTCGCTTGTGACTTTCAATCCTCCTTATTTTTCAAAGGAATCAGGGCAGGCAAGTCCTGATGAAAGCACAAGAATTGCAAGGCACGAAATTATGTCAGATATTTTTGAAGGTGCGAAATGTGCTTCCTTCATTTTGAAATTCGGCGGCAGATTCTGCGTCTGCCACAGACCGGAAAGGCTTTGCGATGTTTTTCAGGCGATGAGAGAAAACGGCATTGAGCCGAAACGTATGACCTTTTGCAGAAGAAACAAAAAAACAAAACCTTTTCTTGTGCTTGTGGAGGGCAAAAAAGGCGGCAAATGCGGCCTGAAAGTGGAAGATGAAATTATTTTAGCCGATGAAAACGGAGCATATCTTGACGGAATTTACGGCGATTACAAGGAGAAATAAGAATGGGAAAACTTTACGTTGTAGGCACTCCCATCGGCAATCTTGGTGATTTTTCTCCGAGAGCAGTCAGAACTTTGGAGGAGTGCGATTTTATCGCGGCTGAAGATACGCGTGTGACAGTTAAAATTCTTAACCATTTCGGCATAAAAAAGCAGATGGTAAGTTATTTTGAACACAACAGAACACAGCAGGGAGAAAAGATTCTTGAAAGGCTTCTTTCAGGGGAAGTGTGTGCCCTTGTGACAGATGCGGGAATGCCTGCTATTTCCGACCCGGGTGAAGACCTTGTAAGATTATGCCACGAAAATAACATTCAGGTGGAATCTGTGCCCGGACCCTGTGCTTTTTCAACTGCACTTGCAATTTCCGGTATGTCCAGCGGAAGGTTTACCTTTGAAGGTTTCCTGAGCGTTACGAAAAATTCAAGACGCGAACATCTTGCTTCCCTCAAAGACGAAAAAAGAACAATGATTTTTTACGAAGCACCACATAAGCTTGGTGCAACCCTTAAAGATATGTACGAAAATTTCGGCGACAGAAATATCGCTATTGTAAGGGAAATTACAAAAATTCACGAAGAAGTTATCAGAACAACTTTCAGCGAAGCAGTTGAAAAATATGCCGATGGTTCAGTGAAAGGCGAAATAGTGCTGATAATCGACGGTAAAAAGGAAGAAAAAAAGAGCGTGACTCTTGAAGATGCGGTGGCAATTGCCCTTGAAAGAATTGAAGAAGGCTTTTCAAAAAACGAAAGTGCAAAATACGCCGCCAAAATAACGGGAATCAAAAAAAGTGACATATATTCAGAACTTACGGAGGACTAAAAATGCAGGGTTTTATTGATTATTTCAGACAGTACTGGTATCTCTTTCTTGTGCTTATAGTATTGCTTTTTGCTACACTTATTATGTTCAAGAAAGCAGCAGAAGCACTGGCAAGAACAAAGGCTGAAAAAGAAAAACTTATCAAAAAACTTGAACATATGAAAATGATAAGAGAAACTTATTCAGACCTTACAAAAGAAAAAATACTCGAAGACAGCGGCGAATATCTTCTTGAAGGAATTGCAGACAACATTCAGGTGCGTCTTGAAAAAACAGAAAATATGAACGAAGCTTTTGAAGAATTAAAAAAAGAAGAAAAGCTTGCCTATGCCCTTCATTATTTCCTTGATGAAGCAAAGGTTGCACCGTCAGAATTTTTCAAGGCTTTTGCAAGACCTCTTACTCCTTACGCAGTTGAAGCGTGCAAGGAAATTGTTGATAAAAAAACTCACAGATTAATAACTGAAATGTTTGATTCATACGATGAAGAAAACGAATCAAGTTCAGTAATTCCCGAAAAGATTGAAGAACTTGACGAGAAAATCAAAGATAATCTTGATGTTGAAAAAGCAAAAATTAAAGCTGCAGATTTCATCAAGAAAAATGTTGAAAAATTCATCTGAAATCTCACAGAAAATTTATATCAAAAACAAATATAATGCATATTTTTTCTGTTGATTACGGCAGTGAAAAGATGTATAATATAATTTAAGCTTTTAAGTTAGGAGGAGTTTTTTTGGACGAGAATAAAGAAAAAGAACTCAAAAAAGGCGAAGTGCCTGAAAACGATACTCTTTCTGCAGAAGAAAAGAAAGAAGTAGATGAAATTCTCGAAAACCTCAAAAAATCAAGAAACGAAGCTGTAACTGACTGGGACGGACTTGCTCAGGTAGGCGCAGGAAACGATGAAATCATTGAAGAAGACGATGAAATCATTGAAGAAGATGAGGATGAGAAAGAAGAAAAACCTGAAAAGAAATCAGGCAAAAAATCTAAGAAAAAAGAAGAAGAATACGACGACGATGAGCTTTGCGTTGCTTGCGGTAAAAGAAAAAGATATACTGAAGTTGATGAGGATTCTCTTTATTGTAAAGTCTGCCGTGAAAAAATGAAGAAAACTCCCATGAATTTCTGGGGTGTGCTGAGTTTTATTATGGCAATCTGCGCAGGTATTTTTGCAGTTGTGTGTTCAACTTACGCAATATCAATTGCAGTGCCTGTTATCAGAGGCGATAATTTTGCAAAGTCAGGCAAATATTATTCTGCAGTTTCAAGCTATCAGGAGGCAATACTCATTGCTGAAAAACTCAATGCTGATATGAATCAGCAGAGCAGCCAGACTGCAACTCTTGAACAGCCGCAGACTTTCTTTGATGCAGGTAAAGCAACTTATGCAAAAATAATCAGAACATTCCATGATATGGGCTCTCTGCTTTCTGCACAGGATTATGTGACTCAGTTTGAAGAATTCAAAGCTCTTGAAAGCTTCAGATATGCTGATATAAAAGAATATTCTGATTTGCTTTCAGGCTTTGCTGATACAGTTTCATTCATCAACACAAGATATCAGGGCGTTCTTTCAACTCTGCAGTATTCTTCGGATACAATGAAAATAGAAGACATCAAGCCCACTCTTGATGAACTTGAAGCACTTAAGAAAAGCCCTAACCACAACAAATATGCTGTTGCTTATATGCAGTCTTATATGTGTTCAGTGATTGACGGTACTGAAAAATATCAGATTAAATATCTTGAAGAAATCAGACAAGGCGGACTTGAATACGAAGGTATGTGCCTTTCACAGCTTTGTATGCTTTATCTTGAAGAGGGCAATCTGGCAGAAGTTGAAAAGATATGCAACGATGCACTTAAAGCTGCCCCTGAAAGCATTGATTATTACGAATATCTTATGAAAGTAAAAATCAGGCAGGGCAGACCTCAGGATGCACTTGAAATTTATTATCAGGCTGAAAAAGCTGTTGCTCTTGTTTATTATCCCGTTGACCCCACAACAGGTCTTGGTGAATCTTATTCAATTCCCTACACACTCCTTACAGAAAAAGCTGTGTGCCATGCACTTCTCGGTCAGGAAGCAGAAGCTCTTGCTGCAATAGACCAGTCGTATGCACAGGGAATTAATATTCACAATGCAAACGTATATGCATTGCTTCACTATGTTTACCATGTAAAAGGCACTGAACCTGTATATGAAGAAAATATTAAGATTCTTGACAGTGTGGATAACGGCTACGACACTGTTGTGAGCGTTTTTGAAACAAGTTCAGTTGAAATAAACAAAGATGTTCAGGCTGTAATCAACGGCGAAAAAACACTTGAAGATGTATTTGTAAGAGGGGAGGTTTACCTGAAATGAGATATATAAATGCTATAGTAAAAATCCTTACTTTTCCGGGTGGATTTTTAAGAGGTTTCTGGGAACAGCTTTTCTGCAAAATATACGGTATCCCCATTGAAAACAAAAAATATTTTCAGTTTAACGAAATGGCGGGCCACATTGAACACGAGCCCGTAAGCGATTCTGCAAAAAACTATTTTTTCTGCCTTTTCTCAGGAATGATGGTATTTCTGGCAGGCGTGCTTTTTGCAATCCCTGCAGTGATAAACCTTATGTTTCTTGATGTTATCAACGAAACATGGAGATTTTTCAGCATAGGTTTCCTTTACCTTGCGCTTTCAATGTTCACAAACCTTTTCCCGTCTATAGAAGATGCACTTACAATGTGGGAAAAGTATAAGTCAATGGACGGCGTAATGAAAGTGATTTTTGCACCGGGTGCTCTTGTTATGTATGCAGGCGCTTATGCAGAAAATGTGGGTGCAACTTTAATTACTAATCTGGCATTAGCAGCAGTGGTGCTGTTTGTATGACTTTTAAAAAAATCAGGATATGAGGTGGTAAAATGACAGCAGATTTCAAAGCGGACAAAATTATGTTTATGATTGCCGCAGCAGTTATTGTGTTTGTAATAGCGCAGTCTGTTTTCTTCATCGTTAAGTCATGGAAAAGGGCAAAAGAATTGGGTATTTCAGAAAGTACTCTCAAAAGCACAGTTTCTTCAAGTGCACTCTTTACTGTTGCACCTGCAATTTCAATTCTTGCAACAGTTTTCGTGCTTGCAAATGCACTTGGCATTGTCCTTCCCTGGATAAGACTTTCAGTTATCGGTAACTTGGCTTACGAAACAACTGCAGCACAGACAACACTTGACTATTGGGGCATTGCTCTTAACAAATCAGTCAGCGACCCGCAGCAGTTTGCAACAATTACAGTTGCAATGACAATCGGCAGTATCGCTCCCTTACTTATGATTCCTTTCCTTTGCAAACCTCTCCAGAAAAAAGTAGGTTTTGCAATGAACAAAGGCAAAGAAGATTCTGAAGATGACGAAGATGCACCGAAAAAGAAAACAAACCTTGGTGATGTTATTTCAGCAGGTGCTTTTATCGGCATTGTTGCTGCTTTCGTTGCGCGTGAAATCAACGGCAGAACAGTTGCAACAACAAACAGACTTGACGCAGCAGGCAACAGTATTGTAAACGCAGACGGTACTATTGAAAAAGTGAAAAACATCACAGGCTCAGCAGGTGTTGTTTCAATCCTTGTTCTTATATGTTCAATGTTGTTTATGACAATTCTTACAATCATCTGCAAAAAATTCAAGCTCTCTAAACTTGAACCTTTCATTATGCCTATAGCAATGTTTGCAGCAATGGGAATGGCAATTCTGTTTATGAACTTCCTTCCCGAATCAGTTTCAGGCATGACATGGTATGAAATAGGAGCGGAGGTGTAAAAAATGGCTAAAGAAAAATTTGTAAGTCCTAAAGAAAAGGATTATTTCGACAAAGTTCACAGATGGGGTGTTATGTGGACAATTGGCGCTATTTTAATGCTTCTTTCAATTCCCGTTCTTGTTTGCATTAAATTAAATGTTTTTCCTGACGGCAATGCTCTCAAGCAGGTTTTGCCTCAGCTTATGACTCTTTATTGGCTCACAGCAATTGCTGAAGTTATTGCTTACGTGCCTATGCTTGGTGCCGGCGGTACATACCTTTCTTTCGTTACAGGTAACATTTCAAACCTTAAACTTCCCGTTGGACTTAATGCCATGAATAGTGCAAAGGTAAAAGCAAATACTGAAGAAGGCGAAGTAATTGCTACAATCGCAATCGGCGTATCTGCTATTGTTACAACTATAATTATTGCTGTAGGTGTTGTTATCTTCTCATTGTTTGTTGGCCCTGAAGTGCTTCAGGCTCCCGCAATCAAACCTGCATTCGACTTTGTTCTTCCTGCACTTTTCGGTGCTCTTGCAGCAAGCTATTTCGGAAAATATTGGAAACTTGTTATCGTTGGTGTGCTCGTTGGTGTGATTGTGCTTATCTTCTCACCTGCAATGGGTGTTGGTACACTTATGTTTATCACAATCGTTGCAACACTTGCAGCAGGTTTCGGTATGTACAAACTTAAATGGCTTTGATAGGGTGATTTAAGAATGATTAAAATTTCTCCGTCAATGCTTTCCTGCGATTTTTCAAAAATAGGCAGTGAAGCAGAAGAAATTTCAAAATCAGGGGCAGATATGCTCCATCTTGACGTAATGGACGGTCATTTTGTGCCGAATATTACTTTTGGTGCTCCCGTTATAAAATCAATAAGGCATACAAGCGACATTGTGTTTGATGTTCATCTGATGATTTCAGAGCCGCTGAAATATGCAGAAGATTTTGTAAAAGCAGGGGCAGACATTGTCACCTTCCACGTTGAATGTGACAGTGATATAAAAGAAACAATTGAAAAAATCAAGTCACTTTCCTGCAAGGTAGGCTTAAGCGTAAAGCCGGAAACTCCCATAGAAGCAGTTTTCCCCTACCTTGACCAAATTGATATGGTGCTTGTGATGACAGTTGAACCCGGTTTCGGCGGACAGAGTTTTATGTATGACCAGATGGAAAAAATTTCTCTGCTTAAAGAAAAAATCCGCGAAACAGGAAAAACCATCGACATTCAGGTCGATGGCGGAATAAACGATGAAACTGTGTCGGTTGCAGCAAAAGCAGGAGCAAATGTTTTTGTTGCAGGCAGTGCCGTATTCGGCGGTGACTATAAAGAAAGAATTTCATCACTTCGCAACAGAGCAACTGCTGAATAAATCAGAGCATTATTTTTCAGCGGTTACAATGCCGAAGTTTGATGATTTCAGATGCCAATGTTCTTTAGTTATCTCTGCTGCGAGCTTACCCTCGCGGCAGGGATGAGAATATTCTCTGAACCTGATTTTTGTAATCAGTTTTTCGTTGAAAGGCGTAATAAGACGGAATTTTCCTTTGTTGTCTGAATATAAATCGCCTAAAAGGATATTATCTTTTAATGAAGAGAATAAATCTATTACGTTGTCCAACGAATCAAATTCATAAACCTCTTCTCGCCTGAACACATCTCTTTTTATGCTTTCAGGAATGTCGTTGATAGTAAAAAAAATCACACAACCGCCCTTGTCAAGAGGGATAGTTTCGATTGTGAGTTTTCCTGAAGGGTCAATATCACGTTTAAGCTCGGTGCGTGCTCTGTCGAGAATGGTCCAGATAACACGTCGTGTTTCAATATTGGAGTAGTCCATATTTTCGTATGTAATATCAAGTTCAACCATATCATCGTGGTTGAGCTCAACAATGATTTTCGCTTTGTTAGGTGAATTTATTTTCATTGAAATTACCTCGCTTTGTTAATAACTTCTTAATATTATAATATACTTTCATTGCTTGTTCTGCAATGCAAAATTTTTGGAAATTCAGGAGGGATAATCATATGGCACGCAAAACAAATAAAAAAATGCCGGTACTGAGCAAAAACAGAAAAAGTTTTTATGATTTCCGCAAGGATTATCCCGGAAATGCTTACACCCGCATGAGGGAAAAAGAAAACAGCGAAATTTATGATACAAAGGGCAAAATAAAATTGGCTCTTGCAATTTTAGCAGTGGTGCTTTTGTTTTTGCTTGCGTATTTTGTAACATATACACTTTTAGAAATTTCACATCAACCGATAGGATGAATCAGTTTGTATATACCTTATAATTCAAGAAAAGATTATCATAAAAGTAAATTCGGAGCGGTAGAAGAAGGCTCTGCAGTAGTTTTCAGGATAGTTATGCCGAGAAATTTTTCAGTTTCTGCGGCATATCTTGCTGTTAAAGAAGAATTCAGCCACACCAAAACTTATATTTCAATGCAGTGGGAAAAAATGCAGGGAGATAACGAAGAATGGTGGAGAGTGGAATTCACTCCTGAAAAAGCGGGACTTTATTTTTACCACTTTGAATACGACACGCCTTTCGGCAGAAGCGTTATTCTGCTGCAGAAAGACGGTTGCGGCTATATCAACACTCAGGGCAGAGACTGGCAGCTTACAGTTTACGAAAAAGGCTTTTCCTGTCCGCAGAAATTCAAGGGCGGAATAATTTATCAGATTTTTCCTGATAGATTTGCCTTTTCAGGGAAAGATAAAAAAGATATCCCATCATACAGAGTGCTGAGAAACGATAGGGAAAACGAGCCTTACTGGCGGCCTGATGAAAAGGGGATTACTCTCAATAACGATTTCTTTGGGGGTGACCTTGAAGGAATACGCGAAAAGCTTGATTACCTTGAAAGCCTGGGAGTAAGCTGCATCTATCTCAACCCTATTTTCAAAGCCCATTCAAACCATCGCTACGATACAGGCGACTATCTTACAATTGACCCGCTTTTAGGTGATGAAGAAGATTTTAAGAATCTTTGCAAGGATGCAAAAGAAAAAGGAATTTCAATTATTCTTGACGGCGTTTTCAGCCACACGGGAGACGACAGCACTTATTTTAACAAATACGGAAATTATGAATCGGTAGGTGCATATCAGTCTGAAAATTCGCCATATTACAGTTGGTATAAATTCAGAAGTTTCCCTGATGATTACGAAAGTTGGTGGGGGATTGATATTCTCCCTGAAGTGATGGAAGAAAACGAAGATTTTTTAGATTTTATCACAGGGGAAAATGGCGTTTTGAGAAAATGGATGAAGCTTGGTGCAGACGGCTGGCGACTTGATGTTGCAGACGAATTGCCTGATGTTTTCCTTGACAGATTAAGAAGCGCTGTAAAATCAGAAAAAGAAGATGCCCTTGTTTTGGGCGAAGTGTGGGAAGATGCGTCAAACAAAGTAAGTTATTCTGTAAGAAGACGCTATCTTTTGGGCAGACAGCTTGACAGTGTTATGAATTATCCCTTTGCCGATGCAATAATCAGATTTGCAAGGACAGGCGACACTTCTTCTTTTTCAGAAACGATTATGACTGTGCTTGAAAATTACCCACGATGCGTTACAGATGTGCTTATGAATCACATCGGCTCACACGATACTATGCGAGTTATCAATGCCCTTGCAGGCGAAAGCCTCCGGAATAGATCACGTGACTGGCAGTCAGGCAGAAAACTTTCAGAAAGCGACTACAAAAAAGGTATTCAGCTTGTGAAACTTGCTTCAGTGATTCAGTACACTCTGCCGGGTATTCCGTCTGTTTATTACGGCGACGAAATCGGTATGCAGGGCTATGCAGACCCATTCAACAGAGCTTGCTTTATAGAAGAAAATGCAGAAAAATCACTTCTTGAGCATTACAGAAAGCTTGGCGGAATCAGAAGGTCTAATTCCTGTTTTGCAGAAGGTGATTTCAGATTTATCAGCTGCGAAAGAGCCTGCGTTGCTTTTGTCAGAAGTGATGAAAGTCAGGAAATTCTTGTAATTGCAAACAGAAATGAAACAGATATTGAATATTATCTGCACGAAGAATGGCATTCTTCAGAAATTCTTATGGGCGCAGAGGAGTGCTCATATTATGTGAAAGTGCCGAAAATGAGTGCCGTAATTTTACGAAGATACAAGCGATTTTAATTGACATAAATTATTAATTAGTGTATAATTATTTTCCCTTATTTCAGACAAGAAAGGATAGGATAGTATGAATATTGCAGTAATTCTTGCAGGCGGCACAGGCAGCCGTATGGGTATGGTGGACAAACCAAAGCAGTTTATCGACATCTACGGAAAACCTGTTGTAATCCACACCATTGAAGCATTTGAAATCAACGAAAATATCGATGCTATCTGCGTAATCTGCACTAAAGAGTGGCAGGAAGACCTTTCAATCTGGATTAAAGAATACGATATACGCAAGGTGCGTTGGATTGGTGATGCAGGCAAAACACGTCAGGAATCTTCTCTTAATGCACTTGATGCGATCAAAGACGATGTGAAAGACGATGATATTATTATCATTCACGATTCTGCACGTCCGCTTATTTCACAGCGTATCATTAACGATAATATCGAAAAAGTTAAAGAGTGCGGTGCTTGTGACACAGTAATTCCTGCTCAGGATACAATTATCCGTTCAGTTGACGGCGAAACACTTGAGTCTATTCCCGTAAGACGTGAACTTTACCTTGGTCAGACACCACAGTCTTTCAGACATTCCATTGTAAGAAAAGCATATGACGATTATTTTGCTTTGCCTGAAAATGAACGCCCTGTTATGACAGATGACTGCGGCCTTGTGCTTGCAAGCGGAGTGAAAATCGGTATGGCAATGGGTGATAAACTTAATATGAAGATGACAACAATGGAAGACTTGCTTCTTATCAAGTCAATTGTAAGAACTTCGAGGTGACGGAAAGTGTTTGTAAAAAGTTACAAAATTACCGAGCCCGGATGTTTTGAAATTTTCGTTGAAGATATAAATGAAGACGATGTGCTTGTAAGGCCTGAATACCTTGCAATATGCAAGGCTGATATCAGGTACTACAAAGGCAACCGTTCAAGGACTGTGCTTAAAAGAAAATTTCCCATGAGCCTTGTGCACGAGGGCATCGGCGTTGTGGCACGTGATAAAAACGGCAGATTCACTTCAGGACAGAGAGTTGTTATGGTGCCCTGTGAAAATGCGGTATGTGACGGCACAAAATGTGTTTCCTGCGTAAGGGAATACGATTACCTTATGGATAATTATTGTCCCAGGTCAAGCTTCCGTTCAAGCAATGCTGACGGATTCAGCAAGGAAATGATAAATATCAGAGCAGATTATCTTCTCCCCATCCCCGATTCAATCGGCGAAGAGGCAGTTTTTGCCGAGCTTATCTCAGTTGGCTGCTGTGCCCTGAGAAGAGCAGGCATAACAGAAGGAAAGGTCAAAGAGATTTCTGTCTGGGGCGATGGCATTATGGGTTATATAATTGCCCTTGTTGCTCATTACGGCATAGGTGCAAAGGTTAATGTTATAGGCATTAACAAAGAAAAACTCAGAATGTTTGATTTCGCGTCAACTTATCTTGCAAACGATATTTCTGCCTTATCTAAAACATCACTCTGCATTGAGGCTGTTGGCGGAAATGGTGCTGCAAGTGCAATAAATCAGGCGATAGATTCATCTCTTTCAGGAGGCACGATTATCCTTTGCGGTGTGTCAGGTGAAAATGCCCCCATCAACACACGTCTTATACTTGAAAAAGGTCTTTCATTGCTTGGCTCAACCCGTTCAAATGTGGGGGATTTTGAAAAAGCATTGAAACTGCTTGAAAATGAAGAATTCAGAAAACGTATTCTCCGCCTTGTGGAGGGTGTGGATGTGGTTGATGATATCAGAAAATATTATGAAGCTTTTGAAAATGCTTCACGTTCAGAATCTCTGGGCAAAAGAATCATAAAACTTGTTTTCTGAGGAAGTGCTTTTTTGATAAGTGTTTTTATTAAAAGGTTGAAAAGTTTTATAAAAAAATTTGTAAAAAGTTTTCTCTATAAAAAATTTGCACCATTTGTTTTTAAAATTCATTCACACAAAGCAGTGGACGAAAAGTCTGTTGTTTTTGCGGATTCTTCAAGCACTGTTCTTCCTGACAATATGGAAGAAATTTACAGAAGGCTGAATGAAGCGGGATATACCACTCACGTTTTTCTCAAGAGAAAATCTTCACGCAGATGGTATAAAGACAAAATTTATGAGATTATAAATGCTTATCAGTTTACAAAGTGTTATGCCAAAAGCAAAGTGCTTTTTCTTACTGACTATTACTATTATGCTTATGCAAATAAACCGCGTGAAAACCAGCAGGTTGTGCAGCTGTGGCACGGTTGCGGTGCATTCAAAAAGTGGGGATATTCCACCATGGACCTTGAGTGGGGAGCAGACAGAAAAGCTCTCGAAGAATATCCCATTCACAACACTTACACTTATGTGCCCGTTTCTTCAGAAGAAGTGAAAAAATTTTATGCCGAAGCATTTTCCTGCAGCGAAAGTATTATTTTTGCCCACGGAGTGCCCAGAACTGATAAATATTTTGATGAAAAATTTATTTTTAGCACCAAAGAAAAAGTGCTCGAAAAATTTCCTGAAATTGCAGGCAGAAAGATTATTCTCTATTCGCCCACTTTCAGGGGAAAATCAAAAGGTAAAGCAGCATTTACTCAGATGCTTGATTTTCTTTACCTTAAAAAGAAACTTGAAAAAGATTATGTAATTTTAGTGAAACTTCACCCCTTTATAAAAAAGGGAATGAATCTCAATAATACTTTAAGCGAGCTTTATTCAGGCTTTGTTTTTGATGTTACCAATCTGCTTAGCATAGAAGATGCTATGTGTGCTGCTGATATGGTTGTGACTGATTATTCATCGCTTATTTTTGAGTATGCTCTCCTGAAACGTCCTATGATATTTTTTGCATACGACATTGCACAGTATGACAGGGAAAGAAGTTTCTATTTCGACTACGAAAATTTTGTCCCCGGTGATATTGTTTACGATACCGAGGAATTGTATCTTGCAATAAGAAAAAATGAAGCAGATTTCGACGGCTTGAAAGTCGAAAATTTCAGAAAGAGATTTATGAGTGCTTGCGACGGAAAAAGCACCGACAGAATTATAGAAAATATATTTAATAATAAAGAAATTTAAGAAAGGGAAAGTAACAGATATGGATTCGTTTAAATCATTGTTTGATGAAGTGAAAAAAGAGATTCAGAGAAATCTGTCCGAAGCTGTTTTTAATGTTTGGTTTGAAGAGCTTGAGTTTGTTTCCTTTGACGGCACGGCAGTAACATTGTCTATTGGTGAATTCAAAAGAAAAATTATTGAACAGAAGTTTATGCAGCTTCTCAATGATTCTTTTGTTAAAGTGGCAGGATTTGATGTTGAAATCAATTTCCTTGATAACGAAGTTAAGCAGAATAAGCCTCAGCAGGTGGAAATGAGCGACGCAAATGAAGATAAGGAAAGCACGTTTGACACTTTCGTTGTTGGTCCTTCGAATAAATTTGCCCACGCTGCAGCACTTGCTGTTTCAGTAAATCCCGGCGAAGTGAGCGAATATAACCCTCTTTTCATCTGGGGTAATTCAGGCCTTGGCAAAACTCATCTGCTTAAATCAATTGAAAGCGAAATCAAGAAAAATTCTCCCGATAAGAATATTCTTTCAACTCACGGTGAGGCAATCACAAATGAACTTATTGAGTGCATTCAGAAAGGTAAGATGAATCACTTCCACGATAAATACAGAACAGTAGATGTGCTTCTTGTAGACGATGTTCAGTTTATCGCAGGTAAGGTGCAGACTGAAGAAGAATTCTTCCACACATTCAACTCTCTTCACAATGCAGGCAAACAGATTGTGCTCACATCTGACAGACCACCAAAAGATATGCCCACTCTTGCAGACAGACTCCGCACACGTTTTGAATGGGGACTTATTGCAGACATCCAGCCCCCCGACCTTGAAACAAGAATGGCAATTATCAACAGAAAAGCCGAAAGCATGGGACTTAATATCCCCAACGATGTTGTGCTTTTTGTTGCTGAAAAAATCAGAAGCAACATCCGTCAGCTTGAAGGTGCAGTGAAGAAAATTGCCGCTTACATAAACATTTTCGGTTCATCAACAGTGAGCATCAATATTGCACAGAATGCAATCAAAGATATTTTCAACGATAACAATCAGTCACCTGAAGTGCTTACAAAGAAAATTATTGAAGAAGTTGCACGCAGCTTCAGCATTGAAGCAAGCGAAATCACTTCGAAAAGACAGTACGCAGCCGCTACAAATGCAAGGCAGGTTGCAATGTATGTTATCAGCGAAATGACAGGTCTTCCTGCAAAGAAAATCGGCGAAAGCTTCAACGGCAGAGACCACAGCACAGTGCTTTATTCAATCAGCAAGGTAAGAGATGAAATGAAGAAAAATTCTTCTCTTAAAAACACAGTTGAAGACATTATGAAAAATGTCAGACAGAACGGATAATTATGGAAAAAATTATTTTGGCTTCAGCTTCGCCACGTAGACGCGAACTTTTAAGCCTGATTACAACTGATTTTGAAGTTATAACAGCAGATGTTGACGAAACAGTTGACGAAAATGAAACGCCTGAAAATACAGTTATGATGTTGTCGCAGAAAAAAGCAATGGCTGTATCTTCACTTCATAAAGGCAGAAAAGTAATTGGTGCAGATACAATAGTTGTGTGTGACGGCAAAATTCTCGGCAAACCTGTTTCCCGCGAAAATGCTGAAGAAATGCTTAAGATGTTGTCAGGAAGAGCACATCAGGTTTTAACAGGCGTTACAATAACAGACGGCGAAAAAAGAGAAACGTTTTTCGTGTCGTCTGATGTGACTTTCTTTGAACTTACTGATGAAGAAATTGCTTCTTATGTTGAAAGCGGCGAACCTGACGATAAAGCAGGCGCATATGGAATTCAGGGCAAAGGGTCACTCCTTGTTGAAAAAATCAACGGAGATTATTTCAACATTGTAGGTCTTCCCGTATCAATGCTCAACAAAAAACTGGGTGAATTTTAATATTATTTTACAAAAAACCTGCAGGAGTGAGCGTTGTACCCGTAAGGATACAACGCTAGTTTTATTCGCCATACGGCGAGTTTTATTGCTTCGCAGTTTTATTGTGCTTTGCACAGTGTTATTCGCTTCGCAAGTTTTGTGGTGGATAGTATTTTGCGAGATAAGGTTAAAGAGTTTGCAAAAGAAATAGTTTTTGCTTGCCGAGATATGAAAAATAACAAAAAAGAAACTGTCTTGGTAAATCAGATTCTTCGTTCTGCAACTTCTATCGGTGCAAATATACACGAAGCACAATATGCACAAGGAACTAAAGATTTTATATCAAAGCTAGAGATAGCCCAAAAAGAGTGTTATGAAACAGAGTATTGGTTAGAACTTCTTTTTGAAACTGATTGTTTATCTGAAGAAAGTTTTAAAAAACTACATAATGATTGTGGCGCTATCAGAAGGATGCTTATTTCTTCATTGAAAACAATCAAAGCTAATCACTTATAGGAGGGTGTAATAATGAAGGGATATAGTTTTAAAATTGAAAACATATTTCAGATGCTTAAAAAGAATTATTGTCCTGTTTGCAATACTGCATTATCTAAAAAGAAAATTTCGGAAATTGTTAATTCCGAATCACCCGAATCTGAAAATTATGATTTTGAGGTTGCAGATATTATCGTAAAAGGAGATATGAAATTTAC
This sequence comes from Oscillospiraceae bacterium, assembly GCA_015066175.1. GTDB lineage: Bacteria > Bacillota > Clostridia > Oscillospirales > Acutalibacteraceae > SIG575. The sequence continues at coordinate 43,282 of SVOW01000015.1, forward strand.
ACATATTGAACTTTATTGTAATCAATGCAATAAATATTATACGATTAATGAAGCAAAGAAAAATAAATTATAATAGTGCATTTGCTTACCGCCAAAGGTGTAAGTGATAAAAATGAGAGGTAACACGGAAATTAGCCGTATTACCTCTTTTTCTGTTTTTAGCAACCCCACTAATCTTGCAGGTTTTTGTAATTTTTTTGAAAATATACGAAATAATATTGTTATTTTTATGTATATATGCTAAAATATTAAGGAAAATTGAATTAGTATATTCAAAAAAGGAGGTTGGTATTTAATGGGTGGCTCTAAAGGTAACCTTATCGGAAAAGTCAAATCATTAGTAACCGAATTGAAAACTCACTGGAATACTCCCGCTGAGGGAAAATATGTGCCTTATAAAGAATATAAGGACCTTGTTTTTGCAGTAGGAAGTAACTATGCAGGTGCGAAAACGCTTGAATACATAACTTTTGCGGCTTCGTGCTTTTTGATTATGCATCACTATGACCTGCCTTATCTTACTTTCTCTGTTATCAACATCATCAATATGCCCCTTAACTATATTTCGGCTTTGTTGTGGTGGTTTGTGTGTGATAACTTAGGCTTCCTGCCTAAAAAGACTGAGAAAAAATTCAATGCAGTGTATCTTTCGATGATTGCATTCGGCTTGTCGTGTATTTTCTTTGACTGGTCAAGTCTGTTTGACCAGACCAGCGGCTTTATAACATACTTAAACGGCCTTGAAGGTCTTAATGCCAAGGCGTGCTTCAAAGTTTTTGGCACCCATTTCCTGTATACAGGCTGGGTTGGCGCCAGAAATATTTTCTGGAGAAAGAAGCTTATTCCCAAATACGGCAGATACAAATATTCACTTTATTGCGATGCTATACCCAAATGCATAATGGTAGTGCTTATCGGTTGGCTTCCTATTTACAATGTGCCCGATGTGGCATCAAGAGTGTGGATGGCAAACCTTCTCTTTGCCTGCTTTAATGTTTTCGGCTTTGCAAACAATATTGAAGAATGTTCAAAACGCATAAGCCCCAACCTTCAGGAAAGAATTCTTGTAAGAAGCTATCCTATCAAGATTTCTCACATTTTCAACTCCATTCTTGCAATTATCCTACCTGTAATTATCGGTATGCTCCGCTATGAATGGGCAGATATAAATGTTTTCAGATTTGTAATTCCGATTACATTTATCGTTGCTGTCTGCTTCACAATGTTCTTCGCAGGCAGAATCAAAGAAAGAATTCCTCAGCCGCCTCTTGAAAAGAAAGTTCAGATTAAATTCTGGGACGGTATGTTTGGCGTGCTTAAAAACAAATACCTGCGTATCAACACAATCGTATCTCTTATCGATGCGCTGGGCAACGGTATGCTTCCCTTTGTTACAATACTTTATTTCTACACATTCCGTTTAAGCGGACTTCCTTACAGCCTTATCGTTGCACTTATTTCCTTTGCGGGCACACCGCCTGATTTGCTCTCACCATATTTCCTCAAACGTTTCTCATACAAGCAGATTATGATTTTCTATCAGTTAAGCCGTGCAATCGGCAATTCTGCAATCGTTTGTGCAATATGGTTCTGCGGCGAAAACCTTGTGCTCTGCGGCACAATCTGTATTGTTGTTCTCTTCTTTATGGAAATGACAAAAACAGTTCCCACCACTGCAGGCCACGATATGAACGTGCGTATTCATGACTATCAGATGTATCTTACAGGTGAACGTCTTGAAAACTTTGCAAGCGTTTTCGGCTGGTTTACAGACCCCATAAAGAATTTTGTAGGTCTTCTTATTCCTATGTTCCTTCTCATGTATGGATTTAACAGCAACTGGGAAGTTCTCTTTGTTGACTCAGTAAGACGCAATATTATTGCAGTGCCCCTTATTGTTGATATCATAGGCTTCTCGCTTATGACCATACCTTACTTCTTCTGGGATTACGATTCGAGAAAACAGAATATGGTTATGGAAGTGCTCAAACGTCGTGCAGAAGTAACTGAAAAGAATGCTAAAGAAGAAGGCCTGACTGTTTCAGGCGGATACAAAGGTTAAGGAGGGGTGAGAGAAATGAAAAAAGATAAAAAAGCAAAAGCAAATAATCAGGTTGAAGAGCCTATCATTCTTGATATCCCCGAAGAAGAAATCTGGACTTATCAGATTGAAGGCCTTGCAGCACCCCACGTAAACAAACCTTACAAGCACTTCACTTTCAAAAAGATAATTTTCATTATTTCAATTGTTGTTGCAGTTTCACTTTCTGTTTATTTCAGTATTCTGCTTATTGCAAACAAAGATGCTTTTACTTATGAAAAGCTTGATAACGGAAATTATCAGCTTACAAAATTCAGTAACACAGGTTTTATTGAAGAAATTGACATTGACTACGTAACATCTGTGGAGTATGATAAAGAAAACAAAGACCCTGAAACAAATTTCACTCTTGTTAAGAATGAAAAGGAAAAGGTTACTGAAATCAAACAGTTTGCAGTCAATGAAGATAACGTGCTCAAAGTTGTCAACATCGGCCCTGACGTTGAAAAAATCGACGGCAAGGCATTCTATTCCTGCTGGGCACTTGAAAGAATTGAAGTTGACGAAAACAATAAATATTATTGTGATATTGACGGCGTGCTTTATAACAAAGATAAAACTGAAATCATTATGTACCCCTGCAATCACGATGAATATTTAAGGCAGAAATACGGCTACGAAGCAGAAATTTTCAGAGAAGAAGTCACTGAAGAATACAGAAAACAGATTCAGACTTATGTTGTGCCCTCAACTGTCAAAACAATAGGTGAAATGTGCTTCAACTATGCAAACTTAAGAGATATTTATTTACCTGAAGGCCTTGAAACAATTGAAACTCTTGCAATTTTCAAACTTCACGAGCCTCAGGCAGAGGACTGGAATGTTGCATCTCTTGAAAATATTTATTCCTACAAACCAAAGGGTGTTGTGGCAGATTCAACCTTCACTTCTCAGGAAGCTTTAGGCGAAGTTTACAACTCTCTGCCCGAAGGACTTAAATATATCGGCTCAGATGCATTCAGCTACAATCAGGCGCTGACTTATGTTTATATTCCCGAAAGTGTTACTCACATAGGTCACCATGCTTTCTGGGATAACGTGTATAAAGAAGACGGCAACCTGAAAGGTCTTGTTGAAATCAATGTGGCTAAGTCAGAAGAAGAATTTGACGCTGATGAAATCGGCGACCAGTGGGCACCTCAGTATGACTATCTTCTTTTCAAAAAGACCATTAACGTAAACTATTCAGCCCAAAGAAAATAATTATTAATAACGGTCGGCTTTGTCGACCGTTATTTGCTAAGGAGCGAATAACATGGAAAAGAAATTTTTTGATTATATAATTCATGGCGGTGACTACAACCCTGACCAGTGGATAAACACACCTGAAATCTGGGACGAAGACGTGCGTCTTATGAAATTAGCTCACGTAAACAGTGCAACTGTGGGCATTTTCTCGTGGTCAATGCTTGAGCCTGAAGAAGGGGTTTACAACTTTGAATGGCTTGACAGAATTCTCGATAAACTTCACGAAAACGGCATAGATGTAATTCTTGCAACTCCTTCAGGTGCAAGACCTGCGTGGCTTGCACAGAAATATCCCGAAGTATTGCGTGTTGAAGAAAACGGAATCAGAAACGAATACGGAGTAAGACACAACCACTGCCTCACTTCACCTGTTTACAGGGAAAAGGTGAGAAACATCAACCGTAAATTAGCAGAGCGATATAAAGACCACCCTGCAGTGAAAATGTGGCACATTTCAAATGAATACAGCGGTGAATGCCATTGTGAATTGTGTCAGGAAGCGTTCAGGGAATGGCTTAAAAATTATTATCACAACAGCCTTGATGAACTTAATTTCAAGTGGTGGAACGGTTTCTGGAGCCATCAGGTAACAGATTGGTCGCAGATTAATTCGCCCAAATACAGGGGCGAAAACCACATTTCAGCAATGAAACTCTGTTGGGACAGATTTTTGTCAGAAAGTCACATTTCTTTCTATGAAAACGAAATTGCGCCCCTTCGTGAAATCACACCTGATATCCCCGTTACAACTAATCTTATGAGAATGCGTGACGGAATAAATTATCAGGAACTTGCCAAGAAGATGGACCTTGTTTCATGGGATAATTATCCCCATTGGGATAAAGGAAAAAATCTTGAGCAGGCGCTTGAAACTGCATTTTATCACGATATGTTCCGTTCAATGAAAAACGGTCAGCCTTTCTTTATGATGGAAAGCACTCCGTCACAGGTTAACTGGCACGATATAAATAAACTTCCTAAACCCGGTATGCAGGAATTATCATCAATTCAGGCAGTTGCTCACGGTGCAGACAGCGTGCAGTATTTCCAGTGGAGAAAAAGTCGCGGCGGTCACGAAAAATACCATGGTGCAGTTGTTGACCATTGCGGACATGAGCACACAAGAGTTTTCAGAGATGTTGCACGTCTTGGTGAAAGGCTTGAAAAATTAAGCGATGTTGTAGGTAAATATGCAAACAGCCGTGTTGCAGTTGTTTTCGATTGGGAAAACACATGGGCAACAAAATATTTCCACGGATTCAATAATATCAAAAGAGATTACCGTGCAGAGTGTATAAAATGGTACGCTCCTTTCTGGAAAAAAGGTGCATCAGTTGATATTATTTCTCAGGATGACGATTTTTCAAAATATGATTTGGTTGTTGCTCCGTTTTTGTATATGCTTAAAGACGGCACAGATAAACGCATTGAAGAATATGTTGAAAACGGCGGTAAATTTGTTGTAACTTATCTTACAGGTCTTGTTGACAAAGACGATTTGTGTTTCCTTGGCGGATTCCCTGCGAACAATCTGAAGAAAGTTTTCGGCATCTGGAATGAAGAAACAGATGCTCTGCCAGAAGGAATAAAAAATTCCGTAACATATAACGGTAAAAAATATGATGCTGTTGATGTGTGCGATTTGCTCCACGCAAATGAAGCAGAAGTTTTAGGCGAATATCAGAAGGATTTCTACGCAGGTTATCCTGCCGTTACAGTCAATTCCTACGGCAAAGGAAAAGCATATTATGTGGCTTTCGGAAACGATGGCGACTTTGCAGAAGATTTCTTAAATCAGTTTGATATTTTGCCTGATGCCAACATAAAACTTGATTCAGATGTTGTAATGAGAAAAAGGGGAGATGTTATTTTCGTAATGAATTTCTCTGACGAAGAAAGAACAATTTCTCTCGATAAAGAATATACTGACATAATAAACGGCAAAAAAATAAACGGCGAAGTGAAACTTCCCGTCTGCGGATATCTTGTGCTTGAATAAGGTGATTTTTTGAATATTTTTAAAGACAGGAAAAAGAGAAAAATATTTTTGGGTATTACCATACCTTTTGTGGTAATTGCGTTGGCGGCAGTGATATATTTCGCTGATTTTTACCACGCAGATAAGGATGCAATTTCAGCTTTCAGCGTGTTGGGAAATATAACGGTGGAATATATCAATGATTCTGCCATTGCTTATAAAGCAGAAAATGCCGAAGCAGGTCTGATTTTTTATCCCGGCGGTAAAGTTGAATATACGTCTTATGAGCCGTTGATGAAAGCCTGTGCAGAAAAAGGAATCACCTGCGTGCTTGTGGAAATGCCACTTAATCTGGCTGTTTTCGATATAAACGCCGCTGATGGAATAAGGGAGAATTTCCCTGAAATCAAAAACTGGTATATAGGCGGTCATTCCTTAGGTGGCTCAATGGCAGCGTCTTACCTTGCAGATAATCAGTCTTCTTTCGAAGGCCTTATTCTGTTAGGATCATATTCAACGGAAGATTTTTCTTCATCTGATATTGATGTTCTGTCAGTTTACGGCAGTGAAGATAAAGTCCTGAATCAGGAAAAATATGAAGAAAACAAAAATAATCTTCCCGATGATTTCACAGAATTTGTAATCGACGGCGGTTGCCACGCGTATTTCGGAATGTACGGAGCACAAGACGGTGACGGCACACCCACAATCACTCAGCAAGAGCAGATTTCAATTACCGCAGAAAAAATATATGAGTTTATAAACTGAATTAAAGGGAGTTTCACCTTTTGGCGAAGCTCCCTTTTTTATTATTCGTTTCTCTCAAAACCTCTGCCGATAATTTCAGTTGACGGCAGAATAACAGTAAAGGCGTTTTTATCAAAAGAGGGGATAAGCCTTGCAATTTTGTTCACTTCGTTTTTTCTCACCGCACACATAAGCATTTTTTTCTGTTCACCTGAATATGCACCGCTTATATTGATTATGCTCACGCCTCTGCCGATTTCGCTCATAATCGCAAGTGAAATTCTTTGCCAGCTTGATGTGATTATCATCAGTGTTCTTGAATCAGTAAGACCGAAAAGAATTTTATCAATAATATAGGAAGTCACGAAAAGCATAATCAGCGAAAACATCACGCTTTCAAAATTGCGGTAAACTATACCTGCGAGCACAATTACAAAAAAATCTGAAATCAGAATCAGCCGTCCCATTGAAAAATGAGAATTTTTAAGGCGGATAAGCTTTGCTAAAATGTCTGTGCCGCCTGATGTTAAATTTCTCATCAGAATAAGCGATAGTGCTGTGCCTGAGAGCACTCCGCAGAAAATTGCCGACACCATTCTGTCGCCAGTGTATGAGGGCAGAAAAGAAAAAGCATCAATTGAAAATGAAAGAAAGGCTGAAACGAAAAAAGACCTGAATATAAATTTTCCGCCGATTTTCATAAATGCAACTATAAACAAAGGCACGTTGAGAAGAAAAGATGCAACGCCTGTGGGAATTGCGGGCAGAAGGTAGTTTATGAGCATTGCAATGCCTGTAACTCCGCCGTGTGCAATGCCGTTATCTTCCGCAAAAACAGCAATGGCGACGCTGTAAATAATACAGCCGCCGCCACAAAATATTATATCAAGCAAATTTTCTTTAACCTTACTTTTCAAAGCGACACAACCTTATATTTTATGTATCTCCTCGAAAAGTTCTTTTAATCTTTCTATGTTACCTTTCAGATAAAGATATCCGAAAAGTGTTTCAAGCCCTGTTGCGTGATGGTATGTCACAACATCGGCACTTTTTGGCACATGGCCTGTGTGTGCATTTCTGCCGCGTTTGAAAATATCAGTTTCTTCTTCAGTGAGCAGGTGGAGAATTTCTTTGATTTTCCTTGCCTGAGCAGATGCAGAAACTTCTTCAACTGCAAGAGCGTGAAGTTTTTTCACGGGTCGCGGACATTCAGTAAGAAGTGTTTCTCGCACAAACAAATCATAAACCGTGTCGCCGATGAAAGCGAGCATCAGAGGGCTTAAATTTTCAGGGTCACACTTGTTGTCAGTAAATCTCATAAGTTTACCCCATTACAGCACAAAGTCGAATTCAAGGTCGTAGATGCACACTGTGTCGCCTTCCTGAATTCCGCGGGCGAGAAGTGCATCGATAATTCCTGATGAACGGAGCACTCTCTGGAAATACTGGAGAGATTCGTAGTCATCAAGGTCTGTTCTCTGAAGGATTTTAAGGAGCCATTCAGCTTCAACAAAGTAAACATCGTCCTGCACGTCAATGGTGAATTTATTATCTGATTTTTCAACAATAACATCTGTGGGAATTTCTTCCTGCTCAAACTGTTTTATAGGTGGCAAAGTCTGGAGTTTGTTCCACACTTTGTTTACAACTTCTTTTGTGCCTTCCGCAATGGGAGCGCACATTGTCATAAATTCGTAGCCTTTTGAAGTGATGTAGCTTTCTAGTTTTTCAAGCTGTTCATCAGTTGCAAGGTCAACTTTGTTTGCAACAACAATCTGCGGCCTTTCTGACAAATCTTTGTTGAATTTTTCAAGCTCTTTGTTGATGGTTTCAAAGTCTTCAATAGGGTCTCTGCCTTCGCTGCCTGCAACATCAAGAATATGCACGAGCATACGGCATCTTTCAACGTGACGTAAAAATTCGTGACCGAGTCCTACGCCATCGCCTGCACCCTCAATAAGACCGGGAATATCAGCCATAACAAATGAGTTTTCATCGCCCATATCAATAACACCTAAAACAGGTGTGATAGTTGTGAAATGGTAGTTTGCAATGATGGGCTTTGCTTCGCTTACAACAGAAATAAATGTTGATTTGCCCACGTTGGGATATCCTAAAAGTCCCACGTCTGCGAGAAGTTTAAGTTCAAGCGTTACTTCCCAGTTTTCGCCGGGCACACCGCTTTTTGCAAAACGGGGAGTCTGCCTTGTGGGAGTAGCAAAGTGGCTGTTGCCCCAACCGCCTCTGCCGCCTTTTGCAGCAATAAATGTGTCCATAGCGCCCATATCAGCCATAATAGCGCCGCTTTCAACTTCGCGGATGATTGTGCCTTTGGGCACACGGATAATAAGGTCTTTGCCCTTTTTGCCGTTTCTTCTGCCGCCCTGACCCTTTTCGCCGTTTTCAGCAGTATATTTTCTTTTATATCTGAAGTCTGCAAGTGTTGACATATTTGTGTCAACCTGAAATACAATATCGCCGCCTTTTCCGCCGTCACCGCCGTCAGGTCCGCCTGAAGCGACATATTTTTCTCTGTGGAACATAACAGCACCGTCTCCGCCGTTACCGGCTTTGATTTTGATTTTCGCAACGTCTACAAACATTTCGTCGCCTCCTGTATTATCGTTTGCAATAAAATTGATTTTATCAAGAAAAAAACTCCAAGATGTTCAATCTTGGAGTTTGGTGACCCGGACGAGAATCGAACTCGTGTTACCGCCGTGAAAGGGCGGTGTCTTAACCGCTTGACCACCGGGCCATATAATGGTGGCTGCAATTGGATTTGAACCAATGACACTACGGGTATGAACCGTATGCTCTAGCCAACTGAGCTATGCAGCCATAACCTCAAAGCACTTGTACATTATAATAGACTTTTTCCTATTTGTCAATACTTTTTTCAAAAAAAATTTAAAAAATTTGAAAAAATTTGCCGACACGCTTTTTGGCATATCGGCAATATATCAAGCGGCCAAAAAAACGGCTCCCCACAGGACAGAATTCCGCAGAAATCTGCCACCGTTATTTCATCTGCCGCGAGAAAGAGTACAATTAAGTGTACATTACATTATATGCAGATAAGGACATGTTTGACTTTAATTGATATGTGGTGTATAATTTATAAAAATCGGATAAGGTGATTAATGATGAAAATAGGTTTTGTTATAGCAGATAATTATGAATACGACCCTTTTAAGAAATTTGCAGGTGAATTCAACCCCACAGAATTCAAGGCTCTTAAAAATAACGGCATTAAATTCAATTTCAACGAAAAAATCGAAATTGTTGCTATGGAATGCGGCATAGGCAAAGTCAATGCAGCCCTTGCAACGCTCTGGCTTATTAAGGAAGAAAAAGTTGATATGATTCTCAACGTAGGTCTTTCAGGTGCAATCCAGAATGTTCAGAAAGGCTTTATCGTTGCAGGTGAAGAATATATTGAATGCGACTTTGACCTTACTGCCATAGGATATGAGCTTGGCGTTAAACCCGACCAGGAATATATTTATTCTGCCGACAGTTCACTTCTTGAAAAAGTAAAAAAATGCAGTGTTGATTATACAGGCAGACTTGGCACAGGTGATATTTTCCTTGCTGATTCTGCACTTAAAGCAAAATACCGCGACACATTCGGCATCTGTGCTTTTGATATGGAAACAGGTGCAATTGCCGCTGTGTGCCACAAAGCAGAAGTGCCTTTCCTTGCAATAAGAAAAATTTCTGACGATTGCGACGAAAACGCAGTCGAAAACTACAAAGAACTCAACAATAAGAAAGAAGTTCACCTGAGTGAAGTTGCAAGGGAAATTATCGAAAAACTTTCAGAAAGTATGTGAAAATATGAGAAGCCACTTTTTTGCTATGCTGGCAAGAATGAAATATATCAACCGCTGGGCACTTATGCGTAATATAAGCGAAGAAAGCCTTTGCCAGCATTCGATGGAAACTGCATGCTTTGCTCACGCTCTTGCTCTTATAAAAAACAAGCATTTTGGTGGAAATTTAAACGCAGAGAGAGCCGCAGTTTTAGCCCTTTACCATGATATGCCCGAAATTATCACAGGTGATTTGCCTACTCCTGTGAAATATTTCAACGAAGATATGAAAGATGTTTATGCCAAGGTTGAAATGAATGCCTGCGAAAAAATTCTTTCCATGCTCCCTGAAGACCTGAAAGAAGATTATTCACCATTCTTTTTCAAAGAGGATGAAGACGAATATCTCTGGAAAATTGTGAAAGCCGCAGACAAAATCAACGCAATGACAAAATGTCTTGAAGAAAAAAAGGCAGGCAACCGCGAATTTGAAAACGCACTTGTTTCAACTGAAAAGGCAATACGTGAAATGAAAATGGAAGAAGCAGATTATTTCCTTGACACATTCATTGAAAGCTTTACCCTTACTTTAGATGAACAGAATTAATTTGTGACAATTCATCAGAAATATGCAAAACCCGGAATGAAATCAATCATTCCGGGTTATTTTTGCGTTTATTGAATTTTCGCTTAAATGTTAAGGAAAGTTCTGAATGCAGTTATGTAGCTCAATGCTTTTTCTTTAGTGCTGCTTTCAGCAAAAATACGAAGCAGAGGCTCTGTGCCTGAAAAACGGCAGATTACAAAGCTTCCGTCTGTGAAATAAACTTTGCAGCCGTCTTCATAATTTACTCTTTCAACTTCTGCAATAAATTCAGGCAGTTTCTTTTCTTCAAAAACAATTTTTTCGATAGTAGCTTTATATGACGGAGCAAAATGAAGGTTGTCTTCAACCATTTCATAGTGGCCGTACATTTCTTCAAGTTCATCCATAATCACTGCAGGAGATTTGCCGATAACGCTTACCATTTCTGCAAAAAGTGAAGCAGCATAAACTGAGTCTTTGCCGTGGATGTGTCCGCGTACAGTAAGACCGCCTGATGACTCGCCGCCGAGCACAGCGTTTGCTTCGTCAATTTTTGATGAAATATATTTGAATCCAACAGGCACTTCATAACATTTTTCACCGAAGCTTTCAGCAATTTTGTCAAGCATATGTGTTGTTGCAAGGTTTCTTACAACGGGGCCTTTCCAACCTTTGTATTTAACAAGGTAGTAGTAAAGCATGCAGAGAATTTCGTTTGCGTTGATGTATCTGCCTGATTTGTCGATAACACCGAGCCTGTCACCGTCGCCGTCCATTGCAATACCTAAATCATAAGCGCCTTTTACAACACCGTTACGGAGCATCACAAGCGTTTCTTCAGTGGGTGCAGGCATTGCACCGCCGAAATATGCGTCTCTGTTAAGGTTGATTGTGTCGATTGTGCATCTTGCTGTGTGGAAAATTACCTGCAAAGGATATGCGCCTGAGCCGTGCATTGTGTCGAAAAGCACACGCAAGCCTCTTTCTCTGAGAGCATTCATATCAAGCAGAGCGATAATATCATCAAGGAAATCGTTGAAAGGATTTTTTCTGTAAACAATTTTGCCGTCGTTTACTGCCTTGTCAAAATCAAGGGAATCAACTTCTGTGATTTCTTCAATAATTTCTTCAAGCCTTGCAGTTGTTTCAAGGGGAGCATCTCTGCCTTCTTCAACAATAAGTTTGATTCCGTTGTAGTTTGCAGGGTTGTGGCTTGCAGTAATTTCAATGCCGAAATAAAGCTTTTCAGCCATAACAGTGTGCATAATAAGGGGAGTGGGAGCAGAGCGGTTTAAAAACCAAACTTCAATTCCGCCTGCTGACAAAACTTCAGCAACCCATCTTGCAGCGTTTTCAGAAAGGAAACGTCTGTCATAGCCGACAATTATGGGTCTGTCTGTCTTGTTTTCTTCGCGTGCAAGTTTCAGAATACCTGCAGCAACAAGGTTGATGTTTTCTTTGATAAAATCTTCTCCTATAACGGCTCTCCAGCCGCCTGTGCCGAATTTTATCATAGGTAATCGCCTCCGGGAAATTTTCTTTTTTACAAAAAGAGATTTTAGCACAATAAAGTGGGAAAATCAAGGTTTTATACTAAATCAATTGTAAAATTATAGTCAGTATACCATACGCCTGCAGAAAAACTTCTTGCACGGATAATAACCTCATCATCATAAACTTCAAAACTGAAGCCTGTGCCGTTTGCAATTCTGCCTCTGATGGTAAGATACATATAAGGTGGCATATTGATGCTGTGGAATGAGCCGTCAGATTCAACGCTTACATAGCCGTATGTGTTTTTCTGGCTTTCGTTTACAAGACCATTGTGTATGTGACCTGTGAGCATAAATACGTTGTCGTAGGATTTGAGAATTTCTTCAACCTGAGCAGACTGGTCGCCGAGACCGCCATCGTCAGGTTCCATATCGTCTTCGCCCCATGTTACGGGCAGACCATGTGACTGATTGATGGGCCAATGGCTGATAACAAAAATGGGCAGATCTTTTTCTGCTGCTTTTGCCATTTCTCCGCGGAGCCATTCAAGCTGTGTGTCGCTGATGTAAGCGGCAGTTCTGTCTGTTTCACTTGCCATTACAATGAAGGTGTAACCATTGATTTCAGTTGAATAATATTCATTTTCAATTTCTCTGCCTGCAATTTCCTTGTTGTACTGAATGAAATAAGTTCTTGCAAGGTCGTATTTGTCGTCTTCTGTCCATGTGTCATGGTTGCCCTGAGCGAGAATAATATTTTTCGCAGGAGTGTAAGTTTCAAAAGCTTCTTTGAGCATTTCCCATTCCTGAATTTCGCCGTGGTCAGTAAGGTCACCTGTGAGCACAACTGCATCAAGGGGATTTGCGTAAGATTGCATATCTGCAAGGCCGAAACGAAGAATGTCACGTCGTGCAGTTTCTTCTGTCATATGAATGTCGGAAATTGCTGCAAAATTTAGTCTGCAATTTTCATTTACAGGCTTTGTTTCAGCTGTGAAATCGCCGAAAAAAGGTGAAAAGAAAATGTTCAGCGCTGAAAGAATAACTGCCAATAAGCTTTTGATGAATGCTATCATAATTTACACCGTCCTTTTTATTGATGATATATTTTATCAGAAAGTAATCACTTTTTCAATTGTAGTTTAAAAAATATAGTTTAAAAATTTTCTTAAATCAATATAGAAAACTACAAACCATTCAGGCAGGTAATCAATGAATGATTTTTCATTTTCTGTTTCAACAGCTATTCCTGTTGCAGTTGAATCAAAAACAAAAGTGAATCTTCCTCCGGGAGCAACGTCACCATTTGTGTAGAAATCCATCACATCGTTTTCCTGCATATTGTCAGACCATTTGAAATTGAATTTCACTTCTTCTCCATCAAGTGAAAGAAGGCTTCTGTCAATTTCTATCTGCAGGATGTTGCCGTTTACTGTAAATTCACCGTATCCCACGTCTGTAGCATTCCAACCGCCTGTGGATTTCTGAATTTTCACTTTGCCTGAATCGGGAGAATATCCGCTGATTAAAAATTCAAAGCCTTCCCAGTTGGGAGAAATTCCGCTTGTGTCAGTGTCAATAAACAATCTCATCCAGTTGTCGCTTTCAGGGGGAGTAAGGTTGTCCTTTGTCTCAACATAAAAATAAACATTTTTGCTGTCATAAGCTACTTTTGCCTGAATGATATCGTTTCTCATTGTGTTGTTGGTGTAGTAAGTGCCTTTCCAACCAACAGAATCGCGGTTTCTTGTGGAGCCTTCATAATGGTTGTATTCAGGTTTCACATCTGTCCATTGTGATTGACCTGCTGTGATGTCAATTGTTTTTTCTGCGTCAGTTTCAGGCAGCACACCTGTGCCCTTGAAACGTCTTACATTTTCCACAAGCTGATAATAATAGTAGTCTTTCAGTTCGCCTTTTGTAGGCTCAATATCGCGGCTGTATTCGGGACAGAACTGGTCAGGAAAAGCATTTTCTGTGCCACACCACATATCAAATCTGCCTGCAATCCATTCGTTGAAGCCTGTTACGAAAATAAAATCAGGGTCCTGCTCGATGGCATAATCCCATTGCTGCTGGAAATTAAGCCCGTAAAAATAGGCGTTTTCAGTGTTTTTGTCAACAGTGATTTCTTCTCCTTTATATGAGTAAGAGTAGGAATAATCTCCCTCTGCCCAGCCTCTGCCCTGAACAGTGCCCATAGGGCAGTTCATTGCATTAAGTCCGTCTTCATTTGCATTCTGTGCAACCGATACACACATCTGTTCAACAGAGCCGTCAATTCTCTTGCCGAAAAGTGTCTGCTCATAATCAGAGCACCAGCCCCATGTGTCCTGAAGAATGCTTGTGTCGCTTGCAAAATATGTAGATTCATTTCTCCTGAAAGTGAAGAAATCGTAAATTTCCTTGTCTGTTTTGTCAGTAATATCAAGGTAACTGTGATTTGCCATCACAAGAGGCTTGCCTTCCCACATAAACCACAAATCTTCATATCTTCCTTTTGAGTAAACATCATTGTAAAGCTGCCTTAACTGTGTGCGTGTGTCTTCTTTGCCTGAAAAATTAAGGATAAAAGCAACCTGAGGCACGTTGACGCCCTCTGCTTTCGCTTCAGTCCATACCTTGAAAAGCTTTTCATAGCCAAGGTCAAAGGTCTGCGTGCCGTTTGTGCAGTCAAAAATTATAACGTCAATGTCAGCATCTGCAAGCAATTCTGCGTGTTTGCGAAGCACATATTCATCAAGGTTAGAGTAAAATCCGTACAAAGGCTCGTCCCAGAAATAAGGTCTTCCGCTGTATGTACCACCCCATGCAGGGTGGTCAAAATCATTCACAGCTTCAGGATAAACGTCAAGCACACTGCCTGTTGTGATTGCCTCATGGCCATCAATCCAGGGGTAATGCCATGTCCAGTAAAACATTCCCACAAATTTATTTTTTCTTTCACCTGCAATTTCGCTGTTTGGTGAAAGAGTCCTGCCAAGGCCGTCAACTGCAGCCCATGTTGTGGGGTCAATTATTCTTTCTTCTTCTTTTTCGGTAGCCGAAGCAGAGAAAGAAGCACTGCAGAATAAAACAGTAAAGCATAAAGTCAAAGCTAAAAGTTTTCTGAACATATTATCACCTCATAACAGATAGTCAGAAACAAGCATCAGTGCAAAGCCTGCAAGCAAAGCGTATGTTGCACCGCGCTGACTGCCGTGAGCATGTGTTTCGGGAATCATTTCGTCGCTGATAACATAGAGCATTGTGCCGCCTGCAAAGGCAAGGGCAAAGGGGAGAATTGCAGATGCAATATTCACTGCAAAGTAGCCGATAAGAGTGCCCACAACTTCAATAAGACCGGTAATCAGGGCATAAACAAAAGTTTTTTTCTGGCTTATTCCTGCCGCAAGCATAGGCCCGATAATCACCATTCCCTCAGGAATATTCTGCAAGGCAATACCGCCTGCAATAAGAAGCGCCTGAGAATTATCACCTGTGCCGAATGAAACGCCTGCTGCAATACCTTCGGGAAGATTATGTATTGCAATGGCAGTAACAAAAAGCAGCACCTTGCTTAATTTATCATTTTCTTTGTGGTCTTCATTGTCAACACCTGCCAGCTTGTGCATATGGGGCACGATTTTGTCGATTAAATTAAGCACAACCGCACCGGCGAAAATACCGGCAACAGTAATTAATATTGCGTATTTTCCGCCATAATCGAGGGAGGGGATTATAAGCCCCAGCACAGCTGCCGCAAGCATAACGCCTGCTGCAAATGAAAGCACAATGTCGCTGAATTTATGGGATATTTTTTTAAAAATAAAACCAAAAATTGCGCCGATAAAAGTTGCACCGCCAACACCTAAAGCGGTGAGTAAAACCATTTTCATCAATGCCACCCCAATTCTTTTAGTAAACCTTCACAGCCGTCGGAAATATCACGGTAGGTTGTGGCAAAATCTCTGCTGTACCACGGGTCGTCGACATCGCCGTCACGAGAAGTGTAGGTCATAAGTTTACGCACTTTTTCGTCTTTGTCAGAGCCGAAAATACGTAAAATGTTTCTGTAATTCATGCTGTCCATGCAGATGAATAAATCGTATTTTTCATAATCGTCTTTTTTTAACTGAACGGCAGTTTTACCATCGCAGGAAATGCCGTGTTTTTTCAGTTCCGCCTTTGCAGGAGGGTAAACAGGGTTGCCTCTGCCACCCCATATTTCTTCTGTGCTTGTGGCAGATGAAGCAATGAAAAATTCATTTTCAATGCCTTTTTTCTTAACCATATCTTTCAAAATAAATTCTGCCATAGGACTTCTGCAGATATTGCCATGGCAGACGAACATAATTTTTATCATAACATCCCTCTGAAAATTTCATTCTCTTTTCCTATTATATCACAAATGCAGATTATTGTCACAATAAATTGCAATTTATATCTGACAACTGTAAAAAATGAAACACCTTTCGTCTTTACAATAATTAATCGAGAAATCTGTATTTGTTATGGCATTGTATTATTTTCAAAAAAACAGTCAATAATATTTTCGCAAGGAAGTGATATGTATGGCAGAAATTATTTTAAAAAATGTCAGAAAAATTTACGATAACAGTTACACTGCAGTGCACGATTTTTCCCTGAAAATACGTGACAGGGAGTTTGTGATTCTTGTCGGACCGTCAGGATGCGGAAAAAGCACAACTTTACGTATGATTGCAGGGCTTGAAGAAATTTCTTCAGGCGAATTATACATCGGTAACACTCTTGTGAACGACCTGCCGCCAAAAGACAGGGATATTGCAATGGTTTTTCAGAATTATGCCCTTTATCCTCATATGAATGTATATAAAAATATGGCATTTGCTCTTGAAATGAGAAAAATGCCAAAAGATGAAATACGCAGAAAAATTATGGAAACTGCAAAAAGCCTTGACATAATAAATCTGCTTGACAGAAAGCCAAAAGCACTTTCCGGCGGACAGCGTCAGCGTGTGGCTTTAGGCAGAGCAATGGTACGTAATCCGTCAGTTTTCCTTCTTGATGAGCCCCTTTCAAACCTTGATGCAAAGCTGCGTACACAGATGCGTTCTGAAATAAAAGAACTGCACAGAAAGCTTGCCACAACCTTCGTTTATGTCACCCACGACCAGACGGAAGCGATGACAATGGGCGACAGAATTGTGGTAATGAAAGACGGCTACATTCATCAGGCAGACACGCCTCAGGAACTTTACAACAACCCTGTAAATACATTTGTTGCAGGGTTTATCGGTTCGCCGCAGATGAATTTTATAAACTGCAGAATTATAGGCACTCCTGAAAAAATACGTGCAGAAATTGATGGCATATTATTTGATATTCCGAAGGAAACCGTTGAGCGTAACAATTTAACACGTGCTGTGGGAGAAAACGTGATTTTGGGCATACGACCAGAAAACACCTTTCTTACAGATGACAAAAAGAATTCGATTTTTGCCACAATTGAAATATGCGAACTTATGGGCGATTGCTCGTATATCCATATGAAAACAGGAAAAGATAGTATCATCTGCAAATACCCCCATTTATTTGCAGGCGAAAAAGGCGACATAGTGAAAGTAAATTTTGATATGAAGAAAGCTCTCTTTTTCAACAAAGACAGCGGATTCAGAATATAAAACAATTTGAAAGGACGACAAATTATGAAAAAAATAACTTCACTTTTAATTGCTCTGACTTTAGTGATTTTAACATTTGCCGCTTGTACAAATAAAAATGTTTCAGAAAACGACAACGGAAATGTGGATGAAAAACCGACAGTTACTCTGCGTCTGTGGGGCGCACAGGATGATAAAGCAATGCTTACGGGGCTTATTGAAGATTTCAAAAAACTTCACACAGACAAAAACTGGGATATCAAGCTGAGCTTTGTAGGCGAAGACGATGCTGCAACAGAAATTTTAAAAGACGTTTCTGCTGCAGCCGATGTTTTCAGCTTTTCATCAGACCAGGTTGCCACACTGAAAAAATCAGGTGCACTTTACAGAGTCACAAACCCTGACGTGAAAACTCGTAACAGTGCCGCTTCAGTTCAGGCAGCAACAGTTGACGGCGATTTATATGCTTACCCTGCATCTGCAGAAACATTTTTCCTCTATTATGATAAAGCAATTTTCAGCGCCGAAGAAGTGAAATCACTTGAAAAAATCATGGCTAAAGACACAGGCGATAAAATCAGAAATTTTGCTATGAAAATTGACGACGGCTGGTACAGCTCTTCATTTTTCTTCACAGCAGGATGCACTCTTTTCGGCAAAGACGGCAAAGATAAAACAAAGTGCGATTTCAATTCTGATAAAGGCGTGCTTGCCGCCAATTATATGATTGACCTTGTAAACAACAAAAAATTTGCCAACCTTGACGATGCCAAAATCAAATCAGGCTTCAAAGCAAGAACATTGGGTGCTGCAGTTTCAGGTGCATGGAATGCAGAAGATATCAAAAACAGCCTTGGTGAAGATTTCGGTGTAACAAAGCTTCCTACTGTAAGAATTGATTCAACAGACAGAAATCTTATTTCAATGGCAAACTTCAAACTTTACGGAGTAAATGCACAGACTAAATTCCCCGAAGAAGCACACCTTCTTGCAAACTTCCTTACAGACCGCGATGCTCAGGAAGTAAGGTTCAGAAAGCGTAATTTTGCACCCACACATATGGCACTTGCAGGCGATAACGATGTTATGGCTTCAAACGAGGTTGTGGCTGCACTTACTGCACAGTCAAAGCACTCAATTCTTCAGACTTCAATTGACCAGGTTTCAAATTTCTGGGCACCTGCAGAAGCTTTCGGCACAGGGCTTATTGACGGCACAATCACAAAATCAAATGTGAAAGCAAAGCTCGATGCTTTTGTAAATTCAGTTTTAGCAACTGTCAAAAAGTAAATCTATATGGCGGATTGATTAAATGAAACAGTTTTTTGACGCATTTGTAAAAGGAGATTTTTTAACTAAAATTTCCTTTTTCATACTTGGCTTTTCAAACATTTTAAAAGGGCAGATTATAAAAGGTCTGCTTTTTCTTTTTACTGAAATTGCATATTTCTATTATATGTTTTCCGTAGGCTTTTCTGCCATAAAGAAATTGCGTTATCTCGGCACGGTGGAACAAAGCTGGGTTTTTGACGAAAGCAAAGGCATCGACATTCTGCAACCCGGTGATAATTCAATGCTTATTCTTCTGTACGGAGTTTTTGCAATTTTCATTACGTTGGCATTTGTTTTTATTCTTAAATCTTCTGTTGTGCAGGCTTACGAACTTGAAAAAGACATAAAAAAAGGCAGAAAGCCTTTGTCTTTCATGAAAGAAATTTCAGAATATACCGATTCAAAGCTTCACACAACACTTCTTTTTCTGCCCATTCTCGGCGTGGTGGTTTTAACGGTGCTTCCCCTTGTTTTTATGATTCTTATTGCGTTTACAAACTTTGACCGCAACCATCAGCCACCGGGAAACCTTTTCACATGGATTGGTATTGAAAATTTCAAGGAAATGCTGTCTTCAGGCAGTGTGCTTGGTGAAACATTCTTCCCTGTCCTTGGGTGGACACTTGTGTGGGCAGTGCTTGCAACTGCACTTAACTATATTCTCGGTATGCTTCTGGCAATGCTTATCAACAAAAAGGGTATAAAAATCAAAGGCTTTTACAGAACAATTTTTATTCTTTCAATTGCCATTCCGCAGTTTGTGTCGTTGCTTGTTATGAGAAATATCCTTGATGACGACGGACCGTTGAATGTGCTTTTGCAGAAAGCGGGAATAGTGGCACAATATGTTCCCTTTCTCACTGATGCAACGTTAGCCCGTATCACTGTTCTTGTTATAAATCTGTGGATTGGCATTCCCTACACTATGCTCATAACGACAGGCATATTGATGAACATTCCCGAAGACCTTTACGAGTCTGCAAAAATTGACGGTGCAACACCTGTAACGCAGTTTTTCAGAATAACTCTGCCTTACGTTTTCTTTGTTACCGCCCCGTACCTGATAACACAATTTATCGGAAATATAAACAACTTCAACATTATTTATTTCCTTACACGAGGCGGACCTGCAACACTTGATTATTATCAGGCAGGCAAAACAGACCTGCTCGTCACCTGGCTTTATAAGCTTACGGTAAACAGTAAAGACTATTCCTACGCCGCCACAATCGGTATTCTTGTATTTATAATTTCTGCAGTGTTCTCTCTGCTTGCTTACAGAAGAACTTCATCTTACAAAAACGAGGAGGAATTCAGTTGAGAAAAATGTCAACACAGAGAAAAATTTCAACAATTTCTGTCTATGTTTTTCTATCTGTTCTTGCACTCATATGGGTGTTGCCGATTCTGTGGGTGATTATCACATCATTCAGGGAAGAATCAGGCTCATTCACGCCTTATTTTCTGCCTCAGGGGTATACAATCAGAAATTATATCAACCTGCTCACCGATAACACCACATTTGATTTTACACGTTGGTTTTCAAACACGCTTTTTGTGTCAGTTGCAACCTGCATAATCTCAACTTTTTTCGTGCTTTCCGTTTCCTATGCAATGTCAAGGCTTCGTTTCAGAATGCGAAAACCCCTTATGAACATTGCATTGATTCTGGGGATGTTTCCCGGATTTATGTCGATGATTGCCGTTTATTATGTGCTGAAAGCTTTCGGGATTGAGCAATCTTTGTTCGCGTTGATTTTAGTTTATTCTGCAGGCGCAGGGCTTGGCTTTTATGTGGCAAAAGGCTTTTTTGATACGGTGCCTCGTGCTCTTGACGAAGCGGCAATGCTTGACGGTGCATCAAGAGGCAGAATTTTCTGGAAAATCACATTGCCTATGTCAAAGCCTATTATAATTTACACACTGCTGACCTCGTTTACAGCACCCTGGGTGGATTATATTTTTGCTTCTGTGATAATGGGCGATAATTACGAAAATTATACTGTGGCACTCGGTCTTTTTAAAATGCTTGAAAAAGAATTTATTCACAACTATTACACCCAGTTTGCCGCAGGTGCCGTTATTGTTTCAATTCCAATTGCAATTCTGTTCATTTCAACCCAGAAATTCTATGTCGGCGGCGTCACAGGCGGCTCAGTAAAAGGATAATTTATAATTTTCAACGAAAAATCCCCTCTGTCATTTCCATACGAAAATGACATCTCCCCTTACGTTTTTAAGGGGAGACTGTAGCCGTAATATGCATATAAATTATAATTTATCTGTATATTTTAATATTATTCCGTAGGGGTCGATGCCTACATCGACCCGTCAGATTTTATGTGAATTTATTCGGGCGGATGTGGGCATCCGCCCCTACGATGCTGATTTTAATGCCGCGCTAAATTATAATTTATCCGTATATTTGCGGCTGTATCGTAGGGGACGGGTTGCCCGTCCCGTTATGAATCTGATGAATTTTTCGCGGGCGCCGAAACGACGCCCCTACGATGCTGATTTTAATACCGCGGTAAATTATAATTTTAAATATCAGATTTTACAAAAATGACATCGGTTTTTACAAACAGTTGCAGATTCGTCAAAATAGTGTATAATATTCTCATAACGAAAAAGCAAAGGGGAAATAACGATGATAGTTTGTCCGAAATGTGGCGGTCAGCTTGCAGACGGTGCAAAATTCT
>SVOW01000004.1 GCA_015066175.1 Oscillospiraceae bacterium
TTTTTACAAACAGTTGCAGATTCGTCAAAATAGTGTATAATATTCTCATAACGAAAAAGCAAAGGGGAAATAACGATGATAGTTTGTCCGAAATGTGGCGGTCAGCTTGCAGACGGTGCAAAATTCTGCAAATTCTGCGGAAGTGCAACAATTCAACCTCAACCGCAGGCACCGGTACATAACAACGTGCAGAGTAACGTACAAAAGCCTGCATCGCAGAAACCTAAAAAGAAAAAATCATCAAAAAATATTGTTCTTGCAATTATTGCAGTGATTCTTGTAATAGCAATCGCAGTAGGCGGTTGGCTCTTGTGGGATGTTATTGGCGAAAAGAAAAAAGAAGACCTTACTGACGAAGAAAAACTTACGCAGATTCTCGAAGAAAGCACAACAAAGCCTATAATTGAATTTGTTTACGACGACTACGATTCAGACGGCACATGCGAAGCATACGCAGTTGTTGGTGAAACAGATGAAGAAGACGAAAAACACCCTGAATTCTATGATGCAGACATTTACTTTGTAAACAACAAGAAAGCACAGAAAATCAAAGAAAACGTCAGCGGTAAAGTCAACGGAACAATTAAACTTGAAGATATCAAATATATTTCAATTGAAGTTTACGAAGACGGCACAGACGAAGGTAAATCATTCATCTACACCGTAGACGGCACAAAATCTGTTGAACCTGAATTCTCAGGTAAATATTCAAATGTTCACAAGGAAGACGGAAAAATTGTGGGCTTTGATGATAACGGTGAAGAAGTTGATGTTTCAACTGAAGTGAATAATACAACAAATTCCTCAGGAGTGACAGCCGGTGACAGCACAACGATTTCAGCAGGAGGTTATCATACAATTGGTCTGAAAAACGATGGCACTGTGGTTGCAGTCGGCGAAAATTGGAGTGGCGAATGTAATGTGTCTGAATGGACAGACATAATAGCAATTTCGACAGGAGATGAACACACAGTAGGACTAAAAAAAGATGGAACTGTAGTTGCAACGGAACGTACAGCGGATACAGCTTATACTTATTGCGGTGAATGTGATGTATACGATTGGGAAGATATAGTAGCTATTTCAACAGGCATTCGTCAGACAGTGGGACTGAAAAAAGATGGTACTGTGGTTGTTACAGAATATTTAGATGATGGTTATTCTGAATATCGTAGTGAATGTGATGTGTCTGATTGGGAAAATATAATAGCCGTTTCAGTAGAAGGAGGTCATGTAGTAGGTTTGGAAAACAGTGGAACTGTGGTTGCAGTAGGTACTAATAATTATGGCCAATGCAATGTATCCGAATGGGACGATATTATAGCAATTTCAGCGGGAAATCAGCATACAGTTGGTCTCAGAAAAGACGGAACTGTAGTTGCGGTAGGAAATAATGATCATGGTGAATGCGATGTATCAGAATGGGAAGATATAGTAGCAGTTTCAGCAGGAACCGGTTATACGGTGGGTCTAAAAAAAGATGGCACAGTAGTAGCTACAGAATATATAGATGATCCTAGCTACAACGGTGATGATTATATGGGTCAGTGTGATGTGTATGAATGGACAGACATAGTAGAAATTTCAACAGGAAGGAATCATACAGTAGGGCTTAAAAAAGACGGCACTGTGGTTGCCACAGAAATTTTAAGTGATGATTCGGATTACGGTCAATGTGATGTGTCATCATGGAATGATATCAAACTTCCTTAACAAATAACAAAACTAAAAATACAGCAGGCTAATCATAAAAACGGCGAGGAATTAGTTTTCCTCGCCGTTTTTTTACATCAGTTCACATATTAAATTTGAAAATTCAACAGGGTTTTCTATTGTAAAGCCTTCGATGAGAAGTGCCTGTGAATAAAGAAGCTCTGCGTATTTTTTCAGTTTTTCTTTATCTGTTTCGTACAAAGAAGACAGCGTTGAGAAAATTTTGTGGTTTGCGTTGATTTCAAGCACTCTCTCTGCTTTTACGTTTGTATCGTTTGGCATTGCGTTCAATACTTTTTCCATTTCGAGAGAAAGTTCACCTTTTGCAGTAAGGCATACGGGGTGGCTTTTAAGTCTGTTTGAAGGTCTTACTTCGCTTACTTTTCCGCCGAGAGCATCTTTCATAAATGAAAGCATTTCCTTGCTGTCATCAGCCTTTTTCTTTGCTTCTTCTTTTTCTTCTTCAGTTTCAAGTCCTGCATCTTCTGCTGAAATTGAACGGAATTCCTTATCTTCATAAGTTGAAAGTATTTTGAGTGTAAATTCATCAACATCTGCAGTAAGGTAAAGGATTTCAAAACCTTTGTCTTTAACTGCTTCTGCCTGAGGAAGACGTGCAATTTTTTCTGCGCTTTCACCGCAGGCGTAGTAGATGAATTTCTGGTCTTCTTTCATACGTGAAACGTATTCTTCAAGAGTAACAAGCTTGTCTTCATGGCTTGAAACAAACATCAGCAAATCTTTGAGTAAATCGTTTGTCTGACCGTATGCACTGTAAAGACCGTATTTAAGGTTAAGACCAAACTGATTATAGAAAGTTTCGTATTTTTCTCTGTCATTGCGGAGCATTGAAAGAAGTTCGGTTTTGATTTTCTTTTCAAGACGTGATGCAATAAGTTTGAGCTGTCTGTCGTGCTGGAGCATTTCTCTTGAAATATTGAGAGATAAATCCTGTGAATCAACAAGACCTTTTACAAAACTGAAATGGTCAGGGAGCAAATCTTTGCAGCTGTCCATAATAAGCACACCGCTTGCGTAAAGTTTAAGTCCTTTTTCATAATCGCGGTTGTAATAGTTGTAGGGTGCTTTTTCGGGGATGAAAAGAAGTGCGTTATATGTTGCTGTGCCTTCTGTGGAAGTGTTGATAACTTTAAGGGGATTTGAATAATCGCCGAAATTCATTTTGTAGAATTCATTGTATTCATCGTCTGAAATTTCGTTTTTGTTTTTCTTCCACAAGGGGACCATGCTGTTGATAGTCTGAACTTCCTTGAATTCTTCAAAATCTTTTGTTTCATCGTTAATTCGTGAAGAAGTGATTTCCATTCTGATAGGGTAGCGGATATAGTCTGAATATTTCTTGATAAGGCGGCGTAAAGTGTATTCACTTAAAAATTCAGTATAATTTTCGTCTTCTGTGTCTTCTTTGATTTTAAGAGAAATCACTGTGCCGTGAGAATCTTTTTCAGCCTCTGTGATTGTGTAGCCGTCAGCGCCTGTTGAATTCCACTTGTACGCAGTTTCTTCTCCGTAAGCTTTTGAAATGACAGTTACTTCTTCAGCTACCATAAATGAAGAATAGAAGCCGACGCCAAACTGACCGATGATGTCGATTTCGTCATTCTTTTCGTTTTCTTCCTTGAAAGAAAGCGAGCCGCTTTTTGCAATTGTGCCAAGGTTGTTTTCCAAATCTTCCTTTGTCATACCGCATCCGTTGTCTGAAATTGTGATAATTCTGTTTTCTTCATCACGTGTGATATCAATTGAAAAATCTTCACGTGAAAGACCTGTGTTTTCGCTTGATAAAGCACGGTAGTAGAGTTTGTCGATAGCGTCGCTTGCGTTTGATATAATTTCGCGAAGGAAAATTTCCTTGTGAGTGTAAATTGAGTTAATCATAAGGTCGAGAAGTCTTTTTGACTCTGCCTTGAATTGCTTTTTAGCCATTTTTCTGCCTCCGAGTTGAAATTTAGCACTCGCAATACGAGAGTGCTAAACATAATATAAGGTATATTTGTTAAACTATGTATACAAAATTATTAACTGTTTGTTAAAATGGAAGAAAAAGTAAATTAACATTGTAAATTTTAAGTTTATTTGATATAATATACAATTGAGTAAAAATGTAATCTTTCAATATAAAAGGTGGATGTGAAATGTCAGGAAAACTTATTGTTATTGAGGGCCTTGATGGTAGCGGAAAATCAACTCAGATTAATATTCTTGCCGAAAAGGTAAGCTCAATGAATCTTGAATACAAGCAGATTAAACTGCCCAATTACGACGGTGAATCTTCTGCACTTGTGAAAATGTATCTCAGGGGTGAATTCGGCAAAAATCCTGAAGATGTGAATGCATATGCAGCGTCTGCTTTTTATGCAGTTGACCGTTTTGCATCTTTCAAAACAATCTGGAAAGACGATTATGAAAACGGCAAAGTAATCCTTGCAGACAGATACACAACTTCAAATGCATACCATCAGATGATTAAACAGCCTGAAGAAAACTGGGATAGTTACATAGAATGGCTGGAAGATTTTGAATATAACAAAATCTCCATTCCCAAGCCTGACCTTGTGATTTATCTTGATATGCCTGTTGATGTTTCACAGAAGCTTATGAGCAAGCGTTACGAAGGTGACGAAGGTAAAAAAGACGTGCACGAAGCAAATGTGGGCTATCTCAACGCCTGCAGAAAAGCGGCTTCTTATGCTGCAGAAAAAATGGGCTGGGTTAAAATCAACTGTGCAGAAGGCGAAAACGCAAGAAGCATTGAAGATATAGCGGATGAAATCTGGTCAGCAGCAAAAAAACTTTTTTAAAACCGGAAGGGAAAAACAATGTTGGAATTTAAATCGCCATCAGTTGAAGATGTAGAAAAAATCAAGGATATTCTGAAAAATTCAACAGGGAACAACTGTCAGTTCTGTGTCGGCTCTTTTCTTAACTGGGGGCCTGAATACAACCTGAGCGTTGCATTTACCGATGACGGATGTCTTATTACAAAGGGCGGCAGAAAAGGCAAAGTCAACTACTGTTTCCCACAGGGGGAAGGCAACAGAAAAAAGATTATCGAAGAATTGTTGCACGAAGAAAATCTTCATTTTTACGGGCTTGAAGAAAGAGATGTTCAGTTTCTTGAAAAAGAATTCCCCGGAATGTTTGAATTTAAAGAAAACCGTGATTCAGCCGATTATATCTACCTTGTTTCTGAT
Organism: Oscillospiraceae bacterium; assembly: GCA_015066175.1. Taxonomy (GTDB): domain Bacteria; phylum Bacillota; class Clostridia; order Oscillospirales; family Acutalibacteraceae; genus SIG575. The sequence continues at coordinate 4,929 of SVOW01000004.1, forward strand.
CTGGCAGAGCTTAAAGGCAAAAAATTTCATTCAAAAAGAAATCATATAAAATTTTTCGAAAAGACATATAACTGGACTTATGAAAAACTCACACCAGCAAATCTTCCTGATTGCATAAGAATGACTGAAAAATGGATTGAAGAAAACGAAGACAAACTTGAAGACGGAATTGATGTGGAGCTTGATGTGATAAAACGTGCTTTTGATTATTTTGAAAAAGCAGGTTATGTGGGCGGAGTTATCCGCGTTGATGGCGAAGTTGTTGCGTGGACATTGGGTGAAAAATTAAGTGACGACACTTTCTGCACTCATTTTGAAAAAGCCTTTGCTTCATATCGCGGAGCATATCCCATGATTAACCGTGAGTTTGCAAAAAATGAACTTTCAGATTACATTTTTGTAAACCGCGAAGAAGATATGGGTCTTGAGGGCTTGAGAAAAGCAAAAATGAGTTATCGACCGGTAAAACTGGGAATTATTTACAACGCATACAAGAGGTGAAAAATTTGTTCCGCTTTGCAAATATGAGTGACAGGAAAGACCTTATCAGCTTATGGTATGACTGTTTCGGTGACGGAGAAAAGTTTGTGGGAGCCTTTCTTGATAATTTCCTGAAAGAAGACACTGCTTTCGTCTGCGAAGAAGCGGGCAGGGTAGTTTCTGTTGTGTATGCCCTTGATTGTATGATTGGCAACAAAAAGGCTTGCTATTTTTACGCGGTGGCAACAGATTCCCGTTTCAGAAGACGTGGTCTTGCAAGAAAAGAAATTGAATTTTTAATTGACTATAAATCAAAAAAAGGTGCAGAAATTTTTCTTCTTACTGCAAGTAATGAAAAAAATAATGCATATTACAAGCATTTAGGCTTTGAAGACAGTTTTTATTGTGGAGTGAAAACTTTTTATAAAACTGATTCAGAAGTCAGCATCAGCGAAGATTTTACTCCTGCAGAAATTTATAACCTGCGTGAAAAAGTTTTTTCAGGCGAGGGCTTTGTTTCTTTCCCGAAAGAGCATGTTGACTTTGCACTGAAATACACACAACGTGTTTTCACCTGCAGGGAAAACGGTAATCTTACGGGTTACGCAATGGTTGACGGCAAAAAAATTACGGAAGTCTGCTGTGAAAAAAATACAGACGACTTTATATCGGCAATTCTTTCTGAAATTGATGGTGAAAAGGCTGATGTTTATTTGCCTTTAAACAATTATGATGGTTGCAAAATTTCCCGCGGTATGGTATACTATACTGATAAAAAATCAAAGAATCAATCAGGTGAAAATGTTTTCCTTTCACTTAATCTTGAATAAAGAAGGCGTAAGTATGATTTATGTTTTTATGGCAGACGGCACTGAAGAAGTTGAAGCAGTTGCAACTATCGATATGCTGAGAAGGGCAGAGCTTGATGTTATGACTCTGGGCATAGGCTCTCAGATGGTTGTAGGCTCTCATTCAATAGGTCTTGTATGTGATGCTGATGCAAAAAATATTGAGCCTGACGAAAATTTGCAGGCTGTTGTGATTCCGGGCGGAATGCCGGGCACACTCAACATTGAAAAATCAGCTCAGGCGCAGAAATTCATTGATTATGCTGCCGAGAATAATAAACTTATCTGTGCAATCTGCGCAGCCCCCTCAGTGCTTGGTCACAAAGGTCTTCTGAAAGGCAGAAAGGCAACTTGTTTCCCCGGCTTTGAAAAAGAGCTTGAGGGAGCAGAGTTTGTTGACGCAGGCGTTGTAAGAGACGGCAACATTATAACTGCCAAAGGTGCAGGCGTTGCTATTGAATTCGGTCTTGCAATTGCCGAGGAATTTGCAGGCAAGGCAGAAGCAGATAAAATTTATGCTTCTATACAGAAGATGTAATAAAAATTTTTCAAGGAAAGGATGGTCAGAATGGATGAGTTTTTGAACAACGGCGGAAAAAGCGGCGAAAACAAAATCGATAATGAAATCGAGAAAATATTCGGTGACATTATTTCCAGTGAAACAGATAACAAAGCAGTAAACAACGAAGCTGCAACCAAAACAGCAAGCGAACCTGCAAAGAAATCTGAAAAGAAATCCGATAATGATATTGACAAATTTCTCGAAGATATTGTTGCTAAAGAAACAGGCAAGAATGCCGGAAATAAAAACGCAAAAGAAAACGAAAACAAAGAAAAATCCCTTTCTTCCGAATCTTCAGGTGAGAAAAGCAACAGACCGTCTGAAACAGGAACTATATCAAGAAAAGAAAAAGTAGAAAAATTTGTTCTGAAAATTGATGAAGATTCTACTCAGGAAAAGAAAACTGACACTGTTTCCAACCGTCCCAACACAAAGGGAGCAGTATATTTCGGCAACTATCAACGCCGTCCCGGTGAAAAAGCAGCACCTGTTTATACAGGAAATAATCCTCAGGGCAAAGCACCTGTAGGTGCAAGAAACGTGCCTGTTCCCGGTAAAAATGTTGATATGTTTTCTGACGGCAAAGCAAATGCTGCGCAGAAAAAAACTGCCGACGGCAAACCTGTTGATGATAAAAACAATAACGGCAAGAGAAAAAGAAAAACTTTTACAGACAAGCAGTTTAAAATAATGCGCAGAGTTTATACTGCAACGTTGTGTATTTCTTTGCTTATTTCTCTTGTTGCAACTGTTATGGTTTCTCTTATCGGTATTGATTGCATCAACGATGTGCTCGCCTTGTCAGTAAGCGATGAAGAAGTTGAAATCACAATTCCCAACAATATCACAACTGACGAAACAATCGACCTTTTCTATCAGAAAGGTCTTATCAAAGTGCCGTGGTTCTGTAAATTTTTTGCGAAATTCAGAGGCTATGAGCAGGAAGGTATCTATTACTACGACTATATAGAAGATGAAGAAAAAATCAAGCCGTACATCGGCGGTACTTATTATCTTTCACGTTCAATGGGCCTTGAAGGTATGCTCAATGTTCTTCTTGATAACTCAATAACTTCAGAGCAGACAGTAAGCATCACTTTCCCTGAAGGCTACACAATTGCGCAGATTGTAAACAGACTTGAGGACTACGAAATTATTTCCAACTCAAACAAATTTGTCAGCGCAGCAAACTACAATTATCAGTATGATTTCCTTGATACAACAAACACAGGCATGGCTCTCAACCTTGAAGGTTACCTTTTCCCCGACACATATGATATGTATATCGGTGAAAGCACATCAAGTATCATAAAACGTTTCCTTACCAACTTTGAAGAAAGATGGACTTCTGACTATCAGAAACGTGCAGATGAATTAGGCTATACTACAAGCGAAATTCTCACAATTGCTTCAATTATCCAGAAAGAAGCAGCAGGACCTGAGCAGATGGCAGATATTTCTTCAGTCCTTCATAACAGACTTAAACAAAGCTCGGCTTATCCGATGCTTCAGTGTGACTCTACTGCAAACTATGTTACAGTTTACCTTACCGATTTGTTCGGCGAAAAGAAAGCAAAGCCATATCTTAGCAAATACGATACAGCAGTATGTGTAGGTCTTCCGGCAGGTCCTATCTGCAACCCGGGTATTGATGCAATTCATGCAGCGCTTTATCCGTCCGAAACATCATATCTCTATTTCTGCCACGATAAAAACGGTAATGTTTATTATGCAACTACCGACTATGAACATCAGCAGAATGTAGCATTAATTTCATAAAAAGGATGAAAACTTTTGATTAAAGATTTTGTAAAACCGGAGGTTCTTTCCCCGGCGGGTGATTGGGAAAGGCTTGTTTCTGCAGTGGATTTCGGTGCAGATGCAGTGTATATCGGCGGAAGTATGTTTGGAATGAGAACATCACCCACCAATTTTTCAGATGAAGAATTGGCAAAAGCCGTTGATTTTGCCCACTCAAAGGGCGTTAAAGTTTATCTCACCTGCAACACTGTGCCCAGAAATAACGAAGTTGATTTGCTCCCTGCATTCCTTGAAAATGCTCAGGATGCAGGAGTGGATGCTCTTATTATTTCTGACATCGGCACATTGACTCTTGCAAAAAAATATGCACCTGAAACTGAAATTCACATTTCTACTCAGGCAGGTATCACAAATTATGCCACTGCAAATGCCTTTTATGAAATGGGTGCAAAAAGAGTTGTTTTAGCACGTGAACTTTCAATGGAAGATATTGCCACACTGCGTGCAAAAACTCCGAAAGAACTTGATATTGAGTGCTTTGTTCACGGTGCGATGTGCGTGTCTTTTTCAGGCAGATGTCTGCTTTCAAACTACCTTGTGGGCAGAGATTCCAACCGTGGTGACTGTGCGCAGCCCTGTAGATGGAAATACCACATTATGGAAGAAACACGTCCGGGAGTTTATTTCCCAATTGAACAGGATGATAAAGGCACATATATTATGAATGCAAGGGATATGTGTATGATTGAGCATATTCCTGAACTTGTGAATGCAGGTGTTACATCACTTAAAATCGAAGGCAGAGCAAAATCTGCTTACTATACAGCGGCAATCACAAACGCATACCGTGTTGCTGTTGATGAATTTATGAAAAATCCCACTGATGACTTTAAGGTTTCCCCCTGGATAAGCGAAGAAATGCGTAAAGTCAGCTATCGTGAATACTGCACAGGTTTTTATTTCGGTTCACCCATTGAAAACGCCGAGATTTATTACGAAGGCGGTTATCGCAGAGAATGGGACGTTGTTGCCGTTTGCGAAAAATGGGAAAATGGAGAGCTTTTTGCAGTGCAGAGAAATAAATTCCTTGACGGTGATGAGCTTGAAATAGTTGAACCGGGTTGCGAGCCTTTTAAAATTCAGGTGAAAAACCTGAAAAATGAGGCAGGCGAAGCAGTTGAAAGTGCCCCTCACGCAATGATGAAACTTTCTTTCAGCTGTGAAAGAAAAGTAAAAAGCGGCGCAATTATCCGAAAACAAAAAGAAGAACCAAAAAGAGTGATTATCTGATGGAGTATAAATTAAATATAAGCAGTTTAAGAGAAATGAGCCCCAAACTGAAAGCAGGGGACAGAGTGTTGCTTTCAGGCACAGTTTATACTTCACGTGATGCGGCTCATAAAAGAATTGCAGCATCAATTGATAAAGGCGAAAATCTGCCGTATGATTTAAAAGATGCCGTTATATATTACGTAGGACCTACTCCTGCCCCCGAAAATCTTCCTATCGGCTCCTGCGGACCTACTACTTCTTCAAGAATGGATGTTTTTTCACCACTTCTTCTTGATAACGGTCTTGTGGCGATGATTGGCAAAGGGCCCAGAAATGAAGATGTCTGTCAGGCGATCGAAAGAAACAATGCAGTTTATTTCTGCGCGGTGGGCGGTGCAGGTGCATTGCTTGCAAAAAGTGTGAAAAAATGCGAGGTAATCGCGTATGAGGATTTAGGATGTGAATCCGTTAAAAAAATGGAGATTGAAAATCTCCCTGTTATAGTTGCAATTGACTGTAACGGAGGCAATTTGTTTAAGAATTAAGGTGCGAAAGAATGTCAGAGCAAAAACCCCTTGAAGCGATAATTGTAGGCGGCGGCCACAGAAGCATGATGTATGCAGAGCTTGCTGAAATTGACCCCACAGCGTTGAAAATTGTCGGCGTTGCCGACCCTGATGAAAATCGCAGAAAAATGATTTCCGAAAGGTTTTCAATTCCTTGTGAGCGTCAGTTTGAAACTGCAGAAAAATTGGCGGAAGTGCCACGCTTTGCCGATTGCGTAATCAACGGCACAATGGACCATGTTCATGTTGAAACTTCAATTCCTCTTTTGAAAGCGGGATACGACATTCTCCTTGAAAAACCTTTTGCCGTCAACGAAAAAGAGGCAAGGGAATTGGTTAAAGTTGCAAAAGAATACGGAAGAAAAGTTATGGTTTGCTTTGTGCTTCGTTATGCACCTTTCTACCGTAAAATAAAAGAAAGAATTATCGCGGGTGAAATAGGCGATGTTTTAAATATCCAGACTTCTGAATATGTCAGTTACCACCATATGTCAACAAGCCATGTGAGAGGTAAATGGAATAATTCAGACAGATGTCATACATCGATGCTCCTTGCAAAATGTTGCCACGACCTTGATATTATGGTGTGGATGATGGGCGAGGACAAGCCTGTTTCTGTTTCAAGCTTCGGCAGTAACATTCAGTTCAGACCTGAAAACGCTCCCGGAAATTCAGGAAACCGTTGCCTTGTGGATTGTCCGTTGGTTGACACGTGCCTTTATTCTGCAAAAAGAATTTATATCGACCATCCTGACAGATGGGCGTTTTATGTGTGGGATAAGCTTGAGCATATCCCTAATCCCACAATAGAAGATAAAATTGAACTTCTCAAAACTTCTCCCTACGGCGTTTGTGCTTACAAGAGCGATAACAATGTTGTAGACCATCAGAGTGTGCTTGTAAACTTCAAAAGCGGTGCAACAGGCACTCACAATATGGTGGGTGGCTCTGCAAGAGGCTTGCGTACTATACATATCACAGGCACAAAGGGCGAAATCTTCGGCAACTGCGAAGACGGAAGTTTTACCGTTTCAAAAATAAATCCTGCACCCGGCTGTGAATACGATAACGAAGTTGTCCACACTTTCGTTGACGGCGATGCACACGGCGGTGGAGATTTAAAACTTATAAAAGATTTTGTTGATTATGTAAGGGACGACAAAATGTCAGTTTCCTGCACGTCAATCGAAACATCACTTTTGGGACATCTCGTTGTTTTCCTTGCTGACGAATCAAGGGAAAATGGCGGAAAAGTTATAACTTTGTAAACAACATTTAATCGTTGTTTATAAAAGTCCAGAAATTTAAGGAGGCATTTCTATGAAAAAATTAATGAAAGCTTCAGTTTCAATTCTTCTTGTGCTTACAATGGTGTTTGCTCTTGCTGCACCGTCGCTTGCTACAGCTGATAAGTGTAACTGCGGCGAAGACCCAATTATCTATGTTGCTGCTCTCGGTAGTGCCACACTCTACAAAGACGCAGACACAGAAAATGAAAAAGTTGTTTTCCGTCCTGAAACAGGCGACTATGTGAAACTTATAGGTTCACTTATTTTTCCCATAGTAAGACTTGTTATTGACGGCAACTACGATGCATTCGGCGACAGCCTTGTTGATGGCGTACTTGGCGTTTTCGGTTCTCTTGCTAACGCAGAAAACGGTGATTCAACACCTGACATCACAACAAAGGAAGAACCCCCCACAGACCCCACTCACAGCCTTGAACACAGCTACTATTTTGGCTACGATTTCCGTGCTGACCCTCTTGTAGTTGCTGATGATCTCAACGAATATGTTGAACACGTCAAAGAGCTTACAGGTCACGATCAGGTGCGTTTCAGAGCATCTTCAATGGGCGGCGTTATGGCAATGGCATATTTCTATAAATATGGCAGCGAAGATGTTAAATCAGTAATTTTCCAGAACTGCCCCATCAAAGGTACAGCAGTTGCAGGTGCACTTTTCTGCGGCGAAGTTGAAATCAACCCCGTTGCACTTTACAGATATGCTTCAACTGCAATCACAACAATGGTACCCGGTGCAGGCGGCGATATTCTTCAGGTGCTTGTAAAAACTCTTAACTTTGTAGGACTTTTCAAAGGACTTACAGATTTTGCAGGCGGCCTTGTTGACAAACTTGTTGATAAAGTTTTCGCAGATGCACTTATCCCTGTTTTCAAATCAAACTGCGGTATCTGGGCATTTGTTCCCGATGAATATTACGAAAATGCAAAGAAATTTATGTTGGGCGATAAACCCAATGCAGAACTCGTTGCAAGAATTGACGAATATCACTACAACGTTCAGCAGAAAGCAGACGTTATCCTCAACGGACTTATTGCAAAAGGTGTTCCTGTTATGATTGTTTCTGCAACAAACGTGCAGAGAACTCCTCTTGTTACTGCATGGAAAAACGATTCAGACGGCACAGTTGACACAAAATATTCATCAGTAGGTGCAACAGTTGCAGACCACGCAGAAACATTTGCTGACGGTTACAAACAGGCAAACACTGCTTGCGGTCACAACCACATTTCACCTGACAACAGAATTGACGCTTCAACTTGTGCACTTCCCGAACAGACATGGTTTGTTAAAGATATGATGCACTGCACAACTCACGACGGTCACGGTGCACTTTACAGATGGTTCTGGGAAAATGACGATTCAATTCTCACAATCTATTCAAATCCTGCATATCCTCAGTATCTTCAGAATGATATTGAAAATCAGAAACTTGTTCCCCAAGCATAAGTGAAAACAGTTTAACAGACAAAAGCCACTGATTTTTATCGGTGGCTTTTTATGTTGCATAAAATCTTCTGATATAGTATAATGAAACAAATATAACTAAAAGGGATTTTATTCTATGCAGAAAAATGTATTTAGCTGGGTAACTCTTGATAACGGGGGACGTGTTTTCCCCGGGCAGAACACAAGGCGATGGTCAAACGTTTTCCGCTTAGGTGTTCAACTTAAAGAAAAAATTGACCCGCAGATTCTCAGAGATGCTCTTGAAAAAACCTTTGAGAGATTTCCGTTTTTCAGGGTACGTATGCGTAAAGGTTTTTTCTGGAATTATTTGGAATATAACGAGAAAGAATGCCCTATAAAACCCGATATCTGCAATTTCTGCTACAGAATTAATTTCAAAGAAAATAACGGTTTCCTTTTCAGAATATTTTATCACGAAAACCGTATAAATATCGATTTTTATCACGCCTTATGTGATGGCTACGGTGCGATGGTTTTTCTTTCAACGCTTACGGGGGAATATCTCAGGCTGAAAGGTTATAAAATTTCCCATAATCAGCTTGTGCTTAATGTGGAAGATAGTTTTAATGCTGAAGAAAAAGAAGATGCTTATAGCAGATATGCTTCAACCGACGCAAAAAGCAAACTTTCCGACCCTGTGGCTTATCACAAAAAGGGCACTAGGCTTCCTTTGCACTTTGCAAACTATACTTCTGCCATAATGTCTTTTAAAGAAGTGCACGCATTGTGCAAAAAATACGGCGTTACGGTAACTGAATTTTTAGGGGCAGTTCTTCTTGATATCCATTGCAGAAAAGCCCTTGCAAGGGGTAAAAAACACAAAAATGTCAGCGTGCAGATTCCCATCAATCTCCGCAAACATTTTTCCAGCAGAACGATGGGTAATTTTGTGCTTTGTCTGTTGGTGAAATTCAACATCGGTGCAGGTGAATTTACTTTTGAAGATGTGCTTAAAAGTGTAAGCACACAGTTGAAAGAAAACTGCAACGAAAAGGCAATGAATGCATATATCACAAAAACTCATAAACTCGGCAACAAAACTATAAAATTTGTTCCTCTTGTAATTAAAAATTTCTTTGTGAAAGTGTTCTTTAATCTTACTGCGGAATATTCCACCTCAGTCCTGCTTTCAAATCTTGGACCTGTGATTCTGCCCGAAGATATGAAACAGCACGTAGAAAAATATTGTCTGCACACAGGTGCCGGCCTTGTAAACGGTGCACGTTGCGGAGTTGTTTCCTGCAAAGATAATCTTGTGCTGACTTTTTCAAATTGTTACGAAGAAGATGATATTGAAAAAGATTTTCTGCAGCAACTTGTAAATTTCGGCATCGGCGTCACTGTTGAAACAAACAGAAATGTTGATTTTACAGAAATTGAAGGCATCACAGCGGGGGATAAAAACGCATATTCAGATAAAATATATATCCCTGCGAAAATCGACAGAATAATCCGTTTTGCAAGTCATGACATCAGATTCAGAGAGCGTTTCAGACGCGTTTTTCATACATAAAACAGGATAACATAAAACAAAAAGACCTGATGAAAACATCAGGTCTTTTTGTGCTATTTTCAGGTTGACGCCTATCGGGCACCCCTGCGATGTGGATTATAACACAATGTTAAATTATAATATATATATTTGATTTTACATTGTAGGGGGTCGATGCCTACATCGACCCCTTACGGAATAATATTAAAATATACAGATGAATTATAATTTATCGTGCAATTAATTTTAGCATTGTAGGGTTTGGTGCTTGCCAACAAACCGCCAATTTACGTTTGCTTTTTGCGGAACGTCGGAAACCGCCGTTCCCTACGATATGAAAATTTACCATACAGCTAAATTATAATTTATCAGAGCCTTCTCCTGTGGGAGAAGGGGGACCGCTTGCGGTGGATGAGGAGAGAAATAAAAAAACAAAAGCACCGTTATTACGGTGCTTTTGTTGGTGGGTGAGGGTGGATTCGAACCACCGAAGTCAGTGACGACAGATTTACAGTCTGTTCCCTTTGGCCGCTCGGGAACTCACCCACATATTGAATTTTGGGCATAAAAGTGGAGCTGGTGGACGGACTCGAACCCCCGACCTGCTGATTACAAATCAGCTGCTCTACCAACTGAGCTACACCAGCAACTTCAACGCTCGATTAATATACCATACTTTTGCGAGAATGTCAACACTTTTTTCAATTTTTTTTTAATTTTTTTCAAAAATTTTTTATTCGGCAAAATATGCGATTTCATCAAAGCTTTTTCTCACTTTGTTGCGGAGATAGTCACGCTCAGCATAACCTACTGCGATAACCAATTTGATTTTTTTGTTTTTCGGCATTGAAAGAGTGTCTTTCAATTTTTTGTCATCAAACATTCCCAGAATGCAGGTTGAAAGCCCCTGAGCTGTGGCTTCGTAGCAGATATGTGTCACAGCAATGCCGATGTCGATATCCTGAAAAGCAGTTTCCTGCAAAACAGAGCCAACCTTTGCAGTGAAGTTTGCCTTTTCCTGACAGACTACAATGAATGCTCCTGCTTTGTCTGTGAATTTGTTCATGCCGATTTTCTGCGTTGCTTTTGCAACATCAGGCAATAATTCTTTTTTATCAACTATAACAAAACTCCAGGGCTGAGAATTGCAGGCTGACGGTGCAAGCCTTGCTGCTTCAATGCAGTTTATGAGTTTTTCGCGTTCAACTTCTTTTTCAAGGAAATGGCGGCAGCTTTCTCTTTTATTAACTAAATCAAGAAACATTAATATCACCTCGTTTATAATTATAATATGCAGAAGTTTATATGTCAAATTCTTTGTCAATACTAATTAAAAAACGGAGAATTTATGAAAAGAATAATTTTTGTTCTGATAATCGTGTTATTTATGTTTTCTCTTCTGCCCATAAGACTTTACAGCCTTATGGTGAAGCAGACGGAGTTTGCTGCTGTTTCAAATTCGACAAAGGAAATTATCTTGTCTGAATTGCGTGGAGAAATTTACGATTGCAATATGAAAAAGCTTGTAAACAACACTCAGGAAAACATTATCATTGTTCATCCTGAAAAAGAAAATTCAGATTTGCTTTACAACCTGATTGATGAAAATGAATATTCGCGTCTGCTTGAATGCTTTGACAGCGGAAAGCCTTTTGTGTGCAATTCTGTTATTGATAATGAAAAATTTCCCACTGCAGAAATTTTCAGAAGATATACTGACAGCGGCTTCTGTTGCCATGTGGTGGGTTATATAAATGCAGAAGATAACAAGGGCGTCAGCGGAATTGAAAAATCATTCGACACACTGCTTAAGGAAGATAACAGAAGGCTTTTATATGTCTACAACACCACAGCGCAAAACAAAATCCTTGCAGGTGGCAGAAATGAAATTGTATCGCAGAATTATTATTCTGTTAAAGGCGTGCAGTTGACTATTGATTACAATATTCAGAAAATTGCAGAAAATGCGATGTGGCTTTATGGCGTTGACAAAGGTGCAGTTGTTGTTATGGATTCTTCAAACGGTGAAATCAGAGCAATGGCAAGCACGCCAAAGTTTAATCAGAATGACATACAATCAAGCCTTGACAATAAGGATTCGCCTTTTATAAACAGAGCAGTCAACTCATACTGTGTAGGCTCTGTTTTCAAGCTTGTTGTTGCCGCAACAGCAGTGAAAGAGGGGAAGACAAATTTTGTAAGCTATTGCAACGGCAGTGTTTCAATCAGTGAAAAAACTTTTGCCTGCTCGTCACATACAGCTCACGGCAATGTTGATATCAGAAAAGCAATGGCACATTCCTGCAACACTTATTTTATACGTCTTGCACTTGAATTAGGTGCAGAGAAAATTCTCGCAACAGCAGAAAATATGGGTTTCGGCAAATCTTTCACTTTGGCAGACGGCTTTTTCAATTCATCAGGCACTTTACCGCAGATTGAAGATGTTATGAATAACGGCGAAATCGCAAATCTGTCTTTCGGTCAGGGCGGTCTGTTGTCAACTCCGTTGCAGGTGGCTTGTTGTTATTCTTCGGCAGTGAATGGCGGAAATTTTATTGAGCCGAAACTGATAAAAAATTTTGTCAATGCTGACGGCGGATTTTATAATAATAAATCCTCGCAATATGTATACAGAGCGTTTGCAAAAGGGGAGTCAGATATATTGAAAGATATTCTGATAAACGATTTTACAGAAGGCACTTGCGTTTCATCAAAACCTGAAAATTGCATTGCAGGAGGGAAAACATCCACAGCACAGACAGGTTGGATTGACGAAAAGGGCGAGGAAATTCTCCACGGCTGGTTTGCAGGCTTTGTGCAGACAAGTGGCACCGTTTACACAATTGTTGTTTTCAAAGAAAATGCAGTAAGTGGTTCTGAAGATTGCGGGCCTGTTTTTAAAGAAATTGCAGAGAGAATTGCAAATAATTATTGACAAATGCTATTAATATGATAAAATATATGATAACTATATATTTTTGAAAGGTTTGATAATTTAAAATGGACGACCCTCTCATATGGCAGATTCTTTTGCAGGTAATTCTTATTTTTCTCAATGCAGTTTTTGCAAGTGCTGAGATAGCTGTTATTTCGTTTAATTCAAACAAACTTGCTCAGATGGCCAAAGACGGCAACAAAAGAGCGAAACGTCTGGTTAAACTGACAGACCAGCCGGCAAAGTTTTTATCTACCATTCAGGTTGCAATAACCCTTTCCGGATTTTTAGGGAGTGCGTTTGCTGCTGACACTTTTTCTGAAAAGCTCGTTGCGTGGGCTTCTCAGTTTAATCATGGTATTTCTGAAAAAACGCTCGATACAATCTCGGTTATTGTAATCACAATTATCTTGTCTTATTTCACACTTGTTTTCGGTGAACTTGTGCCGAAACGTCTTGCTATGAAAAAGACAGAAAAAATGGCACTCGGAATTTCCGGTCTTATGACTGTGTGTGCTAAACTTTTTGCGCCCATCGTATGGATTCTTACAAAGTCAACAAACGTTATTCTCCGCCTTTTCGGCATCGATCCCAACGCGGAAGATAATGAAGTTACTGAAGAAGAAATCATTCTCATGGTTGATGCAGGTACCGAAAGCGGTGCTATTGACCTTGATGAGCAGGAAATTATAGCTAACGTGTTTGAGTTTGATAATATCACAGCAGGCGAAGTTTCAACTCACAGAACTGACGTTTCGTTTTTGTGGGCAGAAGAAACAGACGAAGAATGGGAAGAAACGATTTTTTCAAGCCGTCATTCGCTCTATCCTGTGTGTGAAGAAAGTGTTGATAATGTTATCGGCGTGCTCAATACGAAAGATTATTTCCGCTTGAGAGATAAATCACGCGAAAATGTTATGAAAGAGGCTGTGCGTCCTGCATATTTTGTTCCTGAAAATGCACGTGCAGACGTGTTGTTTGAAAGAATGAAACATTCACGTGACCATTTCGCAGTTGTTCTTGACGAATACGGCGGAGTGACAGGTATTGTCACAATCAACGACCTTCTTGAAGAATTGGTAGGCGATATCGACGATGAATTCGAAGATAAACCCGAAGAAGAAATCAAGAAGATTGACTCTGAAACATGGGTAATCGGCGGTAACGTTTCAATTGCCGATGTTGAAAAAGAGCTTAATATTGACATTGATGACGAATACGATTCAGATACATTCGGCGGATTTATTTTCGGCGTTTTAGGCACAATTCCCGAAGACGGCACACAGGTTGAACTTCAGGCAGAAGGCCTTAACATCAAAGTAACGGAAATCGCAGAGCACTGTGTTGTCAAAGCACTTGTGTGCTTTATCGACCCGCCAAAGCCTGAGGAAGAGGAAGAATAATTTTAATATCAATTGTACGGGAGAGTTATTGCGACTCTCCCATATTTTTTGTTTATTTATAGTACTTTTTGTTTGTTTTATAAATTATAATTTATCGGGATGTTAATTCGGCTTCTCCTTGAGGAGAAGCTGTCACCGCAAGGTGACTGATGAGGTGTAGAAAACGCAGTTTTCGTATTTTTACTTTGGTTTACTTAAATTCTTACCTTTCCACCTCATCCGAGTTTTGCGTTGCAAAACCCACCTTCCCCTCGAGGGGAAGGCTTGGCAGACATTTCGACAAATTATAATTTATATGCATATTACGGCTACAGTCTCCCCTTAAAAACGTAAGGGGAGATGTCATTTTCGTATGGAAATGACAGAGGGGATTTTTCGTTGAAAATTATAATTTTCCGCTCTTGACTTTTTGTGTGGTTTTGTGTTACATTTTTTTGGGAATTTACGATAAGGAGGGGGAGAATGAAAAAAACAAAAGAAATGAGCATCTGTGCGTTGTTTGCGGCACTGATTTGTGCAGGTGCTTTCATGAAACTTCCCACTCCGCTGCCGATTACTTTGCAAACGCTTTTTACCTGCCTTGCAGGACTTGTTCTTGGCGGGAAAAAAGGTTCAGTTGCAGTTGGCGTTTATATTTTCATAGGGCTTATAGGCTTGCCTGTTTTTGCAGAAGGCGGTGGACTTTCCTATGTGTTGAAACCGTCTTTCGGCTATATTCTCGGCTTCCTTCCGGCAACATTCATTACGGGAAAAATTGCAGAAAAGCAGATAAAATTCCGACGTTTTATTTTTGCATCATTTGTGGGAATGGTTATTATTTACATAATCGGATTGGCTTATTATTTTCTCATAAGCCGATATTATCTGAAAAATCAGCTTGATGTGGTGTGGCTGATAATATACGGTTTTATTATGACCTTGCCCGGTGATATCCTGATGTGTATTCTTTCAACTTCACTTGGCGTAAAACTGAAAAAGACAATTAAATTTTAAATGTATAACGGAGAATCAGCGGAAATTTTTTCAACCAATTCTCCGTTATTTTTATTTGTTGATTTCAGGATTGTTTGTGCGGTCAAGAAGATAATCAACACTCACGTTATAATAATCTGCAAGTTTCAGAAGAATTTCTGCAGTCAGTGCAATTGCACCTGTTTCGTATTGTGAATAAGTGTTCTGTGAAACATTCAGGATTTCTGCAATGTCACGTTGTCTGATATCGTTGTCTTCTCTGATGCTTTTCAGATTTTTGAATTTCATAAATATCACCCGAAAATATTATGCAATATCTGTGATACAGATATTGACTTTTATCTGTAATACAGATATAATGTGATTGAAAATACTAAAGGAGGTTTTCAAAATGGAAAATAATCAGGCTGTAAAACAAAAGAAAAAATTATCTAAAGGTAAGAAAATTGCAATTATTATTGCTGCAGTGGTGGCAGTTATACTTATTGTAGTGGCGGTATATTACTTTGTTGTTATAAAAAGCGGTCGTAATATATATCTCGGTCCGATTTATGAAAGTAAAGAGCAGGTTTATGAATATTTTGCACAAGAGCCTCACAATGAATTATGCTATGAATTAAGCGATAAAAAATTCAATAAGATTTCTGATAAGTATATCAAAGATGGTGAAAAAGATTCCGAAACAGGTATCTATGAAACAGCAAAGAAGCCTACTGCAGAAATGCAGGAAGAAATCGATGTTGCAAACCAATTTATTGAAGATTTCTTTGTGGAAGAATACGGCTTTTCTGTTGAAGAAGAAATTGAAGAATTAACTGTTCTTACAATTGCAAACCTTGAAGAAGAAACAGGTGCCGGCGGTGTATATTTCCTTGAAGGTGAAGACGGCTTTGACGGTAAAACCATTGTTGTTGATGAAATGTACATCAGTGACCTTATATATGCTAAAAATGACACTTCAGGGACAGAATATAATATGGAAGTTTATTATGTATCGTTCTACGAAGTTTATATCCACGAAACACTTCACTACCTTGGTTGCGCGGCAGAGCTTGAAGACTCGATAGATATGATGTATGTTTTTGAAGGCATTACAGAAGCACTTACAATAGATGTTATTGAGTTTGCAGGTTATGAGCTGAGTGATTCAGGTGCTTATATCTTTGCAACAAAATTTGCAGAGCAGATTCTTGTTGCAGATAAAGAACTTGTTGAACTTCTTGTGGCAGGCGAAGGTCTGATTTCAGCAGAAGAATGGTATGACCATTTTGATTCAAATTCTTTTGACGGAATGGGTTATGCCATAACGAAATCAGTAACATTTGTGGAAGCAGAACGTAGTAACGTTGAACATCAGATTATTGCACAGCATATAGTCGGCGAATATGTTAAAAATTTCGAATTGACACCTGAAGAGCAGATTGAAATTGCTGACAGCTTTGTAAGACCAATAAGCGATGTAGCTTAAAAATACCCCCATTAAGCCAGGCAGGATTTTTCCTGCCTGTTTTTTTATTGCTGAATTGTTAAAAAACATCTAAAACAATTGAAATATATATCAGTATGTGGTATTATTAAACGGGTATGTGTTTTTATACATCATTTGGTTAAATAAGGAAGATGATTTAGTGACAGATAAAGAACTCAAAAAGCTCAGCAGGCTTGAATTGCTTGAACTTTTGCTGGCTGAAAGCCGCGAAAATGAAAGGCTCAGAGCAGAGCTTGAAGAAATCAAACAGGAAAATGCTGTCAAGAAAAGTGCAGAACAACTCAGTGAAACATCAAAGCAATTGGATGAAACTTCGGGAAAACTTGGCGATGCACTGCAGCAGGTTTCTTTGCTGATAGAAAATCTTAATAAAGGCGTTTGCGTCAATGTTGAAAATAAATCAGATTTATCTTCACCAGACGATAAAAAAACTGAAGAAATATCAGAAGTTGATTCAGAACCGATTGTCAAAGAAATAACTGAACTGGAAAAGGCCGATGAAATTGTTGCTGAAGATGAATCGGATTTTGCTGACAAAGATTTTGAGAAAATTTTCACACCTGATGATATTTCAAGGCAGATTGACGCGATTCTGCAGAAGATTTCTTTAAGAATAAAAGAATTTGACTCAATTGCAGACGATGTAACAACAAACAGTAAAGTTTCATCTTCCTGAAAACTGATGAAAAACAGAAAAACAATCAAATAATAAGTTATATATTTTCCATTCATTCTTGGGAGGAGTTAACCACAGATGATATTTAAGAAAAAGGTTAACTATACGAATTTTCCTTCTCCCGGACAGGTTGAAAAGGCAATTTCAAAAGAAAAATACAGCCGTAAATATAAGAAAGTATTGAAAAGTACGTTATCATCACTGATTGTGGTGGCAGCAATTGCAGTGCTTATAGCAACTCTTGCAATGCCTGTTCTGCAGATACAGGGAAGTAGTATGGAACCAACGCTGAACGACGAAGAAATCGTTGTTCTTGTTAAAACTTCAAATTTAAAAAGAGGACAGCTTTGTTGTTTTTCATATCAGAACAAACTTCTCATCAAACGTATAATCGGTGTCCCCGGAGATACCATTACCATTGATGATGAGGGCTTCGTTTATGTTAACGACGAGCTTCTTGATGAACCGTATATTCTTGACAGAGCTTTGGGTGAATGTGATATCACTTTTCCGGTGCGTGTGTCGGAAAACCACTATTTTATCCTTGGTGACCACCGCTCAACATCAATTGACAGCAGATGTTCTGCTGTAGGACTTGTAAATTCCGAACAGATTGTAGGCAAGATTTTTTTCAGAATCTGGCCTTTTGAAACGATGGGCACTATAGACCATTATAACAATCAGCAAAAATCGGAAGACAAAGCAGAATAATTTTTAAACAATAACTGAAAGGGGGTGTTGAATGTGGCAAGTGTTAATAAAGAATATCTGAAAGACCACAAATTATTCAGAATCAGAAATAAAAAAATTGTTGCCATATTCCCCCTGATTGCAGTTTTAGTTGCAGTTATTGTTTTCTGGTATCTTAAACTTGTGGGCATTACCGTTACGACTGACGCGTTATGCGGAGTTGAAGAGCATACTCATTCAAGTTTCTGCTATCGAGATGGTGAGTTGATATGTAACAAACCCGAGCATACTCATTCTGCAGAATGTTTCCCTGATAACACTGCAGATATCGAAACATCATATGATTGGAAAAAGACATTTGAGAATGTGACAATAACCAATAATATTACAGAAAACCTTGTTTCCATAGCAAACACACAGGTAGGCTATAAGGAAAGCACAAAGAACTATGAATACAATGCATTTGCAGAGAAACACGCATATACCCGTTACGGTGAATGGTACGGAGTCCCTTACGGAAACTGGGACACAAAATTTGTTTCTTTCTGTCTTAATTATTCAAACATAAACGATTCAGACTCCCTTATAAGTGCTTCTGCCGAAACTATGAGACTTTCGTGGCAGAATAAAAATCTTTATTTTTCATCGGCAAAATACGATGGTGTAAGAGGCGACGTTGTATTTTTTGATACAAACTCTGACAAAAAAGCAGACCGTACAGGTATTGTCGTATGCAGTGGCGAAGATTTTCTTATCGTAATTGAGGGTAATGTTGAGGGTGAAGTAAAGACTGTTTTCTATCAGAAATTTGATACTGTTCTCGGTTATGGTAAAACAGGAGGGCTTTATCCTGCAAAGAATATTGTAAATGCTGACAAGGAACAGTCAGGCGGAGAATCTATAATAACCGCAGATGTTTCAGGGCGTGTTAACCGATATATACCTAATACATCAGAACAGCCTGCAAAATTCAGAATGACAAAGACAACAGGTGCATATAACAACGAGCCCCTTATTATGATGTCTGCAGATGACCATGGTATTACATACACATCTCACCTTGAAGATGAAGTTGTAGGTGTTGTTTTCAGAGAGCAGTCAGGTGTTGAACTTGGTAACGGTGATACGGTTTATATCGGGGAAATTTATCAGATTTCTCTTGAGTTCAGCGAAATCAACACAGGCAGCCAGTGGATTCAGTTCAGACATAATGAGGACGGATATCTTACATATCAGCTGCCCGAAAACATTCATTGTGAACCCTTTGATGACTGGCACACAATTTCTGCAAAAACAGAAAACGGAACCATCACCGATGTTGGTGAGTATTTCATGGACGAAACAGGCTTGTTGAGAGTAAAGTTCTATGAAGATAATGAAGGTGTGAACTTCGTTGAAAAATATTCAAACGTTGACTTCACTATTGACTTCAATGCTACTGTGGCTTCTGCACAGTCAGGCAGTTCAACTGACATTAAGTTTAATGATAAGATAGATATCAACCTTAATGTTGACGGCAATGCAACAATGAAATCAACTAAAACTCACGGTGAGTATGACCCTGACAATCATACAATGGAGTATTTTATCAGGATTGAAGCTACTCACGGTGTTGTAAAAGACCTTGTTGTTGACGACCAGATATGGAATACTCACCACACACTGCTTGATACGGTGGTGGTAACAGACCTTAACGGTAATCTTATTACTCCTCAGCCCACTGTTTCTGCTAACCCGGGAACTGCAGGCGGTAAACAAGGCTCACTGATATCAGGTTTCCCTGATATGCCGGCGGGAGAAGGCTTTATTATCAGGTATAAAACACAGATTGATGACTCGGCGATGGCAAATGATAAAGTCTCTCTTTGGAACGGTGCTTATTCAACAGGTAAAAACTCTCTCGGTCAGGATGTTACAACCAATACGCAAGACTGGTTGGAGGTCGAACTTGAAAAAATAGAGAAAGACGGTAAACAAGTCGTTGTTGAAGATAATAACGGTAATGATGTTTCTGTTATTGAATGGCAGGTTGAAATCAGAAAGGATAACCATAACCTGCAGGGTACTGTTATTATAGATACTCTCGGTGAAGGACTTGCTTATTTTACAGATAAGGATATACTTGTCAGACACTATGATGAATGGGGAAACAGACTTCCCGATTCTTATATAAGCTGGGACGATGTTACAATCAACGGTAATTCAATGAGTTTTCCGCTTCCTGACGGTTATGCCTTTAACATATCTTATTATACAACTTATGAAGAGCCTGACGAAGGCGAAACCGTAAACTATACCAACAGTGTAAGAGCAACAATCAACGGCAAGGAAGAACAGGCAGGCGGCACAGCAAACGTTGTGGGATTTGTTCCCCACGTAGAAAAAAGTGCAAGCGGTAATGACGGAGAGTTTGTTACTTTTACAATTGAGGCTGATGTTCCTGCAGTTATAAAGGATATGGGTAATTTCCTTATTACTGACCTTGCTGCTTTCTGGGGTTATCCTAACGATGTGGGTTATCTGTATATCGAAAATTTACCTCAGGATATGGTTATAACGGCAACGACAGAAAGCGGACGCACTGTCACTTTTACCCCCTATAAAGCAGGAGGACCTGTGGAAAACACTTACATTCTTGAGGCACCTGCTGAGGGTAACCAGATGCACAGCTTCGTTATTTATTTCAATACGGCAGATGCTGATGCAGCATCTTCAAAATGGATACTTGATGAAAATGCAAAGCTGACAGTTACCTATAAAATTCCCTTTGATGCCAAAACAGGTACCGAATGGGAGGGCGAACTTACAGGTGGAGAAACCCTTGAGGACGTGCTTCTTGATGAACATAAACTGTCAAACGAGGTATACTTTAACTATACAAATATTACTCAGGATGTAGCGTCAACTACCTATGAATATTCACCCAGGATAACAAAAAAATCATCAGTTCACGAAGACGGTAACATAGACTACACAGTTTTGTTCAACAATACAATTCCCGGTTCAGGCGGTAATGAGGGATACATCAACGGCAGTGTGCAGAATCTGTGGTTTAATGATACCTTCGATGAAAGACTTCATTATGTTGATGGTTCGCTTATAGTAACAACCTATTCACCATGGAATAAAGACCTTTGGATTTGTAAATATCAGTACACAGGCACTGTAACAGGAAATACCATCAGGGCCAATGCAGCGGATTTCCGATTACTTGATTATAACGAGGAAGCCGATGCACACGGATGGAACTGGATTTTAGGTGCGACAAATTTCAAAGATTATTACAGCTGGGTTGGCAGTGGCGGCAGGCATGAGTATACGTATAAACTGAAAGTAGAAGATGAATATCTTTACACCACCGATTATGCTAAGCTGCATTTTGACAATACAGCAGAGCTTACCTGGGATAATGACGGTTCGTCAGGACCTGTAACAGAAACAACGGATTTTTACACGGGTTTGCTTCACAAACATGTTGCGCAGGATGATGAAAGGCTTGACTTTGAGGTTCATATCAACAGAATGGCTCTTGATATCCTTGAAAGAGCTGGTACATTAACTGTTTATGATAAAATGACGCCTAACCTTTCCGTTTATTGGGAGTCAATTAAACTGAAATATGAAGATGGTGTGGGCACTGATGTATGGGTGGATTTTGATTCGCCTGAAAGCAGATATACATACACAGTAACCTACGACCCAACCACAAACAGTCTTACATTTATTGTGCCTGACAGCCTTCACATAATAATCGACTATACCACACTTATAACAGAAAGTGGTCTTGTATCGGTTGAAAACTCTGTAATGGTTGATGGCAAAGCTGAGGTTGCAGATATTATCGACGCACTTTTCAACGTTCAGGATCACAGCGGTGGTGCATCGGGTTCAAACCAAAAAACAACACTTATTAAGCAGGATGGTCTGACTAACAAGCCATTGCCCGGTGCAACATTTTTGCTTTACGGTCTTAAAGGTGATTCTGCTGCTGTGAGACCTGCCGGTGTACCGCAGACAATTATCACCGAAGACGGCACCATTCTCAGGTTTATCGGAGCTTATACAACAGGGGCTGACGGTACTTCAGTAATAGAATCGCAGTACCTGACGGTTGGCGGACCGTATGCGCTTGTTGAATATGTTGCGCCTGAAGGATATGAATTATTGGAAAAACCTGTATATTTTTATTTTTATCAAGATGACCCTAACGGTGAAATGCAGACCGTTACCACCCTTGTGGCTATCGAAAACTTCAAAGGAAGTTTCCTGATTCCCGAAACGGGCAGCACAGGCACATTCTTTTTGGCAACAATCGGCATTGCCCTTGTGGCATTTCCGGTTTTGTATAGTTTGATTCGTCGTAAACGGGAAAGGAGGTTAATCGGGTAATCTCCTTAAACAATTAAAAAATGATTGCGACGGAGAAAACAAATTCAGTTTAAAAATTGCAAATTAAAAAAAGAAAGGATGAAAATTATGAAAAAATTATTTGCAGTTTTATTGGCAGTAGTACTCGTTTTTGCAATGGGTACAGTAGCTCTCGCAGCAGACACAGGCACAATCACAATCACTAATGCAGAAGTGGGCGAAACATATGACATCTACAAGATGGCTGATTTCACTCCTATTGCAGGTGAAACAGAAAAAGGTGTTTACACTGCTGTAAGCGGTTGGGAAAATTTCTTTGCACAGGCACCTGCATCAAACTACTTCGAAACAGAAGTTATTGATGGCAAAACAGTTGTTACAATGACAACTGAACCTACAGATGTTCAGAAGGCTGAACTTGCAAAAGAAGCAGTAGACTATGGAAAAACTAAAGGTGCTACAGCAACAATCGAAGCAACATCAGAAAATGTTGTATTCACAGGTCTTGACCTCGGTTACTATGCTGTTGACACAACTCTTGGTACTGTTTGCGCACTTGTAAACACAAATTCAGATTTCACAACTGTTGAAAAGAACGCAAAACCCGGTATCACAAAAGAAGTTGAAGAAGACAGAGACAACACTTGGGGTCAGGTTAACGATGCTGACATCGGCCAGGAAGTTAATTACAGATCAAACATCACAGTTGGTGCAGGTCTCACAAACTACGAAATGCACGATACAATGGATGCAGGTCTTACACTTGACAAAGACAGTATCGCTGTTGAAGGTGCAACAGAAGGCACAGACTACACTGTAGAATACACATGCGCTGACGGTTGCACATTCGTAATCAAATTTGAAGATGATTTCATTGAAAATGTTGCAGCAAATGACGCTGACAAAACATTCACTGTTACTTACTCAGCAACTCTCAATGAAGATGCTAAGGTTGCTTACGACAAAGGTACTGACGATTACGAAGGTAACATGAACAGAGTTCACCTTGAATACTTCAACGAATCAGTAATCAAAACAGACGAAATCAAGACAGTTACATACACATGGAAACTTGATGTATTCAAGTACACAATGGATGGCGAAAATAAAACACCTCTTGCAGGTGCAACATTCCAGCTTCTTGACAAAGACGGCAACGCTATCAAATTCTCAGAAGTAGCAGGTGCAGCTACTCCTACTTATGTAGTTGACCCCGAAAACGGCAAAACAGATATTGATACTGATTCTACAGGTGACATTACATTCATCGGCCTTGATGAAGGTAAATACAGCCTTCGCGAAGTTTCAGCTCCCGCAGGTTATAACAAGATTGCTAATGATATCGAAGTTGTTATCGGCAGCAATCTCGACCACGAAAACCTTAAAGCTGAATTCGGTTATGTACAGTATGATGAAGGTGGCGAAGCAATAGTTGACGCAGACGACAATCTTGTTTTAGAAGATCCCGCAACAATCGAAGTAGAAAACAAAACAGGTGGCCTTTTCCCCGAAACAGGCGGCATCGGTACAACAATCTTCTACATCGTTGGTGGTCTTCTCATGCTCGCAGCAGTAGTTATTCTCGTTTCAAAGAAGAGAATGTCAGCAGCTGCTTGAAGGGATAAAGAATCTGAAGATTCTGACGAGCCCAAAGATTCCTCAGAATCCTAAGGTTCCCCGGTGAATAACCGACAATTCAATTTATACCCTGCCGGCCTTGTGTCGGCAGGGATATACCCGAAAAATAATCCGATTTAAAATTCTGACCGTTGTTACCGTAGCCGATTTACGGTGGTAACGTTGAAAATTTTAAATTGGAATAAGAGAAATATTTATGGAAGAAAATAAAAAGAACGAAAACGCACTGCCTGAAGAAAAGGTTAAATCAGACGAAAATGTCACACCTGAAAAAGACGTTGAATCTGAAGAAAATGCTGAAATTAAGGCAGACGTTAAAAAAGAAGAAAAAACTGAAAAGAAAAAGAAGGCTAAAAAGAAAGGTCTTACATCAACAATTCTGTTGATAGTCATCTTTTTGGTCGGACTTTGTATTTTGCTTTATCCCAGCGTAAGTAACTTCTGGAACGAAAAAAGGCAATCGCAGGCCATTATGAACTATAATGATTTGATTGCAGATTTCACTCCTGAAGATTTTCAGGCGCATTTTGAAAAAGCCGAAGAATACAACCGTAAACTCAGGCTTATTTCCGAACCGTTTCTGGGATACAGTGAAATCAGTGATGAATATTATTCTGTATTGGACATCAACGGAAACGGAATGATGGGCTACATAACCATTGACAAAATCAAAGTGCAGATACCTATTTATCACGGAACAAGCGACAATGTTTTAAACTCTGCAGTAGGTCATCTTGAAGGTTCGAGCCTTCCTATCGGTGGAGAAAACACACATACTGTGCTTTCTGCTCACCGTGGTCTGCCGTCAGCAAAGTTGTTTACAAACCTTGATGAACTTGTTGTGGGCGATATTTTCACATTAACGATTCTTGACAGAACTTTAACTTATCAGGTTGATCAGGTGATTGTTGTGTTGCCTGAAGAAGTCAATGAATTGTATGTTGAAAACGGCGAAGATTATTGCACTCTTGTAACATGCACGCCCTATGGCATAAACACACATCGTTTGCTTGTAAGAGGCACGAGAATTGAAAATATTGAAGAAGGCAAAAAGGTGAATGTTATCACCGATGCTTATCAGGTTGACCCGCTTATTGTTACTCCTGCAGTTGCAATTCCTATGCTTGGCGGACTTCTTATTTTCCTCATAGTAAAATCTTCAAAAGAAAAGAAGAAAAACCAGTCTTTGCAGAAAGAAAAAAAGAAAAATGAAAATAAATAATAAATAATAAATAATAAATAAAGAGAAAGGTGGTGGAAGAATGAAAAATAAAAAATTAAGATCATTTGTTGCTGTCTTCCTGACGGTTGCAGTTTTTATTCTTCCCTTGTCTCAGAATGTGGTTGCACTTGACGACAAAAAGGGCAGCATAACACTTAACCTTGTTGATTCATCAACTGAAAAACCGTTGGCTGATGTGGCTGTGCACCTTTATTTCATTGCAACGGCAGTTGAAGATGGCAGCAGTGTCAGATATGAACTGATTTCCCCTTATGATAAATCAGGCTTTGATGCAGATGATTGGCAGGATTCATCCCTTCCTGTGCACCTTGCTCATTTTGCAGTTTCAGAATCTCTGCCTTACGCAGAAAAGGTGACAGATGAAAACGGTGTTATTGTTTTTGAAAATCTTGAGCATGGTTTATATCTTTTAGTGCCGTCAGAAGATGCTGAAAGCAAATGCACATTGTCGCCCTTTATTGTGAGCATCCCTGCTTACGATTCTGAAAATAAAACATGGGAATATAATATTGTGGCATCACCTAAAATTTCAGGCGGCAGCGGCGGTGAAAGCGGAGATGATTCTGAAACATATATCAGCGTTGTGAAAAAATGGGAAACAAGCACATCTCATCCCAAGAGTGTAACTGTTGTTTTGCTCCGCGATTATGAAGAATATGCAAAAATTCAGCTTGATGAAAGTAACGGCTGGTATCACCGTTTTGATAATCTTCCCAAAGATTATATCTGGAGTGTGGTTGAAGAAAATGTGCCTGATGGTTACACTGTTTCTTATGTAACTTCGTCAAACACAGTTACCATAATTAACAAATCCGAAGATAAATCAGAAACACCTACCGAGCCTCCCACAGAGGAAGAAGACAAGCTTGTGCAGACAGGTCAGCTTAACTGGCCTGTGCCTGTGTGTGCAATTGCAGGGCTTCTCATTTTCAGCATTGGCTGGGCTATGTTGAAATTCGGCAAAAAAGAAAGTGAATAAGGAGTAATTTCAATGAAAAGAAAAATCGGCATTACTCTTGTAGCACTGGGCCTTGCATTGATTATATTTGCAGTCGGTCTGCTTATATATAACAATTATGAGAATAAACGCGCCGAAGCTTATGCAGCCGATGTGATAAACAAAATGGTGGATGTAATCAAGCAGAATAAAAATTCTTCAACTGAAAAAGACCCCTTTGATGAAGAGATGAAAGTTGTTGAAATTGACGGTTACGGTTATATCGGCTATATTTCCATTCCCGGGTTTAACCTTAATCTGCCCGTTATGTCAGAATGGGATTACAGCAGGCTGAAAATTTCTCCCTGCAGATATTACGGCTCAACGAAAACTGATAACCTTGTTATCTGCGCCCATAATTTCAACAGTCATTTCGGATATATCGGCAAACTTGAGCCTGATATGGCAGTTTCCTTTACAGATATGGAAGGGGAAATAACAGAATATTCTGTTGTTTCGGTTGAAATTCTGCAACCTACCGATACCGATAAGGTGAAAGACACAGGCGACGACCTTATTGTTTACACCTGCACATATGGTGGAAGAACGAGGATTGCAGTAAGATGTGAAAAAACTGAAAAATAAAAAATTCCTGCCCGTCATAAAAAAGACGGAGCAGGTTTTTTTGACAAAATTTTTAAATGAGTTATAATAGTTGTAATAAACAACGAGGAATGAATTTATGAAAACTGTAAAACTTCCCTATGTGCTTGCAAGAGAAATTGAAATTTATGAAAAAGATGATTCTTCAGTGCCTGAAAAATTGTTTGAAAATTCTGGAAACGGCGTGCCTGCAGATTTTGCTGAAATCAACGAAGAATTGCCCTCAGAAAAAAACAGCTACACATGCTTTGCCAAAACCGATAAAGCATTGTGGATAGGCGCAGATAACGGACTTACACGTTTTGAGCCTGACGCAGAATTTGAGGCTGACAGAGTTATGCTTTTTTCAGCACAAAGGCACCTTGCTGACAACAAAGTTATTTCTGTTTATGCACCTGATGAAAAGGAAGAAAGCGTGTGGGTGCTGACAGAAACTGCAGTTTCACACATTCGCCTTGTGAGAATTTCAGCAGAAGAAAAAGCAAGACGTCTTACAGAAGAAACTCATAAATATATAGACAGACATGGTCTTGTGACACAGCGTTATCTCACAAAAGACAGAGATTTTGAGTCACGTTTGCCTTACGGTCATTCTGACAATTCAGGTGCTTTCACTGCAGCATTCGCAATGGGTGAACTTTTTAAATATGGCTATTACAGAGAAAAATACGGCAAAGGCCATCCTTTATCTGTCAAGGCAAGAAAAAGTGCTCTGCGTGCCACTGAAGCCTGCCAGCTTCTTATGCGTATTTCCTGCAGGGATAACGGCTTTGTTGCACGTACATTTTTGACACCTGATGAACCTGTGCCTGATGACGGACTTTTCTATCGCATTGAAAATGGCAAAGCAGTGTGTCTTCCCACTACTGATTCAAAAAGAAAAAGGCTTGCAGGCCGCGAATTTTCCGTTATTTATTGCGTGCCTGAAAGGCTCTCTCGTCTTTATGAAGACGAGGGGCACACAATTGAAGGCATCGTCTACAAAGGCGACACAAGCAGCGATGAAATCACACCGCATTTTATGCTGATGTATTTTGCTCATCTTATTCTTGGTGAAGAAGACCCCGAACTTGACAGAATTATAAAAATATCTGCCAAAAAGACACTGGGCCATATTATTGAAAACGGCTACAGACTTATGGAGTGTTTCGGCAGACCTACAACCTGGGGCAGGTGGGATAAAAAGCATTTCCGTTTTGGCATCGGCTGGGCAGATGCACCTCTTAAAACTGCAGAAATCCTTATGTACCACAAGGTAGTTATGGCAATAACAGGCGAAAAAGGCTTGTGGGAAGATAGTTATAATAAGCTTGTGAAAAAAGAAAATTATGCAGAAATTTCTGTTCTGCACGAAAAACGCCTGAAAAGTCTTTCTGCAATCTGCCACAGGACTCCCGAAGAAGGAATGATGTATGGCGACCACATTGTGGCAACAGGCGCATTATGGCTTCTTACAATGCTTGAAGAAGATGATAAACTTAAAAATATATACAGAAACGGCTTGCGAAGCTGGAATGGCACAATCCGCAGAGAGCATAATCCCATATATGATTTTATGTTTATGCTTAGCTGTCCTGATGATGAAATTGACACAGAGTTGCTTTCCGATTGGTTCAGAAGGCAGAATGTGTCTAATCTTGGAGCAAGCGTAAATGTTACAAACCGAAAAGATGTCAGAAGTATAAAACTTCTCGGCGGTAATAAAGAAACATCAAAGCTTCTTATGCCTGACGAGCGTGCAATTACAAAATATGACCGCAACCCATATGCTTTCCTTGATGAAGATGTTGCACAGGGCACACGTATGGTTGAAAGTTGTTATGTTTACACCACAGCATTCTGGCTTGGTAAATATTACGGACTGATTGAAGACTAAGACTGAACAGAAAAATATATGATGTGAATAATTCTCTTTGTTTGATATGAATGCAATTTGAAAGAAGGAAAAGTATGGCGATATTAAAACAAAAAGTTCTGTGCGGAGCAGATGTGTTTGCACGTGATGACTTAAAGTTGCAAGGGAAATGCGGCCTTATCACCAACCACACAGGTGTTCTTCGCGACCTTTCTTCAACTGTGGATATGCTGAAAAGCAAGTGCAACATGACTGCTCTTTTCGGCCCTGAACATGGTGTGAGAGGCGATGTGCAGGCAGGGGAAGGAGTGGTGTCTTTTGCTGATGAAAAAACAGGTCTTCCCGTATACAGTCTGTTTGGTGATGATATATCCGAAAGCGAAAAAGCACTGAGAACTCTTGATACGGTGGTTTTTGATATTCAGGATGTTGGTGCAAGGTTTTATACTTATGCCTATACTATGACAGATGCAATGAAACTCTGTGCAGAGCACGGTGTGAAGTTTGTTGTTTTTGACCGCCCTAATCCTATCGGCGGAATCAAAGCCGAGGGAACAATTCTTGACAGACGATTTTCGTCTTTCGTGGGAAGATTTCCTACGCCAACAAGATGCGGTCTTACAATCGGCGAATTCGCATTGATGATGAATGAAACTGAAAACATCGGCTGCGACCTGACAGTTATTCCTATGGATGGCTGGGAGAGAAATCTGTATTATGACGAAACGGACCTTGTGTTCATTCAGCCCTCGCCCAATATTCCTACTGTTGATACGTCATTTGTTTATATAGGCACCTGCATTTTTGAAGACACGAATATTTCTGAGGGCAGGGGCACAACCAAGCCTTTTGAAATGATAGGTGCACCGTGGCTTGACAGCAAAAAAGTTATTGAAGAAGTGGGCTGTCAGGACGGCGTTATTCTGCGTGAATGCTCGTTTACTCCGACTTTTTCAAATTATGAAAATGTTTTCTGCCACGGAATACAGATTCATGTTACAGACAGAGATTCTTTTTCGCCCTTTGCTCTTGGCATCAGGCTGTTGGATGCAATAAGACAAACTCATAAAGAATTTGTTATTGACACTGATATAACAAAACTTATAGGCACAGATGAAATTTTAAACCCTGATTTTAATGCGGAAGAATTTATAAAAAAAGCAGAAGAACAAAGTGCCCGGTGGCAGGAATCTTCAAAAAAATGGTATCTTTACAAATAACGAAAAATCCCTTATGAACCTTTTGTGATTCATAAGGGATAAGTTTTTATTCAACTGAACTTATCAGTTCATCCATAGCATCAAGAATTGTTCCTGCTGCCCGGGGACCAAGTGAGTTTGTTTCTTCATAATGCTTTCTGCCTGCTTCATCAATGGAGTTGTTGAAATAGGGGAACCATTCGTGAAGATAAAAATCGTTTTCGGGAATGATATAACCAAGTTCATCGTTGCAAAGTCCGATTACGAAATTGTGTTCGCAACGTGACATTTCTGAAAGCGATTTATAATCGGCTTCTGTTTTATTTGCTGATTCTTCTGCAGAAAGGAAATTTCCGCTTTCAAGTTCAGGTGAAAGTTCGCCGGGAATCATATAAATTCCTATCTGCTTGTTGCCAAGCTCCATATATGAAACTTCTGATATAATGGAAATGTTTTTGTTTTCATCTCTTGAAATATCGTTGTTGAGCACGCCGAGGAAACGGACAAGCATCAAAGCGATGTTATCGCATGGAATTTCGATTGCTTTTGTTTTCACATTGATTGCAGGCTGGAGAACTGTTTCGTTGTTTATGCTCATAACAAGTTTTCCCATATCTTCGCCGAATTCCTTGACATATTCAAGGCCAAGTTCAAAGTTACGCAGAACATCGTCAAGTTTTTCGCAGGTGATAAGTCCGCCGATAGCACCGTTTATGAAAACAACATTTGCACCGCCTGTCTGCTCAACGATTTCCTTTTCCATATATGCGGGGAAATCAGCGCTGACAACAGTTGTTCTTGCACCGAGACATTCAGCATGGCAAGCAGCATTCACAATATATGTGTCGTCACTGCCGTCTACAGGGGCAAAGCGGATTCTTGTTACTGTTGAATCAAAATCTATTGGTGCTCTTGTGTCTATCAGAAGATTTCCTGTTTCTGCTGTGCCGAAATAAAGCTCACCGTCTTTTCTTGTTTCATATGCTGAAATAATTGCTTTGGCGGTTTTTTCTTTAAGACTGTTCATAAACTCTGCGTTTTTACCGTCTGAGAGGAAGTTTTTGCCCCACAGCCCTTGTGTATCAATGGCAGAATGAGTATGTGTTGCACAGATGTTGATTGATTTGATATCGGGGATTTTACCGCTTTCGATAACAATTTTTCTGATGTCGTTTATATCATTACGGCTGATTCCCACGCAGTCAATTGCGCAGATAACAACTCCGCCTCTGCCTGAGTTATCGTCAAGATATACGGCTTTGGCATACATATCATCAAGCACAGATTTTGCAGGATTGTTTGTGTTATATCCTGCGATATAGTATGTTTCTTTATCTATATCATCAGGAGTGAGAACTTCTTTTGCAAAGCCTACAGTCCATTTTTCGCCGTTATATGAAAATGTTTCATCGCCTGTAAGCATATATTCAGATGTATCTTCAATATTTGTATAAGTTGAAACGGGAACAAAAAGGATTATCAGGGAAAGTAAACCTGAAATTATCCCTCGCATAAGGTTGGGAAGTTTCAGAAAACGAAGTATTTCCATTCTGAATTACCCCCACACGTCAAGCAGGTCAAAGAATGCTTCTGAAAATGCAGTGCCGCTTTTTGAACCTGTTGAAACAGTTTCTTCATAGTGACCTTCAGCACCTGAAGAGCTGTAATCGTTATCAGGAACTATGTAGCCCACTGCATCGTTGCAAAGGCCGAAAACAAGCACTTCGTCGTCTTCACCAAAGCGGGTTGCAATGCCTTCATAGGGGTATTCTGTGCCTGTGAATGATTCTTCTGCAGAATAGAATCCACCATAAATAAGTTCAGGCATAGCTTCACCGGGTGCTTCGAGAATCTTTATGTTTTTGCCGATTTCAACATAACCTATTTCGCTTGTAAGATATATCTTGCCGTTTTCTTTGTAAGCCTTTACGTTGCAAAGGTCTGCACTTGCAGCAAGGAGGAAAACGAAATTGTTGATTTCAAAATCAACCTGAGCGTGTCTTACGTTGAGAATTGGCTCAACCTTTTCTGCTTTTTCTGTAAGCTCATAAAGAATATCTGCAACGATATTGCTGTATTCTTTCATTTTTTCAAATGAAGTAAGGTCTTCCGGAATTCCGTTCTGAACGCCCATATCGCTGTGGATTGCGCCGCCGATTGCACCCTGAATAAAGATGAAATCAGCATTCTTTTCGTTAACAACTTCCTTTTCTATGTAGTACGGAAAATCGCCTGAAATTTCTGTGTTACTCCAGCCGAGATTGATAGGATGTGCACCGAAGTTTGCAATATAAATTTCTTTTTTACCTTCTGCATTGGGAACAAAACGGAAAAAGTGGATTTTATCGTCGATTGAATAGGGGTCTCTGCCGTCATAGAACATCTGGGGGCAGGATTTTGAAGCATAATAAAGGTTGCCTTCGCTTCTGTTGTTGTATGCTTCTCTTATAGCATCGGCAGCTTTCTGGACTACAGAATCAATGTAATTCTGATTTCTTCCGCTTTTGGGAATGTTACCCCAAAGGCCTTGTGTGTCGATTGCACTGTGGGCATGGGTTGAGCCTACATCAATGCTGATAAGCTTGCCGTCGCCTGTGATATCGGAGAGCTTCTCGCGGATATCCTTGATGTCGGCATTCATAAAGCCTATGCCGTCAATCCATGCAAATGCTGCTGCACCTCTGCCTGAATTATCGTCAAGCACAATTGCTCTTACGCACAAATCATCAACAACGCCTGTTGCTTCCTGAGCAGGAAATTTGAGAAATCCGCCAAGGAAATATCTTGTTTCGTCAATGTCTTCTGGAGTAAGCACTCTGCGTGCGTATCCTGCAGACCAATATTCTGCCTGTGCTTCATCGATGAATTCTTTGTTTCCTTCAAGGAAATTTTCTGCAATTGCAGTAACAGGTCTTTCGTCATAACCGACTTTCAAAAGGCTCTGAAAAACTGCGCCGAGAAGTGTGGGCAGACCGAAAAGTACTGCCAGAATTGCTGAAAACCATCTGATAATAACTGCCATTTTTAATATCTCCTTTTACTTTATATTTATATTCTGCATACTTTTTATTTCTGCGTGAATATTAACATCGTTTGAAAGTTTTGCAGGCATTGCCACATATTTATCGGCAAGCAAAAGTAATTCTGCAAACAACTTTTCATCACTCGTTTTTATGTATTCAAATATCGTAGTTATAATATCGCAGGAAAGGAAAAATTTTTCCGACCATTTTGAAAGCTCACGGCAGATGGGTAAATCTTTTTTCAGATATTCTCTGCATTTATTCATTCTTTCAAGATAATTTCCCGCAAGGGAAAATGCTTTTTCTGTGTTTCCTGATTTGAAAGCGTTTTCAACTTCATCAAAAGCTTCATACATACGCCTTGAATTTGCATCTTTAAGGCACGATGTATAAAGATGGTCTGCAAAAACAATAAAATTATCTGCATTTTCTTTGCCCACAACCTGATTTATTGCATTTTCCCATGATTTCTGCGGATTGTAATTTTCGCTGTCCCAAAGATAATCTGCAAAGGTAATCAGCGGAATTTTTGAGCATTCAGCATATTCCATACAGTTTGAAATAATACCTTCGGAATATTTATATAAATCAGTGTCGCGGTTTATAATGGGGGAAATGTGCATCTCGTTATACATTGAGCAATCGTTTACGGGGTAGTTATCCCAGTAAAGGGGTTTATGGTAAGTGTTTTCAATAAACCTTATTGCTTCAGGGGAAGTCAGCTCCCTTGAACAAATATCTCTGCCTGTCCAGAAAACAGAAACATCTGACGGAATGTTTTTGCCAAGCTTTGAAATATAATATTCATTGCCTTTGCCGTGATAAAGAGTAGGGCAGATAGTAAGACGTATTGAAGAATCAATTTCTTTCAATGAATTGTAATATCTGTTAATCAGGTCGATATGAGCATTGACTGTTTCGCCGAAAACAGCCTTGTCTTCTTTGAATGCAAGCTCTTCATCAATGTCGTCAAGGAGAAGGCCGAAACAGTTGATTCCGATTTCATAAAGCTGTTTTGTTTTTTCGATGAGAGCAACAAATTCGCTTTCGTCAGAATATTTCATTGAAAGCCCCGGTGCAATGCACCAATAGAAATCCATATAATATTCATTTGCACTGTCTGCAAGGTCTTTAAGTTTTATAAGTTCATTTTCAGGGTATTTCTCACGCCATTTTTCGCGGTGATACAAATCATCTTTCGGTGCGTGATAAACGGTGTTCATTCTGTTTTTTGCCATAAGCTCCATTACGGATTTACGACTTTCGTGGCTCCATGGATTGCCGTAAAAGCCTTCGATATAGCCCCTGACTTTAAATAAAGGAGAGCATATATATTCTCCGTCGGAAATGGTGTTTTCATCTGTCCGCTTCCTTAAGTCACACAGAGCACTCAAAGCCCCTTTTTTGCAGGAACAATAAATTTTTATTTCATTTCCCGAAATATCAAGAATATATTTTTCATCTGTTACTCTGTGAGTTCTTTCGCAATATGTAACACGTTTTGAATTTTCATAAATAATTCTTATGCTATAGCCGATGTTTCCGAAAAGTTTTTCAAAAACATTTATGGGATCTGATTTGCAGTTCATAATAATCCCTCCTGATATTTATGATACAATAATTAAGGCGTTTTTACAATTATCAAATAGTTAAATATTATACCTTGATTTTTGTGCGTTTTAATGATAAACTTCTTTTCAAAAGGGAAGTGATTAAATGGAAATAAGACCTTATCAGTCAAAGGATAAAGAAGACGTGCATTTTGTGTGCCTTAACAGTGACGGACCATGTAAAAGTTCAAAAAGAGGAATCAATTTTGCACTTGCAGTTTATTGTGATTATTATATTGAAATTGAACCTGAAAACTGCTTTGTGGCAACTGATGAAAACGACAAGGCTGTAGGATATATTATCTGTACTGAAAATTTTGATAAATTCAAAGAAATTTACATAAAGGATTATTACACCAGAATCAAAAAATGGGAATACCGTCGCAGAAAATCGGCACTCAGAGCAATTGCTTCTCAGGAAAAATATAAAGAAGAATATCCTGCACATCTTCACATTGATATTTTGCCTCAATATCAGCATATGGGGCTTGGCAGAAAACTGATGGATGAGCTTTGTGATAATCTTCGCAAAAAAGATGTCAGCGGAGTTATGTTTACCGTATGGCATAAAAATTATAATGCAATTAATTTCTATGAAAAATACGGTTTCCGACTTATTGAAACAAAAGAAACTACGCTGGTTTACTGCTTGAAACTCAAATAAAAACACCGACAAATCTTATAAAAAGGTTTGTCGGTAATTTTTTTGTTTTATTCAGAAATTTCAACTGCAGAGCGAATGCTCCAGCCGTTTTCTTCAAGAAGTTTTTCCGCTTTGTCATCTGAACAACCAAGAATTTCAGTAACAATTCCTATCATTCTTCTGCGGAGTTTTTTATTTGTTGGTTTAAGGTTTATCATCATATTTTCATAAACACAACCACATTTTACCATGGATGCAGTTGAAATCATGTTAAGAATAATTTTCTGTGCAGTGCCGGCTTTCATTCTGGTTGAGCCTGTAATAACTTCAGGTCCCGTGTCGGCACAGATGTCAACATCTGCCGTTTTTCCCAGCTCAGTGTCGGGGTTGTTCGTGATTGAAAAAGCCTTTGCACCAACGCTCTTTGCGTAATTTACTGCAGAAATAACGTAAGCCGCCGAGCCTGATGCGGAAATACCTATCAAAACATCTTTATCGCAGAAATTGCGTGCTTTCAGGTCATTAATTCCTGCTTCAGGGTTATCTTCTGCATTTTCTGCAGCCTTGAACATACATTTTTCTCCGCCTGCAATAATTCCGTTGAAAAGGTCATAAGGTACACCGAATGTAGGCGGACATTCAGCTGCATCGCAAACTGCAAGTCTGCCTGAAGTGCCGCTGCCAATATAAAAAATTCTGCCACCCATCTTTATGGCATCGGCAACTGCATCGCAGACAATCGCAATTTGCGGTAATGCTTTTTCAACTGCCGCGGTTACTTTGGCGTTTTCGTTATTT
The DNA here is from genome assembly GCA_015066175.1 of Oscillospiraceae bacterium. GTDB lineage: Bacteria > Bacillota > Clostridia > Oscillospirales > Acutalibacteraceae > SIG575. Next base: position 40,830 of record SVOW01000004.1, read on the forward strand.
ATTATTTCGAGCATTTCAGAAGTAGACATTTTGTCAATGTCGTAGGAGTCAGGGTTTCTCATTTCTGTTTTAAGCATTTTCACACAACCTTTTTGCAAGTGTAATCGCACCATTTACCATCGCTTCATCAAGAAAAGTGAGTGTTACATCACCTTCAATATGTTTCATAAGATAAGGAGTCAAGATATCTTTTTGTTTGCAAAGTCCACCACAGATGACGATTTTTTCATCGGAAAAACTTAATACTTTTCGTGCATCGTTGATGATTTTTGCTGCCTCAGAAGCATTGCGGTCGATAATTTCTGTTGCAACGGAATCGCCAAGCTTATGTGCTTCAAAAACAACAGGTGCAAAAGACGCAACATATGACGGTCCACCGCTATAAATTTCAGAAACTGAAGATTCAAGCTTTTTACCTAGCTTTTTCTCAATGAGTTTCAGAATCATTTCGCTTCCGTCTTTACAGTCAATGTATCGGAATGCTGAATTCAGCGCATCAGAACCGAAATGAAAACCGCTGCCGCCTTTGTCAATCATATATCCGTATCCGCCTGCACGGTGTAAAGTTTCACCAAAGCGTGAGTAAGCCACAATGCCTGTTCCCATAATCACAGCCGTTCCGTTTTCGCCCTTCAAAGCAACCTCAAGAGCAAGGTCGATATCACTGCCGCAGGCAAATGAACAAAAGCCGAAGCCTGACAGAAAATCGCAGATGAGTTTTTGATTATCTCCTGACTTACTTCCTGCAATGCCTGCAAAAACGGAAGTTTTGCTGATGTCTGCATTTTTGCATATTTCCGTTATACCTTCTCTGAGAACAGAAAAAGTGTTTTCAATTCCTTTGTTGACAGGGTTTGAATTGCCGAGAAACAATCGTCTTACTTCATTTCCTGATAAATCAGTAAGGAGAAATTCTGTTTTTGTTCCTCCGCCGTCAATTCCCAGCAAATATCTGATGTTACTACTCATTGATTTTCCTCTTTCAATAACAAATAGTATACAGCAATTATATCACGCATAAGTGCTTTATTCAATGTTATCCTCAATAAAATTTTCTAGGTGAACAGGACTTAGCTGTATTCTGTTGCAGGTATTAACAAAGTTTATTGTTTTTGTTTCATCCAGAAATACACCGGGAACAGATTTGACTACTTTGTTATTTTCAAAAACTTTTATGCCGTAGGTGATATATGATTCGATGTTTCCGTCTTGCTCGGCTATGTACAAATAATCGTTAAATAGAGCACTGATAGACAAATGAGTATATTCGGTAATCCTTTTAAGCGTTTCCAACCGTGGTGAGAATCTGCCTCTTTCAAGCAGACTTACAGTTTCTGAACTGATGTCGCAATGTTCAGCAAATTCTTCCTGTGTTTCGTTCATCAGGAGTCGTAATGTTTTTATTCTTTCTCCCAAATTTTCTACTTCATTCATTCTTATGCTCTCCTTTGAATTGTATCCTGAAAATAATAATTGTTCAGGTCGATGCAATCCACGGAAGAACTTTGGAATTTGTCCGAAATACCAAAAGTGTATGGCTTTTTTGCAAAAATGTAAACGATTTTAGTATATCAGTGCATAAAGAATATCACCCCAGTCGTGAACGCCGAGCGCCCGTGAGGAAGTATTTCTTTAAAATGTGAACTTACGGCACAATAATGCGTCAAAACCCACCGATACGCGACAGCGTAATCGATGGGTTTTTCCTTTTCTTGCACACGCAATTTCGCATTTTAAAGTGCTACGCAGTTTCGTAGAAAAGCAAAATTGCTTGAATTGAAGCCAAAAATGCAACAAGGCTGCCGCCTTGCGAGGCTTTTGGTGATAATACAAGGAATTTTGTTCGAGAAACAAAAACTTCCTTACCAACACTCGGCGAAAGACAGAAGTGATGTTTATTTTGTGTTATTTTATTGTTCGCAGAGTTTTAAAAAAGCCTTTTTGAACGCACCGATTTTGCGCGAAGAAGTGTAAACGGAATGTTCTTGATTACCGTATTTTACTTTTACAAACTCCCTTGTGATTTCATCAACATAATTAAGGTTAACGATGAAACTGTGGTGAGGTTGGGCAAAGGTTTTCAGATCAAGAATATCCTTCCAATGCTCAAAGCGGTGGTTGGTTTCGACTCTTCCGTGTGTGAGATAAAGAACAGATTTTCTGTTTTCTATGGCTATATAGAGAATTTCATGGGGATAAACCTTACAGATATCTTTGCTGCATGTTTGCACAATCATTGCTGAATTGCAACAATATTTTTCGCAGGTGTTGTCTTCATTACATAAACTGATACAAAATTTCTCACAACCGCAACATTCAAACAGGTTGTATTTTATGTTGTTTTGTTCCATAAATTCTATCAATTTTGTTTTCACTTCTTCTTTAATAATCTCGTGACATACTACCGAATCCATAATTTACCGTCCTTATTTATGCAAAATATCTGTATATAAATGTAAGAAACGGCAAAAAGTTACGCGAGAATTCAAAGTTTGTTCAAAATTTCTCTGTTTTCGACAAAAACTGACAGATTAAACTGTGCAGAATTACAATGCAAAATGTAAAAAATTCACACTGTTTTTTGCGCATAAGAAATTACGCTTAAAAAACTCCTTTGACATTATTTTCCATAACTGCTATAATCAGTTATATATAAAATATTGACGAAAAGGATTGATATGAGTTGATAAGCGCCGAAAGAGCTGCAGAAATTGCCGGTTTATATTATGATGACGTGTATCATCTTTGTTTATCAAGGCTTAAAAATGAGGCAGATGCCGCTGATGTTACTCAGGAGGTATTTTTGTTCTTTCAGGATAAATATAGTGAGCTTGAAGATAATTTTATTAAATCTTGGCTCTTTTCCGTTGCCAATAATAAAATAAAGGAACAGTTCAGACACATCGCCAAGAGGGAGAAGGAGCTTATCTTCGGAACGGTGTCTGAAACACAGACAAGTACGGATATTCTCTATGAGATGGAAGAGGATAATAAAATAACCGATGAAGAACTTGAAGAAAAGAAACAGACTATACTTTCTTCGTTAACAGAAAAAGAGCTTGAACTTTTTGAAATGGTTTATACAAAACACCTGGAATATGCAGAACTTGCAAAGGCACTTGATATTTCTGAACACGCGGTAAGGTCCCGTGTTTACAGACTCAGGGTTAAAATCAAGGAAAGAGCATCATTTATGTTTATGGCTCTCTTACTGCTTACTATGAAATTATAAATTTTTTGTAAAAATAAAAAATTTTTGCGTGACAAAACAAGATTCCCTTCATATATCTGTGAAGGGAGGGTATATATTTATTTAAAATAAAACAGGAGGTGGACAATTCCATGAGAGACGAACGCAATATGGACACTGAAAAACAGACTTTGAAGGACAAGCTTATGGTGATAATTCTGCTTGAAACTGCAAAGGACTATAAAGAAATGGACAGTGACCTGGTAACAGAGTGCGTCGATTTTCTTATGGAGCTTGAAGGAAAAGAAAGACTTACGAAGAAAGAAATCGAACAAAGAGTAAAAGAAATACCGTTCAAAGGCAAGGTAACTGCACTCAGCTCTTATGCTAAGAGAAAAATAAGAGCAAAACGACTTGCGATTATCGCTGCTGTGCTTGCGGTACTTATCGCACTCTTTGGTATTATATCTATTGCATCGGGCAAACCGTTAGATGAAATATTCAGACAAATAGGTAATTATCTTTTTGACTTATCTGAAGGTAGCTCGGTAGAATATGATAATATAACTTTTATCACACCAAATGAAACCAAGACATATTCCTCAATTGAAGAATTTGTAAAAGATGAAAAAATTGAGATTTTGTACCCAACTTGGTTACCTGAAAATGAAAAGATTGTCAAGGTATGGTATCTGGAAGAAGATAACGTTAAACGCTACATCATGCATTGTAATACACCTGAACATAGCATTGATATTGATATAAACTCTGATTTGGCTGAAACTTTGAAATTAAACAGTGTGTCAAAGCAAATCGCAGGATATTCTGTATATTATATAGAAACTGAAGAATATATACAAGCCAATTTTGTTTATAAAAATAATATTTACCGTATAAAATCAGATAGTGAAGATAATCTTTTCAGAATTATTGAAAATCTGAAGGAGATTAATTGATATGAAAAAATTTATTGCAATTGTTATGGTTGTTGTATCACTCTTTTCTGTAATGTCAATTTCTGTTTTTGCAACAGAAGAGCGCGAAGATACAATTATAGTTACTGTAAACGAAACAGAATTTATTTTTGATGCAGACACAACAGAAGAATTCCGCAATAAAGCTATTGCTGCTTATTTTAATGAAAGTGACGAAGATGTAGCTACATACGGACTCATATGTACACTTTTCGGTCACAAACTTGAATCTAAAGTTATTACAGCTATAACACATAAGAAGAGAGCAACAGACCCCAGATGTTTACGTGAAACATATGAGATGCAGGCATGTTCAAGATGTGACTATATCACAAAAAGTTTAATTAGTTCCTCTTATATCAGCTGTTGTGCATAAACTTATACTTGCCGATGTAATTTAACAGCATCGGCAAATACCTTTCGAGTGTGAGAAAATGACAGACAAATTTACCGTTAGCCTTTTCGGCCACAGAATAATTGAAGATGCTCAACCCGTTGAGCAGAAACTTTATGAACTTCTCCGTATCATAATTCAGGGAAACAGAGAAGTTGAGTTTCTTGTGGGCAGAAATGGTGAATTTGACCTGATGGTGGCATCAGTTGTCAGAAGGCTTAAAAAGGAAATTTACTCCGAAAACGTTTTTCTAACTCTTGTCCTCCCTTACGAAACCGCCGAGTTGAGAAACAACATCGAATCATTTGAGAATTATTATGATTCTATAGAAATCTGCGAAGCCTGTGCTGAGCAGAATTTTAAAAGTGCTTTCACTGCAAGAAACAGAGATATGGTCGATAGGTCAGACCTTGTCATTGTTTATGTGAAAAATAACTCAGGCGGCGCATATCAGACCCTGCGATATGCAGAGAAAAACGAGAAGAAAATTGTAAACCTCTATCACACCCGGGAATATTTATAAAAGCAAACATTAAAGCAAAAAAGACATTACAGAAAAAATACAAAAGACACAAACAAACAAAAACAACCAAAGGATGCAGAAGAAGCGAACCAAACTTCTTCTGCATTTTTTAATTTCAGTCATCAGTTTGATATGTGAATTATAATTTATCGTGAAATTAATTTTAACATTGTAGGGCTCGGCGTCCCCGACGAGCCTTGTAAAAATAATATATAAAACCAACGGCAACAACGTAGGGGAGCCGTTTCGGCTCCCGCGAAATTTTATCATAGTTCGTGGCGGGACGGGAGACCCGTCCCCTACGATACAACCGCAAATATACGACAAATTATAATTTATATGGTTGTTTAAAATTAATATCGTAGGGAACGGCGGTTTCCGACGTTCCGCAAAAAGCAAACGTGAATTGGCGGTTTGTCGGCAAGCGCCAAACCCTACAATGTTAAAATTAATTGTACGATAAATTATAATTTATCATTGACATTTCCAAACGTGTCACAAAAAACACCAACCTGTCATTCTCGAGCAAAGCGAAGAATCTCGGCGGTGTTAAGTTTTACGTTTTGCCATTTTGAGATCCTTCGCTCTCGCTCAAGGATGACAACAAAATGGCAAGGTTAGTTATAGTTTATTTTTTTACAGCCCCATAATGTTTATTCTTTCGGGATCCACCAACCAACAGAATTAATATAACCACATCTGCTCGTAACATATTGCATCATCTTTTTCAGCTTTACATTTTGCAGAAAAAAGGCACGTTTTGTATAATGTAATTGAATACTTGTGTATTTTGTGATATAATGTTATTCGTATAATTGGATAGGTATACTCTTTGGAAGAATAGGTGATAAAAATGATTACAGGTGAACTTAAAAATAAAATCGACAGTCTGTGGGATGTTTTTGCTGCGGGCGGACTTGTTAATCCTCTTGACGTAATTGAGCAGATAACATACCTTATGTTTATCCGTGACCTTGACGATTCGGACAACCTGCGCGCAAAAGAGAGTGCTATGCTGGGGCTTCCCTATAAAAGCATCTTTGCAGGTGAAGTGACTATCGGCGAACGCAATGTTGACGGCAGTCAGCTTAAATGGTCAGTTTTCCGCGATTTCCCTGCAGGAAAAATGTATTCCACAGTGCAGGAATTGGTGTTTCCGTTTATTAAAAATCTTGACGGCAAAAAAGACAGCACTTATTCAAAATATATGGATGACGCTATCTTCAAATTGCCCACACCCTTGCTTCTTTCAAAGGTCGTGGATGCACTTGATGAAATCTATGCCCTTATGGCAAAAGAGGAGGGCAAAGATGTACGCGGTGATACATACGAATATCTTCTCAATAAAATTGCACAGTCAGGACTTAACGGACAGTTCCGCACACCACGCCATATTATCAGAATGATGGTTGAAATGATGCAGCCGAAAGCCGATGATGTGATTTGTGACCCTGCTTGCGGTACAAGCGGATTTTTAGTAACTGCAGGGGAGTATCTGAAAGAAAATTTCAAAGAAGAAATTTTCTTCAACAAGCAGAAAAAAGACCACTATATGAATCATATGTTCTTTGGCTACGATATGGACAGAACAATGCTCAGAATCGGTGCAATGAATATGATGACTCACGGAGTAGAGCATCCCTTTATTGAATACCGCGACAGCCTTTCTGACCAGAATCCTGACAAGGACAAGTATTCCCTGATTCTTGCAAACCCGCCATTCAAAGGAAGCCTTGATTACGATACAGTTTCAACTGATTTGTTAAAGGTTTGCAAAACAAAGAAAACAGAGCTTCTTTTCCTTGCACTTTTCCTGCGAATGCTCCGTATCGGTGGCAGATGTGCCTGTATCGTTCCTGACGGCGTTCTTTTCGGCTCGTCAACTGCACACAAGGCAATCCGCAAAGCAATTATTGAAGACAACCGCCTTGAAGCAGTTATATCAATGCCCTCAGGTGTGTTCAAGCCCTATGCAGGTGTTTCAACAGGTATTCTGATTTTCACAAAAACAGGCCACGGCGGCACAGATAACGTATGGTTCTATGATATGCAGGCAGACGGCTTCAGCCTTGATGACAAGCGTACTGAAATAAAGGAAAACGATATTCCTGATATTATCGCACGTTTCCGTTCAATTAATAGCCTTCCCCTTGAGGGGAAGGTGTCAGCAGAGCTGACGGATGAGGTGGAATATAACGAATATAAACGCGAAAGAACAGAAAAATCCTTCTTTGTTCCAAAAGATGAAATCGTATCAAACGACTATGACCTTTCAATCAATAAGTATAAAAAGACAGTTTACAAAGCGGTGGAATACCCCTCAACAGCGGAAATAATGGCAGACCTGCACGAGATAGAAATGCAGATAACAAAAGGCCTTGCAGAGTTGGAAACATTACTTGATTAAGTTAAAGAAAGGATATTGTTTTGAATATAATACCATTTATAATTATTGTTGCTTGTGTTGGCGGAATACATGTGGCATGGGATTTTTTGAAAAGTATTTTCTTATTCATAGCGGCAGAATTGAAAACATTACCTGAACTTTTAGAAATGATGTTACCCCAACTGGGATTAAAAGAGTTTGCTATAACTTTAGTTGTTGCAATTGCTATCGGTGCTTTGGTTATGCTGCTTAAAGGTAATGTAAGCAAAAAAGAAAGAAATAGAATTTTCAAAAATACGGGCAAAGCGGTTGATTTTATTTCAACAGTTTTGCAATATGCTTCTGCAAAAAGAGATAAAAGGAAGTGAGTATATGGCTAAATTCACTGAAGTTTTTGATGATGTTACAAAATACGGAAGAAAGATACCGACAAATAAATACCTCTCAGAAGGAAAATATGCTATTGTTGACCAAGGACAAAACACGATTGCCGGTTATACAGATGAAACGGATGGTTTATATGAAGACGTGCCTGTAATTGTTTTTGGAGACCATACAAGGATACTGAAATATATTGATTTTCCATGTTTTCTCGGTGCGGATGGTGTTAAACTTTTAAAAACAAAAAAAGAAAATGCAAATTATAAGTATTTGTATTATGCTTTATGTAATGTTAACATTCCCAATACGGGATATAACAGACATTTCAAATGGTTAAAAGAAAGCGAATTTGATATTCATTCTTGCGAAGAACAGAAATATATTGTAGATGTTCTTGATAAAGTTAATGAATTGATTGACCTGCGAAAAAAGCAACTTTCAAAACTTGATGAACTCGTCAAATCTCGATTTGTCGAACTGTTTGGCTCTTTGAATGATAATGAAAAAGGTCTTGATGTTGTATCAATCGAAGATTTATGTACACTGATTAAGGACGGAACACATCAAACTCCTATATATACAGAAGATATACAAAATGGGTTTAAGTTCTTGTCTTCAAAGGATGTAATGACACAGAAAATATGCTGGGATGAGATTAAATATATTCCTGCGGAGTTGCACGAGAAATTGTATGCAACGATTCAACCTATGAGAAACGATATTTTAATGTCGAAAAACGGCGTGAATTATGGTGTTGCTGCGGTCAATGATACAGATGCAGTTTTTGATATTTATGTGAGTTTGGCGTTGTTGCGTCCTAAAACCGATAGGGTAAACCCTGTGTATTTGAGGTGTGCGATCAACAATCCAGATACAAAAAGACAATTTGACAGTAGTATTAAAGGAATTGGTGTTCCTAATCTCCATTTGGGAGAGATAAAGAAGACTAAGGTTCTTTTACCTACAATGGATAAACAGAATGAGTTTGCAACCTTTGTCGAACAGGTCGACAAATCAAAATTTGAAGTCAAAGAATCTCTTGAAAAACTCGAAACACTGAAAAAAGCATTGATGCAAGAATATTTTGGATGAGGTGATTGACTATGAAATTTCCGAAACAAATTAAAGATGTGATTTACGAACTTCTACAAGAACCAACGCTTGATAAATTTAGAGATTTTTTACACGGACAAACAGGTGAACATAATTCTATCGATTTTAAGAGTCAATGGATTGAAGATGCTACTTTAGCAAAAGAAATTTTGGCTATGGCAAACTCTCACGGTGGTATTATTGTGTTTGGTGTAGCCGAAAATGATGATAAGAGCATTCGTATCGACGGATTGTCCGAAATCAAAGATAAGGCAGTTGTTTCCAATGGGATAAAAAATTTTATTTCATCAAATTTAAAATATGAGATTTATGATTTTTCCTACACAACATCTGAATATGAGGTGTTAAACGGAAAACATTTTCAAATGCTTGTTGTAGATGATACACCTGAACAGGTGCCTTTTTTATCAAAAAAGGAAAGTGGTTCTCTTAAACAAAATATGATATATATTCGACGTGGCACTTCTTGTGAACTTGCGAACGAAGAAGAAATACATAATCTTCTTAATAGACGAATGAATTATTTACACCCGCTAAAAGGAGAACCGCTCCAACTGGAGGAACATTTAAAACAGTTAAAAGTTCTTTATGAAAAAATCGACAAGAATCATGTGTGGTATAAAAATGGTTTTACAACAGGGTTAGTATCACTTTTGAGACCACTTGCAGAGTTAATCGCTACTGGCGAAAAAGTGGTTGAACCGAATCCGTTATATCCTGATGAAAGTTACGAAGAATTTATTTCGAGGATGATTGTGGAAAAGAAGAAAAAGATTGAACGGGTGCTTGATTTGTATTAAATAACATTTTATAATGTCATATTATTATGAGGTTGTGTTATGGAAAATATTAAAGTGAAAAAGAAAATAAAATCATGGTTGATTTTTCTATGTGTAATTATATTGTTTTTACCGATTTTTGGGTTTTCCTATTTGCTTTTTCATTGCTTGTTTAATGCCATGGTTAGATTTGATATAATAACGGTAGTAGTAGGTAGATGTTTGGCGTTTTTTATTTCATTGAGTTTCTCTGTAGTTTTCGTTGCTTTTATCCTAAAAAGATATATTTTAAAAAGAAAATCTAATCTATTAATGTGGCTTTCGTATGGTGCACCTAAATATGTGTTGTGGTATGCTTTAACTGTTATTTCACTTTCTTCTTTGCGTGCCGAATTAATTTGGAATGTAACAGAAATGAAAGATGTTTTAATGTTATCTTGGACAATTTTTGGGATAGCCATTACTCTTTTTTTGGTTTGGTATCTTCTTAATGGTGGTTTCTTGGAAAAGCAAATAAAAAGACTGAAAGAACAGAGTGAGCAAAAGGAAAAATTTAGTTTTAATTATGCTGTTTTTAATTTATTAACGATTTATAATCAGAGAACAAGTTCTATATTTTTGTTATTAATAAATTTATTGATGCTGATTATTACTACATCAAGGTTTTATATTGTTAATGCCGGATCGACCATTACTCTTTTAAATCAAAATTTGATGATAATATGTTTTTTCTTATGTTGTAATACCGTAGCGGATATGTTTATAGGAATTTCTCAAGTATTGATAGCTGAAAATAAAAGTGTGACCCGAAAATTGGATTATTTATTTCAATATAGTTTTAAAAAGTATCAGGATGGCTTTGGAAAATCAGAAAAATCCGATGATGAACGTAATTTTAATGAACTTGCTGAAATTGACAAGAATTATAATAGACTTCCCATAGTCAAACTTTTTCAAAAAATTTTAAAATCTTCCTTTTTCTTTGGCGATATTGATGTTGTGGATAATAAAGATTCAATAAATGAAAACGACCACCAATGATTAATAGTACATAAAATCACGTGTTTGTTAGAATAGATATGTGTTAATCAAAGGAGAATTACTATGACCAACTTTGATTTTTTAACAAAGGACAAGCAATTTGATACGTTTTCCTCTGTTGCAGTTGCGGCGGAAAAAACTTTACATATTGATTTGTCAACTTGTGTTATAAATTGCCGCAGGGCGATGGAAATGGCTGTCAAATGGATGTACTCCGTTGACAATGAGCTTGTTCTGCCCTGGCAGGATACGCTTGTCAGCCTTATGAATACAGATGAATTCCGTCAGATTGTAAGCGAAGATGTGTGGCGAAGAATGGATCTTATCCGAAAGCTCGGCAATAATGCTGCCCACACAGGCAAGGTGATTACTGCGGAGCAGGCGAAGCTCTGCCTTGAAAACCTGTTTATCTTTATGGATTTTATCGCTTGCTGTTACGGCAAGGATTATGAAGAAAAGCAGTTTGATACGTCTTTGCTGGATAAACACACAGAAACGCTTGTTGACAACGGTGTTGAAATCAATTTTGAACAGCTTCTTGCTGAAAACAAGGCGCTTAAAGAGGAACTTACTGCCCGCCGTAGTGAACAGCAACAGGCTTATGTGCCCAAGCCTCTTGATCTGACTGAATATCAGACGCGCAAGATTTATATTGACGCAATGCTTGTTGATGCAGGCTGGGTTAAGGGCAAAAACTGGATTAACGAAGTTGAGCTTGAGGGTATGCCTAACAGCGCAGGTGTGGGATTTGCCGATTACGTGCTTTACGGTGATGACGGCAGAGCGCTTGCTGTTGTTGAAGCCAAGCGTGCCTGCAAAGATGTTGCAGTCGGCAGACAGCAGGTGAAACTTTACGCTGATCTGCTCGAAAAAAAGTACGGCAGACGGCCTGTCATTTTCCTCACCAACGGCTTTGAAACACGCATTATTGATGGTCAATACCCTGAGAGAAAGGTTTCATCAATCTACTCAAAGCGTGATCTTGAAAAGTTGTTTAATCTGCGCACAATGCGCACAAGCCTTAAGCATGTAATTGTAGACCCCGCAATTGCAGGCAGATATTATCAGGAGGGGGCTATCCGCGCCGTATGCGACAGTTTTGATAAGAAAAACCGCCGTAAAGCTTTGCTTGTTATGGCAACAGGCTCAGGTAAAACAAGAACAGTTATTGCCCTTACAAAGGTTCTGCTTGACCATGGCTGGATCAAAAACATTCTTTTCCTTGCAGACAGAAATTCACTTGTAACTCAGGCGAAGCGTGCTTTTGTTAACCTTATGCCGGATTTTTCCGTCACCAATCTTTGCGAGGAAAAAGATAATTATACTGCACACGGTGTTTTTTCAACCTACCAGACAATGTTCAACTGCATTGATGAAGTTAAGGATGAAGACGGCAAACTTTTCACCTGCGGACACTTCGACCTTATCATCTGCGATGAAGCACACCGTTCCATTTATAATAAGTATAAGGATATTTTCAATTATTTTGATGCTCCGCTTGTGGGCCTTACAGCAACGCCCAAGGATGAAGTTGAAAAGAATACCTATGAAATTTTTGAACTTCAGAGCGGTGTGCCCACTTATGCCTATGAGCTTTCACAGGCTGTTGCTGACGGCTATCTTGTTGACTATATGTCAATTGAAACAAAACTGAAATTTATTGAAGACGGCATTGTTTACGACGAACTTTCTGATGAAGACAGAGCCGAGTATGAGGACACGTTTGAAAACGAAAATGGTGAATTGCCCGACAAAATCAATTCTTCTGCACTCAACGAATGGGTTTTCAACGAAGACACAATCCGCGAAGTTCTCCATGTGCTCATGACAAACGGAATAAAAATTGATTATGGAAACAAAATAGGTAAATCAATTATCTTTGCCAGAAATCACCGCCATGCCGAAGAAATATTGAGGGTGTTCAATAAGGAATATCCCCATCTTAACGGCTACGCAATGGTTATAGACAACTACACAAACTATGCGCAGACAGCCATTGATGAATTCAGCAATCCGAAAAAACTGCCGCAGATTGCTATTTCTGTTGATATGCTCGACACAGGTATTGACGTGCCGGAAGTGCTTAATCTTGTGTTCTTTAAAAAGGTTATGAGCAAGGCGAAATTCTGGCAGATGATAGGCAGGGGAACACGCCTTTGCCCTGAACTTCTTGACGGCGAAGATAAAAAGATTTTTTATATATTTGACTTCTGCAACAACTTTGAATTTTTCCGCAGCGAAAAAAATCCCAGAGAATCTGCAAATATGCTTGCTGTTCAGGGTGCAATATTCAACCTCAAGGTGCAGATTGCCTTTAAACTTCAGGATATGGATTACCGGACCGATCAGCTCATTGCTTTCCGAAAGCTGCTTGTTGAAGATTCAGTACGCAAAGTCAAAGAGCTTAACAGGGATAATTTTGCAGTTAAACAGCATCTTCGCTATGTGGAACGATATTCCGATGAACAAAGCTACAATGCACTCACTTATGAAAACACACTTGAGGTAAAAGAAGAAATTGCCCCGCTTATCATTCCTGACAAAGACGATGCAAGAGCCTTGCGTTTTGATGCATTGGTTTACGGCATTGAACTTGCTTATCTTGTGGGTAAAAAGTATGCAAAGGCAAGGAGAGATTTGTTCAAAAAGGTTGGTGCTCTTGCAAAAACATCAAATATTCCGGAAATTGAAGCACAGCACAACCTTATTGATAAAATTCTGCATACCGACTATGTTGAAACAGCAGGAATAAACGAATTTGAGCATATCCGCGAAAATCTTCGCGATCTGATTAAATACATTCAAGTTGAACATCATTCATACAATACAACATTGGATGATGAAATAATTTCAGTTGAATGGCACGAATCTGAACTTGAAAATGACGATCTGAAGGATTATAAAGCCAAGGCTGAATATTATGTCCGTCAGCATCAGGACAACGAGGTTATTGCCAAACTCAAGAGCAATGTTCCGCTGATAGCAGATGACGTAAAAGTGCTTGAAAAGATTCTCTGGAACGAGGTTGGCTCAAAAGAGGAATACGAAGAAACCTATGGGTCACAGCCTTTGGGTGAATTTGTCCGCGAAATTGTAGGTCTTGATATGAATGCCGCAAAAGAGGCTTTCGCAGAATACCTTAATAATGTTAACCTTGATTCAAGACAGATTTATTTTGTCAATCAGATAGTTGAATACATCGTTCACAATGGTCTGATGAAAGACCTTTCTGTACTTCAGGAATCTCCGTTTACCGATAAAGGCAGTGTTGTGGAAATCTTTACAGACCTTACTGTATGGATGGGCATCCGCAAAATTATTGAACAGGTCAACGCAAATGCAGTAGCAGCGTAGAAATTTTCATCAGAAACAACAGAATGAAAATTCCCCGAAGTTTTTAATCTTTGGGGAATAGCTTTTTGGTTTTCAGTGAATAGTGAAAAAACGAAAATCTCGCACACTATTGTGTACGGGATTTTATGGCGCGCTGCAAGGGATTCGAACCCCTGACCTTTTGGTTCGTAGGGGCTTTTTGATAACGTAAACACAAACGTCACACGAAATCAGACGTAATCTTACGTAGATAAGCAGATTCAATATTTAAAATTCCAATCCCCGATAATACTTGATTTCTCAAAAATAGCAAATTTTTCACTTTGTCAAAAGAATGTTAGAAAAACTTATATCCATCACTGTCCGTCATAAAATTCGATGATTAAGAAAAATATGTTAACGCCCTTGACTTTGTATCAATATAATGATATAGTTATATTGTATCAATACAATGATATAGTTTGTTGCGACAGCGAGGTATATATTATGATTTTATATCACGGCTCTTCCGAAATTGTTGAAAAACCGGTTTATGGTTTTGGTTCAGATAAAAACGATTATGGTAGAGGGTTTTACTGCACAGAAAAAGCAGAATTGGCAAAAGAGTGGGCGTGTCCCACTGTGAAGGATGGTTTTGCAAACAAATATGAGTTTGATATTTCCGATTTAAATGTACTTTATCTAAACAAAGATGGCTATAATATACTTAACTGGATTGCAATTCTTCTTGATAACCGTACCTTTCAAAAGCGTTCACCGATTTCGCGTCAGGCAAGTAAATATATTCTGGAAGAATTCCTTCTCGATATTTCAGGCTATGATGTTATATGGGGCTACAGAGCAGATGATTCATATTTCTCTTATGCAAAAGATTTTCTGAATAATGTTATCTCTGTCAGTCAGTTGTCACAAGCAATGAAGCTTGGTGAACTCGGGGAACAGATTGTACTTATGTCTCCGAACGCGTTTGATAAAATTAAATTTATTGATTATGAAATCGCAGACGGCAGTATTTATAATGCAAAACGTACGGAGCGAGAAAACCGAGCAAAAAGAGCATATCTTGATAATCACGGTGCTGATTTTTCGATTAATCCTGACGATTTATATGTTCGTGATATTTTAACAGGGCAGGTGAAAAACGATGACCCACGCTTACGATGAAGTACATCTTGATGATGCAATGGAAACCTTGGGTGGAGCAGTAGAATACGCCACTCTTTTCTGCAACATAAACGGACAGGAGTTTCTTGATTTGTTTATAGCAAGTGGTGTTGCAGAGGAATACGGCAGAGGAAATGTGAAATTTATTTCGGGTATGTCCGGAATTGAACTGGCAAGATACATTTTAGAAAAGTGTGGTAAGACGTCAAGTGATATCACAGAAATGCCATATATTGATTATCCTCCTGAGTACTGGATAGGCTGGATTTTAGCGTATTATCAGTGGTATACCGGAAAAACTTTTGATTCTGTATGCAAAAAAATCTCTTATGAAACTTTATATAAATTATACGGTGTTTTACACGAGGCAGATCCGAGAAAAGCAGTAGACGTTTTTAATACTATTATGCAAAAGAATGGGGAAACAAATCTTGCACGACTCCGAAAGGCAAGGGGATTGTCTCAGTCACGGCTTGCAAACAGGGCGGATATATCTATACGCTCAATACAACTGTATGAGCAAAGAAAGACAGATATTAACAAAGCACAGTATAACCATCTTAAATCAATGGCAAAAGTTCTCGGTTGCGTACCCGAGGATTTGCTGGAGGATTAAAGGTTAAGTGTTTTAATAAAAACCCGCTATCGGCGTTTGCTGATAGCGGTTAATTTATTTCTTATACGGCACTCTTGCAGAGGGCACAAAGTCTGATGCAAGGTCTGTATGTGTTTTCTGGTCGTCGAAGAATATGTTTGCATCAAATGCTTTAAGTACATCGCTTTTCTGAACACCGCCAAGGAAAAACACCTCATCAATGCGGACTTTCCACGCACGCAGCGTTCTGATAACTCTTTCGTGTGCAGGGGCATTTCTTGCTGTGACAAGTGCAGTGCGTATAGGCACTGCACCTTCGGGAAACTGTTTCTGAATAAGTGAAATTGTTTTGAGAAGCTTTGCAAATGGTCCTTCTGGCAGGGGATTCTGTGCGTTTTCCTGCTCGTGACGTGAAAATGCTTCAAGACCTTCTGCCTGATAAATTTTTTCAGATTCATCAGAGAAGATAACTGCATCACCGTCAAATGCAATTCTTATCTGTGGGATTTCATCGTCAGCATTTATAGGGAGCTTTGATTTGTCGCAGATAAGACCTGCTGCAATGTTTGCATTGATTGCTTCCTGAACATCGTTTTCGTTTGCCGAAAGGAACAAGTCTGTTTTGAATGCACCAAGATAAGGGGAAATTGATGCACCGCCCACAAGTGCAGCGCGGCTTATGTTAAGTCCGTAATGCTCAATGGATTTGAAAACACGCAGGCTTGTGTCGGAAGTGTTTCTTGACATTACGATAATTTCAGTCAGATATCTTCCGTCTGCATTCAGTTTCTGCAAGGCTTTTACAAGGGGGAAAGCAGTACCGGGTTTGAGAATATCATTCTCGTGCTCAATCTGATATTTTGAATAGGCTTCAAGGCCTTGTTCTTCAAATATTCTGTTTTCTTCTTCAAGGTTGAAAAGCGCTCTCGACGAAACGCCGATAACAAGTTTATCATCTAATGTTACAGCCATAATAACACCTCTTATGTTTATGATATTATATTTTTTCTGATTTGTAAATACGTGAAACACCGGATTTTGTGTTTCTGTAATGACTATACCCGAAACGATGTCCTGAAAATAACCCATAACATATTGAATAATGTTATCAATGGTGATACAATAAATTTATGAGGTGACAGATATGGACACAATGCAACCGAAAAAACTTATCATAATGAACATTCTCGATATACTTAAAAAATATACCGATGAAGACCACAGACTCAGCCAGAAAGAAATTGCTGAAATTCTTGAAACGGAATACGAAATGAAGGTTGACCGTAAGGCAGTCAAGAGAAATCTTATGAATCTGATTGAATTCGGATATGAGATTGAATACAGCGAAGCGGTGAGAATGGTTAAAAATAAAAAAGGTGAACTTGAAGAGAGTGTTATTCTTTCAGATTTTTATCTTGTTCGTGATTTTACTGATTCGGAGCTTCGCCTTTTGGTTGATAGTCTGCTTTTTTCAAAGCACATTCCTTATTCACAGTGTAAAGAGCTTGTTGAAAAAATCGAAGGTCTTTCAAACAGATATTTCTGTTCAAAAGTCAGACATATCCGTAATCTCCCTGAGAATATGCCACAGAACAAAGAACTTTTCTATACAATAGAAGTTCTTGACGAGGCAATAAGCAAAGGCAGACAGGTAGCGTTCAATTATAACAATTACGGCACTGATAAAAAACAATACCCCCGCAAAGACAGCGAGGGAAAAGCAAGGGAATATGTTGTGAATCCTTATCAGATGGTGGCAACAAACGGCAGATATTATCTTGTGTGTAACAGCGATAAATACGATAATCCGGCAAATTACAGAGTTGACAGAATCACAGGGATCCGTTTGCTTGACACACCTGCAAAGCCTATGAAGAAAGTAAAAGGTCTCGAAAACGGACTTGACCTGCCCAAACATATGGCAGAGCATATCTATATGTTTTCAGACGAAACAGAAAGAGTTCAGTTCAGAGCGAAAAAATATATCATCTCCGAAATTATTGACTGGTTCGGGAAAGATGTGAAATTCACAGACGAAACAGAAGACGAAGTCACAGCAGAAGTAAAAGTAAGCCGGACGGCAATGAAATTCTGGGCGATGCAGTACGCAGAACATATAACCGTCACATCACCGGAAAACCTTGTGAATGATGTAAAAAACACCCTGCAAAAAGCAATGAAAAAATATAATTGATTGAAGGAGAAATATTATGGATGAAGTAAGTTATAAGGAAAAAGTTTTAAAAGCAGGAGAACAAGCTTTCAAAGCTACAATTATTGAAAAACCTAAAGAAATAAAGGACAAGAAGTCATTGATGATTGAATATGCCCGCTGTGGTGATAATTATTGGATAAATGACCGTGTAAGATTCATGGTGGTGGGCAGAGCTCCGGGGGTATTTAAAAAAGACGACCATAATGTGATGAATTATTTAGATGATAATGGCTGTTTATTTAGTGAAAATAAAATAGAATACTGTTTTGATGAGCATTATAAGGAAGGACTTGATTGGATTCACAGTAAAAGTGATGACGATAAGAAAAAAAGAAAAAGATATATTGATGCAAAGCCATTCTTTTGCTTTGCTAAAAAAGTATATCTCCGATTAACAGAAAAAGAACAGAATTTTGAATGGTATAAGAATATTTGTCATTCTAATATTTATAAAATTGTATCAACTTCAGGGGGAAACCCATCTTCAAGACTTACAAAAGCACAGGAAAATGAAATGTTACGGATCATGAAAGTAGAATTTGAATTTTTCAGACCAACCCATATTCTTGTTATTGATGGGGAAGGAGAGGAACATTGCTGGTGCACAAGAATTAAAGCTGATTTAAAGAAAAATGCGGAAAGTTTCGGTGCGAAAATATGGTTTTCAGACAGACCTGAAACGAGAAAAGCAGAAGATTTAATAAAGAGAATTGATGAAGTTGATGTGAATTTTTGGCAAAAGAAGTAAAACAATTAACATCTCCCTAAATAACCCCACACCTTCTGTTACAATGGCTTTACCGTAAACAGGAGGTGAATTTTATGAATCAGTGGAAGGTAGTGTTTTCTGTGAACAATGTCCGCACAGAGCAGATTGTAACAAGTCCGGACAGCTTTGAAGCACAGAAAATCATAAAAAGCCAATACGCAGGTCAGGATGTCCAGAATAAGATACGTCGTCCCCGCCAAAATAGTAAGTTGAAAATTCCCGTCAGATGCTCAACCATAATCTGAGTCCTGATGGGGAGTTTTAAATTGTTAGAAATATGTTAGAAAAATTATGTTAGAAGAAAAATAAAAATTCCTGCACTTAAGCGACGATTCTTCATTTCTTAAATAGTTAATAACAAATCTTTTTAATCCCTTGCCAAAAGGTCAAAGGGTTAAAATGTAATTTCATTACATCTGTCTGATTTATAAACATACCCCGTCAGTTTATTGAGAACTGACAGGGATAACTTATTTTGTTACAACGGATGAGCCGTTTTTGGAAATGTTATATATGAATTCTGCGATTTCTTCAGGTGCTTCTTTCATTCCGTTTTTTACCCAGCATTCAAGTGCGGCGGCGCTGCCCATAATTGTGTAGGAGGAAAGCATCTGTTTATAATTATCAGTAAGATTATTTGTTTCTGAACTCATTTTCTGCATATTGAACTTGTTTGTGAGTGCAAAAACTCTGTTCATAATCTTTGAACTGAGGTGCTTTGAAAAAATAATGTTTGACAGCTTCGGGTTCGATTTTAGCATTGTACAGAGAATTGTAATCGCCTGAACTGCTGTTTTACTGCCTTCAAGAGAAGTGTCTACTGTATCTATCAGGTTGTTTTCAATACTCTCATAAAACTCGCTGATACTTGCGTAATGTGAATAAAATGTATTTCTGTTGACTGTTGCTTTTTTGCAAAGCTCTGTAGGTGTTATTTTCTCGACAGGCTTTTCTTTCAGTAAATCAAACAGAGCTTCCTCAAGAAGCTTTTGAGTTCTTTTTATCCTGATATCCATTTATCGAACACATCCTTTGAAAACTGTTCGTTAACAGTTAGTTCTTTATCGAACAGTCTGTTGATTATCTTTTTCGATAATAGTATAATTTATTTAAAAAAATAAGTCAATGGGGGTAATAATATGAATTTCCTGTCGAAGAAAATATTTAATTCTAAGATTCAGAGCTACAACACAACCGGCAAAGAAAAATTTCTCGGATATCTTATAGGTCCTGCAGGAGCACTTCTTGTAAATGCGCTTCTTGCTCAAGGCTTTCTGAATGTTTTCTATACCGATGAACTCGGTATGAGTGGCGTATGGGGCGGAATGTTTCTTGTTGTCTTTCCTGTTCTGTCAAAAATTCTTGATGCGATAACTAACCTCATAATGGGTGCGATTATCGATAAGACAAAAACGGCTCAGGGAAAGGCAAGACCTTGGCTTTTGCTGTCAGTACCTCTTGTGGTTTTGTGCGGAGTGCTTTTGTATTTCGTTCCCACTCACGCTTCGACAACTGTGAAAGCAATCTACATAATTTTTACATATAATCTTTACTATTGCTTTGCGTTTACAATGTACAACATCACTCACATGATGATGGTACCGCTTTCAACACGAAACGATATGCAGAGAAGCCAGCTTGCGGTATTCAATAATGTTGCAAATATCGCAATAACAGGTATTCTTGTGGCACTTCTTTTCCCGATGCTGGTACTTCCTAAAATCAAGGGCGATATTGATGCATGGGTAACATTTATGACTGTTGCCGCAATAATTATGCTACCTGTTATGCTTCTTGAATACTATTTTACAAAAGAAAGAGTTACTCTTGAAAACCCTGAAAAAGCGGCAGAGGATAACATAGCCTTCAAAGAAAAAATCAAAGCCTGTATGCAAAATAAAAACTGGTGGATTCTCGTTGCTTTCTGGCTTTTCTATTGGGTCGGTCAGCTCACACGCTCGAACGCAATGACTTACTATGCAAACTGGGTGCTTGGCAGTACATACGCCGACGGTATAACACAGACTCTTCTCAATGTTATCGGCGGTCTGCCAATGGGCATCGGCATTTTCCTTGTATGGCCTCTGTCAAAGAAATTCGGCAAGAAAACCGTTACGGCAACAGGCTTTATTCTCTGTGTAATCGGCGACATTATTACATTTGTTGCACCTGATAATCTTGTAGTTGTGCTTATCGGTCAGTTTATTATGAATATGGGTATTGTTCCTGCGGCTTATGTCTTCCCTGCACTTATGGCAGGTGTGTTTGATGAAATTGAATACAAACACGGCTTCCGCTGTGACGGTGTTGCAACCAGTGTTATCAACTCAATGAACACTATTGCAGTGGGACTGAGCATCGGTATTTTCAATCTTCTTATCAGAGGCTATGTTCAGCCCGAATTCGATGCTGCAGGTAATTGCATTACAACACAGCCTGATAGCGTTTTGTCCGCTATCGTGTGGGCTTTTGTAGGAATAAACATCTTTATTCATCTCGGTCTTGCTGTACTTCTTCGTTTTCTTGATGTTGAACTGAAATTACCCTTTATTCAGAAAGCAATTCGTCAGAGACAGATTGATAAGTGTAAAGAAAACGGAGAGGAATGGATTGAGCCTTCAGAAAAAGCAAAACTTGTTCAGGAAGAGCTTGATGAAAAAGCAACAGAATCCTTTAAAGCAGAATTAAAAGAAAAATGCGGCAAAAATACTAAGCTTAATTTTAATGCAGAGCTTGAAAAATATATGAAGAAGTTCGATGAACAAAAAGAGAAGGCTCGTATCAAGGCTGAAAAGCAACAACGTGATGAAAAGGAATATGCACGTAAAATGGAAGAAATCGCAAAGAAAAAGGGAGTGACAGTATGAGCCGTAAGCCTGATATAATTGTTATTAACCCTGACCAGATGCGGTCGGATTCTTTGCATCACCTCGGAAACCTTGCATCTCATACACCTAACCTTGACGCGTTGGCAGATGAGGGTGTCAGCTTTAGCAATGCCTTCTGTCAGAATCCCGTATGTGTACCGTCGAGATGCTCTTTTATGACAGGTAAATATCCTCACACAAACGGTCACAGAACGATGAGTTATCTGCTTCGTCAGAATGAGGATAACCTTTACCGTATTCTTAAAAATAACGGCTACTATGTGTGGACAAGCGGCAGAGGTGACTGCCTTGCAGGTCAGCAGACAAAATGGCTGAAAGAATGCACAGACGAAATATATAACAAATGCGGCAAGAATGCAAAGGATGAAGGAAGAGGAGAAAAGGGAGAAAAAAGATATCTGAGCTTTTACAGAGGTGAGATTACCAACACTCAGGACGACGGCATCTGCCACGATAATGACTATGTATGGACAAAGGGATGCGAGGATTTAATAAGAAAAGCAAAGGCAGATAAACCGATTTTTGCTTTTCTCGGTCTTAACAATCCGCATCCTCCTTATCACGCTGAGAAAAAATATCTTGACCTTATTGACGAAAATCTTATTGTACCGCCAAAAGCACCGTCAAAGCCTGAAGATAAGAAACCATCAATGCAATATGAGCTTTGTGAAGCTCTCGGTATCGGTGATTGGGATGATGAAAATAAGCTTGCTTTGAGAAAAACTTACCTTGCTCAATGTGCAAGGGTTGATGACTTCACGGGAAGAATCATACAGGCACTTAAAGATACAGGCAGATATGACAATGCTGCAATATTCTTTTTTGCCGATCACGGGGATTTTACAGCAGACTACGGAATTCCAGAAAAGGCACAGAATTTGTTTGACGATTGCCTCGTTAAAGTACCGCTTATTGTAAAGCTCCCCAAATCAATGCAGAGCGACAGCGGAATCAATTCTAATCCCGTTGAGCTTATCGACTTTTTCGCAACTGTCCTTGATATAACTGAAACAGAAGCGGGACATACTCATTTCGGACGCTCTCTAAAAGATACAATTGCTGATAAAAATATTGCTGTCCGTGATTTTGTATGCAGCGAGGGTGGCAGGCTCCAAGGTGAAGAACATTGCACGGAAGAGGTTGAAAACTATTTCGGTGTTGTTGCTGATGAATATGCGCCGCGAATAAACATTCAGCAGAAAAACGGACCTCAGCACACAAAGGCTGTTATGATTCGCTCGAAAGATTACAAATATATTATGCGCCTTTATGAAACAGATGAATTTTACGATTTATCAAAGGGCGAAGAAAGAAACGAAATTGATAATCCCGAATATGCGGAAATCATCAATGAAATGCGTTCAGAGCTTCTTCGTTGGTTCCTTGAAACCTGCGACAGTGTGCCGAAGGATAAGGATGCACGTTTTCCTGACGACTTCTATCTGGGAACAGTCAATGCTATGGCGGGAGTAAAGGTTTCACCGCTTATAAAAGGTGTTATGAAACTGACCAGAAATGATTTTTCAACCCTTATCAACAAGGCAATAAAGCTCCTGAAAATTGACACAAACGGTTTTTATAATAAATAATAATCGGAAACCCTGTCCGTAATCCTTGAATATTAGCGAAGGATCAGACAGGGTTTATCTGATGGAATCACAAAGATATTCTTGTTGCTTTTTGAAAAATATGGGAGTATAATAAATCTGTATTAAACGATTTAAATTCAACTTGGTTTTAGTGCGAAAAAGGACAAGTGAGGTGTTTCGGTGAGTAATCAGATAAATACGGATTGGATAGATTTTTATGACGCTTTTGCAAAAGTTCTGTTGACATATCGTAATGACCGTAAATCTTTGATAAATAAAATAAAATCAGTTTTCAGTAATATCGGAATTCCCTTGCCTAAACTCGAAAAAGATAATAATCTTGTTGATATTGATCCTTTTACGGTTTTTGGTCTTTTTAACAAAGGTATCGTAGAGAAGAAAAGAAAGAAAATAATTAAGGGTATTGCCGAAGAATTTAATATTACGGTAAGTCAGCCGGAATCATTTGACAGTATTCCTGTTGTGTTTATTATGCAATCGGCATTTTATCGTTTTGCAGGAGAAAGAGGCGAGGATGATATTGAGAACCTCTGGAAGGTTTTCGAAAGTGCCATTTATTTTGCGGATGATGATACAGAAGAAAACAGAAAAACTTTTATTTCTGCATATGATACTGTTCTGAAACAAAACGGAATAAAATGGAATCTTTCAATGGGCTTGTACTGGATAAGACCGCATAGGTTTGTGAATCTTGATTCAAGGAACAGAGAAATTCTGTCAAGTACTGAATATATGCCGGACGAATTTGTTGTTAAAACCAAAGGATTCAAAAATATTCCTACTGCCAAAGAATACATTGACCTGTGTGATACGATTTCCGAATACATGGACCAAAAGAAGATTTCCTTTGAAAGTATTCCTGCGTTGTCTTACAAAGCGTGGTTGGTAACAAAAGAAAACGAAGGAAAATATGATTCTGAAGGATATTGGCCTACATTAAAGGAATACAATCCGAAAATGACTGTAGAAAAATGGCTGTTGGCTTTAAATGATTCTCAGATCACAGGAGAAGAGAATCTGAAAATGTTCAAGATGATGCTTGAACAGGGTGGGGAAAGTACATGTGCTAATCTTGCTGAAAAATATGGAAACACGGCACAGCATTACAACGCCTTGGGAAGTAGTTTCGGAAGAAAAGTATTTAACAAGTTTAAGTTACCTGAATGTATAGATAACGGAGATGCAAGATATTTCACAATTCCGTTTGTGGGTAAACCCGTGGTGGAGAATGGTAAAGACCGCTATTTATGGAAACTCAGACCGGAATTAAAGGAGGCTTTGGAGACAATGGACATGAGTATAGTGAAAACAAAAAAACAAAGCAAAGAAACTGAAGTACATCCGGACAAAAATATTATTCTCTATGGTCCTCCAGGGACAGGAAAAACTTATAATACGGTTATTTATGCTGTTGCTATTATTGAGAATAAAATGATCAGTGAAGTAAAATCTGAAGAATACAGTGCTGTGAAAAAGAGATATGACGAATATAAAGCTGAAGAACTCATAGATTTCACAACATTTCATCAATCTTTTGGATACGAGGAATTTATCGAGGGTATCCGCCCTGTAATGGGAGCAGAAAATACAACAGATGTCAGATATGAGATTGTAGATGGCGTTTTCAAAGAATTCTGCACCAAGACAGTATCAACAAAAGATCTGGATATGGGCTTGAATAAAAATCCTGTTGTCTGGAAAGTGTCTCTTGCAAGAACATATGAAAATGAAGTCAGAACAGAATGTCTTGAGAATAATCATATCAGAATTGCTTATGACGATTATGGTGAAACAATTACAGATGAAACTGATTTTTCACAATTGGGTGGAAAAGGTGTTCTGGACTCATTCATAAACAAAATGCGTGTAGGTGACATCGTATTCTCTTGCTATAATGCTAATGAAATAGATGCAATTGGCGTTGTTACAGGTGAATACAGATGGGATGACAGCTATGACCGCTATAAAAGAGTCAGGGACGTTAAGTGGATTATCAAGAATGTCAGAGAGAATATTTTAGAAATCAATGACAATAAAACAATGGTTTTGTCTGCTGTTTACAGATTGAATATTGCTCTTAAAGATGTTTTTGATATAATTGAGAAATATAAGGGTGACTTTATAAAAACATCTGTAAAGGCACAGAACAAGGTTTTTGTTATCGATGAAATAAACAGAGGTAATATATCAAAAATTTTTGGTGAGCTAATTACTCTTATAGAACCTACTAAGCGTATTGGGGCAGAAGAAGAATTGCGTGCTAAATTGCCGTATTCAAAGAAACTTTTCGGAATACCGGATAATATTTATATTCTTGGAACAATGAATACTGCAGACAGATCAATTGCTACTGTTGATACCGCACTCAGAAGGCGTTTCAGCTTTGAAGAAATGATGCCTGATTCAGATTATCTTGAGGACTTATTTGTTCAGGATATTCCGATTAAAACCCTTTTTGAAACGCTCAATGCAAGAATAGAGGCGTTGTATGATCGTGAGCACACAATAGGACATGCATATTTCAAAGAAATAAAAGAAAATCCCACAATTCATACTCTCGGTAAAGTGTTTTCAAAGAAAATTATTCCGTTACTGCAGGAATATTTCTATGAGGATTACGAGAAAATCAGGCTTGTTCTCGGGGATAATCAGAAGAAACACGGAGAACCATTGTTTGTAGAAGCAGAACAGGTCAGCAAAATGAATTTGTTTGGCAATTATGATTTTGATGACGATAAGGAAATTTATCGTATAAATGAAGACTCGTGCTTTGATGCAGATGCATATAGCATGATGTATTAAGAGGGTAGTGCAATGAAGCCAACGTACAGAATAACTGAATATGGCTCGTTTGTTGCAACAGACTCAATTTATGGTTACACAAAATTGCCTCAAAAGACGTTCAATGAACTGAAGCAGTTTATCTTGATGAATAAAGATAAAGCTGATGATGCTCTTGAAATCATGGGTATATCATATAAGAAGGGTGTAGGAGAAGTAATCACAGCCAAAAATTATGTTGGTATAATTACCATGAAAGACGGAACGAATATTGAGATATTGCCAAAAGTGTGCCATCATACGGGTGACAATAGTGAAGAGAACACCAAGAAACTGCTTGTCAGGATGCTTAAAACATTAAAGAAGTCACCATATAAAAACATACAAACAACGAATGTGAATATTGAAAAGATGAATATTTTTGAAATTTTTATTCGTATGTTTATTGAAGAAGTTTTTATGATAGTCAAGCACGGTCTTAAATGTGCATATACGACAGTGGAAAGTAATGAAAATTCTTTTAAAGGGAAACTTCTGTTTACAAAACAAATCAAATATAATTTTGCTCATAAAGAACGGAGTTATGTTGAATATGATGTTTTTGAAACGGACAGACCTGAAAACAGATTGCTTAAATCAACTCTTTTATTGCTTTTCACACAGACTAAACTATCAAGAAATAAAACAGATATAAAAACACTTCTGAATATTTTTGCTGATGTTCCTGAGTCTGTAAATTATACAAATGATTTTTCAAAATGTGTTTCCGACAGAAATACAAAAGATTATGCCAAAGCACTTATCTGGAGCAGGATATTTCTTGAGGGAAAAAGTTTCAGTTCTTTTGCCGGAAGCGATATTGCTTATGCATTGTTGTTTCCTATGGAAACATTATTCGAAAGTTATATTGCAAATGTAATCAAAAAAGCGCTTTCTGTGGATGAATATGAGGTTTCGACACAGGACAGAACATATTATTTGTTCAATAGACCAAACGAAATTTTTAGTTTAAGACCCGACATAGTAATAACAAAAAGGTCAGACGGAAGAGTTTATGTAATGGATACGAAATGGAAACTTCTTTCTGACGATATTGCGAATTATGGTATTTCACAGGCGGATATGTATCAGATGTACGCTTATCAGAAAAAGTATGGCGCTGAGGATGTTACATTAATATATCCGTTAACTGATATGATTTCTGAACCTGACAATATAGAGTTTATCTCGGATGACGGTGTGATTGTTAAGGTGAAGTTTGTTGATTTGTTTGATGTGAATAACAGTCTCCGTGAAATTTTGGTTATGGAGTGATTCGATGAAAAAGAAAATCATCATTTTATCCGTTTTATCAGTTCTGATTATTGCAGGAGGGTATGTGGGGAATATGTTCGGAGTTTTTGCAAAAGGTAACTACGGCGAGTACGGCCTTGAAAACACAGTTGCCATAGAGAATAGTCCTATTAAAGACAAAACAATAATTTTTCTCGGCAGCTCTGTCACTTACGGTTACGGCTCTCTCGGTGTGAGCTTTGCAGATTTTCTTGAAAAATCTGACGTAATTTACGCAGTCAAAGAGGCAGTATCAGGCACAACTCTTGTTGATGAAAAATCAAATTCCTATGTATCAAGACTTAAAACCATCGACACAAATATAAAAGCAGATGCCTTTGTCTGTCAGCTTTCAACCAACGATGCCACAAAGGAAAAGCCTCTCGGCAAAGTGTCAGACAGTTTTGATATGAACTCCTTTGACACACAAACCGTTGCAGGTGCGATTGAATACATAATCGCCTATGCGAAAGACACATGGAATTGCCCCGTGATTTTCTACACACAGGCAAAATACGATAGCGAATATTACGGAGAAATGGTTACGCTTCTTCTCGAAATTCAGAAGAAATGGGATATTCATATTATCGACTTCTGGAACGATGAAGAAATTAATAATATCACAGAGGAAGAAAGAAAACTCTACCTCGTCGACAATATCCACCCCACAAAAGCAGGCTACAAAATCTGGTGGCTCCCCAAAATTCAGAAAAGTTTATATGAAGTTGTGAAATAATAATCAATCCCCACTGTGTCATTCTTGAACAAAGAAAAGAATCTCAGTGGGGATTTTTTATGACAGATATTTTTATTTCTTTTAAAAATATGATATTTAATATTTTTTAAAAGCCTGATATATAAACGATTTCATTGCTTTTTGCCGGATATTGAATGGCGGAAAAAGCAAAAAATCCGTACACTATTGTGTACGGATTTTTATGGCGTGCTGCAAGGGATTCGAACCCCTGACCTTTTGGTTCGTAGCCAAACACTCTATCCGGCTGAGCTAGCAGCACAAAAAACGTTTTTCAACGCTCATATATATTACCACAACAATTCAAAAAAATCAATAGTAAATTGCAACTTTTTAAGAATTTTTTGAATTATTTTTTTGCTTTTTCTTTATCGCCTTTTTTCTCATAACCGAAAGTTGAAGCGAAAAGGTCAATTTTGAATGCTTTGATAACGCTGCTGAAAAGTCTTGAACCCTGAACAGGCATGAGTCTGTTGAATCTGCCCATTGCCTTGCCGTCGAAGCCTACAACGATGTAAGACTTTTTGCGTAAGATGCCTTTGTAGATTTTTTTAACAGCCACATGGCAGGGGGTTGAAACCATATTGATAAGGTCCATGCCGTTTGTTTCGCCCTGATTTCTGAAGATATCAGTTTTTGTAAAGCCGGGGCAAACAAGGCCGATGTATGCTTCGCCACGCATTTCTTCACGCATTGCTTCTGTAAGACCTTTAACTGCAGCCTTACTTGCAGAATACATTGATGTGCCGCCAAGAGCCATAAGTGCTGCAGAAGATGCAACGTTTACAATTGCGGGAGTTTCGCTTTCAAGAAGAAGAGGAAGCATAATTTTTGATGAATATGCTGCTGAATAGAAGTCGATGTTGATTGATTCGTCAATTTCTTCTTTTGAGTAGTTTACAAGTCTGTCAAAACGGGGGAGCACACCTGCGTTGTTGATAAGCACATCAGGTTTGATATTATTCTCTACGAGATAATCATGAAAATTCTGCCAGTTGTCATAACTTGAAACATCGAAAAGTTTATATGAAAACTGTTTTGCATAATCGCCAAGTTCTTCTGTGAACTTAATCATTTTTGCTTCGCTTCTTGCAACACCGATAACTTTGCAGTTCTGCTCTTTCATAAGTTTTTCTGCAAGCATTTTGCCGATACCGCTTGAAGCACCTGTGATAATTACTGTTTTGCCGTTAATCCACTTTGCCATAATCTTTATCCCCCTGAAAAATTAATTATACACCCAAATTATAACATATGTTTTGCTCTTTTTCAACAAGTAATATGCAGATTTCAGTAAAACATTTTTTAATAATCTGTGTCATTTATTGACAATAGGTTGGTTTAGATTTATAATTAATTTGTATAATTTTCCACAAGGAGGAAATAAACAATGGACAAATATTTAATTATCAACGCAGACGATTTTGGTATGTGCAGAGGTGCAAACCTTGCAGTTATGGAGCTTCTCAAAGCAGGAAAAATCACTTCTTCAACAATTATGGCGCCTTGCGCATGGGCTCCTGAAGCAGCAAAGTTTGCAAACGAAAACCCTGAACTTGCAATCGGCGTTCACCTTACAACAACAAGCGAATGGGATAAATACAGATGGGCTCCCGTTAATTCTTCAAACACAGATTCAATGCGTGACGAAGACGGATTTTTCTACCACGAAAGTGACGATTTTGAAAAGAATTGTGACGTGGAAGAAGTTAAGGGTGAAATTGAAGCACAGATTGCAAGGCTTAAAAAATTAGGCCTTACAAATCCTTCACATATGGATAACCACATGGGCTCACTTTACGGAATCGAAACAGGCAGATTTGAAATTTTGCAGGCAACACTTGAAATTGCAGGTAAATACGGTCTTCCTTTCCGTTTCCCTATGCAGTTTACAGATGCACAGTTTACAAATGATATGCTTGCAATCCACGTGCCGAAAGAGCTTATTGAACAGTTTATCGGCGGAATGACACAGCTCGGTCAGAGCCTGGGAATTGCAATGCCTGATTTTCTTCTTCCCAGCCATTGGGACGGACCACAGAAAGACAGCTTTGAAAACTACAGAGAATATATTTACGAATTCTACCGCACATTTGAACCCGGCGTTACAGAAACTTACATTCATCCCTCACTTCCCACAGACGACCTTAAAGGCACAACAGGCTGCTGGGAAAGACGTGTTTGGGAATACGAACTGTTCAAAGACCCCAAAACAAAACAGCACATTGAATCTCTCGGCATAAAACTTATCAACTACCGTGAACTTAAAAAGATGAGAGGATTTTAAAAGATGAAAAAGAAAATAATTGCTATAGTTCTTTCTGTTGTGATTTGCCTGTCTGTGGGAGCAGTCGCTCTTGGCAACAGCAAAAAAACTGAAATTGAATATGCACCTTTTTCAGCAGGAAACAGCCTTGAAACAATAAAAGAGTTGGAAGACGGCATGGATATTGCAACTGAAATTGCAGAAGAAGCAGCACAGAATCCTGTGGCTGTAAACGGCTCAGCTCTTGGCTATATTGTTGTTACAGACACAATCCCTGCTGATGGCAAAACTGATGTTGCAGACGCTTTGCAGGCACTTATTGACGCAAACCCCAACAGGACAATCTATTTCCCTGACGGTGTTTATCTGATAAGCCATCCCATTTACACTCCTGCAGACCCGCGAAAGAGCGTTGATTTGCAGCTTTCAAACTATGCCGTAATCAGAGCATCCGCTGATTTTGAAGGCGAAGCACTTGTGATTCTCGGCGGTAAAGATGCCAAAAACGATACTCACACAGTAGGCAGCAACTATGCCCTTGAAGGCGGTATTCTTGACGGAAGCGGCAAAACAAACGGCGTTGTTATTGCAGGCGGACGCGAAACTGCTATCAGGCAGGTTTCAATCAAACACACAATAGTTGGCATCCATGTCAAATACGGTGCAAACAGTGGCTCATCTGACGCAGACATAAACGATGTGAATATTATCGGCACAGGTGGCACAAACTCAATCGGCGTTATTGTGGAAGGATGGGATAATACATTCACCAATATGCGAATCGGCAATGTTTTCATCGGATTTTACGTTAAAACTTCTGCAAACTGCCTTACAAATATTCACCCCCTTTATTATTCAGACTATACTGACTACGAAAACAGTGCAGGCTTCTATGATGAGGGCGGAAACAATATTTACAACTTCTGCTACAGCGACCAGTTTGCAAATGCTTTTGTAACAACGGGCAATGTGTCTTCAGTTTATGACAATTGCTTCTGCTACTGGTATTCTGAAGCAGGTCATATGGAAGTTGCATTCAAGGCAGACAAATTCAATTCAGTTGTTGATAATCTCCGTTGCGGATTCAGATATGACACGAGAGATAACAACCACGTTCTCATAACTGAAAAATCAGGCGGAACAGGGGAGTTCGATACTGTTCTTGTGGAAAATCACAAGGTTAAATCAAGTACTCACAATCTTTATAAAGAGGGAAGCATTTATAGCTTCTTTGCAAAATTATTTGCATGAGGTAAAATGAAATGAAAAAAATATTATGCGTTCTGTTATCTGTTATTCTGATTTTTTCTGTTTTTTCAGTTGCAGTAAATGCAGAAAAAGTAACATACGAAGAATGGCAGGAATATTATGCAACCTGCGATAACACACAAATCATTCTCACTCCCGGCGAAGACGAAACGCAGATGAATTTCTGCTGGCATTCAGTGCGTGACGGTGACATTTCAAAACCTGTTGTAAGGCTCAGCAAAAATGAAGATATGAGCAAATACACAGAATTCAAAGGTTATTCAACTTTTTCAGACCTTGCTGAGCAGAGAGTGAATAACGTAACTGCAACAGGTCTTGAAGAAAACACAACTTATTTCTACACCTACGGCACAGCGAAAGTGCAGAGCGAGGTTGAAACTTTCAGCACAAATTCTTTTGACAGCTTCAAATTCCTTTATATCAGCGATGCACAGCCAAGCTACAAAGATGATCTGACAGAGCGTGCGTTTAAGTGGAACAGAACTCTTGAAGCAGCGTTTACTGCAAACGATGATATCAGCTTTATCGTGAATGCAGGCGACGTTACAAACTACGGCAAGCCTACAGAAGAATGGACTGCAGTTTTGTCACCTGAATATCTGCGCTCATATCCTATGGCTGCAACTCAGGGCAACCACGATAAAAAGGGCACAACATATAAATATTATTTCAATAACCCCAATGTTTATCTTGGTGTTGCACCTACAGTTTACGGCAACGGTTATTACTTCACATACGGTGACGTGCTTTTTGTGATGATTAACTCCATGAAGATAAATATCTTTGATAATTACAATTTAATCAAAAAAGCAGTTGAAGAAAACCCCGATACAAAATGGCGTGTTGCAGTGATGCACTACGATGTTTACGGCACAGGTCACCATGCAATTCAGGACGATGTTGTTGCGGCAAAAAGGTCAATTGTGCCTGTGCTTGAAAGCTACGATTTCGACGTTGCGCTTACAGGTCACGACCATATTTACGGCAGGTCATATTTTATGAAAGACGATAAGGTTGTGGAAACAGCAGGCTATGAAAACGGTGCAGTGACAGACCCTGAAGGCATTATCTATTTCACCCAGACAGCATCTTCAGGCAACACAAGAGCAGAAACTTACGATTTTGAATGGCTGGGCAAAACTGTCCTTTCAGAAAACGATTGCTATTCAACAATTGAAATCACAAAAGACGGACAGTTAAAGCTTGTTTCCGTTGATTCTGTAACAGGCGAAACAATCGACACTTTCACAATTACCAAAACTGACTTTACAGTAAAAGAAGAAAAGATGGAATTCGGATATATCGGCGAAATGCTCAGACCTCTTATGGGTGAATTTTTTGTGATTTACGAAGTGTTCTATAAAATATTTGATTTCTTCTATATCTTTAATTAACAGGCAATAAAAATCTCCCCTTGAGAAATAATCTCAAGGGGAGTGATTTTTGTTTTTTATTATTCCTCTTCTTCTTCGTATTCTTCTTCAACTTTTTTAGTGATTGAATCGAATGCCTTTTTCTTCAAAAGGATAACAAGGGGAACGAAAACAAGTATTGCAACTACTGCTGCAAAAAGGAACATACTTGTTGACGGAACAAGTTTTTCAACACCGTATTCTTCAATTGTGATGTTTGAAATACGGCAGGCGATATCGCCGATTTTCGGACCTACAACCATAGGAATAAGCACAGCGAAAATCATTCTTATACCCTGGAAAAGACCGATTTTATCCTGCGGAATAAAGTCGCGTACTGCAGCACTTAACTGAACCTGGAGAACGATATATCCGATTGCAGTGGGTGCAACGCCGATGAAAACCAAAATAACATTTGTTGAAGTTGAAAGCAAAAACAGACCAAGAACAAAAAGTGCAGTTGCAGGAAGGAAAGACATAATTTTGTTTTTGCCGCCGACTTTAAGGAGATAAACTGTGCCTGCAACGAGTGCTGCGATTGAAATAACAGCAGTGATAATTGTTTTTGCATCAAGCACAAGGTCAGCAAAAACAACTTCGCCAAGGTAAACAAAAAGGTAGGGGAAGAAAACCTGAACTGCAATGTTGTAAAGGCCTACTGCAGCAAGTGCAAGATAAAGGTTTGCGTTTTTCTTCACAACTGAAGGTCTGAAGCCGTAGAAAAGGTCTGCCCAGTAGTTTGAGTTTGTTTTTTCGCCTTTGATCTGCGGTTCTTCAAGAGTAAACAAGCCCATAATACCGCAAGCGGTAACAACTAATCCAAGACCGATGAAAAATACTTTATATGAAATAGTTCCGTTCTGTGCGAAGCTGCCTACGCCCATAACTGCAAGCATTGAAATAACGCCGATAAACATAAGAGCAGTTTCAACTTTAGGACGTGTGGAAGGTGTTGTAACGTCAGTTACCCATGAGTTGAAAGCGGAGTCGTTACTTGTTGAACCCATGAATGTCATAATCATATCCATAATTATAACTGACCATATAGCAAAAGTGAGAATTTTCACGTCGTCAGAGAAACCGAAAACTTTTGCGATGTTTTCTTTTGTTATAAAGCCGAAAGATGCTGTGATAATACCCCATAATGTGTAACCCAGAGAAATGAAAATTTTACGTCTTTTTATCTTTTCGCTGAGTGTGCCCATAATGAAAGTGGTAACAACTGCAGTAATGGCGGAAAGTGAAACCATATTACTGATTGCTGTTGTGGGAGCCATAACACTTGCTAAAACTTCTTCTGAAGCGCCTGAATAAACAGAGCCGTAAAGGAATGTGTTAAAATAGATATTTTCAAGATTCCAGGCAACACCGCCCATGAAGCTGAAAAGCAGAATGTTCAGCCATAATCTTTTGCTGAGTTTGTTTTCCATGTTTTTGCCTCCTTTATATATGTGCCACTGCAAAACCAATGCATTCGCGGCCGCGGATAGGGTCAGAAATGTCTCTCGCGTTGAAATAAAGCCGTAAAGTGTTGCCCTGTTTTACAAGGTGGCTTGCATAAACAAATTGTTTCATCCAATCTTTGCCGTTGACTGTTTTCGGTTCAATGAGCATTTTTCTGAATGTGAAGTTGAGTCCGTCAGAAGAAGTCATCATAAATATTGCAGAATGGCTTTTGCCGTCTTTTTCATAAATTCCGTTCTGCACACCCACGTAGCCGTCTTTCAGCTTGTAAACTTTAAGACAACCGCTGCAAAGATTCAGGTAGGGGTTATTTTTGTCAGGAGAAATAAAGGGTTTGTCTGCACTTGTGTAGCCGTATGTAATGTTTTCGCTTTCGGCATAACTTATATAAGTGGGCTCGCAGAATTTGCAGTCGTCAATATAAGTCATTCCGCAGGAATAATAAAGGCGGTTTTTGCCTTCTTCCTGAATAAGAAAGGGGTTTGAAAGTGCAGTGCCACGGTGGCTTATTTCGTAATCTTTTGTGTGGGCAATAACCTTTTTGGGCGTTGTCCAGTTTTTAAGGTCTTTACTTTCTGTTACGAAAATTTCAGATTTCCATCTGACTAAATTCACCACATTCAGTGCATTTGCAAAAAGTGAACGTGTTCTTTCGTAAAAAAGATAATATGTGCCGTCGATATAATTTATATTCGGTCGCATAGCTCTTTTAAGAATTTTCACAGGTTTTCTGAAACTGATGCCGTCGTCACTTGTGGCGTGATACACACCAAAATTAGTGTGGAAAAACATATGCCATTTTTTATCGTGACAGTTGTCAGGGGTAAGCAGCGACGGGTCTGCAGTGATAAAAGTGCCGTCAAAGGGCTTAATTACAGGGCTTTCGTCGCTTACGCTGAATTCAGCATCGAGTAACTGTTGAATTGTAAGGTTTTGCATAATATACCTCTTATTTGATTTAATCGCCTAATTATAACATAATATTGAATATAAAACAACCGATAAAATAAAATTTGCCGTCATTCACAAAGAACAACGGCATAATTTTATTTTGTTATTTGAAATCAGAACCACCAATATGTTCCCCAAAGGAAATATCTTATAAGAGCCATAATCGGTGTCCAACCGAGAAGCACGTTTGCTGTGTCGGCAAGGAAACGCAGAAATTCAGGCACATCATTTGTGGGTACGATAAGGGGTTTTTCAATTTCTTCGCCCTCTGCAGTTATGGGAAAAGCCTGTGAATAAAGGATTCCGCCGGGGCCTGTAAGAGTGAAACGCACATAGCAACCTAATTTGTCTTCGTATGCGTTAAGGTCAAGGTAAGTAAGGTTTTCGCCTTCTGCGATGATTTCACCATCAGAATACCAACGCACATAATTGAAATTATCAGCGTTGAAAGAAATTGTATCACTTTTCTGATTTACATCAAGTACAGAAACGAAAGGTGTTTCAAATTCTTCTCCGTTGAATTCTTCTCCAAGGTCGGCTCTTGCATAATGTGAGCAGGCAAAAAATGCACCTGTTTCCATGCTTGTTCTCAGTGCTTCGTTTGTAAGCTCAGGCATAAGCATATATGTGTAGTTACGGTTATACTGGTCAATCTTATGCCCGTCAGAGAACGTAAAAGCAAAAACATTTCTGCCGTGGGGGATTGTAAGTTTAAGGATATTATCCCAGAGAATATAGTCGTAAATTGTGTGGTTGTTAACACCGCTGTTTACGTCCATACCAACACAAGAGGGATTATCAAGGAATACATTTGCAAATTTGTTCGCGTAATAAGGCTCACTTGCCCTTGTGATGTCGTATTCAGAGCCTACATATTCACCAACGTGGTCAAGGAAGGTGATGCCGCCTGCTTCGCCGACTTTTTCAACAACAGTTT
This sequence comes from Oscillospiraceae bacterium, assembly GCA_015066175.1. Classification (GTDB taxonomy): domain Bacteria; phylum Bacillota; class Clostridia; order Oscillospirales; family Acutalibacteraceae; genus SIG575. The sequence goes on from SVOW01000004.1 coordinate 77,351, forward strand.
CATAGTCGCCGTAAACGCCCATTCTTGCCTGACCGTATTCTTCTCCCGGACGCATAAAGAAACCGTTTACGTGGCAGTCGTTGATAGGCGTTGCACCGTTAAGCTCTGCAGAGCCGATAACTTCAAGCATAGGCTGCGGTGTGCCGTCAGCATTTGTTCTGCCAACACCTGCTAAAATTTCCGCACGTCTTTCGTCAGTGAGAATGTCAACATTGCCCATCTTTGTGTTGCCGAATTTGAAAAGACGGTAAATTGGGACAGTTGTGGGAATTTCATTCCATGGCACGCCGATAACAGCGTGGTCAGAAATTGCAAGAATATCGTAGCCCAGCTCATAATGTTTTTCAACGCTTTCTGCAATTGTAGGCACTGCGTCGGAAGCGTTTGTGTGGCTGTGGAGTGATGCTTTGTAAGCATGCCATTTGCCCCACTGCACGTCTTTATATGGGTTTTCAATTGTATAATTTTTTTCGCCCTGCACATCGCGGGGAACAAAATCTACTTTCTTTTCAGTAAGTGTGGAAGCAGATGCGCCTGCTGTGAAAACACCCATAGCCATCACAGCAACAAGGATAACCGAAATGAATTTTCTGAATTTCATAATTTTCAGCCTCCTATTCCCAGATTCGTGAAAAATTCAATCAATGCCACCGTGGCATCGTAAAGGAAAAAGTTGATTTGTGCAATCAGGTCTCTCATAAAACCGTTGAAATCCATAAAAATCGCTCCTTTTTATAAAAATGGGGGAGTGCTGCAATTTCATTATATATCAACAAAATCAATTTGTAAATATTTTATGCTATCACTGATGTAAAATTTTATAATAATTGCAGGTATAACGCCCATAGCAAGTTTTGTGCTATCACTGATGTAAAATTTTATAATAATTGCAGGTATAACGCCTATAGCAAGTTTTGTGCTATCACTGATGTAAAAATTTATAATAAATTGCAAACGCAATGCCCATAGTAAGATTTTTCAACTATCACTGACATAATTTTTTATAATAGTCCACAAGTGTAATGCCTATAGTAAGATTTCAAATTTATAATTTATCGGGATGTTAATTCGGCTTCTCCTTGAGGAGAAGCTGTCACCGCAAGGTGACTGATGAGGTGCAGAAAACGCAGTTTTCGTATTTTTACTTTGGTTTACTTAAATTCTTACCTTTCCACCTCATCCGAGTTTTGCGTTGCAAAACCCACCTTCCCCTTGAGGGGAAGGCTTGGCAGACATTTCGACAAATTATAATTTATCGGGATGTTCAATTTAGTATTGTAGGGCTCGGCGTTCCCGACGAGCCTTGTAAAAATAATATATAAAACCAACGGCAACAACGTAGGGGAGCCGTTTCGGCTCCCGCGAAATTTCATCATAGTTCATGGCGGGACGGGAGACCCGTCCCCTACGATACAACCGCAAATATACGACAAATTATAATTTATCTGTGGCTAACCTTGCCATTTTGTTGTCATCCTGGAGCGTAAGCGAAGGATCTCAAAATGGCAACATATAAAACTTAACACCGCCGAGATTCTTCACTAACGTTCGAGAATGACACGGCGGTGTTTTTAGTGACACGTTTAGAAATGTATTCGCTTAAATTATAATTTACCGTGGCATTAAAATCAGCATCGTAGGGGCGGATGCCCACATCCGCCCGAATAAATTTACACAAAATCTGAAGGGTCGATGTAGGCATCGACCCCTACGGAATAATATTAAAATAACCATATAAATTATAATTCATATGCATATTACGGCTACAGGCTCCCCTTGAAAATGCAAGGGGAGCTGTCAGAATCTGTGATTCTGACTGAGGGGATTTTTCGTTGAAAATTATAATTTATCAAAAATCAGTAATTGCATTGACATTTTTCTCCATCTAAGATATAGTTTAATTAAATTAACTTGTAGGGGGGAATTATTATGTGGCAGATAATAAGAATTTTTGTTGCATTATTCGTATCTCTTGAAACTCTTTTTTCAGGCCTGGCAGGCGGTGTTGTGGCAACAAAGCCAATTGAAATACCCGAGCCTGTAACCGGCGAATACACAAAATATGTGGACCCGTTTATCGGCACAGGCGGCACACCGTGGACCTGCGGTATGTTAAGCCCTGCAGCTTGTGCTCCTTTCGGTGCTGTAAGACTCGGCCCTGATACATCTTTTGTCGGCGGTGCTTACATCGTGAAAACAAACACATCAGGCTACTATTATGAGCACGGTCACATTATGGGCTTCAGCCATTCAAGGCTTTCAGGCACAGGTGCTGAAGATTATGGAATTTTCAGAATCACACCCACTGTGGGAAGCAAAAAAGCCGGCATAATTCCCTATTCTCATAAAAATGAAGTTGCAGCAGCCGGTTATTATGCAGTTTACCTTGACAGCCTTGGTTGCCTTGCTGAAATGACTGCTGACCAGCACACAGGCGTGCACAGATATACATGGAATCATTCAAAGGATGCACGTCTGTCACTTGATGTTACAAGTGCTTTCAACAACAGGCACGCAAACAAAGGCTTTGCAGAATATGACGCAGAAACAGGCATTATCACAGGCGGTGCCGAATTGCACGCTGCTTTCTCTGACAGATATGATGGTCTGCCCTGTTACTTTGCACTTGAAGCTGACAAAGAAATCAAAGAATGTACAATTTCAGGCGATGAAAACGACCTTAAAGTTGACATAAATTTTGGTTCACTTAAAGACGACAGCGTTGAAGTTAAAGTTGGCATCAGTTTTGTAAGCGTTGAAAGCGCACTTCAGAATCTGCAGGAAGAAACTGAAGGCCTGAATTTTGATGCCGTACAGCAGAAAACTGTTAACGATTGGGATAAACACCTTTCACAGATTAAAATTGAAACACAGGATGAAGATATCAAGAAAATATTCTACACAGGGCTTTATCACACTATGATTATGCCTACAAACTTCACTGACTTAAACGGTGAATATTTAGGCTTTGACAAGCAGGTACATATTGCTGACGGATATACATACAGAACTGATATGTCTTTATGGGACACTTGCAGAAATACACATTCACTTTACACTCTCATTGAAGAAGATGTTCAGTATGACTGCCTTAACAGCCTTGTTGAAATGGCAAAAGCAGGCGGTGCTCTGCCTCGTTGGCCTATGGGTGCAGGATATGCAGGCTCAATGCTGGGCGACCCTGCAAACATCGTGATTACAGAAAGCTACCTGAAAGGCTTTACCGATTTTGACGTTGAGACTGCTTACGGATATATGGTAAAATCATCTGAAACGAAAGAAACTAAAGTCGGCAGAGATTATGTAGACGAATATAACCAATACGGTTATGTGCCCAACGATATTGCAAATGGTGATGAATCTGTAAGCCGTACACTTGAATATTCATGGGAAGATGGTGCAATTGCAACTCTTGCAACTGCTTTGGGCAAAACAGAAGACGCAGAAATATACACAGCAAAATCAATGTATTACAAAAACACTTTCAACCCTGAAACCAAATATTTCCAGGCAAGAAATTCAGACGGCGAATTTGAAAGCCACTTCAACCCCTACATAACAACATTCTACGATGCTGTTATGATTGAAAAATATGCTGACTGCTACTGTGAAGGCAGCGCAAGACAGTGGAGATGGAGTGCTCTGCAGGATATCGATGGTATGATTGAACTTTTTGGTTCAAAGGAATACTTTGTTTCTGAACTTGAAGATTTTATGGAAGATGCTGCTCCCTCACGTGCATTCCTTGACCCCGGACATGGTTATTGGATAGGTAATCAGCACGATATCCACACGCCTTATCTTTTTGCAAATGCAGGCAGACCTGACCTTACACAGAGATGGGTACGCTGGACTCTCAGCGAACGTTTCAGTGCAGATATAAACGGTCTTGACGGCAACGACGACGGCGGCACTCTTGGTGCGTGGTATGTTTTCTCTGCTATGGGATTCTATCCGCTTGCAGGCACTGACAAATACTGGATTGGTTCGCCCAACATTGACAAGGCTGAAATAACTCTTGCAAACGGCAATACACTTAAAATCACTGCCAAGAATCAGTCTGACAAAAATGTTTATGTCAAGAGCGTAAAGCTCAACGGCGTTACCCTTGAAGGACCGTATATCACTCACGAAGAATTAATGAAAGGCGGAGAACTTGTTTTTGAAATGAGTTCAGAAATCTGAGGTGGAATTTATGCAATATATTAAAGCAATTTTTTGTTTAATTGAAGTTCTCTTTTACAGCATAGGCATTTTTCCTGCTGATATGAACATTAACTACGGCGGCGAAAAATATGTTGCTCCCGAAATAAAAACAGAAATGTTCATTGTAAAAGACGGTCAATCTGATTTTGTTATTGTAACTCAAGAAAATCCTGACGAATGCATTGTAACAGCAACAGAAGAATTGCAGACTTATATTGAAAAAATGTCAGGTGCAAAGCTTGAAACAAAAGAAGAAACTGAAGTAACAGCCGAAGATAAAATGATTATCGTAGGCGAAACTCAAATCGGTCAGTCTATCAAAGAATTCAAAGCAAGCGAAATCAAAGAAGACGGTTTCAGACTTTATTCAAACGGAACACAGCTTATAATTTTCGGCGAAGACAGCAGAGGCACGCTCTACGGTGTTTATTCTTTACTTGAAGATTATTTCGGCGTGCGTTGGTTTACTCCCAGACTTGAAAAAGTTCCCGAAAGTAAAAACCTTGTGATTGATGCAAATATGGATGTGCTCAACGAGCCTTCTTTTGCAATCCGAAGAAACAGCCCTGCTTATGCAGACGATAAATACAGAGCAAGAAACAGAACTAACGTTTCTTTCCACTATGAAGCAGAAGAATACGGCGGTGCGCTGACTTATGTTTTATGGGACGTAACTCTCGACAGACTTGTGCCTGATGCACTTTTTGCAGAGCATCCGGAATATTTCGCACTTCTCCCTGATGGCACAAGAAGTACAGACCACGTTTGCCTTACACATCCTGACGTGCTTGGAATTGCTGTTGAAAATGCAAGAACATATATGCGTGAAACAAACAAAGAAACAGCAGACCACATTCACATCGGTCAGAAAGACAACTCAAATTATTGCCATTGCGAAAACTGCGAAGCACTCTATGAAAAATACGGCAGTGTTTCAGCACCCACACTTATTTTCACAAATAATTTTGCTGACGCACTTGACGAAGAATTTCCTGAATTCACTTTCACTTTCTATGCTTACGGCGAAACTGAAAGACCTCCAAAGGACCTGACATTAAAATGTAACGACAATGTTGTTCCTGTTCTTTGCGAACTTCATCACGCCTGCAGAAACCACACTCTCGGCACTTGCGGTGCAATTGACGACAACCAGATTGAAAGCGAATTTTTAAACATCTACGGCGATAACGAAGATTATATTGCACAGGATTTCAAGGATTGGACGGTTATTGCAGACAGAACTTATATTTACGATTACACAATCAACTTCCTTTTCAGTGCACAGTTTTTCTCAAACTTTGAAACGATGCAGTCCACAATGAAATATATGCACGAAATCGGCATCACAGGTTATGTCTACAACTGCGGTGACGGACATTATGCAGCGTTCAACGATTTGAGAAACTATCTCCTTGCAAAACTTCAGTGGAATGTTAACGCGGACGTTGAATACCATATGATGGACTTTATGAATTTCTACTACGGTGAAGACGCTGCACCTTACATCAAGGAAATTCTCGACATTCAGGCAGGTCAGATTAAAGCTACTGCCCACGCATTTGACTTTGACTGGCATTATCAGTCAGGCTATTACACAATCCCACAGATTGCACAGCTTGATAATCTCTGGGAAAAAGCCTGCAACGCAGACATTACCGATGAGCAGAGATTCAGAGTTGAAACAGAATCTCTGACTTGGGAATTCTTCAAAGCCAACCAATTCCTGGGTGAATATTTCTTCCTTAATCCTCTAAGAATGGTGGCCCAGGAAAAGCTTTACGATGATCTTCTCGCACACGGAATCACAAAGGTTTCATCTTTCTCAACACTTCCCACAAACAAAGAAGATATGAATTTCATTCTTCGCCCCATAAATTGGAAATAAAAAACACAGACCTGCAGGAATTTTCTTGCAGGTTTATTTTTATTCTGCTATAATAAAACCATCATACAACGGAGTTGATGTTTATGAATAAATTTATTTCAATTCTACTTTCTTTAATCACTGCGTTTGCAACTTCGGTAGGAATCAGCGTTGAAAGCATTTTCAATTCTGATTTCATCGAAAGCCTTGACGATTCTGATATTGGGCAAATCACAAAAGAAGCAGGATATGTGAGAAATACCATTCTTTTGTTTTTTGAAGAAGATGCTGGTTTTCTTGAAAAATGCTCCGTTCTTTTGTCTGACGGTGGTGTAACTGCAGGTGTTATAGAAGAATTCAATCTGTATATTGTCAGAACAAAGGGCAAAGATTTTGACGCAATCAACAACCTCTGCAATGAACTTAATGAAAAAGATTCTGTTGCACTTGCCAGCTATTGTCCTGCAAAAAAACTCACAGAACAATACACTCCTGACGACCCTTTCAATGATGAAAACGCTTACTGGAATTCTGATTGGGATGATGAATATCCGGAAGGCAACAACTGGCATCTGGAGGCTACAGAAACACGTGGGGCATGGGGGTATAAAGAACTGTTCTGCCATATGAATATCGGCATTGTTGACGGCGGCTTTGACACTGAGCACGAAGAACTCAAAGGCAAAATTTCTTTCCCCACATCACGTGAAAAAAGAAGAAACAGACCTAACCATCACGGCACTCACGTTGCGGGAATTATCGGTGCATGGCAGGATAACGGTGTGGGAATCAGCGGAATCTGCTCTGATTCAAGCCTTATATGCGTTGACTGGAGTCCTTCTGACGGTCAGCTGTGGATTGCCGACCTTGCAATTTTGCAGGCTTTAAGCCGCGTTGTGAAAGGCGGTGCAAAGGTAATCAATTTCTCTGTTGGCAGCTCCACTTCAATGGGCGATGAAAACTACAAATATCCTGATTTTGTGGTTAATCTTGACGGAATGCTTTATTCTTACGCTATGGGTTCACTTTTAAATAAAGGATATGATTTTGTTGTGGTGCAGTCTGCAGGAAACGGTAATGGCGAAAGCTACGCTGTTGACGCATCGCAGAATGGTCTTTTCTGCGCTATAAACGAAAAGAATGCTTTTCTTCCATTTGGAAAAGTTGAAACTCAGGATTTGCTCGACAGAATCATTATCGTGGGCAACGCTGAATGGATACCGGGCGGATATGAACAATCTCCGTCTTCAAACGTCGGTGACAAGGTCGACATCTGCGCACCGGGAAGCGAGATTTTCAGTTGTACTAAAAACAACACTTATCTTCGCAAATCAGGCACTTCAATGTCAGCGCCTGTTGTGACGGGAATTACTGCTCTTGTGTGGTCTGTTGACGAAACTCTGACAGGCGCAGAAGTGAAAAAACTTGTGTGCGAAAACACAAAAGATATTGTTCTGCCCACAGAAGACAGACACTTTGAACACCTGAATTTTAAAGCTTATCCTATGGTGAATGCAAAGCTTGCAGTTGAAGCTGCACTCAGACAGAAAGGTGATTTCTACGATATTTCAGTTGCAACAGACGGCAAAAAGGAAATTACCTTTGAAAATGAAAGCGGACAACAGTTTATCTTTGAAACAAACTCTGACGGCATATTGAATTGCGTGCTTGAAAAGGGAAATTACATAATAAAAGCTGATCTTGTTTCAAAAGAAATTACGGTCAGCGGAAATATTGAATTTGAAATATAGCAAAAAGGCAGGGTCACAAAACCCTGCCTTGATTGTTTATTGTTTTGTTTTATGATATTCTTGTAACCAACTGACAATACACATAAACATTCTGTATTTTCTTTGCTTCAACGCCATCATCTGCATGAATTACAGGCTGTGTTTCTGACGGAGTTATATATAATTTAAATACAATCGCATCCTGACCCGGACGCATATTACGGATGTGTTTGTAAGTATAATTCTTTTTCTCAATGCCCAGATAATCATAAATTATCGTTTCAATATCCTGATTGCTGAAACAACGCAAAACTTCTTTCTCGTCGTAAACGGAAAGAATATGTTTTGCTTCTTCAAAACTTAAATTGTGACATTTGAACTCGCCCTCATTAAGCACGCTTATCATATTGCTGTTATCAAGAAGTAACAACGGTAAAGAATCTGCATTATTCATAATCATTTCTCCTTTTAATATGAAAATAAAATAGTAAAGATGCGTCCGATATGTGAATCTGTTTTATTGAATTTGTGAGCCCCATAAGATAAATTATCTTGATTACATAATAACATCTGAAATATTGTGTTGTCAATATTTTTATTCAAAAAGTTCTGTTGACAGATATCTGTCACCTGTGTCAGGAAGAAGCACAACAATATTTTTATCTTTGTTTTCTTCCTTTTCTGCAAGTTTAATCGCCGCATGAAGTGCCGCACCTGAAGAAATTCCCACAAGTACACCTTCGTTTTTGCCGAGAAGTCTTGCAGCAGAATAGGCTTGTTCTTCAGTAACTTTCACAATTTCGTCTATAACATCAACAGACATTACTTCGGGGATAAAGCCTGCACCGATGCCCTGCAGACCGTGTTTGCCTGCTTTTTCGCCTGATAAAACAGCAGAAGTTGCAGGCTCAACTGCAACAATTTTAATGTTATCATTTTTTGATTTCAGATATTTACCTGTGCCTGTTATTGTGCCACCTGTGCCCACACCTGCAACGAAAATATCAACATTTCCGTCAGTATCTTCGTAAATTTCAGGACCTGTTGTTTCAAAATGAGCTTGGGGGTTTGACGGATTTGTAAATTGCCCTGCAATTACACTTCCTGCAATTTCTTTTTGCAATTCTTCTGCTTTTTCAATTGCGCCTGCCATACCGTTTTTGCCGTCTGTCAGAACAAGCTCTGCACCGTAAGATGCAATGAGTTTTCTTCTTTCAACCGACATTGAATCAGGCATAATAATAATTAATCTGTAGCCTTTTGCTGCACACACCATGGTAAGACCTATGCCTGTGTTGCCTGAAGTGGGCTCAATGATAACTGAGTTTTCATTCAGTAAACCCTGATTTTCATAATCTTCAATCATCTTGATAGCAACGCGGTCTTTCACACTTCCTGCAGGATTGAAAGACTCAATTTTTGCCAGAATTTTTGCCTTAAGGTTTAGTTTTTCTTCAAGGTTTGAAAGCTCTAAAAGCGGTGTTTTGCCGATAAGTTCATATGCTTTTTTATAAATTTTTGCCATAATTCTCACCTGATTGAATATTCTCTTAAAATATTGCCGTCAAAATCTTTCCACATAAACACGCCGTTTTCAAGTGTCATATAACCATGGTGGCTTTCCTCTTTAGGAATGGAAACTGAGCCAGGGTTCATATAAACATAATTTTCGTGTTCAGTGCATCTGGGCACATGTGTGTGACCGTGGAGAAGAATATCTCCGTCTGATAAAGGAGGAAGATTCTTCTCGTTGAAATTATGCCCGTGAGTGAGATAAATCATTCTTTTTCCCTCTGCTATAATTGCATAATCGGCAAGAATGGGAAAAGAAAGCACCATCTGGTCAACTTCCGTATCACAGTTTCCTCTTACTGCAAGAATCTTGTTTTTCAGGGGATTTAAAAGTTCAATCACTTTTTTCGGTGCATAATCGCGTGGAAGGTCATTTCGCGGTCCGTGGTAGAGAATATCGCCTAAAAGAACAAGTTTATCTGCATTTTCCCTTTCAAATGCTTTGAGCATTTTTTCGCAAAAATATGATGAACCGTGTATATCTGATGCTATAAAATATTTCATTTTATCAATCCTCTATTGCTGCTTTGCGTGAATTTATTTTCTTGAAGATTTCGGGGTCAAATTTCGGTGTTCTGTCGTAATAATAAAGACCATTCTGCTCCTGTTCAATATCGTAAAGCTGTGTATAACAGAAGCCGAACATATTGCAGTTATCAAGCAGTGCATCTGTAAGACCTTTGTATCTTGCAATAAATTCTTCCTCAGTTTTTGGTGCTGTGCCGTAGCCCCAATCTCTTTCGCCGGGGTTTATCGACCACTGAATTCCGCCGTATTCGCTTACAAAAACAGGCTCATTATTGTATTGCTGACGGTCTGAAAATTTATCAACAAGCACACCTTCTGTCACAAACTTATCATAACGCTCTTTGATAATTTCAGGCTCCTGGTCATAATCATGCACATCAAATATATCTGTTTCAACGTGGAAGTTGCCGCTTGTGTCAATGCAGGGACGTGTTTCATCAACGCATTTTGTTGCTCTGTAAACATTTCTCAGAAGTTCAGGATTCCGTCTTCTTCCCTCGAAATCCCACGTTTCATTGAAGGGACACCAGCCGATAATGGAGGGGTGGTTGAAATCTCTTTCAACACATTCAAGCCATTGGGGGAGCATAATTTCAAGTGAATGGTAGCTTGAATAATCTATTCCCCAGTTTCCGAATTCGCCCCACACAATATATCCCATTCTGTCACAGTGATATAAAAATCTCTTTTCAAAAACTTTCTGATGAAGTCTTGCTCCGTTAAAGCCTACCGCAAGGGAAAGTTCAACGTCTTTCTTAAGGTCTTCATCTGTTGGTGCTGTGTAAATACCATCACGATAAAAGCCTTGGTCAAGGACCAATCTCTGGAAAACAGATTTGCCGTTTATTAAGAATTTTAAGCCGTCAAGTTTAACATTACGCAGGCCGAAATAACTTTTTACTTTATCGTCGCAGAATTTCAGTTCAAGGTCGTAAAGTCTGCCGTTGCCAACTTCCCAGAGATGAGTTTCGCTGAGTTTAATTTCGCCCGTTACTGTGTTTTCTGCAAGTTTTCTGAATGAACCCATTTTCTTGCCGTCATAAAAAGCGGTTGCTTCAAGTTCACCGTTGCCCTCAACTGTTGCAGAAACAGTAACTGTGCCGTTTAAATAGTCAGGGTAAAATTTAACGCTTTTAATATAATTCTTCGGCGTAAATTCAAGCCACACAGTCTGCCAGATGCCTGTTGTTCTTGTGTAATCACAGCCGCGTGAGTAATATTCTCTGCACTGTTTGCCAACAGGCTGAAGTATACTTCTCACATCGTCAACTGCATACACAACAACTGTGTTTTCCCCCGGGTTGAGATATTCCGTCACATCAAATTTAAAGGAAGAATATCCGCCCTTGTGTGAGCCGACTTCCTTGTTGTTTATAAAAACACGTGCGTGATAATCAACTGCACCGAAGTGAATAAAAACTCTGCCCTTTAATTGTTCAGAAGTGACATTTATTTTTCTTCTGTACCACACTGCAGGGATAAAATCCACGTGCTCAATGCCTGATAATTTGCTTTCAGGGCAGAAAGGGACAATAATTTTTGTTTCCCATTCTTCACGGTTCAAAATCCCTGTTGCAAGTTTACTGTTGCCGAAATCAAATTCAAAATCCCATTCGCCGTTTAAGTTGAGCCAGTCTGCTCTTTCAAACTGGGGATTTGGGTGTTCACTTCTTGGTATCATATAAATTTGCCTCCTTGCAAATGTACTGTTAAAATGATACCATACATAAAAGTTACTGTCAATAAATTATAATTTGTCGTATATTTGCGGTTGTATCGTAGGGGACGGGTCTCCCGTCCCGCCATGAACTATGATGAAATTTCGCGGGAGCCGAAACGGCTCCACTACGTTTTTGCCGTTGGTTTTATATATTATTTTTACAAGGCTCGTCGGGGACGCCGAGCCCTACAATACTAAATTGAATATCCCGATAAATTATTATTTAGCGTTTAATTAATTTTAATATCAGGCTTCCCCGGTGGGGGAAGCTGTCACCGAAAGGTGACTGATGAGGCGTAAGGCTTGAAAATTTTTTGTTTTTCTCCTCATCCACCGCTTACGCGGTCCCCCTTCTCCCGCAGGAGAAGGCTATTTCAAAATCTCAATCACCCGTTAAATTATAATTTATATGCATATTACGGCTACAGTCTCCCCTTAAAAACGTAAGGGGAGATGTCATTTTCGTATGGAAATGACAGAGGGGATTTTTCGTTGAAAATTATAATTTATTGTAGCTTTGATGCAGATTCTTGCGTATCAGTTGTACTGTTCCGAAAGAATACACCCTGTAATCAGCAGATTACAGGGTGTTGTTATTTATGATACTGAATTGGATAAATCTTCGCCAAGTTCTTTGAATCTGGTGGAGAAGTTCTGGCAGAACAAACCGAAAAGATCGGCATCTTTTTCACTAATAATCCATTTTCCGTCAACAAGTGTGATTTCAATAGCTATTTTGTTTGTAATAGTTCCTGAATTTGCGAAAGCTGTTGCCAGGAAGTCCATTATTTTCAGGTCTATTTCTTCATCGGTCAGGGGAGCGTCTGATGTATCGTCGCTATTAAGATAGTTTAACAATTCTTCATAGAATTTTCCTGCAGCAACATTACCATCAACGCTGGTGATTTCAATAGTAGCTTTAATAGTTTTGTCATCAATTCTTTTAGTTGAAACCAGTTTATAATTAAAAGATTTTTTTACAGTGTCGAAAATCTGCACAGCTACCTCTTTTTCTGCGTCTGAAAGTTCGTCAGATTGGTCAGCACCCATAAGAGCATTGAAAAACTCGGCTGAATCTTTATTTTTGATTTCGTTGAATTTTTCATTAATTGTAGTAGTAGCGATATTTAAAGATTCGGTGTCGACAGTTGTTGCTTCTGTGATTGAGACTGCTGAATCAGATGAATTGCAGGCAGCAAAAGTGAAAAGCAAAACAAGTGACAATAAAAGTGCAGATATTTTTTTCATAGTAATTCTCCTTAAGTTTCACTGGTGGTAAAATATATTACCATCCTCTTAATTCTACCACGAGTTTTTTAAAAAATCAATAAGAAAAACCTTTCGGAAAATATTTATTCCGAAAGGTTTCTGAGTCAGTTAAATATCCGTGGTTTTATCAGATATGATTAAAAATCAAATGCGTATTGAAAATCTTCAACAAGTGTATTTACGATTTCTTCTTGGTTTTCAACATACCAACCGAGATCTTCATCGTAAGACACAGTAACATCGAGTTCATAATAAGATGTTTCTGCAATTTCTATGCAATCGAGCACAATAGCTATAATTTCATCTTCACTGAGTGACTCAAGTTCATCTGTATCATAATATTCGAGCGTTTCTGTGAAAATATCAGCAGCTTCATAAATGTCTGCTACTCCGAATCCAACCTCGAAAGTAAAACAAGTGTCGTCTACATAATCACCTGAGTAAACTACATATTCTCTGTCGAGAAGCATGCTAGCTATTGCTGAAAAGCCGATAAGAGTTATTTCATCCAAACTGTCAACACCTTCGCCTTCAGTAATCCACATTGCAAATTCTTCTGAATCGGGGTCATACATTACGTCAAGGAATTCATACAATGCATCTTCTGCATCAGAAAAATCAGCATAATTGTAATCAAGGTCTTCATCTTCGTCAACAACATCTTCTTCTTCCTTGTCTTCGTTTTCCTTGTCTTCATCTTCTTTGTCTTCGTCGTTGTCGTTTTCGTCAGCCTTTTCAACTGTTTTCTTGTCGTCGTCATCATCATCTTTGTCTGCGTTGTTTGATGAACCGCAGGCAACAAAAGTGAACATCATAATGAGTGATAACAATAAAGCAATAAGTTTTTTCATAAATATTCTCCTTTGATATTTATTTTGCAAAATATAATTGCTGATAAGATTCTAACACTATTATTTCCAAAAATCAACAATAAATGACAAAAATATTTATTGTTTTCTTCTTTGGATAGTTTTGTTTAACTCGTTCAAAAAAGACCTTATCAGAAATTTTCTGATAAGGTCTTTTGATAGTTATTTATTAATAACCATAATAGCAATAATCGTGGTAATAGCAACCATCTTCGTATACATAATAGTCATGAAAATAATCTTCCCAATAGATGACATCACCACAATAGGAACAAACGTCATAGGTATCAAAGTCGTAACAACTTATATGGTAATCGTTGCCATAACTGTCACCATAACGTTCTTCCCAATGGATTTCACCGCCACAGGAATTGCAATAACTACTGTTATCATTATAATTGTTATCATCATTTGCATAAAACTCGTCATAACAATCTAAATGGAATATGTCGTCGTCTGAATCGTATCGATAACCAACGTCGGAATAGATTGGGTTGCTGCAAAGATAGCAATAACCAATGATATCGTCGGAATCTGCTTGGTTATCATTGCTTTTATCTTCAGTAGTGTCTTCGTCTTCTTCTTCAGTTGTATCTTCCTTTTCAGTTGCAGTTTCCTTTTCAGTTGCATCTTCCTTTTCAGTTGTGTCTTTTTCTACTGACTGTAAAGAAGATGAACTGCCGGAGCCGAATATATCAGGTTTTGCGATGAAAATAGCAGCCACAACAGCAACTACTGCAAGAACTGCGATTATAACAATAAGAATAATTTTATTGTTCTTTTTGGGTTTAGGAGTGGGAGTTGCAGGTTGTATGAGCTGGGAATTGCCTTCATAACCTGAAGAAGGATTTTGCTGAGATTCGCCTTCAAAACCTGATGGCTGAATCTGTTGTGGGGCACCGCAGAAATTACAGTTTGCTGACCCATCAGGAACCTGGTTGCCACATTTTTGACAAAACATAATATTAACCTCCATCAATTGTTTGTTTTGGTTTAATTGTGAGTGCTTCGGTATGTATTTGACTCATCAACATAGTTATCTGAAAACACCTGTTCAATAATAACATTATTATTTTCAAAAATCAACAAAAACCGCCCGAAAAATCGATATTTTTCTTGTCAAGAGAATATGTTCTTTGTTTATTTCTTGAACAAAGACCTTATCAGAAATTTTCTGATAAGGTCTTTTGGGAGTTAATTAATTATTCGCCATAGAATTCTTCATAGCAATAATCGTGGAAAATATCGCCTTCAAAGTCTATTTCAAATTCATCGTCATAATAGATTGCTTCGTCACAATAGTAGCAATAATCATATATGTCATAATAGTCTTCTACGTAACCATAGAATTCTTCATAGCAATAATCGTGGAAAATGTCACCTTCAAAGTCTACTTCAAAATCATCGGCATAATAGACCGGTTCTTCACAGTAGTAGCAATAATCGAAGATTTCGTCATCGTCAAAACTATAGAATTCGTCATAGCAATCACTGTGGAAAGCGTCATCTTCAAAGTCTAATTCAAAATCATCGTCATAATAGATTGCGCCGCCACAATAGTAACAATAATCATAGATTTCCTCGGAATCTTCTGCTTCAGATTCTTTCTGGTGTTCTTTGTCTTTGTCTTTGTCAGCTTTGTTTTCGTCTTTGTCAGTTTTGTCTTCGGCTTTGTCAGTTTTGTCTTCGGCTTTGTCAGTTTTGTCTTCTTTGTCGTCTTTGTCTTCGTTTTCGTCAGCTTTTTCAACTGTTTTCTTGTCGTCTTCATCTTCTTTGTCTGCGTCTTTTGATGAACCGCAGGCAACAAAAGTGAACATCATAATGAGTGACAACAATAAAGCGATAAGTTTTTTCATAAATATTCCCCTTTGGTATTTTTTTAGCAATTTTTAATTGCTGATAAGATTCTAACACGATTGTTCAAAAAAATCAACAAAAAATGACAAAATGTAACAGTTATTTTTTATGGACTTATTTGTATTACAAAAATCCCCGTAAAGCATCGGCTTTACGGGGAAAGAATCGGGCTACAGTGTTTTAAAATCAGATTAAAAATCAAATGCATATGCTAAATCTTCAACCAGATCATATACGATTTCTTCTTCGTTTTCAACATACCAACCGATATCTTCGTCGTAAGTTATAATAACGTCAAATTCATAATAAGTTGATTCGGATTCTGCGATGCATTCTAATATAAAGCTGAGAACTTCTTCGTCACTGATTGCATCTAAATCGTCTTCTGTTAAATCATATAACTCATCTTCAAAGATGTATGCGGCTTCATAAAAATCAGCAACTTCAAATTCAACCTCGAAAGAGTAAGAATTGTCGCTTATCTGATCTGATGATAATATAGAATAACTCCTGTCATTAAGTGCATAAGAAAAAACCATAGCTGCAAAAAGGTCATCTTCGCTTAAACTGTCAAAGCCTTCACCTTCAGTAATCCACATTTCAAATTCATCCGGATCATGGACATACATTACATCAAGATATTCTGATAATGCGTCTTCTGCATCATCTGCATCAACATTGCTGTGTTCGTCATTATTGTTATTGTCGTTACTGCTATTATTGTTTTTGTTGCTTTGGGCTTTATCTTTATTTTCCTTATCATTGTCATCATCGTCATCATCTTTTTCTTCAGACTGTGAAGAAGAACTGCCTGAATCGAGTATATCAGGGTTTGCTATGAAGATAGCACCAACAATAACGGCTACTGCAAGAATCGCGATTATAATGATAAGTAATGTAGTATTTTTCTTTTTCGGTGCGGGAGAGGGGGCTGCAGGCTGTGCAGGTTGTACAGGCTGGTGACCGCCTTCAAAACTTACAGGCTGTGCAGAAGCAGGCTGATTCTGCAGGGGAGCACCGCAGAAATTACAATTTACTGATCCGTCAGGGATCTGATTACCACATTTCTGACAAAACATAATTGATACCTCGTTGCTTTTATTAAACTTATATTTTTATTTGATTTTTAAAAAGCTTCATTTAATGCTTCTGAGAAATTGTTTGAAACAGCATCAGAAATGCAACTTCCGTCGTCTGCAAGACTCCAGTTTCCGTTGCTGTCACAGGTCATTTCAATTTCGGTTGTAACTGTTGTTGTTTCTACGTCATAATCGCCTTCGTCGTTGTCGAGAACGTAGATTATTATTGTAACAAACCATTCTTGCTGTTCAAGTTCGGTGAGGGAATCCCATTCTGCGATGAATTCCTCATCTTCTTCCAACATTTCTGCTACATCATACCAGTCATCTGAAATACTCATGAAATCAACCGTATTTATGTCAACGGTGAAAACATAGTTATCTCCGTCTTTTTCGCAATCAGTTATTTCGTAGCTGTAGTAGTTGAGCATAGATTTATAAATGTAATAATAAAGCTCAGCTTCGTCATTTGCAAGCCCCTTACCTTTTGTAAGAATGTCGATACATTCATCAGAATCGGGGTCGTAAAGACAATCGAGAGTTTCTTCAAGAGCTTCAGTTGCTTCTTGTTCATCATCTGATGTATCAACGTCATCAGAATTGGCGGAACTATTATTTTTGTTGCTTTTCTTCTTTTTCTCGGATTGTGTAGTGGTGGGTTTTCCGCCATCGAGTATGTCGGGGAAAGCGATAAACACGCCTGCAACAATAACAAGCACCGAAAGCACAGCAACTATTGCAATGAGTACAGCATTATTTTTCTTTTTAGGTGCAGGTTGGGGAGTAACAGGTTGGATTGGCTGTATGGGCTGTGAGGGCGTTGCAGCCAAATTCTGTTGGGGAGCACCGCAGAAATTACAAACGACAGACCCGTCAGGAATCTGATTTCCGCATTTAGGGCAAAACATAATTAACACCTCGTTTAAATAAAATTATTCAGAATTTATTAAGAACCAGCATAACTATCCATTGCATCGCTTAAATTATTTGAAATTGCTTCTAACACACATTCGCTGTCAGCTAAGGTCCAGTTGCCGTCTTCGTCGCAGACAATTTCAATTTCAGTTGTGACTGTGGCTTTATCAGCACAGCCTTCATCAATAAGATAAACTAACATCGAAATGAAAAATTCTTCCATTTGTTCATCTGTGTAGCTCTGCATTTCTTCAACCAATTCATCATCATTTATCACTTCTTCTGTTAAGTCATTGAGTTCATCAACAAGACTGCAGAAATCAAGAGTTTCAATATCTACGGTGAAAATGTAGCTGTCTCCATCTTTTTCACAACCGGTTATTTCATAATCGTAGTAATAAAGAACAGATTTATAGAAAGCAAAATATTTTTCGTCATCTGCTGATAAAGCACCGCCATTCAGAAAATTGATGCATTCATCGGAATCAGGGCTGTAAAGATAGTTGAGTTTTTCTTCAAGTGCAGCCGTTGCTGCCTTTTCTTCCTGAACCAGAGCGTTTTCTTCATCTTTTGCCTGGTCATCTTCGGAATCTTCTTCTTTTTCGTCGGAATCCTTATCTTCGTTGTCGTCATCTTCGATTTCGGACTGAGAAGAAGAATTGCTGTTATTTTTCTCAATGAGAGGATTTATGACGAATATTGCAACCACAACAAGCACAATGGTAACAAGAGCCGCTATTATTGCAATGAGAATGGTGTTGTTTTTCTTTTTAGGTGCAGGTGGGGGAGCTGCAAACTGAACAGGTTGAGTGGGCTGTATTGGCTGGAAAGTCTGCGGTTGTTGCACAGTACCGCAATAATTACAAATTACTGACCCATCAGGGATTTGACGGCCACATTTCTGACAGAACATTATTATTTCTCCTCTTTCTGCAAAATTCTACATATACATAATAGAATTTTAACATATAACGATATAAAAATCAATAGTTCGCAAAAAATCGATAAGCCACATCTGCGTTATGCTTTCTTGCGGAGTTCATAATCAAATAATACTTTTTTCTGCCGTTTTTGCAAGGGTTATGTAATAAAAAGACAAGATTTTGCAGTTTTTTGGAATTCATTGTGAAAAACATAAAGACCCCGCCGATTCAGATTTACTGAACAGACGGGGCGGAGTTTTATAAAAGATTTATCAGGTCTTCGGTGCTGAAACTGCTGTAAAGCATTTCGTCAAGCAGGTCCATGTTGGAGTCGGAATATTCCACTTCCTTTGAAAAACTGTACATGATTTTTGCTCTTGTTTCAGAATCAGGTGTTTTAAAATAACCGTAAATTCTGCTGACTACAATCAGAGCAAAAACGCCGTATTTCACTTTTGTCAGCACATCATAATCATAGACAGATTTAAAAAGATACCTGAAAATGTAGTATTTCATCAGCTTTTCAAAATCGCTCTGATAAATGCTGACTGAGCTTGTATCCTGACTGCAGGTTTTAAGGCTTTTAAGAAATTCCCTGCGTTCAGGCTTTATGTATTCCATATTTTCAAGTATTGCAATGCAGGAATCAAAGCTTCTGCCGTAAGATTCATTGCAGAAATCATCGCCGTCAATTTCTTTCTGGATTTTTTCTGCAATATAAAGTATGTTTCTGATTTTACTCCTGAAATCCTGATTCTTATTTTCAAGGACAGAGAAAATTTCTTCACGCAGATCAAACAATTCTTCAAGGAAACTTTCGTCAACAACTGAATCTTCATCTGCCGACACGCTGTGCTGAATTAAGGAGAAAGGTTTTTCGTCTTCAAGAATTATCCTTGCTGCTTCAGGACAGGCAAAGCCAAGTCCCATTTCGCGGAAAGTGCCGAAATCGTCAAAAAAGCGTGGAAAAAGCGTGCAGGTTTTGCTCAAGGCTTTTTCGCCGGCATTTGCGTGAATTTCACACAAGTTGTTTTTGTCAAGAAAAGGGCATCTGTCGCCATCGCAGAGGGTGAAGACATTACAGCCTGTTTCGTCAACTGCAAGATGCTTTTTTATTTTTTTACCAAGGCTTCCGCCAATGAGAGAATATTTTTCTGCAGTTTCAGCGTCAATGTCAACTTCCCAGCCGATACAGCAGGTGTCGGGGCATTTATCTGCAATGCAAGCAAATTTTTCAAAATATGAGGGAACAAAAATTTTCATAAAAACCACCTTAATGCAGATATTTTACCACTGCGCTGTTTGTTTTGGAACTTAATGCAATAAGTACAACACAAGCATAGGTCCGGCGAGCTTTATAAGCGTTATAACAGCAAGACCTACACTTCCGCCGATAATTAATGCCTTTGCTCTTTTGGGGTGTGATGTTTTCCAGAGAATACCCCAGAAAACGCCTAAAACAGAAAGCAGAAATCCTATTATGCCAAACAGAACAGGTTTTGAATCGTTTGCTTCCTGAACGGGGATAAGTACATTTCCGCATTTTCTGCATTCAGATTCAGCGTCGCCTACATATTGTCCGCATTTGTTGCATATTGCCATAGTAAGACCTCACTTTTTCTTTATTCTATACCTTATTATATTATTCTGTCAACAAAAATAAAAGCCGTCAGCAGATACACTGACGGCCTGATGAATTATTTAAGGTTGTTTTTAAGAGTTGCAAGTTCTGCTTTGAGTTCTGCAGGTACGTTGCCACCGAATTTTTCGTTGTAGAAAGCCTCGATGCCGTTTGCTTCTTCTACCCAAAGGTCTTTTTCAACTGTAAGAATGCTCTTGAGTGTTTCGAGTGAAACTTCATCTTCGATACCGTCAAGGTTGATGTCTTCAGCCTTGGGAAGGTAACCGATTTCTGATTCTACAGCGTCAACTTTGCCTTCGCAACGGTCGATAATCCATTCGAGAACACGAAGGTTATCACCGAATCCGGGCCACATGAAGTTGCCTTCGTCGTCTTTTCTAAACCAGTTAACGTTGAAGATTTTGGGAGCTTTGTCTGCATCAAGTGTCTTACCGATGTCAATCCAATGCTGCCAGTAGTCAGCCATATTGTAGCCACAGAAGGGAATCATAGCCATGGGGTCACGGCGAACAACACCTACTGCACCTGTTGCAGCTGCTGTTGTTTCTGAAGCCATGCTTGAACCAACGAATACACCGTGGTTCCAGTCTCTTGACTGATAAACGAGGGGAGCAAGCTTTGCACGTCTGCCGCCGAATACGATTGCTGAAATCGGCACACCCTGGGGATTTTCGAATTCAGAGCTGAGGCAAGGACAGTTCTTTGCAGGAGCTGTGAAACGGCTGTTGGGATGAGCGCCTTTTTCTTCGCTTTCTTTGCCGTTCCAGGGGTTGCCTTTCCATTCGATAGCGTTTGCAGGAGGATTCTTGTCAAGACCTTCCCACCAAACTGTGTTATCGTCAAGGTTATGAGCAACGTTTGTGAAGATTGTGCCCTTCATTGTTGATGCGAGAGCGTTGGGGTTTGATTTGTTGTTTGTGCCGGGAGCAACGCCAAAGAAGCCGTTTTCGGGGTTGATAGCATAGAGTCTGCCGTCTTCGCCTTTACGGATCCATGAAATATCGTCGCCTACGCACCATACTTTGTAACCTTTTTTGAGGTATTTTTCAGGGGGAATCATCATAGCGAGGTTTGTTTTACCGCAAGCTGAGGGGAATGCAGCGCAAACATATTTAACTTCGCCTTCGGGATTTTCAATACCGAGGATGAGCATGTGTTCTGCCATCCAGCCTTCGTTTTTACCGAGGTAAGAAGCGATACGAAGAGCAAAACATTTTTTACCGAGAAGAACGTTTCCGCCGTAACCTGAGTTAACAGAGATGATTGTGTTGTCCTGGGGGAACTGGCAGATATATCTCTTTTCTTCGTCGATTTCGCAACGGCAGTGAAGACCTCTAACCCAATCTTCGCCATCGCCGTATGTGTCAAGAACTGCTTTACCTACGCGTGTCATGATAACCATGTTGAGAACAACGTAGATAGAGTCTGTAAGTTCGATACCTACTTTTGAAAACTCAGAACCGATGGGGCCCATTGAATAGGGGATAACATACATTGTTCTGCCTTTGTAGCTGTCACGAGCGATATCGTAGAGCATTTCGTATGCTTCAGCGGGGTCCATCCAGTTGTTTGTGGGGCCTGCTTCTTCCTTTGTGGGAGCGCAGATGAATGTACGGCCTTCAACACGAGCAACGTCGTTAACGGCTGTACGGTGAAGATAACAATCGGGAAGCTTTTCCTGATTGAGTTTAATCATTTCGCCTGTTGAGCAAGCTTCTGCACGGAGTGCTTCAATCTGTTCTTCTGAACCGTCAATCCATACAACTTTGTCGGGTTTAACAAGTTCAATCTTCTCGTCGATCCATGAGAGGATGCTTTTGTTGGTAGTTAATGCTGCCATTATGTGTACTCCTTTCGCCCACCGGAATAAGGGGCTAAAAAATAATTAACTGATTTCTTATACAAGGTACTCCATTGTACAATGATAGTATACCTAAAACTTAAAAAAATTTCAATTACTAATTTGTTAATTTCCTGACAAATTTTTACATTTTTTCCGTTAATATTGACAATTATCTATGGGCATAGTTGCATATGCGTTCAGGTTAAGGTCGGCGAATGTTTTATTCTGTGCTTCATAGTAGCCCTGAGAGCCTACCATTGCAGCATTGTCACCGCAATATTTAAGCTCGGGACAGTAAAGAGCCCAGCTGTGTTTTTCGCAGAGCTTTTTCATATCTTCCCTGAGCATTGAGTTTGCACTAACGCCGCCTGCCAGGACAACTTTATTATGCCCCGTTTGTAAAACTGCCTTTTCAACATTTGTTGTAAGACATGTTACAACTGCGTTCAAGAAACTTGCGCCCAGGTCAGGCAAGGGAAGTTCTTCTCCCTTTTGTTTTGCGTTGTGAATTAAATTGATAACCGATGTTTTAAGGCCTGAGAAACTGAAATCAAGTTCACTGCCGTCAACTTTCGGGCGGGGGAATTTGTATGCCAATCTGTCACCGTCTTTTGCAATTTTGTCAAGGTTAAGTCCGCCGGGGTAATTAAGACCCATTGTTCTTGCTGCTTTGTCAAGTGCTTCTCCTGCAGCATCGTCGCGTGTTCTGCCCACAATTTCAAACTCTGTGTAGCTTTTTACATTAATCATATGTGTATGTCCGCCTGAAACAACAAGGCAGAAAAACGGTGGCTCAAGGTCGGGGAAAGTAAGATAGTTTGCTGCAATATGTGAATGCAGATGATGTACGGGAATAAGTGGCAAACCTGATGAAAGAGAAAGCCCCTTTGCAAAGTTTACGCCCACAAGCAAAGCACCGATAAGACCGGGAGCGTATGTAACTGCGATGGCATCTATGTCTTTGATTGTGCAGGATGCTTCTTTTAGCGCATCTTCAACCACAACGGAAATTGCCTCTGCGTGCATACGGGAAGCGATTTCAGGCACAACACCGCCGAAAACTATATGTTCTTTAACCTGTGATGCAACAACGTTTGAAAGCACTTTTCTGCCGTCTTCCACAACGGCTGCTGCTGTTTCGTCACAGGATGATTCTATTGCAAGGATTTTCATTTGTTTTCTCCTTTCAGATATTTGTTATAAATAAAAGCGTCTTCAGTGGGGGAGCGATAGAAATTTTTTCTTTCGCCCATTTTCACGAAACCGTATTTTTCATATAAAGAAATGGCAGGAATGTTGCTTTTTCTCACTTCAAGGGTAATAAATTCATCATCTGCAAGAGTTGAATTGAGTATTGCTCTTTCAAGAAGTGCACGTGCAATGCCTTTGTTTCTGAATTTTTCTTTAACTGCAACGTTTGTAACGGAGCATTCGCCGAAAACTGAAATTGTGCCTATATATCCTGCAATTTCACCCTTTGTTTCGCACACAAAAAAGCGGGCGTTTCCGTTTTCAAGTTCTTCTTTTAAAGATTGCTCACTCCAGGGATTTGCGAAACATTCTTTTTCAACTTCTGCCACGCCATCAATATCTTTTTCTTCCATAAAACGGATAAGAGGCATTGTTTTTAAATCTTCATTGAGTTTCACAAGTCCGTCATAAATTTCTTTTGCACATTTTTTGTAAACTTCAAGATTTCCTCCGTAAGGGTCGGAAATTCCGTTTCCCAAAACGTAAACTCTGTATCTGCCCACAAGGGGAATCAACTGCATTGCGTGGCTGTGCGAAAGGCACACGAACAAATCGGTTGCCGCCAGAAGTTCTTTTGATAAAGGACGTGAAACGTGAGAAGAAATGTCAACACCATAATCGAGTGCGGCAATAACTGAATTTTCGCTGACTTCTTGTCCGAAAACTGCACAAAGTCCTGCACTGTAAACTTCATATTCAGGGTTTATTTTTTTGAATAAACCTTCTGCCAGAGGGCTTCTGCAGGTGTTGCCTGTGCATATAAATGTGATAATCATTTGCAATCGTACCATGTCTTTCCGCTTTGAACATCAGCTTTTAATTTAACTTTCATTGAGCAAGCATTTTCCATTTCTTCAGAAAGGATTTTCTTTACTTGTTCTGTTTCGTTTTCAGGTGCTTCAATAATCAGTTCATCGTGCACCTGTAAAATAAGTTTTGAAGAAAGGTTTTCATTTTTCAGTCTGTTATAAACTTTAATCATAGCAATTTTGATGATATCGGCTGCTGTGCCCTGAATAGGCATATTACGGGCCACTCTTTCACCAAAACCGCGTGTAATTGCATTTGATGCAGATAATTCAGGCAGATAACGTCTTCTTGAGAAGATAGTTTCAGCATAGCCTTTTTCTTTTGCATCGTTGATAACATCTTTCATATATCTGTCAACACCGCTGTAGTGCTCAAGATAGCCCTTGATGTAGCTGTCTGCTTCTTTTCTTGTAACGCCGATATCCTTTGCAAGTGAGAATGCGCCGATGCCGTAAACAATGCCGAAGTTAACTGCTTTTGCACGGCTACGCATAAGGGGAGTGACCATGTTTTCAGGCATATTGAAAACCTGCGAAGCAGTTTCTGTGTGAATATCTCGGTCGGAGTTGAATGATTCAATCATAGTTTTGTCGTTTGCAATATCTGCAAGCACACGAAGTTCAATCTGCGAGTAGTCGGCATCAACGAGGACTTTTCCTTCGCTTGCTGTGAAGAATTTTCTCATTTCTCTGCCGAGTGCTGAACGCACAGGAATATTCTGCAGATTAGGCTCAGCAGAAGAAATTCTGCCTGTTCTTGTTTCTGTCTGGTTAAGTGTTGAGTGAATTCTGCCGTCATCGCCGATAACTTTCACAAGACCGTCGCAATAAGTTGATTTAAGTTTTGCGAAAGTTCTGTAATCAAGAATCATCTGAATAACAGGATGGGCATACTGAAGGCTTTCAAGCACATCAGCATTTGTGGAATAACCGCTTTTTGTCTTTTTCTTTGCAGGAAGACCTAAATCTTCAAACAAAGCCACACCCAGCTGTTTAGGCGAATTTATATTGAATTCATATCCCACTTCTTCGTAAATATTTTCCTGAAGGATTCTTATGTCTTCTTCAAGCTTTGTGCCGAATGCCATAATGCCTGCTTTGTCAACTTCAAAACCTTCACATTCCATTGAAGCAAGAACTTCACTCAGGGGAATTTCAATGTCGAAGAGAAGATGATTCTGTCCGTTTTTCTCAATTTCTTTATTCATTTTTTCTGTAAGCGATTTCAATGCACCTGCAGAAAGTATAAATTCATCTTCTGTGCCGCACTTTACATCCACAAAATATTCTTTTGCAAGACGGTTTACTGTGTAATCGTTCGAAGACGGATTTAAAATATAACCTGCAAGGGAAATGTCAAAGCCTATATTTTTAAATTCACAGCCATTCATTTTTGCATAGGAATGGAGAAGTTTTGTATCTGTTGTGAATTTCTTTTTGCTTTCATTTCCAAGAAAATCAAGCATGAAATTGTCAAACAGAAGTTGCATTGATGAAAGGCAGTAAACGGTGTTGTCAAAAAGGAAATAAACTTCTGCCGCGTTTATTCCTGAAAATTCTGCCAGAAAGTAAATGTCATTTTCTTTTTCAATTAACTTCTTAACTTCGTCAATGTCAGAATCTTTGTAATTTATTTCAAGAGCGTCAGTTTCTTCGCCAGCAATAATTTCAGCACCGTCAAGACCTAATTTCTCGTTAAGTGAGAAAATTTCAAGGTGGTTGAGAAGTGTTGCTACTTCGCTTTTTTTGCATTCATCAGGAATGTAATCGGCATAGTTTTTAGAAATCGGCACATCGCGGCTGATTGTGCCCAATTCGCGGCTTAAATAAGCGCTATCTTTGCCTTTTTCAAGTTTTTCACGCATTTTAGGAGTAACTTTCATAGTGGGAAGTGCTTCGTAAACTCCGTCAACAGAGCCGTATTCTTTAATTAAATCACCTGCAGTTTTCGGACCTATTCCTGCAACACCCGGAATATTGTCGGAAGTGTCGCCCTGCAAAGCTTTTATTTCAATCATCTGTGGGGGAGTAACACCGTATTCTTCCATCAACGCACAAGTGTCATAACGTACATTGCCCATTTTTGTTGTGGCAAGGAGCACGTTTACATTTTTGTCGATTAACTGCAGACTGTCGCGGTCACCTGTAGCAATAAAGCAGAAATCGTTTTCTGTTGCACCGGAAGCCAGTGTGCCGAGAATATCGTCTGCTTCCCAACCGTCAAGTTCAATTATCTTGTACCCTAAAAGGGATATGAGTTCTTTTACAATAGGCATCTGAGAAAAAAGTTCTTCAGGCATAGGCTTTCTGCCTGCCTTATACTCCGAATAAATCTCATGCCTGAAAGTGGGAGCTTTTCTGTCAAAAGCCACAACAACAGCGTCAGGGTTTACTTCTTCACGCAGATTTATCAGCATTTTCATAAAGCCGTAAATTGCGTTTGTGAACTGACCTTTCTTGTTGCTTAAAAGTTTGATTCCGTAAAAAGCACGGTTTAAAAGGCTGTTGCCGTCTATAGTCAAAAGAATCATAGGAAAACCTCCCGAAAGTATATCAGTTTATTATAACATAAAATTGACAAAGTTTAAAGTATAATATATAATTTTATTAATAAATTTGCAAAGGATTTTTGTTATGAGTAAAATAATTGTTCAGCGTTTTGATTATCTTAAAGGTGCTATGGATATCGGTGGGGGAGTAAACCCTTTTTACGGCTCTGCACCTATCGGAAACAAAACAAATATTACTGACGACAGCTTTCGTTACTGCGTGAGAATCGCAAAGCACGATGAAGATAATGTTGTGCGTGCAGAATATGCAGTTACATATAAGGCTCTGGGCGAAGTTGAAAAAGAAAAAATCGTATCAAAGGATTTTGATTTTTCTCCTGAAGGTAAAGATGAAGCACAGAAATGGCTTGAAGAAGAATACGCAAAGGTAAACGTATGACATGAAAATTCTGTACGAAGATAAAAATGTTGCGGTTATTGTAAAACCGCCTGAAATACTTTCGCAGTTTTCCGAAAAGGAAGAAAACGCAGTGTCAATTCTGAAAGAAAAAACAGGCAGTGAAATTTTCGTTATCAGCCGTCTTGACAGAAATGTGGGCGGAGTGATGGTGTTTGCGAAAAATCAGAAAACTGCCGCAGATTTAACACGTCAGATGCAGTCAGGTGAATTTAAAAAAGAATACATTGCCGCAGTTTACGGTTGTCCCGAAGAAGATAAGGGTGAATTTCACGATTTGCTTTTTAAAGATTCAAGAAAAAATAAATCCTTCGTTGTGAAAAAAGAGCGTAAAGGTGTCAAAAAAGCAAGTCTTGAATATGAAGTGATTGAAAAACGAGATGAAATTTCAATTGTGAAAATTCATCTTCACACAGGCAGGACACATCAGATAAGAGTGCAGTTTTCTTCACGTAAAATGCCCCTTGTAGGTGACGGCAAATACGGCGCAAAGGACAATGTGAAAAATATGGGGCTTTTCTGCAGAGAAATCTCATTTAAAAATATTGCGACAAAAGAAACTATGACTTTTTCGGCAGAGCCTGAAAATGTTTATCCGTGGAATGAAAACAGCAGATGAGGTAATAAAAATGATTTTTGAAAATATGGACAGAATTGTTTTTGCAGGTGACTCTGTTACTGATATGGGCAGTGAGCAGCCTGTAGGTGAAGGGCTTTTTGATAATGTGGGAAGAAGCTATGTAAGAGTGATTGAAAATATGCTTGCGGTTTATTACCCTGAAATTAAAGTGAGAGTTACAAACTCAGGTATATCAGGCAACACAAGCCGCGATTTGCTGGGAAGATTTGACAGAGATGTTGTAAATCTCAACCCTGACTGGGTCTCAATCTGCATAGGTATCAACGATGTGTGGCGTCAGTTTGACTGCCCTGCAATGCCTGAAATTTGTGTGCTTCCCGATGAATACGAAAAAAATCTTGAAGAAATGATTCTTCGTGTGAAAGATAAAGTGAAAGGCATTTTCATTCTCACACCCTATATTATGGAGCCTTTGCGTGAAGATATGATGAGAAAAAGAATGGATGAATATGTTGAAATCTGCAGAAAACTTGCAGAAAAATACGGCTGTATTTTTGTTGATTTTCAGAAAATGTATGAAGATTATTGCAAAATCCGTCATTCATCATATATCGCGTGGGACAGAATTCACCCCAATCAGGTGGGCGCAACATTAATGGCAAAGGAATTTCTTAAAAACTGCGATTTTGACTACAGCAGATAATTACACAACAGTTTTGCCCTGTGCAGAAAAAAGAGAGGTTGTCAGATAAATGAAAATAGCACTTTTTGGCACAAATGAACGTCAGTTTTCAAAAGTTTACACGCCTGAAGTGTTGGAAAAACTGGGCAGTTATGGTGAGCTTTCGGGAAAAATAAATCATAAAAATCTCAAAGAAAATGCAGAATTTCTCAAAGATTGTGAAATTGCTTTTTCAACATGGGGTATGCCGTGCTTCACAAAGGAAGAAATTGCAAAATATATGCCCAATCTTAAAGCTGTTTTTTATTCAGCAGGCACAGTGCAGTATTTTGCAAGACCTTTTCTTGAAAGCGGAGTGAAAATTTTCAGCGCATTTGCCGCAAACGCAGTGCCTGTTGCAGAATATACTTTTGCTCAGATAACACTTGCCGCAAAAGGTTATTTCCAATCTGCAAAAAGTTACCGCCTGCTTCCTTTACGTGCACTTGCCCATGCCAATTCCGCAACAGGCAATTTCGGCTGCAAGGTGGGTCTTGTGGGACTTGGTGCAATAGGAAAAATGGTGGCAGAAAAACTGAAAGACCTTGATGTGGAAGTTTATGCCTGCGACCCCTTTGTGCCTGAAGAAACAGCAAAAGAATTGGGTGTTACCCTTGTTGATATGGAAACTCTTTTCAGTGAATGTGACGTTATCAGCAACCACCTTGCCAATAAACCTGAACTTAAAAATATTTTCGACGGAAAACTTTTCAAAAAAATGAAGAAAAATGCAACTTTCATCAACACAGGCAGGGGAGCACAGGTTAAAGAATTTGCCCTTGCAATGTGGCTTCTCCGTCATCCGTCAGGAACGGTTGTTGCTGATGTTATCAAGGATGAATTGTGTCCGTATATCTGTCCCCTTTTCTGGTGCCGTAATGCAATTCTCACTCCGCACATTGCAGGAAGCACAGGCAAAGAACCACAGCGAATGGCTTATTATATGATGGAAGAAATGGAAAGATTCAATTCAGGGGAAGACACAAAATATGAAGTCACCCTTCAGTCTCTTGAAAAGATGGCATGACAGTGTGTAACTCGCCGAGTTGTACTAGACTTTGTATGAGAAATAAAGTAGAATTTACAAAAAAGAAAGTATAGATAAAATGGTGTAAAAGGAGAAATAAATATGGCTATTATCAATTGTCCTGAATGCGGAAAAGAAATATCTGATACAATAGAAAGTTGTATTCATTGTGGCTTTGTACTTAAAAAAGAAGATAAAAAAACAACTGATGAGGCACCGGAAAAATCTGATGTTCCTGAACCCACAAAGCCATATTATTATGAAGAAGATGGGAAATCCAGAGGTGGTTGCGGAAAGACTGCGCTTATTGTTTTGGCGATAGTCGGCGTGTTGTCAATTATTTTATTTGCGTGTGTAATGGTTACACCGACGTCTACAATATCAACATCACAATCAACTACTCCTGTGGAGAAAGAAGTAAAGGTAATTGATACGGCAACAGGCATAATAGGAATTCTTGAGGATGACAAAAAGAATTCTGTGGCAGCAAAAGAAAAATACGGGCCTTACCGTTTAAGAATAGAACTTCCTTGCACAATTGATTATATTAATGAGAATTATGTCAGAATAGAATACGAGGACGTTTCCATAAATGTATCGGATGAAAATGACCAATATCTGTATACGTCAGATTTGCGGGTTTGTGCTTATTATGAAGATGATCAGCTTAATTTTGTAACGAATCAACTGCAAAGCGGGCAGCAGGTAATTGTAATTGGTGATTATTATTATGTTAATGCAAATACAATATATCTTGAAAACTGTAGTTTTGAGATTGTTGAAAAGCCTGAACAGATACTTGCTGAAAATTTAAAGTAAAGGATTAACAACCTGTATATTGCCGACGCAAAAATGGTTGAAAGCAGATGATTTTTTTAAAATCAGTAAATCGCTATCTGAAAAAAACACATCAGAAGTTTTATTTTTAAACTCCTGATGTGTTTTTGTTTTTTATAAATTATAATTTGAATGCAAAGTGCATAGTGCAGAGTGCAAAATTGCGGGTGGGCAAAGCCCACACCCAAACATAATAGCGTCGCAGACCCGAAACTCTGCATTTTGCATTCTGCATTCTACACTAAATTATAATTTATAGTTCAATTAAATTTAACATCGTAGGGGCGTCGTTTCGGCGCCCGCGAAATTTTCAGCAGATTTATGACGGAACGGGCAACCCGTCCTCTACGACACAGCCACAAATGTGCGGTAAATTATAATATTTTCAACGCGCCTGTGGGGCAGACTTCTGCACACTTTTTGCAATCTTTGCAGAATGCGAGAATTTCGTCACCCTGAAATTCAGGCTTGATTGTTGTTGTGAAACCTCTGCCCACAAGGCCGAGAACGCCTTTTTTCACAACCTCGTCGCAGGTTCTTACGCAGAGCGAGCAAAGAATACATTTTGAATTGTTGCGTTCAATTGAAACGAGCTTTCTTTCAGTTTCATGTATATTTTTTTCGCCCTTGAAACGTGCAGGGTTGATGTCATACCAATTTGCGTATTCAATCAGCTTGCAATCTTTATAATCATGGCAACCGCATTCAAGGCAACGTGATGCTTCTTTCATTGCTTCTTCTTTTGTGAAGCCAAGGGTTATTTCTTTAAAATCGTTCTTTCTTTCATCTGCACTTCTTACAGGCATTTTTGCACGTGAGATTTTTTCTTTATCTGCAAACATTTCCGCAGTAACTTCTTTTTCAGAAACAAAAGGCTTTCTGTAAGGAATTTCCATGCCCAGAAGGTAGCCGTCAATTACTTTTGATGCTTTTTCAGCTTCGCCGATTGCTGCAATTGCAATTGATGCGCCTTTGTTTGTGGCATCGCCAACAGCAAAAACGTTTTCGATGTTTGTTCTGAAAGTTCTTTCATCAGCAGAAATTATGCCTTTTGAATTAAGTTCAATTTCTTCAAACCCTGACACATTCACTTTCTGACCTATTGCCATAATAACTGTGTCAACGTCTATAAATTCAAATTTTCCTTCAACAGCCACAGGTGAGCGTCTTCCGCTTGAATCAGGCTCGCCCAATTCCATAACCTGAAGTTTGATTTTGTTTGCCTTTCCGTTTTCTCCCATGATTTCGTCAGGGTTGGTAAGAAATTTGAAAGTTACGCCTTCTTCTTCAGCTTCTTCGATTTCAATTTTTTCGGCAGGCATTTCGTTTCTTGTTCTTCTGTAAATCACATAAACTTCTTCTGCACCGAGCCTTACAGCAGTGCGTGCAGCGTCCATTGCTGTGTTACCGCCGCCTACAACTGCAACTTTTTTACCCATATTTGTTTCTTCGCCAAGAGCAACTTTTCTCAAAAAACCAATTCCGCCCATAACGCCCTCAAGGTCGTCGCCTTTGCATCTTACAGAAAGGCTCGACCAGGCACCTATGGCAACAACAACTGCGTCATAGTCATTTTTTATCTGCTCAAAAGAAATATTCTCGCCGATTTTTACGTTGTTTTTCATTTCAACGCCAAGACAGGCAATCTGCTCGATTTCTTTATCGAGAACTTTTTTCGGCAATCTGTATTCAGGTATGCCGTAGCGGAGCATTCCGCCCATTTTTTCCATGGCATCAAAAATTGTTACGCTGTGACCTTTTATTCTAAGGAAATATGCGGCTGTAAGACCTGCAGGACCACCGCCGATGATTGCAACTTTTTTGCCTGTGTCAGGCTGAACTTCTGGTCTGAAAGTGTCTGCTTTCAAATCTTCGTCAGCACAGAACGCCTTTAAATATGCAATAGAAATGGGCTCTTCCACCATCTGCCTTCTGCAGGCAGTTTCGCAAGGGTGAGGGCACACTCTGCCGATTGAAGCGGGCAGTGGAAGTTTTTCTTTGATAAGCTTTACTGCTTCGTGAAATTTTCCTTCTGCGATAAGTTTCACATAACCCTGACAATCTGTACCTGCAGGGCAGTTAAGTCTGCAAGGGCCAAGGCAATCGCCTGTGTGGTCGCTCATAAGAAGTTCAAGTGCAATTTTTCTTGATTTTTTCACTCTTTCGGAATCGGTGTGAATTACCATTCCTTCCTGCACTTTCTGTGAGCACGCACGCATTAATTTTGGCATACCCTCTGCTTCAACGGTGCATATTCCGCAAGCACCATAGAGAGCTACGTTTTCATGGTAGCAGAGAGTTGGTATTTCAATGTTATTTTCTTTTGCAGCATTGAGAATAGTTGAGTTTTTATCAGCAAAAATTTCTTTGCCGTCAATAATCAATCTGACTTTTTCCAATTTCTCCACCCCTTTCATATAACTTCAACTGCGCCGAATCTGCAGGCTGATTTGCATTGTCCGCATTTAATGCACAAGTTGTTGTCAATTTCAAAGGTCTTTTTAATTTCACCTGAAATTGCATTCGCAGGGCATTTTTTAGAGCAGAGCGAGCAACCAACGCACTTGTCTTTATTAATAGAATAAGTCAATAAATCTGCACATTCTTTTGCAGGGCATCTTTTTTCTTCTATGTGAGAAACATATTCATCTCTGAAATATTTTATTGTGGTCAGCACAGGGTTAGGTGCAGTCTGACCAAGTCCGCAGAGAGCGCCGTCTTTTATGCCGTAGCACAATTCTTCAAGCAGTTCAATATCTCCGCTTTCGCCTTTACCTGAAACGATTCTTTCCAGAATTTCATACATTCTTTTTGTTCCGATTCTGCAATGCACGCACTTACCGCATGATTCCTTTGTGGTGAAATCAAGGAAGAATTTTGCCATATTCACCATGCAGGTGCTGTCGTCCATAACAACCATACCGCCTGAACCCATAATTGCACCTGTTGCAGACAGCTCTTTGTAGTCAATAACTGTGTCAAGGAGTTTTTCGGGTATGCAACCACCTGAAGGACCGCCAAGCTGAACAGCTTTGAAATTTTTGTTATCTTTAATTCCGCCGCCGATGTCAAAAATTACATCGCGTAATGTTTTACCCATGGGAATTTCAACAAGACCGCCGCGTTTTACTTTGCCTGTCAGAGCAAAAACTTTTGTGCCCTTGCTGTTTTCAGTGCCGAGCCTGCTGAATTCTTCGCCTGAATTGTTAATAATCCAGGCAACGTTTGCGAAAGTTTCAACGTTGTTTATATTCGAGGGCTTCAGCCAGTATCCTGCCTGAGCAGGGAAAGGCGGTTTTAATCTTGGCATACCTCTTTCGCCCTCAAGGGATTCAATGAGAGCAGTTTCTTCACCGCATACAAATGCACCTGCACCTGCTTTGATTCTGAATGTACAGCTGAAAGCTGTGCCGAGAATATTTTTGCCGATAAAGCCTTTTTCTTCGGCTTGCTTTATAGCGTTTTCAAGCCTTACAATGGCAAGGGGATATTCGGCTCTTACATAAACAATACATTCCTTTGCACCTATGGCATAAGCACCGATAAGCATACCTTCAATTAAAGTGTGAGGGTCGCTTTCAATAACGGCTCTGTCCATAAATGCCCCCGGGTCGCCTTCGTCAGCATTGCAGATGAGATATTTTTCTTTCCCCTCTGACTGCCTTGCAGCATTCCATTTAAACCAGGTGGGGAATCCTGCACCGCCACGACCTGCTAAACCTGAAACTTTAATTTCGTCAATAACTTCTTCAGGCGACATTGAGGTGAGCACTTTTTTTATTGCTTCATAACCGCTGTTTTTTATATAATCTTCTATTTTTTCAGGGTTTATTTTACCACAGTTACGAAGTGCGATTCTCGTCTGTTTTTCAAGGAAAGATTCGTCTTCTGCTGAAATTAAAATATTTTCCACATAGGAAAAATCTTTTTCTTCTACTGCCTTTACGATGTTTTCAGCGTCTTCTTCTTTTACTTTAACAAGGCGGTGGAGTTTGTTATCGTTATCATAAATATCAACAATCGGCTCTAAAAAGCACATTCCCACACAGCCTGTTATGGTAAGAATCTGTTTGTCTTCAAGCAGGCTTTCAATGGCAGAATAAACTTTTCCTGCACCTGCAGCAATTCCGCAAGAGCCCTGACCTACTGCTATTTTCATTGTGCAGCCTCCTTAAGCTCGTTGAGAATTTTTCTCACTTTTTCAGGTGTGAGCGAGCCGTAAGTTTCTTCGTTTATCATCATAACGGGTGAAAGGCTGCAGCAGCCCAGGCACGCAACGTTTTTCAGCGTGAAAAGTCCGTCGTCAGTTGTTTCGCCGTCTGAAATTCCAAGCTCGTCTTTTATAGTTTTTGCGATTTTTTCAGAGCCGTTTACATGGCAGGCAGTGCCCTGACAGAGCATGATAAGATATCTGCCCACAGGACGGAATCTGAACTGTGTATAAAAAGTTGCAACCCCCATAACCTTCGCGGGAGTTGAGCCGGTTTCCTCGGCAATGTGATAAATTACATCAGTGGGAAGAAAGCCGTAAATTTCCTGAGCTTTCTGCAGGATTGTAATAAGACTGCCGGGTATTTTCTTGTATTTTTCAAGCACTTCATCAATAAGTGATAAATCGCTTTTCACGCAATTACATTCACTCATAAAAACATCTCCTTTTATGCAGATAAGTATAGCACTACGAGTTTACAAAATCAATAAGTGTAAAAAATTTTCAGAATTTTTTAAATTTTCAATACATTTCGAAAAATGTATTGAAAAAATGTATCTACAGTGGTAAAATTAAAGTACTAAAAACAAGGAGGATTTTGTTATGAAGAAAATGACAAAAATTATGGCAGTATTGCTGTCTGTTGTGGTTTTTGCATCAGTTTTTGCAATTGTACCGTCAGCAATCAGTTCTACAAGTTCAGCGAGAGATATGCTCCGCTTCTATGAACAGAGCAACATTGATACATCAGCAAAAGAAGATGTTATCAAAGCGGAAAACTATGCAACATATGAAGTTGTTGCAGATTTTTCTTCACTTACTGCAGATGATGTAAAAGCAACAATAGACGAATATGAATGGGAAGATTTTTATCTTGAAGAAGAATATGATTACTATTTCTACGGCGATGCTTACAAAGATTATTACGTTGACGGCAGAAGCGAATTCGTTGACTTCTTCAGTATCAACAGAGATATAAAGAGATGGGATCTTACCTACAAGAGTGCAAAGCTTTCAGAAAGCAGAAATGGCGATAAAACATTTACCTTTGTCTGCGTTGAAGACCTTGGTGACGGCGACACAAACACACTTACATACACTGCAGTAATTGCAAAAAACGGATACATCAAGTCTTACACACTCAAGCAGGTTTCAAAAATTGCATTTGAATCAGCATTCGGCAAAACATTTACAGTAACAGATACAATTGTTGACACATACAAATTTGTTTACAAAACAGTCAATGCAACAGGTATCGAATTGTCAGCAAACTATGTTGAACTCAAAAAGGATGAAGAAGTTTACATCACACCTTATGTTTCACCTGACAACGCAACATACAAAGGCGTTTATGCATTCTCAAACGACTGTGATGTTGCAGATGTTTATGTTGATGGAGACGGCGATGTTTGCATTTATGCAACAGGCAGAGGTTCAACAATTGTTGAAGTTTATTCATACGACGGCGATTTCCTTGCAGAATGTGAAGTTGTTGTTACATACACTTTCTGGGATATGATCGTTGCTTTCTTTGAAAGAATTTTTTCAATATTCCTCATTTTCTGATAATCTAAAGTTATAATAAAAGCCTGAACCAACACTCGGCGAATTGGTTCAGGCTTTTTTGCGTAAAAAATAAGTGTTGCAAAAATATACATTAAGTGCTAAAATAGAATTATAAAAAGGAGGAATATTTATGAGAAAAATATCAAAAGTCTTAGCAATTCTGCTTTGTGTTGTGGTTTTCACTTCGGTGTTCACAATTGCATCGTCTGCAATCAGTTCTTCAAGCTCTGCAAGAGATATATTGCGTTATTATGAGCAGTGCAATATTGACACATCGGCAAAAGAAGATGTTATCAAAGTAAGAGCGCAGGGTACAGAAAGCATTACAGGTGACTTTTCGGGCCTTACATCTGCGGACAGACAATTTACAATGGATATGCTTGAATGGGAAGACAGTTATGACGAATGGGATGAAGACCACTTTGTATACGGTGATGCTTACCCTGAACATTATGTTAACGGCAGAAGTATGTTTGTAGATGTTTTCAGTGTTAACAGAGATATTAAAAGAGATGGCCTTACTTACAAGGGCGCAAAGTATTCAGTGGATAAAAACGGCAATGAAGTTATGACTTTCGACGCAGTTCTGCCTTTCGAATCCGGCAACATGATTTATCTTACATACACAGTAACTCTTGATGCAAACGGATATATTCAGACTTATAAATTGCGTCAGTATTCAGACCTCAGATACGAATCATTTCTGAATAATGATACATTTACAGTAACAAAAATTATTGATGAAACATTTACCTTTGAATATAAAGAAATTGATGTTGAAAGCGTCAGATTGTCAAGAAGCAAAGTGACAGTAGGTGTAGGTAAGGAAAGTTCTGTAAGACCTGTAATTACACCTAATAATGCAACTTTCAAGGATGTTTATGCTATTTCTGACGACAGAGATATTGCCACTTGTTATGTTGATAACGGCAAAATTTATATTGAAGGCATAAGAGAGGGCAGTACAACTATTGAAGTGTACACGTATGACGGCGATTTGCTTGCAGAATGTGAAGTTGTTGTAGGCCGTACTTTTATGGATTCTTTCGGTGAATTTTTCATAAGTCTTTTCGACTTACTTTTCGGATTTCTCAATGCCTTGCTTTGATTGAAAGCTGAATAAAATAACTCCCTGAACCCGTGTGGATTCAGGGAGAATTTTTATGTTTTTTATTTATTGTCTTTCAGGGTTTTCTTTGTGTTTATTGCAAAGTAAATTGCAAGTATTACAAATGAAATTACCATTGCAATGTTATGGAATGATGTAATTGAAAGAATGTTTGCACCTTTTGTTTCAAAGTCAGTGAACATATAAATGCAGAATATGTATGTAATCATAATCAGGAGAGTTTTATAGGAGAATGAAACCTGAGTTGTGTTTTCAAGACCGATGCCGTATTTTTTGATTGAAAGCACAATGAAAATAACTGCGCCGATAAGTGCAAGGATAATTGCAGGAATATGGAATTTTGTGTCTTCAAGTCTGTCAAGCACAGGACGCACAATGTTTATGCCGATTACAACCACAAAGCCTAAAAGGAAAACAAGCAGGTCGTTTGCTTTTGAAGGTGCTGTAAGGAATGCTTTTTCGTAAACATCCTTGCCCATTTTATTTTTGTAATAAAGGACTGCTGATGTGATGAAAATACCTGCAATGAAGCCTGTGAAATATTCCCAGCATGACCAGGGAGCAACGTTTTTGTAAACAAACAAGCCCTGTGTGCCGTGGTATCCGCCGTCGCCGAAGTAGAAGAAAATGTCGGCTGCTGTGATTGCAAAAGCAAATGAAGCTGATGTGATAAAGCCCATGTTTGCTGCAGTTTTGTCGCCGATTAAAAATCTTGTGACTATCATTGAAGCAATACCGCCGATGGCAATTGAAATTGTTTCAACAAATGCGAAATAGTTTCTGCCGCCCATGATTTTCTTTGCCCATGACATATCGTCAAAATGCTCCATATAAACTTTGTAGATGCTTTCAAAGTTTTCTTCAGTAACTATGCCCTGCTTTAAAAGACCTTCCTTGAAAAGATCAAGAGCCTGAGGCTGAATGATTTCTGTGAGAGTGTGTGCAAGTGTTGCACGGGAAACGTACATCGCTGCAAAGAAAACTGCAATAAGAAGCACAAAATCTTTTATTCTCCATCGTCTGTCGCTTAAACTTCTGCCAAGCATAATTCCCCAGAGAGTAGCAAGTCCGAAGCCTAAAATAAGCATTATGCCCACGCCTGATGCTACGGGAATATAACGGTAGCCTTCTATTACGTTGCCTGCTTCGTCTGTGATTGAAGAAGAAATAACGCCTGTTATCTGGTCTAAGAAAGTGCCCCATGTAGGTACTGTGAGCATAAAAGCGAGAGAAGAAATACCAATCCACTCAAGTGAATTTTTCTTTCTGTCGCCGATTATTGTGGCTACGAAAAGTGAGAATATTGCACCTGCATTTAGTAGACCCCATGATGAGCCCCAGCCGTTTGTGCCGCGTACTCTCCACAAAAAGCCCATAAGCAATGCGCCGAGCAACACAATCAGTATGTTTTTTGCCATACTGTTCTTGTTTTCGCATCTTCCGGAAATAGAACTTGACATTTTCAAACACCCCTTATATAATTGTTAAGGTAATATTATCACACTGTTTTTAGTTGTGCAAGAGTATTTTTGAATTTTTTATCAAAAACTATTGACAAAAGTTAAACGATGTGGTATCATATCTGCACATTGAAGTAGAAGCGAAATCGCTCTCACCTGCGGGAACTTAAGTTTCGTACGAAGGTCAATACGTTATTCAAACGGTGTACTTGTGCCGTTTTGCGTGTTGCGGGCGAATTTTCGTGCCGCGATTTTTTTTTTTGGAGGTGCTTTAACATTAGTACAAAAGAACTGCAAATCAATGAGGAAATCCGTGATAAAGAAGTCAGAGTAATTACTGACGACGGTGAACAGCTTGGCATTATGTCAGCAGCAGAAGCGCTTAAAATCGCTGAGGAAAGAGAACTTGACTTAGTTAAGATTGCTCCTCAGGCACAGCCGCCTGTCTGCAAAATCATCAACTACGGAAAATATCGTTTTGAACAGGCAAAACGTGAAAAAGAGGCTAAGAAAAACCAGCGTGTTATCGAAATTAAGGAAATCCGCCTCTCTCTTAACATTGACACGCACGACTTTGAAACTAAAGTTAACCATGCAAAAAAATTCCTTGCACAGGGCAACAAGGTCAAGGTTTCAATCCGTTTCAGAGGCCGCGAAATGGCTCACACTGAATTAGGTCTTGTTCCTATGCAGAAATTTGCTGAAGCACTCAACGAAAATGCAAACGTTGAAAAGCCGGCAAAGGTAGAGGGACGTTCAATGCTTATGTTCCTTGCCCCCAAATCAGGTAAGTAATTATTAAGGAGGAAATAAAAATGCCTAAAATCAAGACGCACAGCGGTGCAAAGAAAAGATTCAAAATGTCAAAAAACGGCAAACCCATGCGTGGTCATGCCTATAAGTCACACATCCTCAATAAGAAAACAACTAAACGTAAGAGAAATCTTCGTAAAACAACTGTTGCTGACGTAACAAACGTTAAGCAGATCAAGAAACTTATCCCTTACAAATAATATTGAGGAATTAATTACAGGAGGTATAGACAATGGCACGTATTAAAGGCGCTACAATGACGCGCAAAAGAAGAAATAAAGTTCTTAAAGCAGCTAAAGGCTACT
Source organism: Oscillospiraceae bacterium (assembly GCA_015066175.1). GTDB lineage: Bacteria > Bacillota > Clostridia > Oscillospirales > Acutalibacteraceae > SIG575. Next base: position 117,043 of record SVOW01000004.1, read on the forward strand.
ATGGCTCAAAGAGCAAGCTTTTTAAAACAGCTAAACAGGCAGTTATGAAATCAGGTCAGTATGCTTACATCGGTCGTAAGCAGAAGAAACGTGATTTCCGCCGCCTCTGGATCACAAGAATTTCAGCAGCTTGCAAAATGAATGGTATGAACTACTCATCATTCATGAACGGTCTCAAGAAAGCAGACATCAACCTTAACAGAAAAATGCTTTCAGAAATCGCAATCGCTGATCCCGCAGCTTTCACAGCTCTTACAGAAAAAGCTAAAGAAGCACTTAAATAAGCTTGATTTGCACCTGCAGAAATGCGGGTGCAATTTTTTTTACTTTTTCTATTGTTTATTGCATAAAAGTTTGGTATAATGTACTGTATACTATTATATAGTGGAAAAGTGTTGTTTTTAATTGCAACGGATTTTTTTGAGGAGGAAAGTTGTTTTGGAAAAGATAATTTCTGTGCAGAATCCTAAAATCAAACAGTTTTCAAAGCTTGTTTCTTCTTCAAAAGAAAGGAAGAAAACAGGCACATTTGCTATTGAAGGCGCACGTCTTTGCTTTGATGCGGCAAAATCAGGTGTTGAAATCCTTGAACTGTTCTACACATCTCAGGCTTATGAAAAATTTACTGAAGAAATTGATTATATTTCTTCAGTAGCAGAAGCTGTCTACGAAGTTTCAACAGAAATCGCAGAAAAATTGCGGGATACTGAATCAACACAAGGTGTTTTTGCAAGATGCAGAAACACTGAAAACGAAACAACTCTTTCGTCTTTTTTGCCTGATGGAAAATATGTTGTGCTTGAAAATCTTCAGGACCCGTCAAATTTAGGTGCAGTAGCAAGAACGGCAGAAGCATTGGGTATAAAAGGTGCAGTGCTTGTTTCCTGCTGCGATGTTTTCAACCCGAAAGCACAGCGCGCTTCAATGGGTTCGCTTTTCCGTCTGCCTTTTGCAAGAATTTCAGATATAGATGAATTGTTTTCTTTTTCTGAAGATAAAAATATAAAAACAGTAGCAACTGTTGTTGATTCTTCAGCAGAAAAAATAAACAAAGCAGACCTTTCAGGCGGTGTTTTTCTTATAATCGGCAACGAGGGTAATGGTATACAGCAAACAACTGCAGACAGATGTACAATGAAAGTTACTATTCCCATGCAGGGCAGGGCAGAATCACTCAATGCTTCCATGGCTGCCTGCATTGCAATGTGGGAGGTGCTCAGATGAATGATAAAGCCTATTGGATATGGCTTCAGAAAGCATTGGGCACAGGCGTAAAAACAGATGAAATTGTTGCATATTATAAAACTGCAAAGGAAATATACTTTGCATCCCCGGAAGACAGGGGGCGTTCAGGCGTTTTTACAAAACTGCAGCTTCAAAAACTGAAAGAAACTCCCCTTGAAGTGATAGATCAGGTTATTGAAGATTGCCGTAAATGCGGCTGCAGAGTGCTTACGCCCGATTCGGAAAAATATCCCGAAAAACTCCGTCAAATACGTAATTTCCCATTGGTGCTTTATTACTACGGAAATCCGGATATATTAAAAGACAGAATGACAATTGCAATCGTGGGCACAAGAAATGCCACCAAGGCAGGTCTTACTACGGCGCACAGATTGTCTTATTCGCTTGTGAAAAGCGGAGCCGTTGTTGTCAGCGGCGGTGCTTTCGGAATTGACGGTGCTTCGCATCTTGGTGCACTTAATGGTGACGGCGAAACAGTAGCCGTGCTCGGTTGTGGTTTTATGGCAAAATATCACGATTCGGCAGAAAATCTTAAAAAAGACATACTCAGAAAAGGTCTGATTATTACAGAGCATCCACCTGCAACACCTGCTCATGCGTCTTATTTCCCGGTGAGAAACAGAATTATTTCAGGCCTCAGTTATGGTGTTGTGGTGGTTGAATGTCCTATAAAAAGCGGCTCTGTTATTACTGCAAAATGTGCTTTGGAGCAAGGCCGTGAAGTGTTTGCGGTGTCCGTAAATGTGCTTGATTCCCAAAACACAGGCACTATTGATTTGTTACGCAGATTCAATGCTATTCCCGTTTATTCGTGTTCAGATGTTTTATCTGTTTTTGAATTTACCCGCCCCGGTTTGCTTGATTACAGCAAAATTGATTCTTCACCTTTATATGAATCAGCAGGGGAGATTGATTTTTCAGCAGTAACAAAAACATCTCACAAAAAACAGATTGAAACAAAAGATAATAAAGAAATAAAAGAAACTAAAGAAACAAAAAATGAAGTTTTAAAACTTACAGGAAATGCAGAAACTGTGTATAAGGTTTTATCAGATAAGCCTATGCACATTGATGATATAACAAGAAATATTCCGTCGCTGAGTGTTGGCAGAATTATGGTAAGCCTTACACAGCTGGAAATGGAAGGTCTCGTGGTTTCCGACAGCGGCAAAAAATACAGAAGAAAATAAGGAGAAGGCAAAATGTCCAAACTTGTAATTGTTGAATCGCCTGCAAAGGCAAAAAATATAAAAAAGTATCTTGGCAGCGGCTATGAAGTTATGGCTTCAATGGGTCACGTGAGAGATTTGCCTGCTGCAAGGCTCTGCGTTGACGTAAAAAATGACTTTGCTCCTAAATATGCAATTATCAAAGGCAAAGAAAAATTAGTCAAAGAACTGAAAGAAGAAGCAGCAAAAAGCGAAGCTGTTATTCTCGCAGCCGACCCCGACCGTGAGGGAGAAGCAATTTCATGGCATCTTGCAACAGTTTTAGGACTTGACCTGAATGATGAAAACCGTGTAACTTTCAATGAAATCACAAAATCAGGCGTTCAGGCAGGTATGAAAAATCCACGCAAGGTTGATATGGACTTTGTAAATGCACAGCAGGCAAGAAGAATTCTTGACAGACTTGTTGGTTATAAATTAAGCCCCTTTGTGTCACAGAAAATCCGCAGAGGTCTTTCTGCAGGACGTGTGCAGAGTGTGGCAGTAAGACTTATTGTTGACAGAGAAGAAGAAATCAGAAAATTTGTGCCCGAAGAATACTGGACACTTGACGCAAAGTTTACAACTTCTTCAAGAAAAGTTTTCCCTGCATCTTTCTACGGTGACGAAACAGGCAAAGTTGAAATCACATCAAAAGAGCAGGCAGATAAATATCTCCAACGCCTTGATGGTGCAAAATACGTTGTTACATCAGTTAAAAAAGGCACTAAAAAGAAAAATCCCGTACCTCCCTTTATCACATCAACACTTCAGCAGGAAGCATCAAGAAGACTTGGATTCCAGGCGCAGAGAACAATGCGTATTGCACAGGAACTTTACGAAGGCGTTGATATCAAGGGTCAGGGCTCAATGGGTCTTATCACTTATATGAGAACAGACTCACTGCGTATTTCAGAAGAAGCAAGAAGTCAGGCGAATGATTTTATTCTTGCAACCTATGGTGAAAAATACCTTCCTGAAAAACCCAGATACTTCAAATCAAGAAGTTCAGCTCAGGATGGTCACGAAGCAATCCGTCCCACTCTTCCTTCGCTTACTCCCGAGCAGGTTAAATCTTCACTTACTTCAGACCAGTATAAAATATATAACCTTATCTGGCAGAGATTTATTGCTTCAATGATGGCTTCAAGTGTTCTCAACACAATGAAAGTTGATATCACAGCCAACGGTGAAAATTTAGGCGAATACTGCGTTTTCACTGCATCAGGCTATAGTGTGAAATTTGATGGTTTCACAGCACTCTATGAAGAAAAAACAGACGATGAAAAGAAAGCATCACAACTTCCTGAACTTAAGGAAGGTGACAATGTTAAATTAAAAGAGCTTGCAGGCAATCAGCACTTTACTCAGCCACCTGCAAGGTATTCAGAAGCAACATTAATCAAAGCCCTTGAAGAAAACGGCGTTGGCAGACCCAGCACTTATGCCACAATTGTAACAACGATTGTAAAACGTGAATATGTAAAACGCGTAAGCAAAGTGCTTTCTCCCACAGAATTGGGCGAAGCAACAACAAAGCTTCTCAAAGAGCATTTCCCAAAAATCGTAAACGTAAAATATACAGCACAGATGGAAGACAGCCTTGATGCTATTGACAGAGGCGATGAAGATTACGTGCAGATGCTCCACGCATTCTACAATGATTTCGATGCAACTCTTTCAAAGGCAAAAGCAGATATGCAGGGCGTGAAAATCAAGCTTGAAGAAGATGTTACAGATATTCCCTGCGAAAAATGCGGAAAAATGATGGTTGTTAAAACAGGACGTTTCGGCAAATTCCTTGCTTGCCCCGGTTACCCTGAATGTAAAACAACAAAACCCTTCGTTACAAAAACAAACGCAACATGTCCCAAATGCGGCAGTGAAGTTGTTGAAAGGCACTCAAAGAAGGGCAGAGTTTTCTATGGTTGCTCAAGCTGGCCGAAATGTGATTTTGTCACATGGGATAAGCCTACAGACGAAAAATGCCCCGAATGCGGAAAATCACTTTTTAAAACTGCAGGCTCAATCAAAAGATGCCTTGCAGAAGGATGTTCATACGAAATAAAAGCTTCAAGGAAGAAGAAAAATGATACTACCGAAGAATAAACCAATTGTTATCGGTGCAGGTCTTGCAGGAGTTGAAGCTGCGTGGCAGTTGGCAGAAAGAGGAATTGAGGTTTGCCTCGTCGAGATGAAACCCGTAAAATTTTCTCCCGCACATAAGTCGGAAAATTTTGCTGAGCTTGTCTGCTCGAATTCCCTTAAAGCCTTACGCACAGGCTCTGCCGCAGGAATGCTCAAAGAAGAAATGAAAAGGCTTGGCTCTCTCACAGTTGAGTGTGCACTTATGAGTGCAGTGCCTGCAGGAGGTGCACTTGCAGTAGACAGGGACAAGTTTTCATCTCTTGTAACTGAAAAAATAAAACAGAATAAAAATATAGAAATTGTTTACGGGGAAGTAACTGAAATTCCTGAAAATGATATTGTTATCGTTGCTGCAGGACCTTTGGTCAGCGAAAATCTTGCAAAAGAAATTGAAAAACTCACAGGTGGTTTTTTAAGTTTCTTTGATGCTGCAGCACCTATTGTAAGCGGTGACAGCATTGATATGGAAAGTGCTTTCTGCCAGTCAAGATATGACCGCGGAGATGAAAGCGACTATATCAACTGCCCAATGAATAAGGAAGAATACGAAATTTTTTACAACGAGCTTGTAAATGCAGAGCGCGCGGAGCTTCACACATTTGAAAAGAAGAAAAATGTGTATGAAGGCTGTATGCCCATTGAAATTATGGCATCCCGCGGAGCAGATACAATGCGTTTCGGACCGCTGAAACCTGTGGGATTGCGTGACCCGAGAACAGGCCACAGACCATGGGCAGTTCTGCAGCTTCGTAAAGAAAATTTACCCGGCAGTGCATATAACCTTGTGGGATTTCAGACCAACCTTAAATTCGGCGAGCAGAAAAGAGTTTTTTCTCTCATTCCTGCTCTTAAAAATGCAGAATTTTTGCGTTACGGTGTTATGCACCGCAACACTTTTATAAATTCACCTCAGCTTCTTAAACCTACATATGAAATGAGAAACAGAAGCGGGCTTTACTTTGCAGGGCAGATAACAGGCGTTGAAGGATATATGGAATCTGCTTCATCAGGAATTCTGGCAGGCATAAATGCTGCAAATAAAATTCAGGGCAAAGAAGAATTTGTGCCGTCTGAAAAAACAATGATTGGTGCTCTGGCAAGATATATTTCAAACGAAAAAGTTGAAAATTTCCAGCCCATGGGTGCTAATTTCGGTGCTTTGCCACCACTTGGCGAAAAGGTAAAAGACAAAAAATTAAGATATGAACTTCTCGCGAATCGCGGACTTGAGGAATATCAGGGAAAGGATTGAGAAAATGAAAATTATAGTTGACGCAATGGGCGGAGATAATGCCCCCCTTGAAATACTTAAAGGTGCAAGAAAAGCTGTTGATAAATTCAAAGTTAAAATTCTCCTTGCGGGTAAAAGCGAAAAAATCAGAAAATGTGCTGAAGAAAACAACATAAACCTTGACGATATGGAAATTCTTGAGGCTGAAAGCGAAATCTCAATGAGCGACAACCCCAAATGTATCCTCAGGGAAAAGAAAGATTCTTCAATGGCAGTTGCATTCAAAGCTCTTGCTGAAGGAAAAGGCGATGCGGTAGTCAGTGCAGGCTCAACAGGTGCTGTTGTTATGGGTGCAACTTTCATCGTGAAAAGAATTAAAGGCATAAAACGCCCTGCAATTGCAAGCATTATGCCTTCTTACACAGAGCCTTTCATGATAATGGATATCGGCGCAAACATTGACTGTCACAAAGAAAACCTTATCCAGTTTGCACAGATGTCAGAAATTTATATGAAAAACATAATCGGCTTCAAAAAACCTACAATTGCCCTTGCAAACATCGGCGCAGAAGAAACAAAAGGTCCCGAAGTGCTGCAGGAAACATATAAAGCTCTCAGCGAAATGAAAGAGCTTAATTTCATCGGCAACATTGAGCCTCGCGATATTCCTTTCGGCAAGGCAAACTGCGTTGTGTGCAACGGCTTTACAGGCAACATAATCCTTAAAATGTATGAGGGCGTTGCAAAATCACTTATGAGCAAAGTCAAAGGTGTTTTCACAAAAAATATCGTATCAAAAATCGGTTATCTTCTTGTTAAAGGCGGCGTAAATGAGCTTAAAGCATCAATGGACTATAAAGAATTCGGCGGTGCACCGCTTTTAGGTGTGAGAAAAACTGTTATAAAAGCCCATGGCTCATCTGACGAAAGAGCATTTTTCAACGCAATCCGTCAGGCTATTGAATGCAATAAAGCAGACGTCTGCGGTCAGATTGCAAAGCTCACAGCAGGCATGGAAGACGAGGAATAAGCCATGATGCAGGAATTTGAAAATTTAATCGGTTATTCTTTCAAAGACAAAACCCTGCTTCTGAAAGCCTTGTCACATTCATCTTTTGCCAACGAAAAGCATTCACCAAAAGACAGCAACGAGCGTCTTGAATTTTTAGGCGACAGTGTGCTTGGATTTATCACTGCAGAGTATTACTATAAAAACTCTACCTTGCCTGAAGGTGAATTAACACGTTTGCGTGCTGCAACTGTGTGTGAAAAGGCTCTTTACGAGTTTTCAAAGGAAATTGAACTTTCAAGATTTCTTTTTCTCGGCAAAGGTGAAGACCTTACAGGCGGCAGGGAAAGGCCCTCAATAAATTCAGATGCTTTTGAAGCAATAATTGCTGCAATTTACCTTGACGGCGGAATTGATGAAGCCAAAAGGTTTGTGCTCCGTTTCGTTGAAAAACACGCAAAGAACCATGGCTCAACAAAAGATTATAAAACAAAGCTTCAGGAAGTTATTCAGAAAAATCCTGAAGAAAAGGTTGAATATGTGTTGGTTGGTGAAAGCGGACCTGACCACGATAAGAGGTTTGAAGTTGAAGTGCATCTCAACAGCAACATAATCGGCAAAGGTATCGGCAAATCAAAGAAAAATGCCGAACAGGAGGCGGCAAGGGAAGCCCTTGCTCTGATGGGACTTTGAAAAATTATAACGTAAGTATTTTTGTGCCCCATGAGGGCTGCCCCAACAATTGCTCTTTCTGTAATCAGAAAAGCATTTCGGGCAAAACGTCGTTGCCCACAGAAAAGGATGTTGTTTCAGCCTGCGAAATTGCAATAAAAACAGCACCGTCAGACCAGGGCGAAATTGCGTTTTTCGGCGGAAGTTTCACTGCAATAGAAAGAAATTATATGTTGACGCTTTTGAAAAGTGCTTATCCTTTTGTTAAAGAAGGATTTTTCAAAGGCATCAGAATTTCCACAAGACCTGATTGTATTGACAACGAAATCTGCACAATTCTCAAAACTTACGGTGTGACAAGCGTTGAGCTTGGCTGTCAGAGCATGGATGAAGAAGTTTTGAAAGCCAATTTAAGAGGTCACACTTCACACGATGTGGAAAAAGCAGTGAAAATTTTAAGAAAATTTGGCTTTGAAACAGGGCTTCAGATGATGACAGGTCTTTACAAATCATCTTTTGAAAAAGACGTGGAAACTGCTGAAAAAATAATTGCCTTAAAGCCTGATACTGTGAGAATTTATCCCACAATTGTGCTTGAAAACACACTTCTGGAAGAAAAATTCAAATCAGGCGAATATAAAGTTATGAGCCTTGAAGAAACAGTTGAACTTTGTGCGAAGCTTCTTCTGATGTTTGAAGATAATAACATTGCAGTAATCAGGACAGGCCTTCATTCAGGGGGCAATGTGGAAGAAGGCTATGTTGCAGGAGCATATCATCCTGCGTTCAAAGAACTTTGCGAAAGTGAAATCTATTTCAGTAAAATTACAGAACAGTTAAAATCTGTCGACAGTAATGAAATTGAAATTTTTGTGCCTTACGGTTCGCTTTCACAATGTATCGGACAGAAAAAGAAAAACAAAATATGCCTTGAAGAAAAAGGCTACAAGGTAAAGTTTATTGAAGATAAAAGTTTAAAGAAATATAATGTAAAATGCTGTGTAAGGAAGTGAGTTAATGTTTTTGAAATCCCTTGAAATGCAAGGTTTTAAATCATTCCCCGATAAAACAGTTTTAAAACTTGAAAAAGGAATAACAGGCGTTGTAGGACCTAACGGCTCAGGTAAAAGTAACATTTCTGATGCCGTAAGATGGGTTCTTGGTGAACAGTCCTCAAAGAGTCTGCGTGGCTCAAAAATGGAAGACGTTGTTTTCAGCGGTAACGCAGGTGGAAGAAAAGCCCACGGCTTTGCCGAAGTTACTTTAAGGCTTGATAATACCGACAGAAGCCTGAATTATGACGATGACGAAGTTGCCGTTACAAGGCGTTATTACCGTTCAGGTGAAAGCGAATACATTCTCAATGGTGAAGGTGTAAGACTTCGCGATATTAACGAATTATTTATGGATACAGGTCTTGGTCGTGACGGCTATTCAATGGTCAGCCAGGGCAGAATTGCCGACCTTGTTTCTTCAAAATCTGCACAAAGACGTGAAATGCTTGAAGAAGCATCAGGTATTTCACATTACAGATACAGACGTGCCGATGCCAACAGAAAGCTTGACCAGGCGGAAGAAAATTTAATCCGCCTTCGTGATATTCTCTCTGAGCTTGAAAGCCGTGTAGGCCCTTTGAAAACACAGAGCGAAAAAGCAAAGAAATTCCTTGAACTTGCAGGGGAGAAGAAAGACCTTGAAATCGGTCTCTGGCTTCACACTATCGAAAAATCAAGAAAACTCCTGAAAGAACAGGAAGAAAAGCTTGTTGTTGCAACTGCACAGTATGAAGATGCGGAAAAAGAACTTAACAGTATTGAAGAAGAGCTTGAAGCACTGACTGCAAAAAGTCAGGGCATTGCTGTTTCTGTTGATTTCATTCACAGAAGCAACGAAGCTCTTGAAGAGCAGGTTGCACGCCTTGATTCTGACGCAGCAGTTGAAGAAAACTCAATTGAACATAACAACGAAACTATTGAGCGTCTTACACGCGATATTGATGCACTCACAAGCTCAAAAGAAGATGTTGCCTCAAGAATAAATGAAGAAGAAGCAAGCATTCTTGAAATTGAAAAACAGATTGAGAATAAAAAGAAAGAATTGCAGCAAACAAAAGAAAAGCTTTACGCAATTCAGAGCGAAAACGAAACTTTTGCAGATGAAATTCTTTTGCTTACTGAAAAAATCGAATCTTTTTCACGTCAGCTTGCAGATGCAAGGGTGAGAAAATCAACAGCAGATTCTTCAATCGAAGAAATCAGTTCAAGGCTTGTAAGCGTCGATGAAACAATAGAATCAAGAAAACCACTTCTTGAAAATTCATTCAAAGAAAGAGAAGAAAAGCAGAAAGAGCTTGATTCTCTCGCACAGAAATGTGATGAAGCCAAAAACAGCATCGAAGGTTATTCTCTTAAAGTTCAGACACGCAGAGAAAAAGCAGAAGAACTGAAAAAAGAAATTGATATGCGTGAAATTGAACTTCACAAAAAATCTTCAAGGGCAAAAATGCTCGATGACCTTGAAAAAAATATGGACGGCTATTCAGGCAGTGTAAAAACTGTTATGAAAGAAATGCGTCACGGTGTTTTGAAAGGCATTCACGCACCTCTTTCACAGCTTATTTCTGTAAGCGATGAATATGCTGCAGCCATTGAAACTGCTCTGGGAGCGTCAATTCAGCACATCGTAACAGATAACGAAAATGATGCAAAAAAAGCAATCAACTACCTTAAAGAAAACCGTCAGGGCAGAGCAACATTCCTGCCGATTTCCGCAATTAAATCAAAGCCTTTCCCTGAAAAAGACCTTGATGACGAATTCGGCTTTATCGATATGGCAGATAAACTGGTTTCATACGATAAAAAATACGAAGAAATTTTCAAATATGAACTTGGTCACATCGCAGTTGTTGAAGATATGGACTGCGCCATTGCAATTGCAAAAAGACGCGGTTATAAATTTAAGATTGTAACTCTTGACGGTCAGCTTATCAATGCAGGCGGTTCAATGACAGGTGGCTCACGCACACAGAATGCAGGTATGCTCAGCCGTGCAGGTGAAATTGAAAAACTCAACAACGAAGTTAAAGAGCTTACCAAAAAACTTGAAGAGCAGAAAGAAAAATTCAAAACTCTCAGCGAAGATCTGGTTTTGAGCGAAGCAAACCTTTCTGCATCGCAGGCAGATTTGCTCACTGCACAGGAAGATAAAATCAGAGCAGAAAGTGCTTTGAAATTAATTCTCGGTCAGATTGAAACTCTTGAAAACGGTTTGAAAGACCTTGAAGATGAAAAGAAAAATTCAGAAACAAGAATTGAAATTTTCACCACTGCGTCAAAAGAGAGCGAAACAAAAATCAATGCTCTCACCGCAGAAATCGAAGCCCTTCAGGCCGATGTGCTTTCACGCAATTCACAGCGCGAAGAGCTTGTTTCTTCACGTGAAGAAATCAACCTCCTTGAAAACGAAATCAATATGCAGATGCTTGCCGGTGAAAAAGATATCGAAGCCAAAAAGCAGAGCATAATGCAGCTTAAATCAAGCATTGATGATAGCGAAGGCAAGGCAGAAATCTTAAAGGCAGAAATTGAAGAAATAAAAGAAAAGAACATAAATATCGCAGAAAATGTTGTTCATATCAGGGAAGAGTCTGCTAAAATCAGACAGAAGCATGAAGAAGCGAAGAACGAAATTAAAATGCTTAATGCGCAGCGTAACGAATGCGAAGAATTAAGTGCACAGCTTCGTCTTAAGCAGAAAACTGTAACTGACAGCCGTGAAAAAATCAACGGTGAACTTATCCGCCTTGATGAAAGAAAAACTTCAATGCAGCGTGAATATGAAGATACTATCAACAAGCTTTTCGATGAATATCAGTTAACACGTGACGAGGCTGAAAATCTCGGCATTGTTATTGAAAACATCGGCGAAGCACAGAAGAAGCTTTCAGAAATCAAAGCAAAAATCAGGGCTTTGGGCAGCGTTAACACAGCCGCTATTGAGGAATATAAGGAAGTCAGTGAAAGATACGAATTTATGAAAGGGCAAATTGAAGATATTGAAAAATCACGCAATGAACTTCTCAAGCTTATCAGCGAGCTTACAGGCAAAATGAGCGAGCAGTTCAGAGCACAGTTTGCAAGAATCAATTCATATTTCGGCGAAACCTTTGCTGAACTTTTCGGAGGCGGTAAAGCAGAACTTATTCTGGAAGACCCCCTTAATGTGCTTGAATGTCCCATTGAAATCAAGGTTCAGCCTCCGGGCAAAAACGTGCGTAACATTGACCTTCTTTCAGGTGGTGAAAAGGGTCTGAGTGCAATTGCGCTTCTGTTTGCAATTCTCAAGGTTACTCCTGCACCGTTCTGTATTTTTGACGAAGTTGAAGCGGCCCTTGACGATGTAAACGTTACACGATACGCTGAATATGTAAGAAGAATGACAAAAAACACACAGTTCATTCTCATCACTCACCGCCGAGGTACAATGGAAGAAGCAGATGTGCTTTACGGCGTTACAATGCAGGAAGAAGGCGTCAGCAAGATGCTTGAACTTAAAACTGCAGAAATGGCTAAAAAGCTTGGTTTAGCATAAGAGGTGATTTTATGGCTAAAAAAATAGTAATTGCATCAGGTAAAGGCGGTGTTGGCAAATCAACCGTTGCTGCAGGTCTTTCACGCGCTTTTGAAAACGAGGGAAAAAAGGTGCTCGCCATAGATTTTGATATCGGCCTCCGCTCACTTGATCTGCTTTTTGGCGTAAGAGAGCAGGTTGTGAAAAACTGGGGCGACGTGCTTCTTGAAAACTGCGAAAAAGACCACGCAATAATCCACGTGGGTAACATTGATTTTATTTCAGCACCCCTTAATTTCAGCGAAGAATTCACTTCAGAAAAAGTTAAGGAAATGGTTGAAAAATACGAGAGCGATTATGATATAATTCTTTTTGATGCTCCTGCAGGTATTTCGGCGGGCTTTGTACTTGCTTGCGCAGGGGCAAACAGTGCCATTGTGGTGTCCACTCCTGACGATGTTTGCGTAAGAAGCGTTGAAATCACTGCACAGAAAATTGTGTCTCTCGGCATAAACGATATCCGCCTTGTGATAAACAGATTTATCAAGAAACTTTCTGCAAAACGCAAGTTTCTCAACGTTGACGAAGTTATTGATTCTACATTTGTTCAGCTTATCGGCGTGATTCCCTACGATGCAAAAATCGGCTTTTCATCAATGCAGTCGTCATCTTTCAATCTGAAAGCATCGTCGCAGAAATCTTTTGGAAGAATTGCAAAAAGAATTCTCGGCGAAAACGTCCCGCTTAAAATATAATTTATCACACAATTAATTTTAACATTGTAGGGTTTGTCGCTTGCCGACAAACCCTACATTTGTGCGTATATTTGCGGAACGTCGGAAACCGCCGTTCCCTACGATATTAATTTAAAACAACCATATAAATTATAATTTGAAAAACCAGATATGGGCATCGTGCTTGCAAATCATTATAAAACCAACATCAGTGATAGCTGAAAATTATAATTTTCACACAACAAAAAAGGCGGTGATTTCACCGCCTTTCCTTTTTTATTTACTTGCGTTTATTAATATTTATCAGGATATGAAATCTGTCTGCCTGTTACTATGCGGGCGAATGTACGGTAGAAATTGTCAAAGAATTTCTGAAAGAAGCCGAGGAATGTAATTTTTGTTGCAATTTCTTTGCCGTAGCTGTCTTCAACAGACAAAGCTTCTTTAAATGTGAGCATATCATACCAATGCACAGCGTATGTATCATAAACTGATGTGTCGTTTTCGTCAATAACAATCATTCTGTAGCCGTACTGTGTTGAATAACGCTCGTTATTATAACGTGTGCTCAATGAATTGACAATGTCAATTCCCTGATTTTCAACGCCGAAAGCATTTGCGTGGTCGTGACCAGAGAAGATTGCAAGCACATCGCCTTTTTCTACCATTGCATCAAACTGACCGAAGTTTTCGTAGCCTGAACAAGGTGTTTCATTGAGTGTGCCGTAGTTTTTCTGTGCTTCGTCAAAATAGTAATACTCGCCCTCGTTATACATATGGTCAAACGCAAAAAGAGTTTTCTTATCTGTCTTTTTGAGCACATCGTAAATTTCAGGCACAATTATGTGCTGGAATGCTAGTGAATAAACTTTTTCGCCGCCATTGAGTGCTTTGAGTTCATCAGAAGTTTTCTTGTACCATTCAACCTGGTCTGCCTGCACACAACTGTAATGTCCGTCTTTATCGTAATCGTTTGAGTCAAATACCCAGAGGTTGAATTTTATTTTTTCTCCGTCAGAAGACATAACGGGAATGTTGTATGTGCCGCAGCCTGAAAGTGCTTCGCCGTCGTCAACTGAAACTGAACATGAATATGTGTTGTAGTAAGCCATCAGTTCTTCCCTTGACATTGCGCCTGTTTCAGAATCGTGGTTGCCGAATGTTACTGCAACGGGAATGTTTCTTTCTTCAAAAACTGTCATCAGTTTATCGATAAGACGCTTTGTATCAGCAGGGTTTTCACAATTCTGCACATTGTCGCCTGTGATAACAACGATATCAGGTTTTTCTTTGTCGCAGGCATATCCGATAGCCCAGCATGAAGAATCTGCGTTGTAGTCTTCAAAATGAGTGTCTGTAACGTGCATTACTCTGAATTTTCCGTCAGTGCCGAATTTCATAACTTTTTCTCCTTCTTCTGCAGATGAAGTTATTGCAAAACTTCCCATTATCATAACAAATGCTAAAAATAAAGAAATTATTTTTTTCATAATTATCTCCTTTAAAATATTTCAGGGAACTCCTTTTGAGAGTTCCCTTTTTAAATTAAAGATTGTCAATGCCTGCAGCTTTTCTGATTGCTTCGGCTTTGTCTGTCTTTTCCCATTTAACGTCAAGGTCTTCTCTGCCCACGTGGCCGTAAGCAGCAAGCTGGCTGTAGATAGGACGTCTGAGTTCAAGTTTTTCAATAATTGCAGAAGGACGAAGGTCAAAGAGTTCAGAAACAATTGAACTGATTGTGCTGTCGTCAATTTTACCTGTGCCGAATGTGTCAATCATAACAGAAACGGGCTTTGCAACGCCGATTGCATAGGCAAGCTGAACTTCGCATTTCTTTGCAACGCCTGAAGCTACAACGTTCTTTGCAATATATCTTGCAGCGTAAGCAGCACTTCTGTCAACTTTTGTGGGGTCTTTACCGCTGAATGCACCGCCGCCGTGACGTGAATATCCGCCGTAAGTGTCAACGATAATCTTTCTGCCTGTAAGACCGCTGTCACCGTGAGGTCCGCCTGTTACGAAACGGCCTGTGGGGTTAACGTAGATGATTGTGTCATCGTCCATAAGTTCTTCAGGGATAATAGGTTTGATAACGTTAACAACGATGTCTTTTCTTATCTGTTCAAGTGAAACATCAGCACTGTGCTGTGAAGAAATAACGACTGTATCGATTCTTACAGGCTTGTCATCTTCATATTCAACAGTAACCTGAGTTTTTCCGTCAGGTCTTAAATAGGGGAGAGTGCCGTCTTTTCTCACTTTTGTAAGCTGTTTTGCAAGCTTGTGAGCAAGAGAAATGGGCATAGGCATTAATTCTTTAGTTTCGTCACAAGCAAAACCGAACATCATGCCCTGATCACCTGCGCCGTGCTGGTTATGTTCATCATCGTTGCCTTCTTTGATTTCTGCTGAATTGTCAACGCCCAGAGCAATGTCAGGTGACTGCTCGTGGATTGCAAGGAGCACTGCACAAGTGTTGCCGTCAAAGCCTTTGTGCGCATCGTCATAGCCGATATCGCAGACCGCTTCTCTTGCGATTTTTGCAATTTCGATATTTGCAGTAGTTGTGATTTCACCCATAATAAGAATCTGACCTGTTGTACATGTTGTTTCGCAAGCAACACGGCCGTTGGGGTCCTGTGCCATAATTGCATCAAGGACAGCGTCTGAAATTCTGTCGCAAATCTTATCGGGATGACCTTCTGTCACCGATTCAGATGTAAAAAGAAACTTTGCCATTTTGTTTACTTCCTTTCATTCACACTAAAAAATCCGCAGGGAAACCTGCGGATGAACTTTAACTTATCTCTCGGATAAATTCCGCAGGATTTAGCACCTTGCAAAAAGCAGGTTGCCGAGCTTCTAAGGGCCTGTTCCCTCCGCTACTCTTAATAAGAAATATTTAATTTACAAGTATATTTTATTATATAATCGGTTATTTGTCAAGGGTTTAACAATTATTTTACAGTTTTGCAACTTTTTTGAGTTTATCCACAAGAATAAGTATTATCGGATATGCAACAATGCTCAAAGTTACGCCTTTTAAAACGTTTATAATGCAGGCATATGAGAGATATCCGATGAGAAAATCGTTTGTGATTATCTGACTGACAAAATATTTAAAGTAAAGGGGAGCGATGAAGTAGTTTGCAGCAGCACCGATGCCGATTAAAGTGAAGCAACCAATAACTGCAGAAATCAGAATCGCTACTGATTTTTTAATTTTCTTTGAAAATTCGTGATAACACAAAACAAAAGGCACTATGTAAGCACTGCCCACAAGGAAATTCATCAGGTCACCGAATCCCATTGTTGAGCCAAGACCTTTTATGAAAACGTGAATAAGGTTTTTGAGAAATTCAATAATAACGCCTGCCATAGGACCGAAAGTTATTCCGCCGATAAGAGCCGCGATATCACTGAAATCAAATTTAAGAAAAACAAAAGGTCCTGAGAAAATCGGAAAATCCAGCATATAGAGCACTTCTGCGATTGCTGTGAGCATAGCGATTGTAACCATTTTATATACGTTGTTGTTTACTTTGCTTTCAAGTTTCTTTTTTGTTGCCATATTGATTACCTCCAAAAAAATACCCTGTGAAAAAATCACAGGGCAAAAGAATCTGAATAAACCACTTTCTTCCATCCGGACTATACCGTCGGCTTCGGAATTTCACCGAATCAGCCATTTCTGGCTCGTGGGCTTTACCACCGGTGGGGAATTGCACCCCGCCCTGAAAGTTACATTATATTGTATTTAAAAATTAAAGTTCTTCAACAAATTTAACGATATCGCCTACAGTTTTAAAGTTTTCCAATTCTTCATCAGGCACTTCAACTTCGAAACAGTCTTCAAGTGACATAGCAAGGTCAATCAAGTCAAGGCTGTCTGCGTCGAGGTCTTCCATAAGAACTGTATCTTCTGAGATTTCGTCTTCTGAAATAGCAAACTGTTCACTGATGATTTTTTTGATTTTTTCCAATGCCATAGATATTCATCCTTTCTTTGTGTACATTTTATGTACTATTCATAATATAATAACTCTGCTCCGATTTGTCAAGATGTTTTGAAAAAAGTTTGTGTTGAAAAAATTTTTGCCTTTTTGATTTTTGTTGAAATCTACAAAAAAAATTATTTTGTAAAAAACTCTTGACAAAAATTGGTTACAAAATTGTAACCTTTGGTTTTGCAAGATTTTTTTCGTCTTCCGTCATTTTTAGAGAATATGCAGTTCTTTACTACGCTAAAGTAAAAGGTCTTATTTTGATTTTTTGGCAAAAAGAAATGGGTTTTTGTGGAAAACTTGAAAACTCACACCTGTGTGGAAAACTCTGTGGAAAATGTGGAAAAGGCTTGTAAAATAAAGGGTTTTTCGATAGTTAAACAAAGTTTTCAACACTTTTAATGCTTTTTAAGAACTAAAAAATAAAATTTTCACTTTTTCAGTTTTTGCAAGTAATAAAAAAAATCTCCGATTTGAGTAAACTTTTTTGAGATTTTTCAAGCTGAAAATACGAATAATATTTGAAGTCAAGCAACAAAATAGTTACATTTTATTTTGTGAAAACGAAATAAATTTTTCAAAAATTCACATTTTTCTGAAAATTTTATTAAACTTGCACAAAAGTTGTAAGCGACATTTTCCGACAAGGGTCTTGACACAAAATATAGGTGTTTTTTTGATTGATAACATATTGACAATCTTTAAAGATTTACATCAGCAAATCAGATTTTCTGCTGTCAGGTCTGTATTGTGTTCAGATGGGGGAAACAGACGCTTTTTTGTGAAGTTGTCACCAGAGCATTCTGATAGATGCTGATTGACATATTTAAAAGCGATGGATTTGTTGTTATAAAACAACAAATAATATTTATTATCTATATGTAATTATTGGTTAAAATATACTAAAAGTCAGAAATCCGTCACGTTTTTATTGACTTCTGCCTGAAAAAGATATATTATTTTTATAGTTATTGGGGGTGAAAACGAATTGAGCAGCAACAATAAAGTCAGATATGTTGTGACAAAAAGTGAATATGATATTTTGTATTCTGTTGAATGCATATGTGACAATGTTGTTGTTTGCGCAGTAAGGAATGTGTCATCAGACAGAGCAAAAGCCGAAATGTTCTGCAGATTCCTGAATGAAAACCATGTGTCACCCGTTCATTTTTATGATGTGTTTGAGGAATATTTTTATGGCTGAAAATATCAGTGACTTCTAAAAAACTATTGAATACTTCCTCTTTTTATGATATGCTGAATAATGTGTTATACATATATTATACATCTGCACAAAAGGAGGCATACAGATGAACTGGTTCAACAATTTTCTCAACAAGGTAGAATTCATCAGACCATGTTACATGATTCCCTTTCTTGTTTCGGTTTCGATGTCGATTTCTGCAATTTTATCGCCTTTGTCAGGTGATACGCTGACTCACAAATTCACAAAGCCTGAAGAAAAGGTGTACGAAGGTGCAACTATTGAAATAACCTCTGATTATGTGATTGTAATCGGAAAAGACGCTTCAGCTTCGGAGAAAAATGCTGCCCGGAAGCTTAAACAGTATCTTTACGAAATCAGCGGTATTGAGCTTGAAATAGTTGATGATTCAACTGAAGAAGCAGAAAAAGAAATTATCGTGGGCAAAACTTCACGCGAAGGCGGCGACTACACAATTGACCGCACAAACCTGGGTGACGATGGCATTGTGATTAAAACCGTGGGCAAGAAAATTGTCCTTTCAGGTGCAGAAAAGCGTGGTGCAATTTACGCTGTCTACACTTTCCTTGAGGAATATTTCGGTTGCCGTTGGTTTACTTATGACCTTACTGTTATCCCAAAGGTAGAAAAACTTCTTGTTCCTGAAACTATTGATTATACACATACTCCGTCAATTGTTTTCAGAGAAACTGACTGGATAAGCCCTGCAAGAAGCAACGAATACAAAGCAGCAAACAAGCTTAACGATGATGTTTACGGTGTAATTTCTGAAGAATACGGCTCAGGTATTTCCTATGCAGGTTCATTCTGCCACACAATGGCATATCTTGTGGACACAAGCCTTATTGAAACAGAGCCTGAACTTTTCGCTTACGGTGTGAAAACAAAAACAAGAACAACCGACCAGCTTTGCCTTACAAATCCCAGAACCCTTGAGCTTACAATTCAGGGCGTGCGTAAATGGCTCAGCGAAAACCCCGATGCTGAAATTATTTCAGTTACACAGAATGATAACCAGAACTACTGTGTATGCGAAAACTGTAAAAAAGTAGACAAAGAAGAAGGCAGCCATGCAGGCACAATGCTCCGCTTTGTGAATGCTATTGCTGACGATATAAAAGAAGATTATCCCAATGTGATGGTTGATACATTTGCTTATCAGTACACACGTAAACCTCCGAAAATTACTGTGCCGCGTGATAACGTAATTGTGCGCCTTTGCTCAATTGAATGTAAATTCTCAACACCGCTTGACAGTGGCGTGTGCAAAGAAAATGTTGAATTTGAAGAAGATATAAAAACATGGAGCAGCCTTTGTGATAATCTCTTTGTATGGGATTACACAACAAACTACTCTCACTACCTTGCACCCTTTGCAAACTTTGATGTGCTTCAGGCAAATATGCAGTTTTTTGCAGAACACAATGTTATAGGCGTTTATGAAGAAGGCAACTACACTGCAGCAGAATGTGACGGCGAATTTGCAGAATTGCGTTGCTATCTTCTTGCAAAACTTATGTGGGACCCCTACTGTGATGTTGACAGGCATATGTATGAATTCTGCGAAGCTTATTACGGAAAAGGTGCACAGGGAATAATTGATTTCATAAATTACATAGATGAAAACAGCGGCGGCATTTCAGTAGACCTTAGTCCCTGGTGGATAACTCCCATTCCCAACAGCATTGATATCAGAGACGGTCTTACAATTTATTCTCCCATAACAAGCCAGACAACTCTGCGTGCAGACAAAGATGACGTTGAGAAAATTGATGCAATGTGGCAATTTGCAAAAGATGGCGCAGAAACCGAAGAACAGCTTGAAAATGTTTTAAGAAGTGAATTGTGCTGGAGATATTGGAAAGCCTGCGTAAGAGCAGGGGAGTTTGCCACAAAAGATGAAGCTTCATCAATTGAAATCAACAAGGCTCTCTACGATGATTTTGTAAAATTCGGAATTACCCGTCTTTGCGAAGGTGCAGGCGGTGTGATGAAAGAAGAAATTGATTTTTCCAAAACTCCCGACAAATGGAAATAAAATTTCTGTAAATTGAAAAAAGTACTTTTAAAAAGACAAAATGTATGATATAATATATCTTACTATTTTTTAGGAGTTGTTCACTTTATGTATGATATAGCTGTAATAGGTGCAGGTCCTGCAGGTCTTACTGCAGCGCTTTATGCACTGCGTGCAGATAAATCAGTCATAGTTCTTGAAAAAGCAGCTTTCGGCGGACAGATTACTTTTTCACCAAAGCTTGAGAACTATCCCGGCACAGGTACATTAAGCGGCAACGAGTTTGCGGAAAAACTTGTTGAGCAGGTGCTTGATCAGGGGGCTGATATTGAGCCTGAAAACGTGCTTTCAGTTTTAAAAAACGAAAAAATCTTTGTTGTTAAAACTGAAGATTCAGAGTATGAAGCTAAAAGCGTTATTGTTGCCACAGGTGCACGTCACAGAATGTTAGGCCTTGAAAACGAAGAAAATTTAGTAGGCAACGGAATTTCTTTCTGTGCCGTCTGCGACGGAGCTTTTTACAAAGACAAATGTGTTGCTGTTATAGGCGGAGGAAACTCTGCTCTGCAGGAAGCACTTCTTTTGAGCACACTCTGTCAGAAAGTATATGTAGTGCAGAATCTTTCTTATCTTACAGGTGAAGAAAGGCTTGCAAAAGAGCTTGAAAGCAAAGATAATGTTGAAATTATTCTTTCAAATGTTGTTTCAACTTTCAACGGCGAAGATGAACTCCAGTCAATCTGTATTAAAAATACAGAATCAGGGGAAGAAAAAGTTCTTTCTCTTGACGGTGTGTTTATTGCTATCGGCTTGATACCGCAGAACGAAGCTTTTGCGGAATTCATAGACCTCGATTCCTACGGCTATGCCGATTCGGGCGAGGATTGCACAACCCGCACAGAAGGAATTTTTGTGGCGGGGGACTGCAGAAAGAAAAAAATCCGTCAGGTTGCTACAGCAGTTGGTGACGGCGCAGTGGCTGCCCTTGCTGCATGTAACTACATTGACGAAAATTTTAAGAACTGAGAGGTAAAAAACAATGAACAAAAAGTTAGTAAAACTCATTGCACTTGTAATGTCTTTCGCAATGCTTCTCACAATCGGCACTGTTGTTCCTGCAACAGCAGCAGATGAAGAACCGGTGCCGGAAGTAAGTGCTATTGAAAAAGGTTTCTTCGATTTCACAGATGTGCTTGTGAATGGTCTTGTAAGCGCAATCGCTTCAATCATTCCCAAACCCCTGACATGGATTAACGAAGCAGACTACAAGAGCGAATATGTGCCTGCAGGTACAGCAACTTTCCTTGATGCTCCTGCTGCAAACGCACAGTGGTCTTTAGGCTATGCACAGAATTCAATTCTTGAAGGCCAGCAGGTAATCGGCAACGAACATTATGTTTCAGGCGGTATTTCAATCACAGCAAAATATCCCACAGAAATCGTTGACGATTCAAAAGTACGCGTTATCGCTATGAATGACGGATCAGGCAGAGGCACAGTTGTTTTTGCAGTTATCGATGCTTACGGCCTTGCAAATAACGATGTACGCGAAATCCGTAAGAGAATTGACGCATACGCAAAAGAGAAAAACATTGTCAGTGTAAACGTTGCTGTTCTCCATCAGCACAGTGCAGTTGACACATTCGGCATGAACGGTAATATCATTCAGGCTGTTTTCCTCAACCCTGCAATCAACCTTCTCAACGGCATTCTCGGTATGACAATCATCGAACCTCACAACGGTAAGAATGAAAAATTCCAGAACAACCTTTTTGATGTAACTGTTGACACAATCGAAACAGCAGTTGCACAGATGGAAACAGGTAAGCTTTACTATGGCGAAGTCGATGTAGAAGAATATGTAAGAGACAAACGTCCTCCCTATGCACTTGAAAACACACTCAACCGTTTCCGTTTCGTTCCTGATAATAAAGACAGCAAAGAAACATGGTTCTCAACATCAGAAATCCACTGCGTAGGTAACGGCGTTCAGGGCACACAGATTACTGCTGACTATCCCTACTATATGGAAGAATATGTAAACGAAAATGCAAATGCAAACTTTATGCTCCTTCTTGGTGCAGAGCTTGCAACAAGCCAGCGTCATGAACCCTTTGAGAACGAAGATTATCAGGGCAAGGAAGGCTACATGATTCTCGGCGAAAAACTCGGTGAAAAACTTGCTTCAATCACAGAAGAAAGAGAAGTTGCACCTCTTCTTAACATTGCTCATCAGGAAGTAATGTTTGAAATCGAAAACCAGATTATGCACCTTGCTGCAAAAGCAGGTCTCTTTGAAAATCAGGCAGTTATCACTGCTGACGGCGTAAAAGTTGTTTCAGAAATCGGTTATATGGAAATCGGCACAGACCTTGCTGTTGCACTTGTTCCCGGTGAACTTGAAGCATCAATCGCATTCGGCGGCGGACTTACAAAAGATGAAGCATGGAGAGGCGAAGATTGGAAATACGATTCAATCCAGAAGCTTGTTGGCGACAGAGAACTTCTCGTATTCGGTCTCTGCAACGACCAGGTAGGTTATATCGTTCCCACAAATGACTATATGCCCATGCTCTGGGAAGACAGCAAATCAATCGAATTTGTTTCTCTCGGCAGCCAGACAGCAATCACTTATATGGACGCTATGACAGCCCTTATCAAATCTAAATAAACCAAAAACAAAACCCTGAAGGCTTCGGCTTTCGGGGTTTTATAGTTTATGATGATTTCTGCTTTTTCTCCATTTTCTTCCAGTTGATAAATCCGTATAAATCATTGAAGAAGAAAGTAAGAAAACAGGCAACCATTGCAACAGAGCTTATGTCGTTTATTGACGCTGTAATCCACAAAACAATAAGCACCAGGTCGTTTGCTGCATATCCAAGGGCGTAATAGGGGCTTCTCATTGCTGTCATATATGAAGCGAGAAAACTTGTGGTGATAGATAATGTGCTGAAAGCAAGGCTTGCGTTTCCCAGTTTTTTCAGAATAAAATAAAAAGCAACCGTTGCAATAACGGTAAAAAACAACATCAGGGCAGTCTGCTTTTTTGTCATATTGTGTATTTCAACTTCTTTTGTGTCTTTGAATGGGTGCCTGAGCCAGGATATAAGCGCCACTACTGCCATTGGTGCAGTCATACCGAGATAAGTTATTGCTTCGCCGTAATACTTCACTTTGATGGAAATTATTCCGTAAAAAACAGAAAAAATAATTATCAGAATCTGACCGACTGCGTGACCTTTTGCAAGGAAAATCAGGGCAGTAACTCCGATTAAAGAAGCAATCAACGTAAGATAATCAGTGCTTCCGAAAATAAAAAAGGTTGATACAACTGCAATCAGAGAGCACACCCACAGCCATTTTTCAAATTTGGTAAGAGCCATTTTATCACCTCAAAAAAATAAGCACTCAAAACATATCTTCAAAGACCTAACGATATGTTCTGGGTGCAAAAATTGCAACTACCCGGTGGCAGTAAAATATTTGATTTTGCCCATTATATCACTCTTTGTAAGCAAAGTCAAGGCAGATTTTGTTGACTTTGAGAGTTATGTGTGATATCATATTTTTTCGGAAAGCGGTGAGAAAATGAAAATCAAAGGTGCAATTTTTGATGTGGACGGCACACTTCTTGATTCAATGTATACGTGGAGATTAAGAGGGGAATTATACCTGAAAAAGCTTGGAATCACTGCACGCGAAGGTCTGCAGTATGATGTGAGAAGATTGGGCTTCCTTGAAGCTCCGAAAATGATAAAGGAAGAATATAACCTTACGCAGTCTTATGATGAAATCCAGCAGGGTATGATGCAGGTTGTAAGAGATTATTATCTTTACGAAGCATCAGTGAAAAACGGCACAATTGAATTTCTTGAAGAATTGAAAAAGAATGGTGTGAAAATGTGTGTTGCAACCGCCACCGACTATGATATGGTAGTGCCGGGCCTTGAAAAATGCGGAATTTTCGATTATTTTGATGACGTATTTACGTGCGGCGGATTGAAAACCAACAAAACAAAGCCGTATATATTTGAAAAGGCAATGGAAAGCCTGGGTACAACAAAAGAAGATACGGTTATTTTTGAAGATGCACTTTATTCAGTGAAAACAGCAAAAGAAGCGGGTTTCTTTGTGACGGGCATTTTTGACGAGCAGGAGCATGAGCAGGAAGAATTCAGAAAGCTCTGTGATGTTTTTGTTTATGATTTGCGAGATTCACTAAAATTTTTACTTTGATTTTAAAAAATTATTTACAAAATAACGTTGCAATATGTCTTATACAGTAGTATAATAATAAGTTGTGAAATACAGTAATCTTATCTCCAAAGGAGTTGTTCATTATGAGCAGAATGATAGGCACAGTTTCAAGAGGCGTCAGAGCACCCATCATCAAAAGCGGTGATGACATTGTAGAAATCGTAACTTCTTCAGTTCTCGAAGCTTCAGAAGATGCAGGCTTTTCTTTCAACGACCGCGACATCGTTGCTATGACAGAAGCGATTGTCGCACGTGCACAGGGTAACTATGCATCAGTTGAAGATATAGCAAGCGACGTAAAAGCAAAATTCGGCGGCGAAACAGTTGGCGTTATTTTCCCCATTCTCAGCCGTAACCGTTTTGCAATCTGCCTTCGTGGTATTGCAAAAGGTGCAAAGAAAATCGTTCTTATGCTTTCTTATCCTTCAGACGAAGTAGGTAACCACCTTGTAAGCCTTGACGTGCTTGATGAAAAAGGCGTTGACCCCTACAAAGATGTGCTTTCTCTTGAAA
This sequence comes from Oscillospiraceae bacterium, assembly GCA_015066175.1. Classification (GTDB taxonomy): domain Bacteria; phylum Bacillota; class Clostridia; order Oscillospirales; family Acutalibacteraceae; genus SIG575. The sequence continues at coordinate 141,878 of SVOW01000004.1, forward strand.
AATACCGCGAACTTTTCGGCTACGAAAAACACAGATTCACAGGCGTTGACTATGTAGAATATTACGAAAGCCTTATCAAAGAATCAGGCGCAGAAGCAGAAATTATTTTTGCTAATAACCCCAGAGCAATCCTTGACTATACAAAAAATGTTCTTTGCTGCGATATCCACACACGTGCACGCACAAAGAGACTTCTTAAAAACGCAGGTGGCGAAAAAGTTTACGGCCTTGATGAAATTCTCAATGCATCTGTAAACGGCAGCGGATTCAATGCTGACTACGGTCTTCTTGGCTCAAACAAAGCAACTGAAGACACCGTTAAACTTTTCCCCCGCGATTGTCAGGTTGTAGTTGATGCTATTCAGGCAAAGCTTAAAGCAGCAACAGGCAAAAACATCGAAGTTATGGTTTATGGCGATGGTGCTTTCAAAGATCCTATCGGCAAAATCTGGGAGCTTGCAGACCCTGTTGTTTCTCCTGCTTACACAAGCGGACTTGAGGGCACACCTAACGAACTGAAGCTTAAATATCTTGCTGATAATGATTTTGCTGACCTTAAAGGCGAAGAACTCAAAGAAGCAATTAAAAACAAAATCCACGAAAAAGACGGTGACCTTGTTGGTCAGATGGCATCTGAAGGCACAACTCCAAGAAGACTTACAGACCTTATCGGTTCACTCTGCGACCTTACTTCAGGTTCAGGCGATAAAGGCACTCCCATCGTATTCATTCAGGGTTATTTCGATAACTACACAACAGAATAATAATTTAATTACAGCCGGCGAAGATATTTTTCGTCGGCTTTTTTTAAGCGAGTAGTTGTTATGACGAAAAAGAATTTTATAAAATTTGTGGGTATTATTTCAGTTTTATGTGTTATATTCGCAGGCCTCGCTTTGTCTGCAGGAGCAGTAAAAGAAAAAAACATCGAATATTCAATTGATGATAACAAAGTAACTATTGAAAAATTCGATGCATCAGGGCTCACTCACATTGAAATTCCTGCTGTTATCGGCGAATGTGACGTTGTTTATGTGCAGAGCGATGCAATTATCAACGGCGAATCTGCTGTGAGCATTCATATACCTGCAAGCGTTGAAGACCTTGGCGAATTTGATTCAGTTCCCTTTACGGGAATGGATAACCTTGAAAAAATCACTGTTGACGAAAATAACTTATATTACAGTTCAGACGAAAACGGAGTGCTGTATGATAAAAGCAAGGCAACAATCGTTCAGTATCCTGCAGGCAATAAAAGTATAAGTTATTCTGCTCCCGACAGTGTTACATATATCAAAATTTTTTCCTTTTCAGGTTGCCGATATCTTGAAAATGTAGAAAGTCTGGGCAGTGTAGATCAATTATGCGATACATTTGTTAACTGCAGAAATCTGAAGACAGTTAATATTCCTGCAGAAGTAACTCTTGTTAACGAAAATAATAATATGCTTTTTCAGGGGTGTGACAGCCTGAGTGATATTTATTTTGGCGGAAGTCAGTCACAGTGGGAAAAACTCAACATAAATCCCGAAAACATTTATGTGGTAAATGCCGTTGTTCATTTTGCTGTAAACGAAGATGTTGTGATTGAACCGGCAGTAGCAGAAAAGGAAGAAGAAACAACATTGCCTGAAACAACAGAAGCAGAGACTGAAAAAGAAACTGTCACAACAACTGAAATTTCAACCACAGAATCTGCCACAACAGAAAATTCAGCATCAGGTGACGATGTCACACAGGAAAAACAGGAAAATCAGGTGATGAAATATCTTGTTCCTGCAGCAGTTGTTATCCTTGCGGCAGTCGGAATTTTTCTGGTGAAAAAGTATAAACGTTGAAAACGAATTGTGAAAATTTGTTGACAAATGAATTTTTTAGGTTTATAATACGAAGCAAGACGTCTTGAAAATTTAATAAAACTTAAGGGGTGCTGATGAAATTCGGCTGAGATTAAGGATGTTTTTCCTTTGACCCTATAACCTGATACGGATAATGCCGGCGTAGGGATGAAGCTTATTTTGTAAATCAATCCGCGTGGTAAGTATCACGCGGATTTCCTTTTTTCAGGCTTTAAGGTAAATTATAATTCTTTGTGTGTAGAGCTCGGCGTCCTCGACGAGCCTTAAAATGCAGAATGCAAAATGCAAAGTGCAGACCCGAAACATTTCCGTCAGGAAATATATCACATCGCGTAAGCGATATATCACTGCAATGCAATATCACTTTGCGTAGCAAAATATCACTAATTATAATTTGTGACAACAAATTATAAATTATCATCACCCCTTTTGTTTTCGAAAGGAAGTTTATTTATGTCAGATAATTTTAAAAAAATAAGAATTTTAACCGAATGTGCAATTATGATTGCTCTATCCTGCGTGCTGAGTGTGATTACAATTTATTCACTTCCTCAGGGAGGCTCAATCACCGCTTTCTGTCAGGTGCCCATAATTATAATATCTTACCGTCATGGTCTTAAATGGGGCGCGTTTTCAGGCTTTGTGCTGTCAGTTTTTCAGCTGATTTCAGGCCTTTCCGCTTTCAGCTATGTAAAAACAATTCCTGCTTACATTGCCGTAGCACTGCTTGATTATATTATAGCATTTACCGTTTTAGGCTTCGGCGGAATGTTCAGAAAGAAAATAAAAAATCAATCCCTTTCAATAGGTCTTGGTGCAGGCATTGTGTCGCTCATACGACTTCTCTGCCATTTTCTTTCAGGTGTTACAGTGTGGGCAGATTATGCCGAGGGTTGGAAGAATGTCTGGATTTATTCACTTGCCTATAACGGCTCGTATATGGGCATTGAAACTGCAATAACAGTGCTTGGCGTTGTGATGCTTGGCGGTGTTCTTGATTTTTCATCATCCAATCTTACAAGAAAACAAAAATAACTGTTGAAATACTTTGAAAAATAGTGTATAATACATTTTTGACGATGTATTATACACTATTAATATAAAGTGAGGTTTTTCAAGTGGCAAACCAGAAAAAGATGGTAGAAGAAATCACTTCTATGGATACCGACTTTGCTAAATGGTATACCGACGTTGTGAAAAAAGCAGAACTTGCTTCTTACTCAAGCGTAAGAGGTTGCATGGTTGTTCGTCCTTACGGCACAGCATTGTGGGAAAATATCCGTAACGAACTTGACAGAAGATTTAAAGAAACAGGTCACGAAAACGTGATGATGCCTATGTTTATCCCCGAAAGCCTTTTGCAGAAGGAAAAAGACCACGTTGAAGGTTTTGCTCCTGAAGTTGCATGGGTAACACACGGTGGCACAGAAAAACTGACTGAACGTCTTTGCGTAAGACCTACTTCAGAAACTCTTTTCTGCGACCATTACGCAGAAGTTATCCATTCATACAGAGATTTACCCAAACTTTACAATCAGTGGTGTTCAGTTGTACGTTGGGAAAAAACAACAAGACCTTTCCTCAGGACAATGGAATTCTTCTGGCAGGAAGGCCACACAATGCACGAAACAGCAGAAGATGCAATTGAAGAAACAGAAAGAATGCTCAATGTTTATGCTGATTTCTGCGAGCAGTGCCTTGCAATCCCTGTTGTAAAAGGTAAGAAAACAGATAAAGAAAAATTCGCAGGTGCAGAATCTACATACACAATCGAAGCACTTATGCACGACGGTAAAGCTCTGCAGAGTGGTACAAGCCACTATTTCGGCGATGGTTTCTCAAAAGCATTTGATGTTTCATTCACAGGCAGAGATAACACACAGCAGTTCCCTCACGAAACATCATGGGGTATGTCAAGCCGTATCATCGGCGCAGTTATTATGACACACGGTGACGATAACGGACTTGTTCTTCCTCCTTATGTTGCTCCCATTCAGGTTGTTGTGCTTCCTATTGCACAGCACAAAGAAGGTGTGCTTGACAAAGCAAGAGAACTCACAGAAAGAATTTCAAAATTCTGCCGTGCAAAAATTGATGACAGCGACAATTCAGCAGGTTGGAAATTTGCTGAATACGAGATGAAGGGTGTGCCTGTACGTCTTGAAATCGGTCCTAAAGATATCGAAAATAATCAGTGCGTTCTTGTACGTCGCGATAACAGAGAAAAGATTTTTGTATCTCTTGATGAGCTTGAAACAAAAATCCCCGAAATTCTCAAAGCTGTTCACGATGGTCTTTATGAAAAAGCACTTGCACGCCGTGAAGAAATGACATACAGCGTTGAAAACCTTGACGAAATGATTGAAAATGCAGAAAATCGTCCCGGTTTCATCAAAGCAATGTGGTGCGGTGAACTTGCTTGCGAAGAAAAACTCAAAGAAGTTGCAGGCGTTACATCAAGATGTATTCCCTTTGAGCAGGAAGAAATCACAGACACATGCGTTTGCTGCGGCAAAAAAGCAAAGCATATGCTCTATTGGGGCAAAGCATATTAATATCAGAAACAATAATTTAAAGGACGTACTTTCGCGTACGTCCTTTTTATAATTGTTTGTATTTATTTTTTGTTTGCTTTTTTGTTTTTTACTCTTTCTTTTATCTGCCTGAAAACATCGGGGAAATAACTGAAAAATGCAATGAATGTTGCAACAACTGAGAGCCACACAAGAACCATCATTGCAGTGTCGGGCAGTGTGTAGAAACTTCTTAAAGCACCAACTTCAGGGCCTACAGCCATAATCAACACCATAACAACATAGAAAGCGACTGTAGCAAGTTTTCCGAAAATTTCTGCAGCGCAGGGTCTTAAACCGAAGCCTATCATAATCGCTGCAACAACAATCATAATAAGGTCCTTAATAAGGAAAAGAAGAAAAACCCAGGCGAAAGCTCTTAAAGTTTCGTTTGATGCCTGACTGAATTTAAGATAAAGAATTATTGCTATGGCAAAAACAGTGAGCTTGTCGGCTATGGGGTCAAGCATTTTGCCAAGATTGCTCACCTGATTGAAACGTCTTGCAATTTTGCCGTCTACAAGGTCTGATAAACCTGATAAAGCAAGAATAATCGCTGCAGCAACTGTATGGTCTTTGTAAAAAAGCACAGCAAAAACAGGAATCAGCAGAATTCTTACAAAAGAAATATAGTTAGGAATTGTTTTCCAGTTTTCAAAATAATACGCAAGTTTTTCTTTCATTATCTGTTTTCCTCCTGATGGATTATGATATATAGCAAACTATGATGTAGGTGAGATACCCGTATACTTTAAATATGTATGCGGAAGATAAAAATTTTTAACCTGAAGTGTGAAAAAATCGACATTTTGTAAATGATTTCGCACAAAAGATATGATATACCTTTTGAAAAAAAATATCAAGATGTTTTAAACGTTTTTATTGATATTTCCTTCTTTTTCGGGAAAAACTTTTAAAACTTTTATTGACTTAGTGTGGTTGATTTTATATAATTTAATTACGAAACACCTTAAGGAGGTAATATGATGAAAAAAGTATCACTCAGAATTATGTCTGTTGTGCTTGCCTTTGCACTTCTTTTCACAGGCGGTGCAATCAGTGCTTCAGCAGCAGACACAGAAGAAACTGCAGTTGTTGCAGTTGCAGAAGAATCATCTTCTGAAAATGGTTTTATGAAATTCCTTTACAATGCTCTTAACGTTATCTGTGAAGCATTGGTAAGCACAATCTGCAAAATTTATCCCAACCCTGCAGACTGGCAGGATATTGATGAATACGACAGCGAAGAAGTAGGTTTCCTTCCGGGACGAGAAAATTATCAGACCGAAGCAAAAGAAGGCAACAAATGGCTGCTTGGTTATTCAAGCCGTTCAATCGTGCCCGAAGATATTGCAGACGGCAAATATTACATCGGCCGCGACCTTACAGTGCGTATTGCAAAAGATGTTTATGACGATAACAGAATCCGTGTGGCAGTAATTGATGATAACAGCGGTGAAGGTGCTGTTGTTATGGGTTCAATCGACTCACTCGGCGTTACTTCAGCAGATATCCGTTCAATCCGCAAAGCAGTTATTGATTGGTGCGAAGCAAACGGCAAAAAAGTTGCAAGCATCAACATTATGGCAACGCATTCACATTCAGCACTTGACACACAGGGCGTTGCAACAGAATTCTTCAAAAAACTTGCAGGTAATTTCTGGGCAAACCTTGTAGGCAGCACAGCAGAGCTTCCCGGCCTTGAAGCTGCAGCTGAATTCAAGGAGTTCTTTATTGCAGAATCAATCACAGCAGTAAAAGAAGCTTTCAATAATATGGAAGAAGGCGAAATGTATTTCGCAGAAGTTGACACAAGCGCATATATGCACGATAAGCGTGACCTTATCGCAAGGGAAGACCTTCAGAAAACTGCAGTTTTACACTTTGTTCCCACAGCAGAAGATTCAGAAGGTACATACATCGCTGACATTTCATGCCACGCAACATCATTCAGCGCAAGCCACGGCTACATAACAGGCGACTATATTTATTACCTTGATGAATATATCAGAGAAACAACAGGCGACAACACAGTTATGGTTGCAGGTGCTCTCGGTCAGGTTTCAAGAGATATTGAATATTCAGAAGAAGGTATGGATGAATATACTGCTCTCGGTGCTGAATCAGATGCTCTCGGCTCAGCATTCGGCAAACTGATTGTTGAAGCAGACTATGGCGAGCCTCTTTCTCCCGTTATCAACGCAACTCATAAAGAAATTTTCATTGAGCCTGAAAACAGCATCCTTGTTCTTGCTTGCGAAATCAGACTTGTCAATAACAAGGTTTTCTACGACGGACTTATTAACAAAAAGTTCTATATGCCCACTGAAATCGGCTATCTTGAATTCGGTAACGAAGTAGCCTTTGCTTTGTTCCCCGGTGAACTTTATCCTGAAGTTTTCCTCGGCAACGATATCACAGGCGGAGTTACATGGGACGGTACAGCCTGGCAGTATGATTCTCTTGCAGACGAAGTTAACGGAGTGAAAACATATGCTATAAGCCTTGCAAACGACGCTCTCGGCTATGCAGTTACAGACAATAACTTCGCATTTATGGGCCATATTATCGGCGAAGAAATCGCTGACGAAGTGCTTTCAATCGGCAAACATATCGCTTCATTCTATGTTTCAAACTACCTTGAAATGATTGGTGAAATGAAATAATTTTTAAGGGCGTCTTCTGACGCCCTTAATTTTTAGGTGATTTAAAATGAAAAAAATTGTTCTTATCGGTATGCCGGGAGCCGGCAAAAGCACAATCGGCGTTTTGCTTGCAAAAAGTATGCTGATGGATTTTACAGATACGGATTTACTTATTCAACGTGAGTTTTCAAAAAGCCTTTGTGATATTATAAATGAAAAGGGGATTGAAGAATTCCTGAAAATCGAAAATGATGTGATATGCGGTTCTTCTTTTGAAAACGCAGTTGTTGCCACAGGCGGAAGTGCAGTTTTCGGCGAAAGTGCAATGGCAAAACTCAAAGAAGACTCAGCGGTTATTTACCTTAAGACAAGCCCTGAAGTGCTTGAAAAAAGAATTGATAACATTCACACACGCGGTATTGCAATGGAAAAGGGCACAACTATAAGTGAATTATATATTCAGCGTGCACCGCTTTATGAAAAATATGCAGACATCACTGTTGAATGCACAGACCTTACTGCAGAGGAATGTGTTGACAGAATAACGAAGAAACTCAGGGAGTATTGATATGGCAGATTTTACAATACGTTTTAATCGTTTCTTTTCGGTTGTTTTAGCATTTGTTACAGCATTGTTTTCAGCACCTTTGTTTGTTTTTCCTGTGTATAAACCTGTGCTGATTGTTGACTTTTCAGAAACAGAAAGAGAAATTTCAAACGGTGCATCAGGCTATCTTTACGGCATTGCAGAAGAAGGAGTGCCCTCAAAAAATATGACAGAAAGTGTTGATATCAGCACCGTTGTGCAGAAAGCACCTGAAGGGCTTCAGCATCCTATCGGCGATATTCTTCATGTTGAAAGCCATCTTGAGAATACAGATTATAACATAGTATACCTTCAGGATGATTATGACACATGGTATTACAACCACGCGAATATAAACGAAATGCGCAAAGCAGGCACATACGATTGGGAAAAATTCGTAAGAGAAGATTATCTCCCACGTGTGCGAAGGTCTGTTGCAACTCTGTCAGAAAAACCATACAGTGAAAAAACTGTTTACTGCCTTTATAACGAAACTGATAACGGTGTATGGTTTGGCACAACTGTTGTGAATGATGATGGCAATGTGTGGGGAAATTACGACGAAGCGGGCAGACAGAATTTCTATAAAGGCTGGAAAATCACATACGATGAAGTGAAGTCGATTAACCCCAATGCTCTTATAGGCGGTCCGGGATTTTATGAATACAGCCATTGGAAAATTGAAGAATTCCTTTCCTATTGCAAAGAAAACAATTGCCTGCCTGACGTGATGATTTATCACGAGCTTGCAGATAACAGTATTTACAATTGGCAGTCGAATGTAAATGATTACAGAGAAATAGAAAAATCTCTCAGCATAGATGAATTGCCCATTATTGTAAGTGAATACGGCAGAATGCAGGATAACGGAATGCCGGGCAAAATGCTTCAGTATATTACTCAGATTGAACTTTCAGGCGTTTATGGCGACAATGCTTATTGGAGATTGGCAAACAATCTCTGCGATGTGGCAGCTGATGATAATTCGCCGAATTCAAACTGGTGGGTTTACCGTTGGTATGCTGATATGTCAGGGGAACTTGCAAAAACAGAATATATTGACATTTTCAAATCAAACGTAGGCAAAGCACTGTTGGGTGAAAGAGATTATACTTCTCAGGGCTTTATGGGTCTTGCATCAAAAACAGATGAAAAAATTGATATTATCTGCGGTGGAACAGACGGAGATGCAAGAGTTAAAATAAAAGGTCTTGAAGATTCATCTTTTGACGGAAAAGAAGTGCTTGTTTCAATTGAAGGCGTTTTCTACAAAGGTCTTTCAGGTGTTGTGAATGCACCTGAAAAAATTATGCAGTACAAAGCAAAAATCAGAAACGGCTCACTTACAATTGAAATGCCCGAATTACAGCAGGAAAATGCTTATCATATCACTGTTACAGAATATAACGGCGAAGAAGAATATGATAATTCTGACAATCTTCCCGTAAGGTTTGAAGCAGAGCATGGCACGCTTCTTGGAGATGCTTACACATACGACAGCGCTTATGCCACAACAGGTGAAATATCAGGAATGGTGGGCGGAATGGAAAAATCAGGTGACGGCGTGAGAATAAAAATAACTGTCCCTGAAAACGGCGAATACGATTTGTCTTTTATCTACGGCAAATCAAACGACGGCAGAACAAAAGAAGACAGAGTTTCCGCAAAAGTGAATTTCTCCCTTGACGGAAAAACAGAAGTGATTTCTTTTGCAAACACAATTAAAAGCGAATACACTGATTTCTATTCATATGTGGCTTATCTTGAAAAAGGCGAGCATATCCTTGAATTTACAAATAATCAGGGCACATATGTTTTAGACAGCATCCTTGTTGAAAAATACGAGGAAGAAACAGAAATTTCACTTATCCCCGATGAAGACAGAACCACTTCTTCAGTAACATCTTTCCTTGCCGTCGCACCATATGACGGATATTATGAAATGGAAACGGATGCAGATTCTTTCCTCGTGAATGATAAGGAAGCTGAAAAAGGGAATTATGTTTACCTTATGCGCGGACTTAATTTCATCGACCTGAATGGCAAAAATAAAACTCTGAAACTTGAAAAAACAACTTTCAATTCCCCCACAAAAGTATTTAAAGCATCAGATGCAGTTTTGTCTGACGGTGCAGTATTAAATGAAAATTGCATTGACAACATCTCAAACCTCGGCGGTAAAGCAGAGTTTACAGTGAATGCGGAAAAACCAGGTGTTTATTGCATCACGTTCACTTATTCAAACAACGATGAAAATGGCGTGCACGATTATAACGTTGATTTGGTTGAAAGATATGTAACGGTAACTGTAAACGGGATTCCACAGGATGTTTATTGCAGAAACACATACAGCTGGCAGACCTTCAAAACAGTTTCCTGTTATGTTGAACTCACGCAGGGCGAAAACACAATTTCCCTTACAAACAGCGGCAACAGAACGTTCAACAACAACGCAACCTTTGTACCTGTTATCAGTCAGATAACAGTAAGCACCATCGCAGCATAAAAAATTTAATTATTAAAAATCAAAATAAATATATGTAATTTTTAAAGGACGATGATTTCATCGTCCTTTAAATTTATAATTTATCGGGATGTTCAATTTAGTATTGTAGGGCTCGGCGTCCTCGAGAGCCTTGTAAAAATAATATATAAAACCAACGGCAACATATAAAACTTAACACCGCCGAGATTCTTCGCATTCGCTCGAGAATGACAGGTTGGTGTTTTTAGTGACACGTTTGGAAATGTCAGCGATAAATATCAGAAAATAAAAAAACACCTGTTGCTCATGCCCTTTATGGGGGTAAAGTTAAACACATGAGCAACAAGTGGGGAAAAAGATTGCTCTTTTTTCCACAAGAATATTATACACGATAATTTCTAAAAGTCAATAATAAAAAATTCATTTTAAGAAAAAAACCGCCGATATTAATTGATATCGACGGCCGTTTTTTGTGTATTTTTAATACATATTTAGAAATATATTTATAACAAAGTCAGATCAGCAAGTCTCATTGCAGGGCGGATACCAACGTCTGTTTCGTCAACATGTTCTTCATTTCCGCTGATACATTCGCCGTTCATTCCTACTATCCACGCCTGACGTGAATATGTATGAGGTGAACGCAGCCAATAATATGCCACACCGTATGTGGGCTCTGCCATCAGACCCTGACATTTTGCATAATCGGTGCCTATTGCTCTTTTTTCTTTGTCTGCAGATGCAGAGAAACCATAATCTGTATTGTTGATTTCTTCCACTGAAAGCAGGAACACCTTGTCGTATGTTTCTGAATATCTGTGGCTTGAATTTTCAGGATTTACATTGCTTAAGTAAGTTGATAGAATTTCGCTCTTCATTTCGCTATCAAAAGCAGTATTATAAAAATCGTTATTAAGCCACTGCCTGATTGAACTTGCAGAATAATCGTTTGCATAGTTTGTGTGGTAAATTGTTGTCCAGTATTCTTCTTCGTCAGCATTTACATCGTCAACCTCAAGGTAAACGGTGTTGCTGAACGCCTGTGAATCAATAATACTTTCGCACATCACAAGTCCTGTTTCCGGGTCAAGAATTCTCCATTCAATAGGCTCATATTTAAACCAATAAACAGTATTGACAGAATATCCGTTTTCATCCTGAGATGAATTCCCTGCATTAGCGGCAGAAGTTGTGTAACCGGGGCGATACTGAGTGAATTTTACAGCACGGTATTTTTCTCCGTCAAGTGAAACATCACAGAATTTCATAAAATCGCTCTCGCTCATAAGACCATCTTCAACTATTGCACTGTAATAGTTATAAGACTGCCACGTTGTTACACTGTTATTAAGCTGAGCAATTGTTGCCTGGTCTGTGACACGTGTCTGGGGATAATATCCGAATTCGATAATATCGCCTGCCTGAGGTTCGGGAATAGTTGTGGGGTCTTCGCCGTTATAAGTGATTTCTGCCCACTTGATATTAAATTCAGCACCGCCGTTTTCTTCCTGATAAGAATGGAAAACTTCATCGCTTATTTCTTCTTTTGTGCCGTCACTGTTTAGCTGATAATACTGATAATCTTCGCAGGTGAAACTTGCAATTTCCTGCACAGAAGATGAATTTTTAGGAATTGTGTAGTATTTATAGCTTTGTGAAGAAGCACCGTTACTGCCCGACACATACAATGTGCCGTTTTCGTATACAGTAAGATTTGTTCGTTCACCAAATTTGCCGATTTCAAAAAGCGGAACAGATTGACTTCTGTCAAAAGAGAACATTTCATAAACTGTAACATTGTTTTCATCAGTACCCATACCAACAACACATTCTTCAATGTTGTCATTATTCAGGTCAAAAACAGAATAATAAATGCGATAAAGTGTGCTGCTGTTTCTGTTGCCGTAGTTATATCCTTCTGACAGATGAAGCACCATGAGAGGACTTACAAATTCGCCGAAATTGTCTTTTGCTTCGTCAAAATCAAGACGGTTTTTAACAACTTCTCTGTACTGGTTGAGCACATCTTCGTAATCTGCCTTCAATTCAAGTGTTTCATTTGAAATTGTAACTTCAATAAATCCGCCGTCAGGCTCTTTTTTACCTACAATTCTGTCATCATCCTGATGCACTTCATAGTAAATTCCGGAAGAAGCAGATTCGAAGGGCTTACTGTTTTTAACACCAAAAATGTATGAATGGCTTGAGCCTGATTTTTCATTTTCAAGAGAAATATATTTTCCGTTCTCTGCAGTAAGTATACCGTTAACTTTACCTGTGATTTTTTCATCAATAAGCTGAACATTTTTATCGCTTACATAGTAAAGGTCAGCATCTGTATACTGAACATCTTCCCCTTCACCCTTGCTCTTTTCACCGACGAGAGCAAACGCTTCCACACTGCCGTTATTGTCGTAATCTTCAAAATACATTTCAATAACAGGCTTTGTTGTTTTTTCTTCAAGGAGTTGAGTCAGCTTTTCACGATGAGCCTGAGCCTCTTCTTCTTTTTTCTTTTCGATGAAGAAAAATGTGCCTGCAGCAATTGCAGCTACAAGAATAAGTGCAACAACAGAAACGATAATTTTCACTGCACTTTTCTTCTTTTTCTTTTTGGGAGAAGGAGCCTGATAAGGTTTTGACATATGTACGGTCATTTTTGTATCAGGAGCCTGATGCACAGTCTGGGGAACACGTGAATTATATGCACCTGTAGGGTTAGTGTCAGAAACCTTACGTGTAACGCCTGTGCCACAATAAGGGCACGCGTTGGCAGTGTCATCAATTTGCTTCCCGCAATGTTTGCAGAACATATTTTTTCACCTCGTTATCGGTTACGTTTTTATTGTTTTTTAGCCTTTACAAAGGGTCTTATACCTGCAATCGTATTCGGAATGTAGTCATTTCCGTCGCTTGTTACAAACTTTCCGTCTTTATCAAGCAACAACCAGGGTGATTTTTCTGTGAGAGTTGACAAGCATTCAGCATAATCTGTAAGTTCAGCATTGCTCAAATCAGAAACATCTTCACCTGAAATTAATGATACGCCTTTATTCATTTCCGGAACAGGCTGATCTTCTTCGCCTGCAAAAGCATTGTTAAGGAAAGTGCTGTTCAACCAATTGTTAAGATTGCTGTTTTCAGAATAAAAATCGGTTGCCACAGCAGATGCTCTGAAATCAAGTATTTTTTCGCTGAGATAGTATACTGTATCTTCCGCTTCACCATTTTGTGCACCCTTAACCTGAACCCATTCTATCGGTTCAAATCTGAACCAATAAACAGTGTTGACATAACAATATTTTGTAATAGGAGTTGCGTTGGGTCTGGGAGAAATCAATTTTACTGCACGGTATTTTCCTTCGGCACCTAAATCCACATCTTTATACTGCATAAAATCGTTAGGTGCATCAAATGTAATCCAGCCTGTTTCTTCGCTTTCTTTAGCAGAAAGTTGAAGTTTAATCTGTTCGTCTTTTTTAGAATCTAACAGCGACTGAGGATACATACCATATTCAACAGTGCTGTCTGAAGGTTCTTCATCTGTATTTTCGGTTTTATCTTCTTTAGTAACAGGTTCTTTTTCAGGCTTTTTGGCTTCTTCTTTTTTTGCTTTATCGTCAATTTCTTCTGTTACAACTTCAGGTTTCTTCAAATCATTTTTCTTGATTGTCAAAACAACTGCAAAAGTGCTTACAATAAGGAAAAATACAGCAGCAATTGCAACTATTTTAATCCATAAGCTTTCCTGACTGTTGCTTTTTTCCTTAACAGTTTTTTTTCCATTACCTGAAGGAAATCCGCAATGAGGGCAAGCAGGCAGATTGTTGTCAAATTCTTTTTTACAATGTTTACATATCATAAAAAATCACACCTTATTTTAAAATAAAATTATTCATTAAATTATATCACCTTTATTTTGAAAATACAATATATCAGTCTGCAAAAGAAATAAAAAATTTAATATATGTGTTGAAAAACGGAGATTTATGTTATAATAATAAAAAACGAAAACCAGGTGATTGTATGACAGAAGTTGCAGCAGCACTTATATGGAAAAATGACAGATTTTTAATCTGCCGCAGACCGCCGCACAAAGGTAATGCTCTTTTGTGGGAATTTGTGGGTGGTAAGCTGGAAAAAGGCGAAACTCACGAGGAAGCCCTCATAAGAGAATGCCGCGAAGAATTGGGCGTAACGGTAAAAGTTGGAGAACCTTTCTGCGAAATTGTGCATACATACCCTGATATAACAATCCATCTGACCGTTTTCAACACACAGATAAGCGATGGTGTACCGCAGAAATTCGAACACGTTGACCTTAAATGGATTAAGCCTGATGAAATTGATAATTACGAATTCTGCGTTTCTGCAAAGCCTACACTTGATAAGCTGAAAGGGTTGTAAAGCAATGATGGATTTTATCATTGAAGTTATAATTGATATTTTTGCAGAAGTTTACCTCAGAATTATGACCGCGTTTCTGCCAAAAACAAAACTTAAAAAGTGGCAGATGAAAATGATTTTAGGGATAGAAGCAGTTGTGCTGATTTTTATTATGATAATCGGTGCAACAATGGTGGCTGAAACAAAAGGTGAAAATGTTGCAGGAAAAATACTTGTTTCCGTTTCAGTGGCAATAATTGTGGCCCAGATGACTTTCGGCATAATGGTCAGAATCAAAAACCGCAAAAATAAATAGCTTCTTTTGAATAATACATTGTTTATGCCGTTTTTCAACCATTTTGTAATAAACGGGCTGAAAAATGTAATATTTTGAACTATAATTTATATGTATATTCGATTTCACATTGTAGGGGTCGATGTCCACATCGACCCGTCAGATTTTGTGTGAATTTATTCGGGCGGATGTGGGCATCCGCCCCTACGATGCTGATTTTAATACCGCGGTAAATTATAATTTAGCGCTGACATTTCCAAACGTGTACTAAAAACACCGCCGTGTCATTCTCGAGAGTTAGTGAAGAATCTCGGCGGTGTTAAGTTTTATATGTTGCCATTTTGAGATCCTTCGCTGACGCTGGGGGATGACAACAAAATGGCAAGGTTAGCTGCAGATAATTATAATTTGAAAAACCAGATATGGGCATCGTGCTTGCAAATTATTATAAAACCAACATCAGTGATAGCTGAAAATTATAATTTATCTTTATGCCTTAAATTTCTGATTTACGGTTGTTTTTATTTTTAAAAGGTGATATAATGAAATTACAAAATTCAAAGGAGGTTTCATTATGAACTCTGTCAAAAAATATGTAGCAGAATTTATAGGCACTTTCGTACTTGTGCTTTTTGCTTGCGGTACAGCTGCCGTTTCAGGTTGTGCAACTGACAACAAAAACGTGGCTTACTTAATCACAGCACTTGCTTTCGGCCTTGTAATTGTTGCTATGGCTTATTCAATCGGCAACATTTCCGGTTGTCATATTAACCCCGCTGTTTCAATTGCAATGCTTGTAAACGGCACTCTTTCAATCAAAGACTTTGTAGGATATGTAATTGCACAGTTTTTAGGTGCAACTGCAGGTGCAGGCGTGCTTCGTCTTATCCTCGGTGCTGAAAGTTCACTTGGTGCTAACGGACTTTACGACGAAAATGCACTTATTTCATTCGTAATTGAAGTTATTCTTACTTTCGTGTTTGTTCTTGCTATTCTCGGTGTAACATCAAAGAAAGAAAACAGCGCTGTGGCAGGCATTGTAATCGGTCTTACACTTACACTTGTGCACATTTTCGGCATCCACTTCACAGGCACATCAGTTAACCCTGCAAGAAGCTTCGGACCTGCTCTTTTCGTAGGCGGCGATGCTCTGACAAACATCTGGGTATTCCTTGCTGCTCCTCTGGCAGGCGGTATTATCGCAGCACTTGTTCACAAATTCATCGCTCTTAAAAACGAAGAATAATTTATCTTAACAACCAACAAAATCCCTTGAAGCATCTGTCTTCAAGGGATTTTTTGTTGCTTATTCATTTCAAAAACTCCTCTGCAAAATGTACTGCCACTGCACCATCTGCAACTGCTGTTACAACCTGCCTGAGTGCTTTGGCTCGCACATCGCCTACGGCAAAAACGCCCGCTACATCAGTTTTTGTGCTTTCGTCAGCAAGAATGTAGCCACCATTGTCAAGCTTAACCGAATTATTCAAAAACCCGGTTGCGGGATTTCTGCCGATGCTCACAAACAAACCGTCACAATTTATTGTTTCAACTTGTGCATTGTCTGTGTTTTTTATTTTAACACCCGTCAGTTTTTCATCTGCAATTATTTCTGTGACGGTGTTGTTAAAAACTATTTCAACATTTTCTGCTTTTTCAAGGCGTTTTACATAAATATCTGTTGCCCTGAATTTATCTCTGCGGTGAACAATATAAACCTTTTGTGCCATTCTTGAAAGGTATAATGCATCTTCAACTGCAGTGTTACCTCCGCCCAGCACAACCACTGTTTTATCTTTATAAAATCTGCCGTCGCAGTGAGCACAGTAGTGCACTCCCTTGCCGGCAAATTTATCTTCATTTTCAAGACCAATCTTTCTCGGATTTGCGCCTGTTGCAATCACAACTGTTTTTGATAAAAATTCGCCTGCTGTAGTGCAGACTTTCTTTATTTCACCTGCAAAATCAACCGCTGTCACTTCTGCGTATTCAGTTTTTGCACCGAAACGCTCTGCCTGATTCAGCATTTTCATACCAAGGTCAAATCCGTCGATGCCTTCATCAAAACCCGGGTAATTATCAATTACATCTGTAAGTGCCATCTGACCGCCGGGTGAAAGCCTTTCAACAACAACGCAATCAAGTCCTGCACGCGAAGCATACATTGCTGCAGTGTAACCTGCAGGACCGCCACCGATGATAATTATATCAAAAATATGTTGCATATTCTCCCTCCTTGGAGTAAAATAATGGTATCAGCTTTCAAAGGATATGAATAATATGAAAATTACTTCTCTTGCCGAAAATACGACTTTAAACGATAACATAAAAGCCGAGCATGGGCTTTCTTTATATATAGAAACCCATAACCACAAAATTCTGTTTGATATGGGACAGACTGATTTATTTGCGATAAATGCTGAAAAGCTTGGGATAAACCTTGCTGAAGTTGATGTTGCCGTTGTTTCCCACGGTCATTATGACCACGGCGGAGGTCTGAAAAAATTCCTGCAAATCAACAATCAGGCACCCGTTTACATAAACAGCTTTGCTTTCGGTGATTATTTCAACGGCACTGAAAAATATATCGGCCTTGATAAAAGTTTAAAAGATAACGATAGATTGGTTTTTACCGAAAATCAACTTCAGATTGATGAAAATTTATCACTTTTTTCCTGCAATACGTTAAAAAGAAATTTCGATACGGGAAGTTTCGGGCTGACAGAATTTACAGATAATAAACATATCCCTGACAGATTTTTACATGAGCAATATCTGCTGATTAAAGAAAACGGAAAAAACATTCTTATCAGTGGTTGTTCCCACAAAGGCATACTCAACATTGCAGAATGGTTCTGCCCTGACGTGTTAGTGGGCGGTTTTCATTTTTCAAAACTGCCCCTTGACGAAACACTTGTGTCTTATTGCAAAATTCTCAATAAATTCAACACGGTTTTTTACACCTGCCATTGTACAGGCACAGAACAATATGAATTTATGAAAAAACATATGCCTCATTTGTATTATCTGCCTTGCGGCAAGACTATTTCAGGAGATTTATGAAAAATGATGGAGAAAAAGAATTACGAGGATATTTATCAGAATATTTTTCCGTTCTGGAACGAATTATCAGCAGATGACAAGGAATATATTTGCCTGAATTCCACAGCCCGAACTTATTTAAAAGGAACAACCATACATGATTCAAGTGAATGTTCCGGTGTTTTTCTTGTTAAAAGCGGCTGCCTCAGACTTTATATGATGTCTGATGACGGAAAAGATATCACTCTTTACAGAATGCATGAAGGTGATTTGTGTATTCTTTCAGCATCGTGCGTCCTTCGCACAATAACATTTGATGTTTTCATCGATGCTGAAGAAACAAGCAAATGCTATCTCATCAGCGGACCTGCCTTTGCATCTCTGGCTGAGAAAAACACTAATATTAAAATTTACACTCTTGAAACTGCTCTTAGCAGATTTTCCGATGTTATGTGGGTTATGCAGCAGATTCTTTTTATGAGCATCGACAAACGCCTTGCCATATTCCTTCTTGACGAATCTGCAAGAATCGGCTCTGACACCATTTTGCTTACTCACGAGCAGATTGCCCGATATATGGGCTCTGCCCGCGAAGTTGTTTCAAGAATGCTGAAATATTTTTCAAGCGAAAATATTGTTGAAGTTTCACGTAAAGGAGTTAAAATCCTAGATAAAAAACGTCTTCACCAATTAGCTTTGTAACAGATTTTCAATCTGCTGTTTCGGTATTGCACCAACTGACTGGTCTACAATCTGACCGTCTTTCATCACAACAAGCACGGGAATGCTTGAAACTGCAAACATTGCTGCAAGCTCCGGCTCTTCATCCACGTTGACTTTTCCTACGAGAATATCAGGGTTTTCTTCTGCGATTTTATCAATTAAAGGTGACATCATTCTGCATGGTCCGCACCATGTTGCGAAGAAATCGAGAAGGACTTTTTTATCACTATTTAAAACTTCATTGAAATTTTTTGTATTTACATTAAGCACTGACATAATTCTTACTTCCTTTCTTCTTTATTACGCCTTTATTATATGCTTAAAATTTGCTTTTTTCTGTGACAAAGTCACATTTTGAATGTTGAAAAATATATCTGTTTGTGTTACCATTATTTTACATAATGTAAAAGGACTGATTTAATGAAAAAAAGAATTATAGTTGCAGGCGGCGGTCACGGCGGAATTGCAACTGCAATGCTTCTTGCAAAAAACGGTTTTGACGTTACCGTTTTTGAAAAAAATTCAAGGGAAAATATGGGCCATGACTGGACTGATATTTTCGACAAAAAAGGTTTTACCTGCCTTGGACTCCCCTTACCTGACGAGAGTCTTTATAAATTCAAACACGATATGACTTTCTACGGAATGTCTATGCGTACTCCCGTTACCCAGCACGTGCCTGAAGACCAGCTTGAAATCCAGATGGAAAGAAAAGATATCTATAACCATCTTATCACTCACGCAGAAAAAGCAGGCGTGAAATTCGTATTCGGCTGCACCGTTAACGGACCTGTTATGCTTGGAAGCCGCGTTGTTGGCATAAAAACCGATAAAGGCGACGAATATGCAGAGCTTGTTATTGACGCTTGCGGCATTCATTCACCTGTAAGACGCAATCTGCCACCATCTCTCGGAATTCAGAATGAAGTGGGCGATTATGAGCAGTTTTTCGTTTACAGAGCATTTTTCAACAAAACTGCAGAGGTTGACGACGTTGACAAATACAAGGTTATTCTTCTGCCTGAAAACAAAAAAGGAATTTCGTGGGTTGCAACTGAAGAAGAATGGACCGATGTGCTTATCGGACGTTTCCACAAATTTGATATGGCTGAAGTTGAAAGAACAATTGACGTTTTACGCAGAGATAATCCGTCTTTGGGCACTGAAAAACTGCGTGGCGGTCAGTTTGTGAATATCCCTGTGCGTCAGCCCTTGGGAATACTTGTTGCCGACGGTTATGCTGCAATCGGCGACAGTGCGTTTATGACTGTACCCATTATCGGCTCAGGCATTGCAAACACTCTTAAAGCATCAAAAATTCTTGCCGAAGCAATTATGAAAGACTCTGATATGGCTTACACTGCAGAAACTCTCTGGGAATATCAGAAAGGCTTCTACAAAGCTCTCGGCAATGGACTTGCTCCTATGGCTTGCATCAAAATGATGATGGCACGTATGACAGGCGACGACATCGACTATCTTCTTTCAACAGGCGTGCTCAACGAAGATGATATGACAATTACTGCTGATACAAACAGCCTCTGGTCAATTTTCAGCTACGTTCCGCCTGAAATCATTATGAAAAAAGCAAAGGCACTTATGCACAACCCGAAAATTGTGTTAAAGGCTATGTTCCTTGTGAAAAACCTTTCAAAGGCTATTGCTTCAACTGCTGTAATGCCTGAAAAATACGACAAAAAAGCCGTTCTTAAATGGGTAAGAAAATATAATGATAGTTTTAAAATGTAAATTAAAATAAAAACTTTTAAATGAGGTGTTTTTATGAAAAAGTTTATCGCATTAATTCTCGCTTTTGTATGCATCTTTATTGTGCCCGTAAGTGCAAATGCTGTTTCTCTTGATTCGGGAATCGAAGATTTAAGAGAAGAATTTGTCTATGGCATCGGACCACTCAGAAACAACATTTCAATTGATTACAGATATTTTTCTCCCGTCAAAGAAAATGACGACACAAAATATCCCCTTGTTATATGGCTTCACGGTTTAAGTGACGGTCAATACGAGGGAAAACAAATTGAAAAAAGTGAAATTGCTTATTGGGCAAGTGATGAATTTCAGTCACGTTTTGCACCTGCAGGCGGTGCTTTCATTATGGCTGCACGCTCACGTGAAGAGCTTAACATCTGCTGGACAAACGAAACAATTGAGCCGTTGAGAGCAGCAATTGACAATTTCATTGCAAAAAATGCAGATAACATCGACTTAAGCAGAATTTACATCGGCGGTTATTCAATGGGCGGTAAAATGACACTTAAAATGGCTATCGCTTACCCTGAAATGTTTGCAGCAGCTTTCCCTATCTGCCCTGCATGGTCACCTGACGAAGCAGCACTTTCTCACATTAAAGATATGCCTGTTTGGATTACTTCAAGCAGCCGTGACCCACTTGTAAGCTATAATCTCGGCGTAACTCCCACCTGGATGAAGCTTTCAGAAATCACAAACATTCCTGAAGATTGCAGACTTTCCACTCTCACAAAAGTTTGCTACGCTGACGGTACAAAAACAGGCAGCAGCCATCACGCATGGTTTGCAGTAAACTACGATTTATTCACTACTGAAAACGGCCCCTACCACAATATGACAACAAAGAATGCTCTCGGTGAAGAAGTTATTCTCACTTACCCTGACGGTATGATTTCCTGGCTTACTTCTCACACTTCAGACTACGACGGCACTGTTATTGAAGGCATGGGCAACATCACAAACGATATGAGCACAGACAATATGTCTGCAAAGCTTACAATCGTGGAATTTTTCAAAATAATTTTCAACGCTATTATTTCTCTTTTCAGATAAAGGATGGTGGAAATATTGAAAAAAATTATTTCCCTTTTACTCGCTGTTGTTATTGCAGTCGGCATTTCATCAACAGCCTTTGCGGCAGATGAACAAACCGCCGAGCTTTACACCATTTATGCTGATTCAATGCTTTTTCAGCACAGCAAAGAAGCAATTCTTGCAGGCACAGCCAAACCCGGCAACGAAATAAAAGCAGAGCTGTATCTCGGCAAAAAGCTTATTGCTTCAGGCGAAAGCACAACAGGTGCTGACGGAAAATTCACCGTTTCTTTTATGGCTCCGAAAGGCTCTTACACAGAATATATAATCATTCTCTACGAAAATGGTAAAGATATAAAGGTGCTCAAAAACATTGTTTTCGGCGAATTATGGCTGGCTTCAGGTCAGAGCAATATGATGTATCCGCTTGCACAGTCTCTTAAAGGCGTCCAGATGTGGGAAAACAAAGTTAAGCTTTCAAAGAATTTACGTGTTCTTATGGTGCCGGGATATCCTGAATACAAAGATCAAGATGCCCTTACTCTCCTGCCACGTGACCCCCAGGACGATATAACCGACGCAGTGTGGGTTACAGGCGAAGATGAATACGTTTACAATATGAGTGCTGTTGCATATTTCTTTGCAGAACAGCTTATGAAGAAGCTTGACATGCCGGTGGGCATTCTTAATTCATCTCTTGGCGGTTCATCAATTGCATCATGGCTCAGCCGTGAAACATGCGAAAGTGACAAAGTTCTGACAAGTTATCTTGCAGAAAAAGGTCAGTACGTGACTGCTGACAAATGGAAAGAAGATAAGCAGGATGTCTATACTTCCGTCACAGGAAACTACAACCAGAAAATTCATCCCCTTAAAAATTTCAGACCAACAGGTATGATATGGTATCAGGGTGAAACAGATATAGGCTGGGAAGCAGAAATGTATGGCAGGGCTTTTGACCTAATGCAGTCATCTTACAGTAAGCTTTTCGGCTTTGAAAACAATGAGCAACTCCCTATTATTTACACCCAACTTGCACCCTATTATTACGGCACACACACCATTCTCCCCGAAAGAAACTTATATTACACGGATATGCAGCAGAAAAACGCCGATTCACGTGCAGTAATTTCTATTCACGATTTACCACTCACTTATTTCCCTGAGGTTGGCGTTATTCATCCCGCATCAAAGGAATCGGTAGGTCACAGAATGTTTTTTGCTGCGGAAGGTCTTGTTTATGGAGACAGAGACACATATACTGTTTCTACAATAAAGAATACCGAAATTAAAGACGGTGCAGTTTATGTTACCTTTGACAATATCGGTGACGGGCTGAAAGCAAACGGCGAAAAGATCCGCGGATTTGCAATATGTGGCGAATCAGGTGTTTATGTTGAGGCAAAAGCTGAAATAATTTCTGCCGATACAGTTAAAATCTGGAGTGAAGATATAAAAGAGCCCAAATCTGCAAGCTATGCCTATTGCACCTCAAATATGCGTGCAAACCTTTATGCAACAGAAAAAGGATTTTTTGCACTTCCCATAGGTCCTTTTGTAACAGATAAAAATTATATGACAAAAACGTGGCTTGATATTCCGTGGACAGACTGTGAAACTGAAAAAACATGGTTTAATCTCAGAGACCCATTCAGCGGTTTTTATGATTCATGGACTTCGCAGAATGCAACACTTTCTTTCACAGATGAATATATGAACATCACTTCAGAAGGCGATTTCACAATCAAGCCCACCGTTTCATATTATGACGGCGAGGAAACAAGCACCTGTACGGACTCACTGCGCGATTGGTCGTCTTATGGTAAACTTACATTCTCTGTACGCAATAATGGCAAGGAAGATGTGATTTTCGATTCTTTAAGGCTTTATCGCGAAACATTCATGTGGTATTCACCAAAAGCTGACCAAAGCCACGAAAGTTCAGTTATCATTCCTGCTGACGGTCAGTGGCACGAAATCACACTTGATTTGAACAGCCTTTACCTTTATTCCAACGAATGCGGAATTATAAGCCCCAATAATATGCTGAAATATCTGTTGAATATCGAATTAGTTTTCATTTCAGACGGTGCAGCAGATGTTGACATTGACAATTTCCGCTTTACTCCCGAAGAAAAAGATTCATCATTCTACTTTGAAACAACATTCTCTCAGGCAGATAATGTATGGGAATTTTTATCAGCAATATTCTCCGTAGTATTGGGAATTTTCTTCAGAGCATAACTGCAACAAAACCCTCTCCGAAAGGAGAGGGTTTCTGCTATTATTGATGTAAATTATAATTTATTTGTTGCTATTTTTATTTTTCGTGATATAATTTTTCAGGGAGGCGTTTTATATGAAATACAATTTTGAACAGATAAAACCTGATTACGCATATAAACATTATTGGGAGCCTTTTTCTTGTGAGATTATGAACGAGTTTATTCAGGCAACAGACGAAGGTCTTGATGTGGCAGAATATGAAGAACTTTTCAGAAATGTTGATAAACTTCCAAGCGGAGATATCAAAAAGAAAATGGGCGATGTTTTATACGAAGCAGTAATGAAGTCAGAAATACGTGATGGTTATGAGTTTAATGAGCCGTCAGACCTTGATGAAATCAGAAAACTGCGTAAAAAACATGATTTTGCAAAAAACAACTGTAGCAACGAAATGCTGAAAGAAAAAATTCACGGTGCCTGGATGGGCAGAGTGTGCGGTTGTCTTTTGGGAAAACCTGTGGAGGGAATAAGGTCGGAAGATATGAAAATACTTCTTACGGAATCCGGCAATTCTCCCATGTACCGCTACATAAATCAGTCAGATATAACAGATGAAATTCAGGAAAAATGTTCTTTCAACCTGAAAAATAAATGTTACGCAGACGTTTCTCACGGGATGCCAATTGATGACGATACAAACTACGTTGTGCTTTATCAGAGAATAATCGAAGAATATGGCAGAGATTTCACACCGCAGAATGTGGCTGATGCCTGGCAGAAATATCAGCCCATTACTGCTTATTTCACAGCTGAAAGAGTTGCATATATCAATTTTGTCAACGGCTTCAGACCGCCTATGTCTGCAATGTATAAAAATCCTTTCAGAGAATGGATAGGCGCACAGATAAGAGGCGACTATTTCGGATATATCAATCCCGGCAAAATGGAAATTGCCGCAGAAATGGCTTTCAGGGATGCTTCAATTTCTCACGTAAAAAACGGAATATACGGCGAAATGTTTGCGTCAGCAATGATTGCCGCTGCTGCAGTAACAGATAACATCGAAGATATTATCCTTGCAGGTCTTGGCGAAATTCCCTGCACGTCAAGATTATATTCTTCTGTTATGTCTGTAATTGATGATTACAGAAAAGGCACCGAAAAAGACCTTGTTATGGCAAGAATCCACGAAGAATACGATGAGCACACAGGCTACGGCTGGTGCCACACAATTTCTAACGCAATGATAGTTGCAGCGGCACTTCTCTACGGCAACGGAGATTTCGGAAAATCAATCTGCATGGCAGTTGAAACATGCTTTGATACAGACTGCAACGGTGCTACAGTAGGTTCAGTCCTGGGAATGAGAAACGGCATTTCTTCCATCGGGGAAGAATGGACAAAGCCTGTTGAAAACACAATTCACACAGCAATCCTCGGGATGGAAAAAGTGAAAGTTTCAGATTGTGTACAAAAAACTTTTAATCATATGTAACAACAAAATCCCTTGCTTTTGCAGGGGATTCTGTTTTTTTACGAAAGTGTTATGATGCTTTTTGTTTTTCCTCCATAATCACTTTCGCTTCGTCTGCAGCGGCAACCATATTTTCGGCAAAAATAGCATATCCTTCTTTTGGTGTGCTGACAAAGACATGGGTTATGGCTCCGACAAACATACCATTTTGTATAAGCGGCGTTCCGCTCATCCCCTGAACTATGCCTCCTGTGATTGCAAGCAGCTTTTCATCAGTGATTTTTACGGTCATATTTTTCTCTTGGGAATCCTTATCAATTATTTTTGTGATTTCCACATCGTAATAATGAGGTCCCGTGCCGTCAACTGTACAATAAATCTGCGCCTTACCTGTTTTCACTTCGTCAGAAACTGCAACAGGGATGAGCGTAGCATTGCTGTCGTAATTATACAGTCTGCCGTAAACACCGCACTGGGAATTTATATACAACTCGCCTGTATTTTCTGACATAAAAGCACCTGTCAGTTCGCCGGCTTCGCTGTCACTTCCCATCTTGCAACCAAGAATTTTTGCCCTCACAGCCAGACCTTCGCTCAACGGAAGTTTAATTTCCGTGTCAACGTCACATACTGCGTGTCCCAAAGATGCAAAAATTCCTGTTTCTCTGTCATAAAAGGTCATTGTTCCTATGCCTGCCGTGCTGTCACGTACCCACAACCCGGCTTTGTATAAACCACTTTTCTTTTCTTTGACAGTTTTTAATTTCAGAGTGATTGTTTTGTCGTTTCTTAATATTGTAAATTCAAGGGCTTTGCCTTTGCTGTTTTTACAGATTTCTGAAACTTCTTTGTTGGAATTCACTTTTTTACCATCAATCTTCTTTATAATATCTCCTGATTTTATACCTGCACTTTTACCGGGATTTTTTTTACCGTTCTGTGTTTCGATATCTTCAACAGATATTACAACCACTCCGCTTGAATAAAGTTTTATACCGTAAACATCACCGCATAAAGTCACATAACGTCTTTTTACAGTGGTGACCTGTGTTTTTCTCAACGGTATAATATTAAAAAGGCTGACGTTCACATTGTAAACATCGTCTGCTTCACGGTCAGTCCGTGCTCCTGCAGTTTTCACATCTTCACTGCGTGTAAAATGAAAAAGCTTTGATGAAGACAAATCTTTTTCTTCGGCTGTTGTTATCTGAGGCGGTATTGCATATTGTGCATATGCCGCAAGAATAAAAACAAAGCAGGAAAATATAAAAAGGCATAAAGCAAGAGCTCTGAAAAATTTCTGCATCTCTATCAGAACCTTTCGACTCAGATAAGCCGGACTCTGTTTGCCGCCGCAGTATTAATTTGCTCCTTATTTCAAAAAATATTATTGCAATTTTTTTCATTTTATCTTCATCTTTCATAAAATATATGATACAATAGAGAAAATAATTTTCCGGAGGTATTATTATGCCTGATTTTAAATGGTTAAGCTGTGAAGATGATTTTTCTCCCTGCCTTGAAGTACGTAAAAAAGTTTTCTGTCTTGAGCAAGGCATATCAGAGCAGACTGAATTTGATTCACTTGACAAAGAATCTTTCCATTTGCTCCTTAGCGAAAACGGAGAAGCTGTGGGCACAGGAAGAATTATAAAAACTGACGATAAAACTGTTCACTTCGGTCATATTGCAATTCTTGAAAATTGCAGAAAAAACGGTTTCGGCAAAATACTCATTGATGAAATGGTGAAAAAAGCAAAAGAACTTTCTGCTGAAAAAATCACAATCAATGCTCAACTGCACGCTGTGAAATTTTATGAAAAATCAGGCTTTGCAGTAAACGGTGTCAAGAGAAATAACGGTGAATTTGATTTTATCCCCATGGCAAAAGACCTTGTTTTTGATTTGTGCGGTTGGTACGGCTTTTCAGATGAAATTGAGGCGGCTTTTGTAAGAAAAACTTTTGAATGTGAAAATATAAAAAGTGCAAAAGTGCAGTTTGTTTCTCTCGGCTTCTGCGAGCCTTATTTCAATGGCAGAAAGCTTACTGAATATAAATTCATTCCTGCATGGACAAACTATGAAAAACGCGATTTGTCAGGCGCTTCATATCCTATTCGTGATGTGATGACTCACAGATGTTATTTCCTTGAATACGATATTTCAGATTTGGTAAATAACGGCAAAAATGTTTTTTCACTTCATATCGGCAACGGCTGGTATGGTCAGCACGAGCAGAAAGCAGAAAATATGCCGCCTTACGGAAAAATCGGATACTGCATCAAAATCACCCTTGTTGACGAAAACGGAAATGAAAAAATTATTGTTTCCGACGGCAGCGAAAAATATTCAGGAAGCTACATTGTCCGTCAGAGCCTTTATCTTAACGAAACTGTTGACGGAAGACTTTTTGACGAAAATGTTCATAACACAGATTTTGACGATTCAGCCTGGCTTAATCCCATAAAGAAAAATGCTCCCGAAACAGTTATTGATAAGCAGGATTTCCCGGGAGATAAAATAAAATACACTCTTAATCCCACACTTCTTTTTGAAAAAGACGGAAGAAAAATGTACGATGTAGGCAAAAATGTTTCAGGCCTTGCAGTTATAAAATTCTGCGAAGATGCGGAAATAGGTGCAGAAGCACGTGTTTCTTTCTGCGAAAAATTAAACGATGACGGCACTCTGTGGCTTCGCTCAACAGGCGGAGACTGGAGAAAGCAGGACGATTTGTTTATAAACGGCAAAAACAACTGTCCTATGACAACAACCTTCACATGGCGAGCAAGCAGATATGTGGAAATTGTCGGCAACGCAGAGCTTGTGCAGTTTGATGTTGTCAACTCTGACGTCGAATGCACATCGGAATTTGTTTCAGATAACGAAACTCTCAACTGGCTTTATGAAGCATACGTAAACACACAGAGCAACAATGTTCATTCATTTGTGCCTTCAGACTGCCCCCACAGAGAGCGTCTGGGTTACACAGGCGACGGTCAGCTTTGCTCAGCAGCAGTTATGACTCTCTATGATGGACAGGACCTTTACAGAAAATGGATTCAGGACATTGCAGACAGCCAGGATATTTACAATGGCCACGTTCAGCACACAGCACCATTCTATGGTGGTGGCGGCGGTCCCGGAGGTTGGGGCGGTGCAATTGCAATTGTGCCTTATCACTTCTATAAATTCTATAAAGATTCAGCACTCCTTGAAAAATATTACCCTGCAATTCTCGCCTACATTGACTATATGGAAAAGCATTCCGATGACGGAATTGTTGTGCGTGAAGAAGAAGGCGGATGGTGTCTTGGTGATTGGTGTGCGCCAAATAACGATAATCAGATTCCTGAAAAATTCGTAAACACCTACTATATGATTAAAACCCTGCTTATTGCAATTGAATCAGCAGAAGTTCTCGGTAAAAATGATGATATCTCCATGCTTGAAGAAAAACTTATCTTTGTGCAGAATGCGTTTATGAGAGAGTTTTTCGATGAAGAAACAGGCTCTTTCCTGGGTGGCGTTCAGGGCACAGATGCGTATGCAGTTGACATCAATATGGGCGATGAAAGAACACTTGAAAATCTTGTTAAAAAGTACAGCGAAATAAAAACATTCGACACAGGCATTTTCGGTACAGATTTGGTAACTCGCGTTCTTTTTGAAAACGGCTACGGTGAACTTGCTTACACACTTCTTACAAACGAAGGCGAAATTTCTTTCTACAATATGAAAAAGCAGGGTGCCACAACCTTGTGGGAAAACTGGGACGGATGCGATTCACATTCACACCCAATGTTTGGTGCAGTCTGCGAATATCTTTTCAAATATATTCTTGGTATAAGACAGCCTGAAAATTCTTACGGCTACGAAAAGGTAATTATTGACCCGGCAAAAATTCCCGGACTTAATGTAAAGGGAAGCATCACAACTGTAAGGGGCAAAATTTCTGTTGAAGTGAAATATACCGACGGTGTTCAGTCTGTGAAATTCAACATTCCTGAAAATATTCAGCTTGCGGAGGTTTAATATGAATGGAAACAAACCGATTGTAAAAGAAAGAGAATCGGGCATTGAACTTTTGAGAATTATCCTGATGCTTCAGGTAATATTCCTGCACGTAAGCAATTTTGGTGAATTTGCTGCCATAAACAGAGATTGGGGCGGAATTCACGAGCTTGTTTACTGGATTAATCAGACTCTCTGCAGATGCCCCGTTTATGTTTTCATGTTAATCAGCGGATATTTTTCCGTAACATCAAAAACCACAATGCAGACAGTGTGGAAAAAAGCAGGCACAATTTATCTGCCTATGATTTTCTATTCTCTTGTTATAACGTTGATTCTGGGCACAACGGGACTTGTGCCTGTAACGGGGACTGAAATAGTAAAATCATTCTTCCCACTTACATCAGGTACATGGTATTTTATGTCAGTCTATCTTCTTGTTTTCATTCTCAGCCCTGTTGTGAACAGTGCGCTGACAAAACTTTCGAAGAAAGATTTTCAGATTCTTCTTGCTGTTCTGTTTGTAATGTTCAGCATCTGGCAGGTTATTTCAAAAATCGAACCTATCGATTTGGTTGTGCGTACAACAAGCATCATTGAAACAACAAAGGGCAGAGGTCTTGACGGATTTTTGTTTATGTACATTATAGGTGCATATCTCAGGCTTCACAGACCGAGAGAAGAAAAGGTTGCATGGAAATATCTTTTCTTATACGTTGGCTTTGCGGTGATTGATATAATTATTGTTTACGCTTCAAGGGGAGTGCCTGTTCTTGAAAATTATGCAAAAGTAGTAAACTACAACAACGCACCTATTGCGATTATTCAGGGCGTATGTCTGCTTCTTTTCTTCAGAACATTGCGTTTTAAATCAAAAATCATCAACAAAATTTCAACCCACAATCTCGGCGTTTATATGGTCCACGAGCATTGGCTTATGAGAAACCTTATATGGGACAAAATCTTTGTGGCAACGCAGAGCCCTGCTTTCTACACATCACCCATATATATGGTCAAGATTTACGCAATCATTCTCGTGATTTATGTTTCCTGCTGGATAATAGATTTCATAAGAGGAACTTTATTTGACGGTGTGAAAAAAATTGCACATAAATTCAGAAAAGCATAAAATTTCTGCAGTCAAAACTATAAAACCCCACCTGATTCCATTGCGGAAAAGGGTGGGGTTACGTTTTGCACCATTCTTATTATATTCTTGTAGATTATAATTTATCCGTATATTTGCGGCTGTATCGTAGGGGACGGGTTGCCCGTCCCGTTATGAATCTGATGAATTTTTCGCGGGCGCCGAAACGGCTCCCCTACGTTGTTGCCGTTGGTTTTATATATTATTTTTACAAGGCTCGTCGGGGACGCCGAGCCCTACAATACTAAATTGAACATCCCGATAAATTATAATTTTTTATTCAAATAAATTGCCAAATGGCTTAAAATGGTGTAGAATGTTTCCATACAGAAAAAAGCGAGGGATTTTATGGCACAGTATAAATGCAAAAGGTGCGGAAATATAATCGAAGTTGAAAACTTGGTCTGATATAAAAACGCCATAAGGTTTATTAAGGAGAGAGTGAAATGAAATACTGTAAATTCTGTGTAAGTGAAATGCGTGACGATGATGAAGTTTGCTGGTTTTGTCACAAAAATCAGAACGAAGAGCAGGAAGTTATTTATGACGAAAATGTTATTTATGAATCAGGCGACGGCGGTGATTTTGAAGCCGAGCTTGAAGAAATGGAAACAGCAGACCTGCTCCTGATTTTAGAAGACCAGATTGATTTATATTCAAGCGAAGAAATCGAAATGATTCGTGCAGAGCTTGCCTCAAGGGAATCAATGGACGTAATGTACGCAAAAGAAAAAATGGAAATTGATAAGCAGGCAGAATCATACGAAGAATCAGAAGAAATATATGAGTGATAAAACATAGCGTTTGGTTTCAGAAAATTACATTATCTGGTCCGTTTATTACCAAATTGTTGAAAAATAGTTCAGAAAGTGTATTATTTGGTTATAAAATAAAAAAGGAGAGATAAGTTTGTATGGAAAGCTACGCAATGTGATATTATTCGGATTGTTGTGAGATTGTTACAACAATTAATTGCAGATTTTGAATTTATGGTTGTTGAAAACTATTATTATGTGGAGGGGAAAGAAATGTTAAAGAAAATTATTGCGCTTGTATTATCTATGGTGTTGGTAATGAGCTTTTGCTCGTGTGGAAAAACAACAGAAAACAAAGAAGATGAAAAATATAATAAGGCTGACCTTTATGATGAAAATGATTATAAAGGAAAAGGTTATAAAGATGACCTTGAAGAAGTGCCTGATGAAGTGACAACAGTTCACAAACACACTCCGACTGAAGCCACTTGCCTTGTAGTTTCTGAATGTGAAGAATGCGGCGAAGTGCTCGCTGATGCATTAGGACATGATTATGTTGATGGCATTTGCTCACGTTGCGGAGATGTCGACCCTGATTTAATACCTGTAGGACTTGATAAATTATTTGTGATTGATAGTAAAAACTATAGTTATTTAACTTCTCCGATTACGGATTCTTTTGGAAACTCTCATACAAATGTTCACAATTTTGAGTATATATGGGACGGTTCTTATGCGATTTTTAATTTGAATAAGGAATATTCAAGTTTTAAAGGAAGTATAGTTATGCCTACAACTGTTACTATGAACTGTGAAGCGGCAATAACTATATATGTAGATGATGTTATAAAGTATACGAAAACAGGATATACGAAGATTGATGATAAAGTGGATTTTTGTGTTGATGTTGACGAAGGTAAAATATTAAAGATCGAAATAACAAGTGCTGGCTGGTCTGGCGATCAATGCTGTATCGTCAACGCACAGCTTACAAAATAAAATTCATAAAACTTTAAACTTTACAATACCGCACTTACTTGCAACAGCAGGCCAAGTGTGGTATTATTTATGTGTGATGTTACCCACGTTCATTGATTGTAATTTATATGGTTATTTAATTTAATATTGTAGTCAACGGCGGTTTCCGACGTTCCGCAAAAAGCAAACGCAAATGGGAGGTTTGTCGGCAAGCACCAAACCCTACAATGCTAAAATTAATTGCTCGATAAATTATAATTTATCAGGTGATTGGGATTTTAAAATAGCCTTCTCCTGTGGGAGAAGGGGGACCGCGTAAGCGGTGGATGAGGAGAAAAACAAAAAATTCAAGTCTTACGCCTCATCAGTCACCTTTCGGTGACAGCTTCCCCCACCGGGGAAGCCTGATGTTAAAATTAATTAAACGCTAAATTATAATTTATCACACAATCAGATTTTTACACATGGCAGGTGATACTGTGACTGAAAAAATCAAATCTTTACGTAAGAAAGCAATGGCTTTGCCACTTTCTCCCGGTGTTTATCTGATGAAAAACAAGGAAAAAGAAATCATTTATGTAGGCAAAGCAAAGGCCCTGAAAAACAGGGTCAGCTCTTACTTTGCTTCGCAGACGAATATGCAGACGAAAGTGAAAAAAATGGTAAGCCATGTTGACGATTTTGATTACATCATCACCGATAGCGAATTTGAAGCCCTTGTGCTTGAATGCAGCCTTATCAAGCAGCATATGCCCAAGTATAATATTCTGCTTAAAGACGACAAAGGCTACCATTACATCAAGGTTACTGATTCGCCTTATCCGCGTATTCAGGCGGCAATGCAGAAAATTGACGACGGCAGCACTTATATAGGCCCTTACACAAGTGCTTTTGTTGTGCGTGAAGCAGTTGATGCGGCACAGAAAATTTTTAAACTTCCCCAATGCAACAAGGTTTTTCCGAGAGATATTGCAAAGGGCAGACCTTGCCTTAATTTCCATATAAACCAATGCTCAGCCCCTTGCACGGGCAGAATTTCACGGGAAGAATATGCAAAAAGCGTGCAGGATGCCCTTAATTTCCTTATGAAAAAAGGAAGCGACGAGGCTGTAAACGAGATGAAAGAGGAAATGATGAAAGCCTCTGAAAATCTTGAATTTGAAAAAGCCGCAGCGTTGCGTGACAGAATTGCTGCAGTGAAGAGAATAACAGACAGGCAGAAGGTTGTTTCTGATTCCAAAACAGAGCAGGATGTTTTTGCCTTTGCACAGATGCAGGATAAAACCTGCCTTATGGTGTTGCGTTTTGATATGGGAAAATTGTGCGATGGTGAGCACTTTTTTCTCAGTGATGTTGAAGACCTGACAAAAACAAGAAGCGAATCAATTTTGTCTTATTACCTTGTGAGAGACAGGATTCCTGCAAAAATTTTAGTTGACGGCGAAATGGAAGACGAAGACCTTATCTGCGAATGGCTGACGGAAAAACGTGGCAGAAAGGTTTCTGTGATTCATCCTCAGATTGGCGAAAATGCTAAGCTTGTGGAAATGTGCCGTGCAAATGCTGCCGAAAAGCTTGCACAGTCTGCAGGCAGAAAAGGCAAAGATGTTGAAGCACTTGAAGAATTGACAAAGCTTTTAGGCATAGAAAAAGCAGATTACATTGAATCATACGATATTTCCCACACATCAGGTGCAGACAATGTAGCCGGCATGATTGTTTTCAAAGACGGCGTGCCATACAAAAAGGCGTATAAACGTTTTTCAATAAAAGGCTTTGACGGTCAGGATGACTACGGCTCAATGGCGGAAGTGCTCAGACGTCGTTTTACCCATTATCTTGAAGAAAAGGAAACGGCTGAAGGGTTTGGCAGATTGCCTGACCTGATTCTTCTTGACGGCGGTGACGGTCAGGTGAATGCAGTAAAGCCTGTGCTTGAAGAATTGGGCATTGATGTGCCTCTTTTCGGCATGGTGAAGGATTCTTCCCACCGCACACGTGCCATTCAGTCAGGTGGAAAAGAAATTGCTATCAATTCAAACAGAAAAGCATTTACCCTTGTTTCCAATATTCAGGAAGAAGTTCATCGCTTTGCAATAAGTTATCACAGGCAGAAGCACAAAAAGTCTTCGATTTCAACTACTCTTACACAAATCGACACAATCGGCGAAGCGAAAGCACGTCTTCTGCTGAAAAATTTCAAAACTCTTACCTCCATAAAAAATGCAACAATTGAAGAACTTATGTCGGTAAAAGGCATAACAAGAATAAATGCGGAGAAAATTGCAGAATTTTTCAGCGAAGAAAACGTATAAATAAAGCAAGCATATTGACAAAAGCACTGAAAAGTGCGATAATATATTGATATTCATAGACGGAAAGAGGTCATTATGAGAGTTATTACAGGTTCTGCAAGAGGCAGAAGATTGCTCACACTTGAAGGCAACGATGTAAGACCCACCACTGACAGAACAAAAGAAGCTATGTTTTCTTCAATTCAGTTTGATATTGAAGGCACAAAGGTGCTTGATTTGTTTGCTGGCTCAGGGCAGTTGGGTATCGAGGCTTTAAGCAGGGGAGCAGCAAGTGCAGTTTTTATTGATAAAAACAAGCAGGCTATCGAAATTATCAAAAAAAATCTTTTGTCAACTTCCCTTGCAAAGCAGGCAGTAGTTCTCAACACCGATGCTGACACTTATGTTTCCACAACGAAAGAAAAGTTTTCTTTTGTGTTTATGGACCCGCCGTATGCTAAAGGCTTTCTGCAAAAAATGCTGCCTTTGGTTGAGCGTGTTGTGGCAGAAGGCGGCGCAATTATCTGCGAGCATCCCTATGGTGAAGAGTTGCCCGAAGAACTTTCATCTATGAAAATCTACAGAAGTTACAGATACGGCAAAACGGCAGTGACTGTCTACCGATGAAAGGTAGCGTGAATTTATGAGAAGAGCAATTTATCCCGGTAGTTTTGACCCGGCAACATTAGGACATCTTGATATTATAACAAGAGCAGCAAAGCTTTTTGACGAAGTGCTTGTTGTTGTGATGACTAATGTCAAAAAAAAGAACAACTACGCTTTCACAGTTGAAGAACGTGTTGATTTCCTTGAAAGATGCACCAAAAACCTTGAAAATGTCAAGGTTGATTCTTACAATGGTCTTCTTGCGGAATACGCCAAGAAAGTTGATGCTGTTGCAGTTGTGAAAGGCTTAAGGGCTGTTTCTGATTTTGAAGATGAATTCCAGCAGTCGCTCACCAACAAAAAACTCAACCCTGACCTTGAAACAGTTTTCCTTACTGCAGATGCAGACAGTATGTTTTTAAGTTCAAGTGTCGTAAAACAGGTATGTTCACTGGGGGGCGATGTTTATGATTTCGTGCCCGAAGAAATAAGCGAAGATATAATCAAAAAATTAAGAAATACATAACGGAAAGGAAGTTTACCATGAACGAGGAAATGAACATCTACAAACTGCTCGACAGACTCGACGAAGAAATTACAAGCGGTAAAAAAGTTGCACTTACAGGCAAGATTCTTGTTGACGGAGATATTATTTCAGATTGCGTTACAGATATCCGTATGAATCTCCCTGACATTATCAAGAAAGCAAGTCAGATTGCAGCTGAACGAAACAAAATTATCACTCAGGCTAAAGAAGACGCATCTTCAGGCCTTTCAAGAGCAAAAGAAAAATGCGACCAGATGCTTAACGAAGCAAACGAAATTGCTACAAAAGCAACTCAGGATGCAAAAGAAGACGCAACTGAGCTTATTGCAAAAGCAAGCGAAAAAGCAAGAGCACTCGTTGACGAAGCTCAGGAAAAGGCTCATTTCCTTGTAAGTGAAAGCGAAGTTGTGAAAAATTCTGAAGAATATGCAGAAAATCTCAAGCAGAAAGCAGAAGCTGATTCTGCAGCACTTATTGAAGCAGCAAAGAGAAAGTCAGAAGAAATTATGACTAATGCTTCAGCATGGGCAGAAGATATCAAATCAAAAACAACTGCTTATATCGAACATCTTATGAAAACAACAGACGAAGTTCTCGTTAAGAATATCAACGATATCAGAAAACTCCGCAACAGTTTCCAGTCAATTTCTCACCCCGAAAACAACGATTGATTTTTCAAATTTCCCCGTCGGAATAATCTCCAGCGGGGAATTAGTTTTGAAAGAAGCGTTTTTGCAGAATAAACATAATTTCTGCCTCATATTATTTTGTGAGGTGGTTAATGTGTTTGTCGTTTCAATTAAATCTTCAAAAATTAAAATTATTCTGTTTTTTGTTTTTATCGCCATAGTTTCTGTTTGTGCGTTGCTGATTTTTTTAGGTAACAAATCATCCTCTGCCGTTGCAGACGATTCAATCAGTCTGCGTGCAGATACTGACGAAAAAAGGGTTGCTTTCCTTTCTCAATTCGGATGGGATTTTGATATTGACCCCGTTGAAGTGAAGGAAATTATGATTCCCTATGAATTTGACGATGTTTACAATGAATATAACGCTTTGCAGAAAAGGCAGAGCTTCGACCTGGAAAACTACAAAGGCGAAATTGTGAAAAAATGGTCTTATAATATAAATAATTTCCCCGGCTATGAAAACAAACGAGATTATGTACGTGCAAATCTGCTGATTTATAACGGCAATGTGATTGCGGCTGACATAACGGTGTTGGGTGAGAAAGCAAAAGTTTATGAAATAGAATTTCCTAAGGATGTTAAAAATGATACAAAGACTTGATAAATTTATTTCCTCACAGATGAATATTTCGAGAAATGATGCCCGTTCTTTAATAAAAAACGGGTCAGTTTCTGTTGACGGACTTACATCAACAGACCCTGCATCAAAGTTTGATGCGGAAAAGTCGGATATCTGTGTTGACGGCAAAGAAATTTCTTTCAAAGAGCATATTTACATAATGATGAACAAGCCTCAAGGGGTTGTGAGTGCCACTCAGGACCCGAAAATCAAAACGGTTATCGATATTGTGCCTGATGATTTAAAACGGAAAAACCTTTTTCCTGCAGGCAGACTTGACCGCGATACTGTAGGCTTTATGCTTATTACTGACGATGGCGATTTTGCTCACAGAATTCTTTCACCCTCAAAACACGTGCCCAAAACCTATATTGCCCATCTCAGGGACAAGCTGTCTGACGAAGGCAGAGCCACACTTGAAAACGGTGCAGTGCTTTCAGATGGTACTCAGTGTATGGACGCGATAGTAAAGCTTATTGACGACCGGGGCAAAATTGCCGAAATCACAATCCGCGAAGGCAAATATCATCAGATTAAAAGAATGTTTGCTTCGGTGGGCAATGAAGTTATTTTCCTTAAACGCATTTCTATCGGTAATCTTATGCTTGATGAGTCCCTGAAGGAAGGGGAATGCAGGGAAATTACATCAAAAGAACTTGAAAGTATTGAAAAATCCTGATTTCGTGGTGATAATGCACAAAGTGAAAAACAACTAATGTATGGTAATTTTTTTAGACTTAATTTATAAAAAATATGAATAAATTGTTAAAAATATCAAAAATCACAAAATTTCTCATTAAATTATTACATTTTGGTTGCAAAATGAGTTACAAAAGTGTATAATTGTATCATGTTTTGGTAGCAATATGCACAACCGATACGAATGTTATGCTTTTTTTGACGTATCGGGGCTACACAAAAAAGATTGAAAATGTGAGGGATTTTTATGGCAAATCGTATTTTTCAGAGTATAGTTCATCAGATGAAGGATGCCATCAACAGAACAGTCGGCGTTATTGACGAAACAGGCTCAATTGTAGCTTGCAGCGAACTTTCTGTTATCGGCGAAAATCTGAGCGACTGCTCAAAAGTTTTTGAGAGCAGTGACTGTGTGAAAATAGGAACAAAAACCTTTAAAACACTTGGAAACCGCGTAAATGCAGAATATGCTGCATTTGTTGAAGGCGATGATTTCCAGGCTGAAACACTTGTCAATCTTGTTTGTGTATCGCTTGAAAATATCAAGCAGTGCTACGATGAGAAGTATGACAAAGGCAATTTCATCAAAAACGTAATTCTTGATAACATTCTCCCCGGGGATATTTTCCTTAAAGCAAGAGAACTCCGCTTCAACAGCGATGCTTCAAGGGTTGTTATCCTTATCAAAATTTTCGGCAAAGACGAAGTGGCTGCACTTGAAGCTCTTCAGAATCTTTTCCCCGAAAAAACAAAAGACTTTGTTATCGGAATCAACGAAACAGACATCGCTCTCATCAAAGAGGTTAAATCTAACATTGAAACAAAAGACCTTGAGAAACTTGCTCGCTCTATCATCGACAGTCTTGGTGTAGAGTATTATTCTCATATTCTTGTAGGTATCGGTTCAACCGTAACAGGAATCAAAAATCTCGCAAGAAGCTTCAAAGAAGCTCAGGTTGCAACAGAAGTAGGCAAATTCTTCGATACAGAAAAAACTGTTATCAGCTATGATAACCTCGGTATTGCAAGACTTATTTACCAGCTTCCAACAACACTCTGCGAGATGTTCCTTAAAGAAGTGTTCAAAAAAGGCTCTATCGAAAGCCTGGACCATGAAACACTTTTCACTATTCAGCGTTTCTTTGAAAATAACCTTAATGTTTCCGAAACATCAAGAAAACTTTTTGTCCACAGAAACACTCTTGTTTACAGATTGGAAAAAATCAAAAAACTCACAGGTCTCGACCTTCGTGAATTTGATGATGCAATCGTGTTCAAAGTAGCTCTTATGGTCAAAAAATATCTTGACGCAAATCCCGTGAAATATTGATTATTTGAGTAAGAGGAAATTAAAAGATGATTGACTTTATTAATGTCTCAAAGAGGTATGATAACGGCACTCAGGCACTAAAAAACGTCAACATTCATATTGAACAAGGCGAATTTGTGTTTGTCGTCGGTTCTTCCGGCGCTGGTAAAAGTACCTTTTTGAAGATACTGATGAGGGAAGAAGTCCCGTCAAGCGGTACAGTTATTGTTAACGGCAAAACCCTTAACGACCTCAAGAAACGTGAAATTCCTTATTTCAGACGTGACCTTGGTATCGTTTTCCAGGATTTCAGACTTATCCCTAACATGACAGTTTATGAAAACATCGCATTTGCAATGCGTGTTATCGGAGCAAGGGAGTCAGAAATACGCAAGAAAGTACCCTTTGTAATCACTCGTGTGGGCCTTTCAAACAAAGCGAGATGTTTCCCCAACGAGCTTTCAGGCGGTGAACAGCAGAGAGTTGCCCTTGCACGTGCTTTGGTAAACGAAGCGAAAGTTATTATTGCGGACGAGCCTACAGGTAATATTGACCCGACTATGGCTTTTGAAATCGTTGATTTGCTTAAAGATATCAACGAAAAAGGCACAACGGTCATCATGGTTACTCATGAGCACGACCTTGTAAGACAGTTTGAAAAACGCGTTATCACCCTTGATGGCGGTAACGTTGTGGCGGACGGTGACCTGGAAACAAGCCCCCTTGTTAAAAAGTATGTTAAAACATACAACGGCAAGGATGAAAAAAGACAGCTTCGCCGTATGCGTAAAAAGTCAGCACAGGCTTACTACCCTGATGAAGACAGCGTAGAAGATTTAAGCCGTTTTATGGAAACGATGACTGAAGAACAGGAATCAGGCCATACAAACGAAATTGATGTTGACGAAATTTACAATAACCTTGAAAATAATAAATATTCAGTTTACCTTGATGACAGCACTCCATCAGAAGGTGCTGGAAACGGAGGTGCTGAATAATTATGGCTAAAGATAAAAGAGGCGGCAGTAGCCTCGGATACCTTACAAAAGAAGGTTTCAAAAACGTATGGCTCAACAGACTGATGTCTATTGCGTCAATTTCAGTTTTGCTTGCCTGTCTTGTGATGATGGGCGTGGCATATATGCTCATTGTAAACGTTGAAAAAGTTGTTGCAAACCTTGAAGATGCAAACGTAATTATTGCATTTGTTGAAGACGGTGCAGACAAAGACACAGTTGAACAGGTCAAGATGGACCTTATGAAAATCGACAACGTGGAAAAATGTGACTTCGTTTCAAAAGAAGATGCTTTTGAAGAGCAGCTTGAAGCAATGGGCGACAACGAAGCGCTTTTCGAAGGCTTACCAAACCTTTTCCCTGATTCATACAGAGTTGTGCTTGAAGACCTCAGCAAATTCGATATGACTCTTGACGATATCAAGGAAATTGAACATGTTCAGGAAGTACGCGATGACAGAGAGCTTTCTCAGTTGGTTGCAAAAATCAGAGAAACAGTAACGTACATCAGCTTCGGCGTTATTTTAATCCTGCTTATTGTTTCACTGTTTATCATTTCAAACACAATCAAGATTACAATGTTCTCACGTCGTCTTGAAATCAAAATTATGAAATCAGTTGGTGCAACAGCCTGGTTCATACGTTGGCCTTTTATGGTTGAAGGTATGTTGTTGGGCATAATCGCAGGCGGATTGTCTTTAGGTCTTGTCTGGGGCGTGTATGAACTTGTTTCACATTCACTCGGTATGAGCTTCACATTTATTATGCCCGGCGGATTGGTTGCATTCACAGACCACGTGATTATACTTCTCATTGCTTTCCTCGCAGTCGGTATTGTTACAGGCGCGTTGGGAAGTGTGATGTCAATCGGCAAATATCTGAAAGAACAGGAGTACGACCCGGATGAAGAATAAGTTTACAAAAGCATTTTCAATATTAATGTCTGTGACATTGATGTTCAATATTGCCTTTGCTCTTTCAGTTCCCTCATCTGCAGTTACTACATCTGAACTCGAAGACCAG
>SVOW01000016.1 GCA_015066175.1 Oscillospiraceae bacterium
ATTGTAATTCATCTGTATATTTTAATATTATTCCGTAGGGGTCGATGCCTACATCGACCCGTCAGATTTTATGTGGATTTATTCGGGCGGATGTGGGCATCCGCCCCTACGATGCTGATTTTAATACTGCGGTAAATTATAATTTATATGTTGAAAACTAGTTATGGGCATTGAACTGTGGATTATTATAAAAATTAAAATCAGTGATAGCTGAAAAATTGACTATGGGCACTTTGCTGACCAATTATTAAACCAACATCAGTGATAGCTGAAAAATTGACTATGGGCACTTTGCTGATCAATTATTAAACCAACATCAGTGATAGCTGAAAAATTGACTATGGGCGCTTTGCTGACCAATTATTAAACCAACATCAGTGATAGCTGAAAATATCAGTGATAGCTGAAAAAACTCCCCTTGAAAATGCAAGGGGAGGTGACAAAATCTTTGATTTTGACGGTGGGGATTTTTCGTTAAATTATTTTGTTGACTTAATGAGAATTTCCATTTCGTTAAGAATTGTTGCACCTGTTTCGGGTCCTGTTGAGTTTGTTTCCTCATAATGGTCTCTGTCCATATCGTCATGCCCTTTTTCGATATAGGGCATTGCTTCGTTAAGGAGGAAATCGTTTTCAGCAACGATATAACCAAGTTCATCGTTGCAAAGGCCGATAACAAAATTGTGTCTGCAATCTGTCATATCTTTGAGGACTTTCTTATAACGTGCTTTTCTGTGATGGGCTGAATTTTCTTCAGTAAGGAATTCGCCGTTGTAAAGTTCAGGGAAAAGCTCACCGGGGATAAGGAACATTGCAACATCTTTGTCGCCGAGTTCAACATAGCCTACTTCTGAATAAATGCAGGCTTTGTTTCTCTTGTTTGTTCTGCCGATATCATTATTGAGTACATTAAGGTATCTGGCAAGAATAAGAACTGTGTTGTCACCAATCACACTGATGCCTTTTGATTTTATGTTAAGAATGGGTTTAAGTTCAGTTTCATCCTTGATTGAAAGAGCAATTTCGCCAAGTTTTTTGCCGAAGCCTTTCATATATTCTTCGCAGTCAAATTCGTTTCTGTAAACTTTTTTGATTTCTTTTGCAGAAATCATACCTCCGATAGCACCGTTATAGAAAACTGCATCAGAGCCGGGAACTTTTTCTTCAATTTCCTTGATAAGATAAGCAGGGAAATCGGCACTGATAAGACTTGTTGTGCCGAGAAGCTCTGCGTGAGAAGCAAAGTTGACCATATAGATATCGCCTGAATTATCATCAGGGGTAAAACGGAATCTTGTGAGGTTTTTGTCGTATGTAACAGGAGTTCTTACGTCAGCCTGCATATCTTCAACTTCAACAAATCCCATATAGAACTTGCCGTCTTTTCTGTTATCGTATGCTCTGATGATTGCTTTTGCAGCCTGCTTTTTCAGGTTTTTCATAAAGCCTGAATCTTTGCCGCATTTATAAATTTTTTCGCCCCACAGGCCCTGTGTGTCGATGCCTGCGTGAGTGTGAGTTGCAGAAATGTTGATTGATTTTACTTTGCCAAGCTTACCGCTGTTGAGAACAAGCTCTCTGATATCGTTGATATCTTTTCTGCTGATACCTACGCAGTCAAGTGCACAGAAAACTGCACCGCCGTTTCCTCTGTTGTCATCAAGGAAAACTGCTCTTGCATACAGGTCGTCAAGTTTACCTTTAGCGGGGTTATTTGAGTCATAACCTGCAATGTAATATGTTTTTGTTTCATAATCTTCAGGTGTATAAGCTGCTTTACCGAAACCGCAGGTCCATTTTTTACCTGCTTTATTTGTGAAGGTTTTGTCACCTTTAAGCATAACTTTATTTGCTGCTGCCTGAGATGTGAAGAATTTTTTAGGCATTGTGGAAATAAGTGTGTCTGTAAGTGTGCCGATAGCACCTTTGATAAAATCGTTTTTGAAACTCATAATTAACCCTCCTCAAGGTAAATATACAATTTCATTATACATTACTTTTTTTAAAATTCAAGACTTATTTGTTGATTTTTATTTAATAGTATGCTAACATTATACCATATTAAAGACCGGAGGGTAGTATGAAATGGTAACAATAAGAAAATATGAAGAAAAAGACAAAGAGAATGTGCAGTTTGTCTGCCTTAACAGCGAAGGACCTGAAAACGCACCTGACAAAAAAACAGGTGAATTTATCCTTATTACTTTCTGCAACTATTATCTTGAAAATGAGCCTGAAAACTGCTTTGTTGTTGACGATGACGGTAAGGCAGTAGGTTACATAATCTGCGCTGAAAATTATGATAAATATAAGAAAGTTTTTGATGAAAAATATCTTCCCCTCACAGAGCAGTATGGTCCTGATAATTACAAATGGGCTTTAACCTCATCTGACCCCCAGAGAAATTTCAAAGATGAATATCCCGCACATCTTCACATTGACATTCTCCCTGAATATCACAGAATGGGACTTGGCGGAAAATTGGTGGCAACACTTAAAGAACACCTTGCATCAAAAGGAATTGACGGCGTCTGCCTTACCTGCGGACCTAAAAATGAAAGAGCAGTGAATTTCTATAAAAAACGCGGATTTACACTTCTTTCAATTGATGAAGGCGATGCCTGCTTCGGAATCAAAACAAAATAAGATTCCGACACAGTTTAACATGAATAAAAAATAACCTGAAGAAAATTCATTCTTCAGGTTATTTTTAAGCCTTATTTTAATAGAACAACGGGTTTCCGTATTTGTTGAATCCTACAGGTTTGATGTAAGTAAGTCTGGGGGAATCGTCAAATTCCTTTGTTGTGTTTGCGTGGTAAACCATATAGATGCTGTTTTGTCTGTAAAGGAAACTGCAATGACCTGCGTTATATATGCCTGCGAATTTGTCATCGTAATTTACGCGTGAGGTGCTTTTGCTCCAGCTTGAAGCTTTCATTACATCGTTGCCTCTTAATGTGAGCATACCCATACAATAGTAGTCTGAGCTGTATCCGCTTGCTGAATAAACAATGAAAATATCATCGTTGTGATAAAGCACTGCAGGGCCTTCGTTTACAGGCCAGCCTTTTCTTTCCCATGATAAATCAGGTGAAGAAATTTTAACGGCGTCAGAGCCTTCTTTGAGAGTGTATGGGTTTTTCATTTCTGCGATGTAAAGGCACTGATGGGCAACATCGTGGTAAGCAGATGTAACAAGATAAAGTTTTCCGTCTTTCTGCAGGTATGTTGCATCGATGTTGTTAAGACCATTTGGTGCAAGGTAGCCTTTGAAAACGTAGTCGCCGAAAATATCGTCTGTTTTGCTTTCAAGAACAAAAGTATAGCGGTAAAAATCGCCGTGTTCTTCGCCTGCGTCTGCGTTGGGCATTTTACCTCTAGGCACCGCATCTTCATCGAAACGTGCAGATGCGATAATATACCATTTGTTGCCGATTTTGTGGATTTCAGGTGCCCACACGTCGCCTTCAACACCGTTCTGACCTGCTGTGAAAACAGTCTTTTTAGTAAGGGTTGTGGCATCGTTGTATGCTCTGATTCGTCTGATTGTGATATCGTTGCCTGTTGTGAATGTGTAATAAGTTTTGTCGTCTGCTTCAACTATAAAAGGGTCTCCGCCGTTTTTTGTGTCGATAGGCTTATCATATATTGTTCCCGGCTGAATTCCGAAAAGTGTGAGAAAAGCCGTCATACAAATAAAAATAAATCTGTAAAGTCCGTACATTTTTATTCTCCTCAAATTTAAAGCCGTTGAAAGTTCAACGGCTTTATTATTTTATTAAAGATTGTAATATTTATCAAATTCTGCAGGGTGAGGAATTTTAGCAAGTTCGCGGCATTCTTCGCGTTTTGCTTTAATGAAGTTTGTAAGGAGTTCTTCCGGGAATACTCCGCCTGCTGTGAGATAATCGTGGTCATTTTCAAGAGCATCGAGAGCTTCTT
Source organism: Oscillospiraceae bacterium (assembly GCA_015066175.1). GTDB lineage: Bacteria > Bacillota > Clostridia > Oscillospirales > Acutalibacteraceae > SIG575. Next base: position 3,946 of record SVOW01000016.1, read on the forward strand.
CAAGAGAAACAGGAAGATGGCTCAATTTTGCTTTTTCTTCATCGCTTAAGTGATAAAGGTTTACGTCATAGGGACCCCAACCGTTTGCATGGGGATCAATTTTATTCTTGACACCATCAAGACCTGCCATGAGAATTGCAGCATAGCAGAAGTAGGGGTTACATGTTGCATCGGGGTTACGAAGTTCAAAACGACGTTTGTCAGGGCTCTTTGCGTATGCAGGAATACGGATAACAGCACTGCGGTTTGAAGTTGCATAACCAACTGTTACAGGTGCTTCAAAGCCGGGCACAAGACGTTTGAATGAGTTTGTGCTGGGGTTTGTGATAGCACAGAGAGATGCGATATGTTTAAGAAGACCGCCCATAAAGTAGTGAGCTGTTTCACTTAAATGTGAATAACCGTTATCGTCTGAGAATACGGGTTCACCATCTTTGAAAAGGAGCATATGCACGTGCATGCCGCTGCCTGCTTCGCCGTAGATGGGTTTGGGCATAAATGTTGCAGTTTTGCCGTATTTAAGAGCTGTGTTGTGAATGATGTATTTAATCATCATTGAAGCGTCAGCCATATGAACAACTTCACCAAGCTGAGGTTCAATTTCAAACTGACCTGAAGCAGCAACTTCCGGATGGTGGTAGTTGATGTCAATACCCATTTCTTTCATAAGAAGGCACATTTCACTTCTGCATTCGTAAGAAACGTCAAAGGGTTTTGCAATGTGGTAGTTTTTCTGTTTGGGAACTACAACGCCTTTGCCTTCAACTTCGCTATTCCAGTAAGACTGCTTTGCATCAACTGATGCACCGATGTAGCTGCCGCCAACGCCCCATGTAACTTCGTCAAAAAGATAGAATTCAAATTCAGGGAGAATTTTCATTGTATCTGCAACGCCGCTGTCTTTCATATACTGAACAGCTGCACGGATGATGTTGCGGGGATACTGTGCCAAAGGACGGTTTTCAGGGTTGTCGATAATCATTGCGTTACCTGTCATTGACAATGTGGGAATTTCACAGAAGGGGTCAATAACTGCTGTGTCAGGGTCAGGAATGAACACCATGTCACTCTTTTCAACAACTGCATAGCCGTAGTTTGAAGCGTCGAAGCCGATACCGCTTTTCATTGTGTCTTCTGAAAAGTTTTCAGCGGGAATAGTAACATGACGATACTGACCGTTGATGTCAACCATCTTGAAGTCAACCATCTTGATGTCTTTATCTTTGATGAGTTTAAGAATGTCTTTTGCAGTCTTTGCCATTTTAACATCTCCTTTAAAAAGTCTGAAATAAGTATATCACAACATTTATTTTTGCGTCAATATATTAAAAAACAAAATTGTATAATTTTTGATATTATTTCTGCAATTTCATCGTGTATCCGTCAAAGGAATAAACGTGATATTCATTTGGTTGTTTTCTCGGCGGATAATCGGTTGAAATTATCTGAGATGAACACGCGTTTATCTGTTCATACCTTTTATCGCTGTAGCTGAGGAAATCGTCAGCTCTTGTTCTTACAATGAGTTTGCATTTTTCCACACTTTCTTCATGGTGAGCAAGTGCAAATGGTGGCTCGTTGACAATGATGAAAGAAGTGTAGGATTTGTGTCTGTCAGTATATCTGAGCAGGGGGAACATTGCCTGAGATTTTATTGATTTGTCAAGCTTTATATAATCTGATATGGCTGCATTATCGTGGAGAAGGAAAATCACTTTTCCCATTGTGTCTTCAAGGGGCAGCCAGCCGTCAGCCTCACGCATTGCTTTCAGGCTTTCGTAGTTGCCCATCATATCTGCAGGAGTGAGAAGTGTTTCGCCCATTGTTTCGCGGATAATCTTATCCATTTCTTCAGCGTATTCTACGTTGAAGTTTTTGAGATTGCGGATTTCGGGGATAGCATCTTTAGGCTCAATAATAACAGTTATGGGCAGATGTCCGGGATTATGGTCAGACCAGAGTTTGATTTCTTCAAGCGCTGTTTTAAAATCAAAGCAGCTTGATGTGTTATCAATAAGCGGGTCGTGTGAAACAACAAAACTGATGTCGCCGTTTTTGTCAAGTGTTTCAACGTCAATTTCAATGCTTCTTATGCCAACTTCAAACTGCTCTGTAAGGCTGTCCATTTCAAACTGAGCCAGTGTGGGCTGTATCAGTCCGTAAGTCAGGTCGCAGAGGACTTCGGAAAGCTTTTTATATTCGGGAGTTGATTCAGTGTGATAGCTGTTGTGGGTAGCAAGAAACTGAACTTCGTTGTATTTAACTCCGTCTGCAATTGCCTGGTCAATATCGAAAGCCGCAATTTTGCTTTCATCACAGGGAGTATAGTCAACGTAATATTCGTTTACGAGATAATCCATTCTTTCCTGCTGATATCTGAGGTTTTCATCAACAGAACGGTCGCTTGCATCCATTGCAGCAAAAAAGCATTCGAATATCATAAAAAACGCTGTGATTGTTTTGAAAAATCTCATAAAAACAGCACCGCCTTTCAGTTTAAATACTATCACAGCACCATCAGATTGTCAATGATTTAAATGTGCAGCAGTATTGCGATTTTCAATGAGAATGAAAGAGAAAAGTCCTGTTTTATGGACTTAAGCAGGAAATCCGTTTGAAAACAAATTTTCTCTATGATAATATAATTTTGCAAATAAGATTTTCAGAAAACAGGAGAAATATGATGCCTGATATGAACGATTTTCATGCTTTCAGAAGCACAACCGATGGCGATAGTTCAGCAGGGTGCGGCACAACTGCAGTTATATGGGCAGTTGTGATAGCATTTATTATATGGCTGATAGGGAAAATATAATTTGACGTGCAAATTATATTTGAAGCAACAGGTAAGAAGTAAGAGTGAATAAGTGTGGGTGGACTCCGTCCACACCTGATTATGTAATGTTAAAATCGACATCGTAGGGGCGGATGCCCACATCCGCCCGAATAAATTCACATAAAATCTGACGGGCGATTCGTGAAATTTACGAGCGAATCAATCAGTTAGTTTTTCCTTTTTCTCTTTCAATATAATATAGTAAAACCTATAAAGAGTGCGTGAGGGACAAGCCCTTTGACCGCACAGCAACCTGCTACCCCCATGGCAAGGTGCTAAAGCTTGACCGATAGGTGACTCACGGGCTTATCGGTGACGATAGGCCCGCTTTTTCCGCACTCTTTCAGGATAAATATTTTAAAAAAGGAGTGCATACAAAATGCAGAAAATCAGAGACATGATAGTAAAAGGAAAGAATGTTTATATCATTCTTGAAACAGAAAAAAGCCGCAGTGAATTTATGATTCAGGCGGAAAAGGAGGGTATCACTTTTTCTGACGGCACAAAGCCCACTGAAAAGAAAGCAGAAGACATAATGTGCCTGCGTGACAACGGAACAATCTGTTATCTCGGCTGGGCAGGCAGAATCCGTTTTCATAATAAGAGCAGGGAAAAATCTGCGTGTGTTGTTAATTTTATATAATAAATATTCATAATTATGTAATAATTTTCCTATTTTACTTGACAAGAAAGAAATATCAGTATAGAATAATATGGATGGTGTATAACTAAAAATGTGTCTACACCATATAGTGTTTTTATTCTGAGTTCTTTTGATGATATGATTTGAAAGAGTTTATGTAAAGGAGGTGCTAATCTATGGAGATTTACGTTGCAATTATTATCGCCGTTGCTGCTGCAGTGGTATTTGGTGTGGCAGGTTACATCATCGGCGGTTTACATAGAAAAAAGGTTGCAGAAGCTACAATCGGCTCTGCAAACAAAGAAGCTGCAAGAATCGTCAACGAAGCTTTAACAGAAGCTGAAACTAAAAAGAAAGAAGCTATCCTGGAAGCTAAAGACGAAATTCATAAGCAGAGAACAGAAACGGAGAAAGAACTCCGTGAAAGACGTTCTGAAGTCCAGAGACAGGAACGCAGACTTATTCAGAAAGAGGAATCTCTCGATAAAAAGACAGAATCCCTTGAGAAAAAAGATGAAATCCTCAGCCAGAAGCTGAAAGATGCCGAAGACAGATTAATCGAAATAGATAGCATCAAGAGAAGTCAGTTTGAAATGCTTGAGAAAATTTCAGGTTATACTAAAGAGCAGGCAAAAGATTATTTGCTTAAATCTCTTGACGATGAATTGACAAGAGAAAAATCTCTTAAGATAATGGAATACGAGCAGAAGCTTAAGGATGAGCAGGACAATATGGCAAGAGAAGTTGTGGCAACTGCAATTCAGCGTTGCGCAGCAGACCATGCCGCAGAAGCAACGGTAAGCGTTGTGGCTCTTCCCAGCGATGAAATGAAAGGCCGCATCATCGGCCGTGAAGGCAGAAACATCAGAACACTTGAAACAATCACAGGTGTTGACCTTATTATTGATGACACACCTGAAGCAATCACAGTTTCAAGCTTTGACCCTGTAAGACGTGAAATTGCAAGACTTACTCTTGAAAAACTCATTACAGACGGACGTATTCACCCCGCACGTATTGAGGAAATGTTTGAAAAATCACGCAGAGAAGTTGAAACAACAATCAAGCAGACAGGTGAAAGAGCACTTATTGATGCAGGCGTTAACAACGTCCATCCTGAAATTGTGAAACTTCTCGGTAAGCTGAGATATCGTACAAGTTACGGACAGAATGTGCTTAACCACGCTCTCGAAGTTTCATATATTGCAGGACTTATGGCTGCTGAAATCGGTGCTGATGTGAAGCAGGCAAAACGTGCAGGTCTTCTCCACGATATCGGTAAGGCACTTGACCATGAAATGGAAGGCTCTCACATTCAGCTTGGCGTTGAATACGCTAAAAAGTATAAAGAAAACGACGCTATCGTTCATGCTATTGCAGCTCACCACGGTGAAATTGAAACAAAAACCATTGTTGCTGCTCTTGTGCAGGCTGCCGATGCAATTTCTGCTGCAAGACCCGGCGCAAGACGTGAAAATGTGCAGAACTACATCAAACGTCTTGAAAAACTTGAAGAAATTTCAAATTCATTTGAAGGTGTTGAACGCTCATTTGCTATTCAGGCAGGCCGTGAAGTACGTATCATGGTTAAACCTGAAGTTGTTTCAGATGACGGTATGATCCTTGTTGCAAGAGAAATCGTCAAGAAAATTGAAAGTGAGCTTGAATATCCGGGACAGATTAAGGTTAATATTATCAGAGAAAACCGTGCTGTCGATTATGCAAAATAATTAACCTGTGACCGCCAGAAAGAATCTTTTTGGCGGTCGTTTTAACTGATTATTCAGAATGGAGTATTTATGAAAATTCTTATTCTCGGAGATATTGTAAGTAATATCGGTTGTGAGCATATCAGGGCGAAACTGCCTGAACTTAAAAGAAAAGAGAATATTGATTTCTGCATTGCCAACGGAGAAAATTCCGCTGCAGGAAACGGAATAACACCTTACTCTGCGCAATATCTTTTTGATAGCGGAGTTGATGTTATCACAACGGGTAACCACGTTTACAGAAGAAAGGAAATTTATGACTTTCTTGATGAAAGGCTTGACATTGTAAGGCCTGCGAATTATTATGAATATAATCCCGGCAGAGGATTTGCAAAAGCAGATCTGGGCAGGGTTAAAATAGGCGTTATAAATCTGGCAGGAACATTTTCGATGGATGCGGTTGATAACCCTTTCAGAGTGTGCGAAAAAGTTCTTGATGAGATTAAAGACTGCAAAATCAAAATTATTGATTTCCACGCAGAAGCCACAAGCGAAAAAAGAGCAATGGGATTTTTTCTTGACGGAAAAGTTACCTGCGTTTTCGGCACTCACACACATGTGCAGACAGCAGATGAGCAGATTTTGCCCCACGGCACAGCGTATATTACAGATGTTGGTATGTGCGGAGTGAAAGATTCTGTGCTTGGTGTGGAAAAAGAAATTATAGTGAAAAAATATTATGATTCAATGCCTGCCTTTTTCAATGCGGCAAGCGGCGAATGTATGATTAACGCAATTATAGTTGACGTCGATTTATCAAGCGGAAAAGCGAATGAAATAAAACGTCTTAATTTTTAAAACAAAATTACAGGGGGGAGAATATATGAAAAAATCAGTAAGAATTTTAAGCCTGATTATGGCTTTGGTTTTTGTTGTTTTTTCCTTTACATCATGCACAAGTTCGTTGGGCGAAATCAAGCCTGCAACCGTTGCGATTGACGATAAAAATATGCTTAAACTCCCTGTGTGCAACACTGATTCTCTCAACCCCTATCTGGCAACAACAGAGTATAACCTTGCACTTGCATCATTGCTTTTTGAGGGGCTTGTGAAAGTAAACGAAAACTTTGTTGCAGAAAATGTTATTGCAAAAAGCGTGTCAGTAAGCGGCACTGAAGTTAAGGTTGAACTGAACACTTCTTATCTTTTCAGCGATTCAAGTGCAGTAACGGCAGCAGACGTTGAATATTCATACAACCTTGCAAAAGAAAGCAACAATTTCAAAAAACAGCTTGAAAATTTTGATGAAATAACAGTTGCGGGCAACAGCATTGTTTTCACTCTGAAAAATCCTGATAAATATGCTTCGCTCTGCCTTGATTTCCCCATTATAAAAAGTCAGCCTGAAGAATATGAGGGCTTTATTATCGGAAGCGGAAAATATAAAATGGAAGACAGCCAGACTCTTGTTATGAATGTGCTGTGGAATAACAAAACTCTGCCGAGAGTAAGGCGAATCCGTCTTGTGAATATGCTTGACACAGCAAGCGGATTTGAAAGCGTTGAAACAGGAAATATATCTTACTATTTCCAGGAAATGAGCACAGGCAGTTATGTCAGAAAAAATGTAAAAACACATGAAACACTGATGCCAAACCTTGTTTTCCTTGGTATGAATTCTTTTAACGAGCACCTTGCAAAAGATGAAGTGCGTCAGGCAATTTCTCTGCTTGTGCCGAAAAAGACTATTGTTGAAAAATCTTATCTCGGCTTTGCAGAAGTTGCAGATACGCCCTTTATCCCCACCTGGAAGGAAGTGCAGTCACTTAAAACAGATATCACATCTGAAGCTTTCAACGAAGCAACAGAATTGCTTGAAAGTGCAGGCTATTCAAGGGGTGACGACCCGCTGGCAAAAGTGATGAGGCTGAGAATTATTGTAAATGAAGATAATAATTTCAAAGTTTCTGTTGCTGAAAGTATCGCTGCTGAATTGGCAAAAGTGGGAATTCAGGCAGTGGTTGAAAAAATTTCTTTTGAATACTTTGTCCAGCGTCTTTCAAGAGGCGAATATGAATTATATATCGGTGAAACAAAGATTGCAAAAAATATGAGCCTTTCTTCATTTTTCACACCTGAAGGCGGCGCTTCTTACGGAATTAACCCTGATTCAAAAATCATAACTACATATAATGAATTTTTAAGCGGTAAGGTGACAATGCAGAGATTTGTTGACTATTTCAATGTGGCAGTGCCCTTTGTGCCTGTGTGCTACAGAAGCGGAATTGAAATGTATACAAATGAACTTTCCGTTACGGAATACGGCACAGTTAATGATAAGTTTGAAAATATTTATACGTGGTATTATTAAGAGGAATAACTTATGCTTAATATAGTTTACGGAAAAGCCGGCAGCGGCAAAACAAAATGTGTAAATGAAATCCTTGCATCTCTCGCCCGTGAGGGATGTGAGGATTTATTGCTTGTGGTGCCTGAACAATTTTCTTTTACAGCAGAAAGAACTTTGCTGAAACTTTTAGGTCCTGTGGATTGTAACAGGGTTGAGGTTGTTATGAGCTTCAGCCATATTGCCGAAACGGTGCGTAAAGAATACGGCAGTGAAAAACTTCAGCCAATAGGCAACGCAAGAAAAATTCTCCTTATGAGTATGGCAATAAATCAGGTGAAGGATGAACTTGAATTTTTTTCACGCAGAGTAAAATCAAAAGGTTTTGTAAACGAAATGATTGCTTTGTGTGACGAATTCAAGCAGAATTCCTTGTTGCCTGATGAGGCTCACTCAATGAGTGAAAAGCTTGAAAGCAAAACTCTCAGGAAAAAATTAAATGAAGTTTCACTGATTCTTGAAGCATATGATGCACTGATGAAAAACAGATTTTCAGACCCTTTTGATGTGCTTACAAAGCTTTACGATGTGCTTGGTGAATACAGATTTTTTGAAAACAAAACAGTTGTGATTGACGGCTTCTACAGCTTTTCACGTCAGGAACTTAAAATAATTGAAAGAATGGTTTCTCAGGCAAAAGAAGTTTATATAACTGTGTGCACAGATAAGATTTTTTCTGCAACTGAAGAAGATTATGATGTTTTTTCTTATCCGAGGAAAACTGCCAGATCTGTTATTGACATCGCAAAAAGATATAACAAAGAAGTAAAAGCCATAAAGGCAGAAAACAATGACACAGAAGTTTCAGGGGAAATTCAGTTTCTTGAAAAAAATCTTTTCAGGACAGATAAAAATTCATCTGAAAACGAAACACAGGACATTGAAATTATCTCGGCTAAAAATATTGAAAGCGAATGCAGATATGTTGCGCTTACTGTGAAAAAACTTCTCCTTGAAGGAAAAGTAAGAAGCCGCGATATTGCCATTGTTTCACGCGATGGCGGAGAATACGATATTGAAATAAAAGAGGCACTGAAAAAATACGGAGTTGATGTTTTTTCTGATAAACTTCAGCCTGTTAAAATTCAGCCCTTGTGCACATATATCCTTGGTGCGCTTGAAATTGCGGCATTCGGTTTCAGCGAAGAAAGAGTAATGAAATGCCTTAAAACGGGGCTTACTGACCTTGACACAAACGAAGTTTCAGAGCTTGAAAACTATGCTCTTATGTGGGGCAACAGTGCACGTTTTGCAGATAAATGGACAGAAAATCCAAGAGGCTTCGGTGAAGAATTTCTCAATCAGGATGAAGAGGACCTTCTTCGCCTTAACACCCTGCGTGAAATTGCAGTCAAACCGCTGGTAAGCCTGAAAAAAGCATTGTCAGAAGGCGTTTCAGGCAAAAAAGCAGCAGAAGAAATTTTCAGATTTCTCATTAATTCCCACGCAGATGAAAACCTTAAAAAACTTGCAATCAGCCTTGAAGAAGCATCTGAGCAGGAATTGGCTCTTGAGCAGGAAAGAATCTGGGGAATTATTGTTGACGTGATTGATTCCGTTGCAGAAGTTGTATCTGACGAAGTGAAATCTGCACGTGCGATTTATGAGCTTGTGAGCACAATTATTGCAAACGAAGAAATCGGCGTTATTCCTCAGGGACTTGATGAAGTGCTGGTAGGAAATGCAGAAAGAACAAGAGTGGCTTCTCCTGAAATTGTTTTTGTTGTCGGTGCAAACGAAGGTGTTTTTCCGAAAACTCCACACTCAGGCGGCGTTTTTAACGACAGAGAAAGAAACATTCTCCTTGATTCAGGCCTTAAACTCAACGCACCTGTTATTGACAGAATTCTGGAAGAAAGGTTTATTGCATATCACACTCTTTGCAGTGCTCACAGAAAACTATATGTTTCATACAGTGCGAAATCTTTTTCCGAGGAATTGTATGCTTCTGAAATAGTAAACGAAATAAAAGCAATTTTCCCCAAATGCAAAACAACCGATGTAGAAAAAACTGATGAATATGATTTTGTTTACAGCGATGCTACTGCTTTTGAAATTATGGCAGAAACATGGACTTCTGATGAAAGCAGAACAAATTCGCTGAAAAAATTCTTTGCAGAAAAGGAAGAATATAAACCGAGAATTCAGGCTATTGAGAAATATCTTTCAGGAGATAAGCCTGAAATCGTAAACAAAGAAAATTCAAAAAAACTTTTCGGAAAAGTTATGCACCTTTCTGCATCGAGAATTGAAACTTTCTATAAATGTCCTTTTGAATATTTCTGCAAATTCGGTCTGAAAGCAAGGCCTGAAGAAAAGGCAGAAATCAACCCCAGGCAGAGAGGTACGGTTGTGCATTACTGCCTTGAAAAAATTATAAAAGAATATCCCATGAGTGAACTGAAAGAAATGAGCAGCAGTCAGCTGCAAAAAATTATTTCAGATGTGCTTAATGAATATGTTGAAACCTCAATGGGCGGCATGGAAAATAAATCAAGCAGATTCACTTTCCTTTATGCACGCTTTGAAAAAACTGTTTTTGCACTTATCACCCAGATTATTGAAGAATTTTCAGTCAGCGATTTTGCACCTGCAGGATATGAAGTGAAAATTGACCACGACGGCGAAGTGCCGCCTTATGAAATAGCCCTTGAAGACGGCAAAATTATTGTAAGGGGACTTGTTGACAGAGTTGATATGATGATATCAGAAGACAGAAAATACCTCCGCGTTGTGGATTACAAAACAGGCAGCAAAGAATTCAAACTTCAGGAAGTGCTTGACGGCATAAATATGCAGATGCTTATTTATCTTTTTGCCATTGCTTCAAACGGCAAGGATGAATATAAAGATTGCATCCCTGCAGGCATACTCTATAAACCTGCAAGCTTCAATCAGCTTAAAGCAAAGCGTTACGATACAGATGAAGAAATTGAAAAGCAGCGAAAACTTGCAGGCAAATATTCAGGTCTTGTGCTGGCAAATGCAGAAGTAATTTACGGCATGGATAAAACTGAAAGCGGAGAAATTGTAAACGCAAAGATAAAAGAAGAAAAGGATAATTCAATCACTTTCACAGGCTCTGTGGCAACGGCTGCACAGTTAGGCAGAATAAAAGAAAAGGTTGACGAAATTATTGCGCGAATGGGCAATGAACTTCACAACGGAAAAATTGAAATTCTGCCCTATGACAATGCCTGCGAATATTGCGATTATAAAGATGTTTGCATGAATGATGACGACAGCCTTGTGCGTGAAAAAACATCAATGAATAACGATAAAATTTTTGAAATGCTTGAAACGGCAGGTGAAGAAGATGGCGGAAATTAAATGGACTGATGAACAGCTTGATGCTATTGAAGCCTCGGGTGGTACTGTTCTTGTTTCTGCTGCAGCAGGTTCAGGCAAAACGGCAGTTCTTGTAAAGCGTGTTATTGAAAAAATAACTGACGAGAAAAAACCTTGTTCAGTTGATGAATTGCTGATTGTTACTTTCACCAAAGCCGCAGCATCACAGATGAAAGACAAAATAAGTGCTGCCATTTACGAAATGGTAAGCCGCGAAACAGATGTGAAAAAGAGAAGCTATCTTCTCAAACAGCAGATGCTTCTCAAATGTGCAAAAATTTCAACTATTGACAGCTTCTGCAGCGATATTGTGCGAAACAACATTCAGGCAACAGACCTTGACAGCGACTATAAACTCCTTGACAAAGCGGCAATGGATACAATAAAAGATATGGTTTATGAAGAAGTTGCCGAAGAATTTTATCAGGAAGGTAATCAGGATTTTCTTGTGCTTGCTGATATGTTTACAAAATCAAATGACGATAAGGCGCTCAAAGACCTTGTTTTCAGTTTGTATGATTTTTCACGCTCTTACAGAAACCCTGAAAAATGGCTTGAAGAAATTGACAGACGTCTTCATTGTGAAGAAACTGATTTCACAAACCCGTATGCAGTAACTGTTGCAGATTCTTTCAGGGAAGATATGCTTTATTGCAGAATGCTGGCACAAAAAGCGTGTGAAATTCTCGCAGAAGAACCAAATGTTGAATCAGCTTACGGTGCGGCATTCAGCAATGACATAGAATTTTTTGATAATATTCTTGAATATCTGCCTGAAAAATTCACATGTGAGCAGTGGGATAAGGTTATCGAAGTCACGCCTGCAAAACCTTTTTGTGCAATCGGCAGGCTTAAAGCTGAATTCAAATGTGCCCAGGCAGATGCAGTGAAAACAATCAGGGATAATTATAAAAATATATATGAAAAATCACGCTCGGTAATCGGCGTTTCATATGCTGATAATAGATACGACGTTGAAAAGTCAGCACCTGTTATAAAAATGCTTTCACGTTTTACAATTGCATTTTTTGAAAGATTCCGTCAGGCTAAAATCGAAAAAAACTGTGCAGACTTTGACGATGTGCTTCACATTGCCCTTGATTTGCTTATCAGGGAAGAAAACGGAAAAATTGAAAAAACAGACCTTGCGTGGGAATATACAAATCAGTTCAAAGAAATTCTCATAGACGAATATCAGGATACAAACGAAGCCCAGGATGTTTTGTTTGAAGCTGTTTCACGCGGTGGAGAAAATCTGTTTTTTGTAGGTGACGTAAAGCAGAGTATTTACGGTTTCAGAAAAGCCATGCCGCAGATTTTTCTGAAAAAGCGCAAGGAATTTGCTGATTATAACAGAGATAATCCTGTTTTCCCTGCAACGATAACACTTGACAGGAATTTCCGCAGCAGAAAGCAGATTACTGATTTTGTAAATTATACTTTCCTTAATCTTATGAGCGAGGAAGTAGGGGAAATAAATTATAACGAGCGTGAAACACTTAAAGCAGGGGGTAAGTTTGATGAAACTGATGAAGTTTCCTGCGAATTTCATGTGCTTGAAAAAACTGCCTTTGAAGAAACAGACAGAGCAACTGCTCAGGCTGTGCACGTAGCAAACGAAATAAAGAAAATTCTTGAAAAAGGCAGATTTAAATTAAACGATATAGCAATTCTTCTCAGAAAAAACAAGAGCATCCCTCTTTTTGTGCAGGTGCTCAATGATATGGGAATAAACGCCTATGCAGACGAAAGCGAAAATCTGTTTGAAACAAAAGAAGTAAGAACGGTATTTTCTCTGATTAAGGTTATTGATAACCCTATAAGAGATGTGCCCTTGCTTGCTGCGATGATGTCGCCGATTTTCGGCTTTACTGCAGATGAGCTGACTTCAATCAGAATAAATCATAAAAGCGGAAGTTTTTATTCTGCAGTTAAAGCAGCGTCAGAAAACGGTGACGCAAGATGCAGTGCTTTTCTTGATGAATTATCTTCTTACCGCCTGATATCACAGACTATGTCGCCCGGTGAACTTGTAAGATATATTCTTGATAAAACAGGATACAAGGCTATGGTATCTTCCCTTGAGAGAGGTGCAAGGAGAAAAGAAAACCTTGACATTTTCAGAAACTTTGCCGAAAATTTCTCAAAGGAAAACGATATCGCTCTTTCAGGCTTTGTAAGGCAGGTTGAAAAAATTGAAAAATCTGCTGAAATCAAAGCATCAAGCGATTCTTCGGGAAACGAAAATGCCGTTGCGATTATGTCAATTCACAGAAGTAAAGGCCTTGAATTTCCTGTGTGTTTTGTGGCTGAAGCAGAAGATGAATTCAGCAGAAGATGGCAGAATAATGATTTGCTTGCCCATCAGCAGAGTGGCGTTGGTGTTATAGGCATCGACCCGAAACGTATGATTAAATATGAAACATTAAGCCGCACTGCAATTAAAATCGAAAAAGAAAAAACTGATTTGTCAGAAAATATGCGAGTGCTTTATGTTGCTCTCACAAGAGCCAAAGAAAAACTGATTATTGTGGGTGCACCGAAAGATTTTTCAAAAACACTTGCCAAAGCATCGGTAAGTGCATTCGGCGAAAAAGCGTTGCCCGTAGGTGTCAGAAAAGCTTCAAGCTACCTTGAATGGCTCACATCTGTTGTGTTAAGGCACCCTGATGCAGTTGATTTAAGGTTGAAAGCAGGCGGAATGAATATTTCAAAAATCAAGGCTGATTTTCCGCTGGAAGTGAAAATCATAAAAGAATTGCCTGCCTTTGAAGAAGAAAAAGGCGAAAACATAAATCTTCAGGAAACAGACGAAAACTATCTTGAAAAAATAAAAGAAGTAACTTCTTACCAATATGAATATGCACCTTTGTCAGGTGTGCTTGCAAAAAGAGGTGCATCAACTGCTTTCAAAGAAACTGTCAACCGCGAATTTTTTGCAAGTGACAGACCTGCTTTTTTGAGCAAAACAACACTCACAGCTGCAGGCAGAGGCACAGCAATGCATCTGTTTATGCAGTTTTCAGATTACGCACAGGCTAAAGATAATTTAGAAGCGGAAATTGAGAGACTTCAGGGCAGAGGTTTCATAACAGATGTGCAGGCAAAAAGCCTTGACAGAAAAAAACTGAAGGTATTTTTTGAATCTGATTTGTATGAAAGAATTTCTTCTGCAGAAAAGGTTTACAGAGAAAAGAAGTTTATCATAGGTATGTCACCCCGCGAATTTGATGAAAATCTTCCTGAAAGATTCGACAGCGAAAATGTTATTGTGCAGGGTATTCTTGACTGTGCCTTTGAAGAAAACGGCGAGATTGTAATTATCGACTACAAAACAGACCGGGTGTCAGACCCTGACCAATTGCGTGAAAGATATTCGGGTCAGCTTAAGATTTATGAGAAAGCAGTAAGGGAATGTTTGGGCAAAAACGTTAAAGAAACACTGCTTTACTCCTTCAGTCTTGAAACAACTGTCAAAATATAAATTTTTTTGAAAAAACAGTTGCATTTTATTTTTGTTTGTGATAAAATGACATCTGTTATATTGCTACTTTATGAAAGAGGTGACAAAAATGAAGGAAGGACTTCATCCCAACTATCAGGAAACTGAAGTAAAATGTGCTTGTGGTACAGTATACAAGACATGCTCAACAAAAGCAGATATGCGTGTTGATATTTGTTCAAACTGTCATCCGTTCTTCACAGGAAAACAGAAACTTGTTGATACAGGCGGACGTGTAGACAGATTTAAGAAGCGTTTCAATCTTGACAAATAATTGCTTTTCGAGCGAATTAACAGAAGATAACGGCAGACAATTTTTTAAGAAAGTTGTCTGCCTTTTCTGTGTTAGAGAGGGTTTTGTCTATGGACAGTTACAAAACAGTGTCAGTGCAGGCATCTGACGAGTTTATTGAGAAAAAGTCAAAATTCATCGGCTACGTAAAGCCTGTGAAAACGGTTGATGAAGCAATGGCTTTTGTAAACGAAATCAAACAGAAACACTGGGATGCAACCCACAACGTGTATGCTTATGTGTTACGTGATATGATGACAAGGCGTTACAGTGACGACGGTGAGCCCCAGGGCACTGCAGGAATTCCCGTGCTTGATGCAATTTTGAAAGCAGAGGTTGTTGATGTTGCAATTGTTGCCACAAGATATTTCGGCGGCACTCTTTTAGGTGCAGGCGGTCTTGTGCGTGCTTATTCACATACAGCGTCTATTGCACTGAATGCAGGTAAAGTTGTTACAATGCAGCTTTGTGCCATAGCAGAGGCAAAATGTGACTATTCCTTTTACGGCAAACTTCCCACTCTGATTGCAGAAGCGGGAGGTAAAGTTGACGATACAATTTTTGCAGATGACGTGAAAGTTGTTTTCAGAATTGCTGATGATGATTTGCAGAAATTCAACGAAAACCTTATTGATGTTTCAAACGGAAGATTCCGCTGTGAAAAAACAGGAGAAATTTTCTGCGCAATGTAAAAAAATAGTTTTTTACAGGGGAAAACCGCAAAAATAGTTGTATATAATGTTAAAGGCGGTGTGATGTATGGAAAAAACTATAAGAGAACATACCATTGAAATTGAGCATGCAACCTTGTCGCAATATGCAAGCTTTGCAGATAAGTCAAGGGGCAGGAAAAGGGAAGAAGAACCTTGCCTTGTAAGAACTGATTTCCAGCGTGACCGTGACAGAATCATTCATTCTTCATCTTTCAGAAGGCTCAAGCATAAAACTCAGGTTTTTCTTTCTCCTGAAGGGGATTATTACAGAACACGTCTTACACACACTCTTGAAGTGGCTCAGATTGCCCGCACAATGGCAAGAGCGTTAAGGCTCAACGAAGACCTTACAGAAGCCATTGCCTTAGGCCACGATTTAGGTCACACACCTTTCGGCCATGCAGGCGAAAGGGCACTTGATGCTGTTGCACCTTTCGGCTTCAAGCATTACATACAGAGTGTGAGAGTGGCAGATGTTATCGAAAAAGACGGCAGAGGACTTAACCTTACAGAAGAAGTTCTCAACGGAATTGCCTGCCACACAAAAGGCGAGCAGGCTTTTACTCTTGAAGGCAGGCTTGTGCGTCTTGCAGACAGAATCGCTTACCTTAACCACGATATTGACGATGCCGAGCGTGCAGGCGTGATGAGCGAGAATGATATCCCGAAAGGAATCAAAGATGTTCTCGGCTACAGCAAATCAAAAAGAATCAACACACTTGTTATGTCAGCCATAACAAACAGCACAGACGATATTGTCCTTGACAGCGAAATCAAAGGAGCATTTGATGAACTCCACGATTTTATGTTCAGGAATGTTTATACAAACCCCGTCTGCAAAGGCGAGGAATCAAAGGCCATAGATATGATTCAGTGGCTTTATAATTTTTATTGCAAAAATACGGACAAGCTTTCGCCTGAAATGAAACAGATAATGGAAACAGAGGGCATTGAGCGTGCAGTTACAGATTACATCGCAGGAATGACAGACAGATATGCTGTGAGCGTTTTTGATAATCTGTTTGTACCCAAATCATGGCTTAATTTATAAAAAAGGGGAGTGAACTATGGCGATTAATGATGCTTTTTTATCAGAACTTAAAATGAGAACAGACATTATGGACCTTGTTTCGTCATACGTTACTCTCGATTCAAGGCGGCAGGGCAGAACTCACAAAGGGTTATGCCCATTCCATAATGAAAAAACACCATCCTTTATGGTTTATGAAGATACACAGTCTTTTTACTGCTTCGGCTGTGGGGCAGGCGGTGACGCAATAACATTTACAATGAAAATCGAAAATCTCGATTACATTGAAGCAGTGAAACTTCTGGCAGAAAGAGCAGGCATTTCAATGCCACAGGACGGCTATGACGACAGCCTCCATCAGAAGAAAAACAGAATTTTAGCAGCAAACCGTGAAGCAGCAAGATTTTTCCATTCCTGTCTGCTTGATAAGAAAAATTCCCACGCACTCAATTATTTCCTGAACAGAGGTCTTACACCTCAGACTATAAAACATTTCGGCCTCGGTTATGCCCCTGATTCGTGGGATTCGCTTATAAAACATATGAGGTCCAAGGGCTTCAGCGTAAATGAACTTTACGACGCTGACCTTGTTAAAAAAAGCACTAAAAACGGCGAAAGGTTTTATGATAACTTCCGCAACAGAATGATGACTCCCATCATTGATATACGCGGAAATGTTATAGGCTTCGGCGGACGTGTGCTTGACGATTCAAAACCCAAATATGTAAACACTGCAGACACGCTTGTTTACAAAAAAAGCCACGAAGTTTTTGCTATGAATTATGCCAAAAACTCAAAAGAAGATTTTCTCATTGTGGCAGAAGGGTATATGGATGTTATCGCCCTTCATCAGGCGGGCTTTACAAATGCCGTTGCGTGCCTGGGCACTGCACTGACACAGGAGCAGGCAAGGCTTATGAAAAGATATACAGACGAAGTTGTGCTTTCTTACGATTCTGACGAAGCGGGGCAGAAAGCAACAAGGCGTGCAATGCAGATTTTTTCCGATTCGGGAATCAAAGTGAGAGTGCTTCAATTAAGGGGCGGAAAAGACCCTGATGAAATTATCAAAAAGCACGGTAAAGAACGTTTTAAATCGCTTCTTGACGGAGCAGAAAATGATATTGAGTTCAACCTGATAAAAATCGGCGAAAAATACGATATATCAGTGTCAGACGGAAAAATGAGTTTCCTTAAAGAAGCGGCAAAGTTTTTAGCAGAGCTTTCAAGCCCTATTGAAAGAGAAACTTATTGCCTGAAGCTTGCTTCTATGACAGAAGTGCCGGCAGAAGCAATACGGCAGGAAATCAAGAAAAATCTTACAAAAGTCAGAAGCAGGGAGAAAAGGGAATTGTTTTCTCAGGCAAAGAATTTTTCAGGTGCAGCAGATGACAAAATAAACCCTGATAAAAAGAAATTCCCCAAGCAGGCAAAAGCTGAAGAAATTATTATTTCAACACTTTTCAAAAGCCCTGATTTTTACAGAAAACTGAAAGATGATTTATCACCTGATTTATTTTTCACGTCTTTCAACAAACGTGTGCTCAGCGTGCTGATTAATTTGCTTGAAAACGGCAGAAGCCTTGAAGTATATTCTTTCCGCGATAATTTCAGCGCAGATGAAATGGGAAGAATCACATATTATTCAGACATTTTCAACGAAATCAGCAACACTCTTGAAGAATGCCGCGAATGTATAGAAATGCTCAGAAATGCAAAAAATAAAAAATCTTCAAGTGAAGTATCTGCAATGTCTGATGAAGATTTTGCAAAGATGTTTAAAAACATAAAGAAATAATTTATTTTACATATTGTGGAGGAGAAAAATATGGAAAACAACAATATTAACAACGAAGTAGTGGCAGTGCCCGAAAAGAAAACATCTTTAAAGGCTCTTCTTGAAAAAGGTAAGTCAACAGGCAAGCTCACAACTCAGGAAATTGACCTTGCGATGATGGAGCTTAATCTGAGCATTGAAGAGCTTGAAGGTTTCTACGATACTATCGAAAACCAGAATATCGAAATCATCGATGACCTTGAAGATGTAAGTCTTGACGTGCTTGATTTTGAAGAAGATTTATCTAAAAACCTTGACCTTGGCGTTGTTGGCAACGACCCCAAAAACGCAGCAATGGAAGACCACGTTAAGGTTTATCTTAAAGAAATCGGCCGTGTGCCCCTTCTTACACCTGAAGAAGAAATTGACCTTGCTATACGCATTGCAGAAGATGACCCCAAAGCAAAGAAAAGACTTGCTGAAGCCAACCTTCGTCTTGTTGTAAGTATTGCAAAAAGATATGTGGGCAGAGGCATGCAGTTTTTAGACCTTATTCAGGAAGGTAACCTTGGTCTTATCAAGGCAGTTGATAAATTCGACTATACAAAAGGCTTCAAATTCTCAACCTATGCTACATGGTGGATTCGTCAGGCTATCACAAGAGCCATTGCTGACCAGGCAAGAACAATCAGAATCCCTGTTCATATGGTTGAAACAATCAACAAAGTTAAAAAGACAAACAGTCAGCTTCTCCACGAAAACGGACGTGACCCCTCTGCTGAAGAAATTGCAGAAAAGCTTAATCTCCCTGTTGATAAAGTGCGTGAAATTATGAGAGTTGCTCAGGAACCTGTTTCTCTTGAAACACCTATCGGTGAAGAAGAAGACAGCCACCTTGGCGATTTCATTCCTGACGAAGATGCTCTTGCACCTCAGGATGCTGCATCAATGCTTCTTCTTAAAGAACAGCTCGCAGCAGTTTTGAAAACTCTCACCCCCAGAGAAGCAAAAGTTTTAAGACTCCGTTTCGGTCTTGACGACGGTCACCCCAGAACACTTGAAGAAGTAGGTCAGGAATTTGACGTTACACGTGAAAGAATCCGTCAGATTGAAGCAAAGGCTTTAAGAAAACTCCGTCACCCCAGCAGAAGCAAAAAGCTCAAAGATTTCCTTGATTAATTTCATAATAAAAGGGTGAATTTATATGAAAAAACTTCTTGCATTGTTTATGGCGTTTGTTATGGCTTTTCCGATGTTTTCACTTGCAGTGAATGCTGAAAATAACAGCGATGTTGTTTTTGAAATTCCTGCAGATAAAGTCGATATGACACAGACTAAAAAAACAGAAGATATTTTTATCCGTGACCCTTGTATTCTTGTTTACGGAAATAAATATTTCATGTACGGCACAGGTGCTGCAACAAAAGCGGGCTATGGCTGTTATGTAAGTGAAGATTTGGAAAACTGGGCAGGTCCCGTAAATGTTTTTGAAGCAGATTCTGCAGAAAACTTTGACGGTATCGGTGACTACTGGGCACCTGAATGTTATTATTACGAGGGCAATTTCTATATTTTTGCAACATACAAATCAGGTACTACACAGCACAGAGGCGTCAGCATAATGAAAAGTGAAAGTCCTTTAGGTCCTTTCACGGAAATTACTGACGGACATATCACACCCCATGAATGGGACGCAATTGACGGCACACTTTACATTGACAAAAACGGTGAACCGTGGATGATTTTTGTTCACGAGTGGACAAGTATGCCTGACGGTGTAGGGGATATGTCTTATGCTAAATTAAGCGAAGATTTAACTCGTTTTACAACTGAGCCTGTGAGAATGTTCAAGGCAGATGACCCTTTCTGGACAAATAGCCATGTTACAGATGGCCCTTGCCCTTACAGAACAAAAGACGGAAGCCTTATTATGCTGTGGTCAAATAATATTCCCACTGCAGGTTATTCTGTGGGTATTGCAAGAAGTTCAAATGGTGAAATTGACGGTCAGTGGAGTCACGATTTGTTTCCTCTTTATACAAAAGGAAAATATCATGCTCTTGACGGTGGTCACGGTATGATTTTTGAAACTCTTGACGGCAGACTTATGCTTTCGATTCACTCTCCCAACAGCAGTACAGAAGAAAATATGACCCATGCAATTTTTCTTGAACTTGAAGATACGGGTTCAACTGTGACAATTAAGAGTGATGCGGAAAAATCCGATTACTTCTTCTATAAAGTCGGGCTGTTTTTTAAATATTTATGGCTCAGCATTGAAAGATTTTTTGAAAACTTGTTAGGTATAAAATAAAGGAGTGACAACTGATGAAATTTGATTTTACAGGTCTTAACATTCAGGCTTCTTCAGCAGCAGAATTAAAGGCAGCAGAAATTTTTTCTCTTAAAATAGAAGAAAGAACAGGCAGAAAGCCTGAAATGAAAAACGAAAAACCTGTTGTGGTTTTTTCACAGTGCGGTGAAGAAAGACTTCCCCACAAAGACTGTTTTGAAATCGAGCTTGAAGAGGGCGAACTTAAAATCTATGCACATACAATAAGAGGTCTTATTTTCGGTATGGGCAAATTCCTTATGAAAACAGTTTACAGCGGTGAAAAAATTACTCTTATTTCTGATATTGGTGGTAAGCATATTCCTGAAAAAAGAATCAGAGGTCATCAGAATGCATACAGAACCATGCCCAATACATACGATGCATGGAGCCCTGAGCAGTATCGTGACCATTTCATAAATCTGATGCTTTTCGGCACAAATACAGATGAGCTTCTTCCTCCTGAATATCCTGAAACAGAAAATAGCTATAACAGTCTTATGAAGTGGGATATGAAAGAGCACATGGAAAAATGCTCTCACTATGCAAATGAACTTGATTTGGATGTATCATTGTGGTATCCCAACGATGAACTTCCTGAAGATGAATCTGCTGCTTTAAGACGTGAAACCCTCAAAGATGCAGAGAGAATTGATATTATTTTCCCACCCGGAGGAGACCCCGGCGATTATCCTGCAGACCAGTTTGTTTCACGCTGCGTTAAAATTGCAAAAGAAGTACGAAAAGTAAAACCTGAAGTGCAGATGTGGCCTTCAGCACAGATGCCCCGCGGTATTCCCGGCTGGGGAGATATGTTTGTTGAGAAAATCAACGCAACAGAAGACGGCGTTATCACAGGTGTTATTCAGGGACCTAACAGAGCGATGGAAGTTTATGAACTCAGAAGACGTATTGATTCACGCTTCCCCCTTCGTTTCTATCCTGATATTACTCATAATTTAAGATGCGAATATTCAGTTCAGTATCCGTCAGAAGCATGGCATTATTCACTTCAGGCAGTAAACAGCCGTGAAAGTGTAAACCCAAGACCTCAGGAATATAAGAGAATCCATTCTATCAAATCACCCTATACAGTAGGCAGTGTTGCTTATTCAGAAGGTGTAACTGACGATGCAAACAAATTCGTATGGGGCAGACTCGAATGGGAAAAAGAGCAGTCAGTAAGAGCGATGCTCGAAGATTATTCAAGACTTTTCTTCCCCGGTGCAGATTATGTTAAATGTGCTCAGGCAATTTCAGGCCTTGAATATAACTGGATTGGTGACCCGCTTGATAATCCCAATATTGAAAACACACTTGCTATTTTCAGAAATATCGTTAAGGAAAATCCCGAACTTCACGATAACTGGCGTTTCCTTATGCACCTTTACAGAGCAGAATTTGATATGCTTGTAAAAATGAGAAGACGTGCTGAAACAGACGTTATCGAAGAAGCAAAAGATTATATCTTCAGAAATGATATTGAAAAGGCAGAAGAAATTCTTTCGATTGATTTCAGCGAAGAATACAATGCTCTTTATAAGGAAATTTTCTCAATCGGCGATAAATTATTTGACATTATCGGTATGCAGACAAGCGTTGAAAGACACGATGCTTTAAATTGGGAACGCGGTGCTGTGCTTGACCAGATTGACCGCCCCGTTACAAACAGACGCTGGTATTTAAAGAAAATTGCCGAAGCAAAGAAAACAGAAAATCCTGCAGAATATATGCAGAAAATTATGCTTCGCAATAAGGTTGACGATGACGAAATGTTCTTCTCATTTGCAGAGCACGGCTATGCTCCTCTTGATTGCACACAGCAACATGGCGAACCTTATATGAATGTTATTGCCGACAGACGTGAAAACGTGAACGCAGATATTCCTATGGAACTTCTCAAATGCTACGACCATTACACTCTCAATGCAAACCTCGGCGGTTTCACAGGCAAATGCGACTATAAACTTATTGTTGTTTACCACGCAGAAGATAAAGAAAGAAAAGGCATACAGACTATTCTTGCAAACGGCAAAAAGATTTTTGAAGGCAACACTTACGGCGGCGAAAGAGATGCAGAATTTGATAAAATGTATCTTGCTCCCGGATATTTTTCAGCAACATATATTCTGCCGGAAGAAGTTTTCGTGAACGGTTGCTTGGAACTTGAAATCGGCGAAACAATCGATGGCGTAGAAATTGCCGAATTCAGAATTGTGAAAGTGAAGTGATAAAGTGCTTTCAAAAAAAGTTGAAAACATATTGCAGTTTGTTCAGAAACCCGGCAGATATACGGGCGGAGAATTTAACAGCATAATTAAAGATAAAAACAAAGTTGATATAAGATATGCGTTCTGCTTTCCTGATACATACGAAATAGGAATGTCACATCTTGGTATGAAAATTCTTTATTCACTTGTGAATGAAAGAAAAGACGCATGGTGCGAAAGAGTTTTTGCACCGTGGACAGACATGGAAGAGGAAATGAGAAAAAACAACATTCCTCTCTATGCCCTTGAAAGCAGCGACCCTATTAAAGATTTCGATTTGATAGGTTTTACAATGCAGTATGAATTAAGCTACACCAACGTGCTTAATATGCTTGATTTGGCAGGGCTTCCTATTTATGCAAAGGACAGAAAGGATTTAACTCCCATTGTTATTGCAGGTGGCTCTTGCGTATGTAACAGCGAGCCTATTGCAGATTTTGTTGATATTACTTTACCCGGTGAAGGTGAAGAAGTAACTAATGAACTTATTGACCTGCTTAAAATCCATAAGCAGAAAGGCAGCACAAAAGAAGAATTTTTAAAAGAAGCTGCACAAATCGAAGGCGTGTATGTGCCTGCATTTTATGATGTAAGCTATAATGATGACGGCACAATCAAAGAAGTAAAAGCTACAAACGGTGCACCTGAAAAGGTTAAAAAGAGAGTTGTGAAAAATCTCGACACAATGTTTGCGCCGAAAGAGTTTATTGTGCCTTTCATTGAACCTGTACACGACAGAACAGTTGTGGAAATTTTCAGAGGATGTATCCGAGGCTGCAGATTCTGTCAGGCAGGTTTTCTCTACAGACCTATAAGAGAAAAAAGTCCCGAAGTTGTAAACGAGCAGTGCAAAGCAATCTGCAAAAGCACAGGCTATGAAGAAATTTCACTTTGCTCTTTAAGCACAAGTGACTACACAGGCCTTGAAGATTTGCTTGATAAACTTTTCGACTGGACACTTGATGAAAAAATCAACATTTCTCTGCCCTCACTGCGTGCAGATAATTTCAGTTCATCAATTGCAGAAAAACTTGCGAAAATCAGAAAAAGCGGTCTTACCTTTGCTGCAGAAGCAGGCACACAAAGGCTTCGTGATGTTATCAATAAAAACGTGACTGAAGAAGAAATTCTTTCATCTTCACGCAAAGCATTTATGAAAGGCTGGACTGGCGTAAAACTTTATTTTATGATTGGTCTGCCTACAGAAACTGACGAAGACGTTAAGGCTATTGCCACACTTTCACAGAATGTTGTGAATGAATTTTATAACAACCCCGACAAACCAAAGGGCAGAGGTGTAAACGTAAACATCAGCGTGGCATCATTTGTTCCCAAACCTTTCACTCCTTTCCAGTGGGAGGCACAGGATGATATTGCAACAATCGAATATAAGCAGAAACTTCTTGAAGATTCTGTTAAAACGAAAAAAATCAATATCGGCTGGAATGATTCAAAGATGAGTTTGCTCGAAGGCGTTTTTGCACGAGGTGACAGACGTCTTTCACAGGTTATTTACAATGCATATAAGCTTGGCTGCAAGTTTGACAGCTGGGATGACCAGTTTGATTTTGACAAATGGATGCAGGCATTTGAGCAGGCAGGACTTAAGCCTGAATTCTATGCTAACAGAAAACGTTCATTTGACGAAGTTTTTCCCTGGGACCATATGGACTACGGAATTCCTAAAAAGTTCTTTGAAAAAGAAAACAAAAAGGCCTATGAGGGCGTAACAACACCAAACTGCAGAGAAAAATGCAATGGTTGTTCTGCAAATAAACTTTGCGGAGGTGAATGCCATGAACTCGCTTAGAATATGGTTTAAAAAGGTTGGGAGAGCCAAATATATTTCTCACCTTGACCTGATGCGTTCAATGACAAAGGCGATAAAACGTTCAGGGCTTAAGGTGTGGTACACAGAAGGCTTCAACCCCCACGCATATATCACTTTCCCTTTGCCACTTTCTCTCGGTATTGAAAGCGAAAGTGAATGTGTTGATATCCGTGTGGAAGATGGTGTTACACCCTGGGAAGTGAAAGAAAAACTTTTTGATCAGATGCCTGAAGGGCTTGACCTTGTAAGCGTTGAAGAGCCTTTCCTTAATGCAAAGGAAATCAGATACGGCAGATATGTGGTAACTCTTGATTTTGAAAACGAAAATCAGGCGGAAGAATTTGCTTCCCTTTCGCAGAAGCTTGTTGACGAAAAAAGCCTTGTCTGCGAAAAGAAAGGCAAAAAAGGCCACAAAAAAGTTATGAAAGAAGTTCCTTTGGGCGAACACATATTTAATTTCAAGGCTGAAGCCAAAGAAAATGTGCTTGTGATAAATGTTGATTTATCGGCAGGTAACCCTGTGAATATTTCGCCTAATCTGTTTATCGGCGCAATAGAAAAAGAGTCTTCAATTCTTCCTTTATACAAAAAATTTGAGAAAAAATGCTTGCTTACAGAAAATTTTGAAATTTTCAGATAAATTTAAAAAAGCACTTGATTTTTCTGTTTGCTTATGTTATACTACTAAAGCATTTGTATAGGTCTGAATTGATTTGTCCAAGTCAACCAGACTGTATTCATTGCCGAAAGACAACGAAGCTGTCGGTCCTCTGCCATTGTAAATGTGTTATGAACGACTGTAAAAAAGCGGAATTGCCGCAAATTATTTAAGGAGGAAATTAAAATGGACGCACTCAAATTGATTGCACAGGACAGCATTAAAGCTGAAAAACCTGCTATTGAAGTAGGTAACACAGTAAGAGTTCACGTTAAAATCCGTGAAGGCGAAAGAGAAAGAATCCAGATTTTCGAAGGTACAGTTATTGCAAAACGTGGTAGCGGTGTTTCAGAAACTTTCACAGTTCGTCGTATTTCATACGGCACAGGTGTTGAAAGAGTATTCCCCGTTAACTCACCCAACGTTGCAAAAGTTGAAACAATCAGAGTTGGTAAAGTTCGCAGAAGCAAACTTTATTATCTCCGTGACAGAGTTGGTAAGGCTGCTAAAGTTAAAGAGCAGATTGGCTGATTCTGTTGTATAGGGTTCAGCCCTATAACTCGATATGGATTTATTGGGGCACGCCTGTAATAATACAGGCTTGCCCTTTTGCTTTTTTTATTCAGATTTAAAAGGATTTTTGCTTTATGAAACGTAGAATTGAAAAAACTGTATATGTTTTCGATTCCCTGGACCAGCCTGCGGAAATATACAATTCTGAGGCGAAAGAATCGGCAAAAGGCAAATCACTTTTCGACTGGGTGTCTTCCATTATGGCGGCATTTGTGGTGATTTTTATTATTTTTGCCTTTGCTTTCAGAGTTGTGCAGGTAAGCGGTGAATCAATGACTGATACGCTCGATGACGGAAACTGGCTGCTTGTAAGCCACAGAGAAGATGACATCCGTTTCGGCGATATAGTTGTTGCAACTTCTCCCACTTACGATGGCGGCCCTGTAATCAAACGTGTTATAGGCGTTGAAGGTGACGAAATTTATATCGACTACGATAAAGGTCTTGTCTACGTCAACGGCGAAATCCTTGATGAGCCATATACAAAAACGCTTACAACAAGGTATTACGATGTGGAATTCCCCGTAACGGTGCCTGAAGGCTGCGTTTTTTTGATGGGCGATAACAGAAACGGCTCTCTCGACAGCCGTTCAACAAAAATAGGTATGGTTGATGAAAGATATGTTCTCGGAAAAGTGCTTGTGCGTATTTTTCCTTTTGAGAAAATTGACTATATCGACCTGAGATAAGGAGGTAAAATTATGGAAGAAAAAGTTGAAAAAACTGAAACAACTCAAGCAACCGAAAAAACAGAAAAAGCCGATAAAGCCGGTGCTATGCTTTTTGATTTTGCCTCAATTATAATGACAGGTATTATTGCCATCGCTTTGGTGTTCGTGTTCTTTTTCAGAACTGCAACAGTAAGTGGCAGGTCAATGCTTCCCACACTCAACCATGGCGACATGCTTATGGTAACTGCTTTTGATAACACTCACGAAGTGGGCGATATTGTGGTTATCACTCAGCCTAATGATTTCAACGAGCCGATTATCAAAAGAATAATCGCTGTGGGCGGTCAGACAGTTGATATTGACTTTAATCTTGGCATCGTTTACATAGACGGAAAGCCTGAGCAGCACGATTATATTCTCAATGCACCCACCTACGAAAAGGAAGATTTCAAAGGTCCCGTAACTGTGCCTGAAGGCTACGTGTTTGTAATGGGTGATAACAGAAACGATTCAACTGACAGCCGTTCAAATGCTGTTGGTATGATAGATGTAAGGTACATTTACGGCACAGTGCTTGGCAGAATTTCACCTGCAGGCAGTTGGAATGTAGTCTGAGGTGAAAATGTATGGCAAGTGATTTTCAGAATCAGGTTGTGCAGTGGTTTCCCGGACATATGGCAAAAACACGCCGTAAAATCAAGGAAAGCCTGCCCCTTGTTGATGCTGTGACGGAAATTGTTGATGCAAGAGTGCCTGTCAGCAGCCATAACCCTGAAATTTCAGATATTATTTCAGGTAAACCGAGAATAGTGATTCTCAATAAATGCGATGTTGCAGACGAAAATGCAACGAGAAAATGGATAAGTTATTTTAAAAGTCAGGGCGTTGCTGCCATTGCGGCAGACTGTAAAAGCGGAAAAGGTTTAAATCTTTACAGACCCCTTATAAAGGAAGTCCTTGCTGATAAAATAAAATCATACGAAGAAAAAAATATGCAGGGCAGAGCTTTGCGAGTTATGGTTGTTGGCATTCCCAACACAGGCAAAAGCTCCTTTATCAACCGTATGGCAGGTAAAAAGAGGGCGGAAGTTGCTGACAGACCGGGTGTGACAAGACATAATCAGTGGTTTGTTATCGGTGACGGCATTGAACTTTTAGACACTCCCGGTGTGTTGTGGCCTAAATTTGAAGACCCTGCAGTTGGCGATAAGCTTGCGTTTATCGGCTCAGTCAAAGACGATATTCTTGACGTTGAAAGCTTAGCTGTCAGATTCCTTGAGGTTATGAAAAACGATTACCCCGAAAGGCTGACAGAAAGATATAAAATCACAGGCTTTGAAGATAAAGAGCCTTATGAAATTCTTGAAATGATAGGCAGAAAAAGAGGTATGCTCATTTCAGGCGGAGAAATAAATACCGAGCGTGCGGCAACAACAATTCTTGATGAATACCGCGCAGGTAAGCTTGGGAAAATTACATTGGATAGTGTACCTGAAGAATAAAGGACACATATAAAGTTTTGGTCGAACTTTTTCAAAAGTTCGTAGGGTCAAGGGGCAACGCCCTTGTCGCACTCCGCAGAGTGCGAAATCTTTATGCATACCAAAGCGCAGGAGGGTAGAAAAACAGTCCTGTGTGACTGTTTTTCGTAGGGAACCCTCGCCGGGGGTTCCCTTTCGGACTTTTTATCAGGAGGTTTTTATGGATTACACTTTTGAACATCAGGCACACGAACAAGGTTTTCAGATTGTCTGCGGAGTTGACGAAGCAGGCAGAGGACCGCTTGCCGGTCCCGTTTGTGCAGCGGCAGTAATTCTGCCTGACGGACTTGTTATTGAAGGCCTTGATGACAGTAAAAAACTTACAGAAAAAAAGCGTGATGCATTGTACGATGTTATCTGCGAAGAAGCAATTTCCTACGGTATTGCCTTTGCAAGCGTTGAAGAAATTGAAGAAATGAATATTCTTCAGGCAACTTTCCTTGCTATGAAAAGAGCAGTTGAAAGTTTAAATGTAAAAGCAGATTTAGCGCTTGTTGACGGCAATCAGAAACCGCCTCTTGATATTCAGGCAAGAACTTTAGTCAAAGGTGATGCAAAAAGCCCGTCTATTGCTGCAGCATCAATCCTTGCAAAAGTTACACGAGACAGATTAATGGTGGAAATTGCAGAGCAGTATCCACAATATGAATTTTCAAAACATAAAGGCTACGGCACAAAACTCCACTATGAAAAAATTATGGAACACGGCATTTCACCTGTACACAGAAGAAGTTTTCTCAAAAAAATTACGGGAGAAAAATAATGAATCTTGGTTTATTCGGACTTGAAGGCGAAGAAAAAGCCGCAAAATTTCTTAAAAAGCAAGGCTACAGGATAATCGATAAAAATTTTCAGACACGTTTCGGCGAAATTGATATTATTGCAGAAAACAAGGAATATATTGTTTTTGCTGAAGTGAAAGCGAGAAGTGAAAAATCTATTGCAGAGCCGAAAGAATTTGTTGACCTGAAAAAGCAGAGAAAAATAATAAAAACTGCAGAAATTTATTTATCTGAAAACACTACCGAAAAACAGCCGCGTTTTGACGTTGTGGAAGTTAAAAAAGAAAATGGTAAAACTATAGTTAACCATATTATAAACGCATTTGAGGTGGAATAATGAAGTTTTTTGATTTACATTGCGACACAATAACAGAGTGTTACCTTAAGGGTGAAAATTTAAAGTCAAACGACCTTGATATTTCTCTTGAAAAAGCAGAATGTATTGACGAATGGAAACAGGTTTTTGCAATATGGATGCCCGATGAAAAAAGGGGAAAAGATGCAGAAGATTATTACTGTGAGGTTCTTGAAAAATTCAAGGCAGAGTGCAAAGACGTAAAAGGTGCAATCCTTGCAGTTGAAGGCGGCTCAGCTCTCGGCGGTAAACTTGAAAATGTGGAAAAACTTTACCGCGACGGAGTTAAAATTATTACTCTTACATGGAATAAAGAAAATGAACTTGCAAGCGGATGCTTTTCAGACGAAGATAACGGCCTTACTTCTTTCGGCAAAGATGCAGTGAAGGAAATGGCAAAATTCGGCATTGTTCCCGATGTATCTCATCTCAGTGAAAAAGGCTTTTACGATTTGTGCGAAGCAACAGATTTTCCCTTTATTGCAAGTCACTCCGATGTATACGCACTTGAAAATCATCCGAGAAATTTAAAGGATGAACAGATTAAGATAATCATTGAAAGAAAAGGTCTTATCGGACTTAATTTCTACAATAAGTTTTTAGGTGACGGCAATTCGGTGCAGAAGCTTTTTGACCACGCAAAACATATTCTTCTTTTAGGCGGTACGGATGTTTTGTGTCTGGGCAGTGATTTTGACGGTTGCACAATCAACGAAGAAATCAAAGGTATAGAAAAAATGCCTGCACTTTACGATGCTTTTTATTCTTATTTCGGCAAAACACTGGCTGATAAGATATTTTTTGAAAATGCTGACAACTATTTCAAGAGTCAGGTATTTACTAAATAAAAAAATTATGCTACAATGAAATGTATATTAAAAAATGTTCCTGTGACTAAATGAGGACTTTTTTAAAAATAGCGGCGCAGCCCCGAAACATTTGCCTGAAAGGCAAATATTTCACTTTGCAAAGCAAAATTTCACACGCGTAAAGCGTATATCACATCTGCGACAGCAGATATATCACTGCGATGACGTTAAGGTAAACGGCATCGCTATAAAGAGGGATGTTTATGAAGTACACAAGTACAAGAAACAACGCAGTATCAGTTGACGCTGCAAAAGCAATTTCTCAGGGAATTTCAGAAGACGGCGGCCTTTTTGTGCCTATGTCATTCCCGCAGATTTCTCTTGACGATATCAAAAAAATGTCAGAGATGTCTTACATCGAAAGAGCAAAAAAAGTTCTTTCACTTTACCTTACTGATTTCACAGAAGAAGAAATTTCTTACTGCGTAAACGGTGCTTACAAAGAAGGTAAATTTGATAGTGTTAAAGTAGCACCCGTTGTGCCCTTTGGTGATGAAGCATATATCCTTGAACTTTTCAAAGGACCTACTTGTGCTTTCAAAGATATGGCACTTCAGCTTCTTCCCTATCTCCTTACTGTTTCTGCAAAGAAAACAGTTGACGGCAAAGAAATTATCATTCTTGTTGCAACATCAGGCGATACAGGCAAAGCAGCTCTTGAAGGCTTCAAAGATGTTGAGAAAACAAAGATTCTTGTTTTCTATCCGTCAGACGGCGTAAGCCCAATGCAGAAACTTCAGATGACAACACAGGAAGGCTCAAATGTAAGCGTTTGTGCAATTGAAGGCAACTTTGACGATGCACAAAGCGGCGTTAAAAAGATTTTCACAGACAAAGAAATCGGTGCAAAATTGGCTGAAAACAATATGCAGTTCTCATCTGCAAACTCAATCAACTGGGGCAGACTTGTTCCTCAGGTTGTATATTACATTTCTGCATACTGCGATCTTATTGCAGACGGCAGAATTGTTGCAGGTGAAAAAATAAACATCGTTGTTCCCACAGGTAACTTCGGTAACATCCTTGCTGCATACTATGCAAAACAGATGGGACTTCCCGTAAACAAATTTATCTGCGCTTCAAACGCAAATAATGTTCTCACAGATTTCATCACAACAGGTGAATACAATAAAAACCGTGAATTCTTCACAACAACTTCTCCGTCAATGGATATTCTCATTTCATCAAACCTTGAAAGACTTCTCTATCACCTCACAGGTTCAGACGATAAAGCAGTATCTGAAATGATGAATAAACTCAATAACGAAGGTAAATACACAGTAAGCGAAGAAGTTCTGAATGCTCTTAAGGCAGACTTCGATGCAGGCTGCTGTTCAGACGATGAAGTAAGCGCAACTATCGCAAAGAGCTTCAAAGAAAAGAACTATCTTCCCGATACTCACACTTCAGTTGCTATCAAAGTTTATGAAGATTATGTAAAGAGAACAGGTGACGATACAGTAACAGTTATTGCTGCAACTGCAAACCCCTACAAATTCTCAAAAGCTGTTCTCGGCGCAGTTGAAGCAGACTATGTATGTGCAGATGAATTCGAAACAGTAGATGAACTCTCCCGGGTTTCAGGAGTAAAATGCCCCGAACAGCTTGCAAATCTTAAAGGCAAAGAGCCAAGATTTACAGATATCTGCAAGAAACCCGAGATGACTGAGGTTGTCTTTAAAATGTTAGGAATCTGATGTTATTTGCAAGAGTCGCAATTTTTGAATGTTGAGCAACAAGTTTCGCTTGCTGTGCATGCAGAGCTTGTGCCTACATTGATGTGACCTGCAACACATTTCTGGCCGTTTTCGTTGTAAACGCAGTTCTTTGCGTTACAAGAAATTTCCCTGATAAGATCTTTTTCCATTTCATTTCGCCTCCGTTTTGAATTTGCTTTTTTCAAAGCAGTTCTATTGTTCGCAGATTTTGATTAATTATGCAATGTAAAACAGTGTATTAACGTAGGGGCGTTGTTTCGGCGCCCGATAATGAAAAAACTGAACCTTAACTCATATCAGTGAGTTTTGGGAAACGGTACGGGAAACCCGTACCCTACGATGTTGCTTCAGTTTTATGGTGCATAGGTTTTTACGAAAGGAAACTGTTATGTCGTTGTATGTAATTGGTGATACACATCTGTCTTTCGGTTCAGATAAGCCAATGGATATTTTCCGCGGCTGGCAGAATTTTGAGGAAAGACTTGAAAAAAACTGGAATAAACTTGTAACGGATAAAGACACAGTTGTTGTGGCAGGCGATATTTCATGGGCGATGAATATTGAGGGCGCGAAAGAAGATTTCAGATTTCTTGATAAACTCAACGGAAAAAAACTTATTATGAAAGGCAACCACGATTATTGGTGGAGCACAAAAAAGAAAGCCGATGAATTTTTTGAAAAAAACGGTTTTTCAACATTGAATATTCTTTTCAACAATGCCTACAGAATAGGTGATGTTGCAGTGTGCGGTTCACGCGGTTGGTTTTATGACGGCGAAAAAGACAAAAAAGTTCTTCTCCGTGAAGCGGGCAGGCTGAGAATGTCAATTAATGAAGCCAAAAAACTTGGCGGCGAGCCTGTTGTGTTTCTTCACTATCCGCCATTGAGCCGCGATGCCGTGTGCGAAGAGATTTACAATGTGCTCATAGAAGAAGGCATAAAACGTTGCTATTATGCCCATCTTCACGGCCCGTCTCATAATTATGCGTTCACAGGTGAACGTGACGGCATCAAATTCTCGTTAATTTCAGGTGATTTCCTTAACTTTTGCCCAAAACTCGTTGAAAAAAACTGACTTTTTATGACGAATTGACGATATGTCAGTAAAAGGTTGAAATTAAGGAAAATATTTGATAAAATAAATCAGTTAATATTTACTCAAAATGGAGGACTAAAAAAATGAGCTTGAAATCAGCAAACAAAGTTGAAACAAATGTGTATTCTGTTGAGGTTGAAATTTCTGCAGAACAGCTCGCAGAAGCTACTGTAAAAGCTTACAACCAGCAGAAGAAAAAAATTGCACTTCCCGGCTTCCGTAAAGGTAAAGCTCCCAAGGCAATGATCGAAAAATTATACGGCGAAGGCTTCTTCTACGAAGATGCTCTCGACATTCTCTATCCCGACGTTGTAGGTGAAGCAATCGAAGAAGCAAAGCTTGAAATCGTTGCAGCTCCCTATGATGTTGAAATCACAAAGCTTGACAAAGAAGGCGCAGCACTCACACTTAAAGTTACTGTAAAACCCGATGTTGAGCTTGGCGCTTACAAAGGCCTTAAAGCAGAAAAAGAATCTGCAGAAGCAACTGATGAAGAAGTAGATGCAGAAATCAAAAATCTCCTTGAAAGAAACTCACGTCTTGTAACAGTTGAAGACAGAGCAGTTGTTTCAGGCGATATCACAGACATTAACTTCGAAGGTTTTGTTGACGGCGTTGCATTCGACGGCGGTAAAGGCGAAAACTTCGACCTTGAAATCGGTTCAGGTCAGTTCATTCCCGGCTTTGAAGATCAGATTATCGGCAAAAACGCAGGCGAAGAATTTGATGTTAACGTAACATTCCCCACAGAATATGCTCCTGAACTTGCAGGTAAAGATGCAACTTTCAAAGTTAAAGTTAACGAAATCAAATCAAAAGAATATCCCGAACTTGACGATGAATTCGCAAAAGATGTAAGCGAATTTGATACACTTGATGAACTCAAAGCAGACATCAAAGCTAAAATCTCAGAAAGCAAAGCTCAGAGAGCAAAAGACGCTTTTGAATCAGCTCTTCTCAAACAGGTTTGCGAAGGCGCAACTGTAGAAATTCCTCAGGTTATGATTGATAACAAAGCTGACGAAATGAAACAGCAGACAGAACAGCAGATGGCTCAGCAGGGTCTGGCACTTGATATCTACCTTCAGTACATGGGTCTCTCAATGGACAAATACATGGAAGACCTTAAAGCTCAGGCAGAAATTCAGGTTAAAACACGCCTTGCTCTTGAAAAAATCGTTGAAGTTGAAGCAATCGAAGCAACAGATGCAGACGTTGATGCAGAATTTGCAAAATATGCTGAAATGTACAAAATGGATGTTGACACTCTCAAGAAGTTCATCAATCCTGAAGAACTCAAAAAAGACCTTGCAATCGGCAAAGCTGTAGACTTCATTGTTGAAAATGCAAAAGTAGGTAAACCTGCAGCAAAGAAAGCAACAAAGAAAGCTGAAGCAGCAGAAGGCGAAGAAAAGCCTGCAAAGAAACCCGCAGCTAAAAAAACAACAACTAAAAAAGCAGCAGAAGGCGAAGAAAAGCCTGCAAAGAAACCTGCAGCAAAGAAAACAGCTAAAAAAGAAGAAGCTGCTGAATAATTAACATAAATTTAACCTAAAATGTGTCATAGGTAAACTAAAAAGGAGGCATCATTATGAGTTTAGTACCTTATGTAATAGAACAGACAAACAGAGGCGAACGTTCATACGATATTTTCTCTCGTCTTCTCAGTGACAGAATCATTGTTCTCTCTGACGAAGTAAACGATGCAACTGCAAGTATCGTTGTTGCACAGTTGCTTTTCCTTGAAGGTCAGGATGCCGATAAAGACATCAGCCTTTACATCAACAGCCCCGGCGGCTCAGTAACTGCAGGTCTTGCAATTTATGACACAATGCAGTACATCAAGTGTGATGTTTCAACAATTTGCATGGGCATGGCAGCTTCAATGGGAGCATTCCTTCTGTCATCAGGTGCAAAGGGTAAGAGATTCGCACTTCCCAACAGCGAAATTATGATTCACCAGCCTCTTGGCGGTGCAAAAGGTCAGGCAACTGAAATCGAAATCGCTGCAAAGCATATCCTCAAGACTAAAGAAAATCTCAACAGAATCCTTTCTGAAAACACAGGCAAGCCTATTGATGTTATCGCAAGGGATACTGACAGAGATAATTTCATGAGCGCACAGGAAGCAATGGAATACGGTCTTATCGATAAAGTAATTTACAAAAGATAACGGGAGTATTTTATAATGTCTAAAAATGAAGGCACAAAAAGTTCTGTATTTTGCTCTTTCTGCGGTAAAAGTCAGGCACAGGTCCGTAAAATGATTGCAGGTCAGGGTGTTTATATCTGCGATGAATGTGTTGACCTCTGCCGCGATATTATCGAAGAAGAAATGGGCACAAAACGCAGAGCACGTAAAGTGGAAGTCAAGGAAAAACCTAAACTGCCCAAACCCCGTGAAATCAAAGAAAAACTCGATGAATACGTTATCGGCCAGGAAGACGCAAAGGTTGTGTTGAGCGTTGCTGTGTATAACCACTATAAGCGAATCAATTCTATTGATGACGGTGATGTTGATATTCAGAAGAGTAACGTTATTATGCTGGGTTCAACAGGTGTAGGTAAAACTATGCTTGCCCAGACTCTTGCAAAAATTCTCGATGTACCCTTTGCTATTGCAGATGCAACAACTCTCACTGAAGCAGGTTACGTCGGTGAAGACGTTGAAAATATTCTTTTAAGACTTATTCAGGCTGCAGATTTTGACGTTGAAAAAGCCGAAAGAGGTATTATCTACGTTGACGAAATCGACAAAATTGCAAGAAAATCTGAAAATCCCTCAATCACCCGTGATGTAAGCGGTGAAGGTGTTCAGCAGGCACTTCTTAAAATCCTTGAAGGCACTGTTGCAAATGTTCCTCCTCAGGGCGGAAGAAAACATCCTCAGCAGGAATTTATTCAGATTGATACAACAAATATCCTTTTCATCTGCGGCGGTGCTTTTGACGGAATTGAAAAAATCATCGAAAAACGCACAGGCAACAACGGTGCTCTCGGCTTCGGTGCTGATGTGAAAGGTAAAGAAGAAAGAAAATCTGAAAATATTAGAAACAAGGTTATCCATCAGGACCTTGTAAAGTTTGGTCTTATCCCTGAAATTGTTGGTCGTCTTCCCATAGTGACTGTTCTTCAGGAACTTGACGAAGATGCACTTGTTCAGATTATGACCGAGCCTAAAAACGCACTTGTCAAACAGTATAAAAAGCTTTTCTCAATGGACGAAGTTGATTTGTCTTTTGACGATGACGCACTCCACGCCATCGCAAAGAAAACTCTTGAAAAAGAAACAGGTGCACGTGGTCTTCGCTCAATAACTGAGAATATCCTGCTTCCCATAATGTACGATATTCCCTCAGATGAAAAAGTACAGAGCGTGCAGATTACAAAAGAATGCGTTGAAAAAAACGAAAATCCTATAGTCCTTTTTAAAGAAAACTAAACAAGCTCAGATCACTGTCAGTAATTCCCTGACAGTGATTTTTTTTGTAAGAGTGTGAATGCATTATAATCTGAGTCGGCGTATTATAATTGAAGTAATAGGTAAGAAGTAAGAGTGAATAAGTGTGGGTGGACTCCGTCCACACATGATTATATAATTTGTTGTCACAAATTATATAATCAGTGATATTTTGCTACGCAAAGTGATATTGCGTTGCAGTGATATATCGCTTACGCGATGTGATATATTTCCTGACGGAAATGTTTCGGGTCTGCGACGCAATCATATAACGATAAATTATAATTTGTCGAAATGTCTGCCAAGCCTTCCCCTCGAGGGGAAGGTGGGTTTTGCAACGCAAAACTCGGATGAGGTGGAAAGGTAAGAATTTAAGTAAACCAAAGTAAAAATACGAAAACTGCGTTTTCTACACCTCATCAGTCACCTTGCGGTGACAGCTTCTCCTCAAGGAGAAGCCGAATTAACATCCCGATAAATTATAATTTATATGCATATTACGGCTACAGTCTCCCCTTAAAAACGTAAGGGGAGATGTCATTTTCGTATGGAAATGACAGAGGGGATTTTTCGTTGAAAATTATAATTTAACGGGTGATTGAGATTTTGAAATAGCCTTCTCCTGCGGGAGAAGGGGGACCGCGTAAGCGGTGGATGAGGAGAAAAACAAAAAATTTTCAAGCCTTACGCCTCATCAGTCACCTTTCGGTGACAGCTTCCCACACCGGGGAAGCCTGATGTTAAAATTAATTAAACGCTAAATTATAATTTATATGTATATTCAGGCTATATGCTCCCCTTGAAAATGCAAGGGGAGCTGTCGGAATCTGCGATTCTGACTGAGGGGATTTTTTCGTTGAAAATTATAATTTTCACTTATATTACCTGATTTCAAAGAAACTCTCTTATCTGTACAGCTAATTCTTCTTCCAGATTAATGAGTTTTTTGCAGATGTCTTTTGACACTTCATCTGCTGCTTTATATTTATTCAGATATTCATTAAGCGATTTCACGCCCATATTGCAGCCGTCTGTAATAAGGTCTGCAACGGTTTTGTCTGAATCATTCAGGGCAAGCTTCACATTTGTTTTCATCCACGACATACCTTTTGCCATAGGATTAGGCTCTTTTCCGTCGTCTTTGTATTTGTCAAGAAGCATCTGCAATTCTTTGTCAAGCTTTTTGTGCTGACTTTTGTTATCTTCAAGAATTTTTCTGAATTTTTCGTCTTTCACATATTTAAGCACATCGTCAATTGACGATACACCCATTTTAACTCCTGCATCACATTCTCTGAGAAGTCTTATTGTGTCTTGTTCTATCATTTGATTTTCTCCTTTCGCTTTTTATCAGTATTTGCAGAAAGGTAAAAAATAAACCCTGCTTGTTCAGCAGGGTTTGTTTTGTAATGTTTTATTTTGCCACAGGCACATCGATTACAAGGTCTGTAAGGGGGAATGAGCAACAGGGATGGATGCAACCGAATTTGTAGTCTGCAAGTCTGCGGTATTCAAGGTGCTTCGGCACATAAACCTTACCTGAAAGAAGGTGTGAATGGCAGAAACCACACTCACCGCTTCTGCAACGTGAAGGAACAGAAATGCCATTCTTTTCAAGAGTCTGCATAACGGAATCAGCAGTGTTAGCTTTAACTGTCCACTCTTTATCCTGAATTGTAACTTTGATTGTTACTTCTTCGGGGATATCTGCAGGATAATCTTCCTGTGTGCCGGGGTTATGGAATTCGCCGAACATTTCGTGGCGGATGTATTTTCTTTCAAGTTTTAATTTTTCAATTTCTTTGTCAACAAATTCATACATCTGCTGAGGTCCGCAAATGAAAATTGAATAGGGCTCATCTTTGGGAGCAAGCGCTTTGATACGTTTTGCATCAATGAAACCTTTTCTGCAGCCTCTGGGGATTTTTGCATATTTGTCGCTCAGGAAATGAACAACTTTGATTTTATCACATTTTTCTTCAAGCTCTTTAAGTTCATCTTTGAAGAGAATGTTATCAACATTACGGCTACCGTAAAGGAGAGTCATTTCAAAATCTTCGTCGCCGTCTGCAATAGCATTTGCCATTGAAATAAAGGGAGTGATACCGCTACCGCCTGCAATACAGATAACTTTCTTTGCATCGCGGATGGGCTGATATTCGAAGTTACCTGAAGGAGCAGAAACTTCAACTTTTGTGCCTACTTCCCAATTGTCAAAAATGTATTTTGACATAAGGCCGCCGCCAACCAATTTGATTGTGAGCACATATTTGCCTTCAAGGCTGTCTTTGGGTGAAGATGAAATTGAATATGCACGTGTTACGGGCATACCTTCGATTGTTTCAAAAACTGTAAGGTATTTACCTGCACCGAAGTATGCAAGCTGAGTTGTGCCTCTTTCTTCATCGGGAACGAGTGTGAAGCTTTTACAATCTTTTGCACGAACTTTTACATCAGCAACTTTAAGATACTGTCTTTTGGGATGAAGTGCTTTTGCAAGTACGGTTGCGTTATCAGAAAATGTAGGGAATTTTGCTTCAGCTGCTTCAAATCTCTTGTTACGGTCTGACAACATGGGGAAAAATTTTCTTGCTTTTAATGATTTTAAATCTGCCATCTTATTTGCCCTCCTTTTTCATTGCTTTTACGACAAGTCCGCCTGCTTTTTCACCTGTGTAATAAGCACAGCTGTAACCGTCGCCTCTCTCCTGAGTTGCACCGCAGAAGAAGAAGTTATCAAATGGCTGGTCATTGAGATACTGAACTGTACGGGGAATCATGCTATCCCATTTGTCAAGCATATATCCGTAAGGTGTACCCAGAGGAGTATTCAGATATCTTGCAAATGTGGGAGGAAGTGCAATTTCGATTTCTTCGATATAAGGTGTGATTGAAATATTAAGTGCCTTTTCGCATGTTTCAATCATATCTTTTGCAATTTCAGTTTTGAATTTTTTGTAATCCTGAGGTCTGATATCTTTCATTACATCGCCTGATGTCATTGCTGTAAGGAAAAGCTGACATGTGCCTTCGGGAGTACAATCGGGGATAATTTCGTTAAGGCAGTTAATGATACAATAACCGCTGTGATATTCACTAACAAGTTTGAACTGCTCGTCAGAGTCAGAAACGGGAGCAATGAAAACAGAATAGTCTTTAATACCCAGTTCTTCCTTTGTTTTGTTCATGCCGAGATAAACTGTTGTAAGAGTAACTGAAGTTTCTCTTGCATTGAGCATTTTAAGCTGTCTTTCGGGAATATCCTTTTTGTCGAACAAATCTCTGAAAACAGCGTAAGGATAAGAGTTACAGATGAAATATTTACCGTAAACTTCTTTTTCTCCGTTAATAACAACGCCTACAGGTTTGCCGTTTTCCATGATAACTTTTGTTACTTCTGAGTTATACCAGATGTCGCCGCCGTTATCGCGGATAACTTTATCAAGAGCAAGGCTCAGTTCATGGCTACGAAGATGAGGAACACCTGTACCGTGCTGAACATAGCTGTGAAGCATTGCAAGATAATAGAGGAAGTCGAGTCTTGATGCAGGAACACCAAGATAGCACCAATATGTATTGAAAATGTCCTGTGCTTTTTTGGGCATTCCGAGAGCATCGAGAGCCTCTGTCATATTGTGAGAAACCATTCTGAGAATATCGGGGAAATCTTTGAAGCTTGCAGGAAGTTTTGCAGGAGCGTCAAGAGCATCAAGAGCCTTGAACATACGCACTGATAAGTCAAAAGCTTTGATACAGCTTTCATAAGAACCGGGAACAACTTCTTCCAGCTTTCTTGCGAAGTTTTCAAAACCAACGGGCATACGCACGTCAATAGAAACTTCAACACCGTTTTCATTTATGAAAGTATCTGTGTCACCTTCTTTTGCAGGAACAACAAGACGGAAAGTTGAATCATGTCGATACCAATCAACATCACCTTCAAAACGTCTGAACATATCTTCAACCTGACCTGATTTGTCTTTTGCACCTACACCTGCGAGTTCGTGAAGTGAGGGTTCAAATTCAAATCTGCCTCTTACGAAAGAAGATGCTGAACCGCCGGGAATGTTGTGTCTTTCAAGCAGAAGTGTTGAAAGACCTGCTCTGGCACAAGTTGTAGCAGCTGCAAGACCGCCGTTACCTGCACCGATTACGATTACATCATATTTTTTCATCATTTATCCTCCGTTTCATTTTTCAGGATATTACATACAGATTTATTATAAACTTTTAAAACAATTAAGTCAATAAAAAATTGCTTGCTTATTAAAAATTATTAAATTTTTATTAATTTTATTATTATGTGAAACTTTTGCTATGTCAAACAACATCATAGGGGCGATACGCTGACAAATTATTATGAATTTTACATCAGTGACAGCAGAAAAACTGACTATGGGCATAGCACTGACGGATTATTGTAGTAACCAACATCAGTGATAGCTGAAAATACTGACTATGGGCATAGCACCGACGGATTATTGTAGTAACCGACATCAGTGATAGCTGAAAAAACTGACTATGGGTGCTACGCTAAAAAATCATCATAAATCTCATATCAGTGATAGCAGAAAAACTGACTATGGGCATAGCACCGACGGATTATTGTAGTAACCAACATCAGTGATAGCAGAAAAACTGACTATGGGCATAGCACTGACGGATTATTGTAGTAACCAATATCAGTGATAGCAGAAAAAACTGACTATGGGCATAGCACTGACGGATTATTGTAGTAACCGATATCAGTGATAGCTGAAAATACTGGATTTTCATAGAATAATGTGTTATTATTAAATATTGGTGGTGTGTAAATGAAAAATATTAATTCACTTTCCTTATGCTTTACTTTTGCAGGGTGTTTTCTCGGCGCAGGATACGTTTCGGGGCAGGAGCTGTGGCAGTTTTTTTCATCTTTCGGAATGAATGGCTACATAGGGCTTATTCTTGCTGTGATTCTGCAGATTGTTTTCGGAATAATACTTATCCGTCTTTCCATGAAAACCGGCATCAGTGAAATGGATAAAATTATTATTACTGCTGAAAAACCATTTCTTCGCGGTGCATTTGCCTTTTTGCAGGAATTGTTCCTTTTCGGCATTTTTGTAATAATGGCAGCAGGCGCAGCAGAGCTTTTCAAAGAAGTTTTTTCTTTGCCTTTATGGGCAGGAGCAGGCATTTTCTGCCTTATTGTGGCGTTGCTTGCGATAAAGGGAATCGGCGCAATGGTGGGCGTGTTTTCAGTTTTTGTGCCCCTTTTAGTGGCTGTGACAGCAGGAATCTGCATATTCACTCTGTCAAAAAACGGTCTGCCTGAAATTGCAGCAGCACAGAATAATAACAATCCTTTGCTTTCAAACTGGCTTTTAAGTGCCTTTGCTTTTGTTTCATATAATATTTTCGGCTCAATCGGAATTTTAACACCCTTAGGCGATAAGGTTAAAAGCAAAAAAACAATTTTCTTCGGCGTTTCTTCAGCAGGGGTGTTGCTTCTGGCGATTGCACTTGGAATTCTGCTTGTAACAGGCAGTTTCTCTCAGAGTGTAAATGAAGAATTACCTATGCTTTTTGTGGCAGAAAAAATCAATCCCATATTGGGTTATGTGTATGCATTTCTTCTTTTTGGGGGAATGCTTGGTACATCCCTTTCAAGCACCGTTGCGCTTGTAACTTACGGCGAGATAAAAAGCGAAAAGCTCAAATCAAAGCGAGTTGTTATGATAATTGCAATCTGCGTGTCAGCACTGGGACTGAGCCTTGTGGGATTTTCAGACCTTATCGGATTTATTTATCCCGTTTTCGGCTATCTTGGTTTTGTTGCATTGGTGATGATTTTAATAAATTTTTTAAAATGTAAGAGTTGCACCAAATGAGAAATTGTGGTAAAATATATTATTAACTTTAATTTACGGAGATGCAGAATGAATCGTAAAAAATGGACGTTTTCAAATTTTGACAAAGAATATGCTGCAGACATCGCTGAAAGGTATTCACTTGAACCTTTTTCGGCTGTGCTTCTTGCATGCAAAAATTTTGAAGACGAAGAAGAACTTGATGCATTTCTCAGCGAAGATAATTCATTTGTAGTTGACCCTTATGAATTGCCGGATATGGAAAAAGCAGTGGCACGAATCAACAAAGCCATAGATAATTTCGAAAGAATTATGGTCTACGGCGATTACGATGCAGACGGGGTAAGTTCAACTGCACTTTTATATCTTTATCTTCAGTCACGCGGTGCAGATGTGCAGTATTATATTCCTGACAGGCTTACTGAAGGATATGGTATGAACCTTGATGCGGTGAGAAAAATCAAAGAGCGTGATGTTGATCTTATTATTACGGTTGATAACGGAATCAGTGCCGTTTTAGAAGCAGAAAAAGTGAAAGCACTTGGCATGGACCTTGTGATTACTGACCACCACAGACCGGGCGATACTTTGCCTGATGCTGTGGCAGTTGTTGACCCTTACAGGGAAGATTATGAAGGCGTTTTCTGCGAATGGGCAGGCGTTGGCGTTGCTTTCAAGCTTGTGGAAGCACTTTCAGATTGTGACGAAGAAATTTTAAATGAATATGCTGACCTTGTATCTCTTGGTACTATCGGCGACGTTGTGCCGTTGAGAAGTGAAAACAGGTCTTTTGTAAAATGCGGAATTGAAAAGTTAAACGAAGCATCACGTCCCGGAATTGCAGCTCTTAAAGAAGTAACGGGAATGTTATCTGCTAACCTTACTTCTGCAAATATTGCGTTTACACTCGTGCCGAGAATTAATGCTGCAGGCAGAATGGGAAGCGCTGACAGAGCCGTAAGACTCCTGCTGAGCGATGATGAAAATGAAGCAAAGCTTCTTGCAGAAGAAGTAAACCAGGCAAATGTTTCAAGGCAGCAGATTGAAACGAAAATTATTGCCGAAGCAGAA
Source organism: Oscillospiraceae bacterium (assembly GCA_015066175.1). Classification (GTDB taxonomy): domain Bacteria; phylum Bacillota; class Clostridia; order Oscillospirales; family Acutalibacteraceae; genus SIG575. The sequence goes on from SVOW01000016.1 coordinate 47,282, forward strand.
GAAAAAATTGAAAAAAACGGCGATATGGTCTATGACAGAGTGATTGTAATAGAGGGCGAAGGCTGGCACAGCGGCGTTATTGGAATTGTTGCTGCAAGGCTTACTGAAAAGTATGCAAGACCATGCCTTGTTATCGGCATAAACGACGGCGTGGCAAAAGGCTCAGGAAGAAGCATTGAAGGATTTTCTCTTTTTGAAGCACTTTCTGCAGTCAGTGATTGCCTTGAACATTTCGGCGGACATACTCTTGCTGCAGGTTTCGGTGTGGAAGTTGACAGAATTGATGAATTCCGCAGAAAAATAAATGAATATGCCAAGAGTAGGGAAATGCCACACCCCCAGCTTAAAATTGACTGCAAAATCAGCCCTAAATATATTAATGTTGATTTGCTTGAGGGGCTTCATGTGCTTGAGCCCTTCGGCGCAGGAAACAATCAGCCTTTGTTTGCAGTTATGAATATGAAAATTGATAAAATCGAAGGCGTTTCACAGAATAAACACACTAAAATTTCTCTTTCACGAAACGATAGCAGAATTGTTGCAATGCGTTTTGGCGTAAGCCCCGATGTTTTTGATTTTTCAGTGGGTGACACAGTTGACATTGCGGCTGTGTTTGATAAAAATGAATATATGGGCACTGTCAAGGTTTCGGTGATTGTGCGTGACATACGCTTTTCAGACCTTGATGAAGACAGTGTGATTATGTCTGAAAGAATCTATGAAAAATTCAGACGCAAAGAATTACTTACAGAAAACGAAAGATTTCTCCTTTGCCCTGACCGTGAATTTATAGGAAAAGTATTCCGCGTTTTAAGGCAAGGGGCTTGGAAAAAAAGCGAAGAAGCACTCTGCTGCAGAGCAGGCGTGGAAGCAGACCGTCTGTCGGCTGTGAAAGTGAGCCTTGATGTGCTTGAAGAAATGGGTCTTATTGTTGTTGACAGAAAAACAAGAGCAATAAACCTTGCTGAAAATCAGAATAAAGTAGACCTTAATAATTCAAAAATTTTATTAAGCCTTGCAAAGGGGTGACAGGTTATGACAAGTGAAAACGGATATAAAGAATTACGTGAAAAGCTGGTGAAGAATTTTTCTCCTGAAGAAGTTGAAAAAATCGACAAGGCGTATGTTTTTGCGCGTGATGCACACGACGGACAGCTGAGATATTCAGGTCAGCCGTATATTATCCACCCTGTTTCGGTGGCAACTATACTTGTTGATTTGTGCATGGACTATCAGTCTGTTGTTGCGGCACTTCTGCACGACACTGTGGAAGATACTGATGTTTCACTTGAAAAGGTGAAAGCTGACTACGGCGAAGACGTTGCAAAGCTTGTTGACGGAGTTACAAAGCTTGGCAAAGTGCCCCTTTCAACACGCGAAGAAGAGCAGGCTGAAAATATAAGAAAAATGCTCCTTGCAATGAGCGAGGATATCCGCGTTATTATTATCAAACTTGCCGACAGGCTCCATAATATGCGTACTCTCGAATTTATGAGACCGCAGAAAAGACGCGATAAAGCACTTGAAACGCTTGAAATTTATGCCCCTCTTGCTCACCGCCTCGGTATCAGAACAATCAAGGAAGAGCTTGAAGACCTTGCAATCAGTTTCCTTGACCCTGTGGGATATAAAGAAATTGAAACAAGACTGGGCAACCAGATGGAAGAAAGACAGAAATTCCTTGAACTTATTAAAGAAAGAATAAACGACAGGATTTCTACTATTATCAAAGACCCTAAAATTGCAGGCCGAATCAAATCTGTTCACGGCATTTACAGAAAAATGTATATGCAGAATAAAGACTTCGGCGAAATTTATGATATTTACGCAGTGAGAATTATTGTTGATTCGGTAATTGACTGCTACAACTGCCTCGGTGTAATTCACGATATGTTTACGCCTATTCCCGGCAGATTCAAGGATTATATTTCTACTCCAAAACCCAATATGTATCAGTCTTTGCACACAACAGTTATCGGCAAAGAGGGTATTGCTTTTGAAGTGCAGATAAGAACATGGGAAATGCATTACACTGCCGAATACGGTATTGCTGCACACTGGAAATATAAATTAGGCGAAAATTCAAAGGCAAAAATTGACGAAAAACTTGCATGGGTAAGGCAGCTTCTTGAAAACCAGCAGGAATCAGATAACGTTGAAGATATTGTTTCAACTATCAAGAGCGATTTCGTGCCGGAAGAAGTTTATGTTTTCACTCCAAAGGGAGATGTATTCTCACTTCCTGCAGGTGCAACTGTAATTGACTTTGCATATGCAATTCACTCTGCAGTCGGCAACAAAATGGTGGGAGCAAAAGTTGACGGAAGAATTGTGCCCATTGACTCTGTTGTTAAAACAGGTCAGATTATTGAAATTATGACATCTTCTCAGCAGGGTAAAGGTCCCAGCAGAGATTGGCTTAAAATTGTAAAAACAAGTTCTGCAAGAACTAAAATCCGCGGCTGGTTCAAAAAAGAAAGACGCAAGGAAAATATCGAAGAAGGCAGGGCTGAAGTCGAAAGAGAATTCAGAAGAAACAGAATTGTCCTTGATAATGCTGCCTATGAAGAATTTATTAAAAACCTTGCCGAGCGTCAGCATATGCCCAATGTGGAAGATTTCTACGCTGCAATCGGTTACGGCGGAATCAGCATTATCAAGATGATGCCGCAGATAAAAGAAAGCTATTCAAAGCTTGTTAAAGCAAGTGAGCCTGTTGCTGATGAAATTGCAGTAACAGCGCCTAAAAAGAAAACAAAAGGCAGCGAGGGCGTTATTGTTGAAAATATTGATAACTGCCTTATTAAGTTTGCACATTGCTGCAACCCGTTGCCGGGAGATGAAATTATCGGATTTATCACACGCGGACACGGCGTTTCTATTCACAACAGACATTGCCCCAATGTGCCTCAGGACATTGCAAACTGTGCTGAGCCTGCAAGATGGGTGAATGCATCGTGGGATACAAATGTCAAAGAAGATTTCAACGCAACGCTTTCTGTTGTGTGCATTGATAAAGTTGGTCTGCTTGCAGAAATTTCAGGCAAATTTGCAGAAATGAGAGTTATGATTCATTCTGTGAATATGCGTGCAATCAAAGACGGCAGAGCAATAATGAATGTTACTATCACCGTTGGCGGTGCAGAGCACCTTAAGAGTGTTATGGCAAAAATTCAGAAAATAGACGGTGTGCTTCTTGTGGAAAGATCAGGTATTTGATTTATGAAAGCAGTTATACAGAGAGTGGCTTTTTCCGACGTGAAGGTTGACGGAGAAGTTAAAGGAAAAATAGAAAAAGGGTTTATGATTCTTCTCGGCGTGCAGGAAGGCGACACAGAAAATGACGCCGATTTGCTGGCAAAGAAAACAGCAAATATGAGAATATTTGAAGATGAAAACGGCAAAATGAATCTGTCGCTTCTTGATACTGACGGAGAATGCCTTGTGATATCACAGTTTACACTTTGTGCTGATTGCAAAAAAGGCAACAGACCGTCGTTTATCGGTGCTGCAAAGCCTGATGAAGCGAATAGATTGTATGAATATTTTATTGAAAAATTAAAAGATAACGGCGTTAAAAAAGTTGAGTGCGGCTCATTCGGTGCAGATATGAAGGTTACACTTCTCAACGATGGCCCCGTTACAATTATTCTTGATTCAGAAGTAATAAAACCAAAAGGGTGACGCAAAATGAAAATCACACAGTTTCCTGTAGGCGAAATGGGTGTAAACTGTTACGTTCTTGAAAATGAAGAAACAGGCGAAGGTGCAGTTGTTGACCCGGGCAGATTTACAGAAGAAGTACAGCAGGAAGTTAAAAAACTTAAAAAAGTAAAATATATTCTTCTCACTCACGGCCACTTTGACCATATGTGGGAAGTGAAAAAAACAAAAGATATAACAGGAGCTCCCATTGTTATCAGCCATGTGGATGCAGAATGCCTTACGGGCCATGAAAATAACCTTTGTCAGCACGTAGGTCAGGAGCCTGAATGGATTAAGGCTGATATTCTGGTGGACGAAGGCGACGAGCTTTTCCTCGGCGATGAAAAAATAAAAGTTATGCTCACACCCGGTCATTCTCCCGGCTCTGTGTGTTATATGATGGAAGAATCAGGTGCAATTCTCACAGGGGACACGCTTTTCTGCCTTACCTGCGGAAGAATTGATATGGAGGGCGGAAACCCTCAGGCAATGCTTGAATCTCTGAAAAGGCTTAAAAATCTTGAAGGAGATTATAAAATTTATCCCGGACACAACAGAGCAACAACTCTTGATGTTGAAAGGGTAAGAAACAGATATATGAAAAGAGATTTGGATAAATGGTGCTGGTAAACAAAGGTCATAATTTTAATTATGAAACCGAAAATCTTTGTCGCGTTTTCTTTCCGCTTGAAAAAATTCAGGTTGTGAATGAAGATAAAGACGACACAAGAAAAATTACTACCGAAAAAATAAATAACAGAATTTCAGTTGAATTGAACTTTGACGGAAAAGAAATTTCCCTTGAGAAAGTCTGCGAAGAAGATGACGATTTCGAGCTTGAAATTGCAACACTTCTTTTTAAAGCACTTACTGACCTGACTGATTACATTCCACGTTGGGGACTTCTTACAGGTGTAAGACCGTCAAAGCTTATGCTTAAACTTTGTGAAGAAATCGGCGAAGAAAAAGCACAGGAATATTTCAAAGAAAAACTGCTTGTCAGTGATGAAAAAACTTCCCTTGCAATGAGCGTTGCAAAATGTGAAGAAAAAATAATTTCCCTTTCAAAACCGCAGTCTTTCAGCCTTTATATTTCAATTCCTTTCTGCCCCACAAGGTGCAACTATTGTTCATTTGTTTCCCATTCAATTGAAAAAACAAAAAAACTTATGGCACCTTATGTTGAAAACCTCTGCGAAGAAATAAAACTTACAGGTAAAATCGCAAAAGACCTGAATCTTAACCTTGAAACAGTTTATTTCGGCGGTGGCACACCTACAACTCTCACAGCAGAGCAGCTTGAAAAACTTCTTGACGCAGTGGAAGAAAATTTTGACCTTTCAACCTGTTTTGAATACACCGTTGAAGCGGGCAGACCAGATACCGTAACAAAAGAGAAATTAGATGTACTCAAAAGAAAAGGCGTTACACGTATCAGCATAAATCCCCAGACATTCAACGATAAAGTCCTTGAAAATATCGGCAGAAAGCATACATCGGAAGAAACAATTTCCGCTTTCAGAATGGCAAGAGAAGCAGGTTTTGACAACATCAATATGGACCTTATTGCAGGCCTTTCAGGCGATACTCTTGAAAGTTTTTCACACACACTTGATGTTATAAATGAACTCAACCCTGAAAACGTAACTGTGCATACTCTTGCACTCAAACGCTCATCAGACCTTGCAGGTGACACAACAGGTCTTTCAGGCGGAAAAGTTGCAAATGATATGATAAATCTGTCGCATGAAAAGCTTTCTTCTTACATACCTTACTATATGTACCGTCAGAGTAAATCTTTGGGAAACCTTGAAAATGTAGGTTGGTGCAAGAAAGGGTATGAATGTGCATATAATATTTTTATGATGGAAGAATGCCATACAATACTTGCCTGCGGTGCAGGTGCCGTAACTAAACTCAAAGACCCTGATTCAAACGTTATCGAAAGAATTTTCAATTTTAAATATCCTTACGAGTATAACGACAGGCTTCAGGAATTATTTGAAAGAAAGAAAAGGATTTACGGATTTTATTCAGAGAGGTGATTTTCTTGGCAAACATAAATAACCAACTTTCCTTTATCGTTGAAAATGCCTTGAATAACAAAGAAGCTCTGATTGAAAAATCAGAAACAAGATACAGAAACATAATCGAAAATATTGCAGAAAAAATCAATAACGACAGCAGCAAAAAAATTGTGATGCTTGCAGGCCCTTCAGGCTCAGGCAAAACAACCACTGCAAACAAAATCAAAGAAAAACTTGAGTCTTACGGCCACAAAGCATATACTGTGAGCCTTGACGACTTTTACAGAAATATAGGCGAAGGTCCGAAACACGAAGACGGCACATATGATTTTGAATGTGTTGAATCTCTCGATACTGACCTTATTCACAAATGTCTTGGTGAACTGATAACTTCTTCCAGAAGTGAACTACCTCTTTTTGATTTTATGACAGGCAGAAGAAAGGAAGAAAAAAACGTAATCACTTTACAGAAAGACGATGTGATTATTGTTGAAGGCCTTCATGCCCTTAACCCTGTGATTACAGACACATTACCGCAGGAAAATCTGCTGAAAATTTATATCAGCGTTTCGTCACGTATTTATGACGGAGAAAAAATTGTTCTCAACAAAAGAAATCTCCGTTTTATCCGCAGAATGGTAAGAGATTTTCAGTTCAGAAACAGTTCTGTGGAAAACACATATTCTTTATGGCCGAAAGTAATGAACGGTGAAGATAAATATCTTTTCCCCTTTAAAAAGAATGCAGATGTGATTGTGAATTCAATTCATATCTACGAGCCATGTGCATTTAAAACGCAGGCAATTGAGTTGCTTTCAGGCGTTGAAAAATCAAGCGGAAATTATCAGGATGCACAAAAGCTTATTGCAAGCCTTGAAAAATTCCCCGCTATTGAAAAAAATCTTGTACCTCATGATTCATTGTTAAGAGAATTTCTCGGAAGATAGGATGGTGAAATGATTGGAAAAAGTTGAAAAGAAACAGTCCATGCTCAACGGTGCGCTGATTCTCATGATAGCAACTGCTATCGGCTCAATTATCGGTGCTCTTTATAAACTTCCTCTTACTGCACTTATCGGCGAAGTAGGACGCGGATATTTTGCATCTGCTTATCAGATTTATGTGCCCATTTATGCCATCTCAATGGCAGGTCTTCCTGTGGCAGTGTCAAAGCTTGTAAGTGAATATTTTGCTTCAAACAGATATCGCGATGCACTGAATGTGAAGAAAATTGCATGGAAAATGTTCCTTGTAACGGGCGTTGCAGGCACAGTGCTTCTGATGATTCTTGCATACCCTTATTCTGCATTTATCTGCGAAAAACCGCAGACGGTGTGGAGTATTCTTGCAATTGCACCGTCTATTTTCTTCTGCTGCCTTATGTCCACTTACCGCGGATATTATGAAGGCTCACGTAATATGGTGCCCACTGCGGTGTCAGAAGTTATCGAAAATATCGCACGCCTTGTAATAGGGCTTCTGCTTTCTTACATAGTGATGCACTTTGGTATGAAAAGCTTTTATTCCACAAAAACAATTTTTGGCATAGCAGTTGAAAACGAAAGTCAGGCCTTGAGCAAATTGTACCCCGTTGCTGCTGCAGCGGCAATCCTCGGCGTAACAATCGGCACTGTGCTTGCATTCCTTTTTATGCACATCCGCTTTAAAATCCGCGGCACAGGCATAACACGCATTCAGCTTGTAAACTCTCTGCCTGCACAGAGTAAATCAGAAACAGCAAAAAAACTGATTTCTCTTGCAATCCCCATGGTTATAAGCTCTCTTGTGCTTAACATTTCAAACCTTATTGACGCTTCTCTTATCCAGAAATGCCTTGCAGTTGCACTTGAAAAAGATTACAACACAATTTATGAAATGTACAAAAATTCTCTCGTAGCATCAGGCACACTTAAGGAAGATACAAAAACCTACCTTTACGGCTGTTATTTCGCTTCTCAGGACCTGAGAAATATTATTCCGTCAATCACAATGGCTCTCGGCGTAAGCGCCATTCCTGCACTTTCTGCAGCATATACACTCAAAGATAAAAAAACGCAGAAATCAACTATAGAATCAGTGCTCAGAATAACATCTATAATCGCTTTACCTGCAGGTATCGGCATGGGTATTCTTTCAGAGCCCATTCTTATGCTTTTCTACGGCGGCTCAAATTCCCAGAATCTTATTCCCATTGCTGCTCCCATAATGGCAGTTTGCAATTTTGCAACATTCTTTTTCGCAATTTCTTCACCGATTACAAATATGCTTCAGTCAATCGGCAGGGCAGATGTGCCTGTAAAGAGCCTGATTGTAGGCTCTGTTGTGAAAATTGTGGCAGATATATTCCTTGTAAGTAACCCCAAATACAACATCAAAGGCGCAGTTGTGGGCACAATACTCTGCTATGTGATAATCGTAGTTATAAACCTTGTGTCACTTCTCAGAATTGCAAAAGTAAGAATCAACCTTGTGTCGGTTTTCTTCAAGCCTCTCATATGCGCACTCATCAGCGGTGGCGTAGGATATATGGCTTATGTGGGCATTGAACACTTCTTCCCGGTGTCTGATTTCACAAGAAGAATCAACGGCGCGACCATTTCATGCATCATTTCTGTGGGAATTATTATGGTAGTATACCTAATTTCAATGCTTTTGATGCGTGGTTTATCGGAAGATGATATAAAAATGCTCCCAAAAGGAGAAAAAATTGCAAAAATGCTTGAAAAATATAAACTTTTAGGTTAAAATAGTCTACACGTGAGTAGGAGGCGTAAAAATGGTTGATTCTTTTGAGTTCAAAGAGAAATATGATTTTTATGACCTTGTAAGAATAATGTCTGTTTTAAGGGGCGAAGGTGGTTGTCCCTGGGATGCAGAACAGACTCACGAAAGCATAAAAAAGAACTTCATCGAAGAAACCTATGAAGTTATTGAGGCAATCAACAAGCAGGACCCTGAGCTTCTCTGTGAAGAATTGGGCGATGTGCTCCTGCAGGTTGCTTTCCACGTTGAGATGGAAAGGGAAAAAGGCGTTTTTTCAGTTGACGAAGTAACAGACGGCATCTGCAAAAAACTCATTGAACGCCATCCGCATGTTTTTGGTGAAGTAAAGGTCGACGGTGTGGGCGATGTGCTCTCTAACTGGGACACAATCAAAAGAAAAACAAAAGGCCAGAAAACTCAGTCTCAGGCGATGCAGTCAATTCCCCGCGAATTACCTGCACTTATGAGAAGCACCAAAACTCAGGAAAAAGCAAGAAAAGCAGGTTTCGACTGGGATAACACAGACGATGTTTTTGCAAAGCTTGACGAAGAAATTGCAGAGCTTAAAAGTGCTTATAAATCAGGCGTTAAAAAAGACGTGGAAGAAGAGCTTGGCGATGTGCTTTTCACAGTTGTGAATCTGTCGAGATTTCTCGATTGTGATGCAGAAGAAGCGCTTACTGCTTCCTGCGATAAATTCATTTCCCGCTATACAAAAGTTGAAAATCTCGCAAAAGAAAGAGATATCAACATGAAAGAAACTTCTCTTGAAGAGCTGGACAAGCTTTGGGAAGAAGTAAAATAATCTGATTGTAACATCATTTTTATTGGATGTTTCAAAAATAAATCAAAAATAATTTTTTGGAGGAAAAAGCAAATGAATAAGACAGAATTAGTAGCAGCAGTTGCAGAAAAAGGTTTTTCAAAGAAAGACGCTGAAAAAGCAGTAGCAGCAGTTTTCGGTTCAATCGAAGATGCTCTCAAAGCAGGCGACAAAGTTCAGCTCATCGGTTTCGGTACATTTGAAGTACGTGAAAGAGCAGCTAAACAGGGTCGTAACCCCAGAACAGGCGAAACAATGATGTTCGAAGCATCAAAAGTTCCCGCATTCAAAGCAGGCGCAGCTCTTAAAGCAGCAGTTAAATAAGTTTAATTTAACTTTTGAAGGGGACAACATTTGTTGTCCCCTTTAGCTTTTCAAAAGGAGTAGAAAATGAGACTCGACAAATATCTTAAGGTGTCACGCCTTATCAAAAGACGCACGGTTGCAAACGAAGTTTGCGATGCAAAGCACGTTACCGTAAACGGAAAAATTGCAAGAGCATCGTATGATGTGAAAGTCGGCGATATAATCGAAATCCAGATGGGTTCAAACCTGACAAAAGCCGAAGTGCTTGCAGTAACAGAGCATGCAACAAAAAACGACGCGTCTTTAATGTATAAAATTATCAACAACTGAATAAACACCTTTCCCTGAGAATATATTTAAGTGATATGTTTTCAGGGAGGTTTTTCTTTATGGACGAAAAAAAGTTGAAAATGCCCCATAATCTTGTTATGGAAGACAGAAAAGTGCTGTCAATCACAGGCGTGAGCGATGTTGACAGCTTTGATGAAAGCACGATAATTGTTTTTACCGACATAGGTGAGCTGACAGTAAGAGGCTCTGACCTTCACATCAGAAACCTTAACATTGAAGCAGGGGAAGTTTCTCTTGAAGGGAAAATTTCTTCCCTTACATATGCCGATACTATGCCGAAACAAGCAGGCTTTTTCTCAAGAGTTTTCAGGTGATGAAAGATGTATCTTGACACCATCGCACAGCAGTGCAGAAATTTTCTTTATTCTTGCGGATTCGGATTTCTTCTGGGTCTTATTTTTGATGTTTCCGAATTTATCGGAGAATTTTTTCCTGATAAAAAATATATAACAGTCACGCGGGATATAATTTATATGGTCGTGTGCACTTTTTTGATGTTTCTTTTCAACCTTTCGGTAGGTAACGGCAGCTTCAGGTTTTATATTTATGCTGCTGCAGCCCTTGGTTGGTTTGTGTACTATTTTTCGGTGGGAAGTTTCACAAGAAGTGTGAGAAACGCTGTTTCTGCCCTTGTGAAAAGGTTTTTTCGTAAAATGAAATCTTTCTTTTCTCATTTTTATAAAAAACATAAAGAAAAAAAGAAAAAATTTTTTAAAAAAAGCAAAATTTCCTTTGATTTACTATTGCAAGATGATGATTTGTTGTTGTATAATAATGATGAATTGACACAAAGGAAGGAAGTTGAGTAATGGCGAAAAAAGAAAGGTCAGCAAAAACATTCTTTGAAAAAAGAAGTTTTGTTCTTGTTGTAGCGTCAGTTACCTTTGTTTGTTTTGCCACAATACTTATGGTTGTGCTTGTGCGTCAGTACAGAGAAAAGCAGGAAGAACTTGAAAGTATTACTCAGCATCTTTCTCAGGTGTATGATGAAAATGAAAAAATACAGCACGATATCGACAATGGTATCAGCGATGAAGAAGCGGAACAGAACGCTCGTGAAGAAGGTTATATTTTCCCCGGCGAGAATGTTTATCAGGAAGCATCTTAAAGGGTGAAATTTAATAAGTAAAATCATATTCGGAGGAAGACAGTCAGCTTATGCAGTTAGAAATCGGAACAATCTGCGACGGTAAAGTAAGCGGAATTACAAATTTCGGAGCATTTATTTCTTTGCCCGGCGGAAAAACAGGAATGGTACATATTTCTGAAGTATCAAACAAATTTATCAAAGACATCAGAGAGGTTCTCACAGAAGACCAGGATGTAAAGGTTAAAGTTATTTCTATCGGCGACGATGGAAAAATCAGCCTTTCCATCAAGCAGACAGAAAAGCAGGAAGAAAGACCCAGAAAACCCCGTCCGCCGAGAAATGCCGACGTGTGGCAGGGAAATAAGAGTGAAGCAAAAGAAAGTATGTCTTTTGAAGATATGATGGCAAAATTCAAACAGGTCAGCGATGAAAAAATGACTGATCTTAAGCGTTCTAAAGAATCGAAGCACGGCGGTTTTTCACGCGGTGCAAGAAAAGGTCAGAATGTCTGATTAATTTTTGCAGATAATATAATCGAAAGGAAGTATATAAAATGGAATTGGTAAACAAAGAAATGCTCATCGGCGATATTCTTGATAAAGAACCCGGCACAGCACAGTTTTTCCTTGCAATGGGAATGCACTGCCTTGGTTGCCCTTCAGCAAGAGGCGAAAGCATTGAGCAGGCTTGCATGGTTCACGGCACAGATGCAGATGAACTTGTAAGCAACATCAACGCATATCTTGCAAATAAATAATTTAATCTGAATTTGTTTCATGCAGTAGTGGTTTGAATTTCAAGCCACTACTGTTTTTTTAAAAGTCCCCTATAATTTATTGTTGCGATACAATTTTTGTTTGTAGGGCTCGGCGTCCTCGACGAGCCTTGTAAAAACAATACCTAAAACAAACAGCAACATCGTAGAGAAGCCGTTTCGGCGCCCGCGAAATTTCATCATAGTTCATGGCGGGACGGGAGACCCGTCCCCTACGATACAACCGCAAATATACGGATAAATTATAATTTACCGCGGTATTAAAATCAGCATCGTAGGGGCGGATGCCTACATCCGCCCGAATAAATTCACATAAAATCTGACGGGTCGATGTAGGCATCGACCCCTACAATGTAAAATCGAATATACATATAAATTATAATTTATCAGTATGTTTATGTATATCAGGCGTAGGGGCGCCCATTGGGCGTCAGTCTGAAAAACACGAAAAAAACGACGGCAACACCGTAGAAATTTCATTAT
>SVOW01000001.1 GCA_015066175.1 Oscillospiraceae bacterium
TTCGTCCTCCTTTGATTTTTGCGGTTGATGTTACTTCTCCCATTATATCAAAGGAGGACTTATTTTTTTGAATGAACGCTACTGCTTTTTTGATTTCCACAAGTAAAACTTGTGGTTGAGTACATAATAAGATATACGGATATACCTCACGCGGTATATCCGTTAATTTTTTATCAATTGTTGAATTTACAAAAAATAAGTGTATAATTATATCAATACATTTTTGAAAGGTTATGATTTATAATGGTTTCAGAAAACGCACGTAATTTAACAATGTTGTTTGACTTTTATGAACTGACAATGGCAAACGGTTATTTCAAAAACGGAATTGGAGATAAAATCGCTTATTTCGATATGTTTTTCCGCAAAGTACCTGACAAAGGCGGCTTTGCCATTATGGCAGGTGTTGAGCAGATGGTTGAATACCTGAAAAACCTGAAATTCACTGAAGATGATATTGAATATTTAAGAACCAAAGGTTTTGGCAAAGAATTCCTTGATTATCTTAAAAATTTTGAATTCAAGTGTGACGTATGGGTAGTCAGAGAAGGTACACCGATTTTTCCGGGTGAACCTATTGTTACTGTAAAAGGACCAGTGATTCAGGCACAGTTTATTGAAACAATGATTCTCCTTTCAATTAACCATCAAAGCCTTATTGCAACAAAAGCAAACAGAATTGTAAGAGCATCACAAGGCCGTGCAGTAATGGAATTCGGCTCACGCCGTGCACAAGGTTATGATGGTGCAATTTTAGGTGCACGAGCTGCATATATCGGTGGTTGCGCAGGTACAGCCTGCACAATTTCTGACAGTTTGTACGGTGTTCCTGCACTTGGCACTATGGCCCACAGCTGGATTCAGATGTTTGACAGTGAGCTTGATGCTTTCTGTGCATATGCAAGGGAATACCCTGACAACTGCACACTTCTTATTGACACATACAATGTCATAAAATCAGGTATTCCAAACGCAATTGAAGCATTCAAGCGAGAAGTGCTTCCCCGCGGTTTCAGACCAAAAGGCGTAAGAATCGACAGTGGTGACATCACATACCTTTCTAAAAAAGCACGTAAAATGCTCGATGAAGCAGGCTTTGAAGACTGCAAAATCGTTGCTTCAAACTCACTTGATGAATATATAATCCGTGATATGCTGATGCAGGGAGCAAAAGTTGACTCTTTCGGTGTTGGTGAGAGACTTATTACTGCTTCATCAACTCCTGTATTCGGCGGTGTTTATAAGCTTGTAGCAGTTGAAGATGAAAACGGTGAAATGATTCCTAAAATCAAAATCAGCGAAAATGTTGCAAAAATCACAACACCCTGCTTTAAAAACCTTTACAGACTTTACGATAACGAAACAGGTAAAGCAATGGCTGACCTTATCACTCTTTCTGACGAAACAATTGATGATGAAAAGCCATATGAACTTTTTGACCCTGAACATACTTGGAAACGTAAAACAATTGAGAATTTTACATCTGTTTCATTACAAGAAAAAATATTCGAAAACGGTAAATTTATCGGCAAAACAAGAGATATCAGAGAAATCAGAGACTATTGCGCTGCACAAATTGATACCCTTTGGGATGAAGTTACACGATTTGAAAACCCCCACGATTACTATGTAGACCTTTCACAAAAATTATGGGAAGAAAAGAACAGACTTCTTGAAAACCACAAGACGAGGTGAAAATATGTTTAAAATAGGTTGCCATTTATCTGCATCTGCAGGTTACGTGCATATGTTTAAAGAGGCTCAGAGCATCGGAGCGAATACATTTCAGTTTTTTACGCGTAATCCTCGTGGCGGAAAAGCAAAAGCAATTGATGAAAACGATGTAAATGAATTTAATCGTCTTACAAAAGAAAACAATTTTGCGCAGATTCTTGCTCACGCGCCATATACTTTGAATGCCTGCTCTGAAAACGAAAGAACACGTGAATTTGCTCTTGAAGTATTTTTAGATGATTTAAAAAGAATGGAGTACACTCCTAACAATCTTTATAATTTCCATCCCGGTAGTCACGTAGGACAAGGTGTAGAAAAAGGAATAGAACTCATTGCACATACATTGAACTCTGTTCTTTTTGAGGAAATGACAACAACAGTGCTTCTCGAAACAATGGCAGGTAAAGGTAGTGAAGTAGGCAGAACATTTGATGAAATCAGAGCAATTATTGACAAAGTTGAATTAAATAACAAGCTTGGAGTTTGCCTTGATACATGCCACATATATGATGGCGGGTATGATATAGTGAATAACCTTGACGGAGTACTTGAAGAATTCGATAAAATCATCGGACTTGACAGATTAAAAGCGATACATCTGAACGACAGTATGTTCGGTTTTGAAAGTCATAAAGATCGTCACGCTAAAATCGGCAAAGGACACTTAGCTTCAGATGCTATTATCAAAATAATTAATCATCCGAAATTACGCGACCTACCCTTCTTGCTTGAAACACCAAATGAACTTGATGGCTACGCAAAAGAAATTGCTTTCCTAAAAGAAAACAGAAAATAAAAAAATAAACCGTGGAGAAATTAAACTCCACGGTTTTTGTTATGTTAAATTATTCAGCTGATTCTTCTGCTGCTACTTCTTCTGCTGCTACTTCTTCAACAACTTCTTCTGCTGCAGCTGCTTCTTCGATAATTTCAGCTTCTTCAGCTGCTTCTTCTTCAGCGAGAATTGCGCGAACTGAAAGGCTTACGCGTTTCTTATCGAAATCAATTGCTGTAATCTTAGCCTGAACTGTTTCACCTGCTGTGAGAACATCCTGAGGTTTCTCAATGTGCTTATTAGCAATCTGAGAAATGTGGATAAGTCCATCAATGCCAGGGATAACCTGAGCAAATGCACCGAATGTTGTCATGCCAACAACTTTAACATCAACAACTGTTCCTTCGGGATAATCTCTCTTGAGGATTTCCCACGGATTATCTTCTGCACGTTTGAAGCCAAGAGAAATTCTCTTTTTCTCAGCGTCAGCTTCTTTAATGAACACTTTGATTGTGTCGCCAACTTTAACAACATCTGAAGGATGTTTGATGCGTTTCCAAGAAAGTTCAGAAATGTGAACCATTCCTTCAACACCAGCTGCAAGTTCAACGAAAGCACCGTAATTTGTGAGAGTTTTAACAGTACCAGTGTATTCCTGACCTTCAGCCAACTGTGCCCAGAACTGTGAAACAATTTCTTTTCTCTCTTCACGAAGCACTGTGCGGATTGAGCCAACAGCACGTTTACGTTTGTCATCAACTTCGATAACTTTAAATTTAACTGAAGTTTTAAGCAAATCATCAAGTGCCTGTCCCTTGGGTACACCTGTAAGAGATGCGGGAACAAATACTTTTACGCCGTTTGTGAATACGCGAACACCGCCACGTACGATTTCAGATACAACGCCTTCAAAAACAGTATCTTCTGCTTCAGCAGCTTTAACAAACTCGTTCCAGAGTCTGCCTGCGTCTGCTCTTTTCTTTGAAAGCATTACAGTGCCTTCTGCATCGTTAGTTTTCATGATGATAAGTTCAAATTCATCACCAATCTTAACTTCTTTAGCAGCATCAGCAGTAGGATCGTTGCTATATTCGCTCATAGGAATAAAGCCAGCGTGTTTTCTGCCGATATCCACCTGAATTTCTGTGGGAGTGATACCCATGACAACGCCGATAACTCTCTGGTTAGAGTTCATGTTTGCAAGTGAAACTTCAAGAGCTTCTGTGAAATCCATATCATCGGTTATTTCTCTTGCAGCCTCGACATTGGTCACCTCCTGTTCAGCACCGGTATCTACCTTTGCTTCAATTTCAATCGGTTCGTTAACAATTTCGGACATAATTATGTACCTCCTTTATTATTGAAGCAGGAGTCGAGGCCCCTGCGGTTATGCCGATTTTTCTGAAATCAGACAAGTCAATACATTTCAACTCATCAGCAGTCTCTACAAGATACGTGGGACAATTGACCTCACATGTGCTTTTGAGTTTTTGTGTATTGGAACTGTGCCGTCCTCCGACAATCAGCATAGCGTCACATTCAAGGGAAAGAGTAACCGCTTCACTTTGCCTTTCATGTGTCGCAGAACATATTGTATCAAATATTTTTGCATTTGTACATAGCAAATTAATATTTTTTTTGCAAATTTTCCACTCTTTTGCAGAAAAAGTTGTCTGAGCAACAATTATTATGTCTTTTTTGCATAATTCACTATGATTTTTAAGCAAAATATTCAATTCATTATTATTTTTAAAAAAGTAAGTATTACCTTTTGCATAACTTCTGATTCCCATAACCTCAGGATGATTTTCATCACCGGCAATGAGCACAGGAACATTTTCAGCAGAATTTTCAGAAACAATTTTATGAATTTTTTTAACAAAAGGACACGTTGCATCAACAAAATTTATACCTGAATTTTCAATTTTTTCAAGCAACGAATCAGGAATTCCATGAGTTCTGATTATAACAGTACTATCTTTATCTGCTTGCTCAGGTGTATCGATAATCTGTGCACCTTTTGATAACATATCATCAATTACCTGTTGATTATGAATAATCGGTCCGAGAGTAGAAACTCTTATATTATCGTTCAGAAGTTTATATGCGAGTTCGACTGCACGGTTTACGCCAAAACAAAAACCAGCTGATTCAGCAAGAATTACTTCTTTCAAAGTCCCATCCTCCAGAGTCTTACCGTTTCATCAAAAATCATTCTTGAAGCGTTTCTTATTTCTGATGTTGAACGTGCACCATCAGTAAACCCAAGGTCTTCAAACTTAATGAGTTTACCATATCTTACTGTGCACGGTCTTCTTCCGAAACGTTTCTTTTCTCCCATATGAATTGAGCACGGAATCACATCAGCAGAAGTTGCCTTTGAAATAAGAGCAACGCCGGATTTTGCTTTCTGTGGCTCTCCGCCGTCTTTATTTCTTGTACCCTCAGGGAAAATACCGATTACTTCGCCGTGTTTGATAAGATTAATAGCATATTCAATAGAAGTTTTATCGGATGATCCTCTTTTTACAGGGAAAGAGTTAAAATGTGTCAGGAAAAATCTTGAAAAAGGATTTTCAAAGTTTTCGTATTTTGACATGAAATGAATAGCTCTTCCGCTGTTCATAGCAAGAAGTACAGGGTCAAATGATGTAAGATGGTTTGCAGATACTATGTATGCTCCCTTTTTAGGGAGATTTTCCTTGCCTTCATATCTTAATTTATATTTAAGAGCCATCACAAACTTGGCAATCGGCACTGCAAGGTCGTACATCAGATAGTTTTTTATTTTAGAATAATCAAAATACTCTTTCATATTTTTTCTCCAATCAGCGCTGAAAGTTCATCAATTGATTGTTCAAGAGTATGACCGGTTGAATCAAAAATCACTGAATCTTCAGCAGGTTTAAGCGGTGCAATAGGACGGTTTGAATCCTGATAGTCTCTTTCTTTCATTTCTTCAAGAACCTGTTCATAGGAATCATTGATACCTTTTTCCTGAAGTTCCTTATATCTTCTCATTGCACGTTCTTCCACGTCAGCAGTCATAAAAATTTTAATCTGCGCATCAGGAAGCACAACCGTGCCGATATCTCTGCCGTCCATAAGGCAATTATTTTTCTTTGCAATATCTCTCTGCAAATCGAGAAGAAAAGCTCTTACAGCAGGAATTGCAGAAACATTCGAAGCAGCCATTGAAGCTTCAGGAGTTCTGATTTCAATAGAAACATCTTCGCCACAAAGGAATACTTTCTGAACACCGTCAACAAATTTAAGTTCAACAGTTATATCTTTAAGCACTGCAGATACTCCATCTGCATCTTTGGTGTTGATGCCTTTTCTCAATGCAAAAACACCGATTGCTCTGTAAAGAGCACCTGTATCAACATAGATATAACCTAATTTTTTTGCAATACCTTTTGCAACTGTGCTTTTGCCTGCACCTGCAGGGCCATCAATAGCAATATTGATTGAACTCATAATTTTCATCCTTTCTTATTCAGCTAAAACGCTTTTACCTGCAAGCATACCGGTTGAAAATGCAATCTGCAGATTAAAACCGCCTGTATAAGCATCAACGTCAATAACTTCTCCTGCAAAAAACAAGTTATCAACTTTTTTAGACATCATATTTTTAGGGTTGATATCTTTTACAGAAACACCGCCTGAAGTTACAATTGCTTCATCAATCGGTCTGAATCCGTTTATAGTCAACTTAAGATTTTTAAGAAGATAAACTAACTCTTCACGCTGTGCACGTGTAATCTGATTAACCTTCTGTGATGGCTTAATACCGCTTAATCTAACAATAACGGGAACTAATTTTTTAGGCAGCAATCCATCAAGAGCATTGATAAAATTCTTGTTTGAATTTTCAAGAAAATCACGTTGAATACGTTTGTCAAGCTTGTCTTCATCAAGTGCAGGTTTCAGATCAATATAAAGTGTATATTTACCTTTTGTTACATTCTTCATATGTGAACTTGCGCTTAAAATAACAGGTCCTGAAACACCGAAATGCGTAAACAACATTTCACCAAAATCTTTATACACACACTTGTAGTTTTCGTTATCTTCCACACGTATAGCAATATTACGCAGTGAAAGTCCCATTACACTGCTACACCAGCCTTCATGCACTTCAAGCGGCACAAGAGATGGTTTTGGATCAATAATAGTATGCCCTGTTTTTTCGGCTAAAATGTATCCGTCACCGGTTGAACCTGTAAGCGGATAAGATTTGCCACCCGTAGCAACAATTACAGATTTAGCTTCAATAAAAACATCATCGTAGGTTTTAACACCTTTTACAGTATTATCTTCAACGACAAGTTCTTTTGCTCTGCCTGTAATAACTTTTGCTCCGCTTGTAAGAGCAAATTTTCTTAATGCGTCGACAATATCAGATGATTTATCACTTTCAGGGAAAACCCTGTCTCCCCTTTCAACTTTAAGTGGCACACCATAATTTTCAAAAAATTCCATTGTATCAGCAGGCATAAATTTTGAAAAAGCACTGAAAAGAAATCTGCCGTTAACAGGAATGTTCATAATAAGGTCATTAAGCAAAGCGCAGTTATTTGTAACATTACATCTGCCTTTACCTGTAATCATAACTTTTCTTCCGACTTTTTCGTTACGCTCAAGTATAACGGTTTCAAGACCTCTTTGTGCTGCTGCACCTGCAGCCATGAGCCCGGCAGCACCGCCACCAATAACACAAACATCAATCATCGTTTGCAATCTCCTCTATTTTATCATATACCTGGTACTCGTCCCATATTGCTTCAAGCGTTTCATAATCTTTACGCAATCCGTCACCTTTTTCAAGCGTTATTGCCGCAATAAGGGCGTTAAGCAGACTCAATGGAGCGACAAGAGAGTCAACTATAGATGCCATACCGCTTTTTGCTTCAAGAACGAAATCAGACATCTTTGCAATAGGTGCATTTGAATTATCGGTAATTGCAATAACATTTACATCTCTGTCTTTCATAAAACGCACAGCACGTATTGTGAGAGCAGAATATCTGGGCATTGAAATAGCGATACATACGTCATCTTTACCGATTCTGAAAATGTCTTCATAAATATCACTGTCACTGGAAACATCAATAAGCACAACATTATCAAAAATCAGTTTGAAATAGTAGCTTAAAAAACCTGCAAGAAAAGCTGCACTTCTAACACCGAGAATATAAATCTTTTTAGCTTTCATAATGGCTTTAACACTGTTATCAAAGTTTTCTTTTGAAACTGATTGCATTGTGCTCATAAGCAACTGCGAATCGTATTTCATTGTGTTATCGACTATATTTTCGCCCTTTGTCTGAGCATCAAAAACATCAATTCTCTGCACACCTGTAAGCTTTGAACGGATTAAATCCTGCAAGTCTTTCTGAAATTCAGGATAACCTTTATAACCAAGTTCCGTAGCAAAGCGCACAACTGTTGATTCACTGACATTAACTGTTTCACCTAATTTAGCTGCAGTCATAAACGCAGCAATTTCATAATGTTCAGTAACATAAGCAGCAATTTTCTTCTGCCCTTTGGAAAATTTATCAAATTTTGAATCAATAACTGATAACAAAGATACTGTCATCGGGATTACTCCTTTTTTGTGCTGAAAAATAATTATTCAGCAACTGAAATATCAATACTTTCAATCACAATATCATCAAAAGGTTTGTCAAGCATATCAACTTTTACACCAGCAATTTTATCAACAACATCCATACCTTCAAACACCTGTCCGAAAACTGAATGTTTGAAATCAAGCCAGGGAGTACCGCCGTTTTCAGCATAAGCTTCAACGATATTTTCAGGGAAAGAATCAGGAATATTCTTCATCTGTGAAAGAAATCTTGAATCAATTTCTTTTGACTGAACAATGAAAAACTGGCTTCCGTTTGTGTTGGGTCCTGAATTAGCCATTGAAAGTGCACCACGCACATTGTGAAGTTCAACAGCAAATTCATCTTTAAAGCTTCTGCCCCAGATGCTTTCGCCACCTCTGCCTGTGCCTGTAGGGTCACCGCCCTGAATCATAAAGTCATTGATAACTCTGTGGAAAATAATCCCGTTATAATAACCGTTTTCTGCGTGTGTTACAAAGTTTTCAACTGTATTAGGAACTAAATCAGCAAAAAGTCTTACTGAAATATCACCCATATTTGTGTGAATAACTGCTATTTTCTCGCCTGACTGAGGCTTGTCCATCTGATTTAACATAATAATCCTCCATTAGTACACAATTAATCAATATAGTATAACATATCCAAAAAATAATTTCAATAAAAATTGTTTATAAAAAAATCACAGCGGAGAAAACTCCGCTGTTAAAAGTTGACATTTTAGTAATTATTCCGCCATAGCCCAATCAAATGAATAAAAAGACCAGAATCTCTTATTGTCAATTTCTTTCAATGCAACAGTGGCAACAATTTTAAAGTCAGAAGTTGTGCCATATGCATTTGAAAGTTCTTCATCAATATATCCATAGATCTGTACTTCATATTTTCCGTCATCAAGAGCAGTTATATTTTCAGCTTTATAAGTATAACCAATGTCACCTGCATAGCCACCGCCAATATAAAAATATTCGTCACTGTAGTAATAAGAGAAATCATCACTATAAATCGCCCTGTCAGGTTCAACATTAAACACATTTTTTATAATCCAATCGATTTCTTCAGCAGAATATCTGTAATATACAGGTAAATCATTAAACTTATCCAAAGGATCAGGTGTTTCATAAACACCTGATTTCCAAACAAAACTGTCTATACAATCAAAATCAAATAAATATGAATAAACTTGTGATATACCGCAGAAACCTGAAAGAAAGTTATATGCACGACTTACTGCGTCTGAATCAGTTAAATGATAATAACTATCAAAAGTTGAAGTTCCATGAGTAAAACTTGAGTATTGTGTTTGGGTTATGAAATCTCCAAGCATCTCCCAATCTTCTTCTGTAGGCTCAACAATATAATCGGGTTCATCTTCATCTGATTTATCAATATCAGTTGTAGAAAACTCAATATCAACATGATTTCTGTTATCATCAAAGCCCACAATTTTTCCATCTTCCTTGTGAACATTTGAATATTTACCTGAGAATTCAGGCTCAACAGATTTTGTGCCGTCTGCTGTATAGATGAATGATTTACCTTTATTTGTACCATCTTCGTAAACTTCAATTGAAATATACTTGATATCTTCAAGCTTAATTGTTCCGTTAACTTTACCGCTGACGTTTTCTTTGATTTTCTGTGCTTTCTTGTTGTTTACAAAGTAAATGTCTGCATCGTAGAATTCAGGATGCTTCTCGTCTTCTTCATCTGTTTCGCCCACAACTGCATATGCTTCGCATGTGCCGTCTGAATCGTAGTCGTCGTAAACAAATTCAATTATAGGCTTTGTTGTGCTTTCTTCGAGAATCTGCGTAAGTTTTTCTTCGTCAGTAAGGTCTTCTTTTTTCTTTTCGCCAATAACATCCCACAAGAGCCAACCGCCTACTGCGATTGCTATTACAAGAATCACTGCAATAATTGCAAGAACAATATTTTTTGATGATTTTTTCTTTTTAGGTTTCTGCGGTGCAGGCTTTTGTACGTTACTCTGCACGTCGTTATGTACGGGTGCCTGCGGTTGAGGCTGAATTGTTGCACTTCCGCAGAATTTGCAGAATTTTGCACCGTCTGCAAGTTGTTTTCCGCATTTCGGACAAACTATCATCATTATTTCCCCTTTGCTTTTTCGTTATGAGAATATTATACACTATTTGTTGAAGATTGCAACGGTTTGTAAAAAACGAAGTAATTTTTGTAAATTTTGTATGATAAGATATCAAAACGAAAATTTTATTTAAAAGTCAGGTAAAATAATATCAAGACAGAAAATCGACAACACTGCGTGCTATGGTTTCACCGATTTCATTCAGATTATCTTTTATCCACATTTCGTCGCTGGGGTTATCGTGATATGCAACTTCTACAAGCACTGCAGGTGCTTTTGTAAACTGCAGTTCACCTAATTCTATTGTACTCATCGGATTAACAAGCCGTGGATTCGGATAAATTTCTTTAATGTTTTCGGCAAGAATATCAGCAAATTCTTTTGCTTTTTCACTGCCGGGATAATAATATATATCACTCCCCTGCAGTTTTCCTGCAAATTGTTCAGGAGAAGCATTTGAATGAAGCGCGAGATGCAGATCATACTTACCTGAATTTGATTCTTCTATTGCCGACGCTAATGGTAAATCCGGATTGTTACGAACAACAGTTATACCACTATTTTCAAGATTCATCTGCACAACATCGGCTAAAAGATTCATATAAAACTCTTCATTACCGCCTGAAAAATACTGATTAAATTCCTGCGTTGACGGACTTAAATATATTGACGGCATAATTTATCCCCTCCTGAAATTACTATTTGAATTTGTGTTAAATTTATCTTTCAGAATGTCAATTCCTTTCTTTTCGAGCCTTGAGACATAAGAACGTGAAATATTCATTTTTTTCGCAATTTCACGCTGCGTCAGAGGCATTTCACCTGTAAGACCATATCTCATAACAAGAATTTCATATTCACGCGTATTGCTCATTCCAAGCAGATATTCATACAATTTTTCACATTTAATTTTGTAATCAATGTCATCAATCAGGTTTTCTTCGCTGCAGATAATATCCATCAAGGTAAGCGTATCTCCGTCACCATCTGATTCTATGGGTTCAGACATAAAAACTTCCTGTGAAGTCTTTTTTGTGGCCCTGAAGTGCATAAGGATTTCATTTTCGATGCATCGGGCCGCATAAGTTGCAAGACGTGCGCCTTTCTCTATGTTAAATGAATTAATCCCCTTTATAAGTCCAATCGTTCCGATAGATATCAGATCTTCCTGATCACAATAGTTTGAATAATACTTCTTGATAATATGAGCTACAAGACGCAGATTATGTTCAATCAATTTCTTTTTTGCATTATCATCTCCGTTTTTCATTTCCTGAAGATATTTTCTTTCTTCACTTGCTGATAATGGTGGCGGAAACGAACTCGAAACATTCAGATGCAACGTGATAAAAAGAATGTGACTTAGAAACGTATTTATCAATTCGGCAAACATAAAAACACCCCTGAAATCAATGTATAACATTATATTCTTTGTATTTAAATATTTGCAAGTCCATAAAAAAATCACCGGGCATTTATAACCCGGCGAAAAAAAATATTATATTCAGATTCCATTTACAGTTGTAATATTATTGATGAAACTATTTATTGCTCCTTCACCGACACCTGATGCAAAAATTACAATAGCGTAACCATCAAGTATTCTTACATGATAACGAAGCATAGCACCTGTTGTTGTGTGAGTAAATCCTAATGTAAGATATTTTTCTCCTGCAATTGTAACCTCAGGATTATCTGTGTTCAGAACAAGTGTATCTCCGTACATTGTGTAAGCTGAACTTTCCAAAACATCTATGTAATCCTGGGCACTAAAGCTTGCAGGCTGTGCACTGATATTTTCAAAACAAATCGCACCTGTAGAACCATTAGTCATATTCACTGAAGCAAAACCGCAATCTGTAACTGAATTTTCAAAAGTTGTAAAATATATTTCATCAGCTATCGGCCATGAACTTGAAGCGGGAATATAAAGATTTGCCCATTCATTATAATAAGCACCATCAACTATTTCGCCTTCAGTATATTCAATGTCAAATCCGAGAAACGGCTCTGTCGGTTCATCGCTTTCAACATCAGCATCAGTATCTGATTCAGTTTCTTTTTCATCATTTTCTTCCGGTTCAACATATTCAGTTTCAACATCATCTACTATTACTTCAGAGTCAACGTCAAAAGAAAAAGCTATAACAATTCCGACGACTATCAAAGCAATTGCACCAAGAATTATAAGAATAATTTTCCATGCAGGCATTGATTTTTTTTGTGGTTGAACATTTACAGGCGCCTGAAATTGTTGCTGATAAACGGGTTGAACCGGTGGTTGCTGCATTGGTGGCTGTATATATCCATCATAACTCTGCTGTGCAGGTGCTGAAAATTCAGTTGAACCGCAATTCTGGCAGAATGTTGCATTTATGTCGACAGGTGTATTACATTTAGAACATATCTTATTCATAAAATCACTCCTTAATCTAATTATACTAAAACCATTTCACAAATTCAATATGAAAATTATGAAACTTTATTAAAAAGCTGACTTCGTAAAAAACGAAATCAGCTTTTAATTTATAAACAATTAATTATAATCAATAATCCCATGTTCGGCACGAAACACTTATGCCAGACACTTTTCCGGATTCTTTATCGACATCAATGGATACCATAAAGTCACGAGAACTGTATTCAGAGTAAGAATAAGTTTGATTGTATGTACCATTGTAGTAATCAAACTCATCACCAACTAACGCCACAACATCAGCTTTTTTTGTACCAATAGATACTGAATCACTGGCAGAACCTATAGAAATATCTACATTCTCATAGTTATCGACATCTACTTTATATACTGCACAGTTTTCAACTGTAGTCTGATAATCTGAATAA
The DNA here is from genome assembly GCA_015066175.1 of Oscillospiraceae bacterium. Classification (GTDB taxonomy): domain Bacteria; phylum Bacillota; class Clostridia; order Oscillospirales; family Acutalibacteraceae; genus SIG575. The sequence continues at coordinate 13,097 of SVOW01000001.1, forward strand.
TTAGTTATATAAAGTTCAATTTCTTTACCATTTTTTTCAACATAAATATAGTCACTACCACCGGCAACTACATCACCTGACTGTTGTACAATTTCCCATCCATTATCAAGAAAAACGCTTACAGGTGCAGGAAGCTGATACAAATCACCTTCTATTTTAACAACCGATGACTTAATGTCACTACCCATAGATGTAGGTGCTTTATACTCGCCGAGATAATCAGGTGTTTCTGTAGAAGTAGTTGTTTCATCGTCATCTGACTCAACAAAGTTTTTCAATTGGATAGAACAATAATCAGCTTCATCAGAACAATAAAAATCTACACAATTCTGATAAGAATCCCTTTCAGCATAGTATGTCAAAACTTCATAATCGCTACCACTACTGCTATATCCCGGAGTACCAAATGCAGATTTAATTTCATCAACAGAGGACTCTACTGTAATTCCCTTTGCAATTACAAAATCAACGCCTTCATAAGCATAACACTCAATGCCACCGATTTTACAATCTTTGATTTTTTTTACATTGCCACTGAAATTATATGAGAATACCATAACTTTAAGTCCGTCTCTTGACATATAGTAGCAATCAGAACTATTGCCTGAAATTGTTGTATCGCCACTATATCCTGAACTTGAAATAGTCCAACCATTATCAGTGAAGTCTTTGTAATCGCAAGGCAATTTATAAACATCACCTTCAAGTTCAAAAGTGAAATCGTACAAATCATCTGACATTGTAACAGTTGAATCCGCAGGAGCATTGCCTGTTATATTGTTATTTTCACCGCCGTTTACATTTTCACTCGGTGCTTCAGTAGTGCTGATACTTGTAGTTTCATCATTCTTTGATGTATCAGGATTCTCTTTTTCCGAAAACAGCAAGAACACAATAATCGCTACAAGTCCAACAAGAAGAACAGACAAACCAACAATTATTGCTGTTTTATTTTTTGATTTTTTCTTTTGATTGTTATCACTTGCGGCAACTGGATTAACCGGAGAATTGTTATTTGAACTCTGACCGCCTTCAAAACTTGTCTGGTTTGATTGTTCATAAACTTCAACAAAACTGCTTGAACCGCATTTTTCGCAAAATTGCGCATTCGTATTTGATAAATTACCGCACATTGTACATTTTTTTGGCATAACATTCACCTCTTATTTTCCAATAGCAACACTATCATCTAAACCTTTTGAAAGCACTGCAAGTCGATCAGAAATTTCAGAAATTGAAACTTCAATCTGACTTGTCAATGTTTTAAAATCACTTGAAACCGTGTTAAGACAGGTTTTTGCTTTATCAATTTTATTTTTAGTTGAAATATTGATTGACTCCGAAACGAGTTGTGCATTCTTGATGCAGGATTCTGAATAACGAAGTGAATCCATCATCAATCTGTTTGCCTTTTCTTCCGCACCTTCGATTTCATCAAACTTGGAAGTTTTTTTAACAAGCTCATCAATGCGTTTATTAAGGCTTTCAATCGTGCTCTTATATTCAGCAATTTCCCTTAAAAGAGCATTGTTCTCTTCCATAAGGTTAGAATTTTTAACAGCCATTTCATCTTTTTCTTTAATACATTTTGCATTTTCTGCATCTGCTGAACTGAGACGTTCGAGAGTCGCAGCATTTTGCTCGCAGAGTGATGCTATATATTCCATTACTTCCCTTTTGTTGAAACCAAAAGATGAAGTTTTGAAAACTACATTATTCTGCATAAATCACACACTCCAAAGTCAATAATTTATTGTACCATTAAATATCATTGAAACGTTACCAGAAAGATGGATTCCGTCATCTGTATAGTTTACGATCAATTCGCCACCCTTTGTTTTAACGGTAATGTCTTCATTTTTACTGCAAAGGCCGTTGGCAACTGCTGCTGCAACTGCTGCACAAGCACCTGTACCACTTGAAAGAGTGAGACCGTAGTCTGACTTCCATACACGAAGCTTAAGTTCACGTTTATTTACAAACTGAACAAGTTCAGTATTGATTCCTTTGGGGAACATTTCGTGGTTTTCAAGCGCATAGCCTACTTTTGCAAGGTCGAATACATCAACGTTATCACAGAAAACAACGCAGTGAGGGCTGTTAAGTGAGAAACAGTTGATTTTAAGTTCTTTACCGCCACAAGCAATAGCATAGTCTTTAATTTCACTATCACTTACGGCAGGAACTGATTCGGGTGCCCAATCAGGAAGTCCCATATTAACAGTAACAGAACGAACTTCATCATTGAGAATATGAACCTTAACATTTCTTACGTCCTGTGAAGTTTCAATCTTAAATGAAGATTTTTTAATCATGCCTCTGTCATAGAGATATTTTGCTACACAGTGTATGCAGTTACCGTAAAGGTCTGATTCTTTACCATTTGAACCGAATACACGCATCTTTGCATCAGCTTTTGATGAACCTTCAACAAGCACAAGACCGTTTGCACCGATACCGTAGTTTCTGTCTACAAGGCTGATTGTAAGAGATTCGGGACACGAAATATTATTCTTGAAGTTATTGAGAATAATAAAGTCATTACCGCAACCCTGCATTTTGTAGAAATCAAGAGGTTCTTTTTCAAGACGCATATTGTTGATGTCAACAAGTTCTGTGTTATAAAGGTTATAACGGCTTGCAATAGTATCAACAAGTGCATTAGCAGTATCCATTGATGTGATACAAGTAATTGCGAGCTGGACTGCTCTGCGGTTGATACGGATATAGTCGGCAATTGTATTTTTCTTGCCTACGCCTGTGTAGACAATATAATCAAGCTTGCCGTCTTCAAGAAGCTGCATAACTTCATCGGTTTCATCATCGTGAAGTTTCTTGACAACATGAACTTTAATTCCGAGTTGTTCGATAAGTTCTGCGGTTGATTTTGTAGCGTAAATCTTAACGCCGAAATCATTGAACTTTCTTGCAAGTTCCTGAACTTCTGGCTTATCATTATCGCTTACAGAAAGGAGAACACCACCGCTCTTCTTGCTATAGTCGTGAAGTCTGAATCCTGCACTTGTAAGAGCTTTATAAAGTGCTTCTTCAAGGTTTTCGCCAAGACCGAGAACTTCACCTGTTGATTTCATTTCAGGACCGAGTGATGAGTTAACATCTGAAAGTTTTTCAAATGAGAACACAGGTGCTTTAACTGCAAAATAAGGCGGAGTCTTGTAAAGTCCTGTGCCGTAACCTAATGATTTAAGTGATTCACCAACCATAATTTTGGTTGCGAGTTCAACCATAGGAACGCCAGTAACTTTACTGATATAAGGAATTGTTCTTGACGCTCTGGGGTTAACCTCGATAACATAAAGTTCATTTCTGTAAATAAGATACTGAATGTTAACAAGACCCTTTGTGCCAAGTTCAAGAGTAAGCTTTTCTGAACAGTCAATAAGTGTTTCGAGCATTTTATCGTTAAGGTTATAGGGCGGATAAACTGCAATTGAGTCACCGCTGTGAACACCTGCACGTTCAATATGCTGCATAACACCGGGAATCAGAACGTCTTTGCCGTCAGAGATAACGTCAACTTCAAGTTCTGCACCCATCATATATTTATCAACAAGAACAGGGTTTTCAATTTTCTGTTCAAGGATAATCTGCATATACTGTCTGATATCATCAGGAGTATAGCAAATCTGCATATTCTGACCACCAATAACATATGAAGGACGGAGAAGTACAGGATATTCAAGCTCTTCAGCAGCTTTGAGAGCATCTTCAGTGTTCATAATTGTTCTGCCCTGAGGACGTCTGATACCGAATTTTTCAAGAAGAGCATCGAATTTTTCTCTGTCTTCGGCAATATCAATACCTTCAGCGGATGTACCGAGAATCTTGATACCCTGCTCATCAAGGAATTTTGTAAGTTTGATTGCGGTCTGACCACCAAAAGCCACAACAACACCGATGGGCTTTTCTACCTCGATAACGTTCATAACATCTTCTTCTGTAAGAGGTTCGAAGTAAAGTCTGTCTGCAGTGTCAAAGTCAGTTGAAACAGTTTCAGGGTTGTTGTTAATAATAACAACTTCGTAGCCAAGTTCTTTAAGTGACCATACGCAGTGAACTGATGAATAGTCAAATTCAATACCCTGACCGATTCTGATAGGACCTGAACCGAGAACCATAATAACATCTTTACCGCTTCTCTTAAATGCACGGCTTTCGCAATGGTTATCAAAAGTTGAATAGAAATAAGGTGTTTCTGCTTTAAACTCTGCTGCACAAGTGTCAACCATTTTATAAACAGCATTCTTGCTTTCCATAATGTTTACGCCTGAAATACGTTCAATTGCAGCATCTGTATAACCGAGTTTTTTACCTTTTTCGTAATAATCATCGTCAAAGTTGCCGCTTTCAAGCATAAGCTCATAATCAGCAAGATTTTTAAGTTTATAAAGGAACCACTCATCAATTCTTGTAATTTCATGGATTTTATCAATACTGAATCCGTTTTTAAGAGCTTTGAAGATAGTGAACATTCTCATATCGTCCATGTCATGAAGCTTAGCTTCAATATCAGTAACATCATCAAGACGTTTTGTATTGAGAGTGTCCATAGAAATTTCAGCACCACGTACAGCTTTCATAATAGCCATTTCAAATGAAGTACCGATTGACATAACTTCACCGGTTGCTTTCATTTGTGTGCCGAGAGTTCTGCTTGAATTTACAAATTTATCAAAAGGCCATTTGGGGAATTTTACAACAAGATAGTCAACTGTAGGCTCAAAGCAAGCACATGTTTTCTTAGTGATATCGTTCTGGATTTCATCAAGTGTGTAACCGAGAGCAATTTTTGTTGTAACCTTAGCGATTGGGTAACCTGTTGCTTTACTTGCAAGAGCCGATGAACGTGAAACTCTGGGGTTAACCTCAATAACTGCATATTCAAATGACTCAGGGTTAAGAGCAAACTGACAGTTACAACCACCTTCAATGCCAAGCTCGGTAATAATATCAAGAGAAGCATTTCTCAACATATTATATTCTTTGCTTGAAAGTGTAACAGCAGGAGCAACAACAATACTGTCACCTGTATGTACACCGACAGGGTCAACATTTTCCATACTGCACACTGCAATGCAGTTACCTGCACTGTCACGCATTGTTTCGAATTCTATTTCTTTCCAGCCGTAGATGTATTTTTCAACAAGAATCTGTGAAATGGGAGACATCATAAGACCTGTGTTTGCAATAACTTCAAGTTCTTCAGGGGTATTGCAAACACCGCCACCTGCACCACCAAGTGTGAAAGCAGGACGAATAATTACAGGATAACCGATTTCAGCAGCAATTTTTCTTGCGCCTTCCATATTTGTTGTGATATCAGAAGGAATACAAGGCTGACCGATCTTAACCATTGTATCGCGGAAAAGTTGACGGTCTTCTGCTTTGTCAATTGCTTCAGCATTTGTACCGATGAGTTTAACACCCATTTTATCAAGGTAACCTTCTTTATTAAGCTGCATTGCAATTGTAAGACCTGTCTGTCCCCCGAGACCTGCAAGGAGGCTGTCGGGACGTTCTTTTTCTATAATTCTTTTGATTGTTTCAGCATTAAGGGGCTCAAGATAAATTTCATCTGCAAGAGCTTTATCTGTCATAATTGTTGCAGGGTTTGAGTTTACAAGAACAACATCAAGACCTGCATCTTTAAGCACACGGCAAGCCTGTGCACCTGCATAGTCAAATTCTGCAGCTTGTCCGATAACGATAGGTCCGGAACCGATAACGAGAACTTTTTTAATATTTTCTTTAAGTGGCATCAGTCATTACCTCCCATCATTGCTGCAAAACGTTCAAAAATCTTATCTAAATCTCTGTCGCGTAAACCTGCTTCAGGATGGAACTGAACAGAGAATGCATTCTTTTCTTTATAATCAACGCCTTCACAAGTGCCGTCGTTTACATTTACATATGCAACTTCGCCGCCACATTTTTCAAGGCTTTCAGCAACAACAGTATATCCGCTGTTCTGACTTGTGATATATGTTTTGCCTGTTTTAAAGCTCTTAACGGGCTGGTTTGAACCACGGTGACCGAATTTAAGTTTTGCAGTTTCAGCACCATTTGCAAGAGCAAGCACATGGTGACCAAGACCAAGACCGAAAATCGGAAGTTTACCCATAAGTTTTGCAACTTCTGCAATTATTGCTTCATTTTCAGCAGGATTGCCAGGGCCATCAGAAAGAACAACGCCCTGAGGGTTTGTTGCAAGAATTTCATCAGCAGTTGCAGTTGCAGAAACTGTTGTAACCTTAAGTCCGAGTTTAAGAAGATCTTCAACAGCATTTTTACTGTAGCCAAAATCAACAACAGTAACTGAAGCACCTGTATTATCTTCACCATATACTACAGTTTTGTTTTCTGATACAGAACTTACAGCGTTGACGATTTTATAATTTTTGATTTCATCATAATCGATATCTTCAATGCTTGATACGATTTTAGCGTTCATAACACCGTTTTCACGGATAATCTGAGTCATTTCGCGTGTATCAACATCATAAACACCAACAACACCTTGTTCTTTAAGGTATTCATCAAGTGTTTTTTCACATCTGAAGTTTGATGGGTTCTCACACCATTCTCTTACGATATAAGCCTTTGCCCAGACTTTATCACTTTCACGCTGTTCACTTATATAGCCATAATTTCCGATAAGCGGAAATGTCTGCAAAATTATCTGGCCGTAATAGCGGGGGTCAGTGAGTGCTGCAACATAACCAACCACGCTTGTTGTGAAAACAAGTTCACCCAGAGTTTCTCCCTCTGCGCCGAATGCCTTGCCTTCAAAGATGTGCCCGTCTTCGAGGACGATGTAAACCTTTTTCATAGACATACTTCCTATACATAGATTTTTGCCCGAAGCAAATATAATAAATGGCTGATTAAAAAATCAGCCAATACTTAACAAATAACATATTGGCTATTTAAAAATAATTATAGCCGTTTGTAAATAAAAGATTTTTCTGTTTTTGGAGATAACAATGCCAATGTAACCCCCACAAAAGCGGGAACTGCAGACAATTCAGTTGTAAACGCACTATTAATACGCTTCTGCATCACACTAAACACCTACTCTACAAATTAAATCGTATAATTATATACCAAAACACAGGCAAATGTCAATATATAAAATTAATTATATATGTCAATTTTCAAAAAAATACGACCTTTCTTTGAAGTTCCTGCAATTTCTTTGATAACTGCTTTGCCTTTTGTTCTGAAAACAATTTTATCCCCTTTGCTTACTTTCTTATCACACTTGAGTGCCTGAAGCGAATTGACAAAAATACTGCCTGACAAAATTGCGTCAGCACTGTCAGAACGCGATAATTTATAGCAAGCTGAAATAATGTTATCAAGTCTCATTGACGAAACATTGATTGTGATTTCCTTTGACGAAGAAACAGAATAATTCATTTCAGAAAAACTGATTTCTTCTGCGTGCAGAGTTGCTCTGCCTGCAGATTTCATTTCACTCATAATAAAAGACGCTATAGATTTGAGTACAACAATGTCTGCACCTTTCTCTGTAACCGATATATCCCCTATTGTTTCTCTTTTTATACCTAGACCCATCAATGCACCAAGATAATCTCGATGTCCTGCCTGAGAAAAGCTGTCTTTTTTAAAGCGGATAACAGTCAACGGATTTTCATCAGGATTTTCAAGAAAATAATCATTTAGACCATCTTCAAAATAATACGGCACAAACACAGCAACAAGTCTTTCTGCAGTGTCATATCCACCGTAAAGTATTGTTTTAGCTTCATGATTTTTAGAAAATTCTGATAAAACAAGTGATTGCTGCCTCACATCAAGGAATGAAGTAGACGTAATAACATAGTCGTTAATACATTTTGACATTCTGTCATGAGCAAAAGAAAGTAAAATATTGTCTTCTGTCATATCATCACCTTAAATAATACCACAAATCAAACTTATAATCAATGTAACGTATTCACAAAAATATAGTCGAATTTTGATTAAAATCAGCAATTGGAATTGTTTATTTCTTCGATGAGATCAATCACATCAAGTAGTGATTCTTTTATTGCGAATGTTTTTTCACGCATTTCATCGTCAGGCTCCACCATATCAGGAATCATAACAGCTTTCATACCTGCCGCAAAAATAGCACGTACACCATTATAACTGTCTTCAAGACCCATGGCATCAGCGGGGTCAACGCCGACTTCAGCACAGGCTTTAAGATAAATATCAGGTGCAGGTTTGCCTTTTTCAGTCATATCCCCTGTTATAATCGCATCAAAATAATCAAACACGCCTGCATCTTTGATGTGTTCAACCGCAGGACCTTGAGTTGTTGATGTTGCAACAGCAGTTTTAATATTATTTGCTTTAAGATATTCGAGAAGCTCTATAAGACCTTTTTTTCGCGGAACTCCTTCATCTTTAAGTGTCTGACCCGTGATTTCGATTTCTCTTTTCACAAAAAGATCATACGGGAAATCTTCACCTAAAACTTCAGCAAAATATTTTCTTTTGAAATTGTGATTGGTGCCGAAGCAAGTATAAATCAGATTATGAAGTTTGGGATAACCTAATTCTTCTGAAAGTTTGTTCCAGGTTCTGATGCCGATTTTTTCTGTATCAAACATCAGACCATCCATATCAAAAACAACAGCTTTAATCATAGCACTCTCCATTATTTTTCAGCATTTGCTCTTTCTTCAAGATATTCATCATAAGTCTGCTTTTTATCATAGAAACCATTTTCGTCGATTCTGATAATTCTGTCTGCAACTGTCTGCACAAGCTGATGGTCATGTGAAGTAAAGAGAAGGGAACCTGTGAATTTTGCAAGACCATCGTTGAGTGCTGCAATTGATTCAAGGTCAAGATGGTTTGTGGGCTCATCAAGAATAAGCACATTAGCGCCTGAAAGCATCATTTTGCAAAGCATACAACGCACTCTCTCACCACCGGAAAGAACATTTGCTTTCTTTGTTGCTTCTTCGCCTGAGAACATCATTCTGCCGAGCCAGCCTCTTACATCAGTTTCAAAAACAAGGTTTGAATATCTTCTTATCCAGTCAAGAAGATTGTCTTCACAGCCGTCAAAATATTCTGAGTTATCGCTGGGGAAATAAGACTGTGAAGTTGTCACACCCCACTTAAATGAACCTTCATCAGGTTCTATTTCGCCTGCAAGAATCTTGAATAAAGTTGTTTTTGCAACAGCATCCGTACCGATAAAAGCAACCTTTTCGTTGGGAGTAATAACAAAACTTACATTGTCAAGAACTTTTCTGTCACCGATAGTTTTTGAAAGATTTGTAACTGTAAGCACTTCGTTACCGATATCTCTGTCAGGCTTAAAAGCAACATAAGGAAAACGACGTGAAGAAACAGGAATTTCTTCAAGCACAAGGTTTTCAAGAAGTTTTTTACGGCTTGTAGCCTGCTTTGATTTAGAAGCATTAGCACTGAATCGTGCAACAAATTCCTGAAGTTCTTTCATTTTTGCTTCAGTCTTTTTGTTCTGTTCACGCATCTGACGCTGTGCAAGCTGAGTATAATCATACCAGAAATCATAGTTACCTACATACATTGTGATTTTGCCGTAGTCAACGTCAACTGTATGAGTACAAATTTTATTAAGGAAATGTCTGTCATGGCTTACAACAATAACAACACTTTCAAGCTCCATCAGGAAATCTTCAAGCCAGCGTACTGCTTCAATATCAAGATGGTTAGTAGGTTCGTCCATAAGAAGAATATCGGGGTTACCGAAAAGCGCCTGTGCAAGAAGAACTTTAACTTTGATATCATTGTCAAGTTCTGCCATTTTCATATAATGATATTCGTTTGTAACACCAAGGCCGTTAAGAAGAATTTCAGCATCGCTTTCTGCACTCCAACCATCCATTTCAGCAAATTCTTCTTCAAGTTCGCTGATTCTGATACCATCTTCTTCTGTGAAATCTTCTTTTGCGTAAAGTTCCTCCTTTGCATCCATAATGTCACAAAGTTTTTTGTTACCGAGAAGAACTGTTCTGATAACATCGCATTCGTCAAATTCAAAGTGGTCCTGTTTTAAAACAGACATTCTTTCGCCGGGAGTCACAATAACTTCGCCTTTATTAGGTTCAATTTCACCTGAAAGAATTTTCAGGAATGTTGACTTACCTGCACCGTTAGCACCGATTATGCCATAGCAGTTTCCCTGTGAAAAATTGAGTGAAACGTGCTCAAATAATGTTCTTCCGCCATACTGTAAACCGATATTTGATGTACTTAACATTTTATTTCTCCTAATTACTGTATTTCAACTCAATATTTTACTATATCCGGAAATTTATGTCAACATAACTCATTGACAGTAAATTAAAATAATGTTATTCTAATTTATAACAAATTAACAAACAAGGTGTTTTTATGACAAAACTTCTTCTCAAACTATTTATAAAAGATTACAAGAACATACAGGATAACACTGTACGCGAAAAATACGGTGTGCTTGGCGGTGCAGTAGGAATAGTTTTAAATATCATTCTCGCTGCTGCAAAATTGATAATTGGCTCATTTTCAGGCAGTATTTCAATTACTGCAGACGCCGTAAATAACTTTTCAGATGCCGGCTCATCAATTATCACTCTTATAGGCTTTAAAATGTCAAACAAACCTGCCGATACAACTCATCCTTTCGGACACGGCAGAATTGAATACATTTCAGGTCTGATTGTTGGCTTCATCGTTCTTTTGTTCGGATTCGATTTTATCAAAACATCAGTTGAAAAAATCATTAATCCGACTGATATCACTTACAGTATCTGGGTAATTATTGTTCTTGTTCTTTCAATATTAGGAAAAATCTGGTTGGGACTTTTCAACAGAAATCTCGGCCAAAAAATCAACTCAACAGCTATGACAGCGGTTTTCACCGACTGCATAAGCGACTGCGGTGCTACTCTTGTTACAATTATCTCAATGCTTCTTTCACGCTATGCAGGTCTTAATGTTGATGGCATACTCGGCATAGTGGTTGCTGTTATTATTCTGATTGCAGGCATAAATATTGTAAAAGATACAATCAATCCCCTTCTCGGTCAACCGCCTGAAGAAGAACTTGTAAAAGGCATTGAAAAACTAATTATGTCTTATGACAAAGTAGTAGGCATACACGACCTGATTATCCATAATTACGGCTCTGCAAAAACTTTCGGTAGCGTTCATGTTGAAGTACCTGCAAACGAAAACGTACTTGTTGTTCATGAAATCATGGACGATATTGAAGTTGCAATCAAAAAAGATTTCGGCATTGAAATCGTCGCTCATACCGACCCCATAGAAACTGACAACAAAATTGTAACTCAGAACCGTAAAGAAATTATTGAAATAACCAGAAATATTGATGATAAACTTTCAATCCATGATTTCAGGTTAGTATCCGGACCTAATCACACAAACCTTATTTTCGATGTTGTTTTGCCATATGATTCAAAAATGGCCGAAAAGGAATTAGTTGATAAAATCAAAAACAAAGTAAAAGAAAACAAACCCAATTTTAATTGTGTAATAACCGTTGATAGAAACTATTCCGGAAATTAAATGGAAGAAACCGATAACATTTTGTAGCATTCTACAAAAGTTATCGTTTTTTTTTATTATTTTTTTTCGATTATTTTGCTTTTACCCCTTTTCAAAATGCCAAAACAATAGTACAATATATATACGAGTTTGTCCAGAATTCGACTAAATGATGTGGAGGAAGAAAATATGCCGGATTTAAACGGAAAATTTGAAACTATTCCTGTAGGTCAGCTTGGCATCATCGCTTTACCCGGATGCGAAGAGCTTGCAGAAAAAATTGACAAATATCTTGTAAGATGGAGAAACGAACGTGATAGCGAACACAAAACCACTATTGCATTCGCAGGCTATCAGAGAGATTCTTATTTACTTAATATGCACTTCCCTCGTTTTGGCACAGGTGAAGGTAAAGCTACTATCAGTGGCACAGTAAGAGGTTTTGACATTTTCATCGTTTGCGACATGTTCAACCACGGATTAAGTTATAAAATGTACGGTAAAACTAATTATATGAGTCCTGACGAACATTACGCTAACCTTAAAAGAGCAATCAGCGCAATTGCAGGTAAAGCAAGAAGAATCACAGTTATTATGCCTATGCTTTACGAAGGCAGACAGCATAAGCGTTCATCAAGAGAATCTCTTGACTGTGCAAACGCACTTCAGGAACTCTGCAACTACATGGGCGTTGACAACATCATTACTTTTGATGCTCACGACCCCAGAGTTCAGAACGCAATCCCCCTTAATGGTTTTGAAAATGTTCAGGCAACATATCAGATGATTAAAGCTATCGTTAAAAATGTTCCTGATATTAATATTGACAAAGATCACCTTATGGTTATCTCACCTGATGAAGGTGGCATGGGCAGATGTATTTATTATTCAACTGTTCTTGGCGTTGACCTTGGTATGTTCTATAAAAGACGTGACTACTCTGTAGTTGTCAACGGCAGAAACCCCATTGTTGCCCATCAGTTCCTTGGTGACAATGTTGAAGGTAAAGACGTTATCATCGTTGACGATATGATTTCATCAGGCGAATCAATGATTGAAGTTGCAAAGAAACTTAAAGCTCTCAAAGCAAACAGAATCTTTGTATGCTCAAGTTTTGGTCTCTTCTGCGAAGGACTTGATTCATTTGATAAAGCATATGCTGAAGGTATGATTACAAAAGTATTTACAACAAATCTTATCTACAGAACACCTGAACTTCTTGAAAGAGAATGGTATTGTGAAGTTGACCTTTCAAAATACATTTCATATATCGTCGATACACTCAACCACGATATGTCTGTAAGCAAACTTCTCAATCCTGCTGACAGAATTTATAAACTTCTCACTTCAAAAGGCTTCAATGTGCCTGACCATTCAGAGAAATAAGACCTGAACATTGACCTGGTTTTCAAACGGAAATCAGGTCTGTTTATTAAAATTCAATATTAATCATATATTTTACAAATCACATTTTAAGGAGGTATACATATTATGACTGCAGCAGCACAATGGATTAATTCAACGTTTGCGAGTTTTGACTACGCTTTGCTTGAATTTTTTCACAACTTAAACATCGGACCTGCAAGCGGATTTTTTGATTTTTTCATGGGTTATTTCACAAAACTTGGTGATGATGGTATTTTCCTTATTTTGTTATCATTACTTCTTATTGTTTTCAAAAAAACACGAAAAGTCGGCACTGCAATGCTCGGTGCAATCATCATCGGTGCACTGTTCACTAACATCACAATCAAACCTATTATAGCACGTCCCAGACCGTATCACGATGAGTTGAGTATTTTCCATCAATGGTGGATAGATGCAGGTTCACACGTGGAAAGCGAATTCTCATTCCCCTCTGGTCACACAACTTCCGCAATGGCTGCAATGACAGGCTTATTCTTCACAACTAATAAAAAAGTAAGTTGGACAGCTTTTATTTTTGCAGTTGTTATGGGTATCACAAGAATCTATCTTTGTGTACATTTCCCCTCAGACGTTCTCGGCGGATTGCTTATAGGCTTTATTGCAGGTCTGGCATCATTTATTATTGTAAACCTTATTTACAACAGCAAAATCAAGTTATTCAACTTATTCTTTAATTTTGATTTGTTCAGAAAGAAAAGTAAATAAATTGAAGTATAAAAAAATCCCTATCGCAAGATAGGGATTTTTTAATATATTTTATCAAGAATTTCAATTACATTTGCTATCGCACCATTATTATTTGACCTTACCACATAGTCAGCCGCTTTTAAAACGTCCTTATTTCCGTTTTCAGGTACAAAACTTTTTGACGCAGCAACAATCATTTCCATATCATTAAGCCCGTCACCGACAGCATAAGCGTCTTTTTCAGCAACGTTCAGGCATCTTGCAAGTTTCATGAGACCACTACCTTTATCAACGCCTTTTGCGAGCACTTCAATAAACTCACCTGTTGTTTTTATATATGAAATTTCTGGTGTAAATTCATCCATGAACCTATGCACTTCTTTTGGGTCTGTTTTTTCGCAAGCTATCATTGACTTTGCCCATGGCACAGGCACTTCATCGGGAGAATTCACAACCTGATATGCAATTCCCTGGCTAGAAAAATGGCGGTGTGATATATCAGTAAGATTAATTGCGTAAGTTTCGTTGAAAGGATACATCTCAACAGTTAAATCAGGAAAACGGTTAAGAATTTTCTTTATTGCTTCCCTACCCTCAAAACCTAAACCATTGTGAAAATAAATTTCATTTTTTTCATAATCAAAAGCCATTGCGCCATTTGCAAGCAAAACAGGAGCGTTTATATAACGTTTGTTGTAGTGATGAAATCCCTGATATGTTCTGCCGGTTGAAACGGAAAAATGTCCACCGTGAGAAGTGAAATATGAAATCATTTCAATGTTATCTTCTGTAATTACTCCGTTGTCATTTGCAAACGTTCCATCGAAATCGGTAAGCAAAAGTACATTTTCAAACTTATTCATCTGTTTTTTCACCTTCGAGATATGCTTCTAACCTATAAATCGGAAATCCCATCTCAGAAAAACGTTTTTCATATTCAGTTACAATATTACCTTCAAAATCACTCTTATGCAAATCAAGAGAAATATTTTTCATTTTATAGCCTACAAAAGAAAACTCCTCAAGAGAATATTCAAAGAAATGCATGTTATCGGTTTTCTGATGAATTTCAGCACCATCAGCTAAAACATCGGAATAAATTTTCAGGAATTTTCTGTTTGTAAGTCTGTGATTCTTATATTTATTTTTAGGATAAGGACAAGAAAAATTCAGATAAATTCTTGAAATAGATTTAGGCGGAATATATTTTGCAAGATATTCAGCAGAACACTTAAGAAAACGCACATTTTTTAAATCATTATCCTTAGCTGTTTCACAAGCTGAAACAATAACATTACCGATTTTTTCAACAGCAAGGAAATTTACATCAGGATTCAGTCTTGCTTTCTCATTTACAAATCCGCCTTTGCCGCAGCCGATTTCCAATTCAACAGGATTATCGTTTCCGAAAAGTTCTTTAAAATCGAAGTATTCTTTTTTCTCAACTGATGTTTCAAAATTGAGGTCATCTGTCATTGCCTTAATAAAATATTCACCGCAAGCTTCAAGACGTTCATCAAGATGCTTTTTCTTTCTCATTCTCATAACGGGACACTCCAAACATAATATTACAATAGATTATACAACAGAATCAAAAAAATATCAATAAAAAACACGACACAAAGTATCGTGTTTTTAAAATCAAAGATCAAGTTTTAAATCGTTTTCTTTTATCCAGCCGATTTTTCTTAACGGCAGTGCAATAAGCGGTGTAATAATTGCAGGAATAACAATTGAGATAGCAATAAGACCAATCCAATCCATGGCTGTAATTGCAGATTTCACGCCTTCTGCCATATCACTCACCCAACCTGTATAAACACCAATCTGACCAACAAAACCACAAGTGCCCATACCTGAAGAAACAGCTTCGCCATTCATTTCAAGCTTGAAAACACACGTTGCAATGGGACCGCAGATTGCAGATGATAATATGGGCGGAATCCAGATTTTTGGATTTTTGACGATATTGCCCATCTGCAACATACTTGTCCCAATACCCTGTGCAAGCAAACCGCCGACTTTATTTTCCTTATAACTCATCACTGCAAAGCCAACCATCTGAGCACAACAGCCTGCTAATGCTGCACCGCCGGCAAGACCTGTAAGACCTAAAGCAGCACAGATTGCAGCACTACTGATTGGCAAAGTAAGAGCAATGCCAACAATAACGGAAACTACAATACCCATAATAAATGGTCTCTGATTTGTTGCCCACATAATTGCCTGGCCTACAGCACTTGCTGCATTGCCGATGAAAGGTGCGCAATAAACAGACAAAAGTGCACCACTTAAAATAGTAACAAGCGGCGTTACAATAATATCAACCTTAGTTTCTTTGCTGACAGCTTTACCAAGCTCTGCTGCAACAATTGTCACAAACAGCACTGCAAGCGGGCCACCTGCACCTCCACAAGCATTTGCAGCATATCCTACAGCTGCAAGCGAAAACAAAACAAGAGGCGGACAATGCAAAGCATAACCAATTGCAATTGCCATCGCAGGGCCTGAGACAGCCTTTGCAAAATCACTAATTTTTACCAAGATTTCGATATTCAACTGCGTGCCGATAGTCCCGATAATAGTACCGATAAGTAAAGACGCAAACAAACCTTGTGCCATCGCACCAAGTGCATCAATACCATATCTTTTCGCAGAGAAAACAATATCTTTTCGTTCAAGAAAAGCCTTAAAACCATTTGATTTTTTCTTCTCCATAAAAACTCACCCACCTGAGAATATTTTCTATATTTTAGCACTGTAAATAAGATTTTTCAATAAAATTCCAGCATATTTTTCAACATTATGAAGAAATCCCCTTACTGCGAAAACAGTAAGGGGATTTTTGTGCTTGATGCACAATTCTGTTAAATTTTTATCGTTGTTCAATTGTTGCGCTGAGAGCACCAACTTCTTCAACAAGGTCAACGTCAAGTTCATCAATAACGCCGTCTCTGTTAGCATCAGCAGCGATGTTATAAGCGTTTACTGATGTATCACCTGACCAGATGATCATCTGGATGAACAATGAGTCCTGACCATCAACATAGCCGTCACCATTGACATCGCCGAAGATTACGATTGTGTAAGTATCAACAATTACACCTTCGTTGTCAACAACGTTGACTACAGTACCTGTACCGAAACCATCATCAGTTTCAACGTATTCAAGTGTGCCGTTAACTACTCTTACATAATCTTTAACATCTGTAATGCCTTCATCAACACCGTAAATGAATTTTTCTTCTTCATCGACTGTTGCACCAACTTCTTCAATTGCTTCAATCTTTGTTTCTTCAGTAAGAACAAGATTGTCAATTGCATCGTTGATATTCTGTGCAATTGCATCAACTGCATCCTGAGAAATTATATTATAATCCCATACAACAGCATCAATAATATCCTGAACATTTTTGAGAGAGTCTTCAGTGTAAAGGAATTTATCAACTGCATTGAATCTTTCGATTGCATCATTAACAGCAGTGTAATCTGCAGGTGTATTGATTATTTTTTCAACTTCAGCAAGAATTTCCTCGGTTAAACTGTCAACAACTGCCTGCATTTCAGGTTCTGTCAGTTCAGAAGCAAGAAGTTCGTTTGCTTCGCTTACAAGCTGTGAAAGCACAGCATATATACTGTCTTCAGCAATTTCACCTTCGGGAAGAATAACTTCTGCCTGTTCAACAGCAGCAATCAATTTATCTGTTTTGATTACAACCTTATAACTTGCTTCAACCGCATTATGTGCATCAATAATTTCAGCTGCTTTTGCTTTTATAGCTTCATTATCAAGAATTGTAAGTTCATCATTATCATACATTTCCTGACCTTCAACTACAAGTGCCTGCCAAATTTCAATGAGTTGTGCATCATAATATTCAGGATAGTCCTGGTCGAGAGTAAGTGAAAGAGCTGTTTCAAGAGCTGATTTATCAGCAGATTTATAATCGAGTTTTGAAATTGCTCTTTCGAGTGCTTCTGCATAAGCATCAAGTTTATTTTGTTCAGAAATCTTGTAATCTTTTTCTGCAGCTGCAATTGCATTTGCAAGTGCTGTGTCAATAACTTCAGGGTTTCTGTAGTTATCAAGTTCCAAAGCCTGAGCTTTTTCTATAGCCTGATTAATAGCAGTATAATCTGCACTGATTTCCTCAAGTTCAGCTATAGCTACATTAATTTCAGAAGCGATTTCTTCAACAATGTACTGTTCTGAAATATCATGATCCCAGTTGATGTTATCAATCATCTGCTGGATAGCATCAAGATCTTCTGCTTTGTAATACTCTTTCTCAAGAGCATTAAAATCTTCAATAGCAATATTTACTGATGTGTAGTCTGCAGGAACATAAACAAGCTGGTCTTTTGCACTGCCAAGAAGTGCAATGGCATCATTAATCTGTGTAGTTGTTGCAAGACCCATGTTATAAACACGTTCTGCTTCTATAATAGCATCAGCAAGGATTGCATAAGAATCTTCTGTATAAAGACTTGCATCAATAGCTTTTGCGTTTTTGATTTCTTCTGCAAGAGCGTTCTTTGCTTCTGTTGCAACAACAGTTACTTTACATGTTGCAGTAAATCCACCTTCAACTGTTGTTACAGTGATGTAACACTCACCGCCGTCAACAAAGAATACTTTACCGTCCTGATTTACAGTAGCAACCTTTTCATCTGATGTTGACCAGATAACATCTTTCACATCAGCATTTGTGATACCGCTGGGTTTAACTGTGCATGAAAGTGATTCTGAACCGCCGCTATAACCATAAATTTCAGTTTTGCTGATTTCAACGCCTGTTACAGCTGTGAATCTGATAAATGAAACAAGCACTGATTTAGTATATTTAACGCCATAGTAGTCTGTTACTGTAAGTGTAATGTTGGCAGATCTTGCATCGTTAACATTAATTACAACCTTACCGTTAGCATCAACTGTGATATCATCGTTATCGCTTGACCATGTGATTGTTTCGTACATTGAATCACCGGGATTAATCTGATAAGAAAGGTTAACTTCTTTACCTTTGATGTATGCAGATTTCTTAGTGATGTGTGAATCGTTACCGCCTGTTACATCATTGTAAATTACGATTGATTCAACGTGAATATAAGGTTCAAGAGCGTCAATTGCAGCTGTGAGCTGTGCAGTTGCATTATCAATTTCTTCCTGAGAAGCTTCGTTGTTACTGTAAACTCTTACTGCATAGTCATATGCTTCAACATAAACATTATATGTTGTTTCGATATAATCAAGTCTCTGATAATTTTCGTCAATTGTCTGCTGAAGAACAGCTTCAAGAGCAGATTTATCTGTTGATACATAAACCTTACAGATATCATAATATCCGCCTACAACTGATTCAGCTTTAATTTCAGCATAACCACCTGCATGGACTGTTACAACACCGTTTTCATCAACAGATGCTACACTGGGGTCGCTTGATGTCCATACAACTTCAGTAATGTCAGCAGGTTCGCCGTTTATACCGATTACCGATGCTGTAAGCTGGAAGTCTTCAGCATTAACTGTTACTTCAACAAGGTCCTTATCGACGTCAACATAGTCTATAGGGTTTCTTGAGAATGTTACATAGCTTGTTGCTTTGTATTCATTGCCGAAATCGTCTGTAAGAGTAAGATAAATTCGGCCGAAACAAGGTTTGTTGTAAAGAGGTGCCACAAGACCGCTTGTGGGGTTAAATACGATACTTCCGTCATATGACCATTCAACATCAACATACATAGCCTGTTCAGGATCTACAACAAATCCTACCTTTGCATACGCTGCAAGATATGCCTGATCTTCAGGAACAATTACATTTATAAATTCTGATGTGCTGCCGTCGCAAACAATTTTAACATCTGATACATAAATGTATTCAACAAGGTCAGAAACTGCAATTGAAAGGTTGTCAAAAGCTGCATTTACTTCTGCCTGTGACGGGTCTTCAGCATCAAAAACTGATTTTGCTTCGTTATATTTCTCCTGAAGAATTGCCCATGTTGCAGGTGTATAGTTTGTATACACGAGAGTATCAACATAGTCAATCATTTCTTTAAGTGCGTTTTTATTTGCATATACTTTAATTGTTGTTACAGCCTGGAAACCGCCATCGCAAGTTGTTGCAATAATTTTAACTATACCTGTGTTATGGAATTCAACTGTACCATTCTGTACAACAGCAATAGATTCATCAGATGATGACCATGTAACATCTTTGATATCTGCTTTAGAAACACCATCAGGTTTGATTGAATATGAAATCTGACTTGTGCCGCCTACAACAGCATCAGTAATTTCTGTGGGAGAAACTGTAATACCTGTAACAGGAGTTTTTGCAAATGCTACATAGATAGTATCTGTATAGCTTCTGCCCTTTGTATCAGTTACGCAGAGAGTGATTTCTGACCAACAAGCTTCATTTGCTGTGGGTGTACATACACCTGCACTTGAAACAGCAATTGAGCTGTTGCTTGAAGACCATGAAATTGATGCCCATGTTGCGTTTGAGGGAAGGATTCTGTAGCCGAGAGCAACAGAAGAATTTGTATAGTTTGCTGCAAGACCAACGCTCTGAGTTACATGAGTAATTGTGTCGTTGCCATTATAAGTAATAAGTACATTCTGAATCTTGATATATTTTTCAAGATTATTGTAAGCATCCCAAAGAGCTTGTGAAGCAGCGTTGATATCTCTCTGTTTCGGATTCTGTACCGCGAGAACTCTTGCTGCATTAGCATATGCTTCAGCATAGGGACCCCATGATTCTACTGTATACTCTTCCTGCTTAAGGTTGAGAGCAGTAGTCATAGCATATACTTCCTGAAGAGGAGTCACGTCAGATGTAACTGTAACTTCACATGTTGCAGAATATCCACCGTAAAGTGTTGAAGCAATAATCTGACAAGTACCTGCTTCAACAAATGTTACAACACCGTTTTCAACAGTAGCAACATCAGGGTCAGTTGTTTTCCATACAACGTCTTTAACACCATATGTATTGAAGAGATAATCAGTTGTATTATGTGATACAGTTGCAGTAATTGTCTGCGGTTCTGCACCATAATTTACTGACATCATTGATCTGTTAATCGAAATACCTGTAGGCTGATAGTTACCAAATGCTACATGTACTTCTTTAACAATTGTGTTGCCGTAATGGTCAGTTGCAGTCAAAGTAATTGCTGCACCGCAAGCCTTGTTTTTGAGAGGTTTAACTACACCGTTTTCACATGAAACATTTTCATTTGAAGAAGACCATTCAATTGATGCAAACATAGCATCTGCAGGTGTATAATCGTATGTAAGATTCACACTGTATGATGTGAATGGTTTCCATGTTGAAACGTCAATACCGATAAATGCAGGTGCAATATTGCCTTCATAATAGATATTAAGATCGGTCATATGAATGTACGGTTCAAGTGCATTAAGTGTAGCGAAAAGTCTTTCAGCCGCTTCATTAATTTCTTCCTGAGTGTAAAGAACTGAAGCTTCAACTTCAATTGCATGTTCATATGCTGCTACATAAGCCATACTTGTTTCATAGGTATGATTCTGAATATCAATATTTGCTGCATCTGCTGTTGCAATAGCTTCACGGAGTTTTGATTTATCGCCAGCAACCGTTACAAGACAAGTTGCTGTAATGCCTCCGTCGGCAGCTGTTGCAGTGATTGTAGCCTGGCCTGCATTATGGTATGTAAGCTGACCGTTTTCATCAACAGTCACAGCAGTTTCATTACTTGAAGACCAGTAAACTTTTTGTATTGTGGCATTATGAGTAACTACAGAAGTTGCCACATGCTTGCATACAGCACTTAACTTAGCAGGTGCTTCATCAAGGCTAGTTTCGATTACTTCAGGTGTTACAGTAACATAGCTTACAGGATACATTGCAAAAGAAACATGAACTTTATCCGTTACAATATTTCCTCTTTCATCAGTAACTGTAATTGTTACCCAACCGTAACCTGCAGCTGTAGATGAAGCAGGAGTTACTTTACCGTTTTCATCAACTTTGATTGATGAAGAATCAGTCGACCATTCAACCGAAACATACATCGAGTCAAGAGGAAGAATTCTTGCTGCAAGCTGAAGTTTTGCAGTTGAATACAACGGAGATTTAACTGAAATATAGTCAGGAGCCTCTTCACCATCAACCTGAATAATTACGCTTTCCGTTTTAATAAATCTCTTAAGGTTTGAATATGCTTCTATAAGCTGACTTCTTGCTGCGTCAACAGCCTGCTGAGTTGCTTCAGGGTCACCGTAAACAACAACAGCATTATCATAAGCAGCTTTATACACATCGAAAGACTGCTTTGTCCATTCTTCTTCTACAAGATTGTATGAATTCATTTCAGATATTGCTGATAAAAGCATTGTTTTATTGACTGATACTGTAACAGTACATGTAGCAGTGAAACCACCGTCAACAGTAACAACAGAAATTTCTGCTGTACCTGCACCGACATATGTAAGATTACCGCTCTGGTCAACAGTTACTACCTTTTCATTACTTGAGAACCATGCGACATCTTCAATGCTTGCTCCACCGATAAGACCAAAAGGTTTCGGAAGAACAGTTGCATTGAGTTTACCTGTGTTATAAACAAGTGCATCTGCGATTTCAGTTTTATCAAGTTCAACACCCGTTGCAGGTGTATTAGCAAATGAAACAACAACTGAATCAGTAACTTTGTTGCCGATATAGTCAATAGCTGTGAATGTAATTATTGAAGCACAAGCCTGATTCTTTGTGGGCTTACAAACACCATTCTGATCAACAGAAATAACAGGGTTGCTTGAAGTCCATTCCAACGATGCATACATAGCATTTTCGGGATTAAGTGCATAGTCGAAATCAACAGAATAACTGTCATATCTCTTACTTGTGCTTACTTTTACAGCATTAAAATCAGGAGCTTCATTTCCTGACAATAAAATACTTACACCGAAAAGAGGCACATAAGCGCCGATTTTATTATAAAGGTCAATTATATCCTTAGCTGCACTATCGCATGTGGACTGATATGCAAATTCTGTATCTCTTACAGTAATAGCAACATTATAAGCTGCTGTAAGTGCTTCCCAATCTTCAGGAGCACAGTTTTCAGCTGTCACTTTACCCGATTCATAAAGCAGAATAGCATAATCAAGTCTTGTTTTATCAGGACGTACAGTAATTGTAGTTGTTGCTTCAAAACCACCATCACGTGTAGTTGCATAAATTGTGCATGTGCCTGAATCTTTTGCAGTTACAACACCATTAGCATCAACTGTTGCAACCTTATCATCACTTGTTGTCCATAAAATATCTTTAATGCTTGCATCACCGATTTTTGCACCATTAAGACCGGAACCAAGAGGATATACTGTTTCATTGATATCAACCTGCTGACCAACAATTAAATCAGCAGATGTGGGATTAACAGTAACACTTGTTACGGGATAGTTTGCAAAAGACACTGTAATTGTATCTGTATAACCACCATCATAAGATTTAGCCTGAATTACACCCCATGCAGAGCTGTTTTTGGAAGGTTTAACAACACCGCTTGGTGAAACTTCAATATTTCTGCCTTCAAGCACGGACCATCTTACATTCTGGTTTGAGGCGTTAGGAGGATTAAAAGTAACAGTAAGCTGAGTGCTTTGACTGTTGTATGTTTTTGTCGTAGGAACATTTATGCTGAGAAAATCACCCTGGTCGATATCAATTCCCTGTGCAAGTGTACCGATATAAACATCATATGTTCTTTCACAAGTTGAAATCGTACCTGCTTTAACGCAAATTGTAACAATACCGCCACCGCCTTCAAGAGCTGTGAGGTAACCATTAGAATCTATGGTAGCACTTGTGTTTGACACAGATGAACCATCTTTAGCATAAGTAACCTTTCCGTCATCGCCAACAAGACCCCAGCGGATTGTTGCGTTTGAACGGTCAGGGAAAACTTCTGCTGTATACTGTGCACTTTCACCGGGCTGTATAACTGCTGGTCCTGATACCTTGATATCAACAGGCTGAGTTACAAGTTTACCTGTAACAGTAACTTCAGCTGACGCGGAAATACCATCAATAAACGCAGTAACTTTTGTTGTCTTTTTATTAAGAGAAGTAATACCTCCAGCATCACGACCAATAAGAACACCATTCTTATCAACATAAGCTATTGATTCATCTTCTACTGTCCATACAACATTTGTAGAATTTGCACCCTGCGGGTTAATATCTGTGATATAAAGTTGAGAAGTTTCGCCTTCTTTAACTTCAAAATCACCGCCGATTTCGAAACTCTTAACCTCGAGAGAGTCAACAATTGTAAACGTGAATTTATCGTTGATTGTTGATTCGAGAATCCAGTTTGCAACATATTTTGTAGCCTGTGAAACAAGGTCAGCAGTGTTAGTACCTGCACCTGCAGCAGCTGCAATAATATCGATAACAAACTTAACAGTGTTTGTTGAAACGTTAATGCCAAGAACTTTAACAAGCACGTCAGCAAGGTCAGCAGTATCAACTTCGTTACCAAGGCTTGCAAGGTCATTGATATAACTCATAAGTTTATCAACAATTTCGTCAGCATTAGGTGCTACCTTAACAGTAACTTTACCTTCTTTAAGGAAAGTAATTTCACCTGTCTCATGGTTAAATTCTGCATAGTCTTCAGCACGATCAAAAATCGTTGCACCCTCAAGAGACCATGTAACACCATAACCGAGACGAAGAGGTGTAACGCCGCCCTGAACCGTTACTTTACCACCAACAGCAACAGTTTCAGGAAGCGAATCCTTATTAACAATGAACGCACCGTTAGGAAGCACGTTTGCATACCATTTATCAGAATTAGTTACGAGCACGTGAACACTGTCCACAGCAACAGCTACACCATACTGATCGTAAAGTGTTGCAGTTATAATAGTGTCAAGGCTGTTAAGTCTTTCTTTCAATTTATCTGTAAGACTGTTTCCAACTGAACCTGCACCGAGGGTTTTTGAAACCAAAGCAACGATGGAGTCAGTATCCATTCTGTCAAGGTCAACATCTTCACCATAAAGAACATTTTCAAGAGTTTTGGCTAATGATTTA
The DNA here is from genome assembly GCA_015066175.1 of Oscillospiraceae bacterium. Taxonomy (GTDB): domain Bacteria; phylum Bacillota; class Clostridia; order Oscillospirales; family Acutalibacteraceae; genus SIG575. The sequence goes on from SVOW01000001.1 coordinate 37,882, forward strand.
CCTATAATCGGAATAGTCTTAACGTCATTTTCAAGCCAAAGACGTACCGCAGCACCTTTGGATGAGTCATGACCTCTCACCAAGCCTGTCTGGTCAACTGATGCGTTAAGAGGAGTGTTACTCTCCCACACAACATAACCACCTTCAGGCATTGAACAGTCAATAAGTTTATAGCTTAATTGTAACTGTTCACTTTCCATAACTGATAACTGTGCAGTTACAGAATTTCCGCTCGCGTCTGTAATGTCAATTTCATGGCTTGCAGCAAAAGCGTTAATATTGGACGCGATTGCACCAAAACCGGGGACAAAACACGACACTACGAGAGCCATTACGAGAACAAAGCTCTCAAAGCGAAGCATTTTTTTCTTCATAAAAGTATTCCTCCTTCTACTTGCGTGAAAAAAACACATCTCCACACTACATATACTCTTATACTCTATAATGTTACCATATATTGTGAAATTTATAATTACAATTTAGAAATATAAATCTTTTTCGACAAAGAATTTTAATAATTTTTTAACAAAAAGATAAGGAACCGAAAAATTAATTCCGGTTCCTTGTAAATAGATTATTCAGATTCCAATTTTTTCATAAATTCTTCAGTTTTATCCTGTTGAATATTATTCTTAGCAATATTCAATCTGAGTATCAATTTTGATTTCATGTAATCTGCTGTCATAAAATCGCTTGCGATAATATTAGCACGTTTAAGATAATTTTCATTGTTTTCGACCTGATTAATTACGCTTTCAAAATAGGGTCTGAGTTTTACATCAAGTTTTGAAGGTAGAGCAAGTCCTATTTCAGTGCCAAGATTTGGAGTCTGCTGAATCTGAAACCAATTCAGACCTGTAGGTTTGCCAAGGTCAAACAGTTTGACAACTTCCTTTGAGAAACTTTCAGCCTTAAGACCATTAATACGCTTGTCCCACGGAAAATCGTATTCACAATTAACACTGTAATTATACGCTTTTTCAAAATTATAAAGAATATAACGTTTTCTTGATTTTCTTATATCCCCTACTGTAACTTTATTTATGTCATCAAAATCATAAAAAGCCAATTCAGATGGTTTTATGTATTCTTCAAGCATTTCATTCATGTGGTTTTTATCTGCTTTGCAAACAAAATTAAAAGGACCAATTTTCTGGGGATAATACTCTCTGATATCAAAAATAAAAAATTCGGAATCATTATTGTTAAGCATCTTTTTCATGCTTTCAAGGTCGTTTCTGAATTTGCCACCCTTTGAAAGACCATGACATACAATAATCTCGCCATTTTTATCAGTGTCAAGTCTTATGCAGAAATGACGGATACCATATTCATACTGCTTGTACAAATTGCCATTCTGACATTTACCCATAAATTTCAGTTCATAACTGCACGCATTATGTGCACTCGGCATTACAACGTCAATTAAATTTACATCGTCTTTTAAATAAGACATCCAATTTGTATAAATACTCATCTTTCAAACCTCAACTGTAACAGATATTAATCTTTTCGAGCATAACTTTTTTTATTTCATCAATTGCAACACGCATATAAATTTTAGGGTCAAACACGTCAGGATTCTGTTGCATACCAAGCTTGATACCGTTTGTATATGCCTGACGTAATTCAGTAGCAAAGTTAATTTTTGAAATACCGGCCCTGATGCAATCACGAAGAACTTCATCACTCAAGCCCGATGCGCCATGAAGAACAAGCGGAGTTGCTATGGCCGCATGAATTTCTTCAATGCGCTTTATATTAATTTTCGGCTCGCCCTTATACACACCGTGAGCAGTTCCCACACCTATTGCAAGCGTGCTGACTCCTGTGATTTCACAAAAATCAACTGCTTCGCTTACTTTTGTATAGCTTGCTTCAAGGTCTGTATCTCCTTCTTCTTTTCCGCCGATTGTTCCGAGTTCGCCTTCAACAGATACACCAAGAGGTATCGCCATATCTGCGACCTCTTTTGTTTTTGCAGCATTTTCGTTGAATGGCAGTGAACTACCATCAAACATAACAGATGAAAAACCGCAATTGATACACTTTTCGGCAAGTTCTTTACTGCTGCCATGATCTAGATGCATCGCGTAGTCAACATCGTCGCATCCGATTGTAAGCGAGCGCATCATTGTAGGATAAACTGACATTCCGCCGTAAGCAAGAGTCCTCGGGATAGTCTGAATTATCAATGGCTTTTTTGTTTCCTTCATAACCTCAGCTGCAGCTATTGCAGACTCAAGGTTATCAATATTAAAAGCAGGCACAGCGTATCCTTCCCGCAAGGCTTTTCGCATCAATTTATAACTTGATACACAAGACATATTTTTACCTCCGTTATTAATTAACATCTGATTTCATATTTTTAAACTTGACACTCAGGTCAGCATCAGGAATTTTCAAACTGATCGGATAACCTGTTTCTCCGTCTTGCAAAAGGGTAAACTGACCTATCTCAGTCTGACCTGTATATTTCCACATTCCGTTTTCAAGTTGGGAATACTTTGTTGTGTTAAGAACATTTGTAAGTGCTTCAGACAAGGAAGTTGCAAATTCAGTGTGTTTCAATGCAGCAGGGTCAAACTCATAAGATACTTTTCCCATCTCAAGTTTACAGTTACCACCTTTGACAATCATCTTCAACCCTGAAAGCAGACAGGGTTCTTTGACTGTAATTTCACAACTGTTTGCAAGGTTATTTTCTATTGAACATTCCAAAGTATAGTTATTATATGTAACGCTTATATCTCCTTTGAAATTCAGCTCCGGTACAGGCGGAGTTGCAGTTTTTTCTCTCGCACAACCACCGAAAAGCAGAATAAACATCAGAAGAATAAGCACCTTTTTCAAAAAAAACACCTCAATATTATTCAAAAATTGAAAGTGCAAAAGGTAAACAATTTGCCGTATCCGTCGGAGTCATTGCAGTTACAGAATACTTTTCAGCAGCGATATCTCCTGCCAGACCATGTAAATATACAGCAAGAACAGCAGCATCTTCGGGTTTGATTCCTGAGGCTAAAAATCCGCACATAAGACCTGCAAGAAGATCTCCGCTTCCGCCCTTTGCCATTCCCGCATTACCTGTTACATTTACATAAGTTGATTTTTTGCCTGGCATTGCAATTACAGTGTTGGCACCTTTTAAAACCACTGTCACATTATTTTTTTCAGCAAAATCAACCGCCGTCTGAATACGGTCAGATTGAATCTGCTCAACGCTCAGCCCCGTTAATCTGCTCATCTCACCGGGATGCGGCGTTATTATTATCGGCACTTTTGCAGCTTTCAATACATTTATATTGTGGGAAAGTATATTTATGCCATCAGCATCAATAACAACAGGAACTTTTGCATTCACCAGAATTTCATATAAAATCTGCGCTGTATCTCTGTTTACACCTAAGCCACAGCCGACAAGTATAGCTGTTGATTTTGACATTGCTTTTTTCAATTCATCTGTTGCTGAAGCAGAAAAAGTGCCCTTTTCATTTGTATTTAAAGGTAAAAGCAACGGCGAAGTGATTTTTGATCCGATTGCAGAATACGCACAATCAGGAAAAGCCGCAGTAACAAGTCCTGCACCGCTTCTCACCGCACCCATGGCTGCGAGCACCGCAGCACCGGGCATATTTCTGCTACCGCAAACCGACAGCACATGACCATAATCGCCTTTGTTAGAAACAGGGTTACGTGAAGGAAGCAATTTTTTTATCATATCTTCATCAATTGAATAGCAATAAGGGTCGCCAGAAACGTTCTGCTCTTCTTCAGTGATACCGATATTAACAACTTTTACTTTTCCGCATTTTTTACTTGCAGGCAGCAATATATGACACGGTTTTGCAGCACACACAGCAATTGTAAAATCTGCATCAATTGAAGCACCCATTATTTCTCCTGTATCGGTGTTTACACCACCGGGCACGTCAATACAGACAACTTGTGCTTCGCAGGAATTGATATAACCAAACAACTCTGCATATACACCTGTAACCTCTCTTGCAAGACCTACACCAAAAACTGCTTCAACAATAATATCGCATTTCTGAAGTGCGTCGAGAGCAGATGCTTTGTTAAGGTCAAAAGTAATTATATTAATAGGCAATTGTTCTACTCTCGAAAGCATTTCTTTTGAAAGTTCTGTTATCGGTGAGCCACCTGCCATAATTATTGTTACAGGACAACCGATTTCAGAAAACTTTCTCGCAATGACATATCCGTCGCCACCATTATTACCTCGACCGCATACAACTGTAATTCTTTTGGGCGTTTCAACAGTAACACCGTATTCTTCACGGATTGCTTTTGCACAAGCAGCACCTGCATTTTCCATCAATCTAAGATAACTTGTATCATTCATATTTGCAGCAGCTTCTGCCATTTTCATTTGTAAGGTTGTCAAAATTTTCATTTATTATCACCATTTAAAACTTTTTTAAGATATTCACCTGTGTGTGATCCTTTTACCTTTGCAACTTCTTCAGGAGTACCTTGTGCAATTATCAGACCGCCACCTGATCCACCTTCAGGACCCAAATCAATAACGTGGTCAGCACATTTGATAACATCAAGGTTATGCTCAATTACAAGAACTGTGTTACCTTTATCCACAAGTTTCTGAAGCACATCGATCAGTCTGTGAACATCCGCTGTGTGCAGACCGGTTGTGGGTTCATCAAGAATATAAATTGTTTTTCCTGTAGCTATGCGTGAAAGTTCGGTTGCAAGTTTTACACGTTGTGCTTCACCACCCGAAAGAGTTGTGGCCGGCTGACCAATTTTAACATAACCAAGACCTACATCATATAGAGTCTGCAGTTTTCTTTTTATTTTAGGAAGTGTTGAGAAAAATTCAAGCCCTTCTTCTACAGTCATTTCAAGCACTTCACTGATGCTTTTACCTTTATATTTTATTTCGAGTGTTTCACGGTTATAACGCTGCCCCTTACAAACTTCACAAGGCACATATATATCAGCAAGAAAGTGCATTTCAATCTTCACTATACCATCGCCCTGACAAGCTTCGCAACGACCGCCTTTAACATTAAATGAGAATCTGCTTGCTGTGTATCCGCATTTTTTGGAATCCACTGTTGATGCATAAAGTTCTCTGATATCGTTGAAAACGCCGGTATAAGTTGCAGGGTTTGAACGCGGAGTTCTGCCGATTGGTGATTGGTCAATATCAATCACCTTATCAAGAAATTCCACGCCTTCGATTCTATTGTGTCTGCCTGCAATTTTCTTTGCACCGTTCAATTTAGTAGCAAGTTTTTTATAAAGGATTTCATTCACAAGAGAAGATTTACCTGAACCTGAAACACCTGTAATACAAACAAACTCACCAAGAGGAATTTCCACATCAATATTCTGCAGATTATTATGTTGTGCACCATAAATTTTCAAAGAATTACCGTTACCGCTTCTTCTGTCTTCCGGAATTGCTATATTTTTTTTGCCACTGAGATATTGACCGGTAATTGAATCATCACATTTAAGTATTTCATCATACTCACCTGCAAAAACAACATTACCTCCGTGTATTCCGGCTCCAGGGCCGATATCAACAATATAATCAGCTTGTTCCATTGTTTCTTCATCGTGTTCAACAACTATCAATGTATTTCCTAAATCCCGCAGTTGTTTGAGTGTTGTAAGAAGTTTTGCATTATCCCTCTGATGAAGGCCAATACTCGGCTCATCAAGAACATAAAGAACACCCGTGAGTGAAGATCCGATTTGTGTAGCAAGACGTATTCTCTGACTTTCACCGCCTGAAAGTGTACCGGACTGGCGTGAAAGAGTAAGATAAGAAAGACCAACTGAATTAAGAAAAGTTAATCTGTCTTTAATCTCTTTTATAATCAGAGTTGCAATAGACTTTTCTCTGTCATTCAATTCAAGATTGTCAATGAAGTCAATAGCTTCTCCGATAGTTTTCCGAGTAAATTCATCAATATTGATGCCACCTACAGTTACTGAAAGTGATTCTTTTTTCAACCTTGCCCCTGAGCATTCAGGACACACACTGTCATCCATATACTGCTCAATATCAGAACGCGACCACTCACTCGTAGTGTTATCATATCGTCTCTGAAGATTGTTGATTATACCTTCAAAATCTGTAAAATATGAGCCTGAACCGTATTCATTTTTACGTGTCATTTTGAATTTTTCGCCATTTGTTCCATAAAGAAGTGCATTAAGGCCTTCTTTCGGAATATCTTTAACAGGTGTATCAAGAGTAAAGCCATACTTAACAGCTAAACCTTCATAGTACATTTCTGCAATTGTGCCCTTGTCTGCATTAGACCAGCCTGTCCCTTTTATAGCACCGTCTCTGATAGAAAGCTCTTTATCAGGAATAATCAGATCGGCGTTAATTTTTTTTGAAATACCAAGACCTGAACAAACAGGACAAGCACCAAAAGGATTGTTGAAAGAAAACATTCTCGGTGTCAGTTCATCAATTGAACTTCCATGTTCAGGGCATGCAAAATTCTGTGAAAACAACAATTCATCTCCGCTGATAACGTCAACAAGAATTATGCCATCTGAAAGATGTGATGCAGTTTCTACAGAATCAGCAAGACGTCCTTTTATATCGTCTTTTATAACAAGTCTGTCAACAATAACATCAATGTTATGCTTTTTATTTTTTTCAAGCTTAATTTCTTCAGAAAGGTCGTAAACAATTCCGTCAATTCTTACTCTGACAAAACCAGATTTTCTCGCACTGTCAAGTTCTTTAACATGTTCACCTTTTCTGCCTTTGATTATAGGCGACATAATCTGAAGCTTTGTGCCAACAGGCAACTCCATAACTTTGTCAACAATCTGGTCAACCGTCTGTTTTGAAATTTCTTTACCACAGACTGGGCAATGCGGCACACCTATTCTTGCATATAAAAGACGGAGATAGTCGTATATTTCCGTTACTGTGCCAACTGTCGAACGAGGGTTTTTAGATGTGGTTTTCTGATCGATTGATATCGCAGGAGATAAACCTTCAATGTAATCAACATTTGGTTTTTCCATCTGACCTAAAAACTGTCTTGCATATGAGGAAAGTGACTCAACATATCTTCTCTGCCCTTCAGCATAAATTGTATCGAAAGCAAGAGATGATTTACCTGAGCCCGAAAGTCCTGTGAAAACAATAAGACTGTCTCTGGGCAATTCAATATCAACGTTTTTCAGATTGTGCTCTTTTGCACCTTTTACTACAATTTTCTTTTGCAATTTATTTTCCCTGCCTTAATTTTTCAATTCTGTCACGAAGTGCTGCAGCATGTTCAAATTCAAGAATTTTTGCAGCCGCTTTCATTTCTCTGGTCAGGCGTTCAATAAGTTCTTCACGCTCTTTTTTACTCAGACGTTTAGATGATTTTTCAGTTTTGTTTTCCTTTGCTGAAATCTCAATTATATCACGCACGTCTTTTTTGATGGTTGTCGGAATTATGCCGTTCGCCTCATTATAATTCATCTGTTTTTCACGACGGCGATAAGTTTCTTTTATTGCTCTTTCCATTGAAGGGGTAACCGAATCAGCATACATAATAACCTGACCATTGGCATTTCTCGCTGCTCTGCCGATTGTCTGAATAAGAGATGTTTCAGAACGCAAAAAACCTTCTTTATCAGCATCAAGAATTGCAACAAGCGAAACTTCAGGAATATCGAGACCTTCACGCAGAAGGTTGATACCTACCAACACATCAAATTCGCCCATACGCAGATCTCTTATAATCTCCATTCGTTCTATTGTGTCAACATCATAGTGCATATATCTGACCTTTATTGAAAGATTCTCAAAATAATCAGTAAGGTCTTCAGCCATTTTTTTAGTGAGCGTTGTAACAAGCGTTCTTTCACCACGCTCAGTTCTCAAATTAATTTCTGACACAAGGTCATCAATCTGGCCTTCAATCGGTCTTACTGAAATTTCAGGATCAAGCAAACCCGTAGGTCTAATAACCTGCTCTACAGTGTGCAGGCTCTTTTCTTTTTCAAACAGACCGGGTGTGGCACTTACAAAAATTTTCTGACCAACTTTCCCATAAAACTCATCAAAAGTTAATGGTCTGTTGTCAAAAGCTGATGGCAGACGGAAGCCGTATTGTACAAGACTTTCTTTTCTTGCTCTGTCGCCTGCATACATTCCCCTTACCTGAGGAAGCATTACGTGAGATTCATCAACAAAAAGTAAAAAGTCATCCGGAAAATAGTCTAGCAATGTATTCGGCACAGAACCCGGTGCTCTTCGCGACATAACACGTGAATAGTTTTCGATACCTTTGCAGAAACCTGTTTCGCGAAGCATTTCGATATCATATTCTGTTCTCTGTTTAATACGCTGTGCTTCTAATAATTTACCTTCAGACTCAAAATCGGCATAACACTGCACCATTTCATCCTGAATATCTTTAATTGCTTCTTCAAGGCGGTCTTTTGAAACAACATAATGTGATGCCGGATAAATTGCTGCGTGTGAAAGCACAGAAATTACATTACCTGTCAATGCATTTACTTCACAGATTCTGTCAATCTCATCGCCGAAGAACTCAACTCTTACAGCTTTGTCATTTGAATAAACCGGATAAATTTCCACAACATCACCACGGACGCGGAATTTGTTACGGATGAAATTCACATCATTTCTTTCATACTGAAGTTCAACAAGTTTTGAAATAAGATCATCACGGTTTTTCTCCATACCTGTCCTCAGAGAGATAACCATATTTCTGTAATCTATGGGGTTACCCAAAGTGTAAATACACGAAACACTCGCCACAATTATTACATCACGTCTTTCACTTAATGCGGCAGTTGCAGAGTGACGAAGTTTTTCAATTTCTTCATTAATAGCAGAATCTTTTTCAATATAAGTATCAGTTGAAGGCACATACGCTTCAGGCTGATAATAGTCATAGTAAGAAACAAAATATTCTACAGCGTTATTCGGGAAAAATTCTCTGAATTCCGAACAAAGCTGCGCCGCAAGAGTTTTGTTATGAGCAAGAACAAGCGTAGGTCTGTTCACTTCAGCAATCACGTTTGCCATTGTAAATGTTTTACCTGAGCCTGTAACACCAAGAAGTGTCTGTTCTTTGTAGCCTTTGTCGAGACCATCAACTAATTCTTTGATTGCCTGAGGCTGGTCGCCTGTAGGTTTGTATGATGAATGTAATTCAAAGCGTTCCAAAACAACACCTCCCAATTTTAACTGTATATAGAATATTATAAATAAAATAATTTAAATTGTAAATAGTTAAACCGAAATTTCCGAACAAATGTTTATTAATTATATAAAAATTAACCGACTGATAACAGCCGGTTAAAAATTAATTTATATAGAAATTTTTATCGTTTTGATTTCCCATGGACGGAAGCATAAAACTTTGCCATTTATATCGCTGATTTCATTTCCGAGCAAATCTGCTGTTTTCATAATTTTGCCTTGTTTCATGTCGAAATTAACCTCAGCAGCGTTATCCGAAAAATTACAGAATCTTGCAAAGTATGCTCCGTCTTCATAGTAGAAAGCTGTGAGAATTACATCTGAATCATTATCGTCAAAATCAGCAATTTTATACTCTGATAAATCGCCGTCACCTTTAGCGATTTTAAACACCTGAGGTGTATATTCATATGACATTGCCTGCTTGTGCAAATCAACATCAGAAATTGTTTCATCAAGAGGAAGTAATGAAAATTCATCATCAAAAATTCCGTCAAGCATTTTTGTTCCGCACATATAAGAATTTGCATAAACAAGGGGTATTTCAAGTCTGTTACCCTTAACAAGTGAACCCATGCAACCACGGTTGATTACTGCCACGCCCTGTTTTTTGTCGCGAAGTGCAAGCCAATAGATGCCCTGCATATATGTCACGCTGTTGAACGATTCTTCTGGTGAAACTTCAACATCGTAACGTATATCATCTTCAGGATACCAGTAACTCTCATTTTTACGTACAGCACCATTCCAGTCTGAAATTGCAAACGGCAAATCCCTGACCATTCTGCGGTCATTATCAACACAGACATTCATAATAAAATTAAGTTTTTCTTCATGTCTGTGTCCGTCAATTGTAAGAGATTTTTTCAGACCTTCGGCAACTCCTGTGCGACCAATTTTCTGGTTATGTATTTCGAAATTGACTTTGCAATCAATTCTTGGCTGTTTGCCATTGAAAAGCATTTCAAAACAGTACGGTACACTGCCGATTTTACCATTTTGCGTTGCAACAGCATAATGAGAATTAATTACTACATTCCATTTGCCTTCTGATTTACAGTTTTCACCATCAATGCAAGCAGTAAACAACTCTCCGTCACCATTATCAAAAATACGTGAAGAATCTTTTACTTTTTCGATGTATGATATACCATCATCAGTAAGTTTTACCTTATAAATCGGTGTTATCAATTCACCCGTTTCTTCATTCCATACAAAATTATGCTTTGATGAACAAACACCTTTTTGTAAAGTAAATCGCTTTACAGAAAGAGCAGGCATAACGATATGAACAGAAAGTGTTTTAACATTATTCTTTTCAACCACAACGCTCTCAAGTTCTTTTTCGCCATCGAATACTGATAAATTTTCTGAAACTTCTACATCAATCCACTCATCAACATCAAATGAATTTTGGTTAGCAACAAGCAAAGATTCATTATCTTTATCTGCAAAACGTTTAACAAGGGTTTTTGATGATTCTGTAATCACTGAATCAGAAAGTTTAAGTGAATCAGGGATAAATCTTCTTGCTAAATCAAGCAGACCGCAGATTGTTACATCATGGTGCTGTGCAACAAGTGCATATTTCCATGCTTGTTCAATATCTTGCTGATATGAAACGCCACCAAGTAAAACAGAAAGTGCATTAAGTTTTTCTGCCTGCACAGCTGCAACTTCAGATGAACGGCAACCATTGAAAATTTCATTACCACAATAACCCCAGGGCATCTGCACATGGAAATCATTATCATTTGTACGCATTTCTTCTTTTGCTTCACCGTAAAGTTCAGGCAAGTCTTCAAGCAACACATAGTGATAATTATCTTTTGTTTCAATATATTCCGTTATATCCTGCACATCCTGCGTAAGATCGTCATATCGTGATGCAAGAAGCGGAGAAATATGTTCAAACTTCTTTTCAAAATCTTCAAGACACCAATAACAACCTTCTCTGGGCCAGCGGGACATTATCCAGTTATCAACAGTTGTGCAGTTGAATCCTCTGCCCTGCTCATCATATGTAGGAACAGCAGGAATTTCAGTTAAATCTTTACCTATCCAACGTCCCCATGGTAAATCAAAAGTTTTTGTATATCCGTATCCCATTACATGAGAACGAAGTATCGCAGCTTTATAACCACAAAGTTTTATAAGCTGCGGAGTCTGATTATTCAACGCAAACTCAGAAATAGCATATACGTCAGGTGTCTGATTGAAAAACTTATTGTTAGTTTTTATCGCATATGTAAGTTGACGGACATTTGATTCTTCTGACACAAATAAAGACAACGGCTGTCCATAAGTTGTTGCACCAAGACCAACTCTGTCGGGATATTTTTTTAGCAAATACGTAATAAGTTCTATAATTTCCGGATCAGTTTCTGAGTATTCATCAAATGTAAATGATTCGTAATCAAGACCAACTTTTAACTTAGGATATTTTTCCATCCATTCAACAAGTTCTTTAAGGCGTGGCTTAACATCTTTTCCCCAAAGCACAAAACCACCATGGTCGTAAGTCAGTATGTATAAAGGTTTATTTTGCATAATTTATACCTCCTTTTTGTCAGTATATCACTAACTGCAAATATATGTCAACAAGAAAAAACATGCCGCAGAGTAACTCTGCGGCATCTGTATGTTAACTGTTTGAAAAATCCTGTTTTTTAATACCAAATATCATTCTGAGCAAACCACCAATTACTTTAGGATTCTTGAAAACAATTACTTTCATACAGCAACCTCCGGATTAGTTTTTGCAAATGGAAATACCCATAATAATTATTACCACTGCAATAGCAACAACAAGAAATGACGTAGGAAAACAAGAAGCAAGAAAAAGACCTGCACCGAATGAAATCAAAACAATCCCTAAGCCACAATTTCTTCGTCTTCTCATTACCACACCCCACTGAATTTCGTTGTCATTTTTATTATATTCAGATTCAATTCAAGTGTGAAAAAACTACCGGAGCAAAACTCCGGTAGTTAAAAAAGTTATCATAATTCCCATTCTTTTAAATCTTTAACTTCATTGTACATGGCAACATAGTTTTCATGGCGTGAAGGATGGATTTTCCCCTCTGATAATGCTTCAATAATTTTACAGCCTTTATCGTTTGTATGCGAACAAGTAGAAAACTTACACAAACCAAGATATTCTTCAAACTCGCGAAAACAAAAAGGAAGGTCATCCTTCAAAATTTTTTCTGCATTCTGAAAATCTAGCGATGAAAATCCCGGTGTATCTGCAATATATCCATCACAAACTTTGAAAAGTTCTATGTGACGTGTTGTATGTCTGCCTCTGCCTAATTTATCACTTATTTCGCCTGTCTGCAAAGACAAAGACGGAGCAATTTCATTTAGCAAAGAAGATTTACCTACACCTGTGTTTCCGGCAAAAGCACTGATATGACCACTAATTAAACCTTTAATTTTATCAGTACCCTCACCTGTTATCGATGAAGTTACAATTGTTTTAAACCCAGCCATATTGTAAATTTCTTCAAGCATTGAAGAATCACCAAGGTCATTTTTAGTAATGACAATAATAGGTTCAATATTGTTGTTTTCTGCAATTGCAATCAGTTTATCAATCACAAGAGTATTGGGCTTCGGTTCACAAACCGATACCACTATAAATAATCTGTCAATGTTAGCAATTGGCGGTCTTACGAGAACATTTTTACGCGGCAAAATCTTATCAATTGTGTTTTCTGCGCCATCATTTATCGTAAACTTTACAATATCTCCGGGCAATGGGGATATTTTATTTTTACGAAAAACACCTCTTGCTTTACATTCGTATATGACATCAGCGACTTCTATATAATAGAAGCCGCCGATACCTTTTATAATTGTTCCCTGAAGTTTCTCCAAAAAAGTCAACTCCCAAAATCAATATAAACTGCCGTAATCAATAGTACCTGTATGGTCTACAACATTTGTGACTGTAGGAATAGGAGTTGTAAAGTCAATATTACAACTGAAATAAAGGTTATCACATACATAAACTTCAACAGTATCATTTGTGCCAACACCGGTAACAGGAACTGTATACATTTCACCGTAGAAATAATATGATGGTTTTGTATGCACAATACTACCATTCAATTTGTAAACAATAGAACCATCGCCGCCTGCGGGAAGAATAATAGTAATATCTCTTGTAGCTGCTCTTTCACCAAGACTTACCACAACTTTAATAGCAGTACCTTTTTCAACCATAGTACCGACAATAGGTTCACATCTTATGATATTTCCTTCAGCAACAACTGTGCTGCCTTCCTGAACATAGTTCGGGTCGAGTGTAAGGCCGGCTGATTCAAGCTCATGTTCTGCCATTTCAAGAGGCATTGTTACAATATCAGGCACTGCAACCATTGTGTCATCTTTCTGACAAATAACAAGCGTAACTGTTTCACCGGGTTTGATTGATGAACCTGCTGCAGGTTCAGTCCTGATAACACAACCTTCATCAACAGTTGCACTGTTTTCGAATTCTTCAATATAAAGCAATCCCAGATTGTTCAGTTCTGACTTTGCACTATAGCCATCTTCATCCGCAAGATCAGGAATAGTTATTTCGTCTACAGGCACTGCGATAGTAATAGTAATTGTGTCGCCTGATTTAATTTTTGTACCTTTTTCGGGATTCTGCTTAAGAATTTCGCCGTCTTCATATTCATCAGTTACAGTATACTGAATTTCAAACTTGAAATCATCATATTTATCAACGCCTTTGACATCGCTGTAATAGTTAAGGCTTACTATATCAGGTACACTTACTTTAGGTGCAATAGCTGCATTGATTTCATCCTGGAAAACGATATATCCTGCTGCAAGAAGAAGCACAACAAGTATACCTGCAAGAATGCCCACAATAACAGGAAGTGCAGATTTTTTCTTCTTTGTCTTGGGATGAGGCAAACGCATTTCGTCTGCATTCGGAATAGGCATATCTTCCTGAACAGGAGTGAAACCTGAAAAGTTTCTTACTTCCTCAGAAGAAACAAACTTAGTGGGATTATCATCGACAAAATATGAATATCCGAATACAACAGCAGGGTTGCGTTTGTATTCTTCAATATCAAGCAACATTTCTGCTGCTGTCTGATAGCGATCACGCTGAATTTTCTGCATTGCACGCATAGTAATCTGCTCAAGACCTGTGGGAATATCCTCGTTGATAGCACTGGGAGGAACAGCGTCTTCATTAACCTGCATCAATGCAACAGAAATAGCACTGTCACTCTGGAAAGGCAACTGACCTGTAAGCATTTCATACATAAGCACGCCTACAGAATAAATATCGGTCTTTTCGTCAGTCATATCTCCGCGTGCCTGTTCCGGGCTTACGTAATGAACAGAACCGATTGCAGAATCTGTCATAGTGCGTGTTTCACTTCTGCTGAATCGTGCAATACCGAAATCAGTAACTTTAATATTACCGTTCTGAAGCAAAATTATGTTCTGAGGTTTGATATCACGATGAACAATACCTTTATCGTGTGCATGCTGAAGTGCACGGAGAATCTGAGTTGTAAAATGAACAACTTCTTTACAATTTATAACCTGCTGTTGTTCAATATATTCTTTAAGGGTAATGCCCTCAACATATTCCATAACAATATATTGCAATCTGTCACCAAAGCTCACATCAAACACCTTTACAATATTAGGATGTGAAAGCACAGCAATTGCTTTTGATTCGTTTTTGAATCTGCGACGGAATTCTTCATTAGCAAGAAATTCTTCCTTGAGAATTTTAACTGCAACAATTCTGTCATCAATGTTGTCATAAGCTTTGTAAACAACAGCCATACCACCAACACCGATAATTTCTCTTATTTCATATCTTCCGTCAATTCTTTTTCCAACGTAACTATCCATATCTTATCTCCTTATTTTCCCTTAATAAGATGCAAGAACTACCGTTATATTGTCTCTTCCGCCGTTTGCATTAGCTTCATCAATAAGTTTTTCAACGGCTTCATCGCTAGCATTTTCAAACAACTTTTTAAAATTATCTTCTTCCACAGAATTTGAAAAACCATCTGTGCATAAAAGAATAATATCATTTTTTTCAAAACTTTCTGCCGTAAAATCAACATTGATTCTGTCTGAAACGCCAAGTGCTCTTGTAATATAACTCTTTACAGGGTGATTTTTGGCTTCTTCCTCAGTAATTTCACCTCTGTCAAGCATTTCCTGAACAAGAGAATGGTCTTTCGTAACCTGCTTTATATCTTCACCGATTATGTATGCACGGCTGTCACCTGCATGAGAAATGAAAACTTCATTTTCTCGTATTATTGCAGCCACAACCGTAGTGCCCATACCTTTCAAGGTTAAATCTTCACGAGCAAGGTCGTAAATTTTAATATTTGCAAAATTTATTGCAGATTCAAGCAGATTTGAAACAGAAAGCTGCTTCATATCATCATGATAATTCTTCTCAATTCTTTCTGCAATAAGGTCAGCAGCCATTTTACTTGCTACATCGCCGCCTGAAGCACCACCCATACCATCACAAACTACTGCCCAGGCACTTCCACCGGGAAACTTACCGATACGGAATGAGTCCTGATTAGTAGCACGCACAAGTCCGATATTTGTTTGTCCGAAAATTTCCAAATTAATTTCCTCCTTGTGCACTGATGTGTTTTTTTCGAAGCTGTCCGCAAGAAGCTTCGATGTCTTTGCCGAGAGTTCTTCTGACAGTAACATTTATTGAATTCTTTTCAAGAATTGATACAAATTTTTTTAATCTGTTGTCGTCGCTTCTTACATAGTTATTTTCTCTGACATTGTTAACAGGAATAAGATTAACATGGCAAAGCATACCCTTGAGAAGTTTTGACAATTCTTCAGCACATTCATCAGAATCATTTACACCTGATATCATTGAATATTCAAATGAAATTCTTCTTGATGTTTTTTCAGTATATATTCTGCATGCTTTTATAAGTTCACTTACACCATACTTTTTATTAATCGGCATAAGACTTGAACGCAAATTATCATTTGGTGCATGTAAAGAAACAGAAAGAGTCAGTTGCAGATTCATATCCATCAATTCGTAAATCGAAGGAACTATACCGCATGTTGACAATGAAATGTTGCGCATTGAAAGATTAAGACCATCGTCACAATTAACAAGATAAAGGAACTTTTTAACATTTTCAAAATTATCAAAAGGTTCGCCCATTCCCATTAAAACAACGTGAGAAACGCGGATGTTTTCATCATTCTGTGCCATATGAATCTGTGATAAAATTTCAGAAGCAGATAAATTTCTGATTACTCCCCCTAAAGTTGATGCACAGAATTTGCACCCCATGCGGCAGCCGACCTGTGTAGAAACACACAGAGAATAACCATATTTATATTTCATAAGAACACTTTCAACGTATTCACCATCGTATAATCTAAATAAATACTTAACAGTTGAATCTTCTTTTGAAACGCGTTTCGTTTCTATTTCACATGAACGTATCACAAACTTTTCATCAAGCTGTTCTCTCAGACTTTTTGAAAGATTAGTCATCTCATCAAAGGAAGAAACTCCTTTCTGATGAAGCCACGAAAAAATCTGATTTGTTCTGAATTTAGGCAAATTAATTTCAGCAAGGGCAAAACTTAATTCATCTTTTGTCATTGATTTTATATCAACCTTGCTCAAAATCATTCTCCTTTTCTCACAAACTTTGCAATGAAAAATCCGTCAGTATCTTTGTTTGAAGGAATTACAGTCAACATATTATCCTGAATAATTCCAAAATTACTGACATCTGATATATCGCACAACTCAAAATCTTTGTTATCAGATAAAAATCTTCTGCACACATCAACGTTTTCATCAGGATTAAGGCTGCAGGTCGAATAAACAAGAGTACCATTATTTTTTACATATTTTGAGGTTATACACAATATAAGATACTGCAAATTGTGTAATTTGTCAATATCCTGTGAAGATTTATATTTAATTTCAGGCTTTCTTCTGACAATTCCAAGGCCTGAACAAGGGGCATCACAGAGCACTTTATCATACTTGGTGAAATGCTCATTAAATTGTGTCGCATCAGACACACACGGTTTAACGCATGATATTCCAAGACGTGATGCACCATCAGAAATCAGGTTCACACGTGATTCATAAATATCACAAGCAGTAATACTGCCATTATCAGACATATACTGGCTGATTGTAAATGCTTTTCCGCCCGGTGCAGAGCAAACATCAAGCACGTTGTCGCCCGGTTTTGCATCAAGCACTTTGCAACAAAGCTGTGAAGATAAATCCTGAACATGGAACAATCCGTTTCTGAATGCCTGTAGGTTTTCAACTGAGCCCTGCTTTCTCAGCACAAGGGCATCATTCATACTATCACATTTTTCAGCATCAACCCCCTCTTCCTTCAATAAAGAAATCAGGCTGTCAGCATCAGTTTTCAATGTGTTTACTCTGATGTAAATCGGCACTTCTCCGAGAGAGCAACGTAAAATACTTTCAGCATTTTCGTTACCGTAAGCATCAGACCACATATCAACCAACCACTGCGGACAAGAATATTTCACTGAAAAATACTTATCATCTTTTTCATCAGGCAACTTTAATCCATTTCTCGAAATATTACGCAAAACAGCATTCACAAGACCCGAAGCAAAAGCAGATTTATTTGCTTTCACGAGATTTACACTTTCGTTTATAGCGGCAGAATGAGGAATTTTATCCATAAATAAAAGCTGATATGCCCCCATTCTCAAAGCAACAAGAACCTCAGGTTTTAGTTTTTTTATAGGTTGCTTCAGATAATGCGAAAGATTGTAGTCGAGAGTCAACTGCCTTTCACAAACACCATAAACCAATGCAGAAACAAATGCTCTGTCACGAGAATCAAGATTATCTTTTTGTAAATATGTATCGAGCACCAGGTTAGAATAGGCATCTGAAATATGAATTTTAAGAAGTATTTCAAACGCTTTCTGACGCGGTGTATTTTTTGTTCCCATCAGTCTCTTTTACCTCTACCGAACAGAATAATAAATCTTAAAAGGTTAGCAAGTGAAGTTGCGAGAGCTGCAACATAAGTCATTGCCGCAGCGGAAAGCACTTTTTTAGTACCAACAAGCTCTGAATCACTTAAAATATTTGTCTGATTTATAACAGCAACTGCTCTTCTGCTTGCATTGAATTCAACAGGCAGAGTAACGAGCTGAAAAACAGCAATAAATGAATATAAAATCAATCCGATATCAACAAGAATTCCGAATCCCATAAAAAAGCCCAAAAAAGCAAGAGGAATTCCAAGATATGAACCGATATTGCATACGGGAAGAATTGAGTTTCTGAGTTTAATCGGCGCATAATTTTCAGCATGTTGTGCAGCATGACCTGCTTCATGGCAAGCAACACCAATTGCTGCAACTGAACACGAATTATAAACACCGTCGGAAAGCCTTATAACTTTACTTTTCGGGTCATAATGGTCACTTAATCTGCCGCCGACACGCTCAATTACAACATCAGTTATTCCATAAAAATTAAGCACTTCCTGTGCAGCCATAGCACCGGTAAGTCTGCGTGAAGATAAAACACGCGAATATTTTTTAAAGTTGTTATTTACCTTAATCTGTGCACCGATTGCAAAAAGCAAAGTGGGGCCAACAATTATAAGGTACAACCAATAACTTTCAAGATAATACCACATAAAAACACCTACCCGATAATTTTTCCTTTTTCAAGTTTATTTCCTGAAAGGAAAGCAGTTATATCCATCTGCTTTTTGCCTTCAGGCTGAATAGTTTTAATTGAAATTCCGTTGCCATCACCGCAACAAACAACAATTTTTTTATTGTTGTCAACAATTTCACCGGGATTGCCATTTACATTTTCAATATATTCAGCAGTATAAATTTTATATTTAACACCATCAATAAAAGTTAATGCAACCGGCCATGGATTTAAGCCTCTGATTTTATTGTGAACATTTAGTGCAGTATCATTCCAGTCAATTTCTGATAATTCCTTACTCAACAACGGAGCATAAGTTGACTCATCATCATTCTGAGGAATAAGCGAAATTGTTTCTTTTTCAATCTGCACAAGGGTTTCTTCGAGCACTTCAGCACCGATTAATGAAAGTCTGTCGTATAATTCTCCTGAAGTTTCATTAAAATCTATTTTCACTTCTCTTTTGAGAATCATATCGCCTGTATCAAGACCTTCATTCATCATCATTGAAGTAACACCTGCATACTCATCTCCATTTATTACTGACCATTGAATTGGTGCAGCACCGCGGAGTTTGGGAAGCAGTGAGCCATGAATGTTGATGCAACCATATTTTGGAAACTCGAGAATTTCTTTTGGCAAAATTTTACCATAAGCCACAACAACTATTAATTCAGGATTTAATTCTTTTATTATTTCAAAAGCTGTACCGTCTCGCATTTTTTCAGGCTGATAAACATTAATATCGTGTTTTATTGCACACACTTTTACCTCAGGCGGAGTAATAATACGTTTTCTGCCCACAGGTTTGTCAGGCTGTGTGAAAACTCCTACAACTTCGTGGGAACATTCAACGAGTTTTTCAAGGCAAGGAACAGCAAAATCCGGTGTTCCCATAAAAACAACTCTCATTATTTTCCCTCCACAGCATCATCAACAAGGTTGTCAATATATAAAATACCATCAAGGTGGTCAATTTCGTGACAGAAAGCCTTCGCTTTAAGTTCGGTGCCTTTGTGAATATACCATTTGCCGTTTCTATCCTGTGCTTTCACTTTAACTGTCATCGGTCTTGAAGTAGTGCCTGTCTGACCAGGTAAAGAAAGGCATCCTTCAGGAGTAACCTGCATTTCTTCAGATGCATCAATAATTTCAGGATTAACAAGTTCAATGGGTCCTTCACCAATATCAATAACAACAACTCTCTTGAGTACACCAACCTGTACCGCCGCAAGACCTACGCCATCAGCGTTATACATTGTCTGAAGCATATCATCAATGAGTGTTGAAAGTTTCTTATCAAAATTATCAACTACCCTGCTCTTTTTTCTTAAAACAGGGTCACCATATTTTACTATGTTTCTTAAAGCCATAATTGCTCACCATTCCGTTTATATTAATGTTTCAGGGTTTATATCAGTATAAACCGTTACATCGAATTTTTTGTATTTTTCATCAAATTCATCCATAATCTGCGAAATCATCGATCTGAATGATTTTGTGTTGTGACATTTAAGTATCAGACGATATCTGTATTTATTGCTGACTTTTGCAACTTTCAAAGGAACAGGACCTAACACTATTATCTGCTCTGATTTGTAAATATCAGAGGTTTTTGTTTTCAGAAGTTCAAGAAAATATCTGGAAGACTGAGCCACATCTGCCTCTTTTTCGCCTACAAAGCCAACAACACATATGTCGCAATACGGCGGATATACCATCATTTTGCGAATTTTAATTTCAAAATCATAAAACGAGTCATAATCTTGCTTTTCTGCAAATTTAATAATTTCATTTTCAGGATTAAAAGTCTGTATAACAGCCTTTCCGTTGAAATTTCCTCTGCCGGAGCGACCAATCACCTGAGTAAGAAGTGAAAATGTTCTTTCACCACTCTTATAATCATCGTTATACAACTGCATATCAGCACAAATAATTCCGACCAGAGTAACGTTTTCAAAATCAAGACCTTTGGCAACCATCTGTGTGCCAATCATAACATCGTACTTGCCTTCAGAAAACTCAGAAAACTTTTCTTCATAAGCAAATCTTGACATTGTTGAATCAGCATCCATACGCAGAATTTTTGCATCAGGAAGCAAAAACTGCAATTCCTGTTCAATTTTCTGTGTACCTACACCATTAAAACGTATTTCCTCACTGCCACACGAAGCACACACAATTTTTGTATCTGTACTGTGTCCGCAATAATGACACATCATTTTACCATTAGCAGAATGATAAGTCATAGAAATACTGCAATTGGGGCAAGTTACGGGTTCGTTACACTTTTTACAGGCAACGAAAGTATTATAACCGCGTCTGTTAAGCAGAATAATAGATTGATGTCCGTTTTTGTAGTTATTTTCAAGTTCTTCTGCAAGACGTGGAGAAATGACAGTTTTCTCACCGTAGTTGACCTGATTATTCAGGTCAACAGTAATAACCTGTGGCAACACCGCATTACCATAGCGTTCATCAAGTGTGAAAAGATGATATCTGCCATTTTTAGCATTAGCGTACGATTCAATGCTCGGTGTTGCAGATGCAAGAACAAGCAAAGCATTATTATGTACACATCTGAATTTCGCAACATCACGAGCGTGAAACCTCGGATTGCTCTCTGATTTGTATGTATGCTCCTGCTCTTCGTCCATTATAATGAGACCTATATTATCAAGAGGAGCAAATGCTGCAGAACGTGTTCCGATAGCAATTGTTGCTTCTTTATTTTTCAGGCGTTTGTATTCATCAACTCTTTCACCCATTGAGAGACCACTGTGAATAACAGCAATTTTTTTACCATATCTCTTTTTAAAGATTCTGATTGTCTGCGGTGTAAGAGAAATTTCAGGCACCATAACAATAACATCTTTATCTTTTTTCACTGCTTCATCAATGAGTTTTAGAAAAATTTGTGTTTTACCGCTACCTGTAACACCATAAAGGAGAGACACAGCACTTTCGTCTTTTTCTAAAAGCTTTTTCATGCCCTCAAAAGCAGAGTTTTGTTTTTCAGATAAACAAATTTCATTCATAACACCATCATCAGCTTCAAATGGTGTTCTGTAAACTTCTCTTTCAAAAAATTCTGCAAAACCTTTGTTAACAAGTGCACTGACAACTGCCGGAGTAACACCGGTATAATAACAGATTTCTTTGATACTCGCTGTTGATGATTCTTTGAGCAAATCATATACTGCCTTTTGTTTTTTTGAAAGACTTACTTCAGAATCATTGTCAACAAAACGTACCATTTTCTGCATATTATCTCCGATGCGCCTTGATGCATCAAAGTTTCTCAGAATAATTTCTTTTTCACGCAAGGTTTCAAAAGCTTTGTTTTCAAGTGAAACGCCACAATCTTTGCAGATTTTTTCGAACTCCGAAGCAGAATTTTTTTTGCTTTTCAGGTATTGAACAATCGTTATTTCATCGGTATTCAAAGAATCCGAATCAAATACTTTTTCAGTATTCAA
Organism: Oscillospiraceae bacterium; assembly: GCA_015066175.1. Lineage (GTDB taxonomy): Bacteria > Bacillota > Clostridia > Oscillospirales > Acutalibacteraceae > SIG575. The sequence continues at coordinate 60,350 of SVOW01000001.1, forward strand.
AGAATATGTAATTGTTGTTTTATAGTTGATACCCGCGGGAAGCATCGCTTTTACAGCCTCATAAACAGTACAGAATGTTCTGTCTTTAATCCAGAATGCAAGATTGAGCATTTCCTGCGTAAGTACAGGTTGAGTGTCAACTGCACGCATAACAGTTTTGATTCTGCCTTTTGTTGCGGGGGCTTTATCAGTCACTGCGGTAACAATTGCCATTTTCGGTTTGTTTGAAGCACCGAAAGGAACAAGAACACGTGTGCCTGGTTTAATGTTTTTCTCATTTTCACTAAGACGATATGCATATGTCTTGTCAAAAGACGGCAAAACACCGTCAACTGATGTTTCAGCATAATAAACAGACACAACATATCCCTCCTGTAAAAATTAAAGATCTCTGATATCTTCAGGTTCCTCGATGATAAATTTACCATCGATAAATTCATTTACTGCAAGTGTAACAGGCTTTTCTACAATAATTTCGCCTTTTTCTTCTGCATCTTCAGCAATTTCTCTTGCACGTTTTGCTGTTGCAAGAACAAGTGAATAACGACTTGTTTTACCTGTAAGCACATTTCTTAAATCGGGATTAAGCATTTTTAATTACCTCTCTTACTGATTTTTTCATTCTTGATGATTTAAATTTTTCTGCTTTAATAATAGCGCATATATCGTCAACGGTGTCTTCAAGAACATCGTTAAACACAACATAATCGTATTTTTCTGCACACTGCATTTCACCGAGTGCAGCATCCATACGCATGCGGATTGACTCCTCAGAATCGGTATCTCTGCCACGGAGTCTTTTTTCAAGAATCTGCATTGACGGCGGCATAATAAATATACTAACACTGTCAGGATAGATTTTTTTGATTTTTTCAGCACCCTGAACTTCAATTTTAAGAACAACCGTCTTATTTTCTGCAAGCCACCTGTCAATAGGTCCCTTAGGCGTTCCGTAATAATTTGAACTGTAAAGAGCACTTTCAAGCATATTTTTATCTTTTATCTGCTTTTCAAAATACTCTTTAGTAACAAAGTAATAGTCAACACCATCAATTTCGCCATCACGCTTTGCACGGGTTGTCATCGAAACTGATCTTTGAATGGGAATATCCCTCTTATGTACACAATCAAGCACAGTATCTTTGCCTGAACCTGACGGACCAGACAAAATTACAAGCAATCCTTTAGTGCTCATTTTCATCCTCCTCATCAGCAACATCAAGTTCGTCGTCAACATCATTAAGCCTGTTTGCTACTGTTTCTGACTGTAAATATGTCAGAATAATCTGACCGCAATCGGTGATAATAACGGCTCTCGTTCTACGTCCATGAGTAGCGTCAATGAGTGTACCCTTTTCTTTACTGTCCTGAATAATTCTTTTAATCGGAGCAGATTCGGGACTTACAATAGCAACAAGTCGCGAAGCATTAACCATATTACCAAAACCTATATTTATAAGTTTCATTATCTTATTTCTCCTTACTCGATATTCTGAATCTGTTCTCTGATTTTTTCAATTTCAGCCTTGATATCGAGAACTGCTCTTGCAATTTCCACATCCTGAGCTTTGGAACCGATTGTATTTGCTTCTCTGTTCATTTCCTGAACAAGAAAATCCATTTTTCTACCGATTGCTTCGTCTGAAACAAGGAATTCTTTAAGCTGTGACATATGACTTGAAAGTCTGACAGTTTCTTCTGCAACTGCAACTTTGTCAGCATAAATAGCAGCTTCAGTAAGAATTCTCTGTTCATCTATATGAGCCATATCGCCCAGCACTTCGTTCATTCTGTCCAAAAGCTTTTTAGAATATTCTTTCACAGTTTCAGGAGAACGTTTTTCAATCATAGCAACTTTTTCTGCAATGAAATCAAGTCTTGAAAGCACATCGTTTTTTAGTTTTTCACCTTCTGCCCTTCTCATTGCAAGAATACCATTCAAAGCATCCTGAGCTGCCACTTTAACAACATTCCATACTTTTTCTTCGTCAACTTCCGCTTTTTTGATTTCAAGCACGTCATTGTATCTTGCAAGAGCATTTGCTGAAACATCAGCAGAAACTCCTAAATTTTCAGAAATATCTTTAAGTGCTGAAAGATAACTTTTTGCAAGAGGAATGTTTGCAGTAACATTCACATTTTCATCATCAAGGCAGGTAATCTGAACAAAACATTCAACCTTACCTCTTGAAACAGACTGTGCAAAAAATGTTTTCAATTTTTCCTCAAGAAAAAGATAATTTCTTGGCGTTCTGGCAGAAAATTCGTAGTATCTGTGATTTACACTTTTAATTTCAACGGTAACATCCATACCGTCAGAAGTAAACTGACCTCTGCCGTAGCCTGTCATGCTACTAATCATCGTTTCACAACCTTATATCATATTTTGACGGCAACAACCGCAGCTTCCACCAAGTAAAGTGGGAATATCACCGCTGTAAATACCATCATTTTCTTCAAAGCCCATCAATTTCATAATCTCAACTGCATTTTCGCAACTGCAATATGCATAATAAGCATTTCTGTTAGCACCAAAATTAAGTGCTGCACGCATAAGACCTTCACCGATATCAGGCTTGTCCTTATCAAAATCAATAGTCTTTACTGTTACGATATGTCCGTCAACATAAAGACTGCATTTTCCTATAATTTCATCGCCTTCAAAGCCGATATAACCGCCATTTACACAGCCTGAAAAATGTTTTGAAAGCTCTGAAACATCTTCTATTGGTTTAAATATATACATTTACTTATCACTTCTTTTTGCTGACTGCACCGCTTGAAGCCATAAGTTTATGAACTTCATCAGGAGTCAGTTCTCTGTATTTGCCCTGAGCGAGCATACCTAATTTAATTGAACCGAATTGTGTTCTCTTAAGCCTTATAACATCAAGGCCAAGACTTTCACACATTTTTCTGATTTCACGGTTTCTGCCTTCATAAAGAATAATTTCGAGCACAGTACGAGTTTCTTCTTTAAGCAACACCCTTACGTCAGCAGGAGCAGTTTTTCTGCCTTCAATAACAATACCGACAGCAAGCTGGTCAACCATATTTTCTGTTACATTCTGTCTTACTGTAACACGATATGTTTTCGGAACATGGTGTTTCGGATGCATCATTGCATTGGCAAAATCGCCATCATTTGTCATAAGCAACAAACCTTCAGAATCTTTGTCAAGACGTCCTACAGGATATATTCTTTCGGGAATATCCTTGACAAGGTCAGCAACACATCTTCTGTCCATTTCGTCACTTAAAGTTGTAACAAAACCTCTCGGTTTGTGAAGCATGATGTAATATTTGGTTTTACTGCTCACAACTTTCTTTCCGCTAACGGTAACGGTGTCTTTTTTAGGATTGATTTTATCGCCAATCTGCGCGACTCTTCCGTTAACTTTAACTTTTCCCATGGAAATGAGTTCTTCAGATTTTCTTCTTGATGCAACGCCGCATTCTGAAAGAAATTTCTGAAGTCTCATGGTAGTAACTGCCATATTTTCCTCCGTTTATTTTTTAAAAATCCTTTTAAAAAATTCTTTCACTTTTATCCAAAAAGACTTCTTTTCCTGTTTCTTACACTTTGCAGGAATATCCTCACCTGCTATAAGTATAACTTCAGCAACACGTCTGCCATCAACCGTGCAAACAATCTTGCCCGCATTATCACCCTTTTCAACTGGTGCATACAAAAAACTATCAAGAAGATAATCTGCATCATATTCAGAAAAGCTATCAGAAGTATCAATATATGTCTTGTCTGACGGCACAACAGACACTGAGGTCTTCGTTCCGCCCACAACAGGGATATTCATTATTTCAGTGATGATTTCTGAATTTGTAATTTCTGAAAAACCATAATCAAGCAAAATTTTATGGTCATTCCAATCATCAGGTGCATTCAACGTAACAGCAACCAAAACCACCCCGTTACGCTCAGCTGCGGTAACAAGGCATCTTCCGCTTTTTTTAGTAAATCCTGTTTTTAATCCAATACAACCATCGTAATAAGACAGCATTTTGTTGTGATTTGTAAGCGTTCTGTTATAAGGCGGATTACCATAAGAAACTGTTGCTTTCTTTAGTGAAGAAATGCGTCTGAAATCAGGATTAAGAATTGCAGCAGAACCTAAAACAGCCATATCATATGCGGTGGAATAATGTGTCTCTGCATCAAGACCAGACGGAGTGACAAAATTTGTGTTCTTCATTCCCAATTCTTTAGCACGGACATTCATCATATCAACAAAGCCGTCAATATCACCACCAACATTTGCTGCTACAACATTTGCTGCATCGTTGCCTGATTGAAGCAACATTCCGTGTACAAGGGCTTCATATGTAACTCTGTCTCCATCAAGCAGCCCCATAGAAGTTCCTTCCACCTTCAGTTGCTCTGATTTTACAATAATCTCTTTTTTTAGATCGCATTTTTCAAGTGCAATCAAAGAAGTCATAATTTTGGTAGTGCTCGCCATTGAACGCTTAGTGTGGGCATTGTGTTCATAAATCACTTCGCCTGTCTGAGCCACCATAACAACTGCTGAAGACGCAGAAATCCCTAAGGATACTGCATTTGCTTCTATTGATAATAACGGAAAACTGATGATAAAACACAGAATTATCAAAAAGCACTTTTTCATTTACAATGCACCTGCCTGCATAGAATTTTCAATATATAAAATTCTATGCAGAAGCAAAGTGTTTAATTATTCGTTTTCGCTTGTAGTTTCTTCTGATTCTTCAGAATTTTCATCTTTCTTGGCAAATTTGTTTACAAGACCTGTAACTGTATTTACAACTTCAGGAACCATGTTAACTACTTTCTCTACAGGGTTTTCGCTTGTTGAAATACCTTTGATGGTAACGATATCATCATTAACAACCAAAAATGCTACAGGAGTTACAGTGATACCTGCGCCACCTGCGCCACCAAAAAGTTCAGCATTTGATTTTGAGGGGAAATCTGAACCGCCTGAGGCAAAACCATAAGTAACTTTTGAAATCGGAATAACTGTAACTTTGTCAGAAACCTTGATAGGTTCGCCGATTACTGTGCTTGTGTCAACAAGATTTTTGATTTTATCAATTGTTGTACCAAGGATACCTGCTGCTGATTGTTCTTTCATAAATTATCTCTCCTTTAAAACTTTTTTAACTTTTTTCTCAATTGTTTTCTTCTGTTTGTTATCTTCATTGTTAGCTTTAAGAAGTTTAAGCAATACATTTTTAAACAACTTATAGCCTGCAATTATAACCGCATTTGTAATAAATATTGGCGAAATGCCAAACTGCACATGAAATTTTGCATCATCTTTTGTTGCAAGAAAATCAGGTGAAATGTCTATATCATATTTTTTAACACGTGCTTTTGTACATAACAGACCCATAGCAGGAAAAACAGCTGATGATATTTTTCCGTATTTTATTGCAGTTTCTGCGGCGTCTGAGCCAGCGATAGTCATATTAAGGTATAATTCTCTAAAAACAAAATGTTTGAATATATCAGAAAAAATTCCTGTAACCGCTTCCAAAGCGTCAGCAATTAACTGCAAAACTCCTTCAAAGCCCTGATTCTTATAAAATTTCAAGAAAATATTGTCCTTATCTTCTTTTTTCTTTTTCTTGCCGACTTTGTGTTTTTCAGGTTTTTCTTTTTCAGCCTTTTCTTTTTTTGGCTTTTCTTTTTTTTCTTTCTTTGGTTTGTTCTTTTTCTCTTTTTTGGGGAGAAGGTTGATTTTCAAAAGACTATATTTTACAAATAATGTAAATGTGCCGTCATAATGTGCGGTCACTCTCACAGGGATTGAAAATATAATTACAAAAAACAATATAATCCCTAATATCGTATATAAGAAAGGCATTTAATCACCTCCGTTATCATTCTTCGTCTTGCGTTTCTTTAATTTCATCTTTTACCTGTGCTTCAAGATTATCAAATTCAATTTCTGCTTCATGTTCTTCTACCGTCTTATTATCAAGTTCAGGAATATCAGGTAAATCATCAAGCGTATTTATACAGAAACATTTTAAAAACTCCGCCGTAGTACCATAAATCAATGGCCTGCCAGGCAACTCAAGACGTCCTACTTCTTCAATAAGACCTTTCTGGCAAAGCGTGGATATAACACCTGAGCAATCAACGCCTCTTACCTGCTCTATGTATGCTTTTGTAATCGGCTGATTATAAGCCACAACTGCAAGAACCTCAAATGCCGCCTGCGAAAGCGGGGCGTTCCTTTTCATATCAAGGATATCTCTGACTTGCTCGGCATATTCTTTACGTGTGCAAATCTGAAATTTCTTATCCATTTTTACAATTCGGATTCCGCTGTTTGTATCGTCATATTTTGCTGCAATATTCAGAACAAGGCTTTCTGCATCATCTGCATCAATCTCAAGTATTTCAGCAATTCTCTCAATTTCAAGAGGTTCGCCACAAGCGAAAAGCATAGCTTCAGCAGCGGCCTGCATATCATTTACATTCACTTTGCATTACCTCCGTCTTCAGTTAATTCAATCTCCAGATTATCAGCTTCACCAATAAGCTTAACTTGTTTGGTTTTTGCAAGTTCAAGTATTGCAAGAAAAGTTGCAACAAGTTCAGATTTCGATTCAGCATTCATAAAAAACGAAACAAACTTGTCTTTACGTTTTTCAAACAATCTGCTCATAACAGCATTGATTCTTGAACTTACTGAAACAATTTTGTGTGCAACAATTTTTTTAAACGCTTCAACGGGTGGCGGTAATTTACGTTTTCCTTTGCCAACCGCAGCAATATAAGCGTTCAGAATGTCAATAACAGGATGTAAACGCCTGTACGTTTTATCAGGCTCAAAATCCTGTTGCGGACGCGAATAAAGTTCGAAACCATCAGCATGCTCTGACAATTCTTTTGCAATTGCCTGACATTCCTTATATTCAAGCAATTCGCCAACAAGCTCCATTTTTAATTGTTCAGCTTCTTCATGCACCGGCAGAAGTGAAACAGATTTGATATAAACAAGTCTTGCAGCCATTTCAAGAAATTCACTTGCAACTTCCATATCATCTTCCTGCATCTGGCGCACATAGTCAAGATACTGCTCAACAAGTGTAAAAATGGGAATGTCATTAATATTCAGTTTATGTTTGTTGATAAGATGAAGCAACAGGTCAAGAGGCCCTTCAAAAGCTTCAAGCTTATATGAAATCTTTTCCAAAACAAACCAACCTTATCTTAAATTATTATAAATTAAATGGCAATGATATTACGAAATCAAGCCCTCTGAAAACAAAGCTTGACAAATATGAAAGCGGCACTGTAAACACGCCAAGAGCAACCAAAACAAACATTCCGAGCATAATCTGTCTTTCATATCTCATTATTGTGTAGTAATATCTATCAGGAATAACAGAAAACAAAATTCTTGAGCCGTCAAGTGGCGGTATAGGAATTAAATTAAACACAGCCAATGACACATTAATTGAAGCAGCAAAATAGAAAAATGTTATAATAATTTCTGCCAACAACTCGGTAATCAGACCATTGATAGCCATTACGTAGGAAATATTTTTAACAAGAATGAAAAACGCTGCCATAATAAGGTTAGAAACAGGGCCGGCAAGAGCAACAAGTGCCATACCTGCTTTTTTATTTTTCATATTAAAGTTTCTCATATTTACCGGCACAGGTTTTGCATAGCCAAAGCCGGCAATAAAAATCATAAGTGCACCGAAAATATCGATATGCTTTAAAGGTGATAAAGTAAGTCGACCATTAAGTCTGGCTGTCTGGTCACCAAGTTTTGTCGCAATCAGAGCATGGGCGTATTCATGAATCGGCAAAGTACAAAAAACTACAAAAGCGGTAGCAAGAAGCTGCAATACAACACTTGTAGGATCGCCTCCGCCTGAAAGTAAAGCTCTTAACAAAATTCAACACCTCATTTTTTTATCAAAGATACAACACGTTCAATGTTATTCAGATCTCTATGAATTTCAGTTTCTGCAGACAAGTGATTAAGTTTTTCAGCAAGAACACGTGCTTGCGTTTCACCACATTCGAAAGAAGCAAATGTCCCCTTTCTCATACAAGGCAACCAATTCTCTGCAATTATGTCATAAAAATAATATCCGTCATTTCCGCCATCAAGCGCCATAAAAGGTTCTTTTTGCACTTCAATGCTCAGTGTTTTTATTTCATCTGTTTCGATATAAGGCGGATTTGATAACAAAACATCAATTTTTTCCAAATCGAAATCAGCAAAACACTTTGTGATATCGCCTTTTATCGCAGTAACATTTTTTACAGCGTTAAGTTTAATATTCCTTTCAAGATAATTAAACGCAACGTCTGACAATTCAATGCAAAAAACTTGCACATCAGGAAATTTCTTTGCAACAGAAATGCCTACGCAACCACTTCCTGCACACAGATCAAAAACAACTTTGACATTGTTTTTTTTAATATAATCAATAGCAGAAAACACCAACGTTTCTGTGTCACTTCTCGGAATAAGAACACCTTCCCCGACATAGAATTCGCCATACATAAACGGCCATTTTCCGATAATGTATTGCAGCGGTTCACCACTGATTCTACGTTCAATAAGGGAAAAATATTTTTCACTTAAATCTTTATCTGCTTCATTAAAACGATTCAGGTAATAATCATTTCTTGTAAAATTGAATGTTTCTTCCAACAAACATAAAGCATCAAAATCATAATCCTGAACGTTATTTTCTTTAAGTATACTTTCTCCTGATTTTAATACTTCAAAAATGTTCATTCTTTGTCACTGCTTTTCTCTGAAACAATTTCAGCAAGCAAATCATCAACAATACTCTCTGCTTCTTTTTTATAAGAATCCACACTATTTTCAACAGTTTTCTCTGTTACATTTTCTTCCTGAAGTTCAATTTCTGTTTCTTCAGACTTTTCCGTGTCTGTCTCTTCTGTTTCAACTGCTTCTTCCTTTTTCTCAACACCGTAAAGTGCAGCTTTGATAGCAGCAATACCAACTTCGATGATATCATCTGTTGGTTCATTTGTTGTAATTCTCTGCATCCAAAGACCGGGAGCAGAAACTATTTTCACAAAAATGTTATCATGACATCCGGCAAACTTAATGAATTCATATCCGAGACCCATTACAAACGGAAGCATTAAAACTTTCACAAGCATCCATACTATTCTGATATTTCTCAACGCAGGAAATATCAAAGAAATTACTGATGAGAGAATCATACTGATAATAATCATAACAAACATAAAACTTGTACCACATCTGGGATGAAGTCTGCTCATTTCTCTTACATTTTCAACAGTAAGTTCTTTACCTGCTTCAAAACAGAATATAGATTTATGCTCTGCACCATGGTACATAAACATTCTCTTGATATCTTTCATCTGAGAAACAAGCACCATATATAAAACAAAAATTATTACACGTACAAGACTTTCAATAATTACTCTGAAGTTAGTTATTGCACCGTTAGTCAGTTTATTAAGCAGGTCTGCCGCTAAAGTGGGCAAATAGAAGAAAAGCAGAAATGCCAGTCCTATACCGAGAATCATTGAAATAACTGAAATTGCTGTTACCATTTTTTCTCCGAAATGCTCAGTTATCCATTTATCAGTTTTTGACATATTTTCAATATCATCATCATTTTTGATTTCTTCAAAACTTACCTTTTCAGCTGATTCCATAAGACATTTATATCCGGTAACCATGCTTTCAACAAAGTTTGTCACACCTCTGATTATCGGAAAACCGAAAAATTTACATTTATCCTTTACTGAAGGGAAATTCTTCTCTTCAACCTCAATTGTACCGTCAGGAAGTCGCAGAGCCATAGCAGAGCCTTTTGGTCCCTTCATAAGAATTCCTTCAATTAAAGCCTGACCGCCAACGGACACTCTTTTAACTTTTGCCATTATATATTACTCCTTTTCAGATTCACTCAAAGCCTGCTGAACTTTTTCAAGAGGCAGTATAATTTTAACTGTTGTTCCTTCACCTAAAACACTGGCGATTTTAATTTCGCCATCATGAAGTTTGATAATTTCATCAGCAACAGCAAGTCCGATACCGGAACCTCTGTAATTTATGCTGGTTTTATAGAACTTCTCTTTAACCTTCGGTAAATCTTCAGGTGAAATTCCGCAACCCGTGTCAACAAAATAAATGTTAAGATAACCATCAGGCACAATAACCGCATTTACCGTTACTTTACCGCCTTGTTCTGTATATTTCAAAGCATTGTCAAGAACATTTGTGAAAACCTGCTTCAATCTGTTGGGGTCACCAAACATCGGTGCAGGTTCTTCAGGTGCCGTGTAAACAAAATCTATACCTTCACGCACTGATCTGTCTCTGAAAACAAAAACAGTTTCATCAAGTTCAGCAAGAATATCAATTTTTTCTTTCTTCATTTTCAGTGCACCATTCTGCATACGTGAGAAATCAAGAAGTTCCTCAACGAGTTCAGAAAGTCGACCTGATTCACTGATAATAACTTCAAGACCTTTCTGAAGCATCACCGGGTCTTTATCACCAATCTGAAGTAATGTTTCACCCCAACCTTTTACAGCAGTAAGAGGTGTCCTGATTTCGTGAGAAATAGTTGAAATGAAATCATTTTTCATTCTGTCCATACCACTGATTTCTTCAAGCATCGAGTTGATATTACTGCAAAGGCTGTGAATTTCATCATTGCCTTCTTTGTAATTAACGCGTGCCGTATAATCACCGGTAGCAACTTTATTTACAGTTTTACTCAATTCTTCAACAGGGTTAACAATTGAACTGATAAAGTATCTGCCTGATACAAAAACGATACCTATTATAATTACCGCAGCTATAAAAATGTACAGATATATCACGAGAAGCTGACTTTCAATATCTTCCAGAGATACAATATATCTGATTGCGGCTTTTGAAGTATACTCTCCATTCTGTGGATTTTCAATCGGTATAGTCAGGGCCATAACTTTTTCGCCGTATTCATTTTTGCCTGTCCATTTGCCTACTTCATCAGCAGAAGAAAATACGTCAACATAGTCAGGCATAACCGGGTCATCTGAAATTCCGAAACCGCTGGAAGTAACAATAGGTTCACCTTTTTCATTGATAACCCAAACTTCCATTTTATCTTTTTCTGAAAACTCTTCAATAAACCTCAACGCACCGCTTTCAAACTGTTCTTCAGTAGTGTTAAGGTAAGAACTGAAATAGTTCTGAACAAGGTTTGTATCAAGAGATTCGATTGCCATAGACACGGCATTATAATAATACCATCTTACCAATAAACCGGCCGCAAGCGATACAACTGAAACAAGAATAACAGAAACCAAAACAAAGTTTTTAAGCCAAGTGGCTCTTATACCTCTGATTCTGTGTTTTTCAAAGAATTTACCAAGTTTCAATTTTATCACCTGCCTTTCCGAAATATAATTCAGATATTACTACCTTTTAGATTATCCATTTATAACCAAGACCCCAGACAGTAACAAGATGTTTGGGATTCGATGGCTCATCTTCAACTTTCATTCTGAGCCTTCTTATGTTAACATCAACAACTTTTTCTTCGCCAAAATATTTTTTACCCCACACACGGTTAAGTATATCTGTTCTACTCAGTGCAGCACCATCGTTTGTAAAGAAATATTCAATTATCTGGAATTCAACCTGAGTAAGTTCAATCGGAACTCCGTTCTTTTTAAGTGTGTGGTCACGCAGATTGAGAACAAACTCACCGAGTTCAACAACACTTTTCTGCGGTTCTGAGCGGTTTTTGTTCATCTCAACACGTCTGTAAATAGCATCTACTCTCGCCATAAGTTCAGACGGAGAAAAAGGCTTTGTAACATAGTCATCTGCACCAACAAGCAGACCGGTTACTCTGTCAATTTCCTGAGTTTTTGCTGTGAGCATAATAATACCGACAGTCTGGCTCATACTTCTTAATCTTTTACAAACTTCAAGACCATCCATTTCAGGCATCATTATGTCAAGAAGAACAACATCAAAATCGCCATCTGCCGCTTCATATGCTTCAAGTGCAGCTCTGCCGTTATCAGCCTGACTCACTTCATAACCTGAACGCTGTAAATTGATAACAATAAACTCTCTTATCGAAGCTTCGTCTTCAGCAACTAATACTTTTTTCATTATATTTCCAAACTCCTTTCAGTAGATCACAAATTAACACTTACAATATTATTTTCACTGATACCGAATGCCAAACCATCTTCAGTGATTTTATACACAAAAACTTTGTTATCGGCAGTATATGATGAAAACTGCTTATATCCGCTAGAGATGAACTTGTCAATATTTTCCTGAGGAATGCTTGCAACAACAAGCAAAGTCTTCGTTTCATCAAGATTTTCAGGATTGTAAGTCTCGATAGTCCATGTTTCATTTGATGTGTTTCTTGTAACGGTAATCTGCGAAATCCATAACGGATCAACATCAAAATAGTCTTTATCAGTAAAATAAAGCCTATGATTACCTGTCTGTCTGAGTTTAATAACATCATCTTCAACAACAAGTTCGCACCATTTTGTATATGTCAACGATGAGTTATACATCTTTTCGTTTACAGACGAGCCTATAATCTGCTCTTGCACTGGAATATCAACAAAAGCATCACCACTGACATCGTTACTCAGAATCGACAAGGAACGCAAAGTTGAGAAAGCAGCATTTGTTTCGCCGTCAACACGCAAAATATCGAGGCATGATCTTTCAGTATCCCAGTACAATACTTCTGTTCCGTATTCTTTGTCAGAATTCTGATAATCAAGAACTGAAATCATAGAAATTTTTTCGTTATTGATATCCTGACAGAATGAATTTTCAAATGCTACAATATCTCTCGACAACGAAGTCATTCCTATGTTAAGAATGTTATATTTATCAACTCTTATAACCTTTGCAACAGGTATTTTTGATTTATCGGCAAAATCGCCGCTTATCAGGAATAATTCATATAATCCGTCAGCATCGACATCAACATAAGACATTGAAGTATAAGATTCGTTACACACAAGCTTAAGCTTAGCACGTCTGCCTGTGCCGGAAACTTTATGAATAGTCATAACCTTACTGTCAATATAACTCCATGTGGCAATAATGTCATACTGATTCATATCTTTTGAAAGATTTCTGAATGATAAAGTTTCAATGTTATTTCCGTAACCGGAAAAATCACCGATAGAAACCCACTGTTCGCTTATGTGCTTGAGCACATTGAGATGTATGCTGCTGTTGTTTGATGCAGTTGTATAAAAAGCAATTGCTTCTTCTACACCGTCAGAATCAAGGTCAATCAAAGTAAGAGGCGATGTAAATTCCGAATCGGGATTTGATGGAGTTTTCAGTGTAATACTTTCCCCTGCCAATTCTTCAATTGCACTTTCAATTTCAGCACCTGACCTGGGCGGTCTTATCAGTTTATCTGCAGACACAACTGAAAGTTTGCATCCGCTCAGAAACAAAAGCACAGACACCAGAAACAATGCAGTGCAAGCTTCAATTTTTCTTCTCATTCACGTACCTCCTCTCAAAAGATTCAGAAATATGCATACTTTCACACATACTTTTCTTTATACTAATGAATTATATCACAACTCATATATATTATCAACACATTACCGACCATTTCTTAATAATTTTTAATATTTACATATTTTATTAATAAATAATACAATTTTTACATCAACGTGACTATTGACAAAATTCTGACAAAGTAATACAATAGAGATTGTTAAAAAATTAAACAAGTTTTAAAATTGGAGGAATTAATGATGGGTTACACAATTAGTGAAAAAATCATCAAAAACCACATCGTTGACGGTGAACTCGTTAAAGGTACTGAAGCCGGCATACGTATTGACCAGACATTGACTCAGGACGCTACAGGTACAATGGCATACCTTGAGTTTGAAGCTATGGGAGTTGAAAGAGTTAAAACTGAACTTTCAGTAGCATATGTTGACCACAACACATTGCAGACAGGTTTTGAAAACGCAGATGACCATCGCTTCATTCAGTCATGTGCAAAAAAACGTGGCGTAAGATATTCTCGTCCCGGTAACGGTATCTGTCATCAGGTTCATCTTGAAAGATTCGGTATTCCCGGAAAAACTCTTATCGGTTCAGACAGCCACACACCCACAGGTGGCGGTATCGGTATGCTTGCTATAGGTGCTGGTGGTCTCGACGTCGCAGTTGCTATGGGCGGTGGTGCTTACTATATCACAATACCCAAAACTGTTAAAGTTGAACTCAAAGGTAAACTCTCCCCATGGGTTGCTGCTAAAGATGTTATTCTTGAAGTTTTGAGAATTATGTCTGTTAAAGGCGGTGTAGGCAAAATCATCGAATACTGCGGCGAAGGCGTAAAAACACTTACAGTTCCTGAAAGAGCAACTATCACTAATATGGGTGCAGAACTCGGCGCTACAACTTCTGTTTTCCCCTCGGATGAAATCACAAGAGAATTCCTCAAAGCGCAGGGAAGAGAAGAAGATTATATTGAACTTTCTGCAGACGAAGATGCAGTTTATGACGAAGAAATTGTTATCGACCTTTCTTCTCTTAAACCGATGGCAGCTTGTCCTCATATGCCTGACAGAGTTAAAACTGTTGAAGAAATCGGTGAAATCACAGTTGACCAGGTGTGTATCGGTTCATGCACAAACTCATCATATGTTGATATGATGAAAGTTGCCGCTATCCTCAAAGGCAAAAAAGTTGCTCCCAACGTAAGCCTTGCTATTGCTCCCGGTTCAATGCAGGTTCTTCATATGCTCGCAACTAATGGCGCTCTTGCAGATATGATTGCAGCAGGTGCAAGAATTCTTGAAAGTGCTTGCGGTCCCTGCATCGGTATGGGACAGTCACCTAACTCAAAAGGCGTATCACTCAGAACATTCAACAGAAACTTTGAAGGCAGAAGCGGTACTGCTGATGCAGGTATCTACCTTGTAAGCCCCGAAGTTGCTGCTGCAAGTGCAATCACAGGTGTATTCACAGACCCCAGAAAACTTGGTGAAGCTCCCGTAATTGAAATGCCCGAAAAATTTGATATCAACGACAGCATGGTATTACTTCCCGCAACTGAAGAAGAAGCTGCTGACGTTGAAGTTAAATATGGTCCTAACATCAAGCCTTTCCCCGTTGGTGAAGCACTTGGTGAAAAAATCGAAGCTAAGGCAATTCTTAAAGTTGGTGACAATATCACAACTGACCATATTATGCCTGCAGGTGCAAAGATTCTCCCCTACCGTTCAAACATCCCTTTCCTTTCAAACTTCTGCTTCAGACAGTGCGATGAAAATTTTGCAGAAAACTGTAAAAAAGAAGGTAAAGGTATCATCATCGGTGGTGCAAACTACGGTCAGGGCTCATCACGTGAACACGCCGCTCTTGTACCGCTTTATCTCGGAATCAAGAGTGTTGTTGCAAAATCTTTTGCACGTATCCATATGGCAAACCTTATCAACGCAGGTATCGTTCCTTTCACATTTGCTAATGCAGATGACTATGACAGAATCGATCAGGGCGATGAACTCGTAATTGAAAACATTAAAGATTCTATCCAGAACAAACTCGATATCGTTCTCAAAAACACAACAAAGAACGAATCATATCCCCTTGCTTATGAATTCTCAGAACGTCAGACAGATATGATTCTTGCAGGCGGACTTCTTAACTACACAAGAGAAAAAGTTTAATTATAAGGAGTTATAAAAATGACAGAACAGCAGATTAAATTAGCTACAGAAAAATTCGAAGCTCTTATCAGAGAACAGTCAGAACGTTCAGACAAAATCAAACAGCAGGGCGATTTTGTAGACTACGAAAAACTTGATAAAATTATCATCGGCGTTTGCGGTGGTGACGGCATCGGCCCCATCATCACAAAAGAAAGCGCACGTGTGCTTGAATTTATGCTCAAAGAAGAAGTTGAAGCAGGTAAAGTTGAATTCAAAGTAATTGACGGTCTCACAATCGAAAACCGCGTTGCTGCAAACAAAGCTATCCCCGACGACGTACTTGAAGAACTTAAATCATGCCACGTTATCCTCAAAGGACCCACAACTACACCTCAGGCCGGCGATCCCTGGCCCAACATCGAAAGTGCTAACGTTGCAATGAGAAAAGCACTTGACCTTTTTGCAAACCTTCGTCCCGTTAAAGTTCCTTCAGAAGGAATTGACTGGACTTTCTTCCGCGAAAACACAGAAGGCGCTTATGCTGTTGGTTCAAAAGGTGTTAACGTAACTGATGACCTTGCTATGGACTTCGTTGTTACAACAACTGAAGGTTGCGAAAGAATTGCAAAACTTGCTTATGACTACGCAAGAAGAAACAAGAAAGAAAGAGTTTCTATCATCACAAAAGCAAATATCATCAAAACAACAGACGGTAAATTCCTTAACATCTGTAAAAATATCGGTAAAGATTATCCCGAAATTATCACAGATGAATGGTACATCGATATCACAACTGCAAAGCTTATCGACCCCAAAAGAAGAACAGATTTCAAAGTATTCGTTCTTCCTAATCTTTACGGCGATATCATCACTGACGAAGCTGCTGAATTCCAGGGTGGTGTAGGCACTGCAGGTAGTGCAAACATCGGTAAAAAATATGCTATGTTTGAAGCTATCCACGGTTCAGCTCCCAGAATGATCAGAGAAGGCAGAGGTCAGTATGCAGACCCCTGTTCAATGCTCAGAGCTTCTGTTATGCTCCTTTCACACATTGGCAAGCAGGATAAAGCTGATGCACTTGAAAGAGCTCTTGACTTCTGCATGTATGAAGAAGCAAAACTTAAAATCACAGGCCGCGATAACGGTTGCACTTGTGAAGAATTCGGCAACTATGTTATGGAAACAGTTAAAAGCGGTAAATAATCAATTTACAAAGATGAGGTATTAATTATGCCTAAAAACAATAACATTTCTATGTCTGTTATTAAGAGAATGCCGAGATATTACAGATTTCTCGGCAAACTCAAAGACGACGGAATAATTAGAATTTCCTCCTGCGAACTTTCAAAAATGATGGGTTTCACCGCATCACAGATTCGTCAGGACCTTAACTGTTTCGGCGGTTTTGGTCAGCAGGGTTACGGATATAATGTTGAACAGCTTTATGACGAAATCGGCAATATTCTCGGCGTAAACACTGCACTCAGCGTTATACTTGTAGGCGCAGGTAACCTTGGTCATGCAATTGCAAGCCATATGGAATTTGAGAGACGCGGATTTAAACTTATCGGTGCTTTTGATGAAAACCCTGCTCTTATCGGAAGTAAAATCAAAAACACTGAAATTTATTCAATCAGCACTCTTGAAGATTTTTGCACACGCAACAAGCCTACTGTTGCAATTATTTGTGTTCCCACAAATCCTGCTGCAGCAATCGTTGAAAAACTTTACAACTGCGGCATAAAAGGATTCTGGAATTACTCACATTATGATATTCTTTCTGCTTATCCTGATGTAATTGTTGAAAATGTTCACCTTTCTGATAGTCTTCTCACATTAAGTTATCAGCTTAAAAACGCAAACAAGGATTGAGGAGATAAATATGTCAATTGAGTTTGGTTGTTGCATTCCCGGTGCATCTTTTATGCCCGAAGCACCTGATAAAGAAGCTTATTCACCTTACGATGTAATTTTATGGGGTGCTGATGAAATTATAAATTGCGGTTATGATTATGTTGAATGCAGCGTGGGTCTTCTTATGAGTATTTCAGATGAAGATTTTGAAAAAGTCATAGCAAAGAATATAAAAATACGTGCTTTCAACTGCTTTGTTCCGTCTGAATTTAAGATAATTGAAGACACTCCCGAAATGTGGGAATACATCAAAAAAGCTTTCCAGAGAATGGAAAAAGTTTCTGCTGAAATTATTGTTTTCGGTAGCGGCGGTGCAAGAAGAATTCCCGAAAATATGTTTTATGATGAAGGTCTTGAAAAACTCGAAAATTTCATCATCAGATGTAATGAACTTGCAAAAGAACATAATATCATACTCGCTCTTGAACCTTTAAATCATAACGAAAGCAACTTTTTACTTACAGTAAAATCAGCATATGATTTGTGTAATAAGCTTGATTTAAGTAACGTCAGAATTCTTGCAGACATTTTCCATATGCACGTTGAAAATGAAGATTTTGCTGTTATCGGTGAAACTGTTGATAAAATCTGCCATGTGCATATTAACAATCCGTTGACAAGAACTTGTCCCACATGCGAAGAAAACAAACACATACGAGCTTTTGCTGAGTCTCTTAACAATGCTGATTACAACAAAGCAGTAACAATAGAGAGTGCATATAACGACTTTTCAAATGACATCAAAGATGCCATTATTTATCTTAGAGAGGTTTTCAAAAAATGAATATAAACATAAAACCTGTCAGACCTTGCAAAAACGAGCCGTTCTATATCGAATGTGATGAAATTGATTTGAATGTTACTTGTGCTATTGACGAAAAAGGAAACGTTTTCCCTGCCCAGAAAACTGATGGCGGTGTAGTTGTAATTTTCACATCAGACAACACCGAAGAAGTTACACTTACTCTTTCTGACAAAGAGTATGAAAATGTCATTTCCCTTGAAGAAGAAAGTGAAAAACTTAACATTTTATTTAACGGCAAATTGTTTTCATCATATCAGTACCCTTCAGAATTTAAAAAGCCGTTTTTTGGCCCTGTTTTCACAAAAACAGGTAACACTTTCACACGTCCTGATTTACACCATAAAGAGCATCCTCACCAGCGTTCAGTCTTCGTTGGTGTAGGCGATGTAAATGGTGTTGATTTATGGAATGAGCCTGAAAACAGCGGTTATCTAATAAAAGGAAAACCAAAGAATTTTGTTAATGGTTCTGCATTCGCATCTTTTGAAGCAGACAATATCTGGGTTGATAAAGACGGCAACAAACTTATGAACGAAACAAGAAAATTCACTATGTACAACCAGAGTGAAGATTGCAGATATGTTGATATTGAAATTACTTTCAAAGCAGACTACTGCGATATTAATTTCGGCAGCACAAAAGAAGCAGGACCTCTTGGAGTAAGAGTCAACGAAAATTTTGATGTAGACCATGGCGGTTATATGAAAAATTCTTATGGTGCATGCGGAGAAAGTGAATGTTGGAGTAAAAGTGCTCAATGGTGCTTATACGGCGGAAAATTGGATAACGAAAATTGTGCAATTGCAATTTTTGACAATGAAAAAAATGAACGTTTTCCAACATGTTGGCACATCAGAAATTACGGACTTTTTGCTGCCAACAACTTATTCTTCAAAGGCGGTATTTCGATTCTGAAAGATGAAAGCATTACTTACAAATACAGGCTTTGTTTCTTCAACAATTCAGCAGAAGATGTAAGTGATAGATTTTTGATTTATAATTTAAATAACTGATTTTAAGCAGCAGTTTTCCTCGAAAAAACTGCTGCTTTTTTCTTTACATGCTGATAAATATGAATAAATTTAAAAATAATAAAAAAAACATTGCATTTTATTATAAAAAATGATAATATGTCTGTGTATATATTTTAAAGTGAAAGGGGCAATTATTAATGTCTAAAAAAACTGTCTTTTTAACAGGTTCATCAGGTAACATGGGATGGGCAGGTTTCAAAGAGCTCTATGCAAAGAAAGACAAGTATAACATCGTTCTTCTCAACAGAGGAAGCAAGAAAAACCGTGAAAAATTCGCAAAATATGAAGGCGATCCTTCAGTTAAACTCGTTTGGGGCGACCTTGGAAAATACGAAGACGTTCTTAAATGCGTAAAAGGTGCAGACTATGTTCTTCACGTTGGCGGCATGGTATCTCCCAGTGCTGACTACTACCCCACAAAAACTGTTGTTACAAACACAACTGCTGCAAGAAATATTGTTAATGCTGTTAAAGAACAGCCCAACGCAGACGATATCAAAGTAGTTTACATCGGTACAGTTGCTGAAACCGGTGACAGAAACGCTCCTATTCACTGGGCTCGTACAGGCGACCCCATCAAAATCAGTATTTATGACCACTACGCAGCAAGTAAAGTTCTCGCTGAACAGATCTTTGCTGAATCAGGTCTTAAACATTGGGTATCACTCCGTCAGTCAGGTATCCTTTACCGTAATATCATCAAAAATATGGACCCCATTATGTTCCACGTTCCCCTCAATGGTGTTCTTGAATGGGCAACTGTAGAAGACTCAGGTCGTCTTCTTGCAAATATTTGTGACGAAAGTGTTCCTGAAGAATTCTGGAGAAGATTCTACAACATCGGTTCAGGTGATGAATACAGAATCACAAACTATGAATTTGAAGAATTCCTTCTTAACGCACTTGGCGTTGGTAAAGTTCAGAAGCTCTTCGACCGTAATTGGTTTGTAACTCGTAACTTCCATGGTCAGTGGTATCTTGACAGTGATGTTCTTGATGATTATCTCCATTTCCGTGCAAATATGCCTGTAAATGAATACTTCGATTACATCAAATCGCAGGCTCCTTTCTATATGAAATTAGCACCTGCTGCTAAACTTTTCCCCGGCATTGTCAAAATGGCAATGAAGAAGATTTCAGAACAGGAAATTTATGGTACAAACTGGTGGCTTGCAAACAAAGTTCAGGACAGAATTTCTGCTTACTGGGGTTCAATGGACGAATATAACAGCATCGGCACATGGAAGGATTACAATCCTGATGCAGAACGTCCCACAAAAGAAAGATCATATCTTGACCATGGTTATGATGAAAGCAAAGCAATTGAAGATATCACTCTTGATGACCTCAAAAAAGCTGCTGTATTCCGCGGCGGTGAATGTCTTGCTACTGAAGAAGAATATGTTGATTTCTACACACCCATAAAATGGAAATGTGCACACGGTCACGAGTTTATGATGTCTGCAAACCTTGTTCTCAAAGGTGGTCACTGGTGTCCTTCTGAACTTCCCACAAACTGCGAAGGTAAAAAATTCCATTGGGATTATGACAAAGAAGCAAAACTCAATCCCTTCTTTGCACAGGTTTGGTATCCCCTTCACGACAAAAACGAAAACAACGTTTACACAGAAGCAATCTTCAAAGGTTTTGAAGGTTTCAAAGATTAATTTCAAGAAAAAAATATATGCCCTGCTGATTTATTCAGCAGGGTGTTTAAAATTTAAATGACAAATAAAACTGATTCAATCTGTATAAACTATTTAAAAGATATATTGTACTACCGAGGTGTAGCATTAAATGAAAAACGCTTCTAAAACAGCTTTTGGTGCAATTATGGCAGGTCTTTCAATTGCACTTATGATTTCAACTGCTGTTATCCCCTTTCTTTCATATGCAATCCCTGCAATTTGCGGTGTTTTAATCACAATAATGGTTATTGAATGTGATAATAAATGGGCAACACTCGTTTACGCGTCTGTAAGCATTCTTTCATTAATTATCATACCCGATAAATCTGCCGGTGCATCGTATGCCTTAATTTTTGGGTATTACCCGATTGTTAAAAATATTTTTGAAAATAAATTACCAAAAAAGCTATGCAAACTGTTTAAACTTGTTTTAGCAAATATAGTTTTATTGGCAAGTTACTATATATCACTTTTCTTTTTCGGAATTGATACCGAAGGAATCGAGTGGATTGCACCATTTCTTACAAAATGGTATGTTGCGCCAATTATTATAACTTTCGTAAGTGTTTTCTTTTTAATGTATGACACTGTACTTACAAGACTTTCAATCATTTACAAGAAAAAATGGCAAAAAAAATTAAGAAAAACTTTCAAATAAATATTGATAATTTTTTATCAATGTGCTATAATTTTATCAAGAAAATAATAAAAATTTATTGTACCTGACACCGAAATTCATTGAGGTGAAAGCTGCGAAATATCGATTGTATTCGTATTACAAAATTCTGTAGCTGTACCCTCGCGGTGCAGCTATATTTTTTGGAGGTTATATGAAAACTCGTGTTGCATTAATTTCAATTATCGTTGAAAATTTTGAAAGTGTTGAAAAACTCAATTCAGTTTTGCACGATTATGGAGAACACATCATTGGCAGAATGGGCATACCATATCATAAAAGAAAAATCAATATAATCAGCGTTGCTCTTGAAGCGCCAACCGATGTTATAAATTCGCTTACAGGCAAAATCGGCAGAATAGATGGAATAAGTGCAAAAACTGCATTTTCAAATTATGACTTTGAAAATGAGGTATAACGATGAAAAAAACTGTTGATAAACTTTTCAATGAAGGCATTTTATCAAAACAAGAGCTTATATCTCTGCTTGAATGTAACGATGATGTTGTTAATGAGTTTTTACGCGAATGCGCAGTAAAAAAAAGAAAAGAAGTATACTCTAATCATGTGTATATCAGAGGTCTTATTGAGATTTCAAACATATGCAAAAACGATTGTTTTTACTGCGGAATCAGAAAGAGTAACAAAAATTGTTCAAGATACAGATTAAATAAAAGCGACATTCTCTCCTGCTGTGAAACAGGTTATAAACTTGGCTTCAGGACCTTTGTTTTACAGGGCGGAGAAGACGGATATTACACAGATGAAATTTTAATTGATATAATTTCTTCAATAAAAAAAGAATACCCTGATTGTGCCGTAACATTATCTTTAGGTGAAAGAACAAAAGAAAGTTATAAAAAGCTGTATGATGCAGGTGCAGACAGATATCTGCTTCGTCACGAAACCGCAAATAACGAGCATTATTCAAAACTCCATCCTGCAGAATTAACTCTAAGGAACAGAATGGAATGTCTCAGAAATCTTAAAGAAATCGGTTTTCAGACAGGTTGCGGTTTCATGGTCGGTTCACCTTTTCAGACAATAGAAAATATTGCAGATGACTTGCTTTTTATTGCGGAATTCAAGCCTCATATGGTTGGTATAGGTCCTTTTATTCCACATATAGACACACCATTCAAAAATGAACCTGCAGGTGATGCAGAATTAACCTGCAAAATTTTAAGCATCATCAGACTGATGCTACCGGATGTGCTTTTGCCTGCAACAACAGCATTAGGCTCTGTTGAAAAAGAAGGTAGAGAAAAAGGCATACTCTGCGGTGCAAATGTTGTAATGCCCAATCTGTCCCCTAAAAATGTCAGAGATAAATATATGCTTTATAATAATAAACTTTCAAGCGGCGCCGAAGCTGCAGAAAGCCTGAATATGCTTAAAGAAAGTGTAAAAAAAATCGGATACGAAGTTGTTGTTTCACGTGGCGATTTTAAAACAAAAAATTAATTTGAAAGAAGAGATATAAATGTATAATCCAAAATCAACAAAAGCCGAAGAATTCATCTGCCATGAGGAAGTACTTGATTCACTTAAATTTGCAGACGAAAAGAAAGATGATATTAAATACGTTAAGTCAATAATCGAAAAAGCAAAACTCCGCAAAGGTCTCTCACATCGTGAAGCATCAGTGCTTCTTGCTTGTGACAATGAAGAAATCAACAATGAAATGTATGAACTTGCAGCACAAATAAAGAAAGATTTCTATGGCAACAGAATTGTTATGTTTGCCCCTCTCTATCTTTCCAATTATTGCGTGAATGGTTGTGTTTACTGCCCTTACCACTACAAAAACAAACACATTGCAAGAAAAAAGCTGACACAGGAAGAAGTAAAACAAGAAGTAATCGCACTTCAGGATATGGGCCACAAACGTCTTGCAATTGAAGCCGGCGAAGACCCTATAAATAACCCCATTGAATATATTATCGAGTGTATAAATACAATTTACTCAATCAAGCATAAAAATGGAGCAATTCGTCGAGTAAATGTAAATATAGCTGCAACAACAGTTGAAAACTACAAAAAACTACATGATGCAGGCATAGGCACATATATCCTTTTCCAGGAAACTTACCACAAAGAAAGTTATGAAAAACTTCATCCCACAGGTCCTAAGCACAATTATGCTTACCATACAGAAGCTATGGACAGAGCAATGCAGGGTGGAATTGATGATGTAGGTCTTGGCGTTCTTTTCGGTCTTGAACTTTACAGGTATGAACTTGCCGCACTTCTTATGCATGCAGAACATCTTGAAGCAGTTTATGGTGTTGGTCCTCACACAATCAGCGTGCCGAGAATCAAAAAAGCTGATGATATAGATCCCACAGCCTTTGACAACAGTATAAGTGATGAAATTTTTGCAAAAATATGCGCCCTTATCAGAATTTCTGTACCTTATACAGGTATGATTATCTCAACAAGAGAAAGTCAGGAAGTAAGGGAAAAAGTGCTTAAACTTGGTGTTTCACAGATAAGCGGTGCTTCCAGAACTTCTGTAGGCGGATATACAGAAGAAGAAAGACCTCACGATTCAGAACAGTTTGATGTTTCAGACCAACGCACTCTCGACGAAGTTGTAAAATGGCTTATGGAACTGGGGTTTATTCCAAGTTTCTGCACAGCTTGCTACAGAGAAGGCAGAACAGGTGACAGATTTATGTCATTACTTAAAAGCGGGCAGATTCAGAACTGTTGCCATCCCAACGCTCTGATGACTTTGAAAGAATTCCTCGAAGACTATGCGAGTGAAGAAACTAAAGAAATCGGTGAAAAATTAATCCGTGAAGAACTCAAAAACATTCCCAAAGATAATGTAAGAAAAATCGCAGAAAATTATCTTGATAATATCCATCTTGGTAAACGAGATTTCAGATTTTAATTCGTAGGTGATTTGAATGGCAGCAAACCTTAATCAGACTCCGAGTGCCGAAAGACCGCACATTGCTTTTTTCGGCAAACGAAATGCAGGAAAATCAAGCTTAGTAAACGCAATTACAGGTCAGGAAATTTCAATAGTTGCCGATTTCAAAGGCACAACAACAGACCCTGTAACCAAGGCAATGGAATTGTTGCCGCTCGGTCCTGTTGTAATTATTGATACTCCAGGTATAGATGATGAAGGATTAGTAGGCGAATTAAGAGTAAAAAAAGCACGTCAGATACTTAACAAAACTGATATTGCTGTGTTGGTTGTCGATTCAGTTACAGGAAAGTCAGAAGATGACAAAGAATTGATTCAGCTTTTCATCAAAAAAGAAATCCCCTATCTTATTGTTTATAATAAATCAGACATTGCTGAAACTGTGCCTGCAGAAGAAAATTCAATTCGAGTAAGTGCAATTACAAACGCTAATATTAACGAATTGAAAGAAAAAATTGCATCACTCATAAAAAATGAAAATGAAAGCAAAAAAATAGTTTCAGATTTATTGAATGAAGACGACGTAGTGATACTTGTAACTCCTATTGATTCTTCAGCTCCTAAAGGTAGAATGATTCTGCCACAAGTGCAATCAATCAGGGATGTTATCGATAAACACGCAATATGTATTGTTGTTCAACCTGAACAGTTGAAAAATGCGTTAAAATTCAACCCCAAAATGGTTATTACTGACAGCCAGATTTTCAGCAAAGTAAAAGACATTGTTCCCGAAAACATTCCTCTCACCTCCTTTTCAATTCTTTTTGCAAGATACAAAGGTTTACTCAGGAGTGCAGTTGACGGTGTTAATAAATTAAGCAGTTTAAAAGATAATGATATCATTCTCATCTGCGAAGGATGTACGCATCACAGGCAATGCGAAGACATTGGAACAGTGAAATTGCCGGGCTGGATTTCTGATTTTACAGGTAAAAAACTAAATTTTGAATTCACTTCCGGCGGACAATTTCCCGAAAAACTTGAAAAATATGCTTTGATTGTTCATTGCGGAGGATGTATGCTCAACGAACGAGAAATACGTTACAGAAATAAATCCGCCAATGATGCCGGTGTGCCGATTACCAACTATGGCACTCTCATTGCACACATCAACGGCATACTCGAAAGAAGTATTGAAATTTTTCAAAATAATCTTTGATAATTAAAAAAAATAATTGCTTTTTATATACAAATGCTTTATAATAAATTTGTATAT
Source organism: Oscillospiraceae bacterium (assembly GCA_015066175.1). Taxonomy (GTDB): domain Bacteria; phylum Bacillota; class Clostridia; order Oscillospirales; family Acutalibacteraceae; genus SIG575. The sequence goes on from SVOW01000001.1 coordinate 86,336, forward strand.
AGTTTATACAATTTTTTCAAAGAAGAAGGTCTTACAATGAATAGTTTTAAAGGTCAGATGGAAAAATATGCAGGTGTTTATGCACTTCTGCTTACACCCTATCACGAAGATTTGTCAATTGATTTCGAAGCATTAAAAGGATATACAGAATGGCAGGTTGAACAAAATCCTCATGCTCTTTTCCCTGTTTGCGGCAGTTCTGAAATGGCTAAAATTGATTTAGATGACAGAATTAAAATTGCAGAAACTGTTGTAAAACACGCAAACGGAAAACCTGTTTTTGCAACAGCAAACCTTTGCCTCGGTTCAAAAGAAGAACAGATTGAAGAAGTTAAAAGAATGTCTGCTACAGGCGTTGATGGTGTTGTTTTTGTAACTAAAGGCTATGGACTTGACGATGATTATCTTGTACATTATATGTGTAGTCTTGCTGAACATACAGAACTTCCCGTTCTTATTTACGAATTCCCCGGTTTCCAGAACTACAAAATCAGTGCTGACGCTTACAGAAGACTTGTTGAAACAGGCAAATTCGTTGGCATGAAGGATACAACATGCTCAATGGATTGGATTAAAGCTAAAATAGCTGTTCAAGGCGAAAGTAATGTTCTTCAGGCTAACACACCTTATCTTTTTGAATCATATAAAGCAGGTGCAAGAGGTGTTATTGCAACTCCCAGTACTTGCGGTGCTTATATGCTCAGAAAAATGTACGACGCATTCTTTGTTGAAAAAGATATTGATAAAGCAGAAAAAATCCATCGTTTTGTTAACGTATTTGCTGAAACTGTTGACAACGGCTTCACAGCAAGTGCAAAATATATGGCTTCCCTCTGTGGTGCAAAAATGAATACATACACAAGAACAGGTTCTTCAATCAACGATCAGAAAATGCACTCTCTTAAAGTGCTTCATGATTTTGCAGTCAGTGAAGGTCTTATGATTAAATAAATATTTTCAGCCGCATCCAAAAGATGCGGCTATTATCTAAATCAGGAGTGAAAAGTATGGGCAAAACACTAAAGCAAGCCTGGGGTTACGTTGCTTGCAGAATTTATTTTTTAGGTGAGATTATGAAAAGAAAAGAAATAGGTGTAGTTTCAGCTTCAACTTCAAAAGTGATAGATAAAAATGACCCTGTACACATTACAGCACACAGAGGTTTTTCAGGTGTAGCTCCTGAAAATACTATACCTGCGTTTGAAAAGGCATGTAATGAGGATTATTATGCCATTGAGTGTGATGTGCATCTCACTAAGGACGAACAGTGGATTATTTGTCACAACACAACAATAGACAAAACGTGCAATGGTGAGGGTAATATAAGCGATTATACGCTTGAAGAATTACGTAATTTCAAAGTAACTTACGGTCACGGAATAGAAAACTATCCTGATTTACAGTTACCTACACTTGATGAATATCTTGACCTTTGCAAAAAATATAATAAAGTCCCTGAAATTGAAATCAAACGTGACGGATACTATGACACAAGACTTACAGATATTATTGCTAAATTAAAAGAAAGAGATCTTCTTGAAAACGCTATTATCATCTCATTTGACATTAACAAGCTTATTAAACTTCAAGAATATTCCCCTTCTACTGAATATTGGTATCTTGTTGAAACAATTGATAACAAAGGAATTGAGGATGCAAAGAAATATGGTTTTGCATATGCAGTCTGTGCAAGCAATAAAAAAAGTGATTTCAAAAGAGCAATTAAAACCGGCCTTAAGGTCTGCGTATGGACTGTGGACAGGCTGTCAAAAATGGAAGAACTTTATAAACTCGGCATCAGATATATAACTTCAAACTTCATCACACCATAAAGATATTTCACTTCGTTTCTAAAGAGCATAAAAAATGGCTATCGGAATTAACCGATAGCCATAAATTTTTATAAAACTTTTGAAAGGAAATCTTTGCATCTGGCTGTTTTAGGATTAGCAAAGAATTCTTCCGGAGGGGCTTCCTCAGTAATTAAGCCTTCATCCATAAACACAACCTTTGATGCAACTTCGCGTGCAAAGCCCATTTCGTGCGTTACAACAACCATTGTCATTCCTTCTTCCGCAAGTTCTTTCATAACATTAAGAACTTCTCCGACCATTTCAGGGTCAAGTGCAGAAGTTGGTTCATCAAAAAGCATCACATCAGGATTCATTGCCAAAGCACGTACAATCGCAATACGCTGTTTCTGACCACCTGAAAGCTGTGCCGGAAAAGAATCTGCTTTTTCCGCGAGTCCGACACGATTAAGCAACTTTATTGCCTCTTCATCAGCTTCTTCTTTTGAAAGACCTTTAATCTTCATCGGTGCAAGAGTAATATTTTCCAAAACAGTCAGATTGTTAAACAAATTAAACTGCTGAAAAACCATACCCATATGTTCGCGTATCTTGTCAATTTCCACTTCGGGTGAATTAATTTTTACACCCTCAAAAATCACATCACCTGATGTCGGTTCTTCAAGCAAGTTAAGGCAACGAAGAAAAGTTGATTTACCCGAACCTGATGGACCTATAACAACAATTTTTTCTCCTTTTTCGATTGTGTAATCAATCCCCTTGAGGACCTCAAGGTTACCAAAAGATTTTTTAAGTCCACTAACGGTTATCACCTTTACGCATCCTCCTTTCAAGACGATTTACCAAGAATGTGGCACCAAGAACAAGTATAAGATATACTGCAGCCAATGTTATGTACGGAACAAACGCCTCATAATAATCCGCAACAAGTGATCTTGTTGCTCTGGTTAAATCAAACACCGTAATAAAGCCCGCAACCGACGTTTCTTTTATAAGAACAATCAGCTCATTACCAAGAGCAGGTAAAATATTTTTAATTGCCTGTGGAAGAACAATTTTCTTCATTGTTGTCGCATAAGACAAGCCCAGAGAACGGCCTGCTTCCATCTGCCCTTTATCAACTGCCAATATACCGCTTCGTATAATTTCAGCAACGTAGGCACTACTATTAATACCAAAAATGATTATGGCTATAATAAGTGCGCGGAACCTGAACTCTCTGAATGCAGACACAAAAATTGCATAGTAAGCTAAAAGAAGCTGAACCATAACAGGTGTACCTCTTATGACAGCAATATAAACGTTAGCAAACGCATTAAGAATCTTTGTGAAAAAATTATTGTTTGGAATTACTTTAAAAATCGCAACTATGATTCCCAACAATACACCTATAACTAAAGCAAACACAGCCATAATTACTGTGGAAAGCAAACCTTCACCCAATAATTTCAAGCCATCGCCTTCAATATATATTCGTTTAAATATATCAAAAAAGCCAGCAAAACTACTCATAAAATATCCACTCCAAATGACGAAAAACAACACCGTGAATCAATAATTGCACGGTGTTGCAATTTAATCGTTATTAGCCGAGCTCAACGCCCCACTTATCGGCAATTTTCTGAAGTTCACCTTCTTCTTCAAGCTCTTTAAGTGCCTGATTAATTTTATCGAGGAGTTCTTTGTTGCCTTTCTTCACAGCAATACCATATTCTTCAACTGTAAGTGCAACATCAATACATTTGATATCGTTTTTGTTTTCCTCAGTAGCAACTGCCTCTTTTGCAGGAATATCATCCATAATAATTGCATTGATATTACCATTTTTAAGGTCAGCAATTGCAAGACTTATGTTGTCGTAAATTTTAACGTCTGCACCTTCAATTGCTTTAAATCCCCATTCTTCGTCACCCTGTGCATATGCTGCACCTGTGAAACCTGTGCAAACACCGATTGACTGATTCTTAAGTTGTTCATCAAGTTCAGCTTTTGTTTTTCCTGTATAATGGGTGTCATCCTTTGCAACTATAAGGATCTGAGCTGCCCCTTTAAAGTATGCATCTGAAAAATCAACTGATTGCTTTCTTTTTTCATTGATTGTGAGACCAGAAATTGCAACATCATCTGCACCTGAAGTAACTGCAGAAATTACACCATCAAAATCAACATTATCAAGTTTAACTTCCATTTCGAGTTTTGCAGCAATAGCATTGATAAGGTCGATATCAAATCCGGTAATCTCACCATCTTCAAGTGTTTCAAATGGTGGAAACTCTGCATTTGTAGCAACATAAAGAACTTCTTTCTCTGATCCACACGATGAGAACACACCAACCATCATTATTAATGCAAGAACTGCTGAAAGAACTTTAACAAATTTTTTCATAATTAATACCTCCTGAATATTTATACAAATACTATACCACAATATGCAGTAATTGTCAATTATTTAACTTTCTTAACTTTAAGATTAATTTCTTTTTCTCCTCTGCCCTCAACAGACACAGTAATTCTCACATCGCTTGTTTTGCCTTTTGTCTTAACCCAGAATGCTCTTACACCGCCCACAAGTGCAAATGAATCAGGTCCGATAACTTCTGCATCACCTTCAATCTTAACATTTACAAGTGTGTTGTCGTAAGGAAGTCTGTTTCCGCACTGGTCAACAGAAATAACTTCAATTCTAGTTACATCGTAGGTTTCATCTTCAATAAGCTCCGTTTTGTCTGCTTTAACTGTGAAGTCAAGAGAATTAACTGCTGTTCTTGTCACTGATTTAACCATTCTACCGTCTTTATAACCTTCAAAAGTATAAGTTACCTGACAGTCACCCCAGTTAGCAAAATATTTTGTAACTATTTCAATCATTTCTGAAATATTCATCTTGCCATGAAGGAAAGCAAATGCAAGTTTGAGATAATTCTGCGGTGGCATAATAAAGCCGTAAACACTTGCTGCACAAAGCGCTGCTTTAAGGTTTTTTGCAGTTACTTCGTCAAGTCCGTCATCTTTAAGGAGTGCATCGCCAATGAAGTCATCAGGCATTACAGGCGGATGAGGAAGATGAGGGAAACGTTTTTTATCAGGATATGCATAACTCTTGAATTCACCGTTTCTGTAAACTTTAACATAATCACAGTTTGTGAAAATATGTACAGGGCCCTGGATTCCGCCGGGATGGTCGCCGATATCCATTGAAGATGATACTTCAAGAACAGGTGTTTCATCCTGCTGTGAGGCATAAACTGCTGCTGCAAGTTTGGGAATACGGAACATATCAGTTACACCGTGATAGCAGATTTTGTCACCGCTACCAAAGTCTTTATGTGTATTGTAGTCAGCCATACACCAACCGATTGCACCACTGATTCTGTCTGTACCATGTGATTTATTCTGAACTCTTGCATGACGCAGAGCATGCTCGGTTCTTAATGCTTCGCGGTCAAAGCTCTTTGTGGGGAACATATGACCATTGTATTCTGTTACAAGATAAGGAGCATTCAGACTTGCTGAAACAAGTGAGGGCGGAAGAAGCTTGATACCCTTACCTGAATGTGAGAAGTCATTGTATGTGTAAACATCTTCAAGCAGATGGCTGAAGGGCATATTTCTTACGCCGCCTGTCTGACGTGTGGGATCAAGACTTCTTGCAAGAGCATTTGTTTCTGTGTAGAATTCGTCACAGTCTTCGCCTTCATTAACACGAACACCCCAAAGAATAATACTCGGGTGATTTCTGTCACGTACAATCATTTTTTCAATATTGTCAAGACAATTCTTTCTCCATTCGCCTTCACCGAGGAACTGCCAGCTGGGCATCTCAGTGAATACAAGCAAACCGATTTCGTCGCATCTGTCAAGGAAGTGTATTGAATTGGGATAGTGAGATGTTCTTACAAGGTTACAACCGAGTGTGTATTTCATAAGCTCAGCATCGGCAATCTGCGCAGATGCAGGCATTGCGTAACCTACATAAGGATAACTCTGATGTCTGTTAAGACCTCTGATTTTAACTTTCTTGCCGTTAAGATAGAAACCATCTTTCTTAAAGCGCGCACTTCTGAAACCAAAACGCACTTTATATTCATCTTCACACATTATTACTGTAAGATAGTAAAGTTTGGGATTGTCGAGGTCCCAGAGTTCAACTTGGCCTACTTTCCATTTATGAGAAACAGAATCTCCATCAACTCTTACTTTTCTTTCGCCGAGTACATTTTCACCGTCAGAGAAAACAAGCTTCACAAGGCCTGAATAGCTTTCTGAAAAAGCAATATCAACATCAATAAGTTTATTTTCAAAGAAAATATTTTTAGGTTTAACAAAAACATCTTTGATATAAATTTCATCAACTTTTTCAAGCCATACTTCGCGATAAATACCGCCGTAAACAAGATAGTCCACAACTTTACCGAAAGGTGGAATTTCAGGGCGTTCTGTTGAATCAAGCATAACAGCAATAACGTTTTTGCCTGATTTGACAACATCAGTAACATCAAACACAAAAGGTGTGTAACCGCCTTTATGTTCACCAACAAATTTGCCGTTTACATAAACTTTTGAATAGTTTGCCGCACCTTCAAAATGAAGAAGCAATTTTGAATCAATATCATCTTTTTTCAATGTTATAGTTTTTCTGTAGCAAGAAACAAACTGATACATTTTTTCATCAAAATAGTTATAAGGAATCTCTTTATTAGTATGAGGAATGTTAACTGTCTCGAAGCTACTGTCATCATAATTTTTATCAAGCATATCCTCGGTAAAAACTTCTGAATATTTCCAGTCAAAGTTAATCGGTATACGTTTTCTCATATAAAAACCACCTTTCAGTTAATAGATAAAATAATGATAACATATTTCTCAAACTAATTCAATTAGTTTGAGTTAATTTATTGACACTAACAAGAAAAAAATTGTATAATATTTCAGCAAGATAAGTGAAAGGTGGGATAATTACGGATACTTTGAAAATTACAGTTGTTTCTGACACACACTACTACTCTAAAAAGAACGGCATTGACGGTAAAGCGTTTATTCAGGAAAACAGTAGAAGCACAAACTTAATTAAAGACAGCCAGGAAGTTCTTGAGGCTTTTTTCAAACAGATTATTGAAGACAAAACAAATGATATTATCATCATTTCAGGTGATGTTACAAAAAACGGTGAACCTGACAGTCACATTGAATTTATTGATTTATTACGCAAAGTTAAGGCTGCAGGAAAAAGAGTTTACGTTATTACTGCAACACACGATTTTCACGACAGCGGAATCGGTCATAAATTTGTGGGCGATGAAAAAGTTGAAACTTCCGCAACAACGAGAAAAGAACTATGGGATTTATATTACGAATTCGGCCCATCTGAAGCAATTTCTGTTCACGAAGACAGCATGTCATATATTGTTCAGCTTGAAGACGGTTTCAGGCTTTTCGCACTGAATGACGACAGAAACCACGAAGGAAAAAGCGGATTCAGTAAAGACTGCTTCAAGTGGATTGAAGAACAAGTTGTAGATGCAAAGAAAAACAATCAGTTGATTATCCCTATGTCACATCATCCTGTACTCTCCCCCTCTCCTTTCTTTTCGTTAATCGGCAAAGGCGATATGATGGGCGACCACGAAATAAGACGTGAACAATTCCCTGATATGGGTGTGAGTTTTATGTTTACAGGTCACTCCCATATGCACGATATTTCTTACCATTTCAGCAAAAACAATAACATTTTTTATGATATAACCACAGCAGCAACAGTCGGCTATCCTGCTCTTTACAGAGTTGTGACTTTTGATAAAAAAGACGGAACAATGCAGATTGAATCAAAGCGTCTTGAAAAAGATCCCGATATTCAATTCAACGGCAAAAATTTTGACGAGCATCTGCAAAATCAGTTTTTCGGTATGATAAAGAAAACTATTGAGGCAGCCGCAACAAGCATTGATGAATTTGCTTTTGCAGCAAATGCTTTCAGCGTAAGACCAAAAGTTGTTTACAGATACGGTTGGATTTTCAAGCCTATTGCAAAGCTTCTCTGCAAATTAAAAATCGGCACTGTTGCAAAATGGACAAAAAAAGAAACAGGTCTCAAAAAATCCGATTATTCTGCCATAAAAGACGAGAAGGTCATAGATTACATTATTTCACTCATTCAGAATTTATACGGCGGAGATGCACCATATTCGCCTGATACACCACACTATAAGGTCACAATGGGATTAATGAGCATAATTGATTCACTACTTGATGTACTCGGAATAAAAATCGAAAAAATTCTCAAAGTTACGGATAACGTTTCTGACTTAGTTGAACCGTTAGTTTTCAACAGCGGAATTCCAGATCACAATGTTATATTGCCATTAAAAGCAACAAAAGACGATATAAAAAAAATTATTCCGGGAATAAATTCAACTGTAAAAAAGAGCAAAAAAGGATTACCTATCATTATCACTTTTGCATTACTTATAATTGTTCTTTTGCCATTGATTCCCATTGCTTTGCTTGCAGTTTTAGTTGCATATCTCTGCAACAAAATCAAATATGCAGATAAATTGAAAGAAGATGTTTAATTGACACGCGAAGAACGACACATTTATATGACAGAAACTCCTGTCAAAAAATTAATTCTTAAACTTGCCGTACCTACAATCATAAGTATGCTTGTTACATCGCTTTATAATATGGCAGATACATATTTTGTAAGCCATATTTCAACTGAGGCTTCTGCCGCGGTTGGTGTTACATACTCAATAATGGCGATGATTCAGGCAATCGGATTTACGCTCGGAATGGGAAGCGGCACTTTTGTTTCACGTCTTCTCGGTATGAAAGAATACGATAAAGCTAAAAGAACAGTTTCAACTGCATTTTTTACGGCTTTTATTTTTGGTGTTTTGCTTTGTATAGGAATTTTTCCGTTTCTTGAAAAATTTGTAACATTACTCGGTGCAATAGAAAGTGTAAAGCCTTACGCAGTTGATTATGCGAAATATATACTTATCGGTGCACCTTTTATGGCATCATCATTTGTGCTTAACAATCAGTTAAGAGCGCAGGGAAATGCATTATACTCAATGATTGGCATTTCAACAGGCACGGTTATTAACATAATCTTAGACCCCATTATGATATACACTATGAAGATGGGAATTTCAGGTGCTGCACTTGCAACTATAATAAGCCAGTTTATCAGTTTCTGCTTACTACTTACATTCACAAATGTGAAAAAAACTTCCATCAGTGTTAAACTGAAAAATTTCAGACCGACTTCGGAAATCTATAAAGAAATACTGCATTCGGGTCTCCCCTCTTTCTGCAGACAAGGGCTTGCAAGCGTTTCATCAATTGTGCTTAACCTTGCTGCCGGTCCTTTTGGTGCAGCGGCAATTTCTGCATTATCAATAGTAAACAAGTATATGTTATTTATTCATGCAGGACTGATTGGTTTCTGTCAGGGTTTCCAACCTGTTTCCGGATTCAACTTCGGTGCCAAAAGATATGACAGAGTAAGAAGTGCCTTTAAATTCTGTCTGGTAGTTGCAATTATATTGCTTTCTACTTTGGGCATAATTTCTTTCTTTTTAGCACCGCAGATTATGGCATTTTTCAGAGAAAACGACAAACAAGTTATTGAAATCGGCGCACTTGCACTCAAGTTGCAAAGCCTTGCATTACCTTTGCAGGCTTGTGCAATGATGTCACAATTCTTATCACAATCCATTGGTTTCGGTGGACGTGCATCAATAGTAGCAATGGGCAGGCAGGGATTGTTTCTTATACCGTTGTATCTTGTTTTATCTCACTTTTTAGGTGTTCTGGGGTTACAGATGTCACAAGCCATTTCAGACAGTCTGACTTTTATTGTTTCTATATTTGTAACAGCGAGCGTACTAAAAAAACTAAAAGAACTTGAAAGAACACAAACATAAAAAATTAAGTCCCACTTATTTCAGTGGGACTTAATTTTTTATTCAAATAACTTATTTTCAGTTTCAAGACAAAGATAATGATAAACAGGCAGATGAAGCTCCTGAATTTTATAAGTTTCTGTTTCAGGCACCTTAATTATACAATCTGCAAAGTCATCAAGAACACAATTTTTGCTACCTGTAAGACACAAAGTTTTTATACCAAACGCTTTGGCTGTTTTCACAGCATTCACAACATTTTTTGAATTACCGGAAGTCGAAATGCCAATGAGCAGATCTTCTTTTCTGCCACAAGCATACAGCAATTGAGCATAAACCATATCAGGGTTCACATCGTTGTTATAAGCTGTCATAACGCCACTCTGCGAACACAAAGAAAAAGCCGGTATACCTCTTTGGAGATTTTCAGCAAAAAGTTCTGATTCATCGCCAAGAAGAGCGGAAAGCTTTTCTCTGTCTTCAGCAGGAATCTTTCTGGCAAGTGTAAAACTTTTCATCAATTCTCCTACTATATGTTCGCTGTCTGCACAACTACCGCCATTTCCGCAAACAAGAATTTTACCGCCGTTATAATATGTTTCACACATCATTTTAACAGCATTAATCATGCTTTCTTTGCAAACGGTTAATCCAGGATATCGTTCAAAAATATCATTCATAATTGTCATCCTAACTTATATTAAAATCCACCGCCAACAGTAACTTTGTAGTCAATTACAGCACCAGCATTATTAACAAGAAGATTTTCAATATATAAATTATTTATAGCAGGTGCAACAACATAAGACCATGTACCTTTTTCGATAACACCATTATTATTTATCTTTACTTTAAGAATAGCATTTGAGTAAGTAATTTTGATATCTGCATCTTCATAAGCTACATCAAAAAGAGGGAACTGTGCTGCAACCTCAGCCACACCATCAACAACAGTGATAGCATGACCTACTGAGCCACTGAATTTGTTACCGTAAGCATCATCAACCTGGTCATACATAACCATTTCAATAACGGTATAGTTACCTTCTTTATACGCATTAGCCTGCTTGCAGTCAGATACAGAAAGGTCTTTATAACCGCCTGTGATTCCATCAAATTCAATTGAATTCTTTTCCATTACAGCAATAATAGTATCTTCAGCGAAATCTAAAAACTTTCCGATACCGCCGTCTGCAGTAAGAGTATCATCTCTCATAAACATATACTGAGTCGAAGTAGCATCTGTTGATTTGTTACAAGCGGTTTTGTAAAAATCAATAATTTCATCTTTTCTCCATTCAGAAGGATCAAGTTTTTTGTAATCTCTTTTTTCTGTTGCAGTTTCTTCCGGTTCTGTAACAAGAATAAGAGTTGTATATTCAACTATATCAGTAACCAATTCACTTACAATTTCAGTCTCGCCTTCTTCATTTGTAACAACCTCAGTAACAATTTCTGATACAATTTCTGTAACAAGTTGTGATTCGTAAACATCAGGTGCAGTTGTCTCAACAACCGGACCGGTTACTTCTTCATTGTTGTTTTTTTTATTGCTGCAAGAAACAAAAACAAAAACGCAAGCAATAGCTAACAAAATTGCAATTATCTTTTTCATCAATAACACCACTTAACATTAAAATTACTCTTTATTTTCAAAATTTTTAAGAACAAATTCAAGATATTCATTTTTTACTTCTTCCAGAAAGTCTGCTCTTTTTTTTCCTTCAAGAGTTCTCAGATATCTTATAAGAAGTTTTTCATCACTTGTTAAACCTGACAGTTCTTTATCAGGTTTCGGAAGTTCATATTCAACTGTAGGTGCATTAAGCGTCAGCAAAGTATGACTTTTAGGCTCTTCAGAATAGTTTTTCAAAGAAAGCTCATAGAACTTTGCAATCTTCTCCATAACATCATACTTCGGTACTGTTTTTGAATTTTCATAAGAATTGTACGTTGTTCTTTTTATACCGATAGCTGCGGCAACATCTTTTTGAGTTAAACCTAATTCTTCACGAAGCTGCTTGAGTGCGTCACCTAAATTCATTTCTTACCCTTCTTCCTTTTAAACTTGCCGTTTTTTGAGAAAGCAAGGATGAACATTGATACCAAAGCACCTATAGTTCCGTTAATCAGATCCCACATTGTATCTACAAGACCAACTTCTGAAAAAATTTCAGAACGTTGCATGTTCATTGCATATACTCTGTCCATCGTGAATTCATAGAATTCCCAAGCTATAATAATACCGAAAGCACCCATCAACGAAAACATCGCCTGCATTGCAGGGCCTGTTTCTCTGTTTTTACCATTAATAAGAGGTATAAGTTCAAACATAAAGCTCTGTGAAAGAACACCTGAAAACATATGGAGAATTATATCCATATATTCAAAATCAGTATGAAGATTGAGAGATGTTCCGACTACACAACCAACACAAATAAAAATATTCAGTTCAGTCTGCAGATAATACGGAACTTTAGTTATAAAAGATTTTCCGCCCCACATCTGAAACATATCCCACAAATGTGTAAAAGCTATTGCAAAAAGTGACTGCAAAAACTGCGTTGTATTGCCAAGCAGAAATTCTACTATACCCCAAACCAAAAGTGCAACCCTGCAAAACATCCAGATATAAGTATGTAACCGCGGTTTCTGCGGTATTGAGTTACTGTTTCTTATAGACATTTCAATTTATCCTTTACTGTTTCTTTTTTGAACTCTAATATCCTTACCGACAAATTCCATGAGAATATAGTTTCCGAGTATTCTCGAAGCGATTCTTTGAGAATACTTTTCTTCAATCTCATACATAGTCATATTTGTACTGATTATCGTAGGTTTAGACATCATCAACCTTGTATTAATGATATTATATACTGCTGAAATTGTAAATTGAGTTGAAAATTCAGCACCTAAATCATCAATTATAAGCAAATCACATTCCTGCATTGCTTGTTCTGCACCGGCAGTGCTTCTGCCAAATTTTTCACTTTCAAGGTTGGAAAGCAAATTCTGTGCAGAGCCATAAACCACAGAAAAACCTTTTTTAGCTGCCTGCCCTGCAATAGCAAGCGACAAATGAGTTTTACCTAATCCTGTTTCACCAGTCATAAGCAAATTATCAGATTTAGGATTAAAATCATCGGCATAATTAACGCAATATTCAAAAAAGTTTTTCATTCTTCTGCGTGGACTAACGCCATCTTCGTTAACTTCATCAGGATAATACTCAAGCGAAAACTTATCAAAACGATATTTTTCAAGAGGTACTTTGTCACACAATGAATTATATGTTAACTGTTTCATTACATTTTTCAAGCAGGTGCACATTTTTCCTTCAACAAAACCACTATCATTACACAATGTGCAAAAATACTGTTCTTTCAAGTAATCTTCAGACAATCCTGCTTTTTTCAAGGTATCTGCAATTACCTGCTGTGCCTGCAGATTTTTCTTTGCAATTTCTGCAACAAAGTCTTGGGCATTGCCACCAAGTGCTATTGCTTTAACACATTCACAAGCTGTGTCTGCCATAATTTTATAAGACTGTGCAATTTCAGGGAAACGACGTTTGCACTCTTCGCGTCTTTCAAAAGCTTTTATCTGCACTTCGTCGTGTCTTTTGTCAATCTCAGCTTTAGCGCGCAAATAAATATCTCTACTGACCGACATCAATCGTCATCCCCTTTCTTTTTATATACAAGTTCAGTCTGATTATTTGCTTTTAAAATTTCATCAATGTCATATGATGACTTTTTCTTATGTACTTTTTCTGGTTTCAAAATAGGGTTAGCAACAAAATTTTGTCTTTCCTTTTTCGCTTTATCTACGTCATCAATTGTTTTTATTCCGTCTTTGAACCAATTATTAAGAACTTTATCCATATAAGGGAAACTGATTTTCTGAATGTTATTTGCTGATTCTTCATATGCAAGATAAATCATATCTATTGAGAAACCATAATGATTTTTCCACTGATTAAGATATTTCATTTGTGCAGAAGTAGGACGTGGATTGGAAATACCTGTTTTCACACGTAAATCGTTCCACAATCCATCAACTGATTTAAGTTCATTTATCATTTCATCGGCTTTTTCGAGAGTATCAATTTCTTTTTCGCTCCAATCCTTGCCGATTTTAGAAATATATGCAGTAGATGTTTTACCTACTGAAGCACAGTACTCAAGTATAGTTACAATAACTTCAACGGGCAGACCATAAGAATCATGCATCATAAGTAATACAGACTGACCATCATATCCGATTGTTTTGCCAAGCCTTGATTGAGCTTCGTTAAAAAGGAATCGAATTTCTTCACTTTCAACGCCTCTGGCTGCAACCTGTTCAGCAGTCGGTTTGATTGGTTCAATTTCAGGAAGAATTTTTGCAGTATGTGTAACTTTTTCAGGCTCGTTTTTAATAATTTCAGGTTCAGGTTTAACACTCGCATGCTGAATATTATCACTTTTAACAAGTATACCTGTTTCTGTCCAGAAAGTAAGTGCATCAGCACAATCTGCAACAGATACACCTATATCTTTGGACAGTTCTTCAATACTTTTTTCATCAGCGGAATGTCTCATAAACCAAAGCAAAACTTTTATCTGAACTGAACCTGCAAGACGAAGGTATTTATCGACAACTTCTGCCGGCACTACAAATGATGTATTCCATTTTACGGGATTTATTATGTATTCCACAGAAAATACCTCCTATCTGCGTAGTTAAAATATATTATACACGAAATTTGTCAATCTTGCAACTTATTATTTGAAAATATATAAAAAAACAGGCACAAATTTATGCCTGTTTTTCATAAAATTTACATTAAACTTGCTTTGTATGCAACGCCGAGCATTCCTGCTGTATTTCCAAGGTCAGAATTTACAATTTTTACATTTCTGAAACTCTGCATAAGTTTATTCTGAATTCTGTCGTTGATTTCATTTACAATGAAATCTTCATTCATAATTCCTCCGCCAAGAACTATCAGCGATGGATTGAATGTATAAACTATACTGGTAAGCCCGATAACAATTTCATCAATCCATTGATCGATTTTATTTCTGATAACCGGATTTGAGAAATTTTCTTCACTAAAAATTTTCACACCATCAAGCTCTTCATCAGAAACTTCATTCACACTTCTTACAAGAGCGCTCGCCGAAGCATAACATTCATAACAACCGTTACCACCACAAGTACAATTCTTTCCATTGGCGTGAGTAATGATATGTCCAAGTTCACCTGCTGAGCAAAGAGAACCTTTATATAAATCACCATTAAGCCATATGGCACCACCTATACCAGTGCCATAAGTAAGTGAAATAAATTCGTTATATCCTTTTGCTTTGCCGAAATATGCTTCGCCAAGAGCAGCAGAGTTCACATCATTTTCAACATAAGTCAGAACTGAAGTTGCACTTTCAACCATTTCTTTGATTTTCATGCCTGTGTATCCCGGAATTGTATCAGTTGCATAAACTATAGTACCTGTCGTGCTGTCAACTTGACCTGCAGTTGAAATCGCAACTCTTTCAACATCTTTATGCGCTTTCACAATTTCAATAACTTTTTCAATGAGTTTTCTTCCGCCTTGTTTTGCATCTGTGGGAAATTTTGTCGATTGAGAAAGTCTGAATTTCTCGTCACACAAAGCATACTTAATAAATGTACCGCCAATATCAAAAGTGATAATTTTCATTAATCTTCACCCAAAGCCTTAACAAAGCGTTTTGTAATATCCATCGGTCTTGTAATCGCAGTTCCGCAAACTGCACTGAATGCACCTGCTTTATATACATCTTTAAGGTCCTGCGGAACCCAAATACCACCTTCAGCAATTACGGGAACATCAAGTTCTTCAACATATCTTTCGATAAGTTCAACATCAGGAATTTTTCTACCTTTTGTATATGGAGTGTAACCTGCCATTGTTGTACCTACAAGGTCAATACCCAATTCAGCAGCAAGTTTACCCTCTTCAAAGCAAGAAGTATCTGCCATAAAAAGTTGATCGGGATATTTGGCTCTTACTTCTTTGAAGAATTTTTCAAAAGTAATGCCATTTGGTCTTAATCTGTTAGTTGCATCAACTGCAATAATTTCACAGCCAACTTCAACAAGAGCATCTACTTCGTCCATTGTGGGGGTAATGTAAACATCAGAATCATCATAATCCTTTTTTATGATGCCAATAACAGGCAAATCAACCTTTTCTTTGATTGCTTTTATATCAACAACAGTGTTAGCTCTTATACCTACTGCACCGCCAAGATACGCTGCCCAGGCCATTTTTGACATAATATAGCTATCATAAAGAGGTTCTGTGGGAAGAGCCTGACAAGAAACAATAAGTCCACCTTTAATCTGTTCAAGAATTTCTTTATTTGTCATAATAATCACCTAACATTTAAAATAAAACCCCCGACAAAGCCGAGGGTTTATATTCTGATAAATACTAATTACATCATGCTTGCAACTTCTTCAGCGAAGTTGTCTTCTTTCTTCTGGATGCCTTCGCCTTTTTCGAAACGAACAAAACTCTTAACTGCGATATCAGCACCAAGTGCTTTAGCAACTGAAGCAACATAGCCTGAAACAGCACCATCAAAGAGATCTGAACGAACGAAGGGCTGTTCAAGAAGGCAGATTTCTTTGATCTGTTTTGCGATACGACCCTGAACAAGACCACCGAAGATTTTGTTGTCAGCGATTTCTGCTTTACGAGAAACAGCGATTTCTGAAAGAGTTGCGTATGCCTCTTTTGAGATGAAGTTAACAAAGTTCTTTCTCTGTTTCTGATCAAGACCCTGATAGATAGAAATATCTTCATCGCTCCACTTTTTGCTATCTATAGCTTCATTAATGAGGCTTGTAAGGATGGGCATAGGAAGAGAATCAGGTTTGTTAAGTGCACTATCAATAGTGATTGATTCAATCTTAGCGAGTTCTTCAGCAGAAATATCATTTTTACAAAGATATTCGGGGTTCATAGCTGCAACCTGCATTGCGATATTTCTACCCATTGCTGTGAATTCATCATTAGCAGCTGTTGCATCGTCTGTATCGAAAGCAACGATAACGCCAACAGTACCACCTGCATGGATATATGTTGTTGTGTGACCTTCAACAAGTGCAAATCTACGAACTTTCATGTTTTCACGAAGAGCAAGGAATACTTCCTGAACTTCTTCTTCAACAGTTTTGTCTGAACCAACTGCTTTTGTTGCAAGAAGAGCATCAACATCAGCGGGTTTTGCAGCAGCAACTGTTTCAACAACTTTCTTTGCAAGGCCAATGAAAGGAGCACCCTTAGCAACGAAGTCTGTTTCACAGTTAATTTCAACAAGAGCACCTGCTGTTGCATCGTTGTAAGCAGCAACTGTACCTTCAGCAGCAACACGGCTTGCTTTTTTAGCAGCTGATGCAAGGCCTTTTTCTCTAAGGAAGTCAATTGCCTTATCCATATCTCCGTCTGTTTCAACGAGAGCTTTTTTACAATCCATCATACCTGCGCCTGTTTTTTCACGAAGAGCCTGTACGTCTTTAGCTGTAAATGCCATAATAAATTCCTCCTATTTTACGTTATTATTTTAATACTGCCCGAAGGTTATTCGGGCAGAAAGGTTTGAAAATCTTAATTATTCAGCAGCTTCTTCTGCAACTGCTTCTTCAGCAGCGGGAGCTGACTGTTCACCCTGACGGCCTTCGATGATAGCATCAGCCATAGCACCTGCAATAAGTTTTACTGCACGGATAGCATCGTCGTTACCGGGGATTACGAAATCAACTTCATCGGGATCACAGTTTGTGTCAACGATAGCAACGATCGGAATGTGAAGTTTGTGAGCTTCAGCAACTGCGATTCTTTCTTTTCTGGGGTCAACGATGAACATAGCAGCGGGCTGCTTTTTCATACCTGTGATACCACCCATGAATTTTTCAAGTTTTTCGATTTCAAGGTTGAGTTTGATAACTTCTTTTTTGGGGAGAAGGTCGAATGTACCGTCAGACTCCATTGTTTTGAGCTGAGCAAGTCTCTTGATTCTTCTCTGAATTGTGTTGAAGTTTGTGAGCATACCGCCGAGCCAACGTGCATTTACGTAGGGCATATCGCAACGGATTGCTTCTTCTTTAACTGAATCCTGAGCCTGTTTCTTTGTGCCTACAAAGAGAACTTCGCCGCCTTCTGCTGCGATGTCACGGATGAAGAGATAAGCTTCTTCAAGCTTCTTTACAGTCTTCTGAAGGTCGATGATGTAGATACCGTTACGTTCAGTAAAGATGTACTGAGACATTTTGGGATTCCATCTTCTTGTCTGGTGTCCGAAGTGAACACCTGCTTCTAAGAGCTGTTTCATTGATACTACTGCCATTTTTGTTTCCTCCTTTTGTTTGTAAAGCGGTTTTTGCCGCTATTTCCACCGCACAGTTCAACTTGGACACGCAACATTCTTGTGAATGCACATGCTGACCAATCGCTATGCGTGCGTTTTGCTGTAAAATTATATCACATGTTATTTGAAAAATCAATAGTAAAATCAATATTTTTTGCAATTTTTTTAACTTTTTATTCCTTATATTTAAGTTCTGTTCCGATAAAGCCCACTTGTCTGAAATCATCCATATTATGGCGGATTATATAATCAATATGCGACATAACCATCTGTGCAATCAAATTATATCCGCAAGGATTCATATGTCCACCCATAAAGAATTTCTTTTTGAAATCCTCATCAAAAACAGGACCATATTTTCCCAAATCAATAACATAACAGTTTGAGAAAATCTCTGCAAACTTATACATAAGTTCTGAATGCTCTTTTCTGTTATAATCCCATGCACTGTCATTTGGAATGGTCATAAGGAAGAATTTTGCATCAGGCTGAATTTCTTTATATTTCTGAATTATCTTGGCATAGTACCCTGCGAAAGTTGCTTTATTCTTTTCATAATTTACAAAATCAATGTCATTTACTGTACCTACAGGCATTTTCATATTCATTATATCATTAACACCTAATGCTATAATGTATGCCGCACATTTCTTTTCAGAATTCCAGAAATCATTCTGTTCAGCAAAAGATTCGCAATACTCTTTTGCAGTCATACCACCACGTGAAAAATTATAAACAGTTGTGCCTGTCATACGGGCCAAAAACTGACCCCAAGAATATTCAAACATATCGTGGTAGGTTTTTTCACCTTTTTCATTTATAGCTTCAAATTCACCGGAAGACATACTGTCGCCAACACAACCGATTTTTCTGAAGATACCACAAAAGCCACCATTTGCAGGAATACTGTCAAGTGGTTTTTCATTTTCGTTAAATAATTCTGAAATTTTCATTATTATCACCCCGATCAGCAAAATATTAACAAAATTATATCATAAAACAAAACATGTGTAAATTGATTTCACAAAGAAAAATCCGTACGCTACTGCGTACGGACTTTTGTGGCGCGCTTCAAGAGACTCGAACTCCTGACCTACTGCTTAGAAGGCAGTTGCTCTATCCAGCTGAGCTAGAAGCGCATATTGACTTGTGGAGCGGGTGATGGGAATCGAACCCACACGACCAGCTTGGAAGGCTGGGATTCTACCATTGAACTACACCCGCAAGTGTTTCACAACGCTGATTATTTTATCACAATACGTTGTGAATGTCAATAGTTTTTTAAAAATAATTTTGTATAAAATCCCAACATCATTAAAATTATATTTTTTCGCAGCCTCCCCTTGTTTCACAAGAGAAGGCTGTTGACAAATTAAATTTATTCAGCTTTTACTTTAATCGAATCATCTTCAACGGAAAGTTCAACAGAAGAAATAAGATTATCACATTTTTTTACCATAATATTCGCAATTTTATCTTCAACATTACGGCGAATAACATTTCTCAAGTCTCTTGCTCCCCTGCCGTTTTTCTCGCCCACCAAATCAGCAAGTTTCTTCGGCACTTCGTCTGACCAGACAAATTTAATTCCTTTATCCTGCAATGATTCAATAAGTTCAGAAAGCATCAAGACAGAAATTTTTTCAAAATCCGCTTTTGTCAAATCGTTAAAAACAACAATTTCGTCAACTCTACCGATAAACTCAGGACGAAGGAAATCTGAAAGTGCTTTCATAGCCTTATCTTTATTCACTTCATTTTGAGTCTTAGCAAAGCCGAGTGCACCTTCTTTTCGCTCGCTGCCTGCATTTGAAGTCATTATAATAACAGTGTTTTCAAAGCTGACATTTCTGCCATGTGAATCAGTAATTTTACCTTCATCAAGAATTTGAAGAAGAATGTTCATTACATCAGGATGTGCTTTTTCAATTTCATCCAAAAGAATTACTGAATATGGCTTTCTTCTTACTTTTTCTGTGAGCTGACCTGCTTCATCATATCCTACATATCCCGGAGGGGAACCGATGATTCTTGAAACACTGTGTTTTTCCATAAATTCTGACATATCAAGACGGATAAGTGTTTCAGGCGAATCGAAAAGTTCATTTGCAAGTTGTTTTACAAGTTCTGTTTTACCAACACCTGTAGGACCAACAAAGATAAATGAAGACGGTCTTCTTCTGGGACTCAACTGGACTCTGCCACGTCTTACTGCAGCACAAACAAGGTCAATCGCTTCATTCTGGCCGATAATCTTTTCACGCAGATGTTTTTCCATATCAGCGAGTTTTCTCAAATCACTTTCAATAACCTTGCTTGAAGGAATACCGGTCCACAATTCAATTACATGAGCAATATCGTCCTGCGTTACTGCATTATCCTCTGCAAGAACTGAAAGTTCTTTCTGTTTTTCTTCACAGACGATAATTTCTGCCTTGATTTTAGCAATCTGTTCGTAATCAATATTTTCAGTATCTTCTTCAAGTTCTTTCTGAGTTTCATTAAGTGTCTTAATTTTCTTTTCATTTATTTCAAGATCACTGATTGCTTTATTTCTCAGATTTGCCCTTGTACAAGCTTCATCAAGCAAATCAATAGCTTTGTCAGGCAAGAAACGGTCATTGATATATCTTTCTGATAAAACAACCGCATTATAAACTAGATTATCGCTGATTCTTACTCTATGGAAATCTTCATAGTAATTCTTGATCCCGATAAGCATTTTATATGTGTCATCAATTGACGGTTCAACAACTTTAACAGGCTGAAGACGTCTTTCGAGAGCCGCATCTTTTTCAATGAACTTTCTGTATTCATCAAATGTTGTCGCACCCACTATCTGAATTTCACCACGTGACAGAGCAGGTTTGAGAATATTCGCTGCATTCATTGAGCCTTCTGCGTCGCCAGTGCCTACAAGGTTGTGCACTTCGTCAATAAAGAGAATAATGTTACCTTCTGACTTAACTTCATCAACAAGACCCTTGATTCTGCTTTCAAACTGACCTCTAAACTGTGTACCTGCAACGAGTGCAGTAAGGTCAAGAAGATGAATTTCTTTATCAGCAAGTTTTGCAGGCACATCACCATTTGCAATACGCAAAGCAAGACCTTCTGCAATCGCAGTTTTACCAACACCGGGTTCACCTATAAGACAGGGGTTATTCTTTGTTCTTCTGCAAAGAATCTGTGTTACACGGTATATTTCATTTTCTCTGCCGATTATTCTGTCAATTTTACCCTCTTTTGCTTTTGCAACAAGGTCAGTACAATACAAGCCAAGGAATTTTCTCTTTTTATTTTTCTTCTTTTCTTCTTTTTCCTTTTTCTTTTTATCGTTTTTATTTTCAAACTCTTTTTTATCAGAATCAGGTAGCGGATTATCTGCACTATAGTTATTCTTAGGTGCAAATGCACCACCAAGAAAATTTTTCAGAAAAGATGATGGCATCGACTGTGCTCCACCGGGTTCAAAATCTTTTTCTTCGCCTTCGTTATCGTCATCATCTTCGCCATCATTACCCATCATTTCCATCATGCTTTCGAGCTGTTCATTTGCAGCATCAAGGTCTTCATCAGTAATTCCCATACTCTGCATCATCTGTTTGATGGGTCCGATATTGAGTTCTGAAGCACATTTCATACAAAGGCCTTCAGGGGTAGATTTATCTCCTTCAATTTTAGTTATAAATATAACAGCAGGTCTTTCTTTACATCTGCTACACATCATTTTCTTCATCTATTTCACCTTTATTTACATCATATATTTCAGGCAAATATCAAATCATATAAGCCTATACAAATAAATTGATTTTCGAGAACAAATCAATAAAAATCGAAGAGTCTACAATTCTGACTACTTCACTGCTGTCTATAAGACTGGCAACAATAACTAACAAATATGACATCATCATTACTGCAAAAACACCGTTAAATAAGCCTAATGATATACCAAGTATTTCATCACATTTTTTCAATTTCGGCAATCTGATAAAACCGCATATTATGTTTGCAACAGCACTGAGAACTATTGAAAAAACTATAGAAACAGCGGCAAAAATTATTATTCTGCAAATTCCGTTTACAATAGGTCCCACAACAGAACTTTCAAGAGTTGCAGCAATATTATCTGACATGGATGCTGCATCAATTTTATCTTCAATAAACAATTCATTTACATTAAATATCTTCGCAATACCTGAAAGCACATTTGGAACACTGTTAATTACTGTAGTCACCTGTTCAGATAAATTAGCACTTACAGAGTCATCAACTCTCATATCAATATTGCGCATTACACCATCTTTGAAATGAGAATTATACAACATAGGTGCAAATTTACCTGACAGAACAAATCCTGCTGTTAAAGAAACTGCTTTAACGCAGATAGAAACCAATGACCTCGTGAAGCCACGTCTGAACCCTGTAAACATACAAAACAGGATAATAACAGCAAATACTATATCTATTATATACTCCATTTCACACCCTCCAGAAAGAAATAATAACATAAGAAAATTCAATTATCAAGATTTTAAAATATAAATTTACCAAAAAAGCATAAAATTCATCTGATGTTAACAATCACTCGGTCTGCAGAATTCCGTCTTTATTAGATTTCATTTTATATACATTTGAACCTGAGAAAAAGTAAATATCATTTGAAACAATTTCAATGGAATCTATGTTAACTGAAAGCTCAATCTTACTCTTCAACTCGCCTTTATAATTATAGCTATAAACATATTCATCAGTCAACACTGCAAAAAACTTGGAATTGCACTTTACATCCTTTACATTTTCAAAATCATTTGAGTGGAATATCTCCTCGCCATTCTTATCAAACGCATAAACTTCATTTTCCGTACTACCATATTTTGAAAAGCACAAAACAGATTTATGCGAACCGGCATCAAAATCAACAGAACTAAGCGAATGTGTCGAATAATCAACAACACCTGATTCAGATTTATCTTCAACTGAGACTAATCTTCGTTTTAAATCAGTTACCACACTAAGTGTTTCATTATCAACAAAATCTAGTCTTATCAACGTTTCAGCAGGATATTCAAAAGTTGCAATCGGTTCAGTCTGTTCAAAATCAAAAACATGTACTTTTGAATAATAAGTTGCATTTTTAACTCCGAAAACAGCACATGCTGCATATTTCCCGTTATCTGACAATGCAATGTACATTATTCTGTCATTGCCAAAAACATAGTAAAAATCTACACCTAATTTTTTGTTCACGGCAGTAAATTTGGAAACACCATCATCACTCCATGTAGCAAAACCAAGATTACCTTTTTTTCCTATTGCAGCAGTGATTATACTTTCAGTTATCACACCTGACGTTTCACTGTTATCATAAATCATATCAGATTGGCCCGCAACCATAAATGAAGATGTGCCTCTGTTATAAATCAATGCTCTGCCGTTTGAAATTCTGACATCCGGGTTAGTATATGTAGTATCATATCTGAAAACTTCTTTTGCTGTGCTGTTGAGAAAAACAACGGTGGAATCTTCAACAACTGCTATATAATAACCTATGGAATCAATTTTTTCAGGGCCATCAGCAGAAAATTCGTAAGGATATCCGGGTCCTCTTTTCAAGTTCAGAAAAAAAGCTTTTATTGTGCCTGTAACATTAGAAAACGTAACATCTGAAAAACTGCTCGTAGCAATAAAAACAATCGATAAAAGCACAACAACAATCAGTAATATTTTTCCTGCTATACCGATTTTCTGTTTGGATATTTTCAGAAATTTCATTTGTACGTTCTCCTTTCTTTTAATAATAAACATCATTCAGATACAAACCGTCTGAAATTACAGTAAAGCCGGCTTCTGAACGATTTTTTGACTGAATAATTTCCGGAATTGAACCTCTTTCAATCTTTCTGCTTGAAATATCAAGAAGCGTGCCAACCATAATTCTCACCATATTGTAGAGAAAACCGTTACCGCTGACTATAAAAAGAACCATATCCCCTTCTCTTCTGACATCAAAAGAATAGATTTCACGTATTTTATCTTCAACAGAACTTCCAGCAGCACAAAAAGCTGAAAAATCATGCTTTCCGATAAAATCCTTTGCTTCTTCTGATAATAACTTTTCATCAAGATGATATTTATAAAAATAACAAAGCTTGTCCAGAAAAGGGTTTCTTGTTGACGAATTCCAGATTTTATAAACATATTCCTTACCCTTGCAGTCATATCTCGCGTGAAAGCCAAGGGGCATCTCTTTACAGGATTTTACCGAAATATCACAAGGCAGATTTGCATTGAGTGCATCAGGCACTTTTTCTGCAGGAATATTTTTGTCTGTTTTAAAGTTGCAACAAAACACATTAGCGTGAACGCCGGAGTCTGTGCGGCTACAGCCTTTTACATCTTCGCGATTTCCGAAAACAACTTCAATTGCATCCTGAAGTTTTTCCTGAATGGTCACTGCGTTTGCCTGCACTTGCCAGCCATGATAATTCATTCCGTTGTAACTGATTTCAAGTAAAAGATTTCTCATTTACACACTCCGTTAAATTACAGCAACAAATTTTATATTTAAAAATATTATGCCTGCACAAACTATAATAAATACAAGAAAAACCCATAAATCAGATAATGAAAACTTCATTTTCTTCATTCGCGTTCTTCCGTCGCCTCCTGTATAGCAACGGCAATCCATAGCAAAAGCAAGTTCGTAAGCTCTTCGGAATGAAGATACAAACAACGGGATAATTATCGGAATAAGTGCTTTTGCACGTTGCATAATTCCGCCGCTTTCAAGGTCTGCGCCTCTTGCTTTTTGTGCATTCATAATCTTATCAATTTCTTCAATAAGAGTCGGAATGAATCTTAACGCAAGCGTCATCATCATAGCCAAAGTATGAACGCGGAAATTAAATGGTTTAAGAATAAAATCAAGCGGTTTCAACAACTTTTCAATACCATCAGTAAGAACTGTCGGAGTTGTAGTGTAAGTAAGCAAAGAACTGATTATTATCAGGCAAAAAATACGCAAAGCAATAAACAATGCTGTAAAAACCGCTTTATCGGTTATTGTAATTTTCCAGAAAGAAACAAGCACATTTCCTCCTGTTGTGTAAAAAACATTAAGAATCGCCGTTAATAACACAAGAGGGAAAATCGGTTTCATACTTTTGAAGAACATTTTTACAGGCACACTCGAAATGAGCATTGAAACTATTGTCAACAAAGCCATAAGGCCAATAGCATAGAAATTTTTACAAATAAAAATCACTACTATAAATGCAATTGTCAAAACAAGTTTTGTTCTCGGATCACATCTGTGAAGCACTGAATCTGATTTGTAATACTGACCGATTGTTATATCTTTAATCATAACGAATAACCCTCCTTCTGAAGTCGGATTATTTCTTCTACACCTTGCTCAACCGTATAGATGTTTCCGTTTATCGGCAGACCCGCTTTTTTCAGTTCCATGAAAATTCTTGTAATCTGCGGAACATTAAGTCCCATAGTAACAAGCTCATCTGCTCTTGAATAAACTTCATCTATTGTGCCGTACATAGCAACTTCACCTTTGTTCATAACAAGTGCTTTTGTTGCAAGGCGGGCAACATCTTCCATACTGTGTGAAACAATAATAACAGTGCTGCCTGTTTTTCTTCTGTATTCTTTGATAAGTTCAAAAACAGTGTCCCTGCCCTGTGGGTCAAGGCCTGCTGTCGGCTCGTCAAGAACAAGAATTTCAGGTTCCATTGCCATAACACCCGCAATGGCAACGCGTCTTTTTTCACCGCCTGATAAATCGAACGGAGATTTTTCAAGATATGATTCATCAAGTCCCACATATTCAATACATTTAAGTACACGTCTGTTGATTTCTTCTTCGCTCAGTTTCATATTTTTAGGACCGAAAGCGATATCTCTTCTTACCGTTTCTTCAAAAAGCTGATATTCAGGATACTGAAAACAAAGACCTACTTTAAATCTCGATTCAACAACAGTCTGCTTGTTTTCATTAATATCCTTGCCATTAAGCAGAATCTGTCCTTTTGATGGTTTCAAAAGACCATTAAAATGCTGAATAAGCGTACTCTTACCTGAACCTGTGTGACCTATAATTGCCACAAGTTCACCTTTTTCTATATCAAAACTGCAATTGTTTAATGCAACTGCTTCCGAGGACGTTCCCTGCCCATAAACATGGGTCAGCCCCTTGACGGATAACACGTTCATTATAACACCATTTCCTTAAACTAAAATAATTCTTTTATTGCCTTTATACATTCATCTTCAAACAGAATGTTTCCGTTAAGTTTAATTCCGTTCTGTTCAAGACGACACTGTAATTCTCTGGCCTGCGGAACATCAAGACCGACTTTTCTCAGTTTATCTACGTCAGAAAAAACTTCTTTTGGTGTTCCGTCTGTCATAATTTCACCATTATTAATAACAACTACCCTGTCTGCCTGAACAGCCTCATCCATAAAATGGGTGATAAACATCACTGTTTTACCCTGTTCTTTATTTATTTTTAAAATTGTGTCCATAACTGCTTGTCTGCCACGAGGGTCAAGCATTGCAGTCGGTTCATCAAAAACAATACCATCTGTCTGCATAGCAAGAATACCTGCAATAGCAACACGTTGCTTCTGTCCCCCTGAAAGATTATGAGGTTCAGCAAGCCGCATCTCATACATTTCAACAGCTCTCAGTGATTCATCAACACGTTTTCTTATTTCATCCGGGTGAACACCTAAATTTTCAGGACCGAAAGCAACGTCATCTTCAACAATGGTTGCCACAATCTGATTATCAGGATTCTGAAATACCATACCTACTTTTCGTCTTATATCATATTTCAGATTTTCATCTGATGTATCCATACCCATAACTGAGACTTTCCCGCTTTCAGGAACAAGAATCGCATTTGTAAGTTTGGCGAGAGTTGATTTGCCTGAACCGTTGTGACCGAGAACTGCAACCAATTCGCCTTTATTTACGGTTAAATTTACATTTTTGAGAGCCAGAGGAAGCTCAGGTTCGTCTTCCGCATTTTCATAACGGAAAGACACATTTTCAAATTTTATAAATTCTTCTGCCATATCCAATTACCTTATTTCTGCCAGATTGCCGTTGCACCGCAAGGTAAAACCATTTTTGATGAAGTAACGGGAATACCGATTTCATCGCTTGAAACGTTACCACCGAATTTCGGCACCATAATACTACCGAGTATGTATTGCATTACTGAGGGTGCAAGACCTGTTGTATATGAATTAATAAACATCGAAATAGCATCATCAGACACTATTTCACTGCAAAGAGAAACAAAGTTATATACTTCATCCTCAAGTTTCCATATTTCACCACCGGGACCTCTACCATATGAAGGCGGATCCATAATGATGATATCGTATTTATTACCTCTGCGGATTTCACGCTGAACAAACTTGATACAGTCGTCAACAAGCCATCTTACGGGCTTATCACTTACACCACTGAGTTCTGCGTTTTCTCTTGCCCACTGTACCATACCTTTTGAGGCATCAACGTGAGTTACGTGAGCACCCGCTTTAAGGCAGGCTATTGTAGCACCGCCTGTGTAAGCAAAGAGATTGAGAACTTTTACAGGTCGGCCTGCGTTTTTAATAAGTTCGGTCATATAATCCCAGTTTACAGCCTGTTCGGGAAAAAGACCTGTATGCTTGAAACCCATTGTTTTGATGTGGAAAGTAAGGTCGTTGTAGTCGATATTCCATTCAGCAGGAATTCTTGTAAATGTTTCCCATTTACCGCCACCACTGTTTGAACGGACATATCTGGCGTTTGCTTTTTTCCACAATGGATGTTTTTTTCTTGTTTTCCAGATTACCTGAGGGTCAGGACGGATAAGAATAATATCTTTCCATCTTTCAAGACGCTCACCCTCAGAACAATCAATTAATTCATAATCTTCCCAAGATAATGGTTTACGCATAATTACATTAACCTTTCTTCAACTACTTGAGCAATCTCTGACGCAAGATGTTCAATAAGTTTTTCATCTTCGCCTTCGAGCATTACTCTCACAAGCGGCTCTGTGCCTGAAACACGAACAAGCACTCTGCCTTTATTTCCTAATTCTTTTTCTGCTTCTTTTATTGCAATTTTTATTGATTCGTCAGAAACAAAACGGATTTTACCCATCTGCGAAACTTTCACATTTTTTATAACCTGGGGATAGACTTTAATTTCGCTTACCAATTCAGAAAGCTTTTTTCCGGATTTTTTTACAACTCTCAAAAGTTGAAGTGCTGTAAGTTGACCATCACCCGTCGATGCATAATCAAGAAAGATTATATGTCCGGATTGTTCTCCACCAAGGTTGTAACCGTTTTCAAGCATATTTTCAAGAACGTATCTGTCGCCTACTTTTGTTTTCACGCAGGATATGCCGTTTATATCACAGAACTTAAAAAGTCCCATATTACTCATAACAGTAGCAACTGCAGTATTATTCTTCAGTTTACCTTCAGATTTAAGCTTTTTTGCACATATTGCAATTATTTTATCCCCATCTACACAATTGCCGTTTTCATCAACACAAATCAATCTGTCAGCATCACCATCAAAAGAAAAACCCAACTGACATTCAGGATGGCTTTTAACGTATCTGCTGATATTTTCAATATGAGTTGAACCGCAATCGCGATTGATGTTAATACCGTCAGGGTCAGATGCAATTATGTGACAATCTACATCCACGTTTTTAAAAAGTTTTTCAGCAGTTGCAGAAGATGAACCATTGGCACAATCAACAGCAATACACATACCCCGAAAATCACAATCTTCTACTGTTTTTTCAAGATGGCTGATATAATCATATATCGCAGAAATATTATAAGTTATTCTGCCGACATATTCTCCTGATGCTTCAGGAATTACTGCAATATCATCAAGAATAATTGATTCTATTTTCTCTTCAACTCTGTCAGGAAGTTTATACCCATCAGAACTGAAAATTTTTATTCCGTTATATTCACAAGGATTATGTGATGCAGAAATCATTATCCCTGCATCATAGTTATATTCTTTTACAAGAAAAGCAACTGCGGGAGTAGGAACAACTCCGAGTAAAAGCACATCAACCCCAACTGAACACAAGCCTGCAGCAATTGAAGATTCAAGCATTCCCGAAGAAATCCTCGTATCTGTGCCTATCAGCACTTTCGGCCTTGATTTATCAGCCGTAAGCACCATCGCCGTGGCTCTGCCGATCTGCATTGCAAGTTCGCAAGTCAATTCAATGTTTGCAATACCTCTTACTCCGTCTGTTCCGAATAATCTGCCCATCAGTTAAAACTCCAATCACATCATCATTTGTTGTTGACCGGGCATTGGAATTCCAAGGTGATTGTATCCCGCAGGAGTAACTACCCTGCCTCGCGGAGTTTTGCTGATGAAACCTAACTGTAAAAGATAAGGTTCATAAACATCTTCTATGGTAACTGCTTCTTCACCTATGGTAGCGGCTATCGTTTCAAGACCAACAGGACCGCCGTTATAGTTTCTGACCATCGAGGTAAGAAGAAGTCTGTCTATATTGTCAAGACCTAACTTATCAATTTCCATCCTAGACAAAGCAAGGTTTGCACTTTCTGAAGAAATTGTACCGTTACCCACAACTTCCGCAAAATCACGGGAGCGTTTAAGAAGTCTGTTTGCAATTCTCGGAGTACCTCTCGAGCGGGAGGCAATTTCCAATGCCCCTTCATTTTCTATGCCGATACCGAGGATATTAGCACTTCTGGTAACTATTTTACCCAATTCTTCTGGAGAATATAATTCAAGACGTAAAACCACGCCGAATCTGTCACGCAATGGTGCAGAAAGCTGACCTGCCCTTGTGGTTGCACCAACAAGAGTAAAATGTGGCAAATCAAGCCTTATAGAACGGGCTGAAGGACCTTTGCCGATGATAATATCAAGTGCATTGTCTTCCATTGCGGGGTAAAGCACTTCTTCAACTGCACGTGAAAGACGATGAATTTCATCGATGAACAAAACGTCGCCTTCGTTAAGGTTTGTAAGAAGAGCTGCAAGGTCGCCAGGTTTTTCGATTGCGGGGCCTGATGTTACGCGGAAATTAACACCCATTTCATTTGCGATGATACCTGCAAGAGTTGTTTTACCAAGTCCGGGAGGTCCGTAAAGCAAAACGTGGTCGAGTGCTTCGTTTCTGTTTTTTGCAGCCTCAATATATATTTTTAAGTTTTCTTTAACTTTCTCCTGACCGATATAATCATCAATAGTTCTTGGTCTTAATGATAATTCGAGGTCAACATCTTCCGGTGAATAGTCAGGAGTAACAATTCTGTTTTCAAAATCTGTATCCATATCTTTTCACCCTTCCTTATGACATAAGTTTTTTCAGACCGATTTTAATAAGGTCTTCTGTTGAAAGCGATAAATCTGCACCTTTCAGTGCACTTTGTGCTTCTGTTCTTGAATAGCCGAGAGAAACAAGTGCAGCAGTTGCTTCAGACAAAGAACCTGAAACCTGAGATGATACCATATCTTCTTCCTTAAGAATTCCCACTGCTTCTTCAAGGTCGATTTTAAGTTTATTTTTAAGTTCAAGCACAACTCTCTGTGCAAGCTTAGGTCCTACACCCTGTGCCTGAGTAATTGCCTTTACATCACCTACTGCAACGCTTGCTGCAAGTGCTTCAGGGCTGAGTCTTGACAGAATTGCAAGTGCGGCTTTCGGTCCTACGCCTGAAACGGATGTCAGTTGTTTGAAACATTCAAGTTCTTTTTTATCATAAAAAGCGAAAAGGTCCATTGCATCTTCGCGCACATTAAGGTGAGTGAAAACAAAAGCTTCCTCCCCTGTTTTAGGCAAACGCTTAAGCGTGTTTGCAGTTGCAGAACACAAATAACCTACTCCGCCGCATTCAATAGCAAGGGAAGTTTCATCAGAAAAAATCAGTTTTCCTCTTAAACTGTAATACAATCAAATCACAACCTTTATCTGATTTTACCGAGTAATGAACCGTGTGCGTGTGCGTGACAAATTGCCATAGCCAAAGCATCGGCAACATCGTCAGGCTTTGGAATTTTATCAAGATGCAGAAGCATTTTGGTCATTTCCTGAACCTGCTTTTTCTCTGCTCTGCCATAACCTACAACACTCTGTTTAACCTGCAACGGTGTATATTCGAAAGCAGGCAGTCTGTTTTTCTGCGCTGCAAGCATTATTACGCCTCTGGCTTGTCCTACATCAATAACTGTTTTCTGGTTAGAGTTGAAAAACAGCTTTTCAATAGATAAAGCATCAGGATGAGTGCGTTTGATTAAATCATCAACACCATCGTAAATCACTTCAAGACGCCTGTTAAAAGGCATGCCTGCCGGAGTAGTGATTGCAGAATATTCAATCACTCTGAAATGGTTATTTTTATATTCAATTACACCGCAGCCTACGATTGCATAACCCGGGTCAATTCCCAAAATAATCATCTTTAACGCCTCATACACATACTTATCTACAATATCACAATATTATAACACAAATATATTTTTTACGCAATAAATAAATATGATAAATTATGACAATAATGCAAAAAAAATAGCAAAAAATGGCTGTGTTTTCTAAAACACAGCCATTTGAGTTATTTATAATAGATTGTTTTCAGATCTCTGTCGATATTGATTGATTTAAAATAATTAACTTCATCTTGTCTTGCTTTTTTCCAATAAAAAGGAATTATAAGCTCTTTCTTATATGGCTTAACATACACTGAAACTGCACCGCAGCTGTTAGCTCCCTTTATGTCAGTAAAAAGCCTGTCGCCGATAAGTGCCATTTCATGAATTTTTACGCCTGCATCTTCCACTGCACGAAACATCATTTTTGTATCGGGTTTATTGGCAGAACCATAGGAAACACAGTCAAACATCTTTCCCATAACTTTACATCTCAATTCAAAAGAATTAGAAACAATAGCCATTTTAAAACCTGCTTCTTTAACTTTTTTAATCCATGATTTTACACCTTTTATAGGAGTAATCGTACAGTCATAAACAGATGTGTTGTCAAGGTCAATCGCTACTAATTTGACACCCATTTCTTTCAGATGATTTACTGTTATATCTGTCAGGCGGTCAAACATATATTGGGGTTTTGCACTAATTGAATTATCAGTCATCTGACATCTCCGCTTCTTTTATCATATCATCAGGAATTGCTTCGCCGTGTTTTACAAAAAGGATACAGAGAAGTGAAAGAATAAATGCTACAGGACTGAATACAAACAATGTGCTGTATGTGCCTGTGAACATACTGAACATACCGAAAACAATAGGAGCAGCAATCTGCGCAGAGAACGTTGCAGTATAGTAATAGCCTGTGAAAGTACCGATTTTTTCCTGACCGCCGATTTCAAGAACAAGCGGAAGTGTGTTTACAGTGATAAGCATATTTGCCACACCACCTACAACAAGAAGAATCCAGATTAGCCAGTTGAGTGCAGAGCTGTTTCTGAAGAAGTAAGCAACTGACAATGTTGCAAACATACAAAGACCAATGAGAATTGTCTTTTTTCTGCCGATTTTTTTGCCGATTTTACCTGCAGGAATTGCAGCAGCCATTGAGCAAACTGCAAAAACAGCCATAAGGAAAGTTGCTTCAGAAGTTTTCTTGTGGAGAACTTCTTCTGCAAACAGTGCAAAGAAAGTTGTAATTGCATTTGAACCGCAGAAAAGGAAGAAGAGACCTGCCAACATAAACACAAGGCTCTTGCGTTCGCCTTTAGAAAGCTTCATTGCTTTAAGTCGTTCTTTCTCTTCTTTTTCAGCTTTCGCAATTGCTTCTGCTTCTCTTGCATCAGCAACAGCTTTGAGTCTGCTGTCAGGCTCGTGAACAAAGAAGCGGAGCACAAACACAGCAATAACCATTACTGCTGCACCAATAAGGAAAACATAAGGATATGTCTGGAATTCACTGAAATTATCTTTACCGTAAATCATTGTGAAAACAGCAGTAATAATAGTGCCTGAAATCATACCAATAAGGCCACCTAAACCACCGCAAAGGTTGATAATTGCGTTACCTTCACTTCTCAGTTCAGAAGGTGTAAGATCAGGCATAAGTGCAACAACAGGTGCTCTCCACAACGACATCGTGAAAACAAACAAAATAATTGTTGCCATAAGCACAGGAAGGCTGCCGACCTTCAGGAAAACTAAAGGTATCAATACAAAAAGCAAAGCAGAAATAGGTGCACCAAAGAAAATAAACGGTCTGCGTTTACCATATTTTGAACGGCACCTGTCAGAAAGTTTACCGAATGTAGGCTGGAAAATAACACCAAAGATGTTATCAAATGTCATAATAATACCAATAAACAACGGAACAAGTGAAAGTCCGTCATTACCCTGAGATTTTGAGAATTCCAACAATGCGGGAAATCTCTGCATAAGTGCATTACTCCATGCAGTAATTGTTGCATTACTCTGAAGAACATTCTGAAGAATTTTTGTAATGTATGGATCATAAATATTCCATGCTATGGAAGTTGACATAAAGCCAAAGCCGATAAGTATGGTCTTTTTAATATCCAATTTCATTTTTTCGGACATAACCATTCTCCTTTACTAAAAATTGGTTAATCTTATTATATATTTTTATACTAAAAACAGCAATAGATTTTAAAAAAAATTTAAACTTAATGTTATTCTTTACAATGTATATGAAAATAATTCACCATCAAGGGATTGTTCTTTGTGTGCAGATGAATTATCTGCAACATATTCGCCAAGATCAAGACGGACAAAATCATGAGTTCCGCTTCTCATATAAATCGGCGGTTCTTCAAGATATTTTTCTCCATATACATGTTTAAGAAACTCATCATAATTTTCAGGCACGGGAACAGTCACACCTTCAAAAACAATTTCTTTTGTTTTTTCGAGACATATTTTTCTGAATGCACCCCTGTTTATGTTAAGGCCTGTGCCATCAATAAGATAAGCTGAATCTTTTTTATTGAAGAATTTCAATGATTTTTCTGAAAATTTATGAAGCATATTAAAAGACATAAGCCTGATGAAAGGACCAATAAGTTTTGACAACATATATCCGTTCATATTACTGTTAACTTTCCCTGTCCATTTGATGTTCATAAAACGGATTGCCGTTTTCACAAGATTGATATGTAACTTCTGCATTTTCGCAGATTCAGACGTTGTATCATAAACAAAGATATCAACAAACACACCATCCTGAATTTTATAATCTGAAGAAAATTCAGTTGAAAAATATGTATTCTTCAATCTTATTTTATCAAAAAGATAGTGGCAGTTTTCTTCCGTTGTGTACGATGCATATGCAAATTTATTTCTGTCAATTTCCTCAGGACATACTCTTCTGAATTTTTCAAAATCACTTCTTAACATTCCGATATCAAGGTCATCATCCCACGGAATGCTTTTGCCATACCTTATCGCACCAAGCAGAGAACCACCTGTAAGAAAATACTTTATGTTGTGTTTTTTGCATATTCTGTCAATTTCTTTAAGAATATCAAGTTCAATCTTTTTGAGAAGTTCAAGTTTTGAACAATACTGAGGCAGTCTTTTTTTGTAATCGTATTCCAAATCAAAATATGATGACACAATAGAAAAAACAGCTTCCTCAATGCCTGTGAATTCAATGCCGGACTTTTTGATTTTCAAAGAGCAAAGAGCCTTTGTTTTCAGCGATTCACAACTATCGAGAGAACAAGAAAAAGAAAACTTTTCTTTAAACATATTATAAATTTTCTGTTTAATATCTCCGAGCGATGCATTAAAAGAAGAAACATTATAAACATTTCCGTTTTTCAATCCTGAAAGGCCGAAAATCAAAGCAAACAGAGCATCTGTAATATAAGTATAGCCTGAAACAGATGAAACATCTTTGTTTTCAACAACGATTCTGCCTGTTGAACTGATTTTTTCAAGTTCATTATCAAATCCGCAACCAGGTCCTATTATTTCATCAGAAACAAAATAAATTACCGGAACACTGCGAAGGAAAAACTTTGCTTTTTCAAAAATCGCATTGTTATTATTCAGCACGCAATATTCACGCTCTGAAACAAGAAAATCGGCACTTTCAAGTGTATTATCGTCAAAGATCAGACATTTCTGACATCCCGGCAAGAAAACTGTTTTTTCAAGTTTCGCAAGAATACTGTCTTTATCTTCAGCTGAATGAAAAACAGAAATTACACAAAAATTATCCGATAAAAAATGTTCATCGTTACAAGAAAAACTTTTTGTATCACAAGTTGAAAACAAATATTTCAATGTTTCGAAAAAGTAATTACCATCTTCACCCAATATAACAAAATGTGAAAAACGATTACTCTTTTTCAGGAAATCATTATAAACAGATGCAATCACATTCTGATAATAAATATCAGTTTTCATATAAAATCACCTTTAAGTCATTTGAATTTTTTCAATTTTTTCGCCATTGAAATTCATTTTATCAATGCACAACATTCTTGAATTGCAGTCAGTTTCTTCTAGAGGTCTGCGATGATAAACAATAAACCAATTACCATCATCTTCAAAATACCCGTGATGTCCGGGTGCTTTAGCTACTGACATATCAGTCGATAAAATCAAAATTCCATCTTCAAATGGACCTGAAGGATTGTCAGTAATGCAATAGCAAACACCATATGAATCGTCAGTCCAATTTCCTTTTGACCACATAAAATAATATCTGCCGTCTTTTTTGAACATGCACGGACCTTCCCTATAATCAGGTGGAGTTATTTCTTTGAATATCTCACCATCTTCAAAAGGCACAAAACCTGTCATGTCATCATTCATAATACACATATTACAATGACCCCAGCCACCATAATAAAGATAAATTGTGCCGTCATCATCTTTAAAAAGATGAGCATCTATGGGCTGAGCACCGTTGATTATTTCTCCCACAAGCGTTTTGCCCATAAGAGTCCTGAATGGTCCTTCGGGTTTATCTGAAACTGCTATTTCTAAGCCTCCCGGCTCATCATCGGAATGAATATCATTAATTGCAAAAATAAGATAATATTTTCCGTTTTTATCAATTATTGTAGGTGCCCACACTGCTTTTTCAGTGTACGGAAAATCAGACATTTCAATTATGCTTTCGTGCTTTACCCATGTTTTACCATCTTCAGAAGAATATGCATCAAGGTTAAGTTGTTTTTCAAACGGTGCAGAGCGAGTGGCATAAATATAATACTTTCCGTTATAAATTCTTGCCTCAGGGTCAGCGTGCCAACCTTCAGCAATTTTATTATTGCATATAATCATATTCTCACCATATCATTAATTTTAGCGACAAAAGCACCACCGTCATTTTGTGACAGCGGTGCTCAAGTTTATTCTTCAATTGCTTCGTCTTCTGGAGATTCCACTGTATCTTCAGGCATCTCAATATATACATCTTCTTTTCTTGATGTAAAGAAATTGAGTCCTCTCTCAACAGCATCTTCTTCAATATAATCGTTTTCAACGTTTTCTATAGGCTTTTTTTTCTTTTTAGGTGCCATAATCACGCAGATTATTGCCACAAGCAATGAAGCAACAGCAATTATAATGGGAAGTGTTGTATCACGCTGCCCTGTTGCAGGAATTGAAGCAACAATCACATCTTCGCTTGCAGCCAGAGATGAAATTGCTGCACCAAAAACGCCAAGCACCATAAGTGCCGCCATCACTATTGCAATTATTCTTATAACCTTTTTATCAAGCATATATTATAAACCCACCATATCTTTTAAATACCGAGAATTTTTTTCATATCATCTGTGATATCTTCTGTAATTTTATCAGCAGCATCAAAGTTATCAGCATGTGCTGTGATATAAATTTTGATTTTAGGCTCAGTGCCTGAAGGACGAACAATTGCAGAGCAACCATCTTCAAGTGAATAAGATAAAACATTTGATTTGGGCAAATCAATATGACTCTTGATTCCTGTCTTTGTTTCAGTTGCAATACTTGTTTTATAGTCAGAAACTTTTTCAACATTAAGTCCTGCAATGCTTGCCGGAGGATTCTGACGCAAACTATCCATCATCTTGCTCATTGTAGCCATACCTTCTGCACCTTCAAAAGCAAAGTTGAGAAGTGTGTTGAGATAAATGCCATGTTCAGCATAAATTTCGTCCATAACATCGGCAAGAGTTTTGCCCATCTTCTTGTAATGAGCTGCCATTTCTGTGATGAGCATTGCAGCAACAACGCCATCTTTATCTCTTGCATAAGTGCCTGCAAGGTAGCCGTAGCTTTCTTCCATACCGAGAACATAACGTTCTGCTTCACCTTTTTCTTCAAGCTGAGTAATAAGTTCACCGATATATTTGAACCCTGTAAGCAAATCTGCAGTTTCTGTATGATATTTATCAGCAATAGATCTGATAAGCTCACTTGTAACAATAGTTTTAACAACAATCGGTTTTTTAGGCAATGTGCCTTCCTTTTTCTTTGTTGAAAGAATATATTCAGTAAGCATAGCGCCAACTTCATTACCAGTCATAAGACGGTAATCATTACCTTTTTTAACTGCAATACCAACACGGTCACAGTCAGGGTCAGTTGCAAGAAGCAAATCTGCACTTTCTTCTGCGGCCATTTTAAGAGCACATTCAAACGCCTGACGGATTTCAGGGTTCGGATAAGGTGCTGTGGGGAAATTACCATCGGGATATTCCTGTTCAGGAACAACTCTCACATTTGTAAGACCTAATCTCTTAAGAATTCTACGAACAGGTTTGTTACCTGTGCCGTTAAGAGGTGTATAGATAATTTTAAGATCGCTGTCAACACATGCTTCTTTATCCACACGCTGTTCTTCAACGCAATCAAAAAATTCTTTGATAAGCCAGTCTTCGATATATTCAATTCTCTTATTTTCAACTGCAATATCAAAATCCATAACTTTAACATCGTCAAAAATATCAACATTCTGAATATATTCATATGTTGCCTTTGCGCCTTCATCCGTCATTTGGAAACCGCGGGGGTCATAACATTTAAAGCCATTATATTTTGCAGGATTATGGCTTGCTGTAATAACGATACCTGAAGAACATTCAAGACGTCTTACTGCAAATGAAAGCATGGGGGTGGGAACAAGCTCTTTATAAATATAAACTTTGATTCCGTTAGCTGCAAGCACACATGCTGCACTTTTAGCAAAAAGATCTGATTTGATTCTTGAGTCATATGCAATTGCAACAGATGGCTTTTCGAAATTTTCTTTAAGATAATCTGCAAGACCCTGAGTTGCCTGATTAACAGTGTAAATATTCATTCTGTTTGTACCGGCACCAATAACGCCTCTGAGACCGCCTGTGCCAAACTCTAATGAACGATAAAATCTGTCATTGATTTCATTTTCATTACCTTTGATTGATTCAAGTTCATTAATAAGGTCAGCATCATTTGTAGCCTTTTCACACCATAAATCGTATAACTTGTTGATATCACTCATAAAAATCATCCTTTCAGAAATTACAAACTTATACATAGTATATTTTAAACCTAAATGAATATATTGTCAATAAAATATTTAACACAAATTACGACAAATTGTGTTTTTATAAAAAAACTTCCGATAATCGTTTAAACAATTATCGGAAATTTTGAATTATAAGCTATTAATACCATATCCAACCGAAAAAGAAAAGATATATAACCCACTGACGTGAGCTGAATTTCACTTCAATTTCTGCAGTGTCAGTAACAATATTTCCATTATCATCTGTTATTTTTACAGTGATTTCTGCGATTCCTCTTTCTCCAGCTATAACATAGCCTTCTTCATCAACAGTAAAAATACTTTCATCAGAAGAAAAATATTCAACCTTATATCCCAGATTTTTATCAGTTGTATGCAGAGTTACTTTTACACCTTGTTTACCTCTGTAACGTACAGTCATATCTTCAATTTCTACTTTTTCAACTTTAGCATTTGTGTTAACCGTAGCAGCGGAAGCAGTCAATGCAGTTGAAAACAACATTAAAACTGCAAAAATAAGAGAAAATACTTTTATAGTTTTATTCTTCATCAGAAATCCCCCTTTAATCACATATATCAGATTCACATATTAATCATATCATCAAAACAATAATTTTTCAAGCATAAAAAATCCCTTGAAATATATCAAGGGATTTTTACATTAAAATATGCGTGACTGCACAATAACACCTGTGCCGACACCTACTTTTTCCATAATAAGAGCATCTGTTTCATCAACTAATCCATCATGGTTTACATCCATTGCTTCGAGCTGTGCTGCTGTAAACTGCTCAGGTTCAAACCAACCGTAAATATACATTTTGGTAACGAAAGAGTCATTTGCATTAACGTCACCATCACCATCTGCATCACCATAAATTATAACAGACAGTTCTCTGTATACAGTGCCACTTGAATCGAGCAATACAACTCTATCGCCTGTACCAATCTTTTCATCCTCAGTTTTTTCTGCAGAATTTTCGTCATAAACAGCAATGTTTGTGTTTTTATACTGCAGGCAAAGGCTCTTTACAGTGTAAGAATTAATTGAAAGATTATATACATAATCATCGTTGATTTTTATAGTTGCATTGTCTTTAATCTCGTGATAATCAGCACGAAGAATACTATCGTCATCAACAGTGTATATCGGGTCTATTACGCTGAATTTGCCTGAATATTTACTTACATCATCTTTGGTTGAAATTACTGGAGTATCAACATAGTATTTTTCATAATCAATGGTAGCAATCTTATCGGGAATAATATATTCCTGTTCAATTTCATTACCATCTTCATCATAAACAGGATCAGGTCTCTGAACATTGATAACTTTTCCGTCTGTAAGATAAACAATATTTGATTCATCAACACCTGCACCATCATAAATATTTAATGTGCCATCTGAATAAATACCAATGTTTGTATTATCAAAAATAGTACCTGCAAAGAAATTGAATGAACCATCAGCTATATAAATAGCACCAACATTAACTGCATTTTCAGTAACTTTACCTCCATGCATTTCAATGACACCAACAGATTTAATAGCACTATCAATTTCATCCGCACCAAAAACTACGGTACCGGAATATATTTTAACTGAACCATCTTTCACGTCAACTATAGCATCTGCTGTTACATTAGAACCATTAATATAAAGCACATCGGTTTCATAATCATCAGCAAGACTACCAAGTGAAAGTACTGCACCGTTTTCCACACTGAACATAGGACCTTCAAAGCCGGCAGGAACAGAAATAGTATGTGCTGTTCCGTCTGATTCAAATATAATATCGCTTTTTACAACAACTGTTTCTTTCAAAGTAATATCATCAATCAACTGAATAACTGCCGGATTATCTCCTATATCAGCCATCGCTTCTTCAATAGATGTATAAGGCACATCATCAGATTCAAAGAAACTTGCTTTGAGAACATATTTAATTTCGCTTGAAGTAAGGTTACCACCTGAATTTATATGCCACTCTGTTTCTGCTTCCGGAGTAATTGTGAAAAGGTTTGCGTTCATAGCAGTATAATTACCACTTATGATTTTTGCACCTTCATAGTAAGTTTCCGGCGTAACTGTAGCTACGGGTGAAGCATAAACTGATTTTGCCATTGTTGTGATTGTTTCACCTGTAGGCAGGAAAATATCATTTGATGCATCAATATAACCGCCTGAATAGAAATTAAGTGTACCTTCAGTGTAAATACCATTACCGCTTACAGTTGCTGTATTATTGTAAACTGAACCATCATATAACATTACTTTACCGTTCTGGGCAATTGAGATTGCACCGCCGTATGAAGCAGAGTTAAGATAGATTGAACCACCGCGTAAGTTTACAGTGCCGCCACCAACATACAATGCGCCACCTTCACCTGATGTGTTGTTATGAATATCAGCACCTGTTTCTATATTAACAACACCACCTGCATTAAAGAGTACACCACCTGCAAGTTTAGCGCTGTTGTTTAACATTTCTGCAGCATAGATATTCAGATCACCTTTATTATAAATAACGCCACCTGCCTGAATAGCTGTGCCATCTTTTATGGTTCCGCCGTAGAAGTTAACTTCGCCCTGGTTATTAACGAAACCACCGTTAAGAGCTGTGTTATTGTATGTATTCACATCATAGCAGTTGAATACGCCGCCGTCTTCAACAGTAATAAGAGAACTTGCAAATTTGGTATTTGTGATATCTGTAACAT
This sequence comes from Oscillospiraceae bacterium, assembly GCA_015066175.1. Classification (GTDB taxonomy): domain Bacteria; phylum Bacillota; class Clostridia; order Oscillospirales; family Acutalibacteraceae; genus SIG575. The sequence continues at coordinate 127,722 of SVOW01000001.1, forward strand.
TATTACCATTTATATCGAGTGCTGCATAGGTAGCATCATCTGCACCAAAATTAAGAACACCACCATCTTTAACAGTAAATACCTGCCCGAAATAATGTTTTACTCTTGTGATTGTAATTGTATCATCAGTCGGAATAATTGTCACATCACCCTCAATTACAACTTCTGTTCCAACAGAAAGGTCTGCTGTGATTTCAACTATACCTGAGCTGGTGCCGATTTTAGCAGCAGCCTCTGTAAGTGTTTTGTAATATGATGTTTCATTTACACCGATAACTTTACAGATAAGACCTTCCTTAAGATACTGAACGCTTTCCACTGAAATATCATATAAATCATAGTCAGAAGATGAGTTAAAGGTATCAAGCTGAGGATAATTTACAAAGAATTCTGTATCTGCAGTAGGAATCCAGTATTCATGAGAAAAACCTGAAAGACCTGACATTGCACCTGTGCCTGTCATCTGTTTTGTTCTGAGACCTGTTGCATATGTATCTGCAATTGTATATCTTTCTTTATCAAAATATGAGTTGGTAACAGTACCGTTTACAAGATTACCAAGGATTGCATTGATGTTATCTGTGCTGCCGTCTATACCAAAAACATTACCAATTGAATATGTACAATCAATGATACCCTGCTGTCTGAGCTGACCGGCAATACCGCCTGCTCTTGATTCTGATGAAACTGCACCTGTGTTATAACAGTTAGAAACTGTTGCTCCGCCACTAATTCTGCCTGCAATACCACCTGCATAAGTTTCTGTTGCGATAACATTACCTGCATTGAAAGAACGTGAAATATTTGCTTCTGTTTCACCAACGACACCGCCTACAGCCTGTTTGCCTGACACATCGTTGAACGAACAACAAGTTTCAATAACAGAGTCAATCAAAGCATAACCGGCAATACCACCTACTTTTTCTTCACCAATAACATCTGAATAAATGCTTGATGATTCAATTATCCTGCCGGAGTTACCGTTTTCACCAACGATACCGCCAACGTTATTTACACCATTTACAGTTGTATAAATAACTTTTACACCATGAACTGAGCCAAAGTTAACACCAACAACGGGAGCTACCGCATCACCGCCATTGATAATTGATTCTGTAATTGTAATGTCTGAAATATCGGCTGTGGCACTTGTAGCACCAAAAAGACCAACTACATCACCTTCAGGAATATACATACCACGGATGCTGAATCCGTTACCTGCAAATTCACCTGTGTATTCGCTGAATTCTGAACCGATAGGAGTCCATACATTTGAATCTTCGCCGAGATTACCTATATTAAGAACAATACTGTTGAGAAGCATTGCGTTTGCCCCTGTATTCTGAGGAACATCTTCAAGTGTACCGTTTACAAGAGCTGCAAACCATGCAAGCTCACGACCATTATTAATAAGATAATATTTACCATCAGTTGATTTTTTAGGTTCAAGAAGCGAGCCGTCCCATAAATTCTGGTCAGCCTGCCATGACATAATGGGATAGCCATTATTTTTCTGAAGATAGTCGTAATAGAAGTTACCTGCGGAACTGTTGAGAATTGAAATAAAACCGTGACGCTTCATTTCATCAGAAGCCATAGGAATACCATTATCTTCTTTTCCTGTAAAAAGTTCAGAATCATAATAACACTCTGTGATATTTGACAAATAATAGAATGCTGCGATAGCACCTGTAAGTCCCGGAGGGTCAGAAATTGATTCAACTTCAGAAGCATTGTAGCAAGATGCGATATCACCAACGTTATTACCAACGATACCGCCTACACGCAAATCACCGGAAACTTTACCCCTGTTGTAACAGCTGATAATTTTACTTGCTGAGTTTGTACCAGCAATACCGCCTACATATTTGCTATCAGAATAAACAGTAGCCAGATTGTATGACTGTGAAATTGTGCTTTCGGCAAATACACATCCGGTAATACCGCCTACACGTACGCCTCTTGCATTGATTTCACCTGCAAAACCGCAGAATGAAATATTACCCGAATCTCTGAGATAACCTGTTATACCACCAACATCTTCGCCGCCGCCAATGTGTCCGTCAGTAACAACAACCTGAGTAATTGAACTTTTGCTATCTGCATAACCACACACAGTACCCACAAATTTTTCAGCATAAACGTAAGTTGAAACAAGATTAAGGTTTTTAACCTGGCCGTTTTCAAGATAACCGCACAAACCCTGGTAATCATTTGTAGTATTTATAACCAAACCATAAATAGTAAATCCTTTACCGTCAATAATACCGCTGAAAACTCTGCCGTTGTTTGCATAGTCACCGATAGGAGTCCAGTTTTTAGGATTTTCCATATTTTCTATATCATTAAGATAAATGTCATTCATCAGACGTGCTTTCATAGTTGCATTACCGGCATCACCATTAACCTGCGCAGCAAACCAAGCGAGGTCTTCTGCTGTCTGGATAAGATAAAAGCCATCATTTGACTGTGCAGGAATAACCTGAGCTACGCCTCCTGACCATATATCTGCAGCCAATGGCACAACAGAAGTTGCGCTCATAACCATAACAAGTGCAAGAATGCACACGAATAATTTTTTCAACTTTGTAATTTTCATAACTAAGCCTCCGAGAGGATACATTTAGGCAAATACATACCCATATAATAATATACCAATCAAAGCAAAATTTCAATGTTTTTTTATTAAAAATTATCAAAAAAACTATATTTTTCACATAATATTTAAAAAAGCAAACAAAAAACCTCTGATTTGAATTAATCAGAGGTTTCATATCAATTACATATCAAAAGTTTGTTTAAGCCATTTCACAGAAAGTTCAACCCATCTTGCTGCATGTTTGTTTTCAACATGGCAGACTTCTTTTGTGCCGGTTGACATTCCGTGACCGCCAAATGGGAAAACATGCAGTTCAAAAGGTATCTCATTCTGAGAAAGCGATGTTGCAAAATTGAGTGAATTAACAACGGGCACTGAGCCATCTTCTGCAGTATGCATAATAAATGTGGGAGGAGTATCTTTTGATACATTATTTTCAAGTGAATATTTCTTCACCAGAGCTTCATCGTCGCAGTATTTACCGAGAAGATTGTCTCTCGTGCCGCCATGTGTTCTTTTGCCGAAAGTGAGAACAGGATATGCTAGAATAGCTGCATTCGGCTTATTGCTTTCTGCAGGAATATCAAGTTCATTCCAGATTGCTTCATCGTTCCACATTGTTGCAAGGCTTCCTGCAAGATGACCGCCTGCCGAAAAACCGATAATTGCAATTTTATCTGTATCAATATTCCATTCTTCAGCGTTTTTTCTTATAATCGCCATCGCGAGTGATGCGTCAAGTAAAGGCTGGCTGAATTCAGGCATTCTTCTTGAAGCATTTTCACCAATTGAATAACGAAGAACAAAGCAATTCAAACCTGCTGCAAGGTATTGGTTTGCAATCGGCTCTGCTTCGCGGTCAGAACAGAAACCATAACCGCCACCCGGGAAAATGAGCATTGCAGGACGTTTATTTGTAGGATATTCAGGTGAAGTATCGCGGACATATGTATCAAGATAAACATCCTGTCTGTCTTCATAAAGATATATTCTTTCGCATTTCATAGCATTATTCTCCTAACACTTTAACGCCACCGCAAGGACGGATTGACAAAACATAACAAGATTTTTCGCCGAAAATGCTCTTCATTTCTGACAGATATTCATCAAGCTTATTTTCAGGAACAAATGCCTGCATTGTGCCTGCAAAACCACCGCCATGAACACGCCAAGCACCTGAATCTTTAAGAAGTCTTTCAGCAACACAAAGACCGATACTCACAGGCTGATCAGCAGGTGCTGATGAAGGATAAACATTCTGATTGTACATATATGAAGAACGACCGCTTTCAATTATACCTTTCTTGAATGATTCAAAATCACCGTTATTAAGTGCATCAGCTTCAAAATCAACACGTGCATTATCTGCAAAAAAGTGCATTGCGCGAAGCACTGCTCTGTCCCCTGCTTTTTCACGTACAAGAGCAACATTTTTATTGAATTCTTCAGGACAAACTTCTCTTAAAACCTTTTTGCCGAAAACTGCCGCTGCAGATTCCATTTCGCTTCTTACAGCACCATATTCAGGAGTAAGATCAGCGTGGCTACCTCCTGTATTGACAATACAAAGTGAATGACCGCAAGCTGCAAAGTCGAAATCAAGTTTTGTAATTACTGGGTCTTTTGTATCTTTAAAATCAATTTTAACGAAACCACCCACAGATGAAGCCATCTGGTCCATAAGTCCGCAGGGCTTTCCAAAATATTTATTTTCTGAGAACTGAGCAATCTGTGCTATTTCAACAGGAGAAATCTTACCATCATTGAACATATGGTTAAGCACAGTGCCGATAAGAACTTCAAAAGCTGCAGAGCTTGAAAGACCTGAACCTGAAAGAACTGACGAAGTTGTGTATGCATCAAAAGCACCTACATTATAGCCTCTCTCAATAAAGCCTGCATACATACCTCTGATAAGTTCACGTGATGTTCCATAAGCATCTTCATGAACATTCATATCTGTAATATCAACTGTGTCCATATCATATCCTACAGATTTAACTCTTGTGATATTACCTTCTTTTTTTGCACACACTGCAACAGCATCAAGATTAACTGCAGCAGCAAGAACTTTACCATTGTTATGGTCAGTGTGGTTTCCGCAAACCTCTGTTCTGCCGGGTGCACTGTAAAATGAAAGTGAATCATTGTTGCCGTATTCCTCTTCAAACAGATTTGCAAGATTTATATATCTTTCTCTCTGCTCAAGAACTGCTTCATCGCTTACATATACTCTTTTAAGATCACTATCGTAAGCACCTGAACTAATTTTTGTTTTTAACATCTTCTTCACCTTTCTTCCTGATGATTAAAATTAATTTTCTCATTATCAGCAAACCTACCCCCGAAAACAGAAAAGAAAACATCAGGGGAACAATAAATGATGCTGAAAAAGGGTTGAACGCATTGCGTCCGATAATTGTATAAGTTAAAATTTTAGGCATAAAGCCAAGTAAAGATATATACAAATACTTATTAAATTTATATTTAATTCCACCATATACTGAACTTACAGTATTTATAGGAAATAGCGGGATAAGTCTTGCAATTAAAAGAACCCAGGGATTTCCGTTGGAATCAAGTTTCAGAAAATCACGTATTTCATCGTATGTTTTCAGAAACTTATATGGTAATGATTTTTCACCTTCGCCTATATGGTATCTGATAGCAAAAAGAAACATAAAACCTGCCACATTTATTGCAAGAGATATCAAAGGTGAAAACACCATCGACGAAATAACGCACACACACGAAATAGGAAAAATCGGAATCGGCAAAACTGCCTTAAGAGAAAACAGCAAAAAAACCGAAACAACAATCACCCATTTGCCATTGAGTGCAGCAACCCGAAACTCAAGGTTATCCAATAAAATCTGATATTTATCATACCATATTTTCAAATCAATAATTTGCAACAAAAGCAAAAATATAAATAATGCTGACGAAAGCAGAATCAGAACAACTGCAGTCAGACTCATAAGATTAGGTTTCTTGGCACCTATAATAAAAATTTTCCGCATATTTTACCGCCTGAATGTTGAAATTTAATCACATAATCTATATAATTATATGTGAAAAATTGCAGAAAAGAGGTTTAATATGAAAATAATTATTTTAGATGGCTATACAGTTAATCCCGGTGACCTCTCCTGGGATTGGCTCGGAGAATACGGAGAATACACTGTTTATGACAGAACGGAAAAAGCAGACATCCTTTCTCGTTGCGAAGGAGCAGATATTGTAATTACCAACAAAACACCTTTAGGTAAAGATATTCTTGAAAAGCTCCCTGATGTTAAGTTTATTGATTTACTGAGCACAGGTTATAACATCACCGATATTTACTATGCACGTGAAAGAAACATTCCTGTTTCAAATGTGCCTGCATACAGCACAAATTCAGTTGCACAACTTACTTTTGCTTTTATTCTGCAATTTGCATCACGCATCAAAGAACATTCAACATCAACACGTAATGGCGACTGGCAAAATTGTAAACATTTCTGCTATATGGCTGCACCGTTGACTGAACTTTCCGGCAAAAATCTCGGCATTATCGGCTACGGCTCAATAGGAAAAGCTGTTGCAAAAATTGCAAAAGCATTCAATATGAAAGTTTTGGTAAACACCAATCACCCCGGTGAAGACACAGAAAACATAAAATTCTGCGATGTTGACATATTACTTGAAAATTCAGACTTTGTAAGTTTACACTGCCCTCTTACTGACAAAACAGAAAAAATGGCAAATGAAGAATTTTTCAGTAAAATGAAAAACACAGCATATTTTATCAACACTTCACGCGGTGCAACAGTTGATGAAGATGCATTAAAAAATGCACTTAAAAACAATATAATTGCAGGTGCGGGATTGGATGTGCTTCTGAATGAACCACCTGTTGATGACAAAATCACAAGCCTTGAAAACGCAATTGTAACGCCACACATTGCGTGGGCTGCAAAAGAAACAAGAGCAAGACTTATGGAAGTCACCAAACAGAATATAAAAGCATTTGTTGACGGCAAGCCGATAAACGTAGTAAACTGAAAAACAGGACTGTATCAAGATTAATTTTGTTGATACAGTCCTTTCGTTTTAATTATTTATAAAATCTGTCAAGATAGTTTCTGTGTGCTACTTTCATTTCTTCGTAGCAAGCTTTTGCATTTTCATAGTCACCGATAAGAGGATGGACCATAAGTGCTTTCATAGCTGCTTCGTCATCGCCGTTAAGTGCTGCTTCAACAGCATATTTTTCATAAGCTTTTACAGACTGCATAAGACCCTGCATATGTCTGTTTGTCTTTTTCTTTACAGGAACGGGAGTTGCACCGTCAGCACCGATTACTGCACTGATTTCAACAACGTCGTCATCTTCCATAAAGGGAAGTGTACCATCATTTTTGATGTTAACAACGTGAACATCTCTTTTGTCGTTTGCGATAGAATCGATAAGTGAAACTGCAGCAAGTGAATACTTGTGACCGCCACGTTTATCGAGAAGTGCAGGTTTAATGCAGAGCTCTTCGTCGCTATACATTTTAAGCAAATCTTCTTCGATTTCCATACAAACCATTGCACGGCTCTTTTTATCTTCTTTAAGATGCTCAATTTTAGCGTTTCTGTTGTAGTAATACTGAAGATATGATGAAGGAATACCTTCAATAGCCTTAAGACATTCAAGTGAGAAACCATCATCTTTGATGTTAGCCATAACTTTCGGTGAGAAACCTTCTTCAATAAGTTTGGGAAGAAGCTCTTCTCCGTCTTTTACGATTGAAGTAATCCAGCTGAGATGGTTAAGACCAACATATGTAACTTCAGTGTCAGGTCCTGTGATTTCTTTGACGTCATCGATCATATCAATCGGCACGTTGCAAAGACCGATTGCTTTAACCTTTGTGTGGTTAAGAAGGAATTCTGTGATGATACCTGAAGGATTTGTGAAGTTGATAAGCCATGCATCGGGACAGATTCTTTCCATGCAATCTGTAATTTTCTGAATTTCAGGAATTGTACGGAGTGCTTTGAAGAAGCCGCCGATACCTGTTGTTTCCTGACCGATAAGGCCGTATTTAACAGGTATAATTTCATCAAGATGTCTTGCAGGAAGTTTACCTACACGCATCTGTGTAAGAACGAAATCTGCACCCTGGAGAGCAACTTCAAGGTCATCTGTGAAAACTGTTTCGCAATCGATACCTGCTTTTTTAAGCATACGGACACAAAGGTCACCAACGATTGTGCGTTTTCTTACATCGATATCCATAAAAGACACTTTTTTAAGTTTAAGTGAATCCTGTGCTTTGATGAAACCATCAAGAAGTTCGGGACAATATGTACTGCCTGAACCGATAACCGCAACATTAATTTCTTTCATTTTGCATTCTCCTTAGTTTTTATAGTCCTGGAAAATCCAGTTTACACAGCCTGTAACAGGGGCCTGTGTAAGCTTGATATATTTTACTTTTTTATCTGAACGTTCAGCTATTTTCTTTTTGAGACAATCAAGATAAACTTCGTTTGGAAGTTTTGTATGAATTGAACCTGAAAGAACAACTTCTACTTCACCATCACCGAAATTAAGAGAATTAAGGTGAGAAACGATGTAGTCAGCACCTCTTTCTGACATTTCATCAATAGCTTTAAGTACAGGTTTATCGCCCATTTTTGAAGCTTCAAAGAAGAAATCGATAAGGCTCATAATAAATCTGCCTCTTTCTTCACTTTCAGCCATTGCGAGAGTGCCTAAAAATTCTTCTTTAGTGTTAACACCAAATTCTTTCTTGAACATTTCTGTCATTGCTGTTTTTTCAAGGCCAAGAACAAGTTCATCATAAATAAGTTTGAACGATTTAACTGCAACCCATGTGCCGTTGCCTTTATCATCTGAAAACTCACTGAAACCGCCAAGCTGAACCATTTTGCCGTCAAGGTCAATTGCATTACAGCATGTGCCTGTGCCACAGTTATAACCGATAGCAGCTTTACCTGTTGCACCTGCTTTTACAACGATAAATCCGTCATTGAAAATTTCAAAGTTTTTAAGACCTCTTTTGTTCATCTGTTCACACATTGCATCGTGCTGATAAGGATGGTCAATGCCTGCAAGACCCATGAGAGTAAAGCCGATGTCATCAAGAGTTACATTACCTGCTTCGAGCAATTTTGTAATACCACCCCAGATAATTGTTGCAGCTTCATCAAAACTGCCTTCAAGATTTTCGTGGTTGCTGCCTTCAGTTTTAACTTCAGCAACAATATTTTTTTCCTCATCAAAAAGTGCATAAGCAGTTTTTGTTCCTCCGCCGTCAACACCAATGTAAAATGACATAAACATTCTCCTCACTTTTACAAATTTCAATTAATAATTATATCATTAATTTATTTTACAGTCAATAAATTAATTTAATTGTACAAATCAATTATTTCCTGCGCTTTTTCTTTAAGATGATTGCGCAATTCTTCAGGTTTCCTTACATAAACCGAGTTTCTGTATTGCATAAGCCAGGAAACAAGCCCTTCACTTATTGCGACCTCAGCCCTGAGATAAAACCTTGTGCTGTCTTCATTTCGGATTGTTGCATTTTCACCGAATCTGTCAACAATGTCTTCAAGCAGTTCATTTTTACAAACGATTTCAATTTCACAAATCTTACCTGAAAACATGTTGAACATTTTATTTGAATAATCTGCCACATCAAACTCGCCCTTATATTCTGAAATTTCTTCAAAAGAGCGTGCGGGCACATCGATTATCCTTACTTTACGCATTCTGTCAAGCCTTGTATGCATTAGATTATCATATTTGGGATTGTTACAAATAAGATAATAATGGTCATTTGACCACACAAGTGCGTAAGGGTTAACAACAAACTCACGTGAAGCCATAACAATTCTTTTGCCGGCTTCAATTTTATGCCTGATGTAATTGAAAGATACCTGTTTCTTTTCTTCAATAGCACGGTTGAGAACATCAATAGTGTAAAAAATTTCTTCATTGAAGGTTTTTACTCTATTTGAAATACTCAACTGGCTTTTAAGCATCTGAAACTGGTCTTCACTTACTAATGAACCAATTTTTTCAATTAACTCCTGCGTTTTCTTAGGTGTGATAAAATCAGCAGACTGCACTGCATCGATTATCAATCTCACTTCAGGCAACTGAAAATTCCTTGATGCAAGAAAATATCCTGACTTAGGTGATTTCACTTTAATAATATCGTATCCGTTTTCGATAAGCAAAGCAATATCAGCATAAATTGATTTTCTTTCTGCTGTTATTCCCCTTCTGGCAAGTTCTTCTACAATTTCATTTGTAGAAATCACATTATTTTCATCAGTCAGTTTTTCAAAAACATCAATAAGACTTAAAAGTTTTTGTTTTGAACTTGATTTTACAGCCAAAGCTTTCACCCTATCTTACAAGAATTGAAAAAAGTCTCTTGTTTATTTTGATAATTGCTTCATTATCAAGTTTCATAATATCACGGTCATATGTCATGATTCCATTTGTTTCGTTTTCAACGTCGCTAAGCTGAGTGTAAACAACAGCACTCAAGCCTTTGCTTACAAGCGGAATAATCTGCTTGTTGAATAATTTTTCATACGCTTTTGTAAGTGATGCCTTATCTTTATACATCAGATAACCAAAAGCTTTTTTCTCGTTCATTGTATGACCTGACACTATTCTTGAATATCCGCCGAATTCAGAAACTACAAAAGCTCTGTGGTCAGATCTTCCTTTTGTTACAGGAACTACGTATCTGTGCATACTTCTCAGATCTCCGCCCTTCTGGTCAAACCATCCGCTTGCATGGTCAACAACTCTTGACGGATCCAAAGCTTTAACTTTTTCAGCAATTCTCTTCGCATCAAATTGTCCCCAACCTTCGTTGAAAGGAACCCAGCAACCGATTGAAACACAGTTATGAAGAGTTGACATCATCTGTTCAAGTTCATCTTCAAACTGGTCACGCCATTCTTTTTCATCACGATTAAAGAGGCTATAGTCATCATCTTTAACTTTAATCTGGAAAAACGGAACTGCACCTACAAGGAAATTACCGGGATGTTTTGCACCACTTACCATATCCTGCCACACAATCATACCGATTTTGTCACAATGGTAATACCAACGCAGAGGCTCAACCTTGATATGCTTTCTAAGCATATTAAAGCCAAGTGATTTCATAACTTTTATATCGAAAATCATTGCTTCATCTGTAGGTGGAGTCATAACACCATCAGGCCAATAACCCTGGTCGAGAAGTCCAATCTGGAAATACGGTTTATTATTAAGGAAAAGACGAGGTAATCCGTTATCGTCTTTTTCAACTGAAAACTTTCTCATACCGAAATAACTTACAACTGTATCTACAAGCAATCCGTCATAATAAAGTTCAAACATTACGTTGTAAAGATTCGGTTTTTCAGGTGTCCAGAGTTTGAAGCGTTTCATAGGAATAACATCTACACAACCAATGCTTGAAGAATATACAACTTCTTCTTCGTCATCAAAAACTGTAGCAACAATTTCGTAGTCAGACTCTGCAGTTGTTTCAACATCAACATGAACGCAATATTCATCAATATCAGGAGTCAATTTAATAGAAGTAATATGTTTTTCATCAACCGCTTCAAGCCAAACTGTCTGCCAGATACCTGTTGTAGGAGTATACCAGAAGCCTTTCTGAACAATTGCCTGTTTACCTCTCTGCTGCCAACCTTTATCTGTAGGGTCAAAAACAGAAACATAAAGGTCATTTTCACCTTCAACAAGAAATTCAGTAATATCAAAACTGAACGGGCAATAACCACCTGTATGACCGCCTACAAACTGATTGTTGATATAAACTCTGCATTCCCAGTCAACTGCACCAAAATGAAGAATAACATGTTTTGAATCAAATTCTTCGGACAAAGTAAAAGTTTTGTGATACCAAAGGATATCCATAGGATCAAGTCTTTTTTCCACACCTGAAAGCGGAGCTTCAATCGCAAAAGGAACAGTAATTTTACCTTCATATTCTGCAGGAAAATTTTCCATAGAATCACTTACCGCGTAGTCAAACTGACCATTAAGGTTAGTCCAGATATTTCTTTTCATCTGCGGTCTTGGATATTCCTGAAGCGGCGCATCTTTATTTACTTCTTTAGTCCATCTCGTTTCCATAAAAATCCTCCGTTTTTGAAAAAAGTTATTGATTAAATCAGAATAGTTTGATATAATAGTCAAGTCCTGCGGATATGGCGGAATTGGCAGACGCGCCAGATTTAGGATCTGGTGGTAAATCCCGTGCAGGTTCAAGTCCTGTTATCCGCACCATTTAAAGTCTTATAACTTATCGGTTATAAGGCTTTAGTTTTTTATTAAACACTATTATTTTAATTATACACTCTTTAGAAATTAAATGCAATATATTATTTGTAAAAGAAAGCAAATATTACAGTAAAAAAACAACAAGGCGCATAAAACACCTTGTCGTTTTTAACATAATTTATCTTACTTAAAATAAAGCAGCAATTGAGTCAATAAGTTCCTGAATTCCGAAATAAACCCACGAGATAGGATACGCTATTGGTGCCATAAGAACCCAAGCGAGAATCACAAATAACCACGGAGCACCCATTTTCTCACCTCCTTAAATTAGAATCTGAAATATTGACAATATTATAATTTTTTACCCTCCCTTCATTTCTTATTATGAAATGAACTTATCATAAACTATTTTCAAAGTCAATTAAATCGCAGTCTGGTGTAATAAAAGGCCTTTTAAATGTAATATTTCAAAAAAACAAAACTCCGGAGAGAATATCTCCGGAGTTAATTTTCATATCTGAACAGGTTTATTTTTCGCCATGCTCTGCTGCATAAGCTTCTTCAATCATTCTCTGTTCTTCAAGTTTTTTCTGTTCTTCTTCCATATCAGCAGCCATCTTAGCAGCTTTTTCTGCAATTTCTTTCTTTCTCTTTTCAGCAGAAGAAACAACAACGATAGGATTCTTTTTAATCATAAGATTGATGACAATCGGAGCGAGTGCAGCAATAAGAAGAATGGGGAAACCAAACATAATTGATGCTGAAAAGCGTTCAGCTCCGAGCACTGATGCGAACTGAGAACCTGAAACGAGGAACATAATACCACTTAACAGGTAGCAACCAAATGCACTGCCACTGAAACCAAGGTTACGCGGAATACCCTTTGGTGAACAAGAAAGGAAAATAAGGATAAATCCTACAAGTGATGCAACAGCACCAAGTGCAATAAATACGATTGCTAATGCAAACAATATAACTGCAGTTGAAAGTGACGGTGATGAAAGCATTCCGAACAAGCCTTCAAAATCAAGAGCAGAAACAGTGTTAACAACCTGCAAAGCATCAATATTGAATGACTTTTCAACAAAAGGCATATTAACTGCAATTTTACCTAAAGGCAAGAACAACGCACCAATAGGAAGCAAGCTCAATACAATTCTTGCAATTGCAAGCTTTGAACCGATATAAGAAGCTTTCACCCTATCAAGGATGTCATACATTCTGTTGAGAGATTTTTCAGCAGTTATAACGTCATTTTCAAGACGATCCTGCATACCATGATAGAAAATGTTAACCTTACAATTCGGACAATTGGGTTTCCAATATGTCTTTTTAAGATGAACACCACAGTTAGGACAATTTGCCATTTCTCATTCCTCCAATTTCGGAAGTAATTATATCCTAATAAATTTACCATAAATTCAAAAAAAAATCAAGTGATTTTTAATATTTATGATAAAAATGTTTGAAATATCATATAACAATGCCGCCATCAACGGAAAAAGTCTGACCGGTGATATAATCTGAAGCATCAGAACACAAGAAATATACCATTTCTGCCACATCGTGTGCAGTGCCGATTCTCATCAACGGAATCTCATCAACAAACATTTTTATTGCTTCACTGTCAAGATGAGAATTCATTTTTGTATCGATAAGACCCGGAGCAACACAGTTGACATTCACTGAAGACGGACCTACTTCTTTTGCAAGAGCTTTTGTAAAGCCGATAACTGCCGCTTTCGAAGCAGAATAATGGACTTCACAAGAAGCACCACAAATGCCCCACATAGACGAAACATTGACAATCTTACCGCTTTTTCTTCTTATCATTGCAGGCAAAACGGCTTTTGATGAATTGAACACACCTTTGACATTGATATCAAATATTTTTTGTGCTTCTTCATCTGTAACATCACAGAAAAGTTTCTGTAATGATACGCCCGCGTTATTGACAAGTGCAGTAATTTCGCCAAGATTTTCTTCAGCTTCTCTGACAAAATCATTAACCTGATTAATATCAGAAACATCGCACTTCCGGCAGTAAATTTTACTGCCGGAAGATTCAAGTTCTTTTTTCAACGATTCTGCTTCAGTCTGTGAATTGAAATACATCAGTGCGATGTTCCATCCTTTTTCGGCAAATTTGCGTGCAATTGAACTACCGATTCCACCTGAAGCACCTGTAATAATTACGGTATTATTCATTATATTACATACCTAATGAGCCAAATGCGCCCATCATATCTTCAAAATTACTATTAAATTCTTCTTCTGTTATTTTCTTATAACCACCGGGAAGCTGGAAATAACTGCTGTCGGGGTCTTTTATAAATTTGTTTACGATAACCACATTACCCACATCTGAATTATCATGTTCTATACGTTTGAGTTCTTCTGTTGTCTGGTCGAAATAGTATTTAGAAGAACCGTATTCTGTAGCATATTCTTCGCAGATATATGTTTTACCTTTTGAAGTAACAATGGTTGTCTGGATATAATTAGCATCTGTATCCACAACAAGTGCACCCATCATATCTTCCATTTCTTCTGCTGTACCTGCTGCCTGTGTTTCACAATAAGTTTTTGATTCATTGTCGATAACATATGCTTTTCCGCCTGTCATAAGACCTGCAACATTAAACTTAAGAATATTCAATGCGTTTACGCTCATGCAATAGTAAACATCAGTTCCGTTTGTAGCAAATGTCATACCCATAGGTATACCAATGGGATTCTCAACTGACATATCGATGTAGAATTTACCTGATGAAAAAGCTTTTTCAAGAAGTTTCTTATTTTCTTCTACTACAGTTCCTTCAGGTAATGTTTCAACTTCAACAGTTGTTGTTTCTATTACTTCGCTACCACCTGATGAAGAATGGTGTTTGGTAACAGGCTCTTTGTTTGCATTTGTTACAACATTACCTTTATCATCAACTTCTGTGACATAATAGTGGATAATCGTCTGCTGTTCACCTGTACCTGAGTCAACAACCACCTTACCGTCGCTATTTGTTACATATTCAACAGTTGTACCTACAACATCAACAGTAACAGGCTCACCCTTTTCATTTGTTACTGTTTCGCCGAAAACATTTGTCTCGTACAGAACAACAGGCTCTTCTTCTTCATCTTTTGAACAAGCAGCTGTGATAACAAGAACAGTTGCAAGACAAAGTAACATTGCAATCAATTTTTTGGTTTTCATAAATTAATCATTCCTTTCAATAATAATAGATTACACTATATTTAAAAATAAATCAAGAGAAAGTTTATATTTACATCATTTGCCGCTAATGAATGCATCAGTCTCCTGTATATATACTATACCACAGAATCTCAAATTATTTTCTAAAAAAGTGTTGCAATTCTATTAAAATTTATGTATAATTGGTTGTACTTGCTGGTGTGGCTCAATGGCAGAGCAGCTCATTCGTAATGAGCAGGTTGCAGGTTCGATTCCCGTCACCAGCTCCATAGTGACCTTGTTTGCGACAAGGTCTATTTTTTTAACAGAAGGAGAAAGAACATGATAAATATGCTTGAAAACATTATAGGCACTGTAAACGATGCCCTATACAGTTACATTCTAATAATTCTGCTAATCGGCGGTGGTCTTTTCTTTCTTATAAGAACAAGATTTGTTCAGTTCAGATTGCTCGGTGAACAAATCCGTGCAATAACAGAAAAACCTGAAAACGGAAAAGGTGTTTCATCTTTTCAAGCACTTATAGTTTCAACAGCTTCCCGTGTGGGCACAGGAAATATCATAGGTGTTTCAACCGCACTTTGTCTTGGCGGTTTCGGCTCTGTTTTCTGGATGTGGATAATTGCAATTATCGGCGGTGCTTCTGCTTTTATCGAAAGTACTCTTGCACAGATTTACAAAAAGAAGGGTCCTGACGGTTGCTACGGCGGTCCTGCATATTATATTCAGTCTGCATTGAAATCACGCACTCTTGCCGCTGTGTTTGCAGTATTGACTATTATTACTTACGCTTTCGGTTTCAATATGCTTGCATCATACAATTTGCAGGATACATTCTCTGCATATTCTTTTTACAACCCTACATACACCCCCTGGATAATTGGTCTGATTGTTGCTGCATTTGTTGCTTTCTGTCTTATGGGTGGCGGAAAAAGAATAATCAAGGCAACAAGTTTCCTTGTGCCTGTAATGGGCGTTGCATACATACTCATTGCTCTTGTAATTGTGATTATGAACGCAACTGCGCTCCCCTCAATTTTCAAAACAATTTTCACAGAAGCGTTTGACATAAAAGCCATATTCGGTGGATTTTCTGGTTCTTGTGTGATGTATGGAATTAAGAGAGGTCTTTTCAGTAATGAAGCAGGTGTAGGCTCTGCGCCTAATGCGTCATCTTCAGCAGAAGTAAGCCATCCTGTAAAACAGGGGCTTGTGCAAATTCTTTCAGTCTTTATCGATACACTTCTCGTTTGCTCTGCAACAGCATTTATGTGCATGAGTTCAGGCGTTGAACCATCTGCGGAAACTTCAGGTGCCTCCTATGTTCAGGCTGCTTTAAGCAGTACACTCGGCTCATTCGGACCGATTTTCATTACGGTAGCTATGATACTTTTCGCTTTTACTACCCTGCTCGGAAATCTTTACTACGTAGACAACTGTTTTATATTTTTATTAAAACGTCAGCCAAGTAAAAAATTCATCAGAATTTATCAGATAATTGCTTCACTTGTTGTTTTCGTTGGTGCAGGACTTTCAGCAGACTTACTCTGGGGCATAGCAGACATCACAATGGGTGCCATGACAATCATAAATATGCCAGTAATCATTTATCTGAGCAAATACGCAATAAGAGCATTAAAAGATTATGAAAAACAGCGAAAAGAAGGCAAAGACCCCATATTTAAAGTTGAAGACATAAACTTACCTCATGAAGTTGATTATTGGAATTAAAGGCATATAAAAGCAATTCAGCCGTCCGACAGATATCGGACGGCTTTTGTTATTATATAAGTTCATTTAAAATTTTTTCTTTAAATTTTCTTGCAGATTCTTCAGGGTTAGTGCTTTTCATAATCGCTGAAACAACTGCAATACCTGATATGCCGCTATTCTTAAGGATATCGCAGTTTTCATAATTCAATCCGCCGATAGCACAAACGGGATTTTTTACATTCTTGCATACATCTTTTAAAACAGAAATAGGTGTTAAAACAGTTTTCACCTTTGTGGTAGTCGGAAAAATTGCACCTGTACCGATATAATCTGCACCGTCTTTTTCAGCATTTAATGCAGCTTCTACTGTTTTTGCTGTTGCACCGATGATTTTGTTTTTACCCATCAGTTTTCTGGCAACAGAAATGGGCATATCTTCATTGCCAAGATGCACACCTGCTGCATCAGATGCAAGAGCAATATCAACGCGGTCGTCAATAATTAACGGCACTTCGTATTTATCAGTAATCTTTTTAACTTCAAGTGCAAGCTGAAGATATTCACGGGTTGATTTATTTTTTTCGCGAAGTTGAACAATTGTAGCACCACCTTTGCAGGCAAAATCGACTATTTTCAAAAATTCATCCGTAGTAAATCCTGTGCTATCGGTAATAAAATACAATGAAATATCAGGCTTATTCATAAATTTTCACCCTTCCGTTTTCTGTTATGTATTCACTGTTCATCAAAAACATAGCATCAATTATTGAATTATGAAAAGAAGTTATGCTATTTTCTTTTTTAAACTTTTCTTCAGCTTTTTCCCCTGCAAGCCCCATTAAAACCGCTGAATTCACAGCCGACAAAAACGGTTCATTTTTCGCAAGAAGAACTGCACATACTACATTGAGCATACATCCTGTGCCGGTCACAAAAGGCATAAGAGAACTTCCGTTTTTTATTAATGCTGTTTTACTGCCGTCTGAAACACAATCTGTTTTACCGCTTATCAAAACAACTGACGATAGCGTTTCTGAGGCTTTTTTGCAAAGACAAACGAGTTCCTTATCTGAACTTTCACTTTGAGAATCAACACCTTTGGTGCAAAAATCAAATCCACACAAAGCTCTGATTTCAGCTTCATTGCCTTTTATAACCGATGGATTGTATCTATCAATATATTCTTTTGCAAAATCTAGCCTTAACTCACTGCATGCTACTCCCACAACATCAATCACAGACGGAATTTTATTTTCTTTTGCGATTTTTCCTGAAATCATTATCGATTTCATTCTGCTGTCAGAAATATTACCGAGATTAACAGCAAGGGCTTCTGACATTTTTGTGATTTCACTTACTTCTTTCGGATGCTCTGCCATTATTGGTTTTGCCCCTAAAGCTAACACCACATTAGCGCAATCATTTATTGAAATATGGTTCGTTATGCAATGAATTAGTGGTTTTTCACATCTTATTTCGTCAAGATTTACTTTTAGACTCATATGATTTTACTCCAAGCATTTTTTGAAATTTAGAAAGCAGATTGCTTTTATTCATCGATATAAGTAACACAAATGCAATTGAACCGCCAATAAGCGTTCCTCCGATGAAAGACGGAACATAAAAAAGCCATGTAAGATCTGTTCTGCCCCAGAAATATGTCATTACCGGATAACTTAAAATTGCGCCTATAATTCCAGTTCCGAAAATTTCACCAATTACCGCACATATGATTTTCCCTTTAGACATTCTGTAAAAAAGACCTGAAAGGAACGCACCGAAAACAGCACCTGTCAGCGCAATAGGCGGAATGCCCATAAAAATCATTCTGATAATTCCTATAAGCACCGCACACAAAAGCGAGTACCATGGCCCCATAAACACAGAACACACAATATTAATCAGGTGTGCCATAGGACACATACCTTCTACGCGTAATATCGGCGAAATTACCACACCGATTGCAACGAACATGGACAGCATAATCATACGGATAAGTTTGTTTTTGTTTTTCATTTTAATTTCTCCCTTTATATTATTTTGCTTACGGGAGAAAACTGCGAGTAGATACAGAAATCTTCCGTAAACATCGGTCGATACTCAAAAGTATCCTCTCACTCCGAAACACGGATTCCCTCGCAGAAATTACAATGAATGGCGCTCCCCATCCATCTATATATCATCAGGCTTTCACCTGTTATTTTATAAATCTACTATTAATTGAATTACCATGGTGCAATGGTCCTGACCCATTTCCAAGATTTAGAAAAGCAGACAGCGAATCAGAAATATATTCTTTAGCTATTTTTATTGAATCATACATTTTATAACCTTTTGCAAGATTTGAAGCTATTGCACTAGAAAGTGTACACCCTGTACCATGAGTATTTGCATTATCAATTCTCTTTCCTGAAAACCAGACAAATGATTTACCATTAAAATACAAGTCATTCGCATCATTAATTCTATGACCGCCTTTTAAAAGAACATCACAACAATAATTTTCGTAAATTCTTTTTGCACTTTCAACCATATCTTCTGATGAATCAATTTTCATACCGGACAATACCTCTGCTTCCGGGATATTCGGTGTTACTAAATCACAAATCGGTAAAAGATATTCTTTTATTGCTTCAACAGCATCAGAAGATGATAAATCAGCTCCACTTGTAGACACCATTACGGGGTCAAGAACTATATTTTTTGCCTTATAATTTTTTAATTTACCAGAAATTACTTTTACCATTTCTGAATTGCTTATCATACCGATTTTCACAGCATCAGGAAAAATATCTTCAAACACTGCTTCAATCTGTGCTGACAAAAAGTCGCAGGTGACCTCTTGCATAGCAATTACTTTTGTTGTGTTTTGTGCAGTAAGTGATGTAATTACACTCATTGCGTAAACGCCATTGGCAAGTGCGGTTTTTATGTCAGCCTGAATGCCTGCACCGCCTGATGAATCACTGCCTGCAATTGATAACATGATTTTCATAAACGTTCACCTCATTTTTTGATGAAAACGCAATAAAAAAAGCCTTTACACCGCAGTGTAAAGGCAATGAGAACATTATCGCGCTTTCCCTACGATGGTATTAACCAACAGGTTCAAAGGGTCAGGTTTTAACCTTCTCAACTCCGAGGAGTCCCCCTAGCAAAAGTTATTCTATCACTTTGCATATACTTTGTCAAGAAAAAAATTCGCCAAGGAATTATCTCCTTGGCGATATTTTTTTAGAATGCCATATTAGCAATATTAATGATTACTGTAAGGTCGATAGCATCAAGCCAACCATCTTCACAAAGATCAATTGCTGCCATGATGTATTCTGTTTCAGGTTCTTCAAATTCATTGATAAGAGATGCAACGATTGTTACGT
The DNA here is from genome assembly GCA_015066175.1 of Oscillospiraceae bacterium. Lineage (GTDB taxonomy): Bacteria > Bacillota > Clostridia > Oscillospirales > Acutalibacteraceae > SIG575. Next base: position 147,947 of record SVOW01000001.1, read on the forward strand.
CAATAGCATCAACGAATGCGTCGCCGTTAGCATCAGCATCAACAATGATTACATATTCTTTAACAAGTTCTTCACCATCAAAGTGCTGTACAAGAGTACCTGTACCGTAACCATTCACTGTAGGTGTTACAACGATTGATGTATTTTTACCATAAACATCAAACTGACCTATGATTTCATCTTCTGACCAGATATCTGTAAGACCTCTGATATATGCTTTATCATTGATTGTTGCAACAGAATCATCTTTAAGAACGATTGTTGAAACGAAATCAAGTTCTTCAGTTGCTGCAACGATTGCATCTGCATAACCGTTAACTGTTTCTTGTTTTGTAATATCAAGAGTATAGTCAACTGCATCTATTGCATTGTTAAGAGAATCAACAGTTGCCTGATCAAGTTCAATGCCTGTAGCCTGCATTTCAGCAAGTTTTTCTGCTGCTGCAGTTTTTGCATCTTCTACTGATGTGTAATCAGCTGCTTTAGCCTCAAGGTTTTTAATTGCTTCGCGGATTGCTGCTGCATAGCCATTAACTGTTTCCTGTTCAAGGATATTAAGTCCATATACAACATCAGCAATTGCTTCGTCAACAATTTCAAAGTTTGTATAGATGTCTCTGTTAAGAGCATTTGCTTCGCCGATCGCAGCCTCAACATCTGAGTAATCTGCATCTACAAATGCTGTTTTGAGAGCTTCAAGTTTTGCATTGTAGTTATCAATTGCTTCGAGTGCTGCTGCATCATCAAGAATTGTGAGACTGTCAGCATTTGCAATCATATCTTCAATAACTGCGAGAGCTTCTTCATATTCAGCATAAACTTCAGGAATATAATATGTTGAATCATATTCGGGAGTTACAGCGATTGCTGCTTCAAGATCAGCAAGTTTTGAGAAGGGTTTGAATGCAAGAGCTGCATGTGCATCAATGATATCCTGTGCAAGACCATCAACGATATCCTGTTCTGAAAGAATCCAATAATGGTCGCCCCATTCTTCAAGTGCTGCGAGAGCATCTTTATATGCCTGATATGTTCCTTCGTCATAATATTCTTCGTCTATTGTTTCAAGACTAAGTGCTTCTTCAAGGAGTGAAAGGTCTGCAGGAACATACTGCATATTTTTAAGAGCATAATCAAGGTTATTGATAAGTCTTAACGCTTCTTCGTCGTTTCTGATATCAAGTTCTTCACCTGAATAGATATATGATTCAAGTTCAATATATGCATTCCAGAAGTTATCAACTGATTCAGGTGTATATTCTTCATCAGCGCCTTCATAGAACCATGTGCCGAGAGCTTCGTCAGCGAGATCCTGATATGAGAAAGGCTTGAATTCGAGAAGATCGATAGCAGCATAGATGTTATCTGCTGCTTCAAGGATTCTGTCGTTATCAGCGATAGTAAGATTTTCTTCGGCGAGAATATCATTACCCGCATCAACTGCTGCCTGATATTCTGCATAAGTTTCATCTGTATAGAAGCTTGAATCATATTCAAGTTCTGTATTTAACGCATCTTCAAGGGGAGTTGTGTCAGCACCCTTGAGTTTGAGTTCTTTACGAAGCTGATTGAGGTTAAAGATAAGATCCATACCTTCAGCGTCATCAAGGAAAGTAGGATTGCTGTTCTTGAATTCTACAAGAGCATCGTAAGCATCTGTATATTCTTTATAAGAATCTTCTGTGTAGAAGCTTTCTTCATACTCAAGTTCTGCTGAAAGTGCTGCATCCATCTGAGCTTTGTATGAGAAAGGTCTGAGTGTAAGACCATCATATGCTTTTATGATTGCATCTGCTGCTGCGTTGATTCTGAAATCATCAGCAATTGTGAGACCGGTTTCAGCAAGAATTGCCTGACCTTTTGCTACTGCATCTGCATATGCTTCGTAAGTTGCTGCTGTGTAATAGTCTGAAGGATATTCAGGAGCAAGTGCAAGTGCATCTTCAAGAGGTTTAGTTGTTGCAGGTAAAAGTTCAAGTGCTTTGTAAGCATCGTTGATCGCTTTTGTTGCTGCATCAATTGTGGGCTGATCCTTAATTGTGTATTCACCTTCATGAGTAAGAACTTCATTACCTACTGCAACTGCATCTGCGTATGCTTTATAAGAATCAACTGTATAGAATGATTCCTGATAAGCAGGAGTCTGAATAAGAGCTGCTTTAAGTTCAGTAAAGCTTGCAGGTGAATTGGGGTCTTTAACCTCAATGCTTACAGTTGCTTTTGTAAGATCAATTGCCTGACCTGTTGTGATAACATTATTGCTTACTTCAGCTGTTTCAAAACGACCGATGAAGAGTTTACCTGTCTTATTTGAATCTGTTTTAAGGAAGGCTTCGTCAACCCAGATTCTTGCTTTATAGTTACCAACAGTGAAGTTTTCTTTAACAAGGAACTGAAGCGTAACAATTTTCTGTGCAGGTTCAAGAATCTGTGCTTCACCGCTGATATTTGAATCAGGAGAAAGAGTTACAAGTGCATATTTCCATTGTGCTTTGTCTTCTGCCGTATAGCTTGAGGGATAACCTTTTGCGGGGCTGTTGATGTTACCACCCTGAGTTGAAGCCTCTGCATAAGATCCTTCAAACACATATGCATCTTTTACTGTCGAACCAACAAGCTGATAGAAGTTAGTATCATAAAGTACGGGGATTGAAGATGATGCTGCATAATAATCTGTTCCGACAATAACTGAAACAGTAATAATATCACCGGGATATGAAACGCTTCTGTCTGCTGTGATTTCAATTGATGCTTTATGAATTGCTTCAGCATATGAGAACTGAGCATATGCGGCTCTTACCTGAACTGCTAAAGCTGCAATTTCAGCTTCCTGTTTAACTGTGTATGTACGGTCAAGTGAAGCTACAAGTGCTTCGAATTCATCAATACTTTCCTGAGAAATGGGAGGATCATTACGTTTAATAATTGCACGACCTTCTTCTATTGCTTTATCAACATCTGAATAGTCACCTGTAAGATATGTAAGACCTGCAATTGCCTCAGTAAGAGAATTATAATAACCAAGAACCAGGTTCTGATCTTTTGCTTTAAGGTCCCAGTTAATTGACTCCTTAACATGGTTAAGTTCTGAAATTGACATTTTTGTGTACTGGGCTTCGAGAACGTCATCTGAAGGAATTGTTTCAAGAAGCTCAAGCAATTCCTTATAGTCTGCTTTTGCTTCAACAAGGTCAAGCATTTTTGTTGTGATATCAAAAGCATAACCATTAACTACGTCCTGCTGTTCTTTAGTAAGATCCCAGTTGATACCATCAATAACAGACTGAACTGCATTGATTGTCTGAGGTGTATAGTGGTTGGGATCAAGTGCCTTAAATCTGTCAATAGCGTCATTTACACGAGTATAATCTGCAGGACCGGGTTTAAGGTTGTTGATAGCGTCCTGTATGTCAGAAGCCATTCTGTCAACATCAGCCTGACGGTTAACGCCAAGTCCATATTCAACTGCCTCAAGTGCTGCATCAAGTACTGCAAGAGTTTCTTTTGACCAATAATTTCTGTTAACAGTGTCAGCTCTTGAAACTGCGATTGTAACCTGAGTGTAATCGGCAGGTTCAAACTCGAGACTATCCAGAGCATTTCTGATTGCAGCTGCGTAGTTATTAACTTCGTTCTGTTTGTCTACTTTAAGACCATATACAACTGCACCGAATGCATCATCAACACGTTTGATTGATTCAGCAGTAATCTGGCTGAGGTCAGTTGCATTGTATTCTTCAAGATATTCTTCAATTAAAGAATAATCAGCATCATACATAGCAAGGTTATCAACTGCTGCCTGAACAGAATCTCTCATTGCATCAATTTCATCCTGGCGTGTAATACCGATTGTCTCATAACCAGCACAAGCTGCTGCTGCATCTTTTGCCGCTTTATATGTTTCGGGGCTGTAATATTCTTCTACAAGATTATCAACAAAATAAAGAAGTGCTTCAAGTTCTGAGTAATCTGCAGGAAGTTCTATAAGGTCTTCGATAGCCTGATTAATCTGTACAACGTAATTATCAACTACATCCTGTTTGCTTACATTAAAAGTATAGTCGATGTTTCTGAGAATATCACGAAGATTTGCATAAGAGTCTGGTGTGTAGTTTGATGCAGGATAAGATTGTGCTCTTGTTACCGCATCATTAACCGCTGTGTAATCAGCAGGTTTATATTTAAGATTTTCAAGAGCTTCATTAAGTACTGCTGTCATTTCGTCAACTTTTTCCTGCTCTGTAATCTCAACATTCCAATCGATTGCGTTCATTGCTGCTTTAACAGCTGAAAAATCGAGATATTTATCGATTTCTGCTTCTGCAGCCTGAGCTCTTGCGTATGCTTCGTTCAATTCATCATAATCTGCAAGTCTGTAATCAAGTGCATCAATTGCATCGTAGATTTCTTTTTCCCATTCGTCAACCTGAGGCTGATAAAGAACGCTGAATCCAAGCTGGATTTTGCCTGTGGGATTTGTTGCTGCATCATAGATTGAAATCGCCTGCATAAGATTTGCATAGCTTTCATCTGTATAAAGACCTTTGTTTTCTTCATAAGTAAGAGCTTCAGCACGAGCTTCTTCAACAGCTGAATAATCTGCTTCTGCAAGAACAAGACCGTTATAAGCATTTGTAAGTGAAGTGATAGCTGCGTTAATGTCAGCCTGAGTTGCTCTGGGATTCTGAAGAACTGTCTGAGCACCCAGCATTGCTGCTTCATAAGCAGAGAAACCTGCTGAATAGTACCATGACTGGGGATTCACACCTTTATAAGCTGCTGTTGTAAGAGGTGATTCCGGTGTATAATTGTGGAGAATATCATTGATTAATGCACGAAGTTCACCTTTATTAACTGTGTGAATTCTGAGACCTACAGGGAAACTTGTGGCATTAGCTGCACCCTGATAAGAAGACTTAAGATTAGTAATAATTGTATACTCTGCACCGTCAATAATATTAGAGCCTGTGAAAGCTGTTACATACTGGTCTGCTACCGCCATAACACCTTTCTGTGGCACTGTACCGAGTTCCTGGTCACCTGTACCCTGAAGGCTTCCGTCAGCCTGAACATTACCCTTTGTTACACCGACACTTTCAAGAAGCTGTGTTTCATTACCACCGATTTTTTCCACCTTTGTAACTGCATAACGGAGATTTAAATCAGAGAATGAATCTGTAACACTTGTGTCAACATAAACATCGGCATAAGGACGTCGGTCGTTTATGTTATATCTGAGAGTTTCGTCTTCAGTTCTTGTGCTGCTGTCTCTCATAACACTGTATGTTGCATAGTCAGCAGAAGATCTGAGAACAAAAGTGTTAGAGCTTGCATTATAGTAACCACGGTTGTCTGTACTGCTTGTTGTGAAAGATTCAAGACTACCGTATGTATTTATACCGATAACACGAGTAGCTGCAGACACACCTGCATAATAGTTTGCACCCCAACCGAACAGACCTGATTCATATTTTGATTCAGTTGTTACGTGAGTACCTGCATGCTGAGCAATGCTTTCAACATAAGAATATGCACTGCTTGTGTACTGCTTGCCATTGTAGTTGTATGTGATTTTAAATCTTAATGTATCACCTGCGTTAGCTGTACCACTTGCGACAATCCATGTGTATGAATTATCTGCTGAGTTGAATGTAGGAACACTCATCACAACATTAGATGCTGCTGACTTAGTGTTTACGCAAGTAATCTGAGGAACTTCCTTCGGAAGATCCTTGAAAGTGATTGTAACTGTAGGATAAGATGCTTCTTCTTTGATGTTACCAACATTTGCGAGTGAGTTATCCTCATAACCGCCGTTCATTGCAGGAATACCTGAAGGTGTTGCAGGAACGATAGTTGTACCCGGCTGGTAAGAATAAAGACCTGAAGCAACTCTGATAACCTGTGTGCTTGTTGCCACAGCACCTGCATCAGGTAAAATTTTTGCTTCGGTTGCACTGAGAACAGACGCAACTCCATCAGCTGCAAATGTAATAAATCCTGTCTGGAAAACAGACATAAGCATTACCGCTGAAAGAAGCAAACTAATGACTTTTTTGCTTTTTTTCATAGCTGATACCTCCACTTGTAATCAAACTAAGATATAGTTATCCACTAAAACTATATCACACTTAAATGTTAATGTCAACAATTAAAACCTAAATTAATCAAATTTTTGTCCTTTTTTCATTTAAAATACACAATATATTGCGCTGAAATTTGTATAAAGCCCATAGATATAAAAAAGAAAAAGGCAGTTGAACTGCCTTTTTCTACCATAATTTTGCTGTTTTTTTCACATGGCGAAGTATTTTTGCGTAATCAACCAGGTTAACTCGGTTGTTAAAATCCGTATCAGCACATTTTAAAGCGTATGAATCAATTATCATTGATGTTTTCTTAACATGGCGTAAAACATATGTGTAATCTACCAATGTTATTTTGCCATCACCATTTACATCACCAACAGGACAGATTTTGAAATCATGCTCCCCTTCTGTGATTACAACGTTTTCATATTCACGAGTTACATGATTCTTTTTAGAAATCCGTACAGTGTAAACACCTGACAAAATGCTTTCTATACTATATGCGGCATTATTGCCCTTAACAACTAAAGTGTATGCAACTTCAGTTTCACCATATTTTATAAAATCAATTGTAATCTCATCTGTATCAGAAAGATAACTTGTAACTGTACCTGAAAATGAAACTTCATCTGATGTTTCAATAACTTTTGTTTCTCTTGAAAGCTCTTTTTCGCATACAAGACAATAAACAACCTCATCATATGAGCCTTTATTTTCATTATCAGGTTGAATTATGTTTTCTTTTACAACTTCGCCCGATGTGTGGCCATTCGCAGAAATCATATTTTTTGTGCGAGAAAGCTCTTTATCGCAAACAGTACAATAAGTAACTTCATCGTATGAGCCTTCTGTTTCACAATTAGGCTCAACTTTGTTTTCAATTACCGTTTCGCTTTCTGTATGACCAAGTGCATCAACTGAAACTGTATCGCGTGAAAGTTCTTTATCGCAAACAGTACAATAAGTAACTTCATCATATGAGCCTTCTGTTTCACAATTAGGCTCAACTTTGTTTTCAATTACCGTTTCGCTTTCTGTATGACCAAGTGCATCAACTGAAACTGTATCGCGTGAAAGTTCTTCATTACATACGGTACAATAAACAACTTCATCATAAGAGCCTTCATTTTCACAATCGGGGTCGACTTTGTTTTCAATTACTGTTTCGCTCTCCATATGACCAAGCTTCGGAATTGATTCTTCAATTCTGTCGCCGCACGAACATTTTCTTACTTTCAAGCCTTCTGTTTCACAGGTAGGTTCAATTTCAGTTATCCAATCACCGTGGCTATGTCCTGTTGCAGGAATAACAACAGTTTCAGGCTCGTTAATACAGGATTCTTCTTCGAATACATCTCCGCAAAGCGTACAAGTGTAATATTCAATATTACCGCTCTCCGTGTGAGTAGGTTCAACCCTTTCGGTTTTAATCAGACTTTCCAGCGGATGCCAGAATGCATAAATCATAACTTCGTTTTCAGTTGTAAGATTTTCTGCATTTTCATCTGTATATAGTTTTCCGCATTCACATTCATAATAAGGAATATTACCGTCTGTATAACAGGTTGCTTCAACACCGGCGATAAAAGTAAGATACTCAGCACAGTTGTGGTCAACCGACCACACAACGTAAAGTATTGAATTCGCTGTGGGAACACCATTGTAAGGAACTTTATGTTTTGAATCTGCAAAAATCTCTGCAGTCATTCCCGGCTTTTCATTTTCTGCAAGTTCTTTGATACTGTCTTTTGAATTTGCATAAACATAAACACTTGATAAATCAGTAGTATCAAAAAGGTCAATCTTATAAATTGTTTCGTCTTCGGATTTAAGGAATGTTGTTTTTCCGTCACGTTTGGTCCAGACATTTTTTCTCAAATTAGTATTACCTTCATCAAGATGGAAGGCAACAAGACCATTTGCAAAATGTTTGCTGTCAAGGGGTGTGATGCCATCACTGTAACCATTATATATAGGGTCAAGTGAAGATGAAATCACATAACTGTTTGTAACTTCACCGCCATCATCTTCACCTATGAACGAACCTGCATCATATTCCCCTGTTACATCACAGATTGAATAAGAATGTGAAATCTCACCTGCATTTATACCCACAAGGCCGCCGACAGATTCTTCACCTGAAACAGAGCCGGTAGAATAACAATGACTGATTTTACCTTCATTATAACCGCAGATTGAGCCAACACCATAAACGCCTTTTACGGTAATATTTTCAACACCCAATTTGATGATTTCAGAATTCTCGGGAAGAACTGAAAATACACCTGCGTAATCTGATTCAGAATCAACAACACCGTTTCTGAGAACATATCCGTTACCAAGGAAATAACCCTTGAAAGGATTTTTCTCTGTGCCTACTGGAATGATTTCTCCGCCATTAAAATCAATATCCGCCATAAGGTTGATGTTTCTGCCATCGAAACTTTCACCACTTGCAACACGCTGTGCAAAAGCATTGAATTCTTCGGCAGTTCTGATTTCAAGGGTATTATCAGGCACTGTGAAAGCTTTTACGCAGACGTTGTTATAGTTAACAGCATCATCTCCAAGTACAGGTTCACTCCAGTCTAACTCTTTACCATTCTGAGCAAGAGTGAAAAAGCTCTGACCGGATTCGCTTGAATAATAACGATCATAAGCACCGTCATAAAATTTACTTTGGCCCTCAACAGGAATGATTATCGGAGAACCTCCACTCTCAGGCACAGTCATTCTGACTACTACTGAAAATGTTTCACCTTTACTTATGGGAACAATCTGATCAAGCTTGATTTTATGGTAACCGCTGTATTTTGCAACACCGCTTGTTACTACAGGAAACTTAGTACCACCATCAACAGGACTTTTACCGCCTTTGGTTACATTTTTATAAACGGAGATTTCATAAGTAACATTATCCTGTCCTTCAGCAGTATAGAAACCAACTGATTCAATTGCTTCGCTTTTTTCGGCAGTAAAAACATTGGCCACTGAACCATCATAATATTCCGGCACGCCTATCATTGCCTGATAACCAAATCCATCATATTGATAAACTGATTCTTCTTCTTTTTTCAAAGATACGTCCTGAACAAGAAATTTGTTCAAAGAAGGTTCTTCATAAGAAATCCAGATATAGCCATCCTCGCCAAACGTAGTATCATAACTGTTTTTAACAAGCCACGCACCAGGTTTAGATGGTTTACATTCAGGTCTGAAATTGTTTACAGAATATGTATCATCCCAACCTACTATTATCATTTCATGGTTAGTACCAACGTATTTATCCTGATAATAAGCAGCACCATTGAAGTACTCCATTACAATCAAAGCTGCAAAACTTACAGAACCATATTCCATAACAGCTTTTTTGATTTCATCTGTACTTTCGTTAGGAATCAAAAATGCTTCATCAAGAGTTGCTTTACTTTCATAACGCTTTGATTCATCATAATTGCCCATAGAAGTTGAATTATATGGATAAAAAGGATAATCTTTTTCAAGAGTAAAACCTGAACCACGCGCAAGCGTGTATATAGAACGATGCCAGTCACCGCCTGAATAATAGGGACTTCCAACATTGGCACCATCGCCGAAAGTGGGGTCGTTTACGTCAGTTGTAAGGCTCTTATGAGCAAACCATACAAGATGTGCTTCTGACAAATCAGAAAGGTCATCACCATTTTTGATAAGTCCTTTTCTTAACAGATTCGATTCAGCAGATGCAACAGCAGCAAATGCCCAACAGGAATTTGCACCACCCTGATTCTTTACCCCAGAAACATAACCCAAATCATTTGAAGAATATTTCGAGGGTATCGTTGATGATTGATTCGATAATGGTTTTTTTGACGGTGATGACTCAATAACAACTTCTTCGCCGGTTTCATCAACCCACATCATTTCCTGATAGCCTGATTCGGAAACCTCACCTGTAGGCACAAGACTATATACTGAAAAATCAAGATTATTCCATACAGAATTATCACTTGTAATTTCACTGATGTTTTCATCAATTTGCAGTGTTGCACCTGTGCCTACAGCAAATGAAGGTACAACAACATTAACAGCAATAAGTGCTGCCAAAACAAAAGATAAACACGATTTATATAAGCGTTTCATAAATCAAGCCTCCAAAAAGCTAAAATACTCCGTATACATTATACATCAACATAAAATTTAAATCAATAGAAATAAAATAAAGAAAATAATACAAAACTAAACGCTTTTCCAGTGCAGATATACACATGAAAAAGCGTCAATTTCAATATTAATTTACACCGCGTAAGCTTACATTCTCAACATATTTACCCACTATATCTGCCATCTTTTCCATATTTGCTTTCGGCAAAGCAGACATATTACTTCCTATCAGATCACCTGAATCAACAAATCCCTGGAGATAATAATTCTTTGCGCCTTTTATAAACTCACCTATCTCATCCATCATGCTTTCAGAATGGAATTGTGCAACAACAGTAGTGCGGAATTCATATTCAACTTTTTCCTGATTGATAAGAAAATCTACGCTTTCTTTGATTTTGGCAATATCGATATCTTCTTTTCCTGAAGTTATACCATAGTATTCAGGAGCATTCTTTATATCCATAGCCACATAATCAACAATACCTTCTTTGACAATACTTTTCAACTTTTCAGGAAAAGTTCCGTTTGTATCAAGTTTGATTTCATAGCCAAGTGATTTTATCTTACGCAGAAAATCTTCAATACCTTTTTGAAGAAGCGGTTCACCACCTGTTACAACCACACCATCCAGAATCCCCTGACGTTTTTTCAGATAAGCGAAAAAGTCTTCTTCTGTAATATCACTATTTCCATCGCCCATAACAAGAGATGCATTGTGACAAAAAGGACATCTGAAATTGCAACCAAAAGTAAAAACTATGCAAGCCACTCTGCCCGGAAAATCAAGAACTGTCATTTTTTGTAAACCAATTAGTTTCATAATTTGTTTTTCCTTTCACACAGTATCATATATTGCCTTCAGTAAGCATATTAAATACTAACAGCTTTTTGGAGGTTATACTAATGAAAAATCCCGTTGAAGAACGAGCAATAGAATTAGGTGTATATATTGTGGAGAACCGCTCCACCGTAAGAGCAACGGCGAAGCAGTTCGGCATAAGTAAATCAACTGTACATATGGATGTTGCAACAAGACTGAAAGAAGTAAACCCTCAGCTTTACCACATGGTTCGTGAAGTGCTTGAAGTCAACAAGGCACAACGTCATATCAGAGGCGGTATTGCAACGAAAGAGAAATATAAATCACTTAAATAAACTGTCTCTTTTACCGGCAACCACAGTATAATACCAGAGTGCCATAAGCAGTGCACCCAAAACAACATACATTGCACCAACAAAAGTGAAAGAATTAACGCAGTCATCAAAAATCTTCATAAAAATATTATACTCTCTCTCTGATGAGTAAAACGTAATTTTTTCAAGTATTTCAGAAAATTTAACAATCATTGACAGTACAATAATTGTAAATCCTGCAGACGAAAACACTACTGAAAATTTACGCAATAAGCGGTGTTTTTTTCTGCTGGTATTTTTATATATAAGCAAATAAGCAAGGACAACCAATGTAATTGCCAAAAACCAGAACACATAATTAATTATTGCATCCTGATCATCAGCAAACTTATAAAAACTTTCAAGATGCTCAAGTATCAACGTTTCTTTGTAAGACGTTGCAATTAAAGAAGCTGCTTTTTCTGCCACAGCAGGTTCAATCGGATTATTTTTATCATTGACAAAACTGCTGTAAAGATTTTCTTCAATTCTTTTAGTATCTATTGTTGACTCTGCTGCTTCAGGGTTTTCTGAGCTGATTGAGTTGAAATACACCGACATGTCTGTTTCAATCCTACTCGGAGTAATAACTTTAGAAACAACACCATAATCAACACCATATTTAGCGGCAATTGAATGGCATGAACGCGTAACATCCTCATTCAGCTGTGATAAATAAGTTGTTTGCGAAACTTTCGTGAGAATTTCTCTGTCATTGAAAAAAGTTATTTGTGCCACTACCAGCACACTTGTAAAAACAAGCAGTGCTGCAAGGAAAAACGAGATAATTAAAAATGTTATTTGGTTACCGGATGAGATTTTTTGTTTTTCTTTCATTCAAATCCCCTCCCGTTAATATGCATTTTCAGGACCTGAAACTTTTTCTGCAATAACATAATAATTTTCAGTATAGTCCTTTTCTTTTTCGTCAAAATTATAATCTGTATAAATAATCAGAAGTTCTTTTTTTGCGTCAACATCGCAAGGCGGTTCTTCTGATTTTTTAAAACTGCCTGTCTGCACAATCTTATATTCATAAACAGCATATTCAGTTGTAATTGAAATTTTTTCACCTGTTTCTGCTTTATCAATATCTGCAAGAATTGTGCCTTTATAACCATAAATCAGAATAGGTTTATTAAAGCCAGGCAAAGATGAATCTGAATCCTGACAAAAACCTTCCAGCAAAGCTTCCTGAGTTTCGCCAAAATAAATGTTACCGTTGAAATTGGCTGAAGAAAGCTTTGCATAGCACTCATTTGTTTCAGGCTGTTCAACATCGTTGAAATCAATTTCTTCACCCTTGTTTTCCGAGCCTAAAAACTTATTGTCAACAACCCGTGAAGAAAACTCAGGTTTTTTCGGTGAAAAATAATTTTGCAATACATCTTTAAAACTGTTTCTGAAAGGCAAGAACACCAACACAGCTACAGTAATAAGTGCAACTGTCTGCAACGCAATAACAGCAACAGAATAGAGCAACTTACGTGTTACGACCTTGTTGTTTCTTTTGCGTCTTGCTTTTTCCGTCTGTTCAGAATAACCATAAACTCTGGCATATTTATCAGCAAGGTCAGCAGCACTTTCCATTTTGTGCTTGACTGCTTTATTATACTCTTCGCGACGTTTTCTTTCTTTTCTCTTACTTTTTCTCAAATAAATCTGCCTCTTTCAGAAATTTATCTTTTCAAAAGGACATCCTTTTCATATTTTTTGATTTCATCATACCAGCTTTCGTCAGCAATAACACCTGACTGTCTGCAGTATTCTTCCCATACATCACCAAAGGGATAAGTTTTCATTTCTTCTTCAAGCATAAGTTTCTGTGTGAAATCTCCAGCATCTTGAAGTGCTTTCATTTTCTCGTTGGGAAGAAGCAAAGCATAAAGAAGTGCTTTCTGCATATTTCTCGTGCCGATAACCCATGCTGCCACACGGTTAATGCTTGCATCAAAGAAATCAAGACCAATGAGCACTTTTTCTTCTGCATTGTTTCTGATAATCTCTTTTGCAATTTCTTTTATTTCATCTTCAAGAATAACAACATGGTCACTATCCCATCTTATTGCACGTGTAACATGAAGCGGAATCTTATCAAAGAAAGTAAGCAGACTGGGAATTTTATCGCTTACAACTTCTGTGGGATGGAAATGACCATTATCAAGGAGATAGTAAACATTTTCTTTATTTGCAGCATAAGAAAGGCAGAATTCATTGCTACCTACAGTGTATGCTTCAAGACCGATTCCGAAAACTTTACTTTCAATACAGTCAACAACGCCATCAAGTTTTTCTGCGAAAATTTTATCGAGGCTGTCTTTAAGTCTCATTCTCGGGCCTAAACGGTCAGCAGGAATTTCTTTGTATCCGTCAGGAATCCACACATTATTAAGGCAATGTGTGCCGAGTTCTTTTGCAAAATATGCTGCGATTCTTCTTGAAGCTATACCATGCTTAACCCAGAATTCTCTTTTTTCATCATCCGGACTTGAAAGAGTAAGGCTGTCTGCTGCTTTATCATGACTAAAAAATGTGGGGTTAAAGTCAACACCAATATCGTTTTTCTTTGCAAAATCAACCCATTTTTTGAAATGTTCGGGTTTGAGTTCGTCACGGTCAACCTTTTCACCTTCAAAAATTGCATATGACGCGTGAAGATTAATACGTTTTTTACCGGGAATAAGGCTGATTGCTTTTTCAAAGTCTGCCATCAATTCATCAGGAGTTCTTGCTTTGCCAGGATAATTACCTGTTGTCTGGATACCACCTGTAAGTGTTGCATCATCATTTTCAAATCCTGTGACATCATCACCCTGCCAGCAATGAATGCTGATAGGAATATTCTTTAATTTTTCTATTGCTTTATCAACATCGATACCTTGTTTAAGATATTTTGCTTTTGCTTCTTCATAGCGGCTCATAAAAACACCTCTGTTAAGTACAATTTCTCATTTAGTATTATAGTTTTTTATAACACAATTGTCAACAATTAATGAACGAATATTTTATAAAAGATGAGAATAGTCATTTGTAAATTCTGCTTTAACCTTATCAATTCCGTCATGTATAAATTTAATGCAATTAAGCCCCGTGTTTTCCTGACAGAAATTAAAATCATCACGCACCGGGAATCCAAAAGCAGCGTTAATCAGATAATTGTTGAAAGTTCCGTGAGCAACAAGAAGAACAACTGCATCATCTGTAAAACGTTTTCTGATTCTCCCGATTACATCTTTAGCACGCAGGTATGTAATTTCTCTGTTTTCCTCTGCCAGCGACATAGGATATTCTATGCCATCATCATACATAACTATATCAGGATAAATTTCTTTCAGTTTTTCAATACCCTGCCCTTCATAACCAGACTGAGTGCCCGCTTCAAGCAGAAGAGGTAAAATTTCAATTTTCATGTTTTTCAATTCCGCTGTTTTCGCTGCTGTTTCCACAGCTCTCACAAGAGGACTTGAAATAATACTATCAATTTTTTCATTTTCAAGTCTTTTGCCGAGACGTTCAGCCTGAAAACGGCCTGTTTCAGAAAGTATGGGGTCAATCCCGTTATTTTCACCGGTATTACCCAAAGATTCACCATGACGCGTTATGTAAAGAACCATATTCTCACCTACCATAAAGTATTACAAACAAACTATAACATAAAAAATCAGTTTATGCAACGAAAAGCAAAACTAAAATAGGAAAACCGACGTTTACAAATTTTTTTGATTTTAGTCTTGATTTTATTGTCCGAATGTTATATAATGTCATAGTCGTAAGTGACAATTAATCTAACCAAAATATCGGGGTGTGGCGAAGTTTGGTATCGCGCCTGGTTCGGGACCAGGAGGCCATGGGTTCAAGTCCCGTCACTCCGACCACCTAAGTACAGCTTAGGTAATACAGCCGAAATCCCTTGATTTATAGGGGTTTCGGTCTTTTTTATGCCTTAAAGCACACTGAAAATGAGTGCTTTTTTCATTTTTACGGCAGTTCCGTAAGTATAAAAGTTTTACGGAGTATATAAAAGTTTTACGGAGTTTAAATTTGATTGTACAAAATTTCAAAAAGTTTTACGGAGTATGTTAAAGTTTTACGGAGTATATTAAAGTTTTACGGAGTATACTAAAGTTTTACGGAGTATAAAATCACCGTCCCTGATGCTCGTAACATTATAAAAATATCCCGTGGAAGTGTTGTTCACCTCCACGGGATGCATGTTTAATAAAGCCTATAGAATTTAATACCAAATCCAACCAAAGAGAAAGATTACGATAAGCCATTGCCACCAAGCATAAGATACTGTCACTTTGCAGGTATCTTCAACAATGTTTCCATATTCGTCTGTGACTGTTACTGTGATTTCAGCCTCACCTGTGCCTGTTGCAGTAACATTACCATCTTTGTCAACTGTTGCTACAGATTCATTTGATGATGAATATTCCACAGTATAATCAACATCACCAACAAACTTCACATCAGGTTCTATTTTAGTAGTTACCTTATAACTTACAGAGATATCAGAAACTGTAACGCTCTCTACAACCGGTCGTTTTCCTGCATTTACTGTTACGTCAGTTTTTCTCAAAGCATAATGCCTGTTTTAATAATTTATCTCCGCAATTTTATAATCACTATCCCCGGCTTCCAAGGAATTGTTCTGAATATTTTTTAGCATTCGTATTACGGGTATATACAACGTGAAAGGCATGTGGTTCTGTTAAGCCATCTACGATAAATGTACCGATATCATCATTACTGACAACAGACTCATATAAAAAACTAATACCGATACCGCTTGATACCAACGCTTTAATAGATACAAAACTGCTGATGGAAACTTGTCTGTGAAAATCATTCAGCTCATAACCTGAAGAAATCAGTCTTTCCTCAAAGATGCGTCGAGTGCCCGAACCCTCTTCTCTGACGATAATGGTTTCTTTTAATAAGTCTTCAATTGTCAGGTGCCTTCCGCACAATGGACTATTTTTCGCACATATTCCTATAAATGGTTCCATACGGAATAAATAAGAATCATATTTAGTCTTGCTGAATGTTCCTTCTATAACCGCAAAGTCCAACAGATTTTCATCTAACATTTGCAACAAGTGCTTTGTGTTATCAACAACGAGAGATAACTCATGGCTTGGAGAACTTAAATAATCCTTAATGGCATCGATCAACACATAATCTCCGATCGTTTTCGTTGCTCCTATACGCAGTTTAAAGCGTTCTTTATCAGCAATAGCCAGTTGCAGTTCTTCAAACTGATATTGCATAGAAATGGCGTATCGTTCTAAAAGCAAGCACTTTTCAGTTTTGTGTAAAGTATGACCGTCATATAAGAACAGCTTTGTACCCAAAGATTGCTCCAATGATTGGATCTGTTTTGTTACTGCCGGCTGTGAAAGATGAAGGCGTTCTGCAGCCAATCGATAGTTCATTGTTTGGCAGAGTGCAAGAAAGGTTTGAAGTTTCGAATCCATATTATTTCCTCCGATAACTATTTGGAATCAGGCTATTCCATATAATAACTTTATCTTATCATACATTCGTGGTAAAATAAAGAGGAAATACAAAAATAGTTCGAGGAGAAGAAAAATGGAAACGACATCAAAAAAACGAGGTATGTTTATACTTGGCATTGCTATCTGTTTTGCGGTTGCAGGCTTGTCGATTATGTTGGAGAAACTCATTCCCGGTGAGATTTTAGGAGCATCCATCATAGCTCTGTTTATGGGCACAATCATTAACAGCTTTTTTCATCCAAAGTGGATGCAGCCTGCACTGAAATTCACATCTAAAAAAATATTGAAAATTGCAATCGTTCTTTTAGGTGCATCTTTATCTATCAATACAATTATGTCAGTTGGCAAGATGACATTTTTTGTGATGATTTTTACTTTTGCAATGTGTTTTGGTGGCGGTTACTTTATACGCAAAATCTTTGGATTGAATTGGAAACTTTCAAATCTCATTTCTGCCGGAACAGGTATTTGCGGCGGATCTGCTGTGGCAGCTATTGCACCGGTAATAGATGCAGATGATAAAGATGTTGCATTTGCCATGTCTTCCACCTTTTTATTTGATATGGTGATGGTTGCTCTTTATCCTATCATGGGTAAAGCATTGAAAATGACAGATATCGCCTATGGAATTTGGGCAGGAACATCAGTTAATGATACTGCCAGTGTTGTAGCTTCCGGATATGCGTTTTCCGAAATGGCGGGAGATTTTGCAACAATGGTAAAACTTACCCGAACAATTGCCATTATTCCTACCGTCCTGGTTTTTGCCTTTATCAGTACTCGCATTAAACAAAAGGAAATGAAAATAGCAAACAATGGTAAAAACGTGAATCTTGTGAAAATCATCCCTTGGTTTATTGGTGGTTTTCTGTTGTTGGCTATTCTGAACAGTATCGGATTAATTCCCGCTACATTATCAAGCGTTATTAAAGGAATAAGCAAATTTTTAATGGTAACCGCTTTAGCCGCTATCGGTTTGAGTACAAGTATAACCGATTTCAAAAAAGCAGGACTCAGGCCCATGTTTTACGGAATCACAATTGATACTCTTGTTACCTTGACAGCGCTGGTTGTTATCTGGTGTATGGGCTTGATGTAATCCTGAAAAGATAAAAATAAGAATATCATAATCGAAGAAAACAGAATCTTCAGAAGCAACAGTTTAAAAATGAAAACTGTTGCTTTTTTCTTTGTTCTAATTTCATGAAATCTTTATAACCCTCTTTCCTAGTTTCACCGCTAATCGTTCAAACTCCCACGCCCCTGCTGACGGATGTGTTACATAAGTTACAACCATGTCAGCCTGTTTCAGCATCCATTTGTTACGCCATGAAATTGCAAAACGTTTCGGAACAGTTTCAATACCTTCCGGGTAAATGGTGTTAGTATAAGCGTCATACTCACTCTTTTTGTCAGGAAGATACGCTAAAACCACACCGTAATTAATGTCATAAATTTCTGACAGTTCCTCAAGCTGGTGACGCACCATAACATCAAAATTACCGTTGTTACCAACATAAAAATCTGTTGCATTTTTATTCTCAATCAAATCAATCAGAGTCCTCCGTAAGGCGGGCTCTATTTCTTTTGGAGCATCTCTGTGACCGAAGAAAGTAACCGTCATAAAATCACCTCATAAAAAATAAAGCCCACCGGGGGTTAACCGGTGAGCCCTCTCTTGACTGCGCTATCTCTGTTAGGTAATTGTATGAATCATACGGGGATATTTGTGTGTATAGCGATCAAGAAAGATACCGCTTAATTACCCATAATCGGGTAATTACATTTTAGCACACACATATTGTCAAAGTCAACCCGTATTCGGGTAATTTTCTGTCATTTTGCAGTTATCATATTATTAACCCATAAATGGGTAATGATTATGATGAGGTGTAAATCATGGAATACTCTGAACTTTATGTAAATCGCATCAAATCCCTGTGTAAGCAGAGAGGCATTGCTATCAATAAACTTGCAACGATGAGCGGTGTAAATCAGTCCACTCTCGATAACATCGTCAGAGGTATCACCAAAGACCCGAGAGCGAAAACACTTCACAAAGTTGCAATCGCATTCAATATGACCTTAGCAGAATTTCTTGATTTTGATGAGCTGAACGATTACTCATTTGAAGATGCTGATGACGAAGAATAATTAAGAAAGCCTATGAAGTTGGGAGTCTGACTTCATAGGCTGATTTTTATATGTCTTTAAAATTTGGCGATTTATTGGTGTAAGTTTCCACAATTATTTTTACACCTAATTTCACACCCTCCACAAATGTTTCCTTTTCGGAAATACCGTACATTTCATGGGTACATTCCATGTATTTTTCAAATAAGCATTTCTGCTCCTTTGTAAGCGTTGCAGATAACTTCTCCTCATTTTTCGCAGCAAGATTTAAAAATTTTGAATACTCACTCCCCTTCTTGATAGCCTTGTCCGCCGGAACTATGTTCCCATAATACAAGTCTTCCAATGTTGTCATAAAAAACCTCCTTTCAGCGTGTCCTATATATCACTCTGAAAGGAGAAAAAGTCAAGTTATTTTTTAGTGTTTTTATAGAAAATTTCGATAAAATTTAAAAATGAGAGTAAATATGATAGATAATACTGACATTTGATATAGGTCAATTCTGCAGTCTAATTGTAAAGTATATAACATTTATCTCCAATAATTAAATTTCTCATCAATTAAACCTAAGCGAGCAAGTCTTGCGTTTATACTACCTGGAGATCTCTTGAAATGCTCTTGTAAATCTTTTTTTCTTGCTCCTTCTTTGAACATTTTCTTTAAAAGCTCGTCATCTTCTTTAGTCCATGGTTTTCCAGCATTTTCAGAAACTTCCTTTTTCTTAACAATAGGGTCTATGTTTCTTAAAACAGTATAAAATGCTCTTACAACCTCAGCATTATTACACACACATTCTGATGGTAAAATCTCACCCGTTATAGGATTTATGCCATCCGCAAGCGCTGTAATTATTTCTTTAGCAACAATAATATCCATTACATTTTCCCCTTTATATTAATATCCCATCACAATGGTCGATTTCATGCTGAATGATTTGTGCTGTCCAACCGGTGAAGGTTTTAATGCGAGTTTGAAATTCAGCATTCTGCCACTGCACTTTTATACTCTTAAAACGCTTACACTTACGGGGACAGCCAAGCAGTGAAAGACATCCTTCTTCCGTTTGGTACGGCTCTGATTTTTTAATGATTTCGGGATTAAACATTGTCATATATGTACCATCATTATCAAAGCAGATGACACGCTTATGTACACCAATCATATTAGCAGCCATACCAACACAACCATCAGCATTGGCAATAAGAGTGTCCAATAAATCCTGCGCCACCTGCAAATCATCAATTGTCGCCTTCTCCGATTTCTTAGCCAACAAAATCGGATCGTGAATAACTTCTTTAATCATTTATTACACCTTATATTTCTTCAATTCCTAAACTTTTCAAGTATTGATAAGTACCATCATAAAACTCAGGCAAACGCGTACTATCCTCCCAAAATCCACTGACTGTCTTGTTCGGATTGCCTGTCGGCACACAAATAACCATTCCAGCTCTGGCACGGGTAAGTAAAACACGATATGCATTGAGCATATATTTCTGTAATTCCTGTTTGCTTTCGGTGGTAGCAAACTGCTCAGTCCATTTTGACTGACCGTTAAATTTATAGAAATGCCATTCACTGTTTTCACATCTCATATCAGCATCCCAAAGCAAACAAGTGTAGTCAAGCTCTAATCCCTGCACCTGAATTTCTGTTGCGGCATCTTCGAGGTAATTTGATGACCTAACATCAGTTTTATCATCAAGGAACCAATGAACTGCATTTTCATCGCCTGAAGGTAACACATGCACGGCCAAAGGTTTGAATCTTGCAGATTCTTTGGTTACCAATACACCTGTACGCTCTGTACCTCTAACTTTGTTATGCAGCCATTTTCTTGCTTTTGCCATATCTCGTGTTAATACGATGGGGTATTTATCTTTGATTTCATCATATAATGTTGCAGCGTTTTCATCAAAAGACAATAACGCATGAACAAAAGCAGACAACTTTTCAGCTCTGTATGAACGTAATGAAACACTAAGGTGTAAGTCCTCAGAATATGTAACATTTGAATTATCTTTCAAGAGTTCATTAACGCGACCTTCAGCATACTCTGCATCAGTCAGTTTGGGAGATATATAAACATTCCAATGAGGAAATTGTTCATTTAAGGCTTTTATCCATTCGGAAATACCTGCTTCACCTGTGTTGATTTCTTGTCCACCGCCGACAAGGCAAACAATTGTTGCCCAGTCTTCTCTTTGGTCAAGCGACCAAATCAGGAAGGCTGCTTCAGATAAGGGAAAATTGGAAACTTTAAGTTTGTTTCCATATGTTCCGCCTCTTTTCAGGTAATCTGCAAGTCTTTTATGTGTCCATGAGCGCTGAGCTTCATCAAAAATAGCTACATGCTCAACTTCACCAAAACCGGATTTTGCCATTTTAACAGCTTTTGCAGGGTCGATTTCAAGAACTCCGTTTTCAACGGGGTTCTTAATTTTTGCAAGCATATTATCACGGTATCTGTGGATTATCTGAATTGATTTACTAACCTCACGTCGTGAATCTGTTATTTTCTTCTTTTCACCATTATCTTTACATTTCTTATAATTATCCTGTGCAAGAGCCTCGGTCAATACAGCAACCAAGGGACCATTACCTGACAGATAAACAGCCTGTTCTTCCTCTATTGGCTCATCCTGTCCCTGATAAGTCTGTTTTACAGCAACATCAAGACCAACAAGAGTTTTACCCGCGCCGGGTACGCCGGTTACAAAGCAAATGCTTTTTTCTTGCGCATCTTTACTTGTCTTAATAACGTCAAGAATATATGCGTCAGTTGAAACCTTGTCAGCTTCGTGACGTGTAATATCTTCAACGGTATGATTTTCGTATAATGATTTAGCTGCCTCAACTATTGTTGGAGTAGGAGCATAGGGGCTAATAATCCAATCAGGATTAACAGGTGTTTCGTTCGGAAAGCGTTCCAACACTTCGTTGATTAAAGTAGAAATGCCTGATTTGCCTGTCATAAGAGGGTTAACAACTCTATCATCATAAACTGACATTTGAATATTAGTAGACGAATTGCGATGATTGGTAGCAATAAGAATTGGAGCGATGGTTCTATCTTCACTAAACTTATGGAAGTTTTTAAGGTCAAGTGCGTAGTCAAGAACCTGGTCTACATCAGCTTCTAATATTTTTGTTTCTCCAACCTTAAACTCAAGACAGAAAACTATCCCTTCAAGAAGCAACACAACGTCAACCCTCTTGCCAAGACGAGGAATATCATATTCAAATATGATTTGTCCTTGTTTGTCAGCAAAGTTGTTAAGGACACCTTTCATAATGGAAATCTCAGATTTCCATGCCTCTCGTGTTGTGGTGAGAGCTTCGCCATGATACCGCTCGCACAACAAGCCGAATATTGAGTTCTCGTCTGTGTTTAAGAATGTTCTAAAACTGCTGTTGTATAAACAACGACTCATATAAAAACCTCCTCCTGGCAGTTTTAACTTTTAATAATCATTATATCACATAAAACAAAATATTCAACAATAAAAACTTTAAATGAAGTTCAATAAATCGGACTTGCATTCTTGCTTTTATTTACTTTCAGAGTTACAATAGCGTTACCACTGGAAGGAGGGTTGGTGTGGTGGTTTGTGCGTAAAAATTGACAAGGTGTAGCAATGTAGTTTACATAACTTTTCTATATAGAAAAAATAAGAAAAAATACTATATAAATATATAATATAAAATTATGAAATTGGCATTGCTACACCTTGCACATTGTCTCAAAACTGATGGTTATTCGTAACAAAAAACTGTTGTGTTTTTATTGGTATAGGGGTATAATTATCTTAAAAAGTAAGAATTTGAAAGGATGTTAATTATGATCGAAAAGTTTGAAATACATACTGACGTTCTTGTTCTCGGAAGTGGTCCTGCGGGATTTGCTGCGGCATACAGTGCTGCAAAAAACGGTGCGAAGGTAATACTTGTTGAACAGAGCGGAGATGTTGGTGGAATTTCAACTTCAGGTCTTATGAGCCACTGGACAGGCAGTTGCGGAAGTCCTTTATATTATGAAATTCTGAAGAGAACCGCTCAAAATAACGAAGGTGAATTCAAAAATAAAATCACCAATCTTATAGATCCCGAAAAACTGAAAACACTTTATCTTGAAATGCTTTGTGAGGTTGGCTGTAAGCTTATGCTTTACACTTTTGCTGAAGATGCAATCTGTGACGGAGATAAAATTCTCGGTGCAACCGTCATTAACAAATCAGGTAAAACAGATATTTACGCAAAAATCACTATTGATGCTACAGGTGACGGTGATATTGCTGCAAGATCAGGTGCAGAATTTGTTCTCGGCAGAAAAAGTGATAACAAAATGCAACCTGCAACGCTTATGTTCAAAATCGGCGGTGTTAACTATGACAAGGCTGTCTTTTTAGGCTCATTTGAATCAACATATGAAACACCGAATGGTGAACTTCAGGCTCTTGCAAAAGAACACATCCCCTATCCTGCTGGACATATTCTCACTTATGAATCGACTCTCCCCGGTGTTGTGACATGCAATATGACAAACGCAACCAATATTGACGGTACAAATGCAGATGACCTGACTCGTGCAACTCTTACCTGTCGCAGACAGATGGATGACATAGTCAGATATCTTCGTGAATTTGTTCCCGGTTACGAAAATTGTTATGTTATCAGCTCCGCATCCCTCATGGGCATCCGTGAAACAAGACATTTCAAAGGTAAATACACTCTGAACGAACAAGATATTCTCGAAGCAAAAGTCTTCGACGATTATGTTGTGAAAGACGCCTATTTCAATTTTGATGTTCATAATATTACCGGTGCAGGTCTTGACAAAACCGGTGTACAAAAGCATTTCAAGCAGAAAAAAGGATATACAATCCCTTACCGTTGCCTTGTTCCTGAAGTTAAAGAAAATCTTTTACTTTGCGGAAGAAACATTTCGGGTACACATATGGCACATTCAAATTTCAGGGTAATGCCTATCTGCGTAGGAATCGGTGAAGCTGCAGGTGTTGCGGCCTACATCGCAGTTTCCAATAATTGCAGTCTGAATGATGTTGATGCAAAAGAAATCAGAAAAATTATAGGAATATAAGGTGAAAATGTTATGGATTATCGTACACCGCTTAAATATCATTTTACAACTAAAAAAGGTTGGGTTAACGACCCCAACGGACTTGTATACTTTGGAGGCTATTACCATATCTTTTATCAGCATTCACCTAATTTTGAAAAACCGTGGAATGAAAGTATGCACTGGGGCCATGCAAGGACAAAGGATTTTCTGAACTTTGAAGAACTTCCTGTTGCACTTTTCCCTGACAAACTATACGATAAAGACGGTTGCTGGTCAGGCACCGCGATTGTCAAAGACGATACCCTTTTTCTCTTCTACGCATCTATTCATGACAACATTCAATCTGTCAGCGTTGCTTATTCAACTGACGGAATCAATTTCAAAAAATATGACACCAATCCCGTTATCAGCGGTTTTCCTGCCGATGGTTGCCCTGATTTCCGTGATCCGGCTGTGTGTTATTCTGATGGTAATTATTATTGCGTGATGGCATCAGGAAATCATGAAAAGAAAACTGCAAATCTTCTTTTATACAAAAGTGAAAACCTGTTTAACTGGGAATACAAGGGCATCTTATGCGAATGGGAAAATTCAAAATTTGCAGAATGTCCGTCATTTATGAAATCAGGAGAAAAATATCTGCTTACAGCTTCTGTCTGCAAGGAAGACAGTCATCGGTTTTCAGTAATGTACGGTACATTTGAAGACGGAAAATTCACGCCCGAATATATGGGTGAAGTAGACAAAGGACCCGACCAATATGCAGGTCAGGTGTTTCTTGATCACAAAGGCAGAACAATTCTTATTTCCTGGCTACCCGGTTGGAATTACGCAGGTTACAGAAAAAAGGATGTGGGATGCATGTCCGTTCCCCGTGAAATCAAACTTGTTGAAGGCAAAATTTACGGGTATCCTGTAGAAGAAGTACAGCACTTACTTACTGACAATGATTCAGCGGTTATAAGGAATGAAAATGGTTTTAAAATCAAACGTGCCGGTCGCAAAAGTGTTGTCTGCAAAGGCGAAGTCAAAGACCTGAAAATCATTCGTGACGGATACATTTTAGAAGTATTTGTCAACGGAGGAGAAGAAATATATTCAGTTTTGTTATAAAAGTAAAGAGTAAGGGTAAAACTTCGGTCTTTTTTATGCGTAACAGCACTCTAAAAACGAGTGCTGTTTTCATTTTTCCAAACAGAACCCTATCATTGTGCTAAGACATAACAAAGCCTGCCGAGGCAATCACCACGGCAGGCTGTTTAGTTTATTTGTCACCATTATCCTTTCACGGTTGTTTCTGTTTCTATCTGTAAATCGGCAGGCTCCAATTTTCTATCTCTTCTTTATCACCGTAGAACAGATATTTTGTTTCGCCGATTTCCGCAGAGAATGTGACTGAATCCACATCTGTATACCATTTATTATTAAAATAGTCCCATACATCAGTCTTGCCTTCAAAGGTTACGGCCTTCTCCCCTGCCGTGACAGCGTGGAATACCACCATATTCTGATTTGCCATCAGCACATCCTCTGAATCGGAATAAACATGGATTCCGCAAGCGCGTGCAATAGCTTTCAGATTGTTGACTGAAAGCAGCGAATCACCATAAAAAATAGTGGTATAGTCTTTCTGTCTGTTGATTGCAAAGCCGACAGAGCCGTCGGAATATTTACCGAGAGTCTCGGTCTGTCCGCCGACAACCTTCATAGCACGGGAGATAGGCGCAGTATGATTATCGCTAATCAGACCCGGAACGGCAGACTGCTTTGTCATTGTTATTCCGGTTTTGGATTGTAATCTTTTTACCTTGAATTCCATACCCGTGAGTGCTTCAGCCTGCTGAGTAGTCATGCTTCCGAAATTATACATAAAGAGCGTTGTCTTGCCGTCTTTATGAAGTGCTGTCTGAAGCTGTTCTATCTGCTCATCCGTCATATCAAACGCAGATGTGATGATATACAGTTTTGCATCGTCAACACGTCCAGCAAGCACATCTTCAAGCTGAACATAGCAAGTTGAGAGTCCTGCGTGATAGAGATTAAGCTGCATCTCGCCCAGCAGTTCATCACCCACAGGTCCTTGATTTGCCATGCGGTGAAGCGAATATTCATCTACAACAAGTGCCACATCGAACCGAGATGCCTGACCGTACCCGTTCTGATATGCATGATACAGATTCGACAGCTTTCCGAGGTTTTCCCATATTGCCGAATCATCCAGCCATCCCCTCGCCCATAAATCCATTGCCCACAAGCCGTTGCCGTGGATAATGGTATCGCCCAGCTCTCGCTTATGCACTTCAATAATGTCACTCAGGCTTTCTATGGGAGTTAAAAAAGTATCTTCATACGGCTTATCGGTGTGATTGATAAATGTCCGCTCATCACTTTCCTGAAACCATATTTTTCCGTTTCGCTGAATTGAGTCAACCGTTGACATATATGCGCCCGTAGCACCCACAGGTGAATTCGGAGCGTATGAACTGCCGTTACGGTCTCTGTAACTGATTGGCCCTGCAAAGCCGTCGATATTTTTGTCAGACAGCAACCAATTCAGATTATGGTGTCCTGAAAGAGAGCTGTATAGTTCAAACTGATAACCGTAGAAAGAAATTACGATAGCGCGGTTTTCTGTCCGTTCTTTGATAATACGCGCAAGATTCGAAATGCGCGCTGCCGTAAGGTCACAGATATACTGATGATAATCAACATATTTCTGCGTTTTTGTTCCGTAAAAGAGAATATCTTTATACAGCTTGCTGTTGTCATAAATGTTGCCGGGGAGATTATTCAGAATAGTCGCTGTGGAAAGCGTCACGAAATAATTCCCCCACGCTTTCTGCAAATCACTATCAGTCGGATATTTCACTTTCAGCCACTGGGCAAATTTTTCATTGTTTGCGTTTGAAAAGTCCTGTCCGTTTTCACGGTACAGATACTGAAACCATTCATTATTTTCAAGATGATATCCGATAATATGCTTCGACAGCTCACTGTTGGAGCTGACATAATCGACCAAATGAGCAAGCCTTCTGCTTGATTCTTCATTGAATAAATCTGATGCCATTGATACAACACCGGATTTTATGCTTTTATCTTTATACTGTATTATTTCGCTTTCGGGTATGGAGCCTGTATCGGGCATTGTCACCTTGATACGCAGCAGGATTTTTGCGTCCGGGTCCCCCTCTAAAATACTCTCAACGCTCTCGTGAAGATGAGAGTATAACTGTCTGTATTCCGCCTCGCTGATGCTGTCAAGGTCGGCATAATAATTGATATTTTCAATAATGGAGTGAAGATGTATTCCCGCATCAGCAGCAAATCCTGCCTGACTTGTTGTGACACCGTTGGGATTCGGAAAATCCGTATTGCCGAAAAAGAGGACGGGAGATGTAAGCTGACCGTTGATTGAAAGTCGTGATAATCCGTTAACCGAGATAACCTCTGATTCCGGCATATCCGCCGCAAAAACAGGCTTCGGTGTATCAATCGCAACACTTTCATTTTCAGCAAATTCTGCTGTTACAGCAACCGCCTCTTTGCAGGTGTATTCCGCCTTGTTGTTTACGCACGGAAAAATTGAAAAAATAAAGGCAAGAATGCCGGCAAAAAACCTTTCAAACATACATCATATCCTCCTGCTTTTTTTACAATAATATCACAAAAGATTCAAAACTTATTAAAGATTATTTTAACACATTACAACAATGATTACAAGAGCTGACAATAAAGGATAATTATCTGTTTGTGTAATCGTACATTTAATATAAAATCGACTATACATAAATCAAGAGTGTATTCACAAAATAAGACCTTATCAAATTTGAATCTGCGTGATATAATCATTACAGAAGCTTCAAAAAATTGGAAAAGGTGTAATTTATGAATAACATATTTACTGAAAATCTTAAAAAATTTAGACTTGCAAAAGGTTTTACTCAGGAGCAAGTTGCCGACAAACTGAATGTCAATTCACAGACTGTTTCCCGTTGGGAGTGTGGCACTACCCTGCCGGATGTTCTGACATTACCTGAACTTGCAAAGCTTTACGAAGTGACAGTTGATGATTTTTACAAAAAGAATTCTGTTGCATATGACAACTACGCACAGCGTCTTGCTTCGGTTTTTGAAGATACACATGACATTGAAGATTTTATCCGTGCAGATGCAGAATTTAAAAAACTTATAAAAAGCGATTCCTTAACAACATACGATATGTGGGAATATGCAATGATTCATTATTTTCTGATGCACTACGGCAAAGAAAATGCTTTCTATTGGTTTGACAAAGTTTTAGAACAAGGCGAAAATGCCGATGAATTTGCTTATTGGAAAACCCGCACACAGAGAATGAAGCTTTGCTCACAGCTCGGCAAAGACGAAGAAAATATCAAAGAACAACAAAAAATCATTGAAAACAACCCCGACAATGTGAATGAATGGGATCTCCTGCTCGCTGCATATATGTATGCCGGTCGTTATGAAGAAGCATATGAAGAATTCGAAAAAGCCATCCATAAATTCCCTGATGAATGGGCACTGTATATTGACGGCGGAGATATTTCAAAGAAGCTCGGTAAATATGATGAGGCTATGGAGTATTATAATAAAGCCGGAGAAATAGGCTCTTATTTTTGTGACGAGCTTTACTGCAAAGCAAGTTTATATGAAGATTTAGGTGATTATGAAAAATCGTATGATATGTATATGAAAATCGCTGACACTCTCCGTGAAAGAGGTTACGATGATGAAGCCGATATGGCAGAAAATAATGCGGAAGAAGTTAAAAGTAAAATTATAAAATAGGATTATGAATACATCAATGACAAGGTCTGTAAAGGTCATTTTCTAAACTTTTCCTTATAGGAAAAAATCATAAAAAATACATAAGAAAAAGTCTTGTAATTGACATTGACAGACCTTGCACATAGTCTCAAAACCGGTGGTTATTCACAACAAAAAACTGTTGCATTTTGTTGGTATGGGTGGTATAATCATCTCGACAAATAAGAAACTGACATGGGTATGGAACATTTTATCATGTTCAAAGTGAAAATTGAACAGGTAGAAATCAAATAAATTCCAACATGTCGAACAGTTAGATAAACAAGAATTTGACGAGGTAATATTATGATTACATATTCGATAATTATGTTTTTGACAGCGACACTTTTTGTTGTGATAGGTGTTGCAATATATCGGGGAAAAACCAATTTGATTCATGATTATCATCAAACAAACGTTACCGATAAATCCGCATATGGAAAATCTTTCGGAAAAGCTATGTTTGTTATCTCAACGGCACTTTTGCTTAGCGGAATAGTAAGTCTGCTGGGAGATTCGGAAAAGATTACATTGGTTGCGGTTGCAGTATTAATTGTTGGATTAATAATCGGATTTATCTGCATTTTTTGCGTGCAAAAAAAATATAATAACGGTGTTTTCTAATTGACAAATTTCAATTTAACGAACTGAAACTTCAAAGCAACAGCCTGAAAACTGTTGCTTTTTCATTTGCACAAGTTCTGTAATTGTTTTGCTTAAACATATTGTCAACAAATCGGTTATATGATAAACTTATATAGTTACTTTTTGTGGAAAAATTTTACATAGGGGTGTTTTTATGTTAAACAGACGTGGTGCAGGTGTGCTCATGCATATCTCAACCATTCCTTCAAATTACGGTATCGGTGTTTTTGATGAAAACTGCAGATACTTTGCAGACAAACTGCAATCAATGAATTTCGGTTATTGGCAGGTTTTACCTTTTAATCCTGTAGATAAAGCTAATTCACCTTATTGTTCGGCATCTGCTTTTGCAGGTAATATTCTTTTTATTGACCCTAAAGCTATATACGAAGACGGTCTTTGCACAAAGGAAGAATATGAGGAAAATATATACAAAGGCTCTCCCTATACTGCGGACTATGAATTTGCATCAAAAAAAAGATTACAGCTTCTCAGGAAGGCGTTTCTTAACATAGATGCTGAAACGGCACAGAAAATAAAAGATTTCGGTAAAGAAAATGAGTGGCTTTCAGATTTTTCACTTTTTATGGCACTCAAAGATAAGCACAATGATGCCCCATGGTGGGAGTGGGATGAGAAATATGCACATTTTTCATCTGCAGATAAACTGCGCGGAGAATTTGAAGAAGAATGTGCTTTCTGGAAATTCTGTCAGTACCTTTTCTTTAAACAATGGAACGCTGTAAAGACCTATGCAAACCAAAAAGGAATTGCTATTATAGGTGATATGCCCATATATGTTGCTATGGATTCCTGTGATGTATGGGCAAATGTTTCCCAATTTATGATAGATAAAGAAACACTCAAACCTAAAAAAGTTGCAGGTTGTCCCCCTGATTATTTTTCTGAAGACGGACAGCTGTGGGGAAATCCCCTTTATGATTGGGATTATATGGAAAAAGACGGTTACAAGTGGTGGATTTCAAGAATTAAACAATCACTTAAAACTTATGACTGCGTAAGAATTGACCATTTCAGAGCATTTGCTTCATATTGGGAAATTCCTGCTGATTCAGACACTGCTAAAAACGGAGCATGGGCAAAAGGACCCGGAATGAAGCTTTTCAATACGGTAAAAGAAACTTTCGGTGAGCTTCCCATTATTGCTGAAGACCTGGGTACTTTCGGTGAAGATGTAATTAAATTGCTTTCAGACACAGGATTCCCCGGAATGAAAGTTGTTCAGTTTGGTTTTGACCCTGACGCTGATTCTCTGCATCTCCCCCACAATACAGTTATAAATTCTGTAAATTACTGCGGCACACACGATAACAACACATTGCTGGGCTGGTTATGGGAAGCAAGCGAGAGAGAAAGAGCATTTGCACTTGAATACATAGGCTTTACGGGAGATAACTGGGGTGACGGCGGTTATAAATCTGCAAGTTGCCGCAAAATTACAGAAAGCGTATGGAAATCTTCTTCCAACACAGCAATTATTGCTTTCCAGGATATGTGCGGATTCGGAAGCGATGCAAGAATGAATATTCCCGGTGTTCCTGAAAAGAATTGGCGTTACCGCACAACAAAGGAAACAATTGACAATGTTGATGTTGATTATTTCAAAAAAATCAATTCTCTTTTCAGAAGAACATACCCCGTTTTTGAAAAATAAAGCATAAGTTTCAGAATTAATAAAAGCCATCGATTAAAACGATGGCTTTTATTGTTATTCAGAAATATTTATATAAAATCAATTTCTATTATTTCACCTGCTGCAAGCTCAGCTGTGAACATTCCGTTTTCGATTTTGTGTGCCTTTTGGGTTTTTATTTTACCGGTTCTGTCGTTGAGTTTCAACCTGAACTGATTATCACGACCTGAGGTTACAACTAATTTTGTTGCTTTGCCCTCGCTCCACATGATGTCAACTGTGAAATTGCCTCTTGCCTTCAGACCTTTTACAGAGCCGTTTTCCCATGCCTCGGGAATCGACGGCAAAATTTCAATAATACGTTTATCAGGCTCACCCAGATGGCTTTGAAGAAGCATCTCATTGATACCTGCTGTGCCACCAAAGTTACCATCAATCTGAAACGGAGGATGAATGTCGAAAAGATTGTTTGCCGTAAACTTTGTGATGAGTTGTTGCAGATGCTCCCAGGCTTTCTCACCATCTTTGAAACGAGCATAGAAATTAATTGTCCATGCACGTGACCAACCCGTAGACCCTCCCCCACGTGAGAGACGTCGTGCAATTGTGTTTTTGGCAGCCTGAAAAACTTCAGGATTTGTTTCGTTTATCTGATCTCCGGGGTAAAGTGCAAACAGATGAGAAATATGACGATGGTTAGGCTCTACCTCTTCATAGTCGCTGTTCCATTCGCAAAGTGTGCCGTAGCGTTCACTCACGCGTAACGGTGGAAGCTTTGTCAGAATATTTTCAAGACAGGACGCAAAATCAGCATCAATTCCGAGCACCTTGCAAGCATGAATCGTTCGGGTATAAAGTGCATCAATAATCTCAAAGTCAATAGTTGCTCCGTGAGTAAACATACTGCTTTTTCTGTTACCCTCTTTATCGTAATAATAAAACCAATTTTCGGGAGAGTTTGATGGTGCGGTTGTCAGTTTACCTTTACCATCGTCAACAAGGTAATCGCAAAGGAATTCACAAGCACCTTTTAGAATCGGATAAATTTCCTTCAAAATTTCTATGTCACCTGAAAACTCATAATGTTCCCATAGATTAATACAAAGCCATGGTCCTGCCATGGGGAAAAAGCAGTGAATGGTATCGTGCGGACCTGTACGGCCGAAAATATCTGTTGTATGATTAATTACCCAACCCCTGCAACCAAGCAGTTCTTTGGCAGTCCGTTGACCGAATTTGCTTATCATTTTCATAAAATGAACAAAAGGCTTCATCGTTTCGGACATATTACCCGGTTCAGCAGGCCAGTAATTCATTTGCATATTGATATTCGTGTGGTAATCACTTCCCCATTCAGGGCGATAACCATTGCACCATATGCCCTGAAGATTTGCAGGCAGAGTTGCATTTTTTCCTGAACTTTCAATAAGCAGATACCGTCCGAAATTGTAATACAATTCAAACATATCAAGGTCTTCCTGACGGTTACGTTGAAGAAAATACAGTCGCCAGTCAACAGGGATATCGTCATAGGTTGTTGCATTGAGTTTGAACGACACCTTATCAAACACAGCTTTATGTGCAGCAATATGTTCTGCTTTAAGAGTTTCATAATCAACGGCTGTTATAGCATCAAGTTTATTTTTAAGGACTGCACGATAATCAATGCTTTCATCAATATCATATTTATCAACATTATAATTTGTTTCAAAAACACCGTAAACAATTACCCATGTTGCATCGTGAACTATTATATGCTTTTTGTCATTCAGAAGTTTACCGTCTGTGCGGACAAAAATGTTCGCGCCGAACGACATCCCCTCTCCGCCTTCACCATACAAATCCTCGTCATAATATGTAACACGGCCATTCATAAAAAGCAGATTATTCCGAAGTGCAGAGGTATAGGCATCCTGATCGCGTTCCATTGTGACATAACAATCAAAAGGTGCAGTTGCAGTTACTTTGTAGATAAGACCGTCATATTTTTCACTAACAAAGGTTTCACTACAGAATTCTGTTGTGCCTTTTTTATACGATACACGTCCGATAGCTTCGCTAAGTTCAAGTTCCTTGCGATAGTTTTCATAGCGGCTCTTATCAGGAAACTCAATACGCACTTCGCCCATACTTTCAAAAAATCGTACACATTCAGGCTTTGTCATAAATGTTTCGCCACAAAGTTCAGCTGCTTCTTCATAACATTCATCAAGCAATAATTGTCTGATTTTCGCAAGCATTTCAGGAGAACTGTTATAATTTTCCTCTATCTGACGGCCACTCCAGAGAGATTCTTCGTTAATTTCAATTGTTTCTTCGTAAGGGTCACCATAAAGCATTGCACCAATGCGGCCATTACCAAGAGGAAAAGCACGCATCCAGTCGCGTTCATAGTCTTCGTGCCAGAGTTTTGTTGACATTTTTGCGCACCTACTTCTGATAAATATTTTTTCCATTATATCACACTGAATATTCTTGCACAAGTCAATTTTAAAACATCACAGCACTTTATACTACACACGCAAGCGAATAATCGGGTTCATTCCCCTTATACAACCGATGTAATATTGTAAAAACTGTTGCGTTTTTGTTGGCGTAGGTGGTATAATTATTTCAACAAATAAGATTTTGACGGAGAAATGATATGAGATTGAAGAATATTCTGATCGTTGTTAAAGATATAGAAAAATCGAGAAAATTCTATCACGACTTGTTTGGCATAGATTTGGTGCATGACAATGATGGTAATATGATTTTAACAGAAGGTCTTGTCCTTCAGGATGAGAAAATATGGAAAAGTTTTTTAGATAGAGATATTGTTCCGAAGAGCAACTCTTGTGAATTGTATTTTGAGGAGCAAGATATCGAATCATTTGTTGAAAAATTAGAAGGATTATACCCCTCGATTGAATATGTAAATCATCTTATGACACACAGTTGGGGGCAACGAGTGATACGATTCTACGATTTGGATGGTAACTTAATTGAAGTAGGGACACCGATGTAATTAACAAATTCCGATTTATCGAACTCTTTGTCAGAGTTTCATTTTCATAAACAAGGGTTATCACCGCAGATAACATCAGGGAGGTTTCTATGCAAATTTTACAAACAATTATTTCTTATCTTGCAATAGCAGCGGCTTTTATTACTTCGATTTTTTCATGGGGAGATTCAGCAATGATTCCATATACAAACGATTACAAAATACCCGATAATATTCCCGAATACAGTGTGATTTCTACCGACGAAAAAGTTGATTGGAAAGCAAAATGGATATGGGATAAGGAAAACCTTACAAAGAAAAATGTCTGGATGTGCTTTAACAAAAAAGTAAGCCTTGATGAAAACCCCGAAGAGCTTATTGCTAACATCTCAGCTGACTCTAAATATTGGCTTTACATAAACGGAGAAACTGTTGTTTTTGAGGGAAGCGTGAAACGCGGTCCTGACGAAAACAGCTGTTATTTTGACAGCATCGACATTGCACCTTATCTCAAAAAAGGTGAAAATTCGATTTGTGCTTTGGTGTGGTTCTGGGATGATGAAACAAGCTATTCCTACAACAGCAGCGGTCAAGGCGGATTTATTTTTGAAGCTATAAACGAAGACATTACTATCATTTCTGATAAAAGCTGGAAAGCAAAAAGAAACACAGCTTTCATTGACTCCCCTCTTTATCCGCCTAACTACCGACTTCCTGAATACAGTATTTATTTTGACGCAAGAAAAGATATAGGAGATTGGACAAATGTAGCTTATGATGTTTCTGACTGGGAAAACGGGGTTGAATATGCTATAGGCGGCGAAGGTGTTTACGGCAAACTTTATCCGAGAGGAATACCTTTTTTGAAGGATTATGGTCTTAAAGATTATGAAAATTCAAAGCAATATGAAAACTATACCGTAAAAAAACTTTTCGGTGAAAAAATCACAGTAAACATCCCCTATAACGCACAGATTACACCTTACCTTAAAGTTATAGCACCAGCAGGCAAAAAAATCCGTATAACAACTGAAAACACTTTAATCGGTGCCGTTTCAACCACATATATAACTAAAGAGGGCGAGCAGGAGTTTGAATCTTTAGGATGGTTTAACGGCGAACATATTACATACGAAATACCAAAAGGTGTGACGGTTGTTTCGCTGCAATATCGTGAAACCGGATATAACAGTTCATTTTGCGGTGATTT
This sequence comes from Oscillospiraceae bacterium, assembly GCA_015066175.1. Classification (GTDB taxonomy): domain Bacteria; phylum Bacillota; class Clostridia; order Oscillospirales; family Acutalibacteraceae; genus SIG575. The sequence continues at coordinate 183,416 of SVOW01000001.1, forward strand.
CAAGTGTGACGATGAATTTATGAATTCTCTGTGGCAAAAATCTCTGCGTACACTTTATGTTACAATGCGTGATAATTTTATGGATTGTCCTGACAGAGAAAGAGCTCAGTGGTGGGGCGATGTTACAAGTGAAATGATTATGACAATGTACTCAATGGACAGCAATTCTTATCTGCTGTATCAGAAAGGTGTGGAAGCAATGCTTTCTCACGCTGACGACACAAAAGTTCTTCAGACAGTTGTACCTATAAGCGGTGACTATTTTGAACTTCCCGTTCAGCAGCTTTCAGGAATTGTAGGATTCCTCACCTATTATGAATATACAGGCGACACTGCTTTCCTTGAAAAGGTTTACACAGCTTCACTTGATTATCTTAAACTTTGGGAAATAGGTGAAAACAATCTTGTAGTTCATCGCGGTGGTTCATGGGATTGGGCCGATTGGGGTTCAAAAGCAGATATGACAGCCATTGAAAACGCATGGGTTTATTATGCTCTCTCTGCTACACAGGAAATGGCTGAGATTTTAGGAAAAGATGAAGACATTTCATTTATTACCCAAAGAAAAGAAACTATAGCAGAAGGCTATAAAACACTCTGGACTGAAGATGGATTCAAAAGCAGTGACGTAAGAAAACCTGACGACAGAGCAAACGCCCTTGCTGTTTTGTCAGGACTTGCAAAAGAAGAACAGTATGATATTATTACAAAGGTGCTCACAACTACCAAAAACTCAAGCCCCTATATGGAATATTATGTGCTTGAGGCTCTTTGTGAAATGGGAGAATATGAAGCAGCACGTGACAGAATCAAAGACAGATACGATGGAATGATGAGAGAAGATTATTCTACTCTCTGGGAATTCTGGAATTCATGGCAAGGCACGATGAATCACGCATGGAGTGGCGGACCACTTGTTATAATGAGTAAACATTTTGCAGGCATCACTCCCCTTGAAGCAGGTTATGAAAAGGTAGAAATCAACCCCGTATATACACTGTATAACAACATAAACTGCACTGTTCCCAGCGTGAAAGGTTTAATCACACTGAATTATGAAAATACTTCTGACGGTTATGTTATCAACCTTACACTTCCGCAAGGTATGAAAGCTGTTTTATATGCACCTGACAATGCAGTTATTTACATCAATTCAGAACTTTATTACCAGAATGGTGAGTATGTAAACAGTGATGAAACTGGCGATGTGGAAATTATAGAAAAACCGCTCATTGACTAATGATATCAAAACAAAATTTAACGAGGTGATAATATGAACAGACCATATATAATTTGCCATATGGTAACATCCCTTGACGGAAAAGTCACAGGCGATTTTCTTTTCAGACCGGAATGCGAAAGTGCAACAGAAATTTACTATGACATAAACAGAAAACTTGAAAGCAACGGATTTATCTGCGGTCGCATTACAATGGAAGGCAGTTTTACAGGCGGATATTATCCTGACCTTTCAGAATACGAGCCTGTGCATCACGACCTGGACCTGAAAATGGACTTTATGCTTGATGATATGACAGGATTTTATGCAGTCGCTTTTGACCCTAAAGGAAAACTTGGATGGAAATCAAACAGAATTATTGACCCCGATGGTAACCCGGGTTATGACGGAGCACAGATTATTGAAGTGCTGACAGAGCAGGTTGACGAAAGATATTTAGGTTATCTTGAAAAAATGGAAATCCCCTACATATTTGCAGGGGAAAAGGAAATTGATGTTGAGTTTGCATTGTTTAAACTGAAAAACATTGTAGGCTGTCAGACTCTGCTTTTAGAGGGCGGAAGCATCATAAACGGCTCATTTGAGCGTGCAGATGTTATTGACGAATTAAGCCTTGTGGTTGCACCAACCGTTGCTGATAAAGACAGCAAACCGTTGTTTGCTGACAGCATCGTTTTAGATTATGAACTGACAAAATCTGAAAACATCAATGGAAATCTTGTGTTGAATTACAAGAAAAAATAATATAAAGAATTCAGTTTATTCGGCGGGACCTACATTTGAGAAGAGGTTTCCGCCTTTTGTTATTGTAAATGATGCGGAAACTTCTCCGTCAAACATCATATTTCCGCCATTAATATCGGGTGGAGTCATACCTTCAGGCATTTCACCGTCAGGTTTTTCAGGTCTTTCGCCATCAGGCATAAACGGAAATTCACCATCGGGCTTTTCAGGTCTTTCGCCCATAGGTTTCCCCTGCCCTTTCATATCTTCAGGCATTTCAGGCGGTGTTTCACCTTCAGGTAATTCCGGCATTTCTCCATCAGGCATCTGAGGTCTTCCGCCGTGCATATTTCCCTGCTGACTTGCTGCTAACTGAGTGTTGCCCTGCCAGAAAGTATATTCTCCGGGAGTAAGCTCATCTCCTGCGACGATAAGGCAGGAAAATCCGTTTTCAGGTGAATATTTGCCAATAACTTTTCCGTCAGCATTTTTAAGTGAGTATGTGCTTTTACCATTCTGCGAATCAGCAAAATTAAATACAGCATAAGTCTGGCTACCGCCTGTAATATGGTCAAGCATATTGCCTGAAGCAACCACTTTACCGCCGTTGATATAAATTCCCATATCAGAATCTATGCCTGCATCACCACTTGTGGCACAAGCCTGGGCTGTGACAGTGCCACCATTAATTACAAGCCAGCCGTTTGAATCAATTCCATCACCTTCGCCTGTGCTTCCGTCGCAGATTATATTGAGTGTGCCGCCATTTATGGCAGTTACTGAAACATTATCTTCATTAGTATTGATTCCGTCGTTACCAGACGTAATATTTATAATTCCGCCATTAATTGTAAGGTGAAGCTCACTATCGAGACCTTCGTTTTCAGCTTTGATATTAAGCACACCTGTGCCTTTTTCTTCACCACTTACATTCATTGTCTTTTTTGAATAAAATGCAGCATCATACTTGTGAAGTTTTTTGCTGTCAACTACTTCAGTGCCATCTTCGCTGAGTTCATAAGATTCGTAAATTTTTGCAACATAAGAACCGTTGATGTTATTTTCAGTGCCGTCTGCTATAATTACATTTGCACCTGCATTTTTTGTATCAACATCTTTTGTTGCTTTTTCTTCGTCTGCATTGCCACATTCATATACGTTATAGAAAATTATAGCAGGCGCAACTTTGCAGGTGATATCAACATCGTCAAGCACCAAAGTAACAACTGCTTCAGGGTCTTTTTCTGCATCTTCGCCAAGGTCAACTGCCACCTGACCTGCTGAAAGTTCACCGCTTAAAATATATTTGCCGGGCTTTGTTATATGCACAACTGTGTGAGCATCTGCTTCGCTTTGCTTGTGCTCATCTTCTGCTGTGCCCTCACCATAAGTGAAATCTTTTCCTGCCTGATAAAATACAATATCCTTTGCAGAATAAACAGCCTGAGAAACATCGTTTGAAATTGCTTCTCCGTCAACAGTAATTTTACTGTCAGAAAGTTTTATCTTTGTGACTTCAGTTTCTGTTTTTTTCGAACTACAGCCTGAAAACAAAAGAGTAAAAGCCACCAAACATACTAATAATTTTTTCATATTACACCTCGGAAAATTTTTAATTGATTTGATTTTAACATATCTGCAACATATTATTTTTGTAAAAAAATTAATATTCTGTAAAAACAACGTTGCAAAAATGTGTTATATATAAGCCATGAAATTTACTTTTTTGTTAACAAAAAAGTAAAAAAATATCGGGTTGTATTTTATGATAATATGTTGTAGAATAACAATATATGCTGTTAAATTAAATTTCATACAGCAAAAACGTCTGAAGGAGATGAAAAAATGTTTTCAAAAATTTTAGCATTTATAATGAGCATCCTTTCTTTTTTCACCACACCCTTTTCTTTGATTTCCACTGAAATTGATTTGAAAAGAGAGCTTGCAAAAGGCAACTTTGAAAGCCCTTACATTGTAAGACCTCTTGAAGAAATAACTGTAAACGGAGTGTCAATTGATGAATATTCAATTGTCGCACCTGACGGTGATTTGTATGCAAATGCTGCAGAAACTCTCTGTGATGAGCTTTACAAAGCTTGCGGTAAAAAAATTCCCATAGCAGAAAGCACTTCAGAAAATGCTTTTATAATCAACAAAAACCTCAATGAAACTGATGATTTTAACCTTAAAGTTGAAAACGGCAAAGTTTATATCACAGGCAGTTCAACTATTGGCATTTCACGAGGAATAACTGCTTTTGCAGATGAAGTTTTGCTCACATCTGAAAAAAGTTTTGACTTCAAAGACGGCTATGAATTCAATAAAACTTTTTCAGACTACGTTACATATGAAGATTTCGGTGCTGTGGGCGACGGTAAAGCAGATGATTTCGAAGCCATTGTTAAAACACATGAACACGCCAATGCAAACGACCTGAGTGTTTTTGCAAACGAAACTGCTACTTATTATATAAGCGGTGCAAGCAAAACTGCTTACATAAAAACCAACACCGACTGGTCTACTGCACGTTTTATAATTGACGACACAACCGTTGAAAACAGAAGCGCTTGGATATTTCAGGTGGCACCCTCTGAAAGTGCAATAAACATAACAGAAAAAGTTTCGCCCCTTAAAATGGATGCAACAAATATAGGCACCACACTCGGCAAAAAAAGTCTTGTTGTGCTTACTGACTCCAATGTTAAAAGATACATACGCAAAGGTGCTAACCAGAATTCAGGCAGCAATCAGACTGATGTTATACTTGTTGACGAAAACGGAAATATTTCACCTGATGCCCCCCTTATCTGGGATTTTGATGCTGTCACAAACGCAGTTGCTTATCCCATTGATACAGTAACTTTAACCATCAAAGGCGGTAAATTCACAACTCTTGCAAACAACGCTTCTTCTGAATATAACTACTATACAAGAGGCATTCAGGTAAGACGTTCAAACACTGTTATTGACGGAATTTATCACGACATCGAAAATGAAGGAAAAACAGGCTCGCCTTATTCAGCTTTTGTAAGCCTTTCATGTTGTGCTGATGTGACAGTAAAAAACAGCACATTCACAGGTCACAAAAAGTATAAAACAATCGGCTCTGCAGGCACTAGCGTAACAATGGGCACTTACGATATAGGTGCTGCAACAGCAATAAATGCAAAATTTATTAACTGCAACCAGACAAATGATATAACAAACGGCGATTACTGGGGCATTGCAGGAACAAACTATTGCAAAAATCTTGTGTATGACGGATGCGCACTTTCACGCTTTGATGCACATCAGGGCGTTCTTAACGCAACAATAAGAAACTCTGTGCTTGGCCATCACGGAATAAAGCTCATAGGAAGCGGAACTGCACTGATTGAAAACACAACAGTTTTATCAGACAGTTTTATTGCACTGCGTTCAGACTACGGCTCAACATGGAACGGCGACCTTATTATCCGCAACTGTAAGTTTTACCCCACAGGCGTTTCAAGTCATATTATTGATGCAGAAAATTCAGAAGACCACAACTTTGGTTACACCTGCTACCTGCCTCAAAAAATAGAAATTGACGGTTTCTACGTTCACAGAATCGGCATTAATTACCTTTTCACCAAAGTTAATTCAAAACACAATTCTGATTCATACAACGCAGAATATCCCGTTGTTCCTCCTCAGGAAATAACTGTCAAAAATTTCAGCAATCTGTTTTTCGGAAATCTCCGTGTTTCACAGAATAAAGCAATATTTAAAGTTGAAATTAATTAAATTTGGATGTAAAAAAATCCCTTGGATTTCCAAGGGATTTTTAATTTATAACACAAATTATTAAAGTTTATTCTTATCAGGTTGCTGTCCGTCATGGGGCAACCATTTGCATTCTGTGATTTGCATATCTGTAAAAATTGCCTTGAATGAAGATTCTTCAGGGCTACACGCATAAATGCCAAAACTGATTGTACCATTTCCTTTCCACATATGACACACACGCATCTGCCTGAAAATCACACCATCTTCAGAACATTCAACGCAGTAATCGTCTTCGCGACGGCTGAATCTATACCACATTGTTTTTATATCCGCGTTAATTTCAGTGGTTGCCCAGTCAGAATAGCCACTGTTTGTAACAACACTACCTAAGTGTTGGAATTTTTCGTTTTCATATTCAATTGAAGCTTTAAGCCAGTTTTCGCTGTCAAGGTACATAACAATTCCGCATTGGTCAAATCTGCATTTACTGAAAAACTGCGTTTTCACTGTAAATGAGAAAAACTTTTCATCCGTTTTCATCTGCAAAACAGGTGCATTATCATTCCTGAAATGATAATATGTTCTTTGCCACAAATCTGTGTGCGGCTTAGTTATAATTTCAATTCTGTTATCAGATATTGTGTAATCAACAGGCTCTCTTATCCATTGCAATTTATTAACATCAAATTTCATAACCACACCTCATCGGATTTATTACTACTAAAGATTATATCATTTATATAACAAATCTGCAATATACAAAAAACCCCTTGGATTTTTCCAAGGGGTTTAATGTTACAATACATAAATGGTTTTGTCTATCCTTTACGACATACCGATAATAATACCAACGAAAAAGGAAAGAACCAAGCCTACTATAGGCATTATTGCAAGAATTCTTGCTGTTTTTAATTTCTTTCTGCCTTCTTCAAGAAGCATTGCTTCCTGAGGGCTCTGTGGCGGATAAACAGGCTCTTTAAGAGAAGCGCCTGAAATCCAGATAATAATTGAGAAAACAAGACCGATACCAAACATAAGCACTGTAGCTAAAATACCGAAAGTTCTCAAATCAGTTGCTTTTTTATTGAATTCTGAATATGCCTGCTGTGAGAAGAATGCAGGTGCACCATAACACTGCTGAGCATACGGATTGGGCTGTACATACGGATTGGGTTGAGAATAAGGGTTGGGTTGAGCATACGGATTCTGCTGCGCGTAAGGATTTGGCTGCGGCGGAGCAACAGGGCTACCACAAGCAGGACAAACAGCTGAATTATCATTAATTGTGTTTCCACATCTGTTACAAATCATAATAATTTCTCCTTATATTTATTAATTAGATTTTACAACATACCGAAAGCGTTGTCAAGTTTTTAATGTTATAATAAATTACTTAGGTTGAAAAAACTTTATTATTATGTTATAATAAAATATAATATGATTACAGGTGGGGACAAAATGAAAATCGCAGTTATAAACGGCAGTCCTAAAGGAAAATACAGCGTTACTCTTCAGACTGCACTTTATCTTGAAAAGAAATTCCCTGAACATGAATTTTCAGTAATTCACGCAGGTCAGAAAATCAGAGCACTTGAAAAAGATTTTTCAAAAGAAAGAGATATTCTTGAAAATTCTGACGCAATTATTTTTTCATATCCTGTCTACACTTTTCTTGCACCTTCACAGCTTCATCGTTTTATCAGACTGATGAAAGAAAAGAATATAGATGTAAAAGATAAATATGTAACTCAGATTTCAACCTCAAAGCATTTCTACGACATAACTGCACATAAATACATTGAGGAAAACTCACTCGATATGTCAATGAGATATATACGCGGTCTTTCTGCTGATATGGAAGACCTGCTTACAAAAAAAGGTCAGGAAGAAGCGGAAAAATTCTTTGAACGTTTTCTGTGGTGCGTAAAAGAAGAGGTTTATGTTTCTGCAACACAAATCAACAGCTGCTACTCCCCTGTCTCTCCCACAGAAGCAGAAAAAGTCAGCAACAAAAAAGACACTAAAGACATTGTAATTTTAACTGATGAAACAGACGAAAAATCAAATCTCAGTGCAATGATAAAACGTTTTCAGAATGTTTTTGAATTTAAAACACGTGTTGTTAACATTGCAGAATTTCCGTTTTCAGGCGGTTGTTTGGGATGTTTACGTTGCGCCGTAAGTGAAAAATGTGTTTATAAAGACGGCTTTGAAAATTTTCTGCGTGAGAATATCCAGAAAGCAGATGCTATTGTTTACGCTTTTAAAATTACTGACCACTCTATGGGAACACAGTTTAAAATGTACGATGACAGAAGCTTCTGCAACGGCCACAGGACTGTAACTGTGGGAATGCCTGTGGGTTATCTTGTATCAGGTGAACTTTCAAAAGAAAACAACCTTAATTGCATGATTGAAGCACGTGCTGAAACAGGCGGTAATTTCCTTGCAGGTGTTGCAACAGATGAAATAAACCCTGATAAAGAAATTGACACTCTTGCAAAAACTCTCGCATTTGCTCTTAACACAAAACATACTGCTCCTGCAAATTTCTGGGGTGTTGGCGGCATGAAAATTTTCCGTGACCTGATTTATCAGATGCGCGGAATGATGAAAGCAGACCACAAATTCTATAAAAAACAAGGCATATACGATTTTCCGCATAAAAACAAAGGAAAAACTATTCTTATGTATGCTCTTGGTGCATTGCTTTCAAATGAAAAAATTCTTTCAAAAATGGGCAACAGAATGAACGAAGGCATGCTTATGCCTTACGAGCAGTTGTTGAAAAAAATGGACACAGAAAACAATAAGAAATAATATAACGCCGAGCTCCCACAAGGCAGTTTTTGTTTCTCGAACAAACTTCCTTATGGGAACTCGGCGAAAGAGCTGACCTGATTTTAAATCAACGGTCAGCTCTTTTTTATGTTATTTTTTAAATCCACCGTTTACAGTAAGGGTGTTTTCCATAATAACAGATGTTGTTTCAACAGGTTTACCAAAAGCTTCATAATCATCAAGTCTGATTTCCACTGTATAACTCCATGTACCACCAATAATCTGCCCTTTACTGTTAAGTTCAACTTTAACAGTTGCGTTGGTATAGTGAATGCTGATATCTTCCTCAGTAAAATCAAGAGGAATGCCTTTATCGGCTAACTGCTTAGCCACAACATAAATATCTCCGACTGTATTAATTCCATGACCCACTGAGCCGGATTTTATATCATCACTTTCTCCTGAGACCTGGTCTGCAAGTGTTATTTCAATCATAGTAGAATTTCCGTTTTTGTATGCTTTGCTTGAAGTAACATCTGTCTCGCTCAGATTCTCGTATCCACCTGTAATTCCGCTCGTTTCAGTTGTATTATCTTCAATGAAATTTGACATAATTGATGTTACAAAATCAAAAAGACCTTCAAACTGACCATTATTCACAGAAATGCTTTTGAGTAAAACATTTTGTTGCGTTGTTACATATGGACTTGTTCTTTTTGCAGCATTAATATACTCATTGATTATCTGGCTCTTTGACCATTCAGCAGGATTATCAGACAATTTTTGTGTGGTTTCAGTAACGTGATTTATCTGAGTTTCGATAACCGTAAAAGTTTCCCCTGCTTCGTTTGTAACAATCGCAGTTACAGTTTCAATTTCAGTAACAACATTTTCTTGTGTGTCTTCTGTAACCCCATCGACTGTGGCATATTCAATTTCGCCATTTTCGTTTATAAAAGTAGAAGCATCCGTTACAGGTTCCTGCGTTTCATTTTTCTTGCAGGCTACAAAGGAAAACACTATAGAAAGCGAAAGCACAGCCACCAATATTCTTTTGTATTTCATTTTTTATCACCCAAGAAATAATATCAACGAAAATCGCTTTTGTCAAGGACAGAAACACCCGATATAATCCATTTTACATAAACAAATTTATAAGTCCGATAAGGAATTTCCAGAATCCATCATTAATCACATCGTAGATATTGGTTAATATTGGGGCGTTTTTGTAGTACAATGCATTAAAAATATCTCCTAAACCCAAAACACCATCTGCAAGAGCACCTTCACCAAAAAGGAAAGTTATAATTTCATTTATAAAATCCATATACTTAATCCTCCTTACCAGATATAGTTCCAAAGAATTCTCTTGAGAAGAATTGCAATGAATGTGTGACCAATTGTTACATCAAATATTCTTGAAAGACCACGGAAAATCATTGAAGTATCAAATGTTTCATAAACTGTTGAAGTATATTCAACGCCTTCTGCCATTGTTACGAATGGCTGTGAATAAAGAATACCACCGGGGCCTGTAATCTGGAAACGGACATAGCAACCAAGTTCATCTTTGTAATCATCAAGGTCAATTGAAGTAAGGCCTTTGCCTTCTGCAATGATTTTGCCTTCGGAAATCCACTGAACATTGTCAAATTCACTGCCTGTGAATGAAATTGTATCTGCTTCGTTATCTACATAAACTCTTGAAACAGCAGGCGGCAAATTGCCTGTGCCGTTGAATTCATCGCCGAGATACAATGTATCAACTCTGCCCACATTGAACCATGCACCGCTACGCATACAAGCTTCATAAGCTTCCATTGTAAGTTCAGGCATAAGCATCATTGTGAACGCCCAGTCGTTATCTTCGCCCTTCTGATGTGAGTCAGAAAAAGCAATGCCGGGAACATTTCTGCCCTTAGGAATTGTAAGTTTAAGCACCTGGTCCCAGATAACAGAATCGTAACGTGTGCTGTTTACGTCAAAAGCAACGCAGGATTCATTTTTAAGGAAGATGTTTGCAAATTTGTTTGCATAGAAAGGCTCATAAGCACGCCATTCGTCTTCTTTCCATCTGCCTACATATTCACCTGTGTGGTCAAGGAAACTGTATCCGCCTTCTGCTTCGCAGGCTTCAACAACAGTTTCAAAATCGCCGTAAATGCCCATTCTTGCACGTCCGAATTCGCAATTGAATGTGTTGATATGGCAATCGTTTATAGGAGTTGCGCCGTTTGCTTCACAACCGCCTGTAACTTCCATCATACCGCCAAGTTCATAACCCAGCTGCTCTTCAAGTGCTTTCCTTTCAGCACTTTCATATGTGCCGTTAATGATTGCATCTCTTTCTTCATCAGTAAGAACAATGGGGTCACGCATACCTGTTCTTTCAAACTTAAAAAGGCGATAAAGAGGTACCATATCAGGCACTTCATTCCACTGTTTACCTATTACTGCGTGGTCTGTAATTGCAAGAATCTGGAAGCCTAAATCATAGTGGCTTTTTACGCTTTCTTCAATTGACTGACCGCCATCACTTGCATCTGTGTGAGAATGTAATGAAGCTTTATACTGCTTCCAATTATCCCAATCAACGCCGTCGTAGGGGCTTGTTATTACATAATCAAGTTCACCATCTGCAGTTTCTTCCCCTGCTGCATTACCGATTACACAAAGGCCTGCAAGCAAAGAAACACAAAGTATTATTGAAATTATCTTTTTAACAGGATTTTTCATATTATCATCTCCTTAATTATAACATCAGGCCGGGAAAAAACTGACTCAACCATACTACAACATCATACATGAAGTAGTCGATTGCTGAAATTAAGTCTCTTAAAAATACGTTAAAATCCATAAAAAGCACCTTTCTTTCTTTAAAAATGATTTTGTTACTAAAATTTTAATAAATATAGATAAAAAAGTCAATAGATATTTAAAACTTTTGTATGAAATGCCGCAACTATATAATGTTTATAAACAACTTGTAATTTGCATATAAATCTGCTATTATATGCAAAAGGAGCTGATATAATGACTGAGCTTATTAAATTTTTTATGACTATTTTTACTTCTATTTCGATTTTCTTTTCTGCCACCTTCTTTCCTGCAGAAATAAAACCTGAAACAGAAAATTTTGATTTTACATATCTTCAATATCCTGAAGAAGCTGTTTTTTCTTTGGAAAAGGCTGGAGTCAGTGTAGAAGATTTCAAAGCACGTGTTGATGCTGACCTTCCTGAATATGTGCAGTCGGGCGGTTACGATGACGTGAATGGAATTTTTATCTCCCCTTACTATTCTGCTAAAATCGGCGATAAAGAAATACCTGTTTATGCTTCAATGGTATTTAATCGTGCCGATGACACAGGTGATATCCACTCATTCTCTGAAATTTATGTTGATACCAATGAAGAATTCTGCTTTACAATTTCGCTGACAGGCACATCTTTTGAACTGAAAAACGCCATTGTACTACCCGAAAAACATGGTGTGGGTACAGAGTGCAAAAATGGTACAGCAAGAGCATCTATCACCAAACCCGGAATTTACACTTTCCTTGTAAACGGTGCTCAGCAACACTATGGCTTCACTTTATTTGCACGTGAAAAATTCGATGAAGAAAAGGAAATCGCAGAATACATTGAACAATACGGCAAAGAAAACGTTATTATTTGTGACCCGGGAGTACACAACTTCGATTATCTTAACTATGTAGGAATGGAAAACAAGGTTCTGTACCTTAAACAAGGTGCATACCTTATGGCAAACCACCGTTATGACATAATGAGTGCCGAAGACGAAAACCTATACTTTGAAGAAAGCGCACCATCTGACAACGCAATAGGTCTTACACGATATCCCTTTGTAAATTTTTACAGATGCAAAAACATTAAAATTACAGGCAAAGGCGTAATTGATATGACACGTCTTGACCGCAGAGAGCGCAGAGGAATGGTGTTTACGGATTGTGAAAACATTTCACTTGACGGAATCAAAATTATCAACTCTCCTGAATGGTCACTGATTTCATATTGCTGCAAAAATATAGATATAAAAGATGTTGATATTTTAGGTCACCGCGGTAATTGCGATGGTTTTGCAATCTGCAACAGCCACAACGTAACTGTAGACAACTGCTTTGCAAGAGTTGCAGATGACACTTTTGAAGTAAAAGCACTTGGCGGAAAAATGGACAGCAACAACATCACTTTCACAAACTGCATTGCATGGGGCGGATATGCTCGCTGTTTCGGCATCACAGGTGAAGTTTGCAAGAAGATTTCCAACGTCACTTTCCGCGACTGTGCAGTTGTTTACCGCGATGCTGTGTGGGATAACAACAGAATCGGCTCACTCGTTGTAGTTGCTGAGATATGCGAAGGTTCAATAGACGGAATTGTGTTTGAAAACATTGAAATTTTCCGCGATGAAGGCAGACCGATTCTTGTGAAAATATATGATGAAGAGGCAGAAAATTTTGAAATTAAAAATGTGGTTTACAAAAACATTTCTTACACATCTTATATGACACCTAAAATTGACGGAACTGACAGCAACGCAAACACACTTCAGGTTACTCTTGAAAACATAACTTCAAACAACAAGAAAATCTCAAAACCCGGATTGAGATTTGAAGTAGGCAGAAACAGCGACGTAACTTTCAGATAAAGATATAAAAAGTAAGCAACAGATTTCTTGATTGAAATCTGTTGCTTTTAAGTTTATTATTTAAATTAAAATTCGGGGATTTCCATAGGTACGCCACCCTGCACTGCTGATTCGTGAGCGATAATACCGGGAAGCGACATCTGAATTGCAAAATCAACATCAAGCTCAGGTCTCTTACCTTCCGCAAGGCAATCGATAAAGTCTTTTACCATTTTTGCATCCGCACCGCCATGTCCGCTTGAATCTTCGCCTTCAAAGCAGGTTGTAACGGGAATATCAATTTTTGCAGAGAATGTGCCAGGAATGCTTGAAAGACTCGCAAGTGAATGTGAACGGTCAACAATATCGCGGCGGTCAGTTTCGATTGTACCCTTTGTACCGCAGATTCGGTAGTTATGGTCGTAACTTGTGTAAGCACCGAATGAAACAAGAAGTCTGATAACTGCACCTTTTGCTGTTTTGAAAAGTGCCACACCTGTTTCTTTTCTTTCAGGGGTATAGGGGTCGTAGTGAACATCAGCTTCCATACAAGTAACACTCACACAGCGGTCTTTCATAATGTAAAGAAGAGGACCAAGTTCATGTGTTAAATATCTGATAGCAGGCTGCCATGTTCTCCAATGTCCTTCGGGATAATATGTTGGTGAAAATTCTTTGGGGTCGAGTGCATGAAGATATTCAGCTTCTGCGTAAGCAATTTCGCCGAACTGACCGTCTTCGTGCATCTTTTTCCATGTCTGAATAAAAGCCCAGTAGCAGCAGTTTTCTGCAGCCATATATGTAAGTTCAGGGTGAGCATTACAGATATCTTTAAGTTCTCTTGCTTCTTCAATTGAATTAACAGAAGGGATTTCGCAAAGCACGTGTTTGCCTGCATCAAATGCCTTTTTTACAATCGGCACGTGGTAAACGGCTTCTGTTGCAACGATAACTGCATCTATATCTGATTTCAAGAATTCATCATAATCACTGAACTGAATAAGGTTGGGATCTTTTACTGCTTCTGCAAGTTCTTCATAGCCTGATTTTAAAATTGCGGGATTATGGTCACAAACTGAAACAAGTTTTGCGTTTTTAACTCCTGCAAGGCATCTTGCAACTGCAGTACCTCTGCCGAGACCTACAACGCCGACTCTGATAATTTTTTCGCTCATTGGTATCTCTCCTTAAAATTTATACAGATATTTTACCACAAATTACTATACAAATCAATACATATCATTAATAGAAAATTTCTATCGTAACGCGAAATTCATTCACCGAAAAAGTTATTGATTTATCCTGATTTTCAAGTTATTATAAGGGTGTAACAACGTTGTTAATACTGAAACTGAGGTGAAAATATGAATATTTATTTTGGTGAAAACTTAAAAAATTTAAGACGCAATAAAAATCTTACTCAAGAAAAGCTTGCTGATTTTCTTGGAGTTTCTTTCCAGACAGTCAGCAAATGGGAACGGGGCGACAACTACCCTGATATCACATTGCTCCCTGAAATTGCGACATTTTTCAAAGTGAGCGTTGACGATTTGCTTGGAATTAACAGAGCAGAAAATGAAAAGGAAATTTTAAAAGCTATTGAGGAATACGATAATCTTACAGATACTGACTTAAAGCAAGAAATCATCTATAAACTCAAAGAAAAACATCCTAATGATTTCAGAATTTTATTGAGATATATGACCTACCTTGTTCATTTCAAAGAAAACACACCTGAAAACGTTGCAAAAATAATTGCAATATATGAAAATATCAAACAGAACTGCAACAATGACAAAATACGCATTTCTGCCAAAAGGCATATTGCTGAACTTTATAAAGGCCTTTCAGAAAAAGAAGGAAGCGGTATAACATTTGAGGACTGTGATAAAATTATAAAAGAAATGCCGAGAATGAGAGACGGACAGGAAATGTTTTGTTTTTATTATCCGAAAAACTATCCGAATGGCGATGAGATAATAATGGACACTCTTGAAGAACAATTCTTACTGCTCAATACAGTTTATTCTCATTATTTTCATTACAACGGTTTTTCCTATGACAGAAATTTTTCTGACGAATGGGTGCTTTCAGCTTTCAAAAAAGAGCTTGACTTTTTGAATTTTGTTTACGACGACGGCAATTACGGCAAAATGTGGAGAACTGTAATGTATATGTACGGTCACCTTGGTGTGAGATATTTTCAACTCAAGGATTTTCCAAAAGCTCTCGAAAATTTCAGAACTATGGCAGAACTTGCGATTAAATTTGATTCGCTGGAAAGAAAAACGATTATGCATTCTGTTATGTTTGAAGGTAAGGAATTTGACAAACATACTTTAGGTTCAACTTATGTTGCAAAAAGCCAGATAAAACATCTTCTTACAAATAAATATCCCCTTTTAGACGAATTTAAAGAACAAAAAGAATTCAAAGAAATTATAAAAATGCTTGATTAAAATAAAGAACGACAGGAGTTTTTACACTTCTGTCGTTTTTTGGGTTGTAAATTATAATTTATCAGTATATCTATGGCTGTATCGTAGGGAACAGATTGCCCGTCCCGCCATAAATGTACAGAAAAACTAACGGCAGGAGCAAGCCCCTGCCCTACAATATGAAATTTAATGATAATGTAAATTAATATTAATTCTGCATCAAATCAATATGCATTTTCTTCCACAGGTGTTTCTTTTATGATTTTGACAATTCTGCTTGTACCAAGTCTTGTTGCACCGAGTGAAATAAATTTTTCTGCATCGTCAAGTGTTTTGATTCCGCCTGCAGCCTTGATTCTGACTTTTTTATCAACATGTTTTGCAAAAAGTGCAATATCTTCAAATGTTGCACCGCCTGTTGAAAAGCCTGTTGATGTTTTGATAAAATCAGCACCTGAAAGCGAAACAATTTCACACATTCTGATTTTCTCTTCTTCTGTAAGCAGGCATGTTTCAATGATTACCTTAAGGATTCTATCTTTACAAACAGATTTGATAAGTTTGATTTCGTTAAGCACATCATCATAAAGACCATCTTTAAGGTTGCCGATATTTATTACCATATCAATTTCATCAGCACCGTTTGCAATTGCATTTTTTGCTTCAACAGCTTTAATTTCAGGTGTGTTTGCACCGTTTGGGAAACCGATAACTGTGCAGATTTTAACCTGATTTTTAACATATTCCTTTGCTTGTCGCACATAACAAGGCGGAATGCACACAGATGCTGTTTTATATTTTATGCCGTCATCACATATTCCTTTGATTTCTTCCCACGTTGCAGCCGGCGAAAGAAGTGTATGGTCAACATATGACAATATTTTTTCAATTTTCATTTAAACCACCTCAATGGATATTTTATCATTTTTTTATTCAGTTGTAAATATTTTAATAGGTTTGATTATAATTTTTCAAACTATGCATCAATCCGGAATGAAAAATCTCCCCTTGTATTTTCAAGGGGAGGTTCTCATACCTCTGAAAGAATACGATTTATCAATAGAAATT
This sequence comes from Oscillospiraceae bacterium, assembly GCA_015066175.1. Taxonomy (GTDB): domain Bacteria; phylum Bacillota; class Clostridia; order Oscillospirales; family Acutalibacteraceae; genus SIG575. Next base: position 200,063 of record SVOW01000001.1, read on the forward strand.
TGTTCTGAAAATTTCGTCTTGTTTTTCTTCAACTATATCCAGAGCATCATTCGGCACATAAACTTTTTCATACTCAACTGTAAGCATTTTATTTTCTTCTGTCAGACATGTTCTACTTATAACTTTTCCACTATCATCGTATGTGTAGGTATATTCAGATTTTTCGTCTTCACTGTAAGAATATCTGTAATAATATATCAGCAAATTATTCTCATGTTCATATCCATACTCTGTAGATAATTCTCCTGAATAATAGATGCAGTGTTTGGTCAGATTACCATTTTCGTCATAACTGTATGTTTCGTAATCATTATCATCCAAGTCACATTCTTTAATCAGTAGATTTCTGCTGTCGTATTCATACGTTTTAACTCTGGTCGTGATACTTGTTTCCCCTGAATCTTCATAATCATAGGAGGTTTTTTCTTCACGTATCAGATTTTTGTTTGAATCGTATTCATACAAAATTATATATCTTATGCTGCCATCATCACGGTAACGGGTTTCTTTTGTTATGTTGTTATCTGAATTGAATTCGCTTATGGTCCAGGCAGATACTTCATCGTTTTCATCATATGATGTTGATTTTATTGCATTACCGTTTGCATCATAAGTGTACACTTCTTTTGTCCAGAAACTCTCTTCTCCATCAATGGTGTCAAACACATTGTTTGTAATCATATTATAATTCCCGTCATATTCATACTGGCTTACAATGTACCCTGTTTCATCACCGAATTTTTCTTCTGTACAAAGTCCGTTATCATCATAGGAATAAATCAACTCATATGATAATGAATCTGACGATTCATCTACAGTTACTTCTATTTTGCTTATAACGTAAACTTCAGTTTTACTCTCATTCAACAAGCCATTTATTACAACTTCGACTTCTTTACCGTTTTCATCTGTACCGACAATTTTGTTGCCTTCCTGATGAACATAAGAATACTTACCTGAAGCATCTGCTTCCACAGAATCTTCACCTTTGGCAGTATAGATAAATGACTTACCTTCATCAGTACCATCTTCATAAACTTCAATTGAAATATACTTAATTTTATCGAGTTTAATCAGACCATTAGTCTTACCGCTGACATTTTCTTTTATCTTCTGTACCTTTTTGTCATTTACAAAATAAATATCAGCTTCATAGAATTCCGAATGTTCTTCTTCTTTTTCATCTGTTTCGCCAACAATTGCATAGGCTTCATATGTACCATCGGAATCATAGTCTTCACAAACCAATTCTACTATAGGCTTTGTGGTACTTTCTTCAAGAATTTGTTCAAGGTGTTCTGATGATTCTTTGATTTCTGCTTCCTTCTTTTTCCATCTGAAAAAGAAAATTCCACCAACAACAATTGCGATAACAAGTATAACTGCAATAATTGCAATTATAATCTTTTTTGTTGGTTTTTTCTTTTGGGGCTCTGCAGGTTTCATCGGCATTTGCTGCGGAAATTCACGCACAGGCATATTAACATTCTGTACAGGAGGCTGCTGTGTCAGGGGTGTTCCGCAGAATTTGCAGAATTTTGTGCCGTCAGGCAGTTGTCTTCCGCATTTATAACATAAAATCATGGCTGTATTTCTCCTTATGAAATTATTATAAGAACATTATACACAAAATTAATTTTTTTACAAGCTAAAAAAACAGCTCTCTTTTTCAAGAGAGCCAAAAATAATCAATTAAAATTTAAACCATGAAACGATCTGATTTCCTATGAATATAAAAATATTCATTACCTTTGCGAAAAATTCGCTTACTGCATTGTCGTAGGTTTTATATTCTGTGTATTCCTGCAATGAGAATACGCCATCTTCATATACATAAAGATTTGTTTCAAATGTGCCGTCTTCATCAAGGATAATTTCTCTTACACCATAAGGACCTGCCTTTGAAAACTGGCAGCCGTATGTAAGACCCAAAGTAATTCCGTCGTATGTGCCTGTGAAACCATCTGTGTGAATATGGCCGAAGAAAGCACCTTTCACGCCTTTGTCCTTCCACATAAGGAATTCATCAGTTGTGCCTGCACTGTAGGTTGTAAAATTTACACCATTTGCAATCTCTTTGTTAAGACGGTAGAATCCGTCGTCACCTAAAAGTGCATCTTCGTCCCAGATGTTGCATTTTTCAAAAAGATTACCTACATCATCTGTTGGAATATGTTCAAAAACAATTGAAGGCACATTGCCTGTTTCTTTATTCTTAAACCATTCTTTCTGACCTTCTGTGAAACCTCTGCCGTTATCAAGTGCCCAGATTCCATAGCCGATTTCATCTGAGCCATGTTTTCTGATTTCAACATAACTGTCAATTTTACCCTCTGCATCATTACTCATATCAACTGTTATACAGTGAGGATATGAAGCGTAAATCTCAAGCCAGTCTTCGTTTGAAATACCGCTTTTATAGTCGTTGTTACCCTGTGCAATTGTGTAATAAATGCCTGCTTCTTCAATAGGAGTGAAAATATTTTTCACTGCAGTTTTTACATTCGCAAGAGTTTTTTCATAGTCGCCGTCAACATAAACGCCTTCCTGGAAAATTTTATCATCGGAAATATCGCCTGCACGGCTATCTTCTACAATGTCACCTGAAAGCACAATAAAATCAGGCTGAACAGTTTCGATTGATTTTCTGATAAAATCATCGAGTTCATGTGCGGGATAAGCATCGTCCTGCGGGTCAGAAATCTGCAGGATAGTAAATTTCCCGTCAGCGCCGAATTCAAAACTACGGCTTTCTGCCGCTGACACAAGGGAAAAAGATGCCATTGCAACGATTGTTGCAAGAACTATTGCCATAATTTTTTTTGCTTTCATAATAACACTCCTTTTTATCAGTTATCTTTCAACAAACGCTCAACCATATATTTGTTAGCATTCAATTCAAATGTATCATCAAGGGGTGATAATTCAAATTCCTTATTATATTTTCTTGCAAGAGCAGTTTTGATAATCTGGTCTGCAAGTTGAGGATTTTTCGGCAGAAGTGAGCCGTGAGCATAAGATGCAAAAACATTTTTATATCTTGCACCCTCAGTTAAATCTTCGCCGTTGTTGCCGTTGCCTTTTAAAACTTTACCAAGAGGTCTGACTCCGTCTGAAAGGTAAGTTTTGCCTGCGTGGTTTTCAAAACCTACAATTTTAAGATTGCCAAGTTCTTCTGATTCAAAACAACAATTGCCGATGAATCTGTCTTTTGTGCCGATTGTGTGGAAATTCACAGCACCTGACATATCATACTGAGTGCCATCTGCTGCTTTATAATAATTACCTAAAAGCTGATATCCTGTGCAGATTGCAAGGAAAACTTTTTCATCTTCAACAGCTTTTTTTATTTCATTTGCCTTTTCGCCCATAAAGTCGGCAATATGAATGCCGTGTTCAAAATCCTGACCACCGCCGATAAAAAACAAATCATAATCGCTTACATTAAGTTTTTCATTGGTAGGTATTTCAGTTATATCAGCTTTCATACCACGCCATTCAAGACGTTTTTTTATGCAGGTGATATTACCGCTGTCTGAAAAAAGATTGAGAACATCAGGGTATAAATAACAGATTTTAAGTGTGTCCATAATTATTCCTCCCTTAATTTTCCCAGTAATTTTTCAGGTTATATCGCTTACTGATTTTTCCTCTGAAGGAAAGCATTGCAGAATATGTGGGCATAATGAACACATCAACATCTGCTTTATCAATTTCATCAAGAAGCACATCGTCATCTTTGATGATTCTGATTTTATCAAGGCTTCTTCCTGCATATTTAAGACGGTTTGCCATATCATCAGCACGTGCACCGCCCACATAAATCATAGGAAGTTTGTCGCCCATATCTTCAAGCTTTTCAAAGTTTGCATCCCACAGCCATGAAATGTCTGTGCCGTCTGAAACTCTGTCGTTTACAATTGTTACAAAAAGGCATTTTTCCTTAACTGTGTTTGTAAGGAAATTAAGCACCTGATTGCAGCCTGCAGGGTTTTTGATAAGAATCATTCTCACATTTTTTCCGCCGATATTGAAATTTTCCATTCTGCCGAAACCACATTCAAAGTTTGAAAGTGCTGTGATGATTTTATCTTCGCTCAGTCCCATTCCCTTTGCAACTGCGGCAGCAGAAATTGCGTTATATACGTTGTATCCGCCGGGAAGATTGATTCTGAGAAGTTTATCTTCGTTGCTGATTTTAAGTTTTACAGTTGTGCTGTCAAGGTCGCTTGAAACGACTTCGGTTACGCTGACTTCAGCATCAGGTCTTTTATAACCGCATTCAGGGCATACATATTTTCCGAGATGACCGTAAGTTTTGTATTCGTAATTGTATTGTGATTTACAATCAATGCAATACTGAGCATCGGAAACTTCAGTTACAAGGTCTTCGTAAATAGGACAATCAACGCCGTAATAGATAATTTTATTTTTTACACCTTTTACAAGAGAAGTTGTAAGCGAGCAATCAGCATTTACTGCAATACACGCATTCGGTGAATTTTCAATACCTGCTCTGATACCGCTCATTGTTGTTTCAAGCTCTGTGAAGCGGTCAACCTGGTCACGGAAAATATTTGTTACAATAATATACTTTGCATCAACATATTTGCCGACGTGTCTGAAAGCTGCTTCGTCACATTCGATAACTGCATATTTCTTTCTGCATTTGCCGAAAATAGTTGAATTCTGAGCAAACTCATTTGCAATACCTGTCAACAGGTTTGCACCTGATTTATTACAGAAAAAACTTACTCCCGCTTCAACAAGGCATTGTTCAACCATTCTTGAAGTTGTGGTTTTACCGTTTGTGCCTGTAATTATAATTGTTGTAACACCACGTGCCATAACACCAAGTACAGACGGACAGATTTTCACGGCAATTTTGCCTGGAAGATTTGTGCCGCCTTTTTTCATTACACGAAGGAGAAATTTTGTTAATTTACAAGCAATGATTGCAATAATTGCCCTTAATTTCATTTCAAATTACCTCTTTAAAAGTTTTTCACAAGCAGCAAGACGTGCTGAAATGCAGAGAAGCTCTGCTGCTTTTTTAAGTTCTTCAACGGTGGGGAAAGATGGTGCAATACGGATGTTTTTGTCTTCCGGATCTTTGCCGTAGGGATAAGTAGCACCGGGAGGTGTGAGAACAACGCCTGCGTTTTTGCAAAGTTCACCTGTTCTTTTTGCTGTGCCTTCAAGCACATTAAGGCTTACAAAATATCCGCCGTTGGGATTTTTCCACTGTGCAATACCTGTGCCTGAAAATTCTTTTGTGAAACATTCGATAACAGCATCAAATTTGGGTTTAAGACTAGCAGCATGTTTCTTCATATGATTTTTAAGTCCGTCAAGATTTTTAAAATAAATTGCATGACGTAACTGATTGAGTTTATCATTACCGATTGTCTGCACAGTCATACGTTTTTTGATCATTGCAATATTTTTATCTGATGCTGCAAGAGCTGAAACACCTGCTCCTGGGAATGAAATTTTTGAAGTTGAAGTAACTTCGATAAATAAATCTTCATTGGAAAATTCTTTTGCTGCTTCAAAGATATTAAGAAGTTCATCTGATGTTTCATTCACATCATGAATGCAATAAGCATTATCCCAGATAACTCTGAAATCTTCTGCTGCAGGTTTCATTGCGGCAATTTTTCTTACGCATTCATCTGACAAAGTAATTCCTTCGGGGTTTGAATATTTTGGAACAAGAATCATACCTTTAACAGATTCATCTTTGATAAGTTCATTGACTTTATCCATATCAGGTCCATCTGAAAGCATAGGCACATTAATCATTTCAATGCCGAAATGTTCAAGGATGCCGAAATGTCTGTCATAGCCGGGTACGGGGCAGATAAATTTGATATTGCCCTGCTTAAGCCATGCTTCTTTACCTGCACCGTGAGTCATACACTGCGCAATATAGTCAAACATAAGCGTAAGGCTTGAGTTACCGCCGATGATTATATTTTTTTCCTCTACTTCAAGAAGCTCTGCAAAAAGTTTTTTGCATTCAGGAATACCGTCAAGCACACCGTAGTTACGGCAGTCAAAACCGTTTGATGCTTTGAAGTTTTCGCATAAATCAACTTCGCTGAGAACTTCCATTGACAAATCAAGCTGCTGAGGCGAAGGCTTGCCTCTTGACATATCAAGTGAGAGATTCTGTGCTTTGAATTCGTCGTATCTTTTCTGAAGTTGCTCCTTTTCAATAAGAAGCTGTTCGGGTGAAAATTCGCTGTAAAGCATAATACAGTCCTCCAAAATTACATACTGCTCAGTATTGTAATACATTTATTGCTTTTTTGCAAGTGATTTCGAAGAATTTTGCAACCAAAAACGCAAAATCTTGCAAAAATAACAAAAAGCGAGCAATAATACGCAGTTTTTATGCTATTTTTTCGATAAATTATTTTTAATTCTTTCATTCATAATATGCAAAAGCAATTTAATCGGTGTTAAAAATTATTTCCAGATTGAATTTACACCTTTTACCTGACGTTGAATCAATGCATAGTCAGAAACTGTTACTCTGCCGTTTGAATTCACATCAGCAACTGCAAAGCTTTCATCATCAAGCACTTCAACCTTTTTTGCATGACGCAAAACAGCCGCACTATCAAGTATGTTCAATTTACCATCGCGGTTAACATCGCCGTAAGCATAAATTATAAGGTCTTTTTGAATTATGTTTTCTTCAGTTACTGAAAAACAAAAAGACTGTGAATAGTGATTGTTTTTAGAAACAGTAACAGTATATTCCCCTTTGGTGACATTTTTAAATGAATAAGTTACTGTGTTTCCTGTTAACTTGAGAATCTGAAGTGGCTCTGTTTCGCCTTTTAATGTTAACGTAAGTGTTACTTCATCTGTTGCAAAAGCAGACGTTGAAATTGTGCCTGTAATTTCAATGCCGGGTCCTGTGAAATTGTCGATGTAAGAATAACCGCATACTTTGCACACGTATGTTGTATAACCTTGTTTTACAGGTGTGGGCAGAGTTACTTTTTCTTCATAATTGTGGTCCGCTAAAGGAAGATATGTGTCTTTGAGTGATATTTCTTCTTTGCATTCTTCATCGCTGAAAAGCTTTGAACATTCAGTGCAGCTGTAATATTCAATATTGCCTGCTTTTATACAAGTGGATTCAACCGCATCTGCTTTTGACAGATTATGAGGTGCACAGTCAATGAGTGTATTTTCGCTCTGCACATAACCGCAGACTGTACATTTTTCATATTTACTGCCTGTATCTGTGCAAGTGGGCTCTTTTTCTGTTACCCATTCAAATTCATGGTCTTTCAAAGGATGTTTTGTATCTTCAATTGTTATTTCTTCTGCACATTCTTCATCAGAGAAAAGTTTATCGCACACACTGCATTCATAATAAGCGATGTTACCTTGAACTGTGCATGTTGAATCTGTGCTTTCAACAAACTGTGGTGTGTGTTTTACATAGCCTATCGATGTATTTTCGCTCTGCACATAACCGCAGACTGTACATTTTTCATATTTACTGCCTGCATCTGTGCAAGTGGGCTCTTTTTCTGTTACCCATTCAAAAGTATGAGATGTTATTTCAAATTTCTGTCCGCATGAACATTTTTTAAAATGAAAATCAGCATCTGATGACCAATCTGCATTTGTTAAATCATCGTGACCCGTTGCAGGGATAACTGCAGGTTCATCAATTTTTATTGTACAAGCTTTATCGCTGAAAGAATCTCCGCAGTAACCGCAAATCCAATATGCTTCCCTGCCGTTTTTGATATGAGTAGGTTTAACTCTTGGAATTTCGAGCAAGCCATCTTCAGGGTGATTAAGTGCGGGAATTATTACGTCTGATTCATTAACTTCATTTTGGGCATTTGCATCGGAATAAAGTTTTCCACATGTGCATTCATAATATGCTTTGTTTCCCTGAGTGTAGCATTCTGCTTCTTTTGCCTTGATAAAAGTTGCTTCTGCAAAGCACTGATGCAAAACTGTAATATTACAAGTTGCAACCTGACCGTAGGGAGTTTCTGCTGTAATCACTGCTTCACCTGCACCTACACGTGTAACTTTACCAGTGGAATCAACAGTTGCAACAGATGTGGCGCTCGATTTCCATGTGATTCTTCTGTTTACGGCTGTTTCGGGAGTTACATATGCTTCAAGCTGTACAGTTGGCTCAGCTTTTGTAAGAACCGCTTCTGTGATATTGAGAGAAATGCTGTCTGTGGGAATCATAGAATCAGTTTCAAGGTTATAGGTCATGCCTGTTGAAATATAAGTCAACGGATTTCTGTTGAGCACAGTGCCTGAAAAACCTACACTGAATGTGCCTGCTTTATTTACATCGTTTTTTATCCAGTCAGGACTTATAAAAACAAGTTCTTCTGCGTTTTCAATATCATTTTTTGCCTGCAGGCGGAATGTGGCAAAATCTTCACCCTGAGGCACTGCAAGATTTAAATTTGAAGGATTCTTCTGCGAATTGAAAGCAGCAGTAAAAAAGGCGTAATCGTATTTTTCGCGAGCTTCATCAGTATCCCATTTTTCAGGTGCTGAAGTATAAGAAAAGCCTGCTGTAAGGCCTGCATTACCATTAAGATCGTAGCTGCCTGATTTGAAACTTCCGTCACAGAACGTGATATAGGAATTGGAATTTTCAGAATCATAGTCAACAAGTGTGAACTGAGTTTTATCGTAGAGCACAGGCAACTGAAATCCTGTTACGGGATAGTTTGTGTTGATTTTAACAAAAACAGTAATTATGTCACCCTGCTTTACAATTTTTCTGTCAATAACAACAGTAACAGTGGCTTCTGCTTTTGATAAATCCATTGAAAGAGCATTGATTGCCGCCAATAAATCTGTGCGGTATTGGTTTACAACAGCCTGATCAGCAGAAGTAAGGTTTCTGTCAAAGGATGCTACCATTGCATCAAGGGCTTCAAGTTCTTCTGTTTTATAAACACCATTTGTTCTGTTTGGTCCGTCAGGAATCGTTGCAATAGCCTTATCGAGTTTGGAATAGTCTGCAAGGTCTTCTGCATAAGCAGCGTTGAATACACCTGAACAGACAACTATAGCCATAACGAGAACAAAGGAAATTATTCTATTAAGAAATTTGCTATTACTCATAACGCCACCCCTTTGAAATGCTGATACACAATAATTATACCACAATAGTGAATAAATTCAATATTATATGTGAAAATCTGACGGCAGAATTATAGAAAATCCGATGTGCATATCGGAGTATAACTCATAAAAAACAGCTCCCTTTATTCAAGGAAGCCGTTTTGGTTTTGTTATCTGAATAATTATTTATAGAGAGGGCCGTATGTTGCACAAGCGCGGTAGTCCTGACCTTCTTTATCCATACCGAATGCATTCCATGCTGCAGGACGGAAGATTTTTTCTTCAGGAACATTATGCATACAAACAGGAATTCTGAGCATTGAGCAGAGAGTGATAAGGTCTGCACCAATGTGACCGTAAGTGATAGCACCGTGGTTAGCACCCCAGTTGTTCATTACGTCATAAGCTGATTTGAATGCACCTTCGCCTGTAAGCCTAGGAGCAAACCATGTGCAAGGCCATGTGTAGTCTGTTCTTGCCCAGAGTTTGTCTGAAACTTCGTCGGGAAGTTTTACTGTATAACCTTCAGCAAGCTGAAGAACGGGGCCAACACCTTTAACAAGGTTAAGACGAAGCATTGTAACGGGCATTTCTGCTTTTGTTTCGAAACGTGAAGAATATCCGCCGCCTCTGAAGTAACCGTTATCTGCTGCACACCATGTTGTTGCTTTAAGCATTGCATCGATGTCTGCATCGTTAACATCGTACCATTCTTTCATAACAGGATTGCCGTTTTCATCTTTAGCTTCACCGCTGAAGTCAAGACAAGCAGCACCTGAGTTGATAAGGTGGATAAAGCCCTGTGATTCTTTTGCTACGCCTTCAAGGTCGTAACCTGTTGCTTCTTTAACAGCTTCGGGGCTCCAGTATGTACGAACGTCAGCAAATGCCTGTGCTCTGTTTGTAAGGAGTTTACCGAAGAGCATTGAGATACCGTTGAGAACGTCGTTTTCTGTTGCAAGGATGTAGGGTTCTCTTGCACCGTTCCAGTCGAATGTTGTGTTGAGAAGTGCTTCGGGATAGTCACAGTTGGGATAGAAGTCTGTCCACTGACGCTGACCCTGGAAACCTGCTGCAATAGCATTGTGGCCTACCATTTCTTCTTCTCTGCCTTCGGGAAGGTTGGGGTTGCCGTTCATAAGGTCTTTGATGATGCACATCATCTTAACAACAAATTCCCAATCGCTTTCTTTCTTTTCATCTGTTGAACGAACGAATTCAGGGTTCTTATCGAAACCTTCAGGACATTTTTCTTTTGTCCATGCAAGAGCTTTCTGATATTCTGCTTCGTCATAGATATTTTCAGACATTCGTCTGATGATTTCAACTTCATCAACTGATTCAACACGCATACCGAGATATTCTTCGATGAATTCAGGGCTGATACTTGAACCTGCAATACCCATGCAGATTGAACCAATCTGAAGGTATGATTTACCTCTCATTGTAGCAGCTGCTACTGCTGCACGTGCAAAACGGAGAAGTTTTTCTTTAACGTCTGCAGGAATTTCTGTTGCGTCGCAAGGCTGAACATCTTTGCCGTAGATACCGAATGCGGGAAGACCTTTCTGTGCGTGAGCTGCAAGAACTGATGCAAGATAAACTGCACCAGGTCTTTCTGTGCCGTTAAAGCCCCATACGCCTTTGATTGTCATGGGGTCCATATCCATTGTTTCTGAACCGTAGCACCAGCAAGGTGTAACTGAAAGAGTGATGTCAACGCCCTCTTTCTTGAATTTTGCTGCACAAGCTGCTGTTTCGCCTACACGGCCGATTGTTGTGTCTGCAATAACAACCTTAACGGGTTCACCGTTTGAATATTTAAGGTTTTCTTCAAAGAGTGCTTTCGCAGCCTTTGCCATATTCATTGTCTGTTCTTCGAGAGATTCTCTTACTTTAAGGGGACCTCTTCTTGCGTCGATTACGGGACGAATACCGATTACGGGATAATCGCCGACTAATCTGTTTGTTGCCATAGATAAAACTTCCTTTCAGAATTTATTTATTGATTTCTGCCATCATGCCACGCAGCACATCTGCCATAACATGAGGGATATCTTTGCCAAGACCATTTGTTTCGTGATAATGATTGCGGTCGTATTTATCACGAACGCTTGAAAGATAAGGCTGTGTGGGATGAAGCACAAAGTCATTGAGAGGAATCATATAACCTGTCATATCATTTGACACGCCGAATACTTCAAGGTTTTTATCGCCTACAATTTCACAAAGAGGAGTTGCGTTCACTTCAGGACCTAAATCGTTAGGTGATTCTTCTGCAGTTGCATAGCCACCGTAGATATTTTCTGTGAATGCTTCACCTGGAATTGTAAGGATTTTTTTTGAACCGATCTGTATGTAGTTCATTTCAGTGAGAAGTGCAAGACCTGTTTCACTTGTTTTTGAAGGATATTTAAGTGCACTGCAAACCTTGATAATTGCCATAAGTGACAATACTCCGTTTGCGATAGGTGCATAGTAAGGCTGATGAACAACTGTGATGTCAGTTGTAAGTTCTTCATCGTTATCAATTGAAAGGGCTGCTTTTGCGAGAATTTCGCCGCCTTTTCTTGTTCTTTCACGTCTGTTTTCATCAAGCTCTGCAATATTTACAGATGCAATAGCACCAACTGCAAAAAGCACATTGGTCTTCTTCTCTTTGTTGATTGCTTCTCTTAAGAAATAAGGATAGTCAGCACTTACTTCTGAACAATCGCCTCCCATTGTGTTGGGATGTGCACTGTAGTTTAAGAACCATGTTTCTTCGCTGCCGTCAGCAGGTACAAAACGAAGTCTTGACAATTTATCGTTAACTTTATTGTAAGGCATTCTGCCATCGCTGATTGCTTCGGGTACATGAATTGAACCGTTGTAAAGCTTACCTTCTTTTCTGTTTTCATAAGCTTTTACGCAAACTTCAGCAATAGAATCAATTACCTGTGCCATATATTTCTTGTTCTTACCTGTTGCGGGAAGCTTGCCCCAATAACCAACTGTGTCAATACTTGCGTGAGTGTGAGTACAGCTTACACTTATAAGTTTGCAGTTGACTTTCTTTGAAAAATCAGCAAGTTTTTCTCTTACAAGGCTTACTTCAAAACCTGTAAGACCAATTAAATCCGCACTTACAAGAATAATACCGCCGTCACCGCAGCCAATCCACATTGCTCTTACTGTAAGAGGATCAAGAACACCCTTGATAAGATTTCCTGTTCTGTAGCCTGCAAGCCAGAACTTTTTTGCAGTAACACTTTCAGGCATTACTTCTTTCATTGCAAAACCTGCGTTGAAAACTTCACCGCTGAGACGTTCTGCTTTTGCCTGAGGAATTTCAGGTGCAGTCATTTTTTTATTTAACTTCTTACCGTGATTGTCGGCAATCTTTTTTACAGCACTTGCTGCAATATCTGCTATATTCATTTTTTCCCTGCCTTTCTGCATATAGCACAAAATATATCAATTATATGTTACCACCGATTGGCAAAAAAGTCAAATAATTATTGTTAATAAACAGTAAAAAAATGGTTGCATCAAATAAGACACAACCATTTTGTTTTAATCAAGGGCAATTTTGATTTCTTTGTCAACTGCTTTTGAATATGTACCGTCTTTTTTGCAGAACTCTCTGTATTCATCTGCTGCTTTTTTTCTCACTTTCATATCAAGTTCATTTGAATACATAGTAAACCTTGCTTTGCTCTTTTCGTCATTACAGAATTTTTTATAATAATAAACCATTTCTGTTTCATAAGAGCCGTCTTCTTTAAGTGTGATATAACGCAAACCTCTTGTGTCGAAATCACCATAATAGCCGAAACCTGATGTAGGCGCGCAAGCAAGGTCAATTCCTTTATAGGGCACGCAATAAGTGTTGATATGGTCATGGCCGTAAAACATTGCCACAACATCGCCCTGCTCAAGCATTACATCAAACTGTTTGCCCTCATCTTTGGGGTCGGGACAAACTCCTTCATGGCAGAATCCGTTAAGGTTATCGCCCGCTTCTTCAACTGCCTTAATAGCCTGCAAAGGCGGATGATGCTGGAATACCATTGAAGGCACAGGTTTTCCTCCGTTTTTCTCTTTGAGTTCATTTGATTTTTTAAGATACCAATTCAGTTTATCATCAAGCACGCCATCGTTTGAGTCAAAGCACCACAAATTATATGCAACTTTTGTACCGTCTGATGACATAACGGGCAGATTGAAGTTACAACAACCGTCAAGTTTTTCATCGCCCGCTTCAGAAACGCATACTGAATATTTATTGAAAACTTCAAACTGTTCACGTCTTGAAAGTTTGCCGTCCAGATCGTGATTACCGAAAACTATAGCAACGGGAATGCCCAGCTTTTCAAAGTGTTTCATAAAACTATCGTAAGTTTTGCCGATAAAATATTTACCCATAAACTTAAATAATTCTGTACCTGTGGTGGAATATTTGTTATCACCTGTAATCATAACAAGGTCAGGCTTATATTCTTTTATACATTCCGACACATACTCCATTGTGAGATATTTCTGCACAGGACCATCCTGAAAATCTGATGCCTGAAGAATTTTAAAAGTGCCGTTTTTGTTGAACTTAAGATTTGCTTTGCTCATTTTTCCATCTCCTAAAGTTGATAGATTAATGTTAACACATCGTTTTTTTCTTGTCAATATTTGACTTTTGAAACAGCCTGTGATAACATTATTTCATATAAATATTGAAAGAAGAATCTATATGAAAATTTCTGAAATTTTATCAAAAAACAAGGCAACTTTGTCTTTTGAAGTTTTCCCGCCAAAAACAAGTGATAACTACAAAAGCGTGGAAACTGCTACAGCGGAAATAGCAAAACTGAAGCCTGATTTTATGAGTGTTACTTACGGTGCAGGCGGCGGCACAAGCGAATACACCGCAAGCATTGCTTCAAACATTCAGAAAACAGAAAACGTGCCTACACTTGCACATCTTACCTGCGTTTCTTCTAAAAAAGAAAAGGTACATAAACAGTTAAAGCTTCTTGAAGAATACGGCATTGAAAACATTATGGCATTGCGTGGTGACAGAACAGATAACGACTGCGAAGATTACCATTACGCATCTGAACTTATTGCCGACATAAAAAATCTTTGCGGCGAAAAATTCTGCATAGGCGGTGCCTGCTACCCTGAATGTCACCCTGAAAGCAGCAACCTTGCAGAAGACATTCTTCACCTTAAAGAAAAAGTTGATGCAGGATGCGAATTCCTTACAACACAGATGTTTTTTGACAATAATATTCTTTACAAATATATTTTCAAGCTCCGCGAAGCAGGCGTGACTGTGCCTGTAGTGGCAGGAATTATGCCTGTTACAAACGCAAATCAGATTGCACGAATCTGTTCACTTTCAGGCACATATCTCCCATCAAAATTTAAAAACATTGTTGATAAATTCGGTTCAGACCCTGACAGTATGAAACAAGCAGGCATTGCATACGCAACCGAACAGATTATCGACCTGATTGCAAACGGAGTTAATTTCATTCACGTTTATTCAATGAACAAGCCTGACGTTGCTGAGAAAATACAGTACAATCTTTCAGATATTATAGGAAAGTGATACCAATGAATATAAAAGAAAAAATCGCAAACGGAATAGTAGTTTTCGACGGTGCATTAGGAACAGAACTTCAGAAAAGAGGTTTGAAGCCGGGTGAACATCCTGAAGAATGGAATTTAACTCACAGCGATGTTATAACAGACATTCACAGAAGTTATATTGATGCAGGTGCAGATGTTATCAACGCCAACACATTCGGTGTGAACAGACTTAATTTCCCTGACAGAATTGAAGAACTTGTTTCTGCTGCTTTTGAAAATGCAAAAAAAGCAGTTAAAGAATTAGGCAAAGAGTGTTTCGTCGCTCTTGATATCGGTTCACTGGGAAAACTTCTGAAACCTGCAGGCGAAATTGAATTTGAAGACGCAGTAAACATTTTCAAAGAAGTTGTCTTGCTTGGTGTTAAAAACGGTGCAGACCTTATTCTCATTGAAACAATGACAGATTCCCTTGAAACAAAGGCTGCAGTTATCGCAGCGAAAGAGAATTCAGATTTGCCTGTTTTTGTTTCAAATGCATACGATTCATCAGAAAGGCTTTTATGCGGTGCAGACGCTGAAACAATGGTTGCGATGCTGGAGGGACTTTCTGTTGATGCAATCGGCATTAACTGCAGTTTAGGTCCGAAGCAGATGAAACCAATCGTTGAAAAGCTTTGCAGATATTCCTCAACACCTGTTTTTGTCTGCCCTAACGCAGGACTTCCACGCGAAGAAAACGGCAAAACTGTTTTTGACGTAAAAGCAGATGAATTTGCAGAAATTCAGAAAGAGTTTCTCGGAATGGGTGTTCACGGAATCGGCGGATGCTGTGGCACTACACCTGAATTTATAAACAAACTTTCACACCTTAAAAACGAAATAACTCCCCTGCCCATTGAAGAAAAAAACTTCACAGTTGTAACTTCATTTGCAAAGAGTGTTTATTTCGGCAAAAGACCTGTGCTTATAGGCGAAAGAATCAACCCCACAGGCAAATCAAAATTCAAGCAGGCGTTAAGAGAAAATAACATTTCTTATATTCTCGGCGAAGCAACAGGTCAGAAAGATAAAAAAGTCCACATTCTTGACGTTAACGTTGGGCTACCTGAAATTGACGAAACAGAAATGATGTGCCGTTCGATTGAAGCTATTCAGGCTGTTGTTGATTTACCGTTGCAGATTGATACATCTGATTTCGACGCAATGGAAAAAGCAATGCGTATTTATAACGGAAAGCCTATGATTAACTCCGTTAACGGCAAAAAGGAAGTTATGGAAAAAGTTTTCCCCCTTGTTAAAAAATACGGCGGTGTTGTGGTAGGACTTACACTTGATGAAAACGGAATTCCCGAAACTGCTGACGGAAGAATTGAAATTGCAAAGAAAATTTATGACACTGCAGAAAAACACGGAATAAGCAGAAAGAATATTGTAATTGACCCGCTGGCACTTACAATTTCTTCTGATAAAAATTCAGCAAAAACAACTCTTGAAGCAGTAAGACGCATTAAAGATGAATTAAACGGCAATACAATTCTCGGCGTTTCAAACATTTCATTCGGTCTGCCTGAAAGAGATAATATAAATTCCGCTTTCTTCACAATGGCAATGCAGAAAGGTCTTTCAAGTGCAATCATCAACCCCTATTCTGACAAAATGATGCAGAGTTATTACAGTTTCCTTGCACTCGAAAACTTTGAAAACGGTTGCGAAGATTATATTGACTTTGCATCATCAAATAAGCAGGAAGTAAAAGTGAATGTGCAGGAAATCGCAGACCTGAAAACCGCTATTGAAAAAGGTCTCGAAGAAAAAGCATCTGCCCTTGCAGAAGAATTGATAAAAACAAAAGATTCCCTTGAAATTATAAATGAGTTTATTGTACCTGCACTTGATAATGTTGGTGACGGATTTGAAAAGAAAACTGTTTTTCTTCCACAGCTTCTGATGAGTGCAAACGCAGCAAAAGCGGCATTTGACGTTATTAAGAAAAATATGCAGGGCGAAAAGCAGGAATCAAAAGGCAAAATCATTCTTGCAACAGTCAAAGGTGACATCCACGATATCGGCAAGAATATTGTGAAAGTGCTTCTTGAAAATTATAGTTTTGATGTGATTGATCTGGGCAAGGATGTGCCGCCTGAATTGATTGTTGAAACAGCGAAAAAAGAAAACGTGAAATTAGTAGGTTTAAGTGCGTTGATGACAACCACCGTACCTGCAATGAAAGAAACTATTTCACTTCTGAAAAAAGAACTCCCCTCATGCAAAACGGTTGTAGGCGGTGCAGTTTTGACAGAAGAATACGCAAACTCAATCGGCGCTGACAAATACGCAAAAGACGCAATGGAAACAGTAAAATACGCAGAAAGTATTAAGTTATAAAAAAATCCACCTGAGTAACACTCAGGTGGTAATTTTTATACTCTTGTCACACTGAAAACATATGGACTGTCACCGCTGAGCACATCGCCTGACAATGTACCTTCAAGATTTATCATATAATACCCTGATGGTTTTTCTATCCATTCTTCAGATTCAAACTCATAGCTCTGATTATAACTATCATAATATACGTTCATAAGATATTTTCCGCTTTTGGAATTATCCATTCCGGGCATATTATAAAATTCAAATGTTGCCTTATATGCACCATCTTCTTCATACACTGTTAAAGTGAGACCTCTTTCTATGCTTGCGGAATATGAACCCTGATACACACCGATTATGTCATCCATAACATTTTCTTCAACATATTTGTCTTCGGTTATAACTGAAAATGTGGTGGGATATTCTCCGCTCAATACTCCGTCAACAAGAGTACCCTGCAAGTCTATGAAACCATATCTGTATGAATCTTCATCCCACTCATATCCCTCAAAATAATATGTATCTGAATACTCATCATAACTTACATTCATTTTCAATTTGCCTGTTTCAGTGTTTCTTCTGCCGGGCAAACCGTAGAATTCAAACAGTGCCTGATATGTTCCGTCTTCTTCATAAACTGTAAGCGTGAGTCCTGCTTCTCCGTTATAATCTTCAAATGACCCCTTATAAACACCAACTGCTTCTTCTAATTTTCTTTCTGTTCTGTTCAATGCTTTTGCAGTAACATCCGGCATAAGTTTCGGTGAAATATCAATCATAACAAAGTCTGAATCAGGTGTTTCTTTAGCAAGAATTTCGTCACCTTCCTGATGCACTTCGTGATACAAACCTGAAGTGTCAGACGCTGCAGCCTGATTGTCTTCAACAGTATAGATGTATGAATAACCGATATCAGAATCTTCTTCACATACTTCCAATGAAATATAAACAGTATCGTTTGTTTTGATAAGACCGTTTGATTTACCGCTGATATTTTCCTTAATGGGCTGTGCTTCTTTATCGTTAACAAAATAGATATCAGCTTCGTAATAATCAGGATTTTTAGCTTTTCTGTCGTTAGTTTTACCTACAACAGCATATGCTTCAACTGTGCCGTCTGAGTCAAAGTCTTTGCACACCATATCAACAATAGGTTTTGTTGTGCTTTCTTTAAGAATCTGTTTGAGTTTTTCTTTATCAGACAATTGAACCTGCTGATCTTCTTTATTCAACAAATCCGGTATGAAAATCACACCAAATGCAACTGCTGCTGCAAGTATAACTGCAACAACGGCAATAATAATTGCTTTTACAGGCTTTTTCTTTTTTTCCTTTTCAGGAGATGTGGTGTCAGCTGTGTAATCTGACATCGGCACACCGTTATTAAAAGATGGCTGTGAATAAACCTGACTTAACGGATTGCCGCAATAAGCGCAGAATTTTACACCGTCTTTATTACTTTTTCCACATTTCGGACAAATGCTCATTTTCATTTTCTCCTTACATAAAAATTACAACTACATCTTACAGCATTTCAGCAATATTTTCGCTCAATTGTAAAAAACGATTTACTATTTGTAATTTTTGATATATTATGACTTATCAGAATTCTTTTTTATCGCATTATGTGGGCATGCCTTTATGCAATCGCCACAACGGATGCATTCCATGCTGTTGGGGTCTTTGAATGTTTTTATATCAATTTTACAGGCTTTCTGACAAGCTCCGCAGGATGTGCATTTCTTTTCGTCAACTCTGTATCTATAAAGTGAGATTTTATTGAACAAGCCATAAAATGCACCAAGCGGACAAAGATATCTGCAAAACGGACGATACACAAGAATTGAAAGCAGAATAACTGCAACAAGAATAGCAACTTTCCACGCATAAAGCCAGCCGATTGCATTTCTTATTCCTTCATTGAGCACAGCAAGAGGCACACCTGCACCTAAAGTTCCTGAGGGACATATATATTTGCAAAACCATGTTTCCCCAAGACCGAATGCATCAACAGCAAAAAGAGGAAGCAGAATCACAAATACTGCAAGAATTACATATTTCAGGAATTTCAGGAATCTGTCACCCGGCAGTTTTTTTAATTTCCTGAAAAAAGGAATTTTATATAACAAATCCTGAACAAGTCCGAAAGGACACAGCCAACCGCAGACAAACCTGCCTAATAAAGCTCCGACCAGAATCAAAAAACCTGAAATATAAAAAGAAAATTTATGCTCTCTTGACGAAAGCGATGATTGCAAAGCACCCACAGGACACGAGCCTACAGCACCCGGGCAGGAATAACAATTAAGCCCAGGCACGCAGACAAATTTTGCTTTCCCTTGAAAAATCTTTCCTTTGGCAAAGCCTTGCACGTAACCATTTGTAAGTGCAGTAAACACAAACTGAACAATCAGGCGCAATCGATTTTTTATTTTTTTCATAATATCAGCCAACGCCTATACACTCCAGACAAATCACAATTGCTTTTCTCAAAACATCTTCTGCTTCACCGCGATAAAAACCTACAGCCATAAAAGCTATGCCTACAAAAGCAATTGAAAATGCAATCAGATTTTTCTTCCTTTCCGTCATAAAACCATCTCCATACGCTCATTTATGATTGCAATCCAGTCTTCTTTTGAACGTGCGCCGATGACGCTTTCGCCTACAAGACAGCCGTTTTCGTCAACGAAAATTGTTTCAGGCACTGAATAAACCTGACTGAGTTTTGCGTTATATAAAGATTCTGACGGCAATATATGGAGATAATCTGCACCTGTTTCAGAAATAATCTCTTTTGCGAGAGAAACATCAGTGCTTACATCAACAGGAATTCCTATAATCTGAAAACCTTTATCAGCTAATTCTTTATTCAACTCGCCAAGATGGGGCATTTCGTTTATACAAGGTCCGCAATAAGTTGCCCAGATATTTATCATTGTGAGTTTTTTGTCCTTGAAAACAGTTTCATCAACTGCATTTCCGTTAATATCAACAGAATCAAAATTGCTCAACAAGCCATTAGCAGTCTGCACTGTAACTTCGGTTTCCGCTTGTTGCTTTTGTTCACAACCTGTAAACAAAAATGATAATACCAACACAAACGAAATCAATGCAAAAGTCTTTTTCATTCATATCACCTCATGATAATTATATAATTAAAATTTTTACTTGTCAATGTACATATAAGCGGACTGCACATAATTTTTCCTTAATTTTTTCATTGACAAAAGTTGTTTGTAAATATAAAATTTATGTATAAAAGAAAGGAGTGAGAAAATGAAAATTGCCGTTTGTGTCTGCAATAATATGGGTATGCTTTTCAATTCAAGAAGGCAAAGCCGTGACAGAGTTTTAATCAGGGATTTTGTGGACACAGCAAAAAACAACAGAATTTTAATAAACCATTTTTCAAAAAATCTTTTCGATGAATACGAAGTTACGATTGATGATGATATGATGAACATTGCAGAAAAAAATGATTATTGCTTCATCGAAAACACAGATATTCTCCCCTATATTAACAAAATTAATGAAATTACAATTTACAGATGGAACAGAAAATATCCTGCAGATTTTTATTTTCAGATGCCGTCAGGTTTCACATTAAAAGAAACCTATGAATTCAAAGGCAGTTCTCACGAAAAAATCACTAAGGAGGTTTATGTTAAATGAAACAAAACTTTTTAAAAACTAAAAAATATCTGCTAATTCTGCTTGTTGCTATTTTTACCATTACAGGAATTACAAGTTGTGCAGGTGAAAATAATACCACTGACGCAAGCTGTTCAACTTCTGTTACAGTAAAAGAAGAGACAGGCTCAACTCAGAATGTAACTAACAGCGAATCTGCAGACAAAACTGATTCACAAAGCAGCAGCACAACAACCGTTCCAAACAATCAGAATCCATCTGATGCAACAGTAAATGTAGAAAATGTTTCACCTTCACAAACACCCACATTCAATGGTCAGCCATATGTTACTGTCAACAACAATATTCCCTCTTTCACCGATGCCCAAAAAGCAACAACAACTTCTTCCGAAACATACGCAAGCCTTGACTCCTTGGGCAGATGCGGTGTTGCATTCGCCTGCATCGGAAAAGATATTATGCCCACAGGTGAACGCGGTGAAATCGGTCAGGTAAAACCTACGGGATGGCAGACAGTAAAATATGATTGCGTAGACGGCAAGTATCTGTATAACAGATGTCACCTTATCGGTTGGCAGTTAACAGGTGAAAACGCAAACACCAAAAACCTTATCACCGGCACACGTTATATGAATGTTGACGGGATGCTTCCTTTTGAAAACATGGTAGATGACTACATTGAAGAAACAAACAACCATGTTCTGTACAGAGTTACACCTGTTTTTCAGGGAAATGAACTTGTGGCTCGTGGAGTGCAAATTGAGGCTTTTTCAGTTGAAGATAAGGGTGACGGAATCTGTTTCAATGTTTATTGTTTCAATGTACAACCGGGAATAAAAATTGATTATGCAACCGGCTCGAGTTCATTAGACGGCGAAACTGTAACTCAACCGACTACAACAAAACCTATAACTACTACGAAGCCTGCAACAACCACAAAACCCGCAACTACAACAGCAGTTGTATCACCTGACACAACATACATTCTCAACACAAATTCAAAGAAATTCCACTATCCATCTTGTTCTTCTGCAAACAACATTTCTGCAGCAAACAAGAAAGAAACAAACCAATCAAGAGAATCACTTATTGCCGAAGGTTATTCACCTTGTGGTAACTGCAAGCCATAAAATGAAATGCATATAAAAAAGACGCATCACAAGATGCGTCTTTTTTGTTATTATTTACTTTTCATTCTTTAACCCAGAGCATTTCAACTTTCTTGATATGTCTTAAAATCTTACTGTAATCAAGAATGTTAAGAATGCCGTTGCCATCAATATCACCGCAGGCAAATGAGTATTCATCTTCAACTTTCTGGACTTTTTTGAAGTGTCTGAGAACTGCTGCGTTATCAATAACGTCAACCGTTCCGTTACCATTTACGTCACCGATAAGATGAATCTTCAGATCAAGCTGTGTTTTAGCTTCGTGAATCCACATTTTATATTCGCGTGTTACATGGTCTTTCTTTGAAACTCTGATAATATAATATCCGGGCTGAACATCACTGAAACCATATTCTGCATTGTTGCCTGTTACAGTAACAGTTTCAATTACTTCCATAGAGTCAGTGCCCTTGATGAGTTCAATTGTAACTAATTCTGTATTAGAATTGAATGATTTTACTGTACCCCAGATTTCACCGCCGAGAGGAGCAACATCTCTTGTTTCAACTTCTGCACCACAAATTGCACAATAGTTAGTTTCTGAACCTTTTTCCATTTCTGTAGGTTCTTTTGTAACAACCCATTCTTCTGACGGTGTATGGCCTGTTGCCTCAACTTTTGTTTCAAAAATTTCTTCTGTACATTCTTCATCTGAATAAAGTTTATCACAAACTGTGCAGGTGTAGAATTCTATATTACCTTCAAGAGTACACGTTGCATCAAGTGCATCTGTTTTAACAACATTATGTCCTTTTTTAAGAACTGTTGTTTCGCGTGAAATTTCTTCGCCACAAACTGTACAATAAATTACTGTATCGTATGAGCCGTCATTAAAGCAGTCTGCTTCAACTCTGTTTTCTTCTACTGCTTCACCATCTGTATGACCGAGAGCGTCAATAGTTTCTTGTGCTACAAGAACTTCATCACACACTGAACAATGCTTACCGGCTGTCAGACCTGTGTTTTCGCAATCAGGTGCAACTGCTTCATCAACTATTTCAGTATGACCGAGTGCGTCAATTGCAATTGTTTCGCGTGAGAGTTCTTTATCGCAAACTGCACAGTAAACCACTGTATCGTATGAGCCTTCATTTTCACAATCAGGTTCTGTTCTGTTTTCTTCCACTGCTTCACCTGATGTGTGACCAAGTGCATCGATTGCGATTGTTTCGCGTGAAAGTTCTTTATCGCAAACTGTACAGTAAACTACTGTATCGTATGAGCCTTCGTTTTCACAATCAGGTTCTGTTCTGTTTTCTTCCACTGCGTCACCTGATGTATGACCGAGTGCATCGATTGTGATTGTTTCGCGTGAAAGTTCTTTATCGCAAACTGTACAGTAAACTACTGTATCGTATGAGCCTTCATTTTCACAATCAGGTTCTGTTCTGTTTTCTTCCACTGCGTCACCTGATGTATGACCGAGTGCGTCAATTGCGATTGTTTCGCGTGAAAGTTCTTTGTCGCAAACTGTGCAGTAAACTACTGTATCGTATGAGCCTTCATTTTCACAATCAGGTTCTGTTCTGTTTTCTTCCACTGCGTCACCTGATGTGTGACCGAGTTCGTCAATTGCAATTGTTTCGCGTGAGAGTTCTTTATCGCAAACTGTACAGTAAACTACTGTATCGTATGAGCCTTCATTTTCACAATCAGGTTCTGTTCTGTTTTCTTCCACTGCGTCACCTGATGTGTGACCGAGTTCGTCAATTGCGATTGTTTCGCGTGAGAGTTCTTTATCGCAAACTGTACAGTAAGCTACTGTATCGTATGAGCCTTCATTTTCACAATCAGGTTCTGTTCTGTTTTCTTCCACTGCTTCACCTGATGTATGACCGAGTGCGTCAATTGCAATTGTTTCGCGTGAGAGTTCTTTATCGCAAACTGTGCAGTAAACTACTGTATCGTATGAGCCTTCATTTTCACAATCAGGTTCTGTTCTGTTTTCTTCCACTGCTTCACCTGATGTATGACCGAGTGCGTCAATTGCAATTGTTTCGCGTGAGAGTTCTTTATCGCAAACTGTGCAGTAAACTACTGTATCGTATGAGCCTTCATTTTCACAATCAGGTTCTGTTCTGTTTTCTTCCACTGCTTCTCCGTCTATATGACCCAGCGCGTCAACAATTTCCTGTGCGATAATTATTTCACCACAAGCTGAACAATGTTTGCCGGCTGTCAGACCTGTGTTTTCGCAATCAGGTGCAACTGCTTCATCGATTACTTCTGTGTGACCGAGTTTATCAATAGGTGTGTTTTCGTTTCTTACCAGACCGCACACTTCACATTCTTCGTGCTTTGTACCGCCGACCGCACAAGATGAACCTGTGTCAACTTTCCATACAAAATTATGACCAAGTGCATCTACGTAATCACTTACATATTCCTCGCCACAAACAGAACAAGTATATGTTGTAAAGCCCTGGTTTTCGCAATCAGGTACTGTAACTACTGCAGTGTATTCGTGACCGAGTGCATCTACAATTGTTTCGACTCTTGAAAGTTCTTTGTTACAAACTGTACAGTAAACTACTGTATCATATGAGCCTGTATTTTCGCAATCGGGTTCAATGTTGTTTTCAATTACAGCTTCGCTCTCTGTGTGACCGAGGGCATCTGCATAATCTGCAACATAAGTATCACCGCATACTGAACAAGTGTATGTTGTGTAGCCTTTATCTTCACAAGTAGGAGTTGTTACTTTTGTGTCGTATTTATGTCCAAGTGCTTCAAGTTCAATTGTTTCTCTTGTAAGTTCATCACCACATACTGTACAATAAACTACTGTATCATATGAGCCTGTATTTTCGCAATCAGGTTCAACTCTGTTTTCAACTACTGCTTCGCCTTCTGTATGTCCGAGTGCATCAACGATAACTTCTGTTCTTGATACTGCAAAGCCACACACGTCACAGTAAACTACATTTTCGTAAAAACCTGCGTTTTCACAATCAGGTGCTTTTTCGTTTTCTTTTACTGCAGGTAATTCTGTATGACCATTTGCATCAACATAATCTGCAATGTAAGTATCACCGCACACTGAACAAGTGTATGTTGTGTAGCCTTTATCTTCACAAGTAGGAGTTGTTACTTTTGTGTCGTATTTATGTCCAAGTGCTTCAAGTTCAATTGTTTCTCTTGTGAGTTCATCACCACATATTGTACAATAAACTACTGTATCATATGAGCCTGTATTTTCGCAATCAGGTTCAACTCTGTTTTCAACTACTGCTTCGCCTTCTGTATGTCCGAGTGCATCAACGATAACTTCTGTTCTTGATACTGCAAAGCCACACACGTCACAGTAAACTACATTTTCGTAAAAACCTGCGTTTTCACAATCAGGTGCTTTTTCGTTTTCTTTTACTGCAGGTAATTCTGTATGACCATTTGCATCAACATAATCTGCAATGTAAGTATCACCGCATACTGAACAAGTGTATGTTGTGTAGCCTTTATCTTCACAAGTAGGAGTTGTTACTTTTGTATCGTATTTGTGACCGAGTGCATCTACAACTTCCTGTGCCACGAGCACTTCACCGCATTCAGAACAATGTTTACCTTCAGTTAAACCTGTGTTTTCACAATCAGGGGAAACCGCTTCATCGATTACTTCTTCGTGTTCGTGAGGAACAGTAACATTGCATGTTGCGCTGAAACCTGTTACAACTGTTGTTGCTGTGATTACGGCATCACCGTCACCTACACGTGTTACAAGACCGTTTTCATTAACTTTAGCAACATTTTCGTCGCTTGAAGACCATTCAACATCTCTGTAACTTGCATTTACAGGGTCAAATATCACTTCAAGTTGCTTTTCAGATGCACCTTTTGTAAGAGTAATATCTGTTTCATTAAGGCTTATTCCGTTTGTTGGTATATAAAGCCTTGATTCAGCTCTTACGATTGCTATATCATCCAAATCAATAGCATAACAATCGTTATCCATTACCTCTAAATTTTCAACATCACGAATTGCACCAACTTCATAAATACCGCCTGTTACATCATCAGTAACACGGCATTGGAATGTCATGAGTTCCTGGTCTGTTTCAAGATTTTCAAGACCTTGTGTACCAACAGCAATCATAATTCTTGAAGTTTCAGTGAAAGAACATTCATCGGTTGCTGAAATATTCGCTTTCAGATTTTCTGTAAGTACACCTGAATCAGAAATATATTCAAGTCCTTCAGGTATTTCAAGAGTAAACTGCCAACCGCAGGTAATAATACTTGCCCTTGCGTAGACAGTATAAGTAATAATATCTCCCGGAACACCTACATCTTTGTCAGCGACAAAAGTAAATGTTACTTTCGGTTCAACACTTTCAGCAACAGCACCGACAGGCACAATACTGAAAAGCATTACAACTGCTAACAAAACTGCTAACAACTTTTTCTTCATATATATTTCCCCTTTCTTCTGCAAAAGCAGAACGCATATATACATGATTATTTTACCATTTCATTTATGCAATGTCAACTAAAACCACAATTATTAAAAATTATTATTATACAAAATGTCAAAGAATCAAAAAAAACACTGACTTGGTTTTAATCCAAATCAGTGCTTTTAATATTATTTTGCTGAAAACATAATTATAAACGCTTTTTCGCCTTCAGGAAGCTGAAGCTTTATTCCGTCACACATCAATTCTTCACCTGTCATTGTATAAACTGTTTCAGGAAAATCGATATCGTAAACTTCATATTCCATATCAGAAATAAGCCCGTTTAGTTTAAGCAGATATTCAGTTGCAGTCACATCTTTTCTTTTATATACAAACGCTTCGCCTTTTGTTGCATCGTCATCTGAGTACTGCATTGCAAGGATTTTATCAGAAGCATATGTGCCGCTTTCAAGCGGATAATAGTTGTGGCACATCATTGCTCTCTGCTCTTTGTATACAGAAAAATAAGGGCTGTGAATTGTACCGAAAGTTTCTACTGTAAGGGGCATAATACTGCTTCGTGCAGCATATTCGCTATCGTTATACTGCAGTGTGCCTGATATAGGAAGCCAGAAAGACAAACCATATGTCATTGACTGAGTTGCCTCAAGAATATCATCGTGTGGCGCACAGTTGTAGTCACTTCTCCAAACAGGCACACTTCTTCTTGCCATTTCAAGGTCAAGACGTCTGCCACCTGCTGCACAGTTATCGATAATAAGACCGTCAACATTGTCTTTAAGATAATCGAGATACCTGTATTCATTCGTTATGTAATGATTTTCACAGATGCCTGTTCTTGAGTCATAAAGTGTTTTGTCTGCCTGTTTCCAGAAATCTTCAGGTGCAAAATTGAAATCCTGACGATAAACAGAAACACCGTTTTCTTTAAGAGATGCCACTATCAACTTGCAAAGATAATCAAGCGCATCTTCATTTGCAAGGTTGTACATATAATTATCATAATCTTCAAGACTGATAATCCAACCATCTTTATCTTTTCCGAAATTATAGAGTTCTGAACCTTCTCTTACTCTTTCAGGTTCATACCAGAGAACAAGTCCGCAGCCCTTTTCTTTACCGTAATCGGAAAGTTCTATGATACCATTGGGATATCTGCTTTCATCAGGCACCCATGTTCCCACAGTATCGTGCCAGCCTTCGTTATATTTGTACCAACCTGCATCCATCCAGAAATAATCAACATTCTCAAAAACAGAAGCTTTGAAAGTATTCATTGTATCAATAATCTGACTTGCAGTGTTTGTGGAAAGAGGACCTGCCACTTCCATCATAGTCATTGTGTCAGGAATATTTTCAGGATAAACGCAGTCTGCAATCCAACTTCTGAACTGATTGAAACCTTTGAGTGGGTTTTCGTTTTTATAAAAGCTCAGAGAAATAAGCGGTGAACGCACTTCTTCGTCAGGCGTGAGATATGCTTTGAATTTTTCCTGACCTACTTTTATTGATGTTTTACCTGAATTTTCTTTTAAAGATGCTTTCCAGAAACCTGACCAGCCAACACCTAAAACAAGGCTGCTTTCTTCGCCTGAAATATTGAAATACGGCAGATAGTTATCTGTCGACCTACCTTCGATACTATCAAAAACAGATTTAACAGGCATCAGACTTTTCTTCATCAAAACGAAATCGTATGGCTCATCACGGCTGCCTTTTGAATAATAAACAGTGCTCTCACCTGTTTCAAAACTTTTATCAAGAGCATAGAAATTGCTGATAACAGCAGAATTCTCGTCTGCATTATTTTTGATTAAAACCGTCCACTCGCATGTAGCGTTTTCTTCGTAAATTGTGGCTTCCACAGTAACAACAAGTCCGTTTGTTTTGTGTGACAAAGTTATGTATGATGTTTTTCCGCCACTGTAAACTGCGCCTGTTTCACTTTCCTGAGATACAGAGAAATCCCAATCTTCAAGTGTTTTGTTGAGTTTTTTCGTGCCGAAACTGAAACTGAACGGTAATTCTTTTTTGCCGTTTTTCAAAAGAATGTTATCGTCAAACCATTCACGGCAATTCTGTTTTTCTGCATCTGTGATTTTTATTTCCTCTGCAGAAATGCGTTCAAAATTAATCTGCTGATTGTATGGTATTTCAGGAATTTTTTCAACATCAGTAAAAAGAAGTGAGAAAAAACTTGAAATAAAATAAATTAAAGCAACTAAAAATTCTTTCATATAGATACCTCCGTTTATATTCAGGTGAATTTTTATTTTTCAAGATACCTTTTCAATTCTTCAATGTTTCTTTTAGCATCTTCAACACCAAAGAAATATAATTCACCTAATTTTTCCATATCAGGCTCAAGCTTGCCCACATCTACCGGTTTTGAAGGACTTATAACAAATACCCTGCCTTCTTTTTTCAGCTTTTCAATTTCATCACATTCATCATTATATATGGTGTTGCTTTTTGAAAGAGATTCGGCAAATTCAGGAAAATTATGATAAACTGCCCTGCAAAGCTTTGCGGTTTCAGGCTTTTCCGGCGGCTTTCTGTAAGAATCTTCTCTTGTTTTAATTATAATAATTTTTTCATAGCCATTTTCCAATGCCCATTTATACGGAGTTTTGCATGAGCAGGCTCCGTCAAGATAAGGTATATCGTCTATATATACAGGTTTGGAAACAAAAGGCATACTTGCAGAAGCTCTTATTGCCTGAAAAAAATCACCACAGTTATCTCTGTCCATATATTCTGTTTTACCATTCTGAAGATTGGTAACAACGGCAACAAGTTTACGTGACGGGTCAAATAATCTTGTTTTATCAAGCGGGTCAATTTTGTCAAGGTCACCATAAAGGAAATCAAAGCCTATTATTCCGTCATTTTTCTTTATGGCACCAAGACCAACATAATCATTATTATGTCTGTATGTAAGATTAGTGCGTGCAGAGCGGCCAATCTGCCCTGCAACATAATTTGCTGCATTGAGTGCACCTGCAGAAACACCGATTGTGCACTGCATATTTATGTCCTGCTTCATAAGATAATCAAGCACGCCTTCAGTATACACTCCTCTGAAAGCACCACCTTCAAGCACCATACAGCCGTCGGTCAATTTATCAGAGGCAGTACCGCAAAGAATTTTGTCTATACCTGAATAAACTTTATTTTTCATTAATAATGCTCACTTCTTTTCACTTAAGTTCTGACAATTATATTATAATATTATTTTCTGCAAAATTCAACGCAGAATTGCTTTTTGTCGATTTTTAATTTAAGAAAAAAAGATTTTAAGCGCTAAACTTTTCGGAACGTCAATCAACACCATGGATAATGTCATATGTAGACGCATTCACTGATGTGGTTTAGCCAGAATTCTGTGACAACGAAAGACAATATAACGGTAGAATGACCCCCAAATAAAGCAATCCATCACAGTTGACAAACACCAGTGCTTTTGATATACTGACAACAAAAAAGGAGTTGATATATATGTATTTAACAATCATAAAAATCGCAGCAACTGTTCTTACATTTATATTGGGAGTTTTTAATATTCCTTTTGAAATTCCCGGATTTTCGGATGAAAAGATAACTGAAACTTCTGTTGAATATCTTAATGACGAAGCAGGCTCAGCCGATGCCGTTATAACTGTAAAAGCAGCATCTGACGGTGAATATAAACTTTTCTGGGCTGATGAAAATGCAGACAAGCTTACTTTTTCTTTTGGAGAATCTGAAATTGAATACAGCGAGTTTGCTACCATAACAACATATTTCGGAGAAGGAAGTGTTGACACACCTGATTTCGCCGCTATTCCCAACGGTGCAAAAAACATAATTGTTACCCTTGACGGCGAAACACTTGAAACAGTTGAAATTCCCGCAGAAAAAATTCCCGACAGAGGCAATAATATATATTCGTTCGGTTCAATAAGTGATCTGCATTTTAACCGTTATGATCTTGAAGACGGCAATGATGTTGCCGAAACCACCTTTGCACGTTCATTAACATTTTTCGAAACAGCAGGCGTTACTCTCGTAGCAATGCCCGGTGACATTTCAAGTGATGGTGAAAGAGAAGCATTTGAGGCATTTAATACCATTTCATCCGCTTATGATTTCCCTGTTTATACCACGACAGGTAACCATGACCTTCACGCAAAATACGAAAAAGAGAATTGGCTTGAATTTATGAATGCCGGTGTTTATGGTGACGAAAAAACTGAAGGCATAATAAACGTGGCTGACAACGGACTTGATTTTGTTTATGAAGAATCAGTTTCGGGAGATATCTTCATTTTCCTCAATCAGACTTCAAACAATTACGGTCTTTTATGGAATGCTCTTCTCGAAGATAGTCAGCTTGATTGGCTTGAAGCACAGCTTGAAGCCCATAAGGATAAAACCATTTATCTGTTTTTCCATACTTTCCTTAATTCTGCAAACGGCAACCCGCTTATGAGCACGGGAAATCTTCAGAATAATCTTGGCTGGGCATATCCTCTTTTCTATACTCAGGGTGCCAGTGATGAGGTAAGACTCAGAGAACTTTTAAAAGAGAATGATAATGTTGTATTTTTCAACGGCCATTCTCATTGGGCTTATCATATGCAATACCTTAATCCCAATCTCAATATTTCCAAAAACGGCGAAGATGGAGCAACATTTGTTCACGTTTCTTCCGTATCTTCTCCCAGAATCACAGGTGAATATCAGGTACTCTGGAGTAGCACAGACCCCGAAATGAGCGAAGGATATCTTATCGAAGTATACGATGATACAGTTGTGCTGTACGGTGTAGACTTTGTGAATAACAGAATTTTGGCATACGCTACATATGAATGCGAAAAATGATTTTCTCCTTTTTGCACAAAAACAACGTGATGGCAAAATGACGCCCAAATAAAACGTACTTGATACAACTGAATACGAATAGAAACAAATCAATTTATTTCTTGAAACAAAAGGAAAAAGCCTTGAAACCACGTAGTTTCAAGGCTTTCGCTTTGGCAGGGGCAGAAGGACTTGGTCTCGCCTGCCGGCTCGGTCGGTGCTTCTGCTTCGCAGAGGTCTCCACCGGAGACCCGCACCCCTCGACACGCGGTTTTGGAGAAAAAACGGAAAAACATACAAATCTGAGCTGTTTCAACAAACGTGGAGCATCATCACACGAACTTGCCGACGACTCGACGACGAACTGAAAAAGTAAACTTTCCGAAACATCAATCAACACCATAGAGAATGTACATATAAAAAAGAGGTGAAATGCCACGTGGTTTCGTGTTTTTTTGACCTCGAAGCATCAAAAAGCAAAGCTGATATGATTTTCGGCTTCCTTAATAAAAAATTCGCTTGGTTCTCCTGCCCTGCAGATAAGGTGGATAGCATTGTGAAATTTATCGGTGTACCGACTGATGATTGATGGTTAACCTTCACAGTAAAGAAACAACCCGTGGAAAATCCACGGGTTGTCTAATAAAAATTTTTACCAGAGCGTCGCTGTCTTTTTAACGTGACGCAAAACTGCAGAATAGTCAGTAACCATTACTCTGCCGTCACCGTTGACATCAGCACAGATAAGCTCATAGCCTTCAAGGGTTGTTGTTTTCTTAACGTGGCGGAGAATTGCTGAATAGTCCGTTACCATTATTCTGCCATCGCCGTTAACGTCACCTTTAAGGTGAATTTTTACATCCTGTGTGAGACTTTCGCCATCAACTGTAATTTCATAGCTTCGTGTCACGTGGTTATTTTTAGAAACTGTAAGGATGTAATCACCGTCTGCTATATTTTTAAAAATATATGTGGCTTCTGTTCCTTGCAAAATTACCTGATAGATTTCTCCCGAAGCATCGTCTTGCAGAGTAACTGTTATTTCATCCGTTTCTGACATAAAACTTGTAATTTTGCCGCTGACTGTTGTCTTTTCCACAGGACCAAGAGGGTCAGTGTAGTCTGAAACATAACTTTCTCCGCAAACTGAACAAGTATAGGTTGTATAGCCATACTCATCAAGTGTAGGCGGTGTTACAACAGAAATATAATCATGTCCTGTTGCTTCAACAATTGTGTCTTTGAGTGAAATTTCATTTATGCCGTCTTCATCGCTGAAGATTTTACCGCATACAGAACAGGTCCAATATTCAATATTGCCGTCTTCTGTACATGTTGCCTGTTTCTCCTCTGTCATCTGCAGAGAATGTCCGGGACTTTCGATTACGGTGTTTTCATTTCTTACATATCCGCAGACAGTACATTCTTCGTGTTCTGCACCGTCTGAAGTACAGGTAGCATCCGCATCTGTTACCCATTCAAAATCGTGAGGTTCATTTATAAGAGCTTCACCGCAGGAGCAGACCTTGAAATGATTTTCCCCGTCACTTGCCCACTCAAGCTCATCTGCATCATCATGTCCCTTTGCTTCAACAATTGTGTCTTCGAGTGAAATTTCATTTGTGCCGTTTTCATCGCTGAAAAGCTTACCGCAAACAGAACAGGTCCAATATTCAATATTGCCGTCTTCTGTACATGTCGCTCCTGTTGCCTCTGTATACTGAAGAGAATGTCCGAAGCTTTCGATTACGGTGTTTTCGTTTCTTACATATCCGCAGACAGTACATTCTTCGTGTTCTGCACCGTCTGAAGTACAGGTAGCATCCGCATCTGTCACCCATTCAAATTCATGTGCTTCATTTATAAGAACTTCACCGCAGGAGCATAATTTGTAATGATTTTCCTCATTAAAATTAAAATCGACTGAATTTCTGTCATCGTGTCCTTTTGATTCGATAACGGTGTCTGAAAGGAAGATTTCTGTCGTATATTCCTCATCGCTGAACATTTTGTTACAAAGCGTACAGGTCCAGTATTCGATATTACCTTCTTCAGTACACGTCGCATCTAAAAACTCTGTGTGAATAACACTTTCAGACGGATGGGCAAAAGCAGGAATTACTGTCTCCTCTGCAGTTACCCGAGTAGTTGCATCAGAATCAAGATAAAGCTTTCCGCAGGTGCATACGTAGTAAGCAATACTGCCGTCATTGAAGCAATCGGCCTCTGTACCCTCAACAAATTCAAGGATTTCACTGTTGCACACGTGTGATGCAAGTACCGTACAGCTTGCAGTATTTCCGTGGACTGTTGTTGCTGTAATAACAGCCGTTCCTTTTCCTACATACGTTACAAGGCCGTTTTGGTCAACAGTTGCCACGTCTTCGTTGTCAGATTCCCATACAAGTGATTTGTCTGATGCATTTTCGGGAGTTACTGTTGCAACAATCTGAACAGTCGGATTATCATTAGAGATATCTGCTTCTGTTTTATCAAAAACCACACTGATGCCTATAATTTCATAATCAATTGCTTGTGTTCCTTCGTTTATCACATAGTTTTTGTCAGCAATTACCGCGGTTGCAGTATATTTGCCTGCATTTGTGTTTGTGCCGTTTTCTACCTGAGCATCCACTCTTTCACCGTTGATGTCAATGTAATAGGCTGTGACGGAATGGGGATTGCCGTCGTATTCAAACTCGGTTTCCTCACTCCAGATAATATCAACTGCCTGATGCTTGATTGTGTACGTTTTTTGCTCCGTGCCCTCTTTGATTACGTAATTGGGGTCATCAAATACTACGGTAGCGGTATAGGTGCCCGCATCTGTATTTATGCCGTTCACAACCTCAACATAAGTAGAAGTCCAATGCTCATTAAGGAAGCTTGCAGTTATCGTATGGGAATTACCGTCATACGGAATGACAATATTTTCCGCATATATATCGTCAACATACCAGCTTATTTCAACCTCTCTGGGGACAATTTCAATATCAGTTACCACATAACCGTCAATACCGTTAATACCGTAAAGCACCATAGTCTGAGTACCCGCATTGGTGTTGTTATCCCAGATATTAAGTGTGTAATCGTCGCCTTCCATAAGCTGAATATTTCCGATAAAGATTTTAACATCAATATCGTCACCGTAAATATATTCATCCTTAATTTCAATCACGGCATCATCTGTAAGAGATGCTCCGTGTGAAATCTTTATGTAGCCGTCATAGGAGTTTGCATCCCAATCAAGAGAGATAATTTCTCCGTTTTCATCACGGAAGAAGCAGGACGTGCCGCGTAAGCCGTACAGACTGTGGAAATTATCAGGGGAAACTACCGTAACACCGTTTACAAATTCAGCGTTTACAAGCGAAGCAGAAGCATCATAACCGAACACCAATTCTTCAATATCAAAGGTTCCGTTTTTTATTTCCACCCATTCATCGTTAACCTTGATTGTTTCGCATTGGAAATTACCGCCGTTTATCAACATATAAACGTCTGTTACAACATCTGCCTTAAAGATACCGCCGTTAATTTTTGCATCACCGCTGTAATTATGAAGACTTACATCTGAAGCTACAAATTCACCACCGTCAATATTGAGTGTTCCGTTGTTTTTAACGGCAGTATGGCTACCCTGAATTTTACCGCCGTCAATATTAAGCCATCCGGAATTAACAATTGTCTCGGAGGTATCTTCCGCTTCGGTGATAATCTCACCTGTGCCGATAGAATCAATTATGATTACGTTTGCGTTTTCACTGACGATAACGGCATGGTCATCATCAGGCTGCAGAATTGTCTTTCCGTTCAGGTCAAGAGTGACTGTACCTGAAGTAAATTCAATGGGACTTTCAAGAGTAACATCCTCAAGGAGAGTGAGGACTGTCTTGTTGCCCTCCTGCTGAACTGCCGTCAAAGCCTCCTCAAAGGTTTTGTAGTGTGTTGTTTCCCCCGTTTTGCCGTCCGTGACTCTTGCGACAAAAGCCTCTCTTACTTCAACGTATTCTGCAATTGAAAGCTGATCGTCGGCTACGTCGACTTTTTCAGAATAAGTGTCGTAGTAATTCACACCCTCTGCAAGAAGGTCATTAAGATAAAGAACGTTCGATTCAAGTCTGTTTTCAATTGAGATGCCTCTCGGGAAATAACCGCCGTAAAGCGTGTAACTGTCATAAGCTCTGCTAAACGTAACGGCGCCGGAAACAGTTCCGCCGTAGATATTAATTTCATCACGGGAACCGCCGTCATAGAAAGCAGCACCGTTGGCACTTGTTATTGTACCGCCATAAACGTTTACGGCAGCACGGCCGTCTACATATATTGCCGTACCTGAGTTGCTGTCAATCTGACCGCCGTAAATATTAAGCCTTTCATTACAATAGATGGCATATTGGTTTCTATGTATTTTATTGGATTCTACGGCAATTCTACCGCCATAGATATTGACCACGCCCGCGTTGCCTGTGATCGGACCGTCTATATAAAGTGCATATATAGAGTTGGGATATTGACCGCTGTCGTAATATCTCATAATGGTACCGCTGTAAATATTGAGTTCTTTTGCAAGATGAGCATATACGGGATATGGGAAATTACAAAAAGCAGTTGCGGTAGAATCGCTGAGAATCATACCTCCACCTACGGAGTCTTTGATGTTAAAAATCATATCCTTATTGTTTAACCATATACCGTAATAGCCTGCATCAATTTTGATGGTTTTACCGTTCAGATCAAGAGTAACTTCACCGGGATCACTGTAAACAGATCCGTAGAAATAATGGTCAGTCAGCACCTTTACCGTACTGCCCGTATAATTAAATGCCTCCTTCAGTGCTGCGTCAACGGTAGAATAATAACCTACCGACCTTCCGTTTGCATCAATAATCTGAGCCGCAAGAAACTCATCTACGGTAACGTATTCCTCAAGTGCATCCTCATAAGAATAGTATTGGTTGAATACAACTTCACCGTCTTCATAGAAGTAACGCTTAGTCTGACCGGTGAAGGTATAAAGATTGCCTATGTTAGTCGCAATACCCGTTACAAAGGTGCCGCCCTCAAAAACAATATTTGAGCTTGAAAACGTTCCTTCTTTGTCGAAAACAAGGTCAAGGTGTTCAAAGGTACCACCGTTCACGGCAACGGTTGCATTTTCGTTATAAATAAGGTCAGTTTCACCGAAGGTGCCGCCGTTAAAAACAACGTCACCGTAGGAAGCTATATTACCTGTAAAATTACCTGAATCAACAGTAAGTGTACCGTAATTGATGATTAACGGAATGAGGCTTCCTTCTTCATCTGTGGCAGTACTCTCAATTGTACCGTTTTCCCTGCTGTCCTTGATTGTGACGTCTGCACCTGCACCAACATTGAAAACAGTTCCTGTTTCAGACGTCAATACATTACCGTTAATGTCAATAGTCACAATACCTGAAGTAAATTCAACGGGACTTTCAAGAGTAACATCCTCAAGGAGAGTGAGGACTGTCTTGTTGCCCTCCTGCTGAGCTGCCGCCAAAGCCTCCTCAAAGGTTTTGTAGTGCGTTGTTTCTCCCGTTTTGCCGTCCGTGACTCTTGCGACAAAGACCTCTCTTACTTCAACGTATTCTTCGATTGAAAGCTGATCGTCAGCTACATCAATTATTTCAGAATTAATGTCGTAGTAATTCACACCCTCTGCAAGAAGGTCTTTAAGGTAAAGAGTGTCGTCTGCGTTTCTGTTTGCAATCGAGATACCTCTCGGGAAATAACCACCGAAAACCTTGAATGAGTCGGTATTTCTGCTGAAGGTAGAGGTAGCACCGCTGACGGTTCCGCCGTAGATATTTATGCCTCCAAAACCATCTTCTCTGTCATAAACAGCACAGCCTCCGTCACTTGCGATTCTGCCACCGTAAACGTTAACGGTTGACTTGAAGCCTGATTCTATCGCAGTTTTTTTATCGTTATAAATCTCGCCTCCGTAAATATTGAGTGTTCCTTCATTGAAAATAGTACAAGAATTGTGTGAATATTCCATTTCAGCTTCTACAGCAATTCTGCCACCGTAAATATTCAGTACATTCGGAGCTGTATTATTAGAGTCATTTATAATTGCATACAATTTTTCCGGTTTCGTGGTAGTACCGCTGCTCTTTCTCAAAATAGTACCACCGTAAATATTAACTTCAGCTGCCAGCTTAATATATAATAAGTAAGGGAAATTAAAGCCTGCACTGCTCCGGTAATCACCGAGAAGCATACCGCCGCCTGCAGAGTCCTTAATATTGAACACAACTTCTCGTCTATCTAAAAATATAGCGTAACCACCATAACCATAAGTGATGGTTTTGCCGTTAAGGTCAAGGGTGACCTCAGCGGACTGTGTTGTGTTCTGGAAGCCCCACATATAGGTATCATTTATCATCTTTACAGTACTGCCGTCATGGTCAAATGCCGCTGAAAGTGCAAGCTCCACAGTAGAATAATTACCTACTGTTACTCCGTCCGCATCTATGACCTGAGCTGCAATAAATTCATCTATCGTAGCATAGAAGCTGTAATTTGAAGTATTTGATGGTGTGTAAACCTGTTCACCTTCCGCATCAAAGAAACGCTTGGTCTGACCGGTAAAGTAATGCAGACTACCTACATTGGTTTTTATACCTGTTGTAAAGGTACCGCCCTCCAAAACAATATTTGATCTTGAAAATGTTCCTTCTTCATCGAAAACAAGATCAAGATGCTCAAAGGTACCGCCATTTACGGTAATGGTTGCGGTCTCACTGAAGACAAGGTCAGTTTCGCCGAAGGTACCGCCGTTAAATACAATATCACCGTAGGAAGCAATATTACCTGTAAAATTACCTGAATCAACATTAAGTGTACCGTAATTGTAAATCATAGGGATATTATTGCCATCTGAGTCTGTGGCAGTACACTCTACTGTACCATTTTCCTTACTGTCCATAATTGTGACATCAGCATCTGCACCTATGTTCAGAACAGCATCTGTCTGTGATGTCAATGCTTTACCGTTAAGGTCAATCGTGATAACACCTGAAGAAATTTCAGCCGTAGCTTCAAGCGTGATATCATCAAGCAGAGTAATTGTTGAGCCTGTATCATATCTTACCGCAGCGTCAACTGCTTTTTCAAATGTATCGTAATGACTGACCG
Organism: Oscillospiraceae bacterium; assembly: GCA_015066175.1. GTDB lineage: Bacteria > Bacillota > Clostridia > Oscillospirales > Acutalibacteraceae > SIG575. The sequence continues at coordinate 238,383 of SVOW01000001.1, forward strand.
CAGAAGAGCCCGATTTCTGAACTGAAACCGCAAAGTACTGCTTAACCCTGACAAAGCCCTCAACGGACGTTGCATCGTCAGCAAGATGTATAATATGGTCGTTTTCATCATAAAGAACGACATCTTCATAAAGACACTCATTTATTGTTCTGCCGTGAAAAACAATACCGTTAGGGAATACGTTGCCGGAATAAATTGTAATAACCGCGTTTTCTCCGATATCGGCAGTGAATTCACCGTCAACGGTTCCCGTCAAGCCTTCAGGGTCTGTTCCGCTGATATTTTGAATGGCATAGAAGTCAACGCTGCCTCCCTCTGCAACAATTGCAGGTCCTGCCGTACCTACGATTTCACCGCCGTGAAGACCGCAAAAGCCGTCTACGTTATAAACTGCACTGATACCGCTGACGTAGCCTTCAACTTCACAGTAGGAGTCTTCTCCCTTATTTTTAATGCCATAGGAGCCTGTTGAGGTTACAGTACCAAACGTACCTATTTCGCCGCTGTTTTCTATAGCGGGAAGGCTTTTTGACTGAACTGTGCCGTTCTCATATACCTGAAAATAACCTGTCTCTCTGTTAATAACGCCGCCTTTGCCCGTAATTGTACCGTCCTCAAGGGTAAGGTCGCCTTCGTTATCGATTGCAACGGCATAGTTAGAAACAATCTTACCATCTTCGCCGCTGTCTATAATTTTGACCTTTACACCGCTGCCGATATCAAACGGTGTAGCAAAGTCAGATGAAGTGATGGTACAGCCGTTAAGGTCAAGGATAAAATCGCCCTGAGTTACGGAATTCGTTCCGCCTATATTTACGTTTTTATCAAGAATGACAGTAGGCTTGCCTGTTATTAACTGTACAGCCTGTATTGCATCTGAAAAATACTGATATGCACCCAGCTCATTGCCGTCTTTATCAATGATTCTCGCTGCGTTACTTGCCGCAACAGATGAGATGGGAAACATTGACATAAGCATAACAAGCGAGAGAAGTATGCTTATAAATTTACTGATTTGTTTTTTCATATTAAAACCACCTTTACATCCGCCGTTAAAACACGGTCTTCTCTGAATTTACCATAAGAAAGCAATTTTCTTTACATGCCTGAGAACAGCTGAATAATCTGTAATCATAACTTTACCATTTAAATCGATATCAGCACATTGAAGCTCATATCCTTCAAGAAGTGATGTTTTCTTAACGTGTCTGAGGATTACCGAATAGTCAGTAATCATAATTTTACCGTCACCGTTAACATCACCTTTGAGATGGATTTTAACATCCTGAGTAATATCTGAACCATTTACTGTAATTTCATAGTTTCGTGTTACATGGTTGTTTTTGGAAATTGTGAGAATATAATTATCGTCTGCCACATTTTCAAAACTATATGTTGCTTCAGTACCTTTTACAGTAGTCTGAATGATAATTTGTTCTGAAGAAGCTGATTTCAAGACAATCGTTATATCATCAGTTTCTGACATAAAGCTTGTTACCTTACCGCTAATTGTAAATTTTGAGGAAGTGGTTTTATCCTTATATGTTGCAACAGCAGCAACATCTGAAGCAGGCATTATAAATGTCGTTACTGAGCTTGTTTCATCTACAACCGTTGCACCTGTTACAACCCACTTGTCAAACTCTTTGTCCAAAGCAGGCGTCTTTGCAGTAAGTGTAATTATTTCACCTGCCACTGCGGTTTTCGGTGATGCCGTACCGTTTGTTACGGTGACGGAGTATGTTTCAGGCACCTCGCCACTGTTGATTTCAAGAACATTTGACCATTCAGAAGGACCGTGTGAACCCGTAAAACGGATACGAAGCTTCATATTAGTGTCTTCCTCAAAAGGTACATCGTGATTGAAAGCTATTCTGTTACCGTTTGAAAGGCACCAATCGCCCCATGAATTCGCCGTATCAAAGATCTGCCAATCACCGTCCTCAATACTCACTTGAGTTTCAAGGCCGTCAAACCAGCCGTCACCAAACATCTCATAATATATATTTGTCATCCACACTGATTCAGGTGTGGTCTGTACATATTCAAGGTCAAATGTGCCGTATTCATTACTTATAATTTTCAGCTCAGAGATAATAGGTGCTTCATATACTGTGGGCTCTTCGGGGATAATCTGTGTTGAATTTCTGCCGAAAACAGCACTTTCTGACCAATCGGAGAACTTTGACTGCCTTTCACCGGGACCTTCGCCTTCTTCATACTGTACCAGCGGCTCCCACTCCATATAGTAGCGGCAACGGATGTAAAGGCTGTGATTTTCTGTGTCAAAGGAATAAATATTCTCCTCATACCCGTAATCTGAATAAATCTCGGTAATAATAGCCGGTTGATAAGGTATGAAGGTTGAGCTACCCTGACCCTCGTGATATGTCAGCCAGAAAAACTCAAAATCATCCACCATATGGTCCGTTATGCTCTTGTATTGATAACCGTCAGCATAACCGCCTATCCATGGAGTGGTATCCCATTCCTCTGTATATTGCCAATTTTCCTCATTGTCCAGAGATACATCGTACTGCATGACAATACTAAAGTAATAAAGACCGTTTTTTTCATAGAATGCATCACTGTCGTTATAGTATTCAGCAGCAAGCTGCGAAACTTCAGAGTCAACAACCATAAACATACGCAGGTCGTCATGCCGTCCCTCATTTGCATCACCGTCAGTATAAATAAAATAGTCGGGTGCTTTGGGTGTGGGAAATTCAAATTCAGAAATGTTGCTTTCTTGGGCAGCGTTTGTATGCATAGCGGTGACAGAAACAACGCTGAACACCATAATCAAGCTGAGAAGCACCGCTAAAATTTTTCTAAAAGTCTTCATAACATTCTCCTTTTACACAATCAGAATTTAAATAAATCCTTAAGACCTATCTGTTTTTTCGGTTCAGGCTTTACGTAATCAAAACCGCCCGTAGGTTCACTTTTATCAAAATAAATCATGGGACAATCGGGATCACCGTCAAAGCAATGCTCTGTGCTTGCATGATAAACAACGCTGTCAATCTTCTTATAAAGATGGTCGATGTCGGGATACTGTCCCGCCTGACGGAAGCCGTTCTGCAGAAGAAGCTGACGATAAGCAATCACAGCCTCCTTCGCTGCGATATGATTGCCTGCAAAATCTGCAGAGAAGCCGTAGCAGCCGATGTCATATTCTTCAATGCAATAGTTTGTTCCGCCGCAAGTCCATTTCGGAAAACACGGAAGCTTTTCCTCCCACTGTGCCATAATGTCTGCGTTTTTCTTTTCGATTGCCTGTTCTTCCTTTATTGCCGAGGGGAGCTTTTCGCCACATTCCTGACAGAATTTTGTACCTATGGTGTTCTGCTTCCCGCATTTTGTGCAAACCGCATCCTCTGCAACTGTCTGCTCAGGAAGCTGAGTTCCGCATTCGGGACAGAATTTTTTATCAGCAGTTGTACTTTTTCCGCACGAAGGACAAATCTTCATGTTTCTGCTCATTTCCGTTGCATAGCCCTGTGTTGCTCTTTCAAGATTTTTGAAGGCTCCCTCAAGACCTGATGTGTGACTGCTCTGTGTCTGCTGATTGTGAGATGCATTGTCAAAATGCTCTGCAGTTTTGTTTACAAACTCAGTTGCCTTAGGCTCAACGGCTTTCGTAATTGCATTTCCCACCGCTTTGCCTACCGCATCTCTTACTCCGTTTCTTATTGCTCTTTCCAAAAATCCCATAGGATATCCCCCCTTAAATGTCTTTATATTTTATCAACAATTGTTTACGGCTGTTAATATTGAGTTTTCTGTAAATGTTCTTGCAATGAAAATGGACTGATGAATGTGATATAAATAATTCTTCTGCTATCTGCTGTTGTGTTTTGTCTGTAAGCAGTTGTGCAAAAACCTCCAATTCTCGTTTGGAAAGTTCTGTAAGCTCCGGATGCTTTTCTAACAGACTTTTATATTCATTTTCCGCAAGAATGATATAGTCAAAATAATTTAATTTTTCTTTTTCCATATTCTGCCCTCCTATATCAATATTATAAATCATCAACAAAAACCTGTAATCTACCTGAATAGGTGTTTATAACTGCCTAACCTACCCATTCAGGTAGATATTTTCAACCGCAGTTGATTTTTTTTTGCAGTTATGATAAAATCAATTTGATAAATTTCCTATATTTTCAACGTAATTATAATTATTTTTGGTGTATTTGTATATCCCACGTTGGTGGGATTTTTATAAAAACAGGGGGTTTTTTCCTCTCATCGGGCGAATTTTTATTAAAAAAGGGAGTAACAGCCATGAATCACTCAATCATTTCCGAAAATCAGAAAAAAAGAGTTGATATTCCATTGTGGAAACTAATCTTTTTTTCTATGTTCAGTTTTTGGCAGATGGCATTTATCTATTATTTCCTTGAACCGTCTTCGGCAATAGACGGGAAAATTCCGTTACCCATTAACATTGATAACGGCACCCTGCTGACGGCAGTTTGTTACATACTGGGCATCCTTACAATGATTTTTTTACCGAAGATTATCGTATGGACACAACGCATCGCCACGGGGGTTGCTCTTGTTTCAGCAATCGGCTTCTTCCTCCCTTTGCCGGAGAATATTCTTCGCTTTAACATTTATCTGCAGATTTTTTGTTGTTGCCTGATGATTGGCTTTGAGACCTTCCTTGTAGTCAATTACTTTTCTGAGAAAAGCAGTATCAGGTATCTGACCGTCGGCTATGGCATAGCAGTATTCCTGATTGCTTTGGTCCAGAACGAGGTCGTGTCTATACCGTTCTCCACATTCCGTTACGGAATGGTGGCGGCTCTTGTGCTTTTGTTTATCTTCTTCCTCAGCATGCCCACAGGCAGTGAGCATCTGCCGCAGTTCGCGAAAAAGAGAGATGGTCTTATCGCACCGAAGAAGATGATGTGTGGTGCTTATCTTACTGCTTTCATTGCTGCACTGATGGGCGTTGGTGGTCCTGCGGTCGTAGGCAAGATCGAGCACGGAGTGTCTATTATGTATTTGGTAGTTGCTCTTTCAAGCTTTACTATGTATTTTCTTCATAAGAAAGCGAACATCCATCCCTTCCGCATGGTACCCCTATTTGTCGGACTCGGTGGGTTCGGTTTTCTTGTAATGCTTGTGTCCGCATACGTTCCCGCACTCTCCTACGTCGCCTGCATACTCATTGGATTCGGTATGACGGTATGTATGCTCGCTCCGCTTTACGGTGTGCCAATCATGAAGTCCTATCCATCCAAGTTTATAGCACCCTCTATCATCGGACTTGCTCTCTCGGCGGTTCTCTTCCATGCCGTTATTGCCGAAATATTCCTCAACACACCTAACGCACTGTATCTTGTTTATGCGGTGATTATGGTTGCCCTTATATTTGTGTTTATGCAGGTTGAACCGTTTCTGATGTTCGCGCTTCGCCGCAGAATAACTGATGAAGATGTAACTACCGATGAAATTGCTGCCAATGGTGTTGAAGAACACGGAGAAAATACCACCGCCATAACAACGGAAAGTATAAACGTATCAAATGCATTACAAGCTGAAACCTCAGGAGACCCTCTTGATGTTCTCAGCCGAAAAGAAAGAGAAGTTGCAGAACTCATTTGTCTTGGTTATACAAACGGAGATATTGCAAAGCTTCTCTTTATATCTGAACACACGGTCAAGGATCACACAAAGAAAATCTATCCGAAAATGGGCGTACACAGCCGTCTTGAGTTGGCAACGCTCGTCAGCAGATACCGTACAGACAAGTAAACTGATTTTTTCAGAACAACAGCCCGTGGAATTAAAACTCCACGGGCTGTGTTTAATGTAATAGTTATTCTTTTGGCGGTAATAAAAGAATAAATCCGAACGCATCACCAATCATGGTAATTGAGTTCGGATTTATCGCACTTGGCAGGGGCAGAAGGACTTGAACCCTCGGCACGCGGTTTTGGAGACCGCTGCTCTACCAACTGAGCTATACCCCTATATTTAATTGGTGGGCCATCAGGGACTCGAACCCCGGACCAACCGGTTATGAGCCGGTTGCTCTAACCAACTGAGCTAATGGCCCAAGTCATTTTTGACTGCCTTAACATTTTACTACATTAGTTTCAAAATGTCAATAGTTTATCAACAAGTTTTTTATAATCATAAATAAACTTTAATAAAAAATTTTTCTCGAAAATTTACACAAAATTTTCAAGAAAAAATTGAAATAAGATGTACATATGTGATATAATTCCATAGTAACTGTCTCATTAAAGGGGGTAAAATATGAATTACAACAAATATAAATGGTATGTAGGCGTTACGCACAGCCATACAACTGCGTCTGACGGTGCATACAGTTTAGAAGAACTTGTCGAAAAAGCAAAAAAGAATAAACTTGATTTTCTTATGATTACCGACCACAATGTTAATTGCAAGGAATTTCCGAAAGTTGACGGAATCACTCTTATTTACGGTGCTGAACTTTCAAAAAACGGCGGTCATTGCAATATGTGGGGTGTTAAAGATGTAATTGATGATGAGGATTACGAAACATGCGAAAGCTACGAAGATTTCCTGAAAGTGAAAAACAAAGCAAAAGATCGCGGTGCTGTAATCTGCATGAACCATCCTCATTGTAAACAATGCCCGTGGAGATGGGAAAAGAATGCGGCGGATGTTGACGTTCTTGAAGTCTGGAATGCCCCTACCCACTATGACAACCTTGAGTGCACTGAATGGTGGCATGAACAGTTAAGAAACGGTCACAAACTTCCTGTTGTTGGCGGAAGCGATTATCACAGAGATTATGTTATAACAAACCTTCTGACATGGCCTGTTACTTACGTTTATGCAAAATCTGATTCAGCTGAAGATATTCTCGACGCAATCGTGAAAGGGCGCACCACAATCAGCTTCAATACAAATAACACTTTCATTGATATCACAAGCGGTAACAATATTCTTGGCGATACTGTCAGACTTGAAAAAGATACTACGGTCACAATCAACGTGAAAAAACTTCGCAAAAATCAGACACTTATCGTTTTTGATAAAGATGGCGAATGTTTCACTCACAAAGCAAAGAAAACAGGCGATTTTTCTATAACTATGCCTGTTGAAAAAGAAGGCTTTATTTGTGCACATACAGTTTTTGAACCGGGATTCTTTTACAGCAAAATTCACGATTATGCTCTTGCTTCCAGAATACCCGAACAAAAAGGGATGAAACTTCCGCCTCTGATTTTTGCTCAGAGCGGTGCAATATATTTTGAAAGATAACAGATGAAATTCAATTTGAAATCATCAGTAAGGAGATGACATTATGTCAAAAATGAAAACCAAATCCCTTTCCGAAAAGCCTGATAACGCGCTTGATTACGGGGAAGGCAAGTACATATCAAAATTTGAATATGTCTGCGTTATGCTTTCACGAATCGGCGGCATGTTCGGCACAACACTTACAGGTACTCTTGCTGCGGCATTCCTCCATGAGCTTTATTTCGGACCTGCCGGAGTAAGCGCTGATGAAATCGCAGAAATTCTCGCTGTGCAATCAACACTGACAACTGTGCTTGGTATAGTAATTGGTGCTATTTCAGGTATTATTGTTCAGAAATGGAAAACCCGTTGGGGCAGATACCGTCACTGGTACATAATCTGTCTTATACCGATTTTTGCTCTTACAGCCTTGTATTTCTATGTTCCCCAGGGCTGGACTATTCAGCAGATGACTCTCTTCCGCTATGGTATAGCTTGTAGTCAGACAGTATTCAATGCATTCAACAACTTCGGACAGAACATTGTTCAGGTTATTTCCCCCAACCACAAAGAAAAGAAAACAGTTGCTACCGTTTGGCAGCTTTCATATTATATCGGTTACGGCGGAGCATATATCGCAACATTTGTTTACGGTCTTTTCAGCGACGACAAAAACGCAATGTATATGACACTTGCACTTGTTGCTGCAACAGTTACTGCATTCGGTAACCTTATGTGTGCCCTTTTCTGTAAAGAAAGAATTGAACTTCCGAAGAAAGAAAAGGTTAAAATTTCAAAAGCACTCTTCACTCTTTTCAAATACAAAAACTATCGCGCCTACCATGTAATGCAGTGGGTAAATAACTTTGCATGGCTCGGCAGAATGTCAACATACCTTGCAGCTATCACTGTCGGTTCGTCAAAAAACCTTCTTCTTACTCTCCCCACAGCTGTAGGTACTGTTGTTGGTAACCTTATCACAACAAAACTTTCAAAGAAATATGAGCCCACAAAACTTCTTAAATTCTGCGGTATTTATTCACCGGTTTCTGCGGGTATACTTTTCGGCATATGCTTTATAGAAGCTAAAATGGGTATCATGTTCTTCTCAGGCTGGAACAGCATTTTCTTCTATGCGTTCTATTTCCTTTTCGGTGTAGGTATCGGTATTCAGGAACTTGCAAACTCTCACTTCAACGTTGAATTCCTCGACTATCTTGAATGGCAGTGCGGCGAAAGGATGGAAGCTATTCAGGGCATCGTTCCCGGATGGATCAACGCAGGTTGTAACTACCTCAAAGAACTTGCAATCCCCTTTATGATTGCATGGGCAGGTTATATGTCATCAGCAGAAGGAGACCTTGTTAAAACAATGCAGGCACAGCCCACATACCTTGACACTTGCCTTAAAATCCTTGCATTCTTATTGTTCGGTTATACACTTGCAAACGTTCTTAAAGCTATCATCCTTAAAACGTCTTACGATATTGAGGGCGAAAAGAAAGAACAGATGTATCGTGAACTTGAAGCAATACGCGAACAACGTCATTTAGAAAATGTAGGCCTCGCAACAGACGAAGATCTCGAAATATACGAAAAATAAAATCCGAATCAAAACCTATCCCCTGCTTGCAGAAATGTAAGCAGGGATTTTTGTAACACTGAAAATCTGATAAATTATAATTTAAACGAAAAATCCCCTCAGTCAGAATCGCAGATTCTGACAGCTCCCCTTGCATTTTCAAGGGGAGCCTGAAACTCAACTGCACATATAAATTATAATTTATATGTAACTAACCTTGCCATTTTGCTGTCATCCTTGAGCGAAAGCGAAGGATCTCAAAATGGCAACACATAAAGCATTTCCAAACGAGATTCTTCGCTGTCGCTCGAGAATGACACGTTTGGAAATGTTAACGACAAATTATAATTTATCAGTGAACTAATCTTAATATTCGTAGGGCAGGACCTTGGTCCTGCCGCAAAACAAGCAAAAAAAATTAACGGCTACTATAATAGTTTTGAAATGTCAATAGTTTGTTGAGAAGTTTTCCAAATTATTTTTAATTTCATCAACACGGCAGAGAACAAGCCTCTGCCCTGCAACAACAAATTCAAGTTTTGTTGTTTTTCTTGCGTTTTTCGTTATGTATGATATAATTGACTCAGGAGGTGAAAATATGAATTTATGGCAAACTTTTGAAAAGAAAAACTGTTCAGATTTTGAAAATCACGGTATTTCTTTCCACTATGAAAAAGGTATTGACAATAACCTGAAAAAGTTATATTTGTCATTCTCAAAATGGTTAAGGAAAGACTATGTTTTTCCTGTTCATATAAATATCTATATTTTAAACTGTGAAAAAATTCGCCTTCGCAACGGAAACATGTCGTATGGCTGTTTTCGCTGGTATCCGAATAAAACACCGCTTATTAAAATTCCTTCCTCTATTGAAAAGGAATTACTGAAAGAATATACAACAGAAGAAATCTATGAACAGATATTATCTTCACTCGTTCATGAACTGACTCACTATTACCAATGGGTACTTGATTTAAGCCAAAGTAATGCTACTAGTGAAAGACAAGCGAATTATTACAGATACAGAATTATTGAAAAATTTTATAACAGCCAGTAAAAGACTGCTTCTTTTTCAAGAAGCAGTCTTTTATTTTTATTTCACCGCATTATAAAGCACAATTACTGCTTTAGGTGTGTCATTTATTGTAAGCGTAATGCCTTGTGTCATTAATTCTTTACCTGTTTTCTGATATTTTGTTTCAGGGAAATCGTAATCATAAACTTCATAGAGTGTATCGCTTTCAAGTCCGTTCAAGACGAGATTATATGTGTTTTCGTTAACATTTTCTCGCTTATAAATAAGTGCCATACCCTCTTTTGCATCTGTATCAAACTGCATTGCAAGGTATCTTGAGGTGTCAAGTCCGCCGTAAGTAAGAGGATAGTAGTTGCCTACCATATGCTTTCTGATATCAAAATAATCAAGATGCTGTGAACTTGAAATTATATTTGTTCTGTCAGCATATTCCCCTGTTACGTAAGCACAGGTGCCGTTATAGGGATACCAGAAAGAGATGCCGTAAGTCTGTGACTGAGTCGCTTGCAGAATACCGGGATTTGAATTGCCTTCACCATCCATACAGTTATAATCACTTCTCCAGAGAGGAGTTGACCTTCTTGACATTTCGATATCAAGTCTTTTACCGCCTGATGCACAGTTATCAATCATAAGGCCAGGGATTTCTTCAACCAATGTATCAAAGAATCGATAAATATTTGTCACATAATGGTTTTCAGTTATACCTTTTCTGCCATCTTCCCACAGTTTATCTGCTTGTTCCCAATAAGGCAAAAGCGGATAGTTCTGGTCGCTTCTGAAACATTTTACACCATTATCGCGTAAAGAATCGAGCATAAGGTTTGTCATATATTCAAGGCAATCATCATTGGCGAAATTTACATAGTTTGTGTCCCAATCTTCTTCGTTTACAATCATCCATTCATTATGTTTAACCAACTCGTTATACATTTCTGAATTTCTGCAACAACGTTCAACCTCGTACCACAAAAGAAGACCCATACCTCTTTCTTCAAGAAGTTCTGAGATTTCACCAAGACCATTAGGGAACCTTTCAGGGTCAGCATACCAGTTGCCAAGGCTGTTACTCCAATTTTCATCAATAGGGTACCAACCTGCATCAACCCAGGCATAGTCAAGTGAATGAGTCCATTCTTCGGGAATATTCTTAACATTCTGAATAACCTGTTCTTCCGTTGTGCCTGCTACTTCAATGCCGATACCTGTTGTAACAACCTGCTTTGTTCCCTCAGGATAAACGCAGTCGACAGTAAAGTTTCTGAAACTATTGAAACCTTTGAGTGCGTTGTCTGAATTGTAGAAAGTAAGTGAAACAAGGGGTGAACGGACTTCTTCGCCAGGAAGAAGATAGCCTTTCAGTTCCTCTTGTTTTGCTTTGATTTCAACGCCTTTTCCTGTTTCAGCAAGAGAAGTGTACCACTGACCTGTCCAACCTACAGCGAGAACTGCACTGCCATCTTCACCATTAATGTTGAAATAAGGAAGATATGATTCTGTTCTGCCACCATTTGCAGAAAACACCATAGGAATCAAAGCAAGCTCAGATTTGAAAAGTTCAAAATCATCAGCTTCTGCAAAAGAACCTTTGCTGAAATATGCATCAGCATCTTTGCCTGTAGGAAGTGTACAATCTGCTGCGTAGAATTCTGAAACTACAGGAGAGTTTTCTTCACCGTTGTTTTTGATATAAACAGTCCAGTCACATGATGCACTTTCTTCATAAATTGTGGCTTCAACTGTGGCAACAATATTGCTCTTTTTATGAGAAATTGTGATATATGTAGTTTTACCGCCACGATAAACAGCACCAACTTCGCTTTCTTCACCGATAGAAAAATCCCAGTCAGAAATGTTTTTTCTGAAATCCTTGTTCCCTACAGAGAATGTGTAAGCAGGATTTTCAGTTGATAAAACATTTTCATCGTACCACTCACGGCACATTGCTTTTTCTTCTGCACTGATTTCATATTCTTCTGCATCCATCGGTTCAAAAGAAAAATCAGCAGTAGCACTCATTTCCATTGCTGCTCTGTCTACCCATACCTTAAAGTTTGAATCAGGCACAGCGAAAGATGATACTATAAACAAAAGTGCCTGAAAAAGTGAAATAATTGCGCGCATAATAATTCGCCCCCTGCAATACATTCTATCACATATTCCATTTTATTACAATATAAAAAACAGCAGTTGAAAACCAACTGCTGTTTAAACTTTATGTGTTATTTTTATGTATTATTAAAGTGTTGTCCAGACTAAACCTGACAGATTTGTGTAACCCGAGCAAATTGCTTCGAATTCATCTTCTGTGATTTCGATATGAGCAATATCATCAGTATAATCTTCAATCGCAGAATCAAATGAATAATAGCTATATGTTGATGTTGTGTGATTATAAATTGCACAAACCGCATCAATCAATTCAGGCTCACCTGAAAGGTCTGATACATCGTAGAAGTTATAAATTTCATCATAAGCACTTGCAGCCATTGACATCTTTACAGTATTACCTTCACATGGAATTACCATTGTTCTGTAACCGAATGCTGTTTCAGCAAACAAGGGTTCAATCTTACCGTTGTTATCTTTCCATACGTTGAAAAGTATGCGTCCGTCAATACCTACTTCAGTATTTGCCATATCCATTCCGACAAGTAATTCTTCTGTGCCGTCACCGTTGATATCTGCGTATGCATATTCGATATCTGCACCAAAACCTGATCCTGCAGTGAGATAAGCATAGTCTTCATTATCTAAATCTAACTTGCCTGCATCATAATCTGCTTTGGCACTTGCATATAAAGCCAGAACACCATCTAAAGTTGCAGTTTCTGAATTTGAAGGTGCTTTTTCGTTTTCGTCTGTTGATGCATCAGCATTTTCACCTGCTGCAGTTGTTGTTTCTGAATTTGTGGTTTCTTCTTTATCTGAGCAAGCAGCAAAAGAGAATACGAAAACCAAAGCTAAAAGAATTGCCAATAATTTTTTCATAATTTTATCTCCTTTTTCTTTTTTACAATTTTATCATATGATTCAATAAAATACAATATAAAAAAGCAAAAAAGCAGGGCATAACCCCGCTTTTTTATTGAACTGAATTTTATTTATTAAAATCTCTTACTGAATCGTAAAGTTCGTAGAATTTGCCGTAGATATCTGATGCTGCGTGACCGCCGATTGATGTAAGACCCCAGCTGTCGCCAAATGAAAGTTCATCATATTCTGCATCATAGTTAAGACGGAGATATACGAAATCATCGTCTGCCATAATGTAGCCGAGAGCGTCATTCACAAGGTCAAAAACAAGAATTTCATCGTTTTCGTCAGCAATCATTTCGTAAGCACTCTTATATTTGAAGCCTTCCATTGTAGGACCGCCTACGATAAGTTCTGCATATGTTTCACCGGGACAAAGAACAATTTTAAGGTCTTTACCAAGTTCCATATAACCAACTTCTGTTGAAGCAACGATGTTACCGTCTTTATCTTCATACATTACGTTGTTTGCAAGTGAAAGTTTACCGAATGCTCTGTAAACACCGTTTTCAACGGGAACAAGGTATTCTGTAAGTTTAACATTAAGGATAGGTTCAACTACTTTTGTTTCGCCTGCAATTCCGCCTTCGTACCAGGGAGTATAACCTTCGCTGTCTTTTGCGAGTGCTTCTCTTTCTTCATCGATAATACCTGAAGCTTTGATTTCTTCTTCTGTCATTCCGATAGCGAGGAGTATGTAACCGATTTCCTGACCGTAACGGGTTGTGCAATCAGCTCTTTCCATATCGAGACCGTCGTTTGAATAGTGCTGGTCTTCTGTGTATGTACCTACTGCACCCTGAATATAGATGAAGTTATAGCCTGCTTCGTTGATTACTTCTTCTGTATAATAAACAAAGTCAGCAGTAATAATCTGTGTGCCGTAACCTGTTGTTTCGGGGTGGCAACCAAAGTTTGCAAGGATTGTACCCTTTGAACCGTCATCGGGAGTGAACATAAGGCGATACATATAATCAATCATAATATCGGGATTTGTACGGTCGCGTACATAATCATCAATATTTGTTTTAGAATATGTAAGTGTACCTGTTTTCATATCAGCAACTGCAAGTTTTGCACAAGCTGCTGTCTGGTCAGCGATTGTTTTGAGAAGCTTTGTATCAACGGGATCGCAGAGCCAGTCAAAGCCGAAAAATGCTGAGAAAAGGTTCTGGAAAACATGACCGAAAGTATTTGTGTAAATACCCTGTGTGTCAATACCACTGTGAACATGGGTAGCAGAAACGTTGATGCTTGTGATTTTAACGCCGGGAAGAGCTGCGATAACAGCTGCACGGATATCTCTTACGTCGTCGTTAGCAAGACCAAGACAATCAACTGCTGCAAGAATTGAGATACCTCTTCCTGAGCCGTCATCCATAGCGATAAGTCTTACTTTAAGGTCGTCAATGCATTCTGAAAGCTGGAGGTTGATATCGTAACCACCTTTGTAATACTTGCCTTCTGAGAAGTCATCGGGAAGAATTGATGCTGATGCATAACCGATTGACCATTTTGCTCCTTCTGCAGGAGCGTCGATAAATTTATCGTTACCTGCAAGGAAGTTTTCGCTTGAATGTGTTGAGGGGTCTTTGATTTTCATTGTAGGCGGAAGAAGTGAAGAAATTCCGTCAAGAAGAAAATCAATTAATGCGTTGAGTGTGTCAGAAACAACGTTTGCAAAACCTGCTTTGAAAGCAGCATCTGTGCCTGCATCTGCAGAAACAGAAACGGGTGTGAGCAACATTACTGCACACATGATAACTGAAACTACAGCTAACATTTTCTTTTTCATAATAACACTACCTTTACAAAAAATATTGCAGGTAGATTATACCATCTATTTCTGATAAAAGCAACACTATAATTGTAAACAAATAAAAAAACCGATTATCACAGTGACAATCGGCTTCACAACTGCTATATCATTTTAATTTTTATTGTTTTGCCGAGTTTTTCGGCAATTTCAATCATAGATTTTGTGCCACGGCTTCTGCCATCCCAAAAGCATATTACATAATCGCTTATTTCTGCCATCTGATGATTACGTATAGGGCCTGCACATTTGCCAAAAGATTTCCAATTTGCAGGGTAACACTCAAGGCGATAGCCATGGCGTATTGCGTACCTTTCGCCTAATCTGTCAGCACCCTCACAAGTGCCTGAAACAAAAACAAGAGTGTGTTCTTTTGACCATTCACTGACACATAAATCAATGAATTTTTCTGCTTCTTCATAATCAAAATAATCTCTGCAACCTGCAACGACTACCCTTTTTAACAAAGAACACATCCCCTTTCCTTTAAAACTGATAAATGTAAAATAAAATCTCCCGATGAAAAAATCACCGGGAGTAAAAGATTAGTTATTGCCTTTCATAAGGTCGTCAAGAATTACGTAGAATTCATCGTCCTCAAGTTTGTCTTTTGTGCCTGAAACAACTTTATCTTTTTTAGGAACTTCTGCCGGCTTGGGAGCAGGATCAAAGTTAGGCATTACAGGCTCTGATTTTACAGGCTCTGCCTTAACGGGTTCCTGAGCAAAAACGGGTTCTGCTTTAGGTGCTTCTGTGAAAACAGGCATTTCGGGCATCTGAGGAATTTTTGCTGAAGCAACACCGCTTCTGATATCGTTGAGAAGTTTTTCTGAACCGCCTTCGTTGCCGAAGCCTGTAGCGATAACAGTGATAACCATTTCGTCTTCAAGGTTTTCATCATATGCAACACCCCAAGTGATAACTGCATCCGGGTCTGCTGCCTGAGTGATGATGTCTGCTGCTACTTCTACATCTTCAAGGTCGATATCTTCTGAAGACTTGATGCTCATGATAACGCCCTTTGCACCCTTGATTTCTGTTTCAAGAAGCGGACTTGTAACAGCTGCATTTGCTGCAACTTCTGCTTTATCTTTACCGCTTGCACGGCCAACGCCCATGTGAGCATAACCTGCATTTTCCATAACGCTTGTAACGTCAGCAAAGTCAAGGTTGATAAAGCCGGGGATTTTAATAAGTTCAGAGATACTGCGAACACCCTGAAGAAGAACTTCGTCTGCTTTTTCGAAAGCGTTTTTAAGAGTGATTCTCTGATCGCTTACATATTTAAGTCTGTCATTGGGAATTACGATAAGGCTGTCTACCTGCTCTGCAAGTTTTGCAATACCTTTCTGTGCCAATGTCATACGGTTTCTGCCTTCAAATTTGAAGGGTTTTGTAACAACGCCGACTGTAAGGCAACCCATTTCTTTTGCGATTGAAGCAATAACAGGAGCTGCGCCTGTGCCGGTGCCGCCGCCCATACCGCCTGTAATAAATACCATATCTGTGCCCTGAAGAAGGTCTGTGATAATTTCACGGCTTTCTTCAGCTGCTTTTTCGCCAACTTCAGGCAGACCGCCTGCACCCTGACCGCGTGTTGATTTTTCACCAATCTGGATTTTGTGAGTTGCTTTGGAAAAAGCAAGAATCTGCTTATCTGTATTTACTGAAATAAATTCTGCTCCTCTGATACCTGCGTCGATCATACGGTTAACTGCGTTTCCGCCGCCACCGCCGACACCGATAACTTTAATCTGAACAGCACTTTCAAATTCGTTATCCATTTCAAAAGCCATTTTAACATCCTCCTATGGAAATTTATTCTATATTCTTTAGTATTCTACCACATTAAATCACAAAATACAAGTTTATAATTTAAATATTTATACTTAATTGAAGATTTTTTTGATTTTTTTGGACCAAAGTTGAATTTATTCTTCAGGCAACTCTGATTTTGCTTTGAAAAATGCTTTTTTCGGAATTGTCATATTGAGCGTACCCTCCTGCTCGGGGTTTATCTCATCTTCCGCATCAAGAGATTTTTTTGCAAGCTGCAGTTTCTTCCAGGCTGTTACACCATTCTTTTCGTCAGACATTTTGCCGATATGAATTACAATTCTGTTTTCGTAAGTCATATATACATCTTCAATATCGGTAAAATCGAAGCTTGTTATATTCATACCTGATTTTGCCACAAGTTCAAGATAAGACAGGATATCATCTGTGTCTTTTCCCAATTCAATATTTTCGCCAACCACATCAGATGTGATAGATTTGCACTTGACAGAAGTATACTTTGTCATTGATTCTTCGTTTGTTTTCTCAAGAACTTTGCCACTTTCATTTACGAGGTAATAACCTGAATCACCGCTGAAACAATAAATTTTCTTGCATTCGGTAACTTCAATTACAACCTCTGAAGGAAAATTCTTTTTCACATTGACCGATGAAATATAGGGAAGATTCTTTTCAAGCGCCTGACTGACTTTTGATGAACTGACAAAAAGAAGTCCGTCCCCCTCCTGAATTGTGCTGTTGGCTATGATTTCTTTTTTAGAGTAGTATTTAGGGTCGTTTGAGCCGTTTTTATATATAACAGTGATTGTTGAAACATTAAAAATCAATTGTGCTAAAAGCAGCACTATACCCGCAACAACAGCAAGAAAACCTGCTCCGAAAAGGGAAACCCTTGTAATTCTTTTGCGTTTTCTTTTTTCCTGCGGTGTAAGCGCAGCTTTTTTTGTTGATATTTTTGATGATATATTATAAACGTTTGAAACACGCTTTTTTTCGTTATTTTCTTTATTCGCCATTAATAAACCTCCCTGTTTATTTCCGCCCCCAACCGGCGAAGGTTATCCTCTATTTTTTCGTATCCTCTGTCGATATGTTTAAGATTGATTACATCTGTTTTTCCCTCTGCTGCAAGAGCAGCAATAACAAGGGCTATTCCGCCACGTAAATCCTCGGCATATACTGTTGCTCCGTGCAGTTTTTTTACTCCCTGCACAACTGCAACAGTGCCTTCAACGCTGATATCAGCACCCATACGTTTAAGCTGCGGCACATGTTTATATCTGCTTTCAAAAATTGTTTCAATAAAAATCGTTGTTAATTCAGACACTGTTGACATTGCCATCGCAGGTGCCTGAAAGTCTGTTGGAAAGCCGGGAAAAGGCATTGTCCTGATTGTGCCTGACAAGTGCAATCTTTCCGGGGCTTTTATGTGAAGTGACGTTTCATCTGAATTGATTATGCAACCGCCTGAATTAAAAATATCAAGCACAGGCTGAATATCCCTGACAGGGAAATTTGTTATTTCCATTTCTCCGCCTGTAATTGCTGCTGCTGCCATATATGTTGACGCCACAATTCTGTCTGAAATTATGTTAAATTCGCAACCATGAAGTTTCTTAACACCATCAATTATTATTGTTGATTCTCCTGCAAAATATATTTTTGCACCGCAAGAGTTGAGAAAATCCGCAAGATTTTTGATTTCAGGTTCTCTTGCGGCATTTATCAATATTGTTCTTCCCTCTCCTGCAGTTGCTGCAAGAATCACATTTTCAGTTGCACCTACGCTGGGAAACGCCAGCGTTATTTCTGCACCTTTAATTCCGTTTTTGGCTACACAAAGAAGATTTCCTTTTTCTTCATTTATTTCAACACCTAATTCACGCATTGCTTTCAGATGCAGGTCAATGGGTCTAAGACCGATTTCGCATCCGCCGGGGGCAGACAATTCAGCCTTACCGGTGCGTGCAAGCAAAGCACCTAAAAACACAATTGATGAGCGCATTTCGTGCATAAGATTTTCATCAATTACTGAAGTTGTGATATTTGTTGAATCTATAATCAACGTGTTATTTTCTCTTTTAATTCTGCTGCCGAGAGATTTTAAAATATTTACAGCAGCGTTGACATCCGTAAGAAGCGGACAATTATGTAACACCACTTCCCCCTGAGCGAGAAGTGCTCCTGCCAGAATCGGCAAAGTGCTGTTTTTTGAACCCTGAACCGATATTGTGCCTGACAGTTTTTTCCCGCCGTAAACAACCAACTTTTCCACACGTTATCCCTCCGACAATTATAACTCAATCCATAATATGCAGAAGGGAAATATGTGTGATTATCTGATTGTATCTTCGATAATTTTAATAATTCTGTCTGTTGAATCAAGAATTGCCATTTCTTTTGCATTTTTTCTCATTGATTCAAGTTTGTTTTCATCAGCAAAAATTTCAAGAATTTTATTTGTAAGAATTTCGCCTGTAAGATCTTTTTCTTCAATAATTTCTGCAGCACCGCATTTTACAAGTTCCATTGCATTGTGGTACTGATGGTTTTCAGTAACATTAGGTGACGGAATAAGAATTGACGCACTGCCTGTTGCCTGAAGTTCGCTGAGTGTGCTTGCACCTGAACGGCCGATAATAATATCTGCTGCAGCCATACACACATCCATATTATTTATGTATTCACGGATATCAAGGTCTTCGTCATCAAGGTCAACCCCGTTTTCTTTAAGCTTGTCCGGAACCCATGTGCCGAATTTACCTGTTGCGTGTATAAATCTGAACTTGTGCTCAGGCTGAAGTTTTTTGATAACCTCAACCATTGCATCGTTAATTGTTCTTGCACCAAGAGAGCCGCCCATTGAAAGGATGAGAGGTTTGTCACCCACTCCCAGTTCTGCACGTGCAAAGCTTCTGTCTGCTTCCACAATTTCGTGCCTTACAGGCAGACCTGTAACTTCAACCGGATTTTTGGGCTGCATATATTTTTCTGCTTCTGCTGCTGTGAGCATAACTTTATCAACCATTTTAGCAAGAGCTTTATTTGTAACTCCCGGGAAAGCATTCTGCTCGTGGATAACGGTGGGAATGCCTGATTTTGCTGCTGTTCTTACAACAGGACCGCTTACATATCCGCCGAAGCCAATAACAATATCAGGGTTGAAATCGCTGAAAATTTTCTTGACTTTGCCTGTAACTGTAAGAAGTCTTTTTACAGTAAGAAGATTTCTTTTTAAATTTTCAAGGCTTGGTTTTCTCTGAAAACCACTCATTTCAATAGTTCTGAGTTCAAAGCCTGCATCGGGCACAAGTTTAGTTTCGAGTCTGTCAGATGTGCCCACAAAAAGAATCTTTGCATCGGGATATTTTCTTCTTATTTCCCCTGCCACAGCAAGTGCAGGGTTAATATGGCCGCCTGTGCCACCTGTTGTGAAAATAATCTTTTTATTGTTCAACATAAAATCAATCCTTTACATTACTTTTGTTACTCAATGCCCTTGAAGCCGCAAGTACAACACCCATTTCACACAGCTGTATGACAAGTGCCGTGCCGCCGTAGCTGAAAAACGGCAAGCTGATGCCTGTGTTGGGAAGCATACCTGTTACAACGCCGATATTGAAAAATGTCTGCAGACCTATCTGCACCATAATTCCCATTACAACAAGAGCCGCATATCTGTTTTTAAGCTTCATCGCAATCTGGAAACCGCGAAGCACAAGCAGAGAGAAAGGAATAATAACAAACAGAACTGTTCTTATAAAACCTAATTCTTCGCACACAACGGAGAAGATGAAATCGTTGTGAGGTTCGGGAAGATAAAGGTGTTTCTGCTTTGAATTACCGAGACCGAGTCCGAATAATCCGCCTGAGCCTATGGCATAAAGGGATTGGTTTGTCTGCCATCTTTTGCCCAAAGGGTCATAGTCTTTATCAAGCCAGCCTCTCAGACGTGACTGAACATATTCGGGAAGGAAATCCATATTCGTGATAATAAATATGATACCTATAATACCGATAACAACTGCCACAATGAAAACCCATTGCTTGCCGCCGCCGAGATAAATCATAAGCAACCCGATTGCCACAAGAAGGAAAGTTGCAGAGAAATGTTTTTCGAGAAGAACAAGTCCTGCCACGATAACAACGGGAATCATAAGAAGAATAACGTATGACCATTTTGTTTCAACTTTTTTTCTGTTGTTATCCATTAACGCCGCCATAAACACAATCAAAGCAAACTTCGCCACGTCTGACGGCTGAATGGTAATTGGTCCTAACGGAATCCATCGTGTATAATCGTCACCTTCTGCACTCTGCACATCTGTGTGATAAAAAAGCACCACAAAAAGGAGTATCAGTGCAATTGTATAAATTGTCAATGAATATTTTTTGTAAATTTCTGGCTTGATTTTTGAAACAATAAGCATTGCAGGAATGCCGATTGCAAGAAAGACAATCTGTTTTTTAAGGAAATCAAGAGGGTCGCCTGTTTCAGTTTCTGCTTTAACATAACCTGCAGAAAACATCATAATTGTACCGATTACAACAAGGTACATTACGAGGATGAGAAACATAATATCAAGACCGCCGGTTGCTTTATACTGTTTAAATCCTTTTTCTTCACGACGACCGAGAAACAGCACTTTAAGGCTGTTTTCTTTCTTTTGCATTTTTTCTCGCCTCCTCAAAAAATTTATCCGTAATACATAACAAGAATTGCCGCTAAGCCACCTAAAAGGTTAACAAAACTGAACACGGCAACAATTTTCTTTTCTTTCCAGCCTGACATTTCAAAATGATGATGAATCGGTGCCATTTTGAAAACTCTTTTTCCGTGAGTTAATTTGAAATAACCTATCTGAATAACATCAGACAACGCTTCTATAACATAAACAATGCCTGTAAGAAGCAGAATCAGCGGACATTCAAGTGCATATGAAATTGCAACCACCATTCCGCCGAGAAACATTGAGCCTGTATCGCCCATAAAAACTTTTGCAGGGTTTTTATTCCACATCAGAAAGCCTGCACAACCGCCCATAAGTGCACTTGAAAGAAGCCCTGCACCCATATTTTTTCTCATAAATGCAATAACTATAAACGCTGCAGCGGCTGTGATTGTAACAGACGAACAAAGCCCGTCAATGCCATCGGTGAAATTTACGGCATTTATTGCACCGTATATAACGCAGATGCCGAAAATCCAATAAAACCAACCCATGGGCACTCTGCCCACAAAGGGCACAAACATCATTGTATCCCCTGACATATACATACTCCAGAGATAACCGATGCATAAAGCCAGCTGAACTGCAGTTTTCTGTATAACAGTAAGGCCCAGGTTACGTCTTTTTACAACTTTGATGTAGTCGTCAATAAAACCTACAAAAGCAAAACCTAAAGCCATAATAATCCCTGACCAGAAACGTGTATAAAAAATGTTTTTCTGCAGATTATTGCCGCCTATCAGGTCGCCACCCATAATTTTGTCTGTTGCAAAAACAACAACTATTGCGCCTACCGTTGCCGCAATAAACATAATTCCGCCCATTGTGGGAGTACCTTGTTTGTTTTTGTGCCATCTTGGTCCGATATCAAGAATCGTCTGACCGAACTTTAGCTTGTGAAGCCACGGAATAAGCACAAAACCAAGCAGAGCAGCTACGGCAAAGCCGATAAGCACTGCCATAATCATTGCAAAAACATTATTCATTATTGTCCATTCCTTCGTAAACCATTTTAATTACTTCTTCAAGCCTCATACCACGGCTGGCTTTAAACGAAATAACGTCTTCTGCCTGAAGTACTGAAAGAATTTCACGTGCGAGATTTTCTTTATTATCAAAAGAAAAAACATTTTCAAGTCCGCCTTTTTTTGCACTGTCGGCTGAAAACATCGCTTCTTTACCGTATGTAAAAAGCATATCAACTTTTTTCTCTGCTGCAAAAGAGCCTACTTCTCTGTGAGCAGTTTCGCTGTAAGAACCTAATTCAAGCATATCGCCGATTACTGCAATGTGTCTTTTGCCGTCAATTGACATAAGAGCATTCATTGAAGCTTTCTGTGAATCAGGGCTCGCATTGTAACAATCTTCAATAAAAGTTATATCATTTTTTCTTACAATTTTCTGTCGCATTCCGCTGGGCACATACAATGAAAGCGCTTCAGCACAATCTTCTGCTTCGATTTCGTGGTGAATACCTATTGCAAAAGCAGCAAGAGCATTGTAAACATTGTGAATGCCCACTGTGGGAATTGTTATAGTCTGATTTTTGCCGTTATAAACAATTTCAAAAGTTGTTTTTTCATTATCCTGATTTATATTCTTTGCATAATAATCAAGATTTTCACTGTTGATGCCGTATTTTACAATGTTGAAATCTTCGTTTTCAACAAGCGACAGCATATCGTCATCGCCATTGACAAAAAGAGTTGAGCCCTTTTTCATGCCTTCGAGAATTTCAAGCTTCGCTTTAAGTATATTTTCGCGTGAGCCGAGATTTTCAATGTGTGATACACCGATGTTACTGATAACTGCACAAGTGGGAGCAACCGCTTTTGTAAGGACCGCAATTTCTCTGAGATTGCTCATTCCCATTTCAAGCACTGCAGCCTGATAGCTTTCATCAAGCCTGAAAATCATTCTCGGCACGCCGATATCATTATTGAAATTGCCTTCTGTTTTTAATGTGTTGAATTTTTTCTGCATTACGCAGGAAATCATTTCTTTTGTTGTGGTTTTGCCTACGCTTCCTGTAATGCCGACTACGGGAATATTGAATTTGTTTCTGTAATATTCTGCTAAATCAAGCTGTGCCTGCCTTGTTGATTCAACATAAATAACAGAAGATGAGCACTGAACATCTTCTTCTGCCATTACGCAGACTGCACCGCTGTCAACTGCTTTCTGTGCAAACAGATGAGCATTGAAGTTTTCACCTTTTATGCAGACAAAAAGAGAGCCGTTTTCTATTGTACGTGTGTCGGTGCTGATTGAATAAATTTCATTATCTTCACCTTTCAATTTTCCCGAAACTGCTTTTGCAATTTCACTGAGCGACATTTTTTGCATAAACGTAGCCTTCCTTTTCAGCGAGAGAGAATTTCTTTAACTATCTCGCGTTCATCATAGTGGATTTTTCCTGTGTTAAGAATCTGATAAGTTTCGTGACCTTTACCTGCAAGAAGCACAACATCATCTTTTTTCGCAATCTTAAGTGCTTTCTCAATAGCAGATGTTCTGTCGCATTCAACATAAACCTTTGCTTTGCTTTTTTCCATACCTGCAAGAATATCATCAATTATCATCTGCGGATTTTCTGTACGCGGATTATCAGATGTTACAACTGCAATATCTGACATTTCGCCTACAATCTGACCCATAATGGGACGTTTTGTTTTGTCTCTGTCACCACCGCAACCGAAAACAGTAATAATTTTCTGTGAATAAACTTTTCTCAATGAACCAAGCACATTTATAAGTCCGTCAGGAGAATGTGCGTAGTCAATGATAACTGTGTAATCAGTGTCAACCGGCACTGTTTCCATCCTGCCCTTTACGCCTGAAGTTGTGCTGAGTGATTTTTTGCACACGTCAATTTCAACGCCCATTTCTTTGGCACAAACTGCTGCCGCCATTGAATTATAAATTGAAAATTCGCCCGGGATATTCAGTCTGATTCTTGAAATCATTGAATTTGAAACAAGCTCATATGCAACTGATTTATCTTTGAGCACAGGATTTTTAGCTGTGTAATCAGAATCATTTTTCATTGAATATGTTCTGATTTCAGCAGAAATGCCTGATTTCATAAATTCTGCTGCTTCGTCATCATCGTTGATAAGCACTTTTCTGCTATTTTCAAACAATACATGTTTTGCATTTTTATAATTTTCCATAGTGCCGTGATAATCAAGATGGTCTTGTGTAAGATTTGTAAAAATGCCCATATCAAATGTAATCGGTGCTACTCTCTGCTGGCTCAACGCCTGAGAAGAAACTTCCATAATGCAGAATTCGCAGTTTTCATCAACCATTTCCCTGAAAAGCTGCTGCATTTCAAATGGGTCGGGAGTTGTGAGAGATGAAACCCTTTCTTTATCGCCGATAAGATTAACAACTGTGCCTAAAAGTCCGCATTTTTTGCCTGCAGATTCAAGAATATCTTTGATGAGAAATGAAACTGTGGTTTTGCCGTTAGTGCCGGTAATACCAATCATTTTAAGGCTGTCTGTAGGACGTCCGAAATATTCAGAACAAGCGAAAGAATATGCTTTTCTTGAATTTTCAACTATTACTTCGTTTGCTGCTCCCGTTTCTCTTTCAACGATAACTGCTGCTGCACCTTTTTCCTCCATCGCCTGCTTTGCAACGGTATGAGCATCAAAACGGTTACCTTTGATGCAGACAAATACATCGCCGGGATTGATTGCATCAAATTTATCTGTTATCGAATTAATTTCACAATCTGTGTAATTTCCTTTTGTTTCAAGCCTTGATAAAAGCTGTGATAATTTCATTCAAATCACCTCAATTAATCAACTTCCGCTGAAGTAGATTTAAAATACACGACTATAGTATCGCCATAATAAACTTTACTATCCTTTTCTTTATCCTGTTTGAACGCGACAAAATCATTCGAAAGTGCGTTACCTACAATTGAAACGTTAACACCTGCTTCGTTTGCAACGCGGTAAGTTTCGTTTATTGTAAGGCCTGTGAAATCAGGCACTGTGGTCGTCTGCTGTTCTGAATTCTTTTCTGTGTAAAGAATTATAGTACCTCTTGCAGGAATTGTCTGGTTTGCTGGCGGAACCTGCTCAACAACAGTTTCACCTGAACCCATAATTTTCACATTGAAGCCTTCGTCAACAAGTATCTGCTTTGCTTCGTCAACAGGTGTGCCCACAACATTCTGAGCATTTCTGTCAACATTCTTTGCTTCTTCTTCAGTATAAATAGGTTCAACGTTAAGATAAATCATAACTTTTCTCATAATGTCTGCCGCAACAGGTGCTGCAATCTGGCTGCCGTAGTACTGTCCTACAGGTTTTTTGATTGCTATGAGAATTGCAACCTGCGGGTCATCAGCAGGAGCAAAGCAAGCGAATGAGCCGATATATTCGCCGGGCTCTTCAAGAATTTCTGAAGTACCTGTTTTACCTGCAACACGGTAGCCTGCAACGTATGCATTCTGTGCTGTACCGGATGCCACAACTTCTTCCATCATTGATGTGATAACATCTGCTGTTTCTTCCGAAACAACCTGACGCTTCACAACAGGTTTTGTTTCACTGAGAACATTGCCGTTAGGGTCAAGTGTTTTCGCAACAATATAGGGTTGCATGAGTTTGCCGCCATTTGCAATAGCCGAAACTGCAGTAATTGTCTGGATGGGAGTAACTGTAAATGACTGACCGAAAGCACTTGAAGCAAGCTGAACTTTCGTCTGTTTCATAGAATCGGGAGTATGATAGTTACCGATTTCTTCTGCAGGCAGGTCAATTCCTGTTTTTTCTGTAAAGCCGAATGCCTCAAAATATTTATAAAATCTGTCAACGCCCATGTCAAGGCCAAGCTGAATAAAAAACGGGTTGCAGGAATTTGCAAAAGCCTGAGAGAAAGTCTGTGTGCCGTGGCCTTCACGATGTGAGCAATGCATTCGTCTGTCGTCAACCTGAATTGCACCGCCGCAGACGTATGTTCTTGACAAATCCCATATATTTTCTTCAAGAGCAGCGGCTGCTGTTATGATTTTGAAAACTGAACCAGGCTCGTAAGTGTCGGAAATCGTTCTGTTTTTCCACTGATTGAACCATGCTTCGGTTTCTGCTTCCTGCTGCATTTTTTTATCTACAAGTTTATCTATCTCATCTTTGACTGCCTGACTTGTGATTTCGTAAGGAGTGTTAAGGTTATAGTCAGGCTTGCTTGACATTGCAAGTATTGCACCTGTGTTAACATCCATCACAAGGCCATAGGCGTATTCAGCCTGAGTGTCTCTCAATGATTGATCAAGGCCTTCTTCAAGATAACGCTGAATTGTTTCGTCAAGGGTTGTAACAAGGCTTGTGCCCTGCACAGCATCTGTAACAGTTTCATATTCTGCAGGCATTGAATCGCCCTGACCTGAAACTGCAGTGATTTTTCTGCCAGGAGTGCCTGTGAGAATTGAGTTGTAATAAAGTTCAAGTCCGCCTGTGCCTACATCATCTGTGCCTGTAAAACCGAGAACTGTTGATGCAAAAGAATTGTAGGGATAATATCTTTTTACATCGTTTTCAATGCCGATATATCTGCTGAATTTACGTTCGATTTTGTCGCCTGTTTCTGTTTCCGCAGTTTCACACACCTCATCCATGAGTTGGAGAATTTCATCGCGGACATCTTTTTCAACACGATATTTTACAACCATATTGCCATATTGTGAAAGTTCTGCCTTTGCTCTGATTGTTTCTTCTTCCATATCAAGCACAACAGCAAGCCTTTTGATAACAGTTTCGCGTGCTGACTTGCTTTCGCTGAGTTTGTTGGGATAAATCACAACTTTCCACGCAGATGCACTTTTTGCCAGCTCTTTACCGTTACGGTCGTAAATCACGCCTCTTTCGGCTGAAATTTCAGAGTCACGAAGCTGATTATCTTCTGCTTTTGCACGATATTCTTCGCCAAGTACAAGCTGAACATAGCCGAGATAAAAAATACATGCACCAAATCCAAGGAGAATGATAATTATCAACACATGGACTGCTCTCTGAACCAAAGTATTTTCTTTTGTCTGCGGTATTGACATAACCGATCTCCTCTCCTGAATGAATAAAAATTCTTCGCTTAAATAACAATTAAGGCGGCAAAGGAAATTTCTATTCAAAAGCAAAACTTTTTCGCTCATAAATAGTTATTCCGTGCCGCTGACATTATGACTTAAATTAATTTACTACGCCGTAATCTTCTTGTGATAATTCAAAGTAAGTTACCTGATATTTATCACGCTGAATCATACCTAAATCTTCTGCTGTTTCTCTTATTGAATCAAATGACACCATGGAGTCTCTCTTAATATTAAGAATAACATTCTGACTTTCTGCAATATTAAGCTCTTCCTGAACAGCTGCGATTTTGTGGTCGTAGGCGTTTATTGAAGCTCCAAGATAAATAAATGAACTTACTACTGCTGTTATAACAAGCGCAACAGCAATTATCGCAAAAGTTGAGAGTGTGTTCTGTCTTTGCTGAATGCGTACTCTTTCGCGTTTGACCTCGCGTGTTTCTTCAACAATCTGAAGTTTTTTTCTCGGCTGTTGCTTCGGCACAGGTGCAACTTTCGGTGCTGCAGTGCCTTCTTCAAACATGTCGAAGTTATAATCTATTTCCGCCATCAGGCTTCATCCTCTCAATTTATTCTCCGATTCTCTCCACTGCGCGGAGTTTGGCGCTTCGTGAACGTGAGTTTTCCTCAAGTTCTTTATCTGTAGGTTCTTTCACTTTAAAAACCAATTTCCCTTTTGGCTCTTTACCACAGACACAAACGGGAAATTCAGGCGGACAGGTGCATCCTTTGCAGAAATCGTTGAATTTAACTTTAACAATTCTGTCTTCAAGGGAATGGAATGTGATAATTACCACACGACCGCCTATGTTGATTGATGAAAACATATCATCCAAGGAATTTTTCAATTCATCAAGTTCAGAATTGACTTCTATTCTTATTGCCTGAAAAGTTTTTCTCGCCGGATGACCGCTTTTTCTTCTTACTGAAGGAGGATATGATTCCTTAATGATTTCAGCAAGTTCAATCGTTGTTTCTATTTCTTTTTCTTTTCTGTGTTTTTCAATATTGTTTGCAATGTTGCGTGCAAACTTTTCTTCACCGTAGAGCGATATGATTCTTGTAAGTTCATTCACTGAATACGAATTGACAATATCTTTTGCAGATGTGCCCTCTTTGCTCATGCGCATATCAAGTGCTGCTTCTGTGTGGAAAGAGAAACCTCTTTCATCTGTGTCAAGTTGATAAGACGATACGCCAAGGTCTGCAAGGATTCCGTCAACTTTTTCTACACCCTGTTCTTCAAGAATTTCCTTTATTCTTGAAAAACGGCTGTTGACTATTGTTACGTTGGGGTTATTTTCAAAACGTTTTGTAAGAACTTTTATTGCATCAGGGTCACGGTCGATTGTGTACAGATGACCTGTTGTGAGTTTTTCGGCAATCAGCGATGAATGACCACCGCCACCGCCTGTGCAATCAACATATATTCCGTCAGGTTTTATATCGAGTGCTTCAATTGCCTCTTTATAAAAAACAGGAAAATGTGAAAATGTAATATCAGAAGCCATAAGTCACGTTCTTTCGTTGAAAATCAGAATCTTACAAGGTCAACATTAAAGTCGATTTCGTCTTCAGCCTGTTCATTGAGTGCTCTGAACACTTCTTCGTCCCAGATTTCAATTTTTTTACCTGAGCCGAGAATTGCAATGTTCTTTTCGATACCGGCAAACTCTCTGAAACTTTCTTTCAGACCAACACGGCTCTGGTTATCCATGCTGCAATCGTCAATTCTTGCAAAAAACCATCTGTAATATTTTCTGTTTTCTTCACTTGCAGGAAGTGCATCAAGTTCTTCTTTGATTTTCTTCCATTCTTCCAAAGGATAAAGTGTGAGACATTTATCTTTAGGTGGGGATTTCATAATGACGAAATTCTGCCCAAGGTCTTCCCTGAATGCTGACGGCACGACCATTCTGTTTTTTGAATCAAGCGAATGAAAGTATGTACCTTTAAAATCTGCCATTTTATTCCCCTCCTTTCAGAAAATCAAGTAAATCTCCCACTTTTGTGTGGAAAACTCTGTGGAAATGTGGAAAACTTCCACTTCGTCACCCTTATGACGCTATTTCGCTCCACTTTGTACCACAATTATACTCTTTTACTGCACTTATGTCAAGCATTTACGCAAAAAAGTGCAAAAAATATATGCAAAAAATATAGTTGTTTTAAGAATAGATTTATGTGTTTGTTTAATTCTAATATTGCAGTGATATCACCTACTTTCAACGATTGCAATTTATCGCTGACATTTCAAAACGTGTCAAAAAAACACCGCCGTGTCATTCTTTCGCATCAGCAAAGAATCTCGGCGGTGTTAAGTTTTATATGTTGCCATTTTGAGAGCCTTCGCCTACGCTCCAGAATGACAACAAAATGGCAAGGTTAGCCACAGATTAATTATAATTCATATGCATATTACGGCTACATACTCCCCTTGAAAATGCAAGGGGAGCTGTCAGAATCTGTGATTCTGACTGAGGGGATTTTTCGTTGAAAATTATAATTTAGCGCTGGTTGAAACGGCTTTGATGCATCGCGATGATTGACCACACACATATGCATAAAAAATCCCTACCGGAATACGGTAGGGATTAATCTTATTCAAATTACTCAGATAGCATTAATGATAAGTTTGGGGATTATTACGAAGAGATAATCGAAGAACATTTTTGCAAATCTGTAGATGAAGTTGAATGTCTGTGCAACGCCTGTTGTTGCAGGGTCTGTGGGAAGCATAGGTTTGTCGCTTGCCTGACCTTCAGTTGTTTTCTTAATAGCATATGTATCAACAAGTTCTTTTTCGCCTGTTTCATAATCTACTGCATATGCGTTGTAAACAAGTCTGCCGCCCTGAATTTCAACTGTTGAGAAAATACCGCGGTCGCCGATGTCACGCTGTGAGAAGCATTCTGCAACGATGTTTGAATCGAATACGCAATCAAATACATAGTCGTTGATTGAATATGTTTTTGTGCCTGCTGTACCGGGAAGGATGTGGCAAGCACCATCAGGATCAACTGCAAATGTTGTTTCAACGCCATTGAACATTTCTGTTACATATGTAACATCTTCAACAAGTTTGTCGCCTTTAACCTGATTTGTTCTCATATAAACGTGGTCATGACCTGCCATTACAAGGTCGATATCAAGTTCATCAAAAATGGGGAGAAGCTGTTCTCTCATGATGATTGTGTCAGGTTTGATAAGGTTTTTACCTGCTGAATAGAAAGCTCTGTGCATAAGAACAATTTTCCACTGTGCATCTGAAGAATTCATTTCGTTCTTGAGCCAGTTTGTCTGCTGAACTGTCATGGGATACATATCGTTTGTGTTGAGAACTACGATATGAGCATTACCATAATCAAATGCATAGTAAACGCCTTCAGCTCTGATGCATTCATCGGGAGCAGCGTCAAGATTAAACATACTGTCAAACCAATAATGGTTAACTTTATTTGTGATGTTGCCATCGTGGTTACCTGCAACAGGTGCGATTGTAAGATTTGAGTTTGCAAAATTGAATTTATCAAAGAACCAATCCCATTCTTCCTGTGTACAATCGTTTACATAGTCACCAAGGCTTGTGTAGAATTCTGCATCAGGCATTGTTTCATAAGCAGTTTTCATAACATTAGATGCTTTCTGGAAGTTTTCTTCGTTACCTGCCTGAACGTCAGCAATAGCAATAAACTTGAAGTTTTCATCACCATCGTCTGTTCTGAATGTGCCGATTTCGCTCCATTCATTGTTTACATCGTCACCAACTCTGTACACATATTCTGTGCCGGGTTTGAGAGCTGTGAGAGTTACTTTGTGAACATAAATTTCTTTGAATGATTCACAACTGCCTCTGAAAGTTTTTGCACCTTCAAAAGTACCTTCGTATTTGTCAGCAATCACAAACTGAACTGCAGTTGCAGATTCTTCGTCTGTGTGCCAGCAAACACCTCTCTGTGTTGTGGGATCTTCGCCCATTGTGATTGATACATTTCTGATTTTGTCTGACACTTCGTAATCTTTAACGATTTCTTCGTCTGCTGCAAATGAAAAACCTGCACAGCAGAAGATTATGCAAAGTGAAAGAACAACAGCAATAATCTTTTTCATATTATTGTCTCCTTTGCTTTTTTATAAAATGAAACATTTTATTTAATTAATGATAACACATTTCAGGCTTTTTTGTCAACGGAAATCAGCGAATTGATTTCGTCAGCATAAAAACTGTCCTGATATTTTTTCACAACAAAGCATCTGTCGGAAGATTTATTTTCTTTAAAATAATTTCTTCCGTCTTTATCAATTATAATATCGCCGTAAACTTTGTTGTAACCTGCTTTTTCTTCGTCACCATGAAGAAAAAGCATAGCAGTCATAGGGTCCCATGAATTTCTGCCGTTATGCGAGCCGTGAGCAACCATTGACAAACGCAAGGCATCGTTTTCGTCACCGATTACTTTTTTGCCTCCAGTTATAACGCTCACACCTGCTTCAAAGCCAAGATAAGTTATGGGACAAGGAAATTTTTCCGCAACAATTTTTGCCGCCGCTGCAGAATGAGAATTATTGGCGATGTTATATTCACGTCCGCCTTCTTCGTCCCATTTGCCTGCCATTGCCCAGAGCTTATTCACTTTCTGTCTGCAAAGTTCAATACCATCAAGGGGTGAAAAATCATCTGCTTCACTCATAAGAAGTGATGCTATTGAATTCTGAAAACCTACGGCAACAATATCGACCTTTTCTTCGGCAGAAGATAAAATTCGTCTGTAAAAAGAAACTGAATCTTCATAATTATCAGGCGAATCTGAATTGTCTGGAGAAAATTTTTCAATCAGTTTTTTCTGATAACTGTTTCGAGGTGGGTCATTGTAATAAGTTGCACTTTTATCCATTGCAACAGGAACATTCTTTACTCCGTAACTTTCGAGAAAGAGCCTGACAGACTGCGGGGATTCATAAAGAAAGGCGTTAATATTAACGCCTTTCAGTTCTGAATCGATCAGGAGCCTTAATGCGACACAATCATCGCAATCTGTCCACCAATCAGTATCGAAAATTACTGAACGGTTTGCTGAATCAATCATTATTTGAGTAATTCACTGAAACCTTTTGTGCCCCAGCTCTTGTATGCTGTGTCAGAGAGCCATTTGAAAATTGTGCGGAGAACATCGTATGCAGGGCTGGGCTCTTCCGGAGCTCCATAAACACCGATATCAATAAGAGCATTTACAAGTCTCTGCATTCTTTCTTCGCAATCTTTTGTATCAATAACAGTTTCTGTGAGCATAAGTTTGCAATCATCAAGTGCTGCCTGAAGTTCTGCTCTCTGTGCAGGAGTCATTTCTCTTTCAGCAAGAGCCTTTTCTGCATTAGGGATGTCATTATTTCTTAAACCTCTTGTAGTTCTTGAACCGTTGAACTGAGGATAGTTTTCAGGGTCTGAATGAACGTCTGTAATTGTATCATCTTTAAGAAGAACGCCTGCAAAATTGATTACAGAGTCACTCTGGCCTGTTCTTTCATGGTTGAGGCCCTGAACATACCATGTATTTTCGGGCAGGTATGATGTTGAAGCATCAACTACTCTGTCAGGAGAAATATGGTTATGTGTGGGGTCTGTACATACGGGATTTTTTGCAACATAGTCAACAGGAAGAGTTTTGCCAAGGTCTGCAAATGTTGCGAAAAGGCTTGTTGATGCTGAGTGGATAATTCCGTCAGCATTGATATAGAGTGCACTTGAACCGATGGGATAAAGCGGAACGCCGTATGAGCAGATAGCGTGTACGATAGCACCGTATTTTTCACTTGTCAGTTCGTTGATGTTTTTCTGGAGATTAAGCTGTGCTGTGTGGTAGAAAGTTACTTTATTTCTGATAACGTCGTATTCAGGACCTTTATCTTTGAAATAAATTTCATATGCTTTATCAAAGTCATCGTGGGGAAGAAGTGCCCAGATAATTGTGCAGTTACCAACAAGAGTATCTTTTGCACCTGCGAGAATTGAATCAAGCACTGAATCAAGCACGTCGTGAGGAAGTATTCTCAAAACGATATTAAGGAGATATGCATACCATTCTTCTTTAAGAAGTTCGGGGAGAATTCTTGTGTAAAGGAATTCATCGTTTTTGAGAAGTGTATTATCTACAAAGATATCGCCGAGAATTTTTGAACCGTCAAGAGCCGCGATAACAAAAACGATTTTATGAACGCTGTCATAGTTTGCGTCGAACATATCATATCTGCCTGAGAACATTTCAAGCCATGCAGTAACAATTGTACCGCCCATACTGATAGGAGCAAGGCTTACTTCTTCAGCACCTGTCTGTTCTTTAACCATTTCGATGTAGTCGTTAAGATCTTCTGCAATCTGAGTAACATCACCTGATGAATTGTATGAGAAGAAATAGAGCCATTCTTCGCCGATTTCTTCACCGATTTTCTGGAAAGGAACTGCATCATAAACGATATCTTTATGTTCCTGATCCATTGCACCTACTGAGCAATACTGTCTGTCAACATATGTGGGATAAACAGGGTCGCCGTTAAGGTCGCAAGCGTTGTATTTAAGGGCATTGCAAGCTGCTTTATAACCTGCTTCAGAAGCGAAATCCTTCTGAGTGATAAGAGTGAGAAGTACGGGGAAAATAACAGTCATTACAAGTTCGGTAACATCAACTGTAAGAGGCCAACCTGTAATCTGGTTGCCATCTTTGTCAAGAAGAGGATTACCTTCTTCATCCATAATCACTGTATCAATCTGAGAAATACCGTGAATGATGATAATCGGCACCTGTTCATCACTTACCAATGTGTCTTTTGCTTCTTCAACTGTGTTTACAACAGAAATTTCTGTCGAGTCGGTTTCAGCCGCAAAAACCTGTGACATTACGCCTACGCTCATTGCTAAAACAAGCATAAGAGCAATTACTCTTTTTAAAACCTTGTTCATATGACAAGCCTCCTTAAGTTTTATGGAGAGATTGTAACATAATTTACAAAAAATGTCTATACATTATTAAAATAATTAACAAATTTTTATATATTTTTTTCTTGACTTACAAAAGGGAAAAGTTTATAATGAATTTGAAATTCAAATTCAAATTCACGGAGGAATAAAATGAAACGTATTTTGCCGTTTTTACTTGTTTTGTGCATACTTCTTGGCGGTTGTTCAACAGCAAAAACAAACGATAAATTAAAAATCACCACAACTGTTTTCCCTGCATATGATTTTCTCAGAGAAATAGCAGCAGGCGTTGACGCTGAATTGAATATGCTTATCGCTCCCGGAATGGAAGTGCACGGCTTTGAAACAACCCTTGAAGACATTGCTCTCGTTTCGAGCAGTGACCTTTTTGTCTGCGTGGGTGGCGAAGATGATGAATGGGTTGAAAATATACCTGAAACAGAAACAAAGATTGTAACTTTAAGCAGTATGGTTGGTCCTTGTGAAGATGACCATTACTGGACTTCGCCGAAAAATGCAATTACAATTACTGAAAAGCTCTGCGAAAATCTTTGTGATGTTGACCCTGAAAATGCTGCAACATACAAGGAAAACACACAAAAATACATTGAAGAATTAAAGAAACTTGACAGCGGATTCGCTGAAACGGTAAAAAACGGAAAAACAAATACAGTTGTTTTTGCAGAAAGATTCCCCTTCTATCATATGGCGAATGATTACGGACTTGAATATCACTCAGCTTTTGAAGGCTGCTCAACCGAAACTGAAGCCGGAATAAAAGTAATCAATCAGTTGATTGAAACAATTGAAAAAGAGAATATATCCGTTGTTTTCACAATAGAATTTTCTGACAACACTGTAGCAGACAGAATAAGCAGCGAAACAGGTGCACAGGTGTTGCTGATGCATTCCTGCCACAATGTGACAGAAGAAGAATTTGAAAGCGGAGAAACTTATCTTTCGCTTATGACAAAAAATCTTGAAAATCTGAAAATCGCTCTGGGGTAAAAATATGGCTTTTGTAAAATGTGAAAAATGTGAACTTGCGTATGAAGGCAAAACTGTGCTTTCAGATTTGTCTTTTGAAGTAAATAAAGGTGATTATCTTTGTATAGTCGGCGAAAACGGAAGCGGCAAAAGCACGCTGATGAAAGCACTTCTAGGTCTGATAAAGCCTGTTTCAGGTGAAATAAAATTCTGCTGTGCAAAACACAGTGAAATCGGATATCTTCCTCAGCAGACAGACATTCAGAAAGACTTTCCCGCATCTGTGTCTGAAGTTGTTATATCCGGCACTTTAGGCAGAAAAGGTTTCAAACCTTTCTATACAAAAAAAGAAAAAGACCTTGCAAAGAAAAATATGGAAATGCTTGGAATTTCTCATTTGGCAAAACACTCTTATCAGAATCTTTCAGGTGGTCAGCAGCAGAGAGTTTTGCTCGCACGTGCATTGTGTGCCACCACATCAATGCTTCTTCTCGACGAGCCAGTGGCAGGTCTTGACCCTGTTGTTACTGCTGAAATGTATAAAATTATAAAAGAGCTTAACGATAAAGGCATTGCGATAATTATGGTTTCCCATGATATTTCCGCCGCTGTAGAATACGCAAGCCACATTCTTCACCTGCGTAACAAGCCTTTATTCTTCGGCACAAAAGAAGAATATCTTTTCAGCGATATTGCTTCTGAATTTCTGGGAGGTGACAAGAAATGATGACTTTTCAGGAACTTTTCGCAAGCGAGTTTATGATAAACCTTGTGATACGTGCACTTATTGTGGGACTTCTTGTTACGCTCTGCTCGTCACTTTTAGGCGTAAGCCTTGTGCTCAAAAGATTTTCTATGATTGGTGACGGACTTTCTCACGTAGGGTTCGGTGCAGTTGCAATAGCTGCTGCACTTAATATGAGCAACATGAAACTGATAGTTTCACTCCCCATTGTGGTTATCACTGCATTTCTGCTTCTGCGTTGGGGCAACAAAGGCAAAACCAAGGGCGATGCTTCCCTGGCACTTGTTTCCACAGGTGCAGTAGCCGCAGGCAGTCTGCTTTTCAACCTTTCAGGACAAAGAAGCACTGACATCTGCAACAGCCTTTTCGGCTCTGCTTCACTTTTCACAATCGGTGATGTTGACCTGATTTTAAGTGCATTTTTAAGTGTTGCGATTATCACGCTTTTTGTTTTCTTTTACACAAAGATTTTTGCAATTACATTTGATGAGAATTTTGCAAAAGCAACAGGCATAAAAACAAATGTGTATAATATGCTGATTGCCGTTCTGACTGCAGTTACAGTTGTTCTCGGCATGAATATGATGGGTTCACTTATGATTTCTGCATTGATTGTTTTCCCTGCTATGACTTCAATGAAAGTCTGCACAACGTTCAAAGGTGTACTTATCTGTTCATCTGCAGTTTCGGTTGTGTGCTTTATTATCGGCTTTTTCACAGCCTGCCTTGCAGGTTGGCAGACAGGTGCAACTGTTGTCTGCGTGAACATAATTGCGTTTTTCATTTTTACAATTGCGGGAAAAATCACAAGAAAAAGTATTGCAAAGCAATAAAAAAGATGATAAAATTAAATTACATTAAATATTAAGGAGGGAAAATCATGGCTATTTTCCAGAAAGTTTTCGCAGTAATCATTGCTGCACTCACATCATTTGCAACTATGATAGGTCATTTTGGACTTGAGGCAAAACCCGAAGAGTACAAGACCTATAAAAACGTTATCATTATGATTGGTGACGGTATGGGCTTCAACCATCTTGAAGCAACAAAACAGGCTTATGACCTTGACGAACTCAATATGGAAGATGTTATCGTTAAAGCTGAATCTAAAACAAATTCACTTTTCGGTGTTACAACAGACTCTGCTGCAGGCGGCACTGCTCTTTCATCAGGTATCAGAACAATCAACGGCATGGTGGGTACTTATGCTTTTGACCCGTTCAGAGTTTTCTCTACTCCCAAAAACGTTACTGAAGTAGCAATTGAACAGGGTAAAGCAACAGGTGTTGTTACAACCGACTACACATCAGGTGCTACACCTTCTTCTTTCAGTGCTCACACATATTCTAGAGATAATGATGTTGATATCACAGAACAGCAGCTTGCTTCTGACATCGACCTTATCTGGGGTGCCTACAATGGTCTTGCAACTTCAGACGTAGTTTCTGCAGCAGGACGTACATATATCGGCACTGCAACAGAACTTGCAGCTTTTGACGGTGAAACAAAATCATTTGCTCAGTTCAGCTTTGATGACCTTAAATATGTTGCAAATAACTACGACACACCCACACTCGAAGTTATGACAGAAAAAGCAATTGACGTTCTTTCAGCTGACGAAGATGGTTTCTTCCTTATGGTTGAAGGTGCTTGCATTGACAAACACTCACATTCAAACGACCTTGAGAATATGATTCTCAGCACTTATGAATTTGACAAAGCTGTTGGCGCTGCACTTGAATTTGCTGAAGAAGACGGCGAAACACTTGTTATCGTTACAGCTGACCACGAAACAGGCGGCCTTAAATATGACGCTGAAAAAGATGAATATTACTTCACATCAGGCAGCCACACAAACGTTAATGTTCCTCTCTATATGAACAAAAACGATGCAGGTTTCGTAAATGGCGCTGCTTATCAGAACAGACACGTTTCTGCTCAGGTTGGTCTTGTTCTCGGTGCAGATAAAGACTCATATCCTTGTGCAAAATAAGAAGTTACCGATAAACAAAAGCGGAATCATAACGGTTCCGCTTTTAATTTGTAAATGAGGTGTAATTATGGATTATAAAATGAATATTGCCGGCATTGACTGGTCTTTGCCCCTTTGTGAAGTAACAGAAGATTTATATATCGGCGCTTTTATTCTGTTTGGTGCTGCACAGCTTACAGAAGCGTGTGCACGTGACCTTCTTAAAAAAGCTCCTGAATATGACTATGTTATCACTGCAGAAGCAAAAGGTATTCCTCTTGCACACGAAATGGCAAGACAGAATAACGACGATACATACTTTGTTGCAAGAAAATATCCTAAACTTTATATGAGTGGAATTTTCGATGTGGAAGTAAAATCAATCACAACCGACAAAGTGCAACACCTTTACCTTGACACTGCCGAGGCAGAAAAAATGAAAGGCAAAAGAGTTCTTATTGTTGATGACGTCATTTCAACAGGCGAATCACTCTGGGCAGTTGAACAGCTTGTAAACAAAGCAGGCGGTGAAATTGTTGGCAGAATGGCAGTGCTTGCCGAAGGAAGTGCCGCTGACAGAGATGATATAATTTATCTTGAAAGACTCCCTCTTTTTAACCCCGACGGCACAATAAAAGCTTAAAAACAAATCAAGCCTCTCTCTTAAGTTATCGCTAAGAGGGAGGCTTTTTGTTTGCATTGGGATGATAAATTATAATTTTCAGCTATCACTGATGTTGGTTTTATAATGATTTGCAAGCACGATGCACATATCTGGTTTTTCAAATTATAATTTATATGTATATTCGATTTTTAATTGTAGGGGTCGATGCCTACATCGACCCGTCAGATTTTATGTGAATTTATTCGGGCGGATGTTGACATCCGCCCCTACGATGCTGATTTTAATACCGCGGTAAATTATAATTTGTCAACACATAATTAGGGAACAAAGGAAAAACCGCTGAACTTCTTATGAATTCAGCGGTTAGTTTTTTAGTTATTATTCTCCTGCCTGCTGGAGTGCACGTTTGAGCCAGATTTCACCGATATCGATTGCGGCATAGAGGCCTTTCTTTTCACTCTTTTTAACAATACGCTCTCTGGGGCTTGCATCCTGGTCTGTTGACAAAAGCTGAACAACAACTCTGTCTGCGACTTCAGTGTCACCGAGAGGTTTTGTGGAAGTGATTGAAAGCATTACAACAAACGGATCTCTCATATCTCCGTAATAAATTGTATTTCCGCAGCGAACCATTGGCTTATCTCTGAACATCAGAAATTCATTCTGAACTTTTTTCTCGTCAGCCATTCGGAACAACTCCTTTATTAATCTTTAAGATAGTTCTCGACAAGTTTCTGCATGAGCTCGTCTCTGTCGATTTTGCGAATTACACTACGCGCATTATTATGTGTAGTGATGTAAGTCGGGTCTTCTGAAAGAATATATCCCACAATCTGATTTATAGGATTGTAACCCTTTTCCTTCAATGAATTATAGACGTAAGTCAGGTTCTTTCTGATTTCGTCTTCACACTCTGCTTTGATGGAAAATCTTATTGTCTTATCATCCATAATAAAACACCTCCGTATCGCAATTATATATATTATACACTACATTTTGTGATAACACAATGGTTTTTTTAATATTTTTTTGATAAATTACTATCAAAATGTCAGCTTCTTAAAGAAATTCCCAGCTTATCAAGGGCTTTTATTGCTTTTTTGACAACATTATCTGCTTCTTCGTCAGTAAGAGTTCTGTCTTCTGCACGAAGGCGAAGGCTGTAAGCAACGCTCTTTTTGCCTTCTTCAATCTGTGAACCCATATAAACGTCGAAGAGTTCGATTGATTCAAGAAGCTTGCCTGCTGCTGAAGTGATTGCTTTCTCAAGTGTGAGCACAGGAATATCTCTGTCGCAAACAAAAGCAAGGTCACGTGTGCTTGCAGGGAATTTAGGTAATTTTTTGTAGAGTTTGGGCTCTCTGCCTTTGTTGAAGATTGTTTCGATATCAATTCTTGCAACGTAAGCCTTTTCGCCGATGCCGTAGTTTTCAAGAACTGCAGGATGAATTTCACCGAAAATTGCAAATTCTTCGCCATCAACTGTAAGGCGTGCTGTACGTCCGGGGTGGAATGTGGGATCATCTGTCACTGCTTCAACGTCGTAAGCTGAAAGGCCTGTTTTATAAAGAATTTCTTCAACAATACCTTTGAGTGAGAAGAAATCACAATCGCCATACATACCGATTACGATTTTCTGTTTTTCAAGAGGCAATGTTTCAAGCCCCTGTGAAGTATATTCTACGGGAATTTCGTAAAGATATGCTTTTTCGTTTCTGTTTTTATAGTTACGTGCGAGAACTTCCATCATTGAGGGAATTGCGTTTGTTCTCATAACACTTGTGTCTTCACCGAGAGGATTTGTGATTACAACTGAATTTCTGTATTCACTGTCTGCGGGAAGATTGATTTTATCGTAATATTTGGGGCTGATGAATGAGAATGTTTCGATTTCGGTAAGACCGCAGCCAAGGCAAGTTGAACGGATAAGCTTTTCAAGCTGCTGTTCTTCTGTGAGAGCTGCGTTTGCAACACCTGACAATTCTCTGTTGGGAATTGCCTGATAGCCATAGAATCTTGCGATTTCTTCTGAAATATCAGCCTTGTGTTCAATATCGTTTCTGAAATAAGGTGCTGTGATAACGCCATCTTCAACTGTAAAGCCGATTTTTTCAAGCATTCTCTTCTGCTCGTCTGCGCTAACATCAATACCGATGAAGTTATTCACCCATTCAGGTTCAAATGCAAGTTTTACTGCTTCTTTAGGTGTGGGGAAACAGTCAACAATGCCGTCTACAACGTCACCTGCATCGAGAAGTTCAACAAGTTCCAATGCACGTTTAAGGCATGTTTCACAGCTTGCGGGATTGAGTTCTTTTTCATATCTTGTGCAAGCTTCTGTGCGAAGACCGAGAGCTTTTGATGTTCTGCGTACACTTACGCCGTTGAAACAAGCTGATTCAAAAACGATAGTTGTTGTGTCGTCCATAATTCCGCTGTATTCGCCACCCATAACACCTGCAACCGCAACGGGTTTATTTTCGTCTGCAATAACAAGCATTTCTGTTGTGAGGTTTCTTTCAACATCGTCAAGAGTTGTGATTTTTTCGCCTTCACGTGCGTTTCTTACGATAACTTTGCCACTATCAAGGTAACGAAGGTCAAATGCGTGCATAGGCTGACCGTATTCAAGCATTACAAAGTTTGTAATGTCAACGATATTGTTGATAGGTCTTACGCCACAAGCACGAAGACGTTCTCTTATCCAACGGGGTGAGGGTTTGATTCTTACATTTTTAACCACTGCACCGCAGTAACGATAACATTTTTCTGCTTCTTCAATTTCAACAGAAAGAAGTTCGTTAACATCTCCGCCTGAGCCTTTAACAACGGGGTCAGCAACTTTGAGTTCTTTATCAAATGTTGCTGCTGCTTCCCTTGCAAGACCGATGATGCTCAGGCAGTCTGAACGGTTTGATGTGATTTCAAATTCTGTGATAACATCGTTAAGACCGATTGCATAGTGGATATCCATACCAAGAGTTTTGTCGCAATCGTCACCGAGAACGAAAATGCCGTCTTCAACAGCATAGGGGAAATCGTGAATTGTAAGACCGAGTTCACCAAGCGAACAGAGCATACCATTACTTTCAACGCCGCGGAGTTTGCCTTTTTTGATTTTGTGACCGCCGAAAACTACAGAATTATCCATTGCTACGGGCACGATGTCACCTGCTGTAAGGTTCTGTGCACCGGTAACAATCTGGATATTTTCTTCTTTACCAACATTAATCTGGCAAATCCAGAGGTGGTCAGAATCAGGGTGTCTTTCAAGGCTTTCAACACGACCTACAATAATGTTCTGAAGTTCTGCACCTTCAGTTTCGAAGCCTTCTACTTTTGAGCCTGAAATAGTCATATCATCAGCAAACTGTTTATCGCTGACATCAAGCTGTACATAATCGTTTAACCATTTTTTAGATAAATTCATTTTACGACACTCCTTTCATTAAAACTGGCCGAGGAAACGCATATCGTTCTCGTAAAGCAATCTCATATCGTCAATATCAAAGCGGAACATAACAAGTCTTTCAAGACCAACGCCGAAAGCATAACCGCTGTAAACTTCGGGGTCAACACCGCAAGCTTTGAGAACTTTGGGATGAACCATACCTGCACCGAGAATTTCGATGAAGCCTTCGCCTTTGCACATGGGGCAGCCTTTACCGCCGCATTTGAAACAGGTTACGTCGATTTCACAAGAAGGCTCTGTAAACGGGAAGTGATGGGGACGAAGACGGATTTTTGTATTTTCGCCGTAAAGTCTTTTAGCGAATGCTTCAAGAGTGCCTTTAAGGTCGCCCATTGTGATGCCCTTATCAACAACAAGACCTTCAATCTGATGGAAAAGCGGTGAATGTGTTGCGTCAACTGCATCTGAACGGAAAACTCGTCCGGGAGAAATTACTCTGATAGGAGGAGCCTGTTTTTCCATAACACGAATCTGCACGGGAGAAGTCTGTGTTCTCAGAAGCATATTTTCTGTGATGTAGAAAGTATCCTGAGTGTCACGTGCAGGATGGTCTTTGGGAATATTGAGTGCTTCAAAGTTATAATAATCCCACTCAACTTCAGGACCTGTTGCAATATCAAAGCCCATACCAAGGAAAATATCTTTAACTTCGTCAAGAACGATGTTAAGAGGATGCTTGTGACCTAATGCTGACTTTTTGCCGGGCATTGTAACGTCAATTTTTTCATCCTTGAGTTTTTTGATAAGTTCTTCTTTTTTGATTTTTTCATCAGTTGCTTCAATAAGAGCTTCAATTGATGCTCTTACTTCGTTTGCAAGCTGACCCATAACAGGTCTTTCTTCGGGAGAAAGTTTACCCATCTGTTTTAAAACTGCAGTAACTTCACCTTTTTTACCTAAATATTTAACTCTGATGTTTTCAAGTTCCTGCTTTGTTGTTGCAAGTTCAAGAGCTGCTTTTGCGTCTCTTGCTATGCTTTCAAGCATTGCTTTCATAATATTCTTCCTTTCAGACATTAATTTACAAAATAAAAAACTTCCGTCCCCCTGTGTGAGACACAAGGGACGAAAGCATAAAATTACCTTCCGCGGTACCACCCTTATTTTTGCACTGTAACAGAGCAAACACTCTTTCTCCGTTAACGTGGGAAACACGTCAAAGCCTACTGCAATTTTCAGCCAGCCGCTCCAAAGTGAACTTCGGTGTTTTTACGAAATAAACGGGATTTCAGCCTCGGCCCATTCTCTCTGAAAATCGATTTAAAACACTTACTCTCTTTTTCATCGCGTTTGGAATATAATAACACAAATAAAATTAAAATGCAAGAGTTTATTGTGATTTTTTCTTCAGTTTCAACTGTGATAAAACTATACCTGCAAAAATAAGTGCACAGCCGATATATGCAGAAATTGTCATTGATTCGCCTGCAAGCAGAACTCCGCCGATTGCTCCGAAAACAGACTCCGTAGACAAAACAATTGCAGCAAAAGTGGGATCGGCTTCTTTCTGACCTAAAACCTGACAAGTGTATGCAATACCAACTGACATAAAGCCACCATAAAGAATGGGAAGCAATGCACTTTTAATTGCAATAAAGCTTATATCTTCAAAAATCAACGCACAGATAATAGAAAGCACTGCACACACTGCAAACTGCATCTGCGAAAACCTCAGCGGACTGATTCCGTCAATCATATATTTATCAATTGCAAGAATATGTAC
The DNA here is from genome assembly GCA_015066175.1 of Oscillospiraceae bacterium. Lineage (GTDB taxonomy): Bacteria > Bacillota > Clostridia > Oscillospirales > Acutalibacteraceae > SIG575. Next base: position 282,228 of record SVOW01000001.1, read on the forward strand.
TGTCCAGAAAACTGTGCCCAGAAGAAGGACAAGGTCGCCTATACCTACTGATTCTTCGCCTGTCATACAAAGAAGATAAAGACCGCCTACTGCTAAAACTGCACCAATCCACGTAAGGATATTTGTTTTTTTCTTCATAAAAAGAAAGGCTGCAATGGGAACAAAAACAGTGTAAAGACCTGTTATAAAACCTGATTTGCCTGCACTGTTTGTAATTTCAACACCCATCTGCTGAAGAGTTGAAGCGATGAACAATACCACACCGCAGATTACACCCGCTTTTAAAGTTTTAATAAAACTTTCTTTTGTCTGTTTTTCTTTTTCAAACAACATAATAACAGGAAAAAGTGACAATGAACCCAGAGCAAAACGGATTCCGTTGAAAGTAAAAGCACCAACATATTGTGCGCCGACTTTTTGTGCTACAAAAGCGAAGCCCCATATTATTGCTGTAAGGAAAAGTAAAACTACTGATTTCGGTTTGGTTTTCATTGATAGTCTCCTATTTTTTGCAAAATTAACGGGAGGGGGCAAGCCCCTCCCCTACATTATTCATCATATAATTTTTCGCGTTTTTTCTTTCTGATTGTCACATAAACAATTGCCGCAAGGCCTATACCTGCTGTTGTGCCCAATCCGATATAAACAGCCGTGTTTGATGTGCCTTCAATTTTAAGTTCTGACCACAAAGATGTCATCAGACTTAAAGTCTCCTGATCAAGATTGTGATAATACTGTGTTTTGGGCATATCTTCCTTTGCAGGATAAAGAATGGGATTACCCTTAAGGCTGTAATTATCATTATTTATAACAGCTTTGTTAGGGGTGGCATAATAAAGATATTCAGCGTTTGCAAGGGCAACTTCTTCACTCAAAAGGAAGTTTATGTAAAGCTCTGCTGCTTCTTTATTACGACTGCTCTTGGGAATACACATTGAATCCACAAAGATATTTGTGCCTTCCTCAGGATAATAGAATTCAAGGTCAGGATTATTCTCTTTCATAAGAAGATAGTCGCCTGCATAATATGCTGCAATTGCGGCATCCCCTGCTTCCATTTTGTTATAAATTTCGTCAGAAACATATGACTGGAGAACATCTTTCTGTTCAACAAGCTTCTGATAAGCACGTTTCCATTCTGCTTTATCTTCAGTGTTCACATCAATTCCAAGCAGGAACATTGCACTTGCAAAACCATCACGTGGGTTATTGAACTGAAGAATCTGTCCTTTATATTCTTCATCCCACATAAGACTCCAGCTTGTGGGATTGCCTTTAACTACAGTTTTATTGTAAATAACGCCCACCATACCAACATTATAAGGAACTGAATATTCATTTTGAGGGTCAAAATAAAGCCCTTTATATTCGTCCATTATATTTTTGTAATTGGGAATATTGTCAAAATTGATTTTCTGCAGGTAGCCTTCATCGATAAGCCTCTGAATCATATAATCTGACGGAATAACAATATCATATGCTGCACCGCCTGATTTAAGCTTGGTGTACATATCTTCGTTTGTAGAATAGGTAGTGTAGTTTACTTTGATGCCTGTGAGTTTTTCAAACTCTTCGTTGACATTCATAGTGCCTTCGCTACCGTCTGAAATATATTCGCCCCAGTTATATACGTTGATTGAAGTGCCTGCAAGGTCTTTATATTTTTCCTGAAGTTCTGATTCGGAAAGCGGTGATGACGCTGCGTATGACACTACAGAGAATGAAAACATAAGGCTCAATGCAAGAAGCACTGAAATAAGTTTTTTCATAATATCACCCCTCCTGTTCTGAAGATTATTTATCTTTTTCCTTTTTCTTGTCGCCCCTTGCCTGCATAAAATTGATGAGCATAAGAAGCACAAGCATCACAAAGAAAATTAAAGTTGAAAGTGCGTACATATCAGGCTTAACTCTCTTTTTGGTCATTGAGAAAAGCTTGATGGGAAGTGTCTGCCATTCAGGTCCGCTGACAAAATAACTGATTACAAAATCGTCAAGTGACAGCGTGAATGCCATAATAAAGCCTGTTAATATGCCGGGCATTATTGAGGGCAGAACAACTTTGAAAAATGATTTTACAGGTGTGCAACCCAAATCCATTGCTGCCTCCGAAAGATTGTGGTCCATCTGACGTAATTTAGGCAGAACAGATAAAATAACGTAAGGCAACACAAATGTTATATGAGCAATAATAAGTGTGTGAAGACCTAATACGCTTTTCATTCCAAGCAATTTTGCACCAAAAACAAAAAGAAGTAAAAGAGAAATACCTGTAACAATTTCAGGGTTCATCATGGGAATGTTTGTGGTGTTCATAATTGCTGAACGGAGATATTTGCTTTTCATTTTGTCAATGCCTACAGCGGCAGCAGTGCCAAGCACCGTTGCACACACAGAAGACACAACCGCTATGAGAAGCGTGTTTTTTACAGCATTTATGGTATCGGCATCACGCATAAGCTCACCATACCATTTAAGCGAAAAGCCGGTCATAACCGATGTGCTTGTGGAAGCATTGAAAGAAAAAATTATAAGCACTAAAATAGGCGCATAAAGGAAGAAATACACAAGTGCAAGGTAAATCTTTGAAGAAATATTCATTTTCGTACTCATGGCATAAGACCTCCTGAACTTTCTTCCTCATCACCTGAGAAGTGATTCATTACAGCCATACAGATAAGTATAAGCACCATAAGAACAAGTGATAACGATGCTCCCAGGTTGAAGTTATTTGAGGTTACAAACTGACCTTCAATAATTTCACCTACAAGGGCAAAATTTCCTCCGCCTAATTTCTGCGAAATATAGAATGTGCTTACTGACGGCACGAAAACCATTGTAATTCCCGAAAGAATGCCTGAACGGCTTAAGGGGAGAATTACTTTTGTAAGAACAGTAATTTTATCTGCTCCCAGGTCGTGGGCTGCTTCAACGAGCTTATTATCAAGCTTTGTAAGCACAGAATAAATCGGCAGAATCATAAAAGGCAGGAAATCATATACCATACCTAACACAACTGCACCTGAAGTGTTTATCATCTGAATCGGGTCGAAACCGAATTTTTGTAAAAGTGTATTTATGATACCTGTATTTTCAATCAAAGACATAATTGAATATGTTCTTACAATAAGGCTTGTCCACATAGGAAGCATAACAAGCATTATCATTGTGCTCTGCACTCTTGCCTTTGAACGGGCAATGAAATATGCCGTCGGGTAAGCGATAACAAGGCAGATAAGTGTGGCAACAATTCCGTACCATATTGAATTGAGGAAAACCTCCTGATAACCCGCAAGAGCTTTGATATTCTCAAAAGTAAAACTGCCGTCTGCATTTGTAAAGGAATAGTAAGCAACCATTAAAAGCGGTGCAATAATGAACAACACAGACCAGACAATGTGAGGAGAAGCAAGAAGCTTTGCGGAAAGAGTTTTCTTTTCCATAGCATTACCTCCCCGCTTATTCTTCCTCTTCGATATCTGAAAGATGGTCAATTTCGTCACTGAATGAGCTGTAATCGCCGAATTTGCCTGAGTAAATTGATTTTTTCATAATGTGAATTGAATCAGGCTCAATTACAAGGCCGATTTCATCGCCGACCTTCTGCTCGTGAATTGATTGAATCATCCATTTGAAACCGCGGATATCAACAATGATTTCATAATGAACGCCTTTGAATGTAACTGAAGTAACTGTGCCTGAAATCATACCTTTTTCAGGTGCTGTAACAACAATATCTTCAGGGCGGATAACAACGTCAACTGCTTCGCCTGTGCCGAAGCCTTTATCAAGGCACTGGAAAGTGTGACCTGAAAATCTTGCACGGAAATCTTCTTTCATAACGCCGTCAAGGATATTACTTTCGCCTATGAAGTCTGCAACAAAGGCATTTTTCGGCTCGTTATAAATATCCTGAGGAGTGCCGATCTGCTGAATAACACCGTTATCCATAACAACAACAGTGTCTGACATTGAAAGTGCTTCTTCCTGGTCATGAGTAACGAAAATAAAAGTAATACCAAGTTTCTGCTGAATATTTTTAAGTTCAACCTGCATATCTTTTCTGAGTTTTAAATCAAGCGCTGCAAGAGGTTCGTCAAGAAGGAGAACTTTCGGATCGTTTGCAAGAGCGCGTGCAATGGCAACACGTTGCTGCTGACCGCCTGAAAGAGAATCGATATTTCTCTTTGAGAAGCCTTTGAGATTCACAAGTTCAAGCATTTCTGCAACGCGTTCTTTAATTTCCTTTTCCGACTTCTTTTTAAGCCTTAAACCGAAGGCAATGTTTTCAAAAACATTAAGGTGCGGGAAAAGCGCATATTTCTGAAAAATTGTATTAACCTGTCTTTTATATGGCGGTAAATCGTTGATTCTTTTACCATTAAAAATAACATCACCGCAATCAGGCTGTGTAAAACCTGCAATGACTCTGAGAGTAGTAGTCTTGCCACAACCTGAAGGACCAAGTAATGTTATGAATTCTTTATCTCTTATGTAGAGACTGATATTATCAAGTATTTTGTTTTCGCCGAAGGAAACGTCGATATTTTTAAGGTCAATAATGATATCTTTTTCCAATTATACAGCCCCCTTAAAATTCGCCTGATATGATAGATATAATATAATGCCAAATCCGCGAAAAGTCAACACTTTTTTGCAAAAATTTCACATAAAATCGTGCTTTTTTCAATCAAAAATTTGAAACACTCTGTTTTGCTCGCGGATGCTCGTTTTTTCTCGCAAATGCTCTCTTTTTTTAATTTACAAAAAACTTGAATTCATCTGCGAAATCTGATATTATTTATGTGTTAAATTTTGCATTGCAGAAAGTAGTTGAAAGCAGATGAACAACAGAGAATGGTTTAAAGAAGCAAAATACGGTATGATGGCTCATTGGGGATTATATTCAATCCTCGGCGGTGAATACAAAGGCAGACGTGTGCTTGATTATGCCGAATGGATTCAGAGTTATATGGCTATACCCAACGCTGAATATGAAAAATATGCAAAAATCTTCAACCCCATTTATTTTAATGCTGAAGAATGGATTAAGCTTGCCAAAGACTGCGGTATGAAATACTTCGTTTTCACTTCAAAGCATCACGATGGTTTTGCAATGTTCAAAAGCGAGGTTGACAAATTCAACATTGTTGACGCAACGCCTTTCGGCAGAGATGTTGTTGCGGAGCTTGGCGAAGCCTGCTACAAACACGGACTTAAATTCGGCCTTTACTATTCCCAGGAGCTTGACTGGCACCATTTCCACGGCGGCGGATATGACAATTTTGCAGGTTGCTCAGGTGTTTCATGGGATAACAGTTGGGATTTCCCTGAAAGAGAAAAGAAAGATTTTTCAATCTGTTTTGAAGAAAAAATCAAGCCGCAGGTCAAGGAAATTCTTACAAAATACGGTGATTTGTGTTTAATCTGGTTTGATGTGCCTCACACAATCACAAAAGAGCAGAGCCTTGAACTGAACCAACTTGTGAAAACATATCAGCCTGATTGCCTTATAAATTCAAGAATCGGCAACGGTGCTTATGACTATGTTTCACTTGGAGATAACGAATACCCCACAGAATTCAAAGAAACTGAAAATTCTGACCCTAACAGCCTTGACGGATTCAAATATTCACCTTACGGTCTTTATGAAACTGCAGGCACACTCAATTCAAGCTGGGGATATAAATATTACGACCAGAATTGGATAACTGCAGAAGAAATTGCAGAAAGGAAAGAAAGGCTCAATTCTCTTGGCGTGAATTATCTTCTCAACATCGGACCTGACCATCTTGGCAGAATCCCCTCTTTTTCAGTTGAAGCACTGAAAAAATCAGTTGAAATCATTAAATAGAAAAAACGTAAATTAAATTATAATTTGTTGTCACAAATTATAATTAGTGATATTTTGCTACGCAAAGTGATATTGCATTGCAGTGATATATCGCTTACGCGATGTGATATATTTCCTGACGGAAATGTTTCGGGTCTGCGACGCAGTCATATAACGATAAATTATAATTTATCGGGATGTTCAATTTAGTATTGTAGGGCTCGGCGTCCCCGACGAGCCTTGTAAAAATAATATATAAAACCAACGGCAACAACGTAGGGGAGCCGTTTCGGCTCCCGCGAAATTTCATCATAGTTCATGGCGGGACGGGAGACCCGTCCCCTACGATACAGCCGCAAATATACGGATAAATTATAATTTAGCGTTTAATTAATTTTAACATCAGGCTTCCCCCGGTGGGGGAAGCTGTCACCGAAGGGTGACTGATGAGGCGTAAGGCTTGATTTTTTTGTTTTTCTCCTCATCCACCGCTTACGCGGTCCCCCTTCTCCCACAGGAGAAGGCTATTTGAAAATCCCAATCGCCTGATAAATTATAATTCATCTGTATATTTTAATATTATTCCGTAGGGGTCGATGCCTACATCGACCCGTCAGATTTTGTGTGAATTTATTCGGGCGGATGTGGGCATCCGCCCCTACGATGCTGATTTTAATACCTCGCTAAATTATAATTTGAAAAACCAGATATGGGCATCGTGCTTGCAAATCATTATAAAACCAACATCAGTGATAGCTGAAAATTATAATTTAATAAAATGCATCGGAGGTTTTGAATTTAAACTTCTGATGCATTTAACTTTATTTCGGATGATATGCTTATATGTTTTTTACTACCCTTTTTATCAGAATTCAAACTTTGTATCTTCGGGCAGATTGTTGTGTTCGCAGAATCTTCTTGCAACAAGATGATGCCATTCTTCATCAGGTGCGTGAAGCATAAAGCCGAGAGTTGTTTTTTCAAGCTGAACAACTTTCTTGCCTTCTTCCACCTGAGCGCGTGCTGTTTCGACTTTTTTCCAGCAGGAAAATGAAATTATTGAATAGCACACAAGGTCGAGAATAAAAACAGCCACGCCTGCTGTTTTTATTGCTTTTGAAACTTTTTTGCCATCGTTAAAATCGTGCAAAGTGCCCGCAATCATTATCATAAAAAGGTTTGCAGGCAGAAAACAGCGCGAACCTACAGGACCGATTATGCAGAACGGCAGGCTTGTGATTGCTATCATCACAAGGTATTTTCCCACCTGAAGTTTTGTTTTCTTGTCGAAATAAAGAAAAATCATTAACGCTATGGGCAGGAATATGAAGAAACAAGCAAAACCAAGATAGATTTTCACTTCTTCAATCAACTGGTATTTCGGAAATTCAAGTGCAGTTACAACGCCGAAAGCAACGGCTGTCAGCAAAGAAATGATATTGACTGCAGTTACAATTTTTTTGTTTTTAGAGTTGCTTTTTTTCATTTTTGCAATGCAGATTATAAACAACACAATCATAACCGGGAAGCATCCGATAAGCACATTTGAAAAAACTTTTGAAAACAGATTTTCAATAGGTCTGAGCAAAGAGCCAAACAACGATTCATCTTTTACAGAAAAAGACTGATAATTATGTTTACCGCTTACAATGCTTCCGTAAACGCTGTTTGTAAACATTATTACAGCGCCCGCTATGCAGGAAATGAAATAAATTATGCTTGCAAAATCTGCTTTTTTATTTTTCACTGCAAAATAAAAAATTGCAAAAGCAGACATAATCAGCGTGAAAAGAGTGTATGTTTCCATAAACAACTGCCCTGCCACACCCAAAACAACAAGCAGAATTATATGAAGAAAATTCTTTTTCTCTTTGTAAAAAATAATATAAAGGCAAACCATTATCAGCATTGCTGAAAGGCAATAGTTTGCAAAGCCTGCTGTCCATACAACACCCTGAATGAGCATCATTGACGGAAACAGCAGAAGCATTCCCGAAAGACTGATATAATCTTTGCTGTTATTTCCGCTGAATTTTTCGATAAGATAAAGAATCGTGGTAAGTGTAAAGCCTTTCACAAAAGGTCTTACAAAATCAAGCCTTGTGAGCACAATAGCGGAAATATTACCAAGATATCTGCCGTTATAATCTGCAAAACCGTTTTTGAGAAGATTGACTCCGTCGCTTGTAACCCATGTCAGGTCATCTCCCGAAAGCGGAAAAACAAACGCAAGCAACGAAACAGCAATGAAATATATTATGTAGAATTTATTCTCTTTCAAAAGTTTTTTCATTCAAGCACCGCCAAAAATCAATAAACAAAATTAAGTCTTCCGTAAGGAGCAGCATCACCCTTTGTGTAGAAAGAATTCACATCACCTGCCACACAATTATCTGCCCATTTGAACAAAGTTTTCCCGTTAAAATCCACGTCTGTCTTTTTCACTTTCAGCATAAGCTTGTTTTCTTCAAAGCGAATCTGTGCCTGACCCGCTTCTTCAAAACCTGCTGAAGTGATTTTTTCAACTGTTGCAGCTCCGTTTTCAGGTGAAATTCTGTTTACAACAAATTTTTCGTTTATAAACAGATTCATCCAGTTTTCGTCAGTTGATGATGTGAGATTTTCTTCTGTTTCAACATAAAAATAAAGGTTTTCTTCATCTTCGGTAACTTTCATATTCACAATATCGTTTCTGCCGGAAGTGTCTGTAAGCTGATATACATTGCCGAAAGATGCTGCATTTCTGCCAGCAGTGTCGTTTCTGTAATCTTTGTAAACAGCGGTGATTTTTTCGTTTTCCCACTGTGAAAAACTGCCGTCAATATCAATAGTTACCTGATTTTTATTTTCAACACGAGAAGCTGAGCCTTTGAATTTTGTGATATAATCCACCATCTGAAGATAGTAGTTATCACCCATAATACCTGCTGACGGTTCAACATCGCGTGAGCAGTTTTCTGTGGCACAGTCAACGAAAATAACAGGTGCATTTTCGTTGGGAGATTGCCTTTGTGCCACCCATTCATTAAAGCCTGTTACAAAAATTATATCAGGGTTCATTTTAATTGCAAAATCCCATTGTTCTGCAAAATTATAGCCGTAAAGGAGTGCATTTTCTGATAAATCATTTTCACCGTCGTGCCATGAACGGGTGCGGTCATTTGCACCATACCATGCAGTTTTGCTGAAGCAAACAGAATCTGAGTGCTGTGCGACGGAAACATTCATTATTTTTGTTCCGTCGTTGTTATAAACTGACTGATATGTAAGTAAACGGTCAAATTCCATCCAGGGGAAACCGTCTTTTTTCTTATCTTCGTTGGGCCATTGATTTGCTTTTATTCTGAAATAATTTTTAACTTCAGGTCTTAACTGAACATCGTTTTCATCGCCGATTATCATGGGCTTTCCATCAAGGCAAAACCACAGTTCATCAATCTTCGGATACCTGATTTTAAGCTCTGCATTGTTATAAATTTCATCATAAATTCTGTTCATCGCACTGCCTGAACCTGAGTTTGTGTAATAGGCAATCTGCGGCACATCCCAGCCCTCAAGATAATATTCATACCATACATCAATAAGTTTTTTTGCAGGTTCTGAATAAGTAAAGCCGTTTGTTGCATCAATCACAATAAAATCAACATCTGCATCTGTGAGCATCTGCACGTGTTTTCTGTAAACCCATTCATCATCTGCAGAATAATAATCAAGAAGTGGTTTTCCCCAGAAATGAAATTCCTGCTGATTTCCTCCGCCTGCATTAATCCACGCTTCTTCTGAATCAACCGCATTGGGATTCTGCTTGATAATTTCTGATATATCGATAATTCTGTTGCTTCCGTGCTGGCTATGCCACAAAAAGTAAAAAACACCTACGAGTTTTTCGCTTTCTCCGTCAGCAGAAGTAACACCCCTGCCCAACGCATCAGTGCAGGAGAAAGAGCCGTTTATTTGTGCTGTTTCTGTTTTCACTTCGCCTGTGCCGGCAAGGTTGAAAATTGTCATAAAAGAAACAAGCAGAGATGTGATAATTTTTATCCAGAACGCTTCGAATTTGCTCATAAAGAAACATCCTTTGCTTTTTTATTCAGTATATCAATTAAGAGCTTTGTTGTCAACAAAAAACAGTTTGACACAACGGCATCTTAAATGTATAATACACTTAAAAGGAGATGGTTTAAATGAGTAAACATTCAAAAGCACTATCCTTGATAATGGCATTGATAATGATTTTTGCAACTTTGCCGATTACTTCTTTCGCAGAAGACATCGGTAACACATACTATGTTGACAGCACTGACGGTAACGATGCAAATGACGGCACAAGCCCTGAAAAAGCATGGAAAACTTTATCACATGCATCAAACAGAATTTACGCTCCCGGAGATAAAATCCTCCTTAAAAAAGGTAGTTACTTCCTCGGCGGATTCGCATGTCATGGTAATGGCACAGAAGAAAATCCCATTACTCTTGCAACTTACGGCGAAGGTTACATGCCTGTTGTTACAAATGCTCTTTCAGACCCCCAGTATCATCCTGTTATGTTCATAAACGATGTGTCGCACTGGGTTATTAAGGATATTGAAATCACAGCACCAAACGGTACAGGCATTTTCATCCATTTCAACGAAACAATTGTTGAAGATATTACAATTGATTCCGTTGTTCTGCACGATATTCAGAATTATCCCTCTGACAATTACTACAGCAGCCAACGTGCTGCAATCAGAATGTTAGGAAACACTTCAAGAACACACAACTATCTTTCTGACATTCACATAAACAACTGTGAAATTTACAACTGCGGTTACGGCATTTTCACAGGCGGACATTATAATGCAGAAAATCCCAACAGCGAAGAATATCCCTACAACAAAGATATCCTTGTTGAAAACTGCAGTATCTATAACCTTCAGGATGACGGATTCATTCTTGCTCAGGCTGAAAGAATCACGCTGAGAAACACAAGCATTATCAACACCTGCTTAAGCAGTGGCATTTATGCTACTGCACCTACATGGACATGGGGCGTAACAGATGCACTTATTGAAAACTGCGAAATCGCAGGTGCAAAGAATATAAAAGACGGCATGGCTTGTGACTTTGATGACCATACAGACAACAGTATGTATCAATACATTTATTCACACGACAACGTAAGGTTTATGTGGAACTGTGTTTACGAAGAAGACCATTTCAACAACACAGTAAGATATTGCCTTTCAGTTAACGATAATATAACTTCAAACGCAGGAAGCCGCACAGGATTACCTGAAATCGGTTTTAAATTCTATAACAACACAATTGTAAACGGCAGCAACTACTGCTTCCTTCGCTATCAGGACAGTTATATCTGCAACAACATTTTCTCACTTCTCCCGGGTCATAAAGTTGAATACAACAAAGATTACGAAAACACAATTTCAAACAACTGCTACTACGGCACATTGCCTACGAGATTTGATGAAAATTCTTTCTGGGCTGACCCGCAGTTTGCAGGTGAAGACCTGACAGATAAAAACAGTTTTATGCTCAAGAAATGTTCACCTTGTATGAATGCAGGTATTCAGGTTGAAGAAGATATGGGTGAACACGATTTCTACGGAAATCTCCTTGACGATACTCACAACATCGGATGCTATGAGGGTGACGGTATTGACTTACCCGAAACTCCGTTCAGCCTCTGTAAGGTTTTAAAAAGAGCTTTTGAAGGTCTTTTCAGATATATCGCAAGTGCATTTGAATAATAATAAGGAGATAAGAAATGAGTTCTCTTACTAAAAAAAGAATTGACAGCGTTCAGGCAATAAGATTTATTGCAGCTTTGTGCGTGTCGCTTTTCCACTTCGGATTGATTTCCCCTTACATTTCAGGGCATACAATTTATGATGTTAAGTTTTTCGTAAATATGTTTTTCTGTATAAGCGGATTTTTTGTTGTGATGTCCACACAGAACATAGAAAAACGCAAATCATTTTTGGTACGCAGATTTATCCGTCTGCTCCCCCTTTACTGGGCGATGACTTTTGCAACTTTTTTCGCTGCACAGATATTACCCGAACTTTTAGGTTACAAGCCTGATTTTATGCAGCTTCTGAAATCACTTTTCTGCATTCCTTTTGAGCGTGCCGCAAACAAGGCTGATGCAACAATCCGCCCCATTGTAGGTTTGGGACACACTTTGCAGATGGAAGTTGCTTTTTCAATTTTCTTTGCAATTGCAATGAAAATTTCACACAAATACAGAGCGTTGATTGTATCGGCTTTTGCTGTTTGCTTTGCTGTTCTGGGCAGAGTAATTCACTTTGAAAATGCATTTTTAAAATTCTACCTTTACGTTAACTGGAGCAGCTGGCTTTTCTTTGTGCTTGGAATTTTATGTTTTTACATCGTGAATGAATTCTCAAAGAAAGAGAAAATCCCCGGCAGTCTTTTTGCTCTCTGGTCAGCAGGTACAATTGCAGTGCTTGCGTTACCGCAGTTTTTCTGGAGCACAATAAAAGCATATGATTTATCGCAATACGTTCAGCTTGTGATGTGCCTTTTCTTCGTAATCGAAGTGATTCTCATAGACAAAATGGGAGCAAAAACTCCGAAATTTATTGTGCTTTTAGGCAATGCAAGTTTCTCCTACTATCTGATACACTACTACGTTGTTGCTGTTGCAGAAAAATTCCTGCACATTGATTCTTTTTCTGCAAGAAACATAATTCTTATGGCAGTTGCACTTGTTATTTCTTGGGTAATTGCGTATATAAGCTACTTCATTATAGAAAACAAGTTCGGAAACTGGCTCACAAAACAGTATAACAAAATTGCAAATAAATAAAGAATGCCACCGTGATCCTTCGCTTACGCTCGAGGATGACCCGGTGGCTTTTTTGTATCATAAACTTTTCAGTTTTTCATATTCATCATCTGTTATTTCAATTACTTTGCCGTGCTTGAAGCCATAAGGGAAAGAAAACAGTTCATCTTTTCTTTCAAAATTCATATTCCCTGCTTCTGAAGAAACAAATGGCACATAACCCATTTTTTCTTTTTCGCAGCCGAAGAAATCAAGCATCAGGCACCATCTTCCGTCTGGGAGAATGTATGTTGTAGGCCCTTCATATGAACCGGGATTGGGAACATTTTCTCCCATAAATTTTTCAAAATTTTCATCGTGTTCAAAAGGTCCGAAAAGATTTTCAGACGTTGCGTGCATATTCATTGACGGATTGTGAGCATTCTTATAAAAAAGATGATATGTATTTCCGATTTTTGTTATATGAGAATCGAGAATTTCGTTTTGTTTTGTAAAGTAAATTTGAGGAGCAGAAAATGTTTCAAAATCTTTTGTAAGCGAACAGTAAATTGACATATGCTTATAATCGGTTTCTTCAACTGTTGAACCCCAATGGATAAGATATTCTTCTCTTTCTTCATCGAAGAAAACTTCAGGTGCCCACATACAGCCAAAATCATCTCGGCCGAAATGGATTAATCTTTCTTCAGAGAAATTCACAAGGTCTTGAGTTTTCCACATACGAAGGCATTTACTGCCTGTGCGGTTTATATTTGACCAATCAAGATTCAGGGTTTCATCATAACGGTTTGCAACACACAAATCTGTTGTAACAACCATAAAACCGCCTGTGTGAAGCCTTACAATTTCAATATCTCTGCATCCTTTTTCACCAAGAGTTGCAGTAAGAATGGGGTTTCCTGCGTTAACCTTTTCCCAATTGAATCCGTTATGGCTGACAGAAAAATAAACCTGCTCTCCGTCGGGTGTGATTTTTTCTTTGAAATGGGCAAACAAATATGGCATAAAATCACCTTGCATTCAACTTGATAAATTCAGTATATCAACACAAAATAAAAAAGTCAATTTATCTTGACGGGAAATATTTAATGCAATATACTTTTGTTGATGGTATATTATAATTTATCAACCATCTCACACGAGGAGGCAAAAATGAAACCTGTTATTGCAATAGTCAGAAGTTCAAACATAATATACCATTTATGTGCTGATTTTGAATATGTCAGGGCATTAAGAAAATGCGGTGCAGATGTGAAATTTGTTAAAAATGCAGATGAAGCACTTAACTGCGACGGTATTCTTTTCACAGGCGGGAATGATATTACTCCATCTTTTTACGGCGAAGAAAGAACTGATAAATGCGGCAAAACAAACACCAAAAGAGATAAAACCGAAAAAGAAATTTTCCATGAATTTTATAAAACAAATAAGCCGATTTTCGGAATCTGCAGAGGTATGCAGTTTGTAAACGTCTGCCTTGGCGGAAACATTTATCAGGATATTACTGATATACAGAAAGAAAAGCACAAGGATTCCGCTAAAATGTTCAACAGCTATCATAATGTAAAAATCGGAAAAGAAAGTCTGCTTTCTGATATTTTCGGCAGAGAAGAAATTACTGTTAACAGCACTCATCATCAGGCTGTTAAAACACTTGGCGAAAATTTAAAAACCGCCGCAGTAAGCCACGACGGTTTTATTGAATCTTATGAAAGCACATCTCACCTATTTTGTGTAGGCGTACAATGGCACCCTGAACATATTTTCAGGAAAGATAATCTGCAGAAAAAGTTAATTGAGAAATTTGTGAAAAGTTGTAAAAAATGAGGTGTACAAAAGTACACCTCTTATTTTTATTCACATTTCTCATTTGCGAAGTAGTCTGATTCTATGTAGTCAACATTCATTGAATAACAGAATTCCATTGCTTCTTTTGTGTTTGCTGTCCAGAGAGCAACTTTAAGCCCTTTATCGTGGAAATCTTTGACTGTTTTTTCGTCAACATTTCCGTAATACATATCGATATCGAACCCATCTTCAAGGCATCTTTCAACATTTGCATCGCGTTCACCGCAGGTGTACATAATCTGCAATTCAGGGAAAGCCTTGTGAGTTCTGATAAGGTTATCGTATTCAAAAGACTGAAGTGAGCACATTTTCAGGTCGTAAATCTCCCCTGCCATTGTGAATGCTTTATTAATCATTTCATCAGTGAAATTGCCCTTGAATTCAATAAAGCAAATCATATTTCCGTCACGGCAGATTTCAAGATAGCGCTGGAATGTGCAGACATAAAGCTCTGTGTCTGTGTGTTCGTTTTTAATAGGTTTCTGAATCAATTGCTCATATGTTGATTCTTCAGGCACAAGTTCTGTGCCGTCAAAATATTCAACTGTATCGTTGTGGTTTACGATAAGCACACCGTCTTTTGTAAAGCGTACATCAGTTTCAATTCCGCCTGAGCCGTGCTTTACAGCTTCAAGGAAAGCTTCCTCTGTATTCTGCTGGAATTTTCCGCTGTAACCTCTGTGTGCAATAAAACAAGTTTTCATTTTTATTTCTCCTTTTTCATTGATGATAAAAGTATAATAGCACTGACAAAAAAAGTCAAATAAAATACTGCCTGTTTTTACTTTTTCAGCATTGACAAATTTTTAACTTTTATATATACTATTATTTGTAAAACTATGTTTTCAATAAACGAAAAGGAAGTGTTGGTTTAATGGATGCTAAATATGAAGCATTATTTACTCCCTGGAAAATCGGTAACGTTGAAATCAAAAACAGAATAGTTATGTGCCCAATGGGCGGTACATCTCTTTTCGGTTGGTTTGAACTCGGCGGTTGCCATTTTGACAAGGAAGCTGCAAAGCTTTTCCTCGAAAGAGCAAACAACAACGTTGGTCTTATCATTCCCGGTATTGCTCCTCTTCGCGATACATTCTGGGGCAAATGGCTCTGGCAGAACCCCAAAATGTTTGAAGAACTCAAGGAATTCATGGATGAAATCCACAAGACAGGCGCAAAGCTCTTTGTTCAGCTTACAGCAGGTATGGGACGTTCATGGGCTATTACAGAGCTTGTTGCTCCCCTTCACAAGAATAAGTTCACTCGTGCACTTGTAAAACCCATTCTTGATACATCACACGAACTTGCTTCACCCTCTCCTCAAAAATCACGCTGGGCACACGATATTATTTGTCCTGAAATGACAAAACATCAGATTCACGAGATTATTGAAGCTTTCGCAAAAACTGCTAAACTCTGCCGCGATGCAGGTGTTGACGGTGTTGAAGTTCACGCTGTTCATGAAGGTTATCTTCTTGACCAGTTCGCAATTGAATTCTTCAACAAACGTACTGACGAATACGGCGGAAGCTTTGAAAACAGATATCGTTTCGCTGCTGAAGTTGTTAAGGCAATCAAAGAAAGCTGCGGTGACGATTATCCCGTATCACTCCGTTACTCAGTTGAATCAAAAATGAAGGGCTTCTGCGAAGGCGCAATGCCCGGCGAAGAATATACAGAAGTTGGCCGTAACATGGCTGAAAGTGAAAAGGCTGCTAAATACCTTCAGGATGCAGGCTACGATATGCTCAACGCTGACAACGGTACATACGACTCATGGTACTGGGCACATCCGCCTATGTACATGCCTCAAAACTGTAACCTTGACGACGTTGCTCACATCAAAAAATTTGTTGATATCCCTGTTGTTTGTGCAGGACGTATGGAACCCGACGTTGGTGCAGAAGCAGTTAAAGCAGGTAAAATTGACGGCGTAGGTGTTGCTCGTCAGTTCCTTACAGACCCTGAATGGATTACAAAGATTATCGAAGACAGAATTGAAGAAATCAAACCTTGTATCTGCTGTCACAGCGGTTGCTTCAACTTCTCATCTTCAAAAGGTCACGCTAATACTCAGGACCTTAAAGATACAATGGGTCTTGCACGTTGTGCACTTAACCCCGAAACAATGCAGTCTAAGAAATATAAGATTGCTCCCGCTAAGAAAGCAAAGAAAATCGCTGTTATCGGCGGCGGTATAGGCGGTATGGAAGTTGCTATTGTTGCAGCAAAACGTGGTCATACAGTTACTCTCTATGAAAAGAGCGATGTTCTCGGCGGTGTATTCATTGCTGCAGCTGCTCCCTCTTTCAAAGAAAAAGACCGCGACCTTATTGCTTGGTACAACAGAGAAATTCAGAAATATCCCTCAATTACAGTTAAGATGAACACAGAAGTTAAGGATATCGCTTCTCTCGACGCTGACGAAGTTGTTGTTGCAACAGGTTCAACACCCAACAGCATTCCTGTTAAGGGTGCAAAAGAATTCGGTATCGAAGCTTGCGATTACCTTCTCGGCAAAAAGACAGTTGGCGACAATGTTGTAGTTGTTGGTGGCGGTCTTACAGGTTGCGAAATCGCTTACGACCTCTTCCTTCAGGGCAAGAAACCCGTAATCGTTGAAATGCAGGACGACCTTATCACAACTCCCGGCGTTGCTCTTGCAAACACAAGCTTCCTTCGTGACTGCTTCAAGGCTAACAATGTTCCCGTTCACCTTGAATCAAAAACAACTGAAATCCGTGCAGACGGTGTTACAATTGCTGATAAAGACGGCAAAACCACTGACATCCCCTGCGACAACGTTATCCTTTCAGTTGGTTACAGACCTGCTCCCGTTGCACAGAAAGCAAAACACGTTCACATCGTTGGTGACGCTTCAAAAGTGGGCAACCTGAGAACTGTTATTTGGCAGGCTTGGGACGTAGCAATGAAGTTTTAATTAAAATTTAAATCACAAAAAGGCTGATGTTTCTGACATCGGCCTTTTTTTCGCATTTATTTGCTATTTTTGAAAATAAACATATAAAGAACGGCTGTTTTGGTTGACATAAATTTCTAAAAATGTTACTATATGTTTGCAATACATCTGGATATTACAGCCATAACAGATGCTCTTTACATCATTAGATTTGCACCTGTATAGCGTAAAAGATGTGTCACAGCAAACGGAACTGTTCGTGTTTTATGCGAAGTTTCGGCTGCGAAAAATTATGGTAAGGAGAAAAAATATGGACACAGAAAATAATCAAATCAACAATCCGACTCCGGAAGAAAACGCAGAAAAAAACGAAGTAATCGGAAGTAATCCTGAACCAATTCCACCGAAACCTCAATATGAAGGCACAGCTGAACCTTTTGCTGAAAACCCTGCAACAGCTAATACTATTAATAACACTCCTCAATTTGCTCCGCAGATGCCTCAGAACGGAATTTATAACGGATATGTTCCCAATCCTCAGGCAACACCTGATTTTGCTAACAATCAGCCACAGTTTGCGCCACCCTTCCAACAGCCTTACAATGTGGCAATCAACACTCCTCCACCGAAGAAAAAGAAAAAATTCCTTGCTCCCCTGATTATAATTGTTGTTTTAATTGTGGTTGCAGCCGTATTTTTCCTGTTGACTTCAACTCACGTTATTTGCCTTGACCACAAGTGGAAAGAAGCCACCTGCACAGATCCGAAAATCTGTATGTACTGCAATAAAACAGAAGGCGTTCCTTCAAAACACGATTGGTCAGAAGCCACTTGCACTGAAGACGCTGAATGCAAAAACTGTGGTAAAGAAGGTAAAAAAGCTACCGGTCACACTGAAGGCAGTTGGACTGTAACTAAAGAAGCAACACTTATAGATTACGGCACCGAAGAATTACTTTGTAAGGATTGTTCAGAATCACTTAACAGCCGTTCTACAGAAAAGAAGGATGCTGCAGTTATAGGAGAATCTTTCAACTTCACAGATATAGAATTTATCAGTTGGGTTATGGAAAACACCACCGCAGAAATAGACTATACCGAAACAGGCGTTTTTGATGATCCGGCCACAACCTCTTATGATATTACTGATAGTGATGGTACAAAAGGAATTCTTGCATTGGACCACGACGAAAACGGTAATATTTGTGTAATTATATTTTATTATGCAGAATGGGCAGATGCAGCAGCTATGGCAGCTATAACTGCTGAAGATATAAATTCAAGTTTTGTTTTTGAGAATGCAGGTGAATATCTTGTGGAATATGATATTTACACTGCAGCCGATATGACTATTTATGTCTATGAAACTGATGGCGGTATTTACAGTGCTATGTTAGCACCTGTTGAATTTATCGAAAACCTTTCTGATGACGATTCAGATTACGAAGCATAAGCAGTATTCCCGCCACTCCTATTCTGATTATTTTCAGAAACCCTATTGACATTTATTTTAGGGTGTGTTAAAATACTTGCAATTGAAAATTCAAATGCGATGAAGATATTAAGCACTTTACCGTGTCTTTCAGAGAGTCGGCGGTTGCTGTGAGCCGATAGATAAGTTTATGTGCTGTCTCGTATCAGAGCAGAGTTCCCTAACCGTCATATAGACTGCATAAGGAACTACGGATGCCCCGTTACCATGGCTATGGACTTTAAAATGAGTCCGATGAGTGGCTGATTTTTCAGCAATCCGGGTGGTACCGCGATAAGTTTATTATCGTCCCGAGGCTTTCAGAAGCTTCGGGGCTTTATTTTTATTCAGGAGGTTTTTACAGTGAAAACAGTTAAAATCGCAGACATTACTTTAAGACAGATTATGTCAGATAAAAAAAGCACAATCAGCTTTAAAAATAAAATCGAGCTTGCAAAACTACTTGATAAACTAAGAATTGACATTATCGAAACAGGTATGGTTGACGGCGGTAAAACTGATGAATTATTAGTAAGAACAATTGCTCTTACTGTTAAGCACAGTATTCTCTCCTGCCCCACAGGTCTTACAGCAGAAGATGTTGAAAAGGCTTATGAATGCATCAAAGATGCCAGAAAGCCCAGACTTAACGTGAGAATTCCTGTTTCTCCCGTACAGATGGAATACCTTTGCCACAAGAAGCCCCAGGCTGTTGTTGAACTTATTTCAACACTTGTGAAAAAAGCAAAAGAATTATGTGCTGACGTTGAATTCACTGCAGTTGATGCTACACGCTGCGAAAAAGAATTCCTCTTCAAAACTATCGAAACTGCAATTGAAGCAGGTGCAGGCACAATAACTGTATGTGACACTGCAGGCACAATGTTTGCTGATGAATTTGCATCATTCATTTCGGAAATTTACGATGCAGTGCCCGCTTTGAAAAACGTTTCACTTTCTATCGAGGCAAACAACTCAATTTCAATGGCAAGCGCTTGTGCATTCGCAGGTGTTAAAGTTGGCGCAGACCAGATTAAAACAACTGTAAACGGCAATGAATTCCCCTCTGTTGAAAGCATTGTCAACATTCTTAAATCACGCGGTGATTCCTGCGATATTCACACTAATGTTAAAACAACAGAATTCAGACGCGTGCTTGCTATGATTGAAAGCGCAATAAGCGACGCAAACGCTTCTTCTTCACCTTTTGATACTGCAACTGAAGATAGCCATTCAGGTATGGCACTTTCTGAAGGCGACGATATCGCAACTGTTTCAAAGGCTGTAAGAGAATTAGGCTATGACCTTACTGAAAACGACAATGTAAGCGTTTACGAGGCTTTCTGCCGTGTTGCTAAAAAGAAAAAGGCTGTTAGTGCAAAAGAGCTTGATGCTATTGTTGCAACAACTGCTTTGCAGGTGCCGCCCACTTATAAGCTTGACAGCTATGTTATCAACAGCGGTAACATCATCACAGCAACTGCAAACATTATGATGAAGAAAAACGGCAAGGAAATCACAGGCGTAAGTGCAGGCTCAGGTCCTATTGATGCTGCATTTATGGCAATTGAACAGATTGTTGGCTGCCACTATGAACTTGACGATTTCCAGATTCAGTCTGTTACAGAGGGTAAAGAAGCTATGGGTTCTGCCCTTGTTAAACTCCGTTCTAACGGCAAAGTATATGCAGGCAAAGGCGTTTCAACCGACATTATCAGTGCATCTATCCGCGCATATGTCAGTGCACTTAACAAAATTGTTTACGAGGAGGGCTAATAAATGAAACTTGCTTTCTCAACTAAAAACTGGAAAGGATATTCATGGAGTGATTTCTGCTGTTCTGCGCAGGACATCGGTTTCAAAGGAATCGAAATCCACGATATTGAAGACGATATCTTCAATGCGAAAAACGGACCTCTTCACCCCGATAACACACCTTCCGTAAGAAGAAAACTCAAAAATATGGGGCTTGAAATTTCCGCAGTTGATTATGCAGGCGATTTTTCTGACTTTGAAAAAATCGCAAAATGTATCAGTGCTGCAAAAACTTTAAGTTCTGACTATATCAAAATGACATACACAGGTAATGACGATAACGAAACTGTTATTGATTTGCTTAAGCCCGCCGTAAGCCTTGCAGAAAAAGAAAATGTTATTCTTCTTGTTGAAACAACAGGCATTTTTGCAAGCACGAAAAAGCTTTGCGAAGTGCTCAATGAATTTGCGTGCGATAATCTCTGCGTATGCTGGAATATGCACGATACATTCTTCAAAGCACAGGAAGATGCTGAAACTACAATCAAAAACCTCGGCTCTTATGTAAAACTCGTTCACGTTGCAGACGCTGTTAAAAACGGCAACAACACAACTTACACACTTATCGGTGACGGCGAGCTTCCCTTTGAAGAAATGATGAACGCACTTCGTTCAATTAACTATGTAGGCTTTGTTTCCATTGAATGGGCGCCTGACAGAATTGAGGAAATCAGCGACCTTGAAGTGATTTTCCCTCACTTTGTAAACTTTATGCGCCGTTTCAGAACAAAGCATAACAAAAAGAGTGCTCTTTACCACAACGCAACAGGCACAGGTAAATTCATCTGGCCGAAAGAAGCACTTATTGAATACACATTCTCACAAATGCTCGACCGAGTTGTTGAAGAATTCCCCGACCAGTATGCTTTCAAGTATACAACGCTTGACTACACAAGAACATATTCTGAATTCCGCGACGATGTTGACACTTTTGCACGTTCACTTATTGCTCTCGGCGTAAAACCCGGCGATAAAGTTGCTGTATGGGCAACTAACATCCCCCAGTGGTTTATCGCTTTCTGGGCAACAACAAAAATCGGTGCAATCCTTGTTACTGTAAACACGGCATATAAAATTCAC
Source organism: Oscillospiraceae bacterium (assembly GCA_015066175.1). Lineage (GTDB taxonomy): Bacteria > Bacillota > Clostridia > Oscillospirales > Acutalibacteraceae > SIG575. Next base: position 304,006 of record SVOW01000001.1, read on the forward strand.
GAAATTGAGTATCTTCTCAAGCAGTCTGATACTCATACACTTATTACTATTGAATCCTGCCTTGATTCAAACTATGCAGAATCAATTGCAGAGCTCTGCCCTGAACTTCAGACTGCAGTGCCCGGTCAGCCGCTTCACTGCAAACGACTTCCTTTCCTGCGTAACATCATTACTGTTGGTTACAAGCAGAAAGGTTGCCTTACATGGGACGAAGCAGTGAACTTCTCATCAAACGTTCCCGTTGAAGAAGTTTACAGAAGAGCAGCAAATGTTGACTGCCACGATGTTGCAAATATGCAGTACACATCAGGCACAACAGGTTTCCCAAAAGGCGTTATGCTCACACACTACAACATCGTAAACAACGGTAAATGCATCGGCGACAGAATGGACCTTTCTACTGCAGACAGAATGATGGTTCAGGTGCCTATGTTCCATTGCTTCGGTATGGTTCTTACAATGACATCTATTATGTCGCATGGCGGTACACTCTGCCCTCTCCCCTATTTCTCTGCAAAGAGTTCACTTGCTTGTATCAACCTTGAAAGAATCACTTGTTTCAACGGTGTTCCCACAATGTATATTGCAATGTTCCAGCACGAAGACTTTGCAAAAACTGACTTCTCATATATGAGAGTTGGTATTATGGCCGGTGCAAACTGTCCTGCTGACTTAATGAAAAAAGCAGCAAAAGAAATGAATATGACACAGATTCTCAGCGTTTACGGCCAGACAGAAGCTTCTCCCGGATGCACAATGGGTGAATTCACTGAAAGCCTTGAGCACAGAACTGAAACTGTGGGCAGTGCTTTCCCCAACGTTGAATGTAAAATCATTGACCCCGAAACAGGCGAAGATTTACCTGACGGCGAAAACGGCGAATTCGTTGCACGTGGCTACAACATTATGAAAGGCTACTACAAAATGCCTAAGGCTACTGCATCTGCTATTGATGCTCAGGGCTGGCTTCACACAGGCGACATTGCATGCAGAAGACCTGACGGATATTACCTTATCACAGGCAGACTTAAAGATATGATTATCCGCGGTGGTGAAAACATTTACCCCAGAGAAATCGAAGAATTCATTTTCACTCACGATGCAGTTGAGGATGTTCAGGTTATCGGCGTACCTGATAAGCGTTACGGAGAAGAAATTATGGCTTCAATTATTCTCAAAGACGGTTATGAGATTACCGTTGAAGAAATGAAAGATTATATCCTTTCTCATATGGCAAGACATAAGGTGCCGAGATACATTGAATTCGTTTCATCTTTCCCGAAAAACGCAGCAGGTAAAATCCTTAAATACAAAATGCGTGAAGAAGCAATTGAAAAATTAGGTCTTCAGAACGTTGGTAAATAAAACTATTGGCAGGAAATCTAAATAATAGATTTCCTGCCCTGTAATTTTTATATATTATTTTGCTTGACTTAATATTTTGGCAGATGTATAATTTTATCATAATTATTTGAAAGAGGGATATTAAAATGGATATCAGAATAGAAAAAACAACTGCTCCCAAAGTTAAACCAGACCCTAATACACTTGGCTTTGGTGAAGTTTTCACAGACCATATGTTTATGATGGACTACAGCAAAAAAGAAGGCTGGCATGATGCAAAAATCGTTCCTTACGGCGACCTTGTTCTCAGCCCTGCTGCTTGCGTTTTCCACTACGGTGCAGAAGTATTTGAAGGTATGAAAGCTTACAGAACACCTGATGGCGACGTTCAGCTTTTCAGACCCCTTGAAAACATCAGAAGACTCAACAACTCTGCAGAAAGACTTTGCCTTCCTCAGATTGACGAAGACCTTGCTCTTGAAGTACTTACAAAATTTGTTGAAATAGAAAAAGACTGGGTTCCTGCAAAGAAAGGTACATCTCTTTACTTAAGACCTTTCCTTATTGCAACTGATGCAAAGCTCGGTCTCCACGCTATTGACGAAGCAAAATATGTTATCATCGCTTCTCCCGTTGGCAGCTACTACAAAGAAGGCATCAACCCTGTTAAGATTATGATTGAAACAGAAGACGTTCGTGCAGTACGCGGCGGTACAGGTTATGCAAAATGCGGCGGTAACTATGCTGCAAGTAACAGAGCTGCTGCAAGAGCTGAAGAAAAAGGCTTCTCACAGGTTCTCTGGCTTGATGGTGTTGAAAGAAAATACATCGAAGAAGTTGGCGCAATGAACGTTATGTTCAAAATTGACGGCAAAGTTAAAACTCCCAAACTTATCGGTTCAGTTCTTCCCGGCATCACAAGAAAATCTTGCATCGACCTTATGAAATCAGAAGGTCAGGATGTGGAAGAAACATTCATCACAGTTGACGAAGTTATCGATGCACTCAAAGCAGGTAAACTCGAAGAAGCATGGGGTTGCGGTACAGCTGCTGTTGTTTCTCCCATCGGTCTTCTCTCATACGAAGGTGTTGACTATGTAATCAACGATGGCAAAATCGGCGAGCTTACACAGCACCTCTACGATGAACTCACAGGCATTCAGTGGGGCGAAAAAGAAGACAAATTTAACTGGACTCTTAAAGTTTAATTCAAAACAGATTTTCGCAGGCAGTCATCACGACTGCCTGATTTTTCTATAACTCACAGGTAAATTACAATTTGCAAGAATAATTTTTATTTTCTGTTGCATTTATTTTTCAGAAATGATAAAATGTTCATATAAATTTACGGTGTGGTGAAACATTATGACAAAATCGAAGAAAAAGATAATTACGATTATTGCAGTTGCAGTTGCGATAATTATTGGCTTGTCGGGTTTTCTTATTTTCGATAAGATAAATAAAAAATCTGATGCAGCAACAGAAAATCCTAACAGTGAAGCTTTGAATAACAATACGGGCTTCTGTATTCCTTTAACTATTGGTGATACAGAGCTCGTGTGGTCTTCAAACTCTGTCACCATGGGAAAACGCACATATAAATTCAACGATATGGGTCAAATTATTGAATTTAAAGACAGCGACCCTTCCGGACCATCTGACCCTTCCTTCACTTGTATATATTCAGATGATAATTTGACACAAAAAGATTATCCTAATGGAATGTCATATTTCTACGAATATGATACAAACGGAAATCTCATTAAATATTCAGTAAAGTACAATGATGATGAAATACGTAGCGTTAATTTTGAATACGATTCACAAGGCAGAATTTGTAAAGAAACAGCCATAAATAAAGATTTAACGCATATAAGCAGTATAAGTTATCTGGACAACAATTGTGTGAAAATCATAGAAGGCGAAAACTTCGATGACCCTGATACAATAACCCTAAATTATAATGATGATAATCAGCTGATCAGGTTAGAAGAAAGAGATGTAGAAAACACAATAAAAATAATAGCCGACATAAAATACGATATAGAAGGAAATATTGAAACAATAACAACTGAAGATGACGAGTCTCAGATTAATCAGACTAAATTTTCTTGGGGTAACGGAACTGAAGTTCAAGCCTTGTTTGTTAAAAAAAATATGCATGTAATGTTCTCAAACTATCCTTTTACTCTTTCAAATGAATCGCTTGCTATAACTCGCGATTATTTATAAATTAACAAGTCAGACAGGCAGTTTAACTAACTGCCTGTTTTTTTGTTTTAATTAAAAATAAATTATAATTTATCGTGCAATTAATTTTAACATTGTAGGGTTTGGCGCTTGCCGACAAACCGCCAATTTACGTTTGCTTTTTGCTCAACGTCGGAAACCGCCGTTCCCTACGATATTAAATTTAATCAACAAGATAAATTATAATTTAACATCTTCGGTGTTGATTTTTACATAAAGAAGGTGGTATAATTTTTCTATCTTGTGACAAGGAGCAGACATAATGACAGATAAAGAAATAAGAGAAATCAGAAGACGTTTCCGTCCTGATAAAAATAATATAATCAGCCTCAAGGGTTGTATGGTAAACTCTGAAAAAACTATAATTTCACAATTCAGCCAGTCAGTAGCGCAGTGCTCTACCGACGAAAGCGAAAAAATCCTTGCAGTGATGAAAAAATCACTTTCCGGCTCTCTCGGCACCAATCTTCTGGACCTTGAATACGGTGCTATGGAAGTTTCTGCCAGCGAAAAGCACAAAATGCTTATGGCTCTGCGTGATTCCCATCTGAAAGATGATGAACTGCTTACAAAATTCTATGAAACAGTTATAGAAAGCGTTTCTTTTGAAGGCAATTTTGCAATACTGCTTATTCACGATACATATGATGTGTTTGAATATTCTGATGATGGGGAAAAAGATATGGATTCTTCCTCACAGTTTTCATATATTGTTTGCAGCATCTGCCCTGTCAAAGAACTGAACACCGGACTTTATTTCCGCGAATATGACGGCACATTCAGAACTTTTGACAAATATTCAGTCCTTTCAAACCCTGATATCGGATTTATGTTTCCGTCTTTCGACAACAGAGCTGCCAACATTTACAACGTGCTTTATTATACCCGCGATATTTCAGATGTTCACCCCGAATTTGTTGACAATATTTTCGGCGTTGAGATTCCCGTTTCAGCAGCGGAGAAAAAAGACAGCCTAAACTCCTGCCTTAAAGAAACTCTCGAAGAAGAGTGTGACTTCAATGTAATGCGTTCTGTGCACGACCACGTTTCAGTTATGGTGCAGGAGCACAAGGCAACAAAGCAGGAAGAACCATTAAAACTTTCTAAAAAAACATTCAGGGAAGTTCTTGAAGATTGCGGTGTAAACGAAGAAAGAGTTGAACGTTTTTCAGACAAATTTGACGAAGAGTTCGGCGAAGGTGCAGAAATTGCGCCAAAGAGCATAATCGACGTTAAAAAATTTCAGCTTGTAACGCCTGATGTGCAGATTAAAGTAAATCCGGACAGAACAGACCTTGTTACCACACAGGTTATTGACGGCGTAAGATACATTATGATACGTGCAAACACTGGTGTGGAAGTAAACGGAGTAAATATCGATATAAAATAAAAAACGGCATAGGGTTGTTTGAAACTATATAAAAGCGATCAGGTGTAAAATTATGGAAATTTTAAAAAACTATCTTCATTTAGGAGCGAAAGAGCCTTTCTGTGTTCTTCACGCAAGCGACACACATATCTCTTATGCTGACAGCAGAGAAACCGAAAGGAAACTCGAACTTTCTGCAAGAAGAAAAAAAGATATGCCTTATGCAGAAGCAAACCTTGCTTTCCTGAAAGAAAAATCACTGAATGAACAAAGAACAATTATTTACACAGGCGACCTTATCGACTTTGTTTCCGAACTGAATTACGAAAAAGCAGAAGAATTTGCCAATTCCGTTGATATTTTCATGAGTGCAGGCAACCACGAATTCAGCCATTATTTAGGCGAAGCCAAAGAAGACGCTGCCTACAGAAACAGAACTCTTCCGAGAGTGCAGAAAATTTTCAAAAACGATATCAGATGCTCCTCAAGAATAATCGGCGGAGTGAACTTTGTTGCAATTGACAACTCCTACTACCTTTTTGAACAAGAACAGCTTGATTTCCTGAAAAAAGAAGCAAAAAAAGAATACCCCATAATTCTTTGCGTCCATGTGCCTTTATACACAAGGGAATTTTATGACTTTGTAATCGGCAACGACGGCTACCCTGCTTACCTTATGTCTGTACCTGAAGAACTGATGCAGAATTATACACAACACAGATACGAACAACAGAAGCAGGACGAAATAACCCGTGATGCTTTTGATTTTATTGTTAACTGCAAAAATATCAGGGCAATTCTTTCAGGCCATCTTCACGATGATTTTGAAGGCAAAGTGAACGATAATTTATATCAGATTACAACAGGAAAAAACACTGTAAGAGAAATATATATTGATTAATAAACTCAGATTCTTTTGCAGAACAGGTGGTGCTTTATGAGTAAAAAACCGAATGTTTTATTTATTGTTACAGATGACCAGCGTTTTGATACAATTCATGCTCTGGGTAACAATGAAATTATTACACCTAACCTTGACAAGCTTGCCATGCGTGGCACATCTTTTGTGCGTGCACATATTGCAGGCGGCACCTGCGGTGCAGTGTGTATGCCGAGCCGTGCCATGATTTTATCAGGAAGAAACCCCTTCCATCTTGAAGAATTGGGCGGCAACATTCCCGAAGAGCATAAAACACTTGCCGAAACTTTTAAAAGTAACGGCTACGAAACAATTGGTCTGGGAAAATGGCACAACGGTTGCCCTGCTTATGCACGCAGTTTCACTCAGGGGGCTAAAATTTTCTTCGGCGGAATGTGGGACCATTGGAATGTGCCTACCTGCCGTTTTGACCCTACAGGAAAATACGATAACGTGATTAACTTTGTGGTGGATTTTTACAGCGATAACCACCCACAGGAGCAGCACTGTGATGAATTTGACCCGGGCAAACATTCAAGCACGCTACTTACTGATTCAGCTATTGAATTGCTTAAGAAAAACGCAGATAAAGAAAACCCTTTCTTTATGTATCTTGCTTTTCTTGCACCCCACGACCCACGCACAATGCCTGACAGTTTCCGTAAAATGTATGACCATGAAAAAATTACATTACCGCCAAATTTTCAGGAAATTATCGATACAAATTATCCCCTTATGGTGCATCGTGATGAGCACCTTGCCGCATATCCACGCGATGAAAAAGAAATCAGACGCCACATTGCAGAATATTTCGCAATGATAACTCATCTTGACTACGAAGTCGGAAGGCTTCTTGATGCACTGAAAGAATCAGGCGAAGAAGATAACACAATTATCGTTTTCACAGGTGACAACGGTCTTGCAGTTGGTCAGCACGGCTGGCTCGGCAAAGAAGATATTTACGAGCACGGCGTGCGTATTCCACTTATTATGGCAGGACCGGGAATTGCAGAAAATAAAAGAAATGACGCTTATGTTTACCTTTACGATATTTTCCCCACACTCTGCGAAAAAGCAGGAATAGATGTGCCGTCATCTGTTGACGGAAAAAGCTTTGCGCATCTTCTTGACGGTGAGCACGGTGAAAAATTCCGCGATGAACTTTATCTGATTTTCGATAAATTTGTACGCGGTGTGAAAGACGAAAACTACAAGCTTATCGAATACCGTAACGGAGACGAAGAAGAAGACAAATGGACTTTCCTTTACGATATAAAAAATGACCTTTGGGAAACAAACAACCTTGCCGATGACGAGAATTACCGAGACAAGGTAAAGGAAATGAGAGAAAAAATTCTCAAACACAGGGATGAATGGGAAGAACAATCTCACCCCTGGGGAATTGATTTCTGGGAAAGATTCTGAAAAAACACAATACATAATCAGGTGATATTATGCTTATTAAAATAGTTACGTTTCTTTCATCAATAATTCTGCTTTTCACATCATCATTTGCTTTGCCTGAAAAAAGCAATGTGATTGTTGAAACACTTTCTGACCTGAGCGAATTCAGATCAGCAGATGAACTGAACGGTGCAAACGGCACAAGATTTTACATTCATCGACCAAAGGCAGAAAAAATGACAGTTGTGAACGCTTCCGATTTCGGTCTTTCTGAAGAAAACGAAGATAATTTTTCTGCATTCCAATCAGCTCTTGACTATTGTTCACAGCATCCGCAGACAAAACTTGTTATTAACAAAGGAACATATTATTTCAGAAGCATCAACGGTCTTGACGCCAACAACTGCACAGATTTGCTGATCGAAGGAAACGATGCAACATTTATTTTTTCTGAAACAGGTTACAGATTTTTCATAAGAAACAGCGATTGTGTTGAAATCCGCAACCTTAATTTTGACTGGAATTGGGAAGAAAGTCCCCTTGCATCTGTTGTTACTATTCAGAATAATAATGCCGACAGCAATACAATTGAACTTGTTTTCAGAAATGCCGAATACTGCAACGAAAACTGCCGTTTTATGGCAATTACACAATGCGACCCTGAAACATTCACTTTCGGTGCAAAGCTTTCATCAAAAGAAAACTATCTTTATCAGGAAACAGACCCGATAAAATCTGTTGAAAAAATTTCTGAAAACACACTGCGTGTTACTCACAACGGATGTATGGACGGTTTTGAAAACGGCGAAACTTATATACTCCGCCACTATGTTTATGACGGTACAATTTTCAGCATCAGAAATGCAAGTAAAAACATAACATTCGATAATGTCAGCATTTTCGGCAGCCCTGGAATGGCTTTTATCTGCGAAGATAACTGTTCACATTTTCAGATTATCAACTGCTTTATCGGCGTTAAGCCCGAATATAAAGATAAAAGAAGTGTATCACTGTGTGCTGATGCAATTCACATCGTAAACACTGACGGCTTCTTTAACATTTCAGGCTGTGATATCAGCGGAATGGGCGATGATGCAATTAACGTGCACGATGGTCTTGGATATGTTTCAGCAGTAAAATCAAACACGCTTACGCTGACTGCATCTGCAATGAGGCTTAAAGTCGGCGATACTCTTGCATTCAAGAATGATAAATTTGAAAACACCGGTTTAACTGCAAAGATTATTTCCGTCAAAGACATTGACTGGATAACAAAAGAGATTGTTGTTGAAGGCCTGTCTGAAAGTGTAACAACAGGCTGGACCGCTTACAGCATGGAATGCAACAGCTCTAACTACATAATCCGCAACAATTATTTCCACGAAAACAGAGCAAGAGGTCTTCTGCTTCAATCTTCAAACGGAGTTTGCGAAAACAACAGATTTTATAAGACTATGGCTCAGGCAATAAAGGTTGTTATGGATATTGAGCCTACACTCTGGCAAGAAGGCACAGGCGTTGATAACCTTGTTATACGAAACAACACCTTCGAAATGTGTAATTACAGCGATTGGGGCACAGTAATTGAAATCGGCACAAATATCGCAGGCAGAAGTGCAGAAACATCTGTTTTTACAAACATCGAAATAACTTCAAACACATTCAAGGATGTGCCGTCACTTGTTATGAAAACAAACAATGTGAATGGTTTTGTTTTTAAAGATAACACAATTGATTCAGGTACCTTCTTTGATGACAACAAATCAAAAGGCAGAATAAATTTCGGCAAATATTGTTCAAACATAATTTATACAGATAACAATTTTGTAGACAGCGGTTTTCTTGACGTAAATAAAATTGTTCTTGCTGATAATATTGTTGTATGGGCACAGATAAATTCACAGCTTTTTTGACAGAAAAGAGAGAAAATATATGAATAACAATTACCAATCCGAAGTTTTAGAAAAATGGGGCAAAACCGATGCTTACAAAGAATATTCCGAAAAAGCTTCAGGTTACACAGAAGAAAAATATTCTTCCCTTGCTGACGGAATGAATGATATTTTTGCAGAGTTTGCAGTTTGCAGGAAAAACAGTGAAAAGCCTGATTGCGAAAAGGTACAAAGCCTTGTGAAAAAACTGCAGAATTTTATCACAGAAAACTACTACACCTGCACAAAAGAAATTCTGTCAGGTCTGGGACAGATATATGTGCTTGATGAACGCTTTAAAAACAACATCGACAAGCACGCTGACGGCACTGCAGAATACGCAGGTAGTGCAATCAGGTTTTATTGCGAATAAACAGATGACCATCCGATTTTCGGGTGGTTTTTCTTTGCAGGAAGCGTAACGATAGAAATATTCTCTCAGCAGGAGAATTCATTTCAAAAAATAAGTTATTGTTTAATTCCGGGAAAACTGTTATTATCTGTTTGTAAACGACGTCGTATTATTTGATAAAGAAAGGTGATATATATGACAATCTATTTCGGAGAAAACCTTAAAAAACTTCGCAAATCAAAAAACCTGACACAAGACGCACTTGCAGATTTCCTCGGCATGTCATTTCAGGCAATAAGCAAATGGGAGCGTGGAGAAACTTATCCCGATATAACTATGCTACCCGTAATCGCATCATTCTTCGGCGTTACTGTTGACAGCCTGCTGGGCACTGATATGATTGAAAAAGAAAAACAAATTGAAAAATACTTAAACGAATATTCACGCCTGTTGAGTGAGGGCAGAATCAAAGACGCAAGAGATATTTTTAAAACTGCAATCACAGAATTTCCGGGGAATTACGATTTGCTTTCAAAATATTTAAATGCACTTATTCACGCACAGTATGACGATGAATATCTGCTTTCGATAAAATCAGAAGTTGACAGAATTTACGAAAACATACAGACTTACTGCACCACTGACAGCATCAGAATCTGGACACAGAAGCTTATGTGCCGTTACCTGCGTGATTTGAGCCTTATTGAAAACAGCGGAGTTGATATTTCAGACGCAGAAAAAATTCTTGAACAGATGCCCATTATGCAGAATACACGCGATTATGAAGCAATGTATATGTACCCCCACGATGATGAAAAACGAGCACGTGCATGCGCAAACGGTATTTCAGAAATGCTCCGCCTTTTTGGCGAAATTATGAACAGAAAATATAAAAATTTCCTTGATGCTGACGGTGACATTTCAGAAGCATATATAAACCTTGTTGAAAAAGTTATGCCTGACGGCGACTACGGCAAAAGCCATTATCTTGTGGTAATCAACCACCATCGCCTTGGTGTTAAAAAACTTGTTGCAGGAGATGAAAAATCTGCTCTTGAACATTTTGAAAAAGGTTTATTGCTTGCAAAAAGTTACGATGAAAGCCCCGATGTCCTTATTCACACTTCAAAGGCAGTAAAGGGCCTTGAGTTTGACAAAACAAAAGCATACCGCTTCTGGGAAGGCTCATTTCTTGAAGATATGAAAGACGGACTTTTAAACAGACCTGAACTTTCCGAAGAATTCAAAAACAGTGAAGAATTCAGAAGGATTATGGCTATCAGATAACATTTCTTTCTTTTAAAAACCACACCTTGCAAGATTTATAACTATGTGATATCATAGCAATATAATCAGTGAAAGCAGGTGTTTTTATGAATTATCTCAAATACGTAAATATAAAACAAGGTTCTCAATCCCTTCACAGATTTTCACAGGGCAACACTCTGCCCCTTGTGCAGAAGCCTTTCGGTTTTGCAGCATTCAGCCTGCAGACAGAAACTTCCCGCGGAAGCTGGTATTATCATCCGAAAGACCGCTCTGTTGAGGGCATAAGACTTACACGTCAGCCAAGCCCCTGGATTAGTGACCACAGTGCTTTCACGATGATGCCGCAGACAGAAAAGCCTTATGTTGATTTTGAAGACTGCTGGTCAGGATACGACCCTGAAAAGGCAATTCTTGAACCCCATTATCTTAAATGCTATCTTAAAAGACCTTTTTGTGATTTTGAACTTACTCCCACAGAATACGGTGCTTGTGTAAGATTAAGTTTCAAAAAAGATTTTGACCGTTACCTTTCTGTTTTGCCTGTAAAATATAATTGCGAATATGAGTTTGACAAGGAAACTAACCGCCTTTATTGCTGGACTGACTGCAACCGCGGTAAAAAGAGCCATGACAAAGGCACGCTGAAAGGTTATTACGTTTTTCAGTTTGATGAAGATTCCGTTGACGTCGACAAAATTCTCACAGGAAGCAAAGACACCTGCGAAACAAAACACAGCCTTCACATCAAAGGCGAAGGCACAGGTATACACATCGCTCTTAAGAAAAAAGATGTTACATTCACTGTTGCAACATCTTTCATAAGTTATGAGCAGGCAGTGCGAAATCTTAAACACGATTCTGTTTACAGCAGTTTTGATGAGTTGAAAGCAGAAAACGAGCGTATCTGGAATGAATATCTCAGCAAGATTGAAATTGACGCTGACGAAGATACAATGAAAACTTTTTATAGTTGTATGTACCGCACATTCCTTTACCCTCACAAAGCATACGAGCCTGACGAAAATGGTAATCCAATTCACTACTCACCTTCCGCAGACAAAGTGCTTCCCGGTGTGAGATACACAGATAACGGATTCTGGGATACATACCGCACAAACTATCCTTTCTACGCAATAGTTGCAAAAGATATTCTCCCTGAAATTATCGAAGGATATATTCAGGACTATATTGACGGCGGATGGCTCCCCCGATGGACTGCAGGCGATGCGCAGAATTGTATGCCCAGCACTGCTATTGACGCAGTAATTGCCGATGTTTCCACAAGAAACCTTATATCAGAAGATTTGCTTAAAATTGCTTTTGAAGGTATGGAGCACCACGCAAACAAATCTTCAACCGTTGCTGCATACGGCAGAGAAGGTTGCGAAGAATATCTGAATCTGGGTTATGTGCCCTGTGATAAATATTCCGAAAGCGTAAACCTTACACTTGACGCAGCATATTTTGACGATTGCCTTGCAACTGTGGCTGACATTTTAGGAGAAAGCGAAAAAAGAGATTCATATCGTCTGCGTGCAAAAAATTATAAAAACATTTTCGACAGCGAAACAGGCTTTATGCGTCCTAAAGATTCTGACGGCAACTTCAAACCTGACTTTGACCCTATCAGATGGGGCGGAGATTATACTGAAGCAGCAGCATGGCAGACAAGTTTTGCAGTGCAGCACGATATTGAAGGTCTGGCTGAGCTTTACGGCGGTAAAGAAGGTCTTGTCAAGAAACTTGACGAATTTTTTGCCACACCTGCTGACTACAGAGTAGGCGGATATAACTACGAAATTCATGAAATGACAGAAATGGCTGCCTGCGATTGGGGTCAATGTGCTATATCAAATCAGCCAAGCTTCCACATTCCGTTCATCTACACATATTTAGGATATCCTGAAAAAACAGAATACTGGCTTAAGAAAATCTGCAGCGAAGGATTCTCATGGAAAGATGACGGATTCCCGGGAGACGAAGACAACGGCTCAACAGCAGCGTGGTACATTTTCTCCTGCCTTGGCATTTATCCCATCACACCCGGCAAACCAATTTACACAAACTGCAAACCTATGGTTGAAAACATCAGAATTCTCGGCAAAAAAGCAGATTTCACAAAATACGGAAATATCATCACATACGATGAAATAATGAAAGAAATCAACGGATAAAAAAATAGACTGTCTTTTCAAAGACAGTCTATTTCATTTTCAGCAAGCTATATCACTAATTCCGCAAAAATCAATAATATACACCGAAAGAAAAAATCAGTATTTTCTTTTTTGATATAGTCTTTCTGAAGAAAATGTGTTACTATAAAAACAGATAAAGAAAGGATGAGTTATATGAAAAAATTAATTGCAGTTTTACTTTCACTTATTTTTCTTTTAACGCCACTTACGGTATCTGCGACGGCTGAAGCAAAAGGCAGCAGAACAATCGGCAATTTATCTGACGGTTTATGGAATGTGAAAACAAGCGATATTCACCCTGAACTTCGCTTTGCAGGCAACCTTATCAGAATTATTATGCCTCAGTTTACTGTGGGATTCTTTAAAATTGCAAACTTGTTTCTTGATAACATAGGGCTTCCTGACCTTACAAAAGATATAAACCGCGAAGAAATTTATATTGAACGCAAAGACGGCAGCAAACTCCGTCTTTCAGTATATTCACCCGAAGAGAAAAAAGAAAATGTGCCCGGTCTTTTGTGGATACACGGCGGTGGCTACGGACTCGGTTGTCCTGAGCAGGATTTCGCCTTTATTCAGAATTTTGTAGATGCTTCAGGCTGCGTTGTTGTGGCTCCCGATTATACAAATTCAACTACTGCACCTTATCCTGCTGCTTTCAACGATTGCTATAATGCACTTTTATGGCTTAAAGAAAACGGCAAAAACTACGGCATGCGTGATGACCAGATTTTTGTAGGCGGTAACAGTGCAGGCGGCGGACTGTGTGCAGCAGTTACACTAAAAGCAAGAGATACAGGCGATGTTAACATTGCTTTTCAGATGCCCCTTTACCCTATGCTTGACGACAGAATGATTACAGAATCTTCACAGAATAACGATGCTCCTATATGGAACAGTGCATCTAACGAAGTCGGCTGGAAATTATATCTTGGTGAAAACTACGGCACTGACGATGTGTCAAAATACGCATCCCCTGCCCGCGAAACAGATTACACAAATCTTCCGCCCACACTTACCTATGTTGGCACAATCGAACCTTTTACTGATGAAACAGTGGAATACATTGAAAACCTGAAAGAAGCAGGTGTTGAAGTGCATTTCAGAATGTTTGACGGCTGCTTCCACGGTTTTGATTTATTGAAATTCACAGCTCCTGCAAAAGAAGCAGACGAGTTTCTCATAAACGGGTTTATGTATGCAGTAGAAAATTATACAGCAGAACAATAGTTTCTGCCCACCAGACAAAAAATCCCCGGAAATTCTTTCACAGGAATTTCCGGGGTTAATTTTATTTGGATGTGTAATAATCTCTCGGTCCGTAAACTTTCAGCATAAAGTCGCTGAGAGCCTTGAAAAACGGAGTAAGTTTTCCGTTCAGTTCATATCTTACAAAGGGTTTTTCATCTTTGTAGCCAAGGTCATAGAATTTTGTGTAAAGGGCAATTTCTATGTTCTTTGCGTTATCATAACTCCATGTGCGTTTTGCCATTTCAGTTACAGCTGAATTATACAACGCATCAAGCTCTGCTTTGTCTTCTGCTGAAACAGAAGCAAGCTCTTCTTCAGTAAGATTTTCATATGTGCGGATTACATCACGAAGACCTTTGTTATCGCGGTATTCGTTAAACTGAGCATATCCGCCGTTATTTACTCTTGCATCAGTAATTGATTTGTTTATTGCAATATCAATACAAAGCTGAATAACGTCTTCAACAGATGACTGAAGTTTCAGATGGCTCTGATTTTTAATAAACCATGTTCTTTCAGGAAGTGCACAAGTACCTGCATCAAGTGAGCCATCAGGAGAAATATAACTTGCGTCAATTGCAGGTTTATATCCTTCAGGGAGTTTTTCGCCATATTTTGCAGATGTTGCACCTAAAGATGTTGACTGAATCTGAATGATATTGTCTGAACTGTAATCCCAGTTTTCAATTGCACTGGGAAGCGGAAGTCCATAACCGCAGATTACAAAAATATCCATACCTTCATCAGAAAGCTTCTTCACTGTAGCGGGTGCGTTTTTCTGAATCTGATAGTATTCATCAGTTTTCGCTTTAAGAGCAGCATGTGCTTCATCTGAAATATATTTCTGAGCTAATGCCTCATATTCTCCGCTTGGAACAAGCGCCCACATTGACGGACAATTCATAATGAGATTGCCGAGAACTTCCTTGATTACTCTGCCTGCAATGTAATCAATATGGTCTGTGAAAAGGCTTTGGGGAATTGCTCTTGTTACAAAGTTGAGAAGATAACCAAGCCAATCCATACCGCTGTCGGTAAGCTGAAGAATAAGGGGAAGCATTTCTGAATAGAAAAGCTCGCTGTCGTCAAAGCTGAGAGCAGCATTCATAAGGTCGCTCAAAAGATATGAGCCGTCTGTTGCTGCTGCAGCAAAAATTATTCTGTCAATATCAGCAGGGTCACAATATTTTGCAAGGTAAGCATTACCGATTGTGCCACCAAGGCTGATGAATACAACCGTCACTTTATCGTGACCTGTCTGCTCTTTCACCATCTGAATGTAGGAATCAAGTCTTTCGGCAGTTTCAAGAGTATCGCCGAATGAGCTGTATGCAAAGTAATATGCGTGGTCATAGCCCGCTTTTTCGCAATAGCCTGTGATATCAACCTGAGCTTTTATAAAATCGTATTCGTGCTCATATTTGTATGATGGAAGAGTGTTGCCGTTTTCATCTTTTCTGTAGCCCTGTGCATAGCCGTATGATTTATCGGGCTTTGTCATTGCAACTTCGTCAGAATACCAGTATTCATCAACGTGCACTCCGTTTTCACGTGTGCCGTCTGCACTGAAATAGTGAGAGTTGAAAGCTTTGTCAACAACATTCACAAGCTCATCAACCAAAACATCTCTGTCGCCTGTGATAAAACTGAGAACAAGTTTGAGAAGAATTGAAGGGATTTCATTTGTGATAGTTTTCATATCAAACATAAACTGCATATCCATACCCTCAACAATGGGGAAACCATCGCTTGTGAGAATATCGTTGCCCTCTTTATCCTGCACATAAACCTGCGACTGCATAATGCCGTGAACAACAACTATAGGTGAATATTCACATTCGCCTTTACAATCTGTAAGACAGTTGTGGTCATATTCAGGAATGGGTTTTGCTGCAAAAACTGAAAAGCTTGTTGCCATAAGGGCAAACACGAGTAGAATGCTTATAATTTTTTTCATAGCTTTATTCTCCTGATTCTTTAACAAATTACATAATTAAAATCGTCTGCTTGCACCGCCGTGTGATCTGCCTGATGAACTTGTGTGAGTGCCGCCTGAACTGCTCTGCTGCGGCTTTGGCTGCACCCTGACAGTGCTGTAAAGGAATGTGTCTGTTGAACCCGTTACAGCCATACTACCCTGACGTGTGTAAATTTTTGCATTTTTCTGTGCAACAATTGTCTTGTTTTTTGAAATCATTGAATTCACCACAAGAATACCTATCACTGCACCGAAAATCATAAGTATGAAAAGCCACATGAACGGAATGCCCGGTTTAAGTTCCTGCTCTGCTCTGTCGAGATAGATATTGAAGGCTTTCTCATAATCTTCATCAATAAGCGGATCTACCATCTCATCGATTATGCCGTTTACGATTCCTTCAAAGAAAACTGAATCACCTTCACCATGGGTTGTGATAGCAATTTCTCTGTTGCCATCTGTGCCGGGTTTGTAAACCACAAGCATACCGTCGTCATTTTCACCCCAGCCATAGCCGTTGTAATCATAAAAATCATCGGCAAAAGACTGGCTTGTTTTTCCGTCAAAATCATTTACGGTGACAATTGCAATTTCCATTTCGTATTCTGCAGAAATTGCTTCGCACCTTTCGTTAAGAGATTCTTCCAGACTTTCTGAAAGAATGTCTGCATTATCCACAACAAGAGGAAGTGTTCTTTCCACTTGCTGAAAATCATCTGCTGATACAGAAACGGCAAAAGCAAAACACATTATTGTTGCAATAAGAATTGCGAAAAACTTTTTAGTCATTTCTGCACCTCCTTACAGCAACGAAACGAACCAGGCAATTGCATAAATAAGTGCGCCTGCCGCAAGTCCACCAAGACCGCCGATAAGTCGGGCTTTCTTTTCTTCTGTGGGGATATTGCCCACAAGTTTGCCCGTCTGACCATTCATTGCAAAGGTGTGTATCTGCCCGTTCCATTTCACGTTGAGAATCCACACAGGGTAAAGGGCGTATTTGTAAATACCGTTTGCAACATTCATATTTGCTGCAACGGGAGTCACTACATCGTATCCGCCTACAGTTTGTCTGAATGCATCAAATGCACTCTGCTGAATCCTCTCGTTTGCCCTCGGCATACTCATATCAGCGCTTACATCATATTTATCTGCAAGGTAGCCTGCAAGATAAGCGGTGTTAAAGGGCACTGCTTCTCTGATATCAAAGGGTTCAACCGATTCCATAAGGTCATCGGGCATTTTTGTTGAGCCGTCAACGGGAACATTGTCAAAGCCGATGCTTCCGCTTCTGTAGAGATTATATTTTGATATTTTTGTATAAAAGTTTTTGCTGTCAGCCCAGGTGGTGCGTTTTTCAGCCTGAAAAGAAGCTTCAACCAAAGCATCGCAGGTAAAAAGCCAGTGAGGCACATATATGCCCTTGACTTCTTCGATTCTGTTATCATCAATAAAGCCTTTAGGGATAAATTTTTTACCCTTGAAATGATTTTTCAGTGCTTCTTTTGCTGTTTTTTCATCAACCTTGAATGGAATGACAAGGTCAGGCTTAAGTTCACCTGAAAACTGCCCTTTCACCACAACCTGATTTCCGCAATAAGGGCAAGTTGTGGCACCTGTTGTTGCATCTGCAACTATTTCACCGCCACAGGAATTGCAGGAATAAACGCTCATTGATTCTGCTTCCCCTGCTTCCCACTGTGAATTCTGTGCATTCCAGTTCATTTCCTGCGTGGAGTTTGAAGCAAATTCTTCTGCCTGCTCGATTGCAGCAATGTCAAATTCCGTATCACAATAAGGGCATTTCAGCCGTTGTGACTTGGCATCAAATTCAACTGCACCGCCGCAATTAGGACATTTTTGTTCAAGAATTGCTGACAAGTTCAATCATCTCCTTACCTGATGATTTTTTATATAGGAAAATTATTTTGCGTCTTTTTCGTCAAAAGCATCTCCGCATTCAGGGCAGAATCTTGGCGGATTTTTAGGATCTGCAGGTTTCCATCCGCACTTATCGCACTGATAAAGAGGTGCATCAGCAGGTTTCTTTGCGCCACATTCGGGGCAGAATTTGCCTTTATTCACTGCTCCGCAGCTACACAACCAGCCTTCTGCCTGAGCAGGCTTTTTAGCACCGCAATTCTGGCAGAAATTTCCTGTTTCAGTGTTACCGCAAGCACATTTCCAGCCATTCTGTTCAGGTGCGTTTGCTGCCATCTGCTGTGCCATCTGCTGTTGCTGCTGAACGCCTGTATTATACATCTGAGCTGCATTGAAGCCACCATTTGCACCCATTGCCATATTCATTCCCATAAAGCCCATCATTGAGCCGTTTTCGTTTGCTGCTGCAGCTTCCATTGCATTTGCCTGAGCATCTGTCATTCTGCCTGCCATCATAAAGGGGTTTGAGCCCATTGTTGCAGCATCTTCCATCTGGTTGATTTTCTTCATATCCTCTGCTGTGAGAGTGATAGGATTAAGAGCAATTGATTCAACAGAAATGCCTCTGCGGTCTGTCCATTCAACTTTAAGAGCCTTGTTGAGTGCACTTTTGAGTTCAGTTGTTTTTGCAGGAATCTGTGCAGGTCTGAGTTCAAGCTCCGAAAGCATTGCAAAAGCAGGCTGTAAAGCAGAAATAAACTCTGTTTTAAGCTGCATATCAATTTCTTCGCGTCTGTATTCGTCAGACACATTGCCTGCAATTTGTGTGTAGAAAAGAAGTGGGTTTGTGATTTTGTATGAATAAACACCGTTACATCTTACCTGAACAGACCTTGCCATTCCTATGCGTTTGTTAACAACTTCAAACATAAAGGGGTTTTGAGTGCCGAATTTGTTATCAATAATTTCTTTTGTGTTGAAATAATAAACTCTCTGGTCTTTGCCTGTATCGCCACCATAAGTAAATCTCTTACCTACTGTTTTGAATGTTTCTTTAAGTGATTCGCCGAAACTGCCTGCAAAAATGCTGGGCTCTGTTGATTTATCATAAGTGTATTCGCCGGGCTCTGCGCAGACTTCCACAACTTCGCCCTGCTCAACAATAATCATACACTGGCCGTCTGCAACAGCAATACCTGAGCCGTTTGAAATGATGTTATCGTTACCTTTTGTGTTTGAAGAACGTCCGCTTACACGCTTCTGACCTTTTGTCATAAGCACGTCGTTTTCGATTGATTCGCAGTAGAAAAACTCTTTCCACTGGTCTGCAAGTGTGCCGCCTAATGCGCCTATTCCTGCTTTAATAAGTCCCATAAAAATTTCTCCTTTCAGAAATTATTATTTGCATTTATATTTTTAGTCTGATATCAACGATAAAATAACTGACGGATATCTTGTGGTGATATTATCAGGTGATAAACTCAGACAACGGAGCATCTCTGATTTTTTGTTTGCAGTCCAGACAGAAACCTGCAGGTTTTCTTTCCTGAAAGAATCAACAAGTTCTTCTGAACAGCCTTTGAAATTCAGATTAATGCCCACAGCACCGCAATCTTTAACCTTTTCAACAATTGAAGAAATATAATTTTTGTCAGTTTTTTTGCTTTTGTCAACGCTGACGTTAAGATAATAGCTGATTTCAGGTGCACCCTCTTTGACTGCAGAAACAAAATCTTCGTTAACTCCCGTGAAAAAGATTTTGTCTGCAACACCATATTTTTCAGCAATGGGAAAAACTGAAGAAATGTTATCTGTAGATTTGACATCTATATTCATTTTCACATCAAGTTCAGATAACACACGAAATGCATCTTCAAGAGTGGGATAAATTTTGCCTGATGAATCATTATTCGGCTTATCATGAGAAAGCACAGCAGTGCCGTCGGGCATAAAATGAAGGTCAATTTCCACAATATCTGCCCCTGCAGCTGCACCTGCCGAAATGCTTTCAAGGGAGTTATCTTTTCTGCCTTCACAGCCCGTATGTGCCGTCACTGTAAAGTTTACAGGAAGATTGTAATTAGTTTTTTTCGGTTTTATGAACTTTTTTAAACAGATTCCTGCTGCTGTCACGCCTGCAAAAACAGCTGCAACAGAAACAAATGCAATAGCAGGTTTCATTTTAATCTTCTCCGTTTACATATCAAGTCTGAATTCATTCTAACATATTTCAATAGAAAATACAATCAGTTATAAATTATATAGACAGGTAAATTTGTAACTGTCAATCTTCTTCCCACAGAAATTTCGTTGCCAAACATATCGTAGGCCTTGTAATCACCTTCAGGTGTAGCAACTTTTGTTTTGTCACCAAGGCTATAGTAAACGAGAATTTTTTTGCCGTCTGCCAGATATTCGTCAATTACAAGATTTTTTTCGTTTGAAATGTTTTTCACAAAATCTGCATTGCCGAGAAAACGTATAACTGTGCCATAGGAAATTACAACTTCTGTCGGCTGAAGATATTCGTTGAAAAATGCAAAATTGTTGATATCATTTTCAGGTGTGACCGTTTTCCTGAAAGCAAATGAAACAAAACCATCTGCCCCTGTTGAGCGTGTGTAAAGAGCTTTGCAGGCAATGGTAGCAGCATCTGTGCCGCCGACTCCGCTTTCACTGTTGAAACCACCTGATGACAAACCTGCCGATTGTGTAAGAGAAAGCATTCTGTTTGCGTAATCAAAGTAATTATCAAGTCCGTCGTGGTTATGATAGCCAAAATTGTCAAGTAAGTTTTTATCAATCAATTCTGCAGATTTCTGATAGAAAACAAGGTTGCTTTCTTTTTCTGCAACAGCAAGACCTCCTGAATAAACATATGCTGACGGATTTTCATTTTTTAATACTGTTGCAGTGTTTTCAAGCAGTGAAAAATATTCTTCATTGCTTCCTGCAAAGAAAAAGTAATTAGGCTCATTCCATATTTCCCACAGAATATCAGGGTTGTGAGCATAATGAACAGCCACATCGGTTGTGAAAGATAACCACAGTTTTTCATCGGGAGGATAAGTCCAACCCATTGCTTCATCGTAGTTTTCCTTATAACCGTCTGCCGCAGACCATCTGCCTGCATTGTAGCCCAAAAGCCAGTTATATTTCATTCCGCGTTCATTCACCTTATTTACAAGATAATCCTGAACAGAAAAATTCACTTCACCATAAGGCTCTGTCTGCATAGCACCCCAGCCTACACTGTCTTCACGTACAAGGTTTACTCCGAGATATTCAGCTGTGTCGAGAATTTTATCAACTGACTGAGCTTCTGTGTAACCGGGAAGCTGAAAGCCTTCGCCCCATGTGTATGCACGGGTAATATATGGCTGAATTCCGTAATAAAAATCATCGCTTGCCTGCTTATTTTCAGGTAAAACACCAACATTGAAACTGTATTCTTTTCTATCGGTAAGTTCTATTCTGACAGTAAAAATTCCGTTTTTATCTGATGAAAAAGAAAAAATATTATACGGTTTTTCAGAATCAAAAGTAAAATATCCGCGCTTTTTAAAATCTGCCTGCTCACTTGTTACGGAAACTTTAGCCGTTTTTCCGTCAAGTGTATCATTAAGACACTCTGCAACAACACTGATTTCTTCATCAGGCTCAAGCAGATTGCCTTCTGCAATAACACCGAAACGCAGATTTTCATCTTCTCCGTTTACATAATATTCTGTTACGTCATCTGTCTGCGTTACAGTAATCTGTTTTTCAGGAAATAAACCTACTAAAAACATATCTGCAGCAAACAGAATTGACATTATGAAAGATATAATCTGCACCATGAAAATTCTCCTTGCCTGATTTATACTTTGATTATATCACAATAAAACTGCTTTTTTCAATACAAACAGAAACATTACACAATTAATTTAATCTGCAGCAGTATTGACCTGTGCACACCTATTGATGTAAAATAAAAAACATGAAAGGGGTGAGGTCTGTGTTTCAGAAATCTTCAGAAATTGTACGCTCAGGTGTGGGAAAAGCTTTTCCTTGTGCGGCAGTTGCTATCGGTGCAGGTCATAAAATTTTTCTGCGTGAATTTTTCGGCAATCGCCAGGTTGAGCCTGAAGTTTTTAGCCTTACAGAAAACACTCTTTTTGACCTTGCTTCATTATCAAAACTTGTTTCAACAACTATGGTTGCATTGAAATTCATAGAAGAAGGCAAACTTTCTCCTGACGATAACATAGGCAAATTTCTCACTTACACCGGTAATTTCAGCGATTGTAAAATACACCATCTTCTGACACACTCATCAGGTATGACTGCAGGAATTGCTTTGTTCAATATGCCACACAAAGAAAACGATGCACTGCTCACTATTCTTGATTCCGACAGATGCTATAACACAGGAGAAGACGTTGTTTATTCCTGCATGGGATATATTGTGTTGCAACGTATTCTTGAAAAAATAAGCAATGAAACGCTTGATTGCCTTGCAAAGAAATATGTTTTTGACCCTCTCGGCATGAAAAACGCCTGCTATAATCCTGATGCAGAAACAACAATTGTTGCTGCAACTGAACTTTATCCGCACACGGGAGAATGGGCAACAGGTCATGTACATGATGAAAACGCTTACTTTCTTGGCGGTGTGGCAGGAAATGCAGGTGTATTTGCAAATCTTGACGATATGATTTCTTTTGCAGGAATGTGTTCAAAAAAAGGAATTGCCAAAAATGGTGACATTTATCTTCCGGAAGAAATTTTTAACCTTGCAATCAGAAATTACACTCTTGACAAAAAAGAGTCAAGAGGTTTAGGCTTTCAGCTGAAAGGAAATCAGACTTTTCCCTGCGGAAAACTTCTGTCACAAGGAAGTTACGGCCACACAGGTTTTACGGGAACAAGCCTCTATGTCGATTATGAAACAGGGCTATGGGGAATACTTCTCACCAACGCCGTTCACTATGGCAGAGAGAATAAAGGTGATTACCTTAATCTGCGCAAAGCTTTTTATGATACAATGATTACAGAATACAGAGATTTAGAAAAGAACATTACAAAATAAAAAAATTTTGCGGTGCATATGTGCTTAAAGCACCTGCCAATCAGCATTTTACCGAAAAGATAACTTTTCTTTTGTTCAAAAAGGCGAAAAAATAAAAGCTGATTGCAAATAAGCCTTATAAATGTTAGTATATTTACATAATACATAAAGGAGGCAGAAGAAATGAAAAAAATTATTGCTTTAATTCTCACTTTCGCAATGCTTGTGTGTGCAGTGGCAGTGCCCGCTTCAGCTACAGAAACAAGCACACCTGCTGTGCCTGCAACAGAAGACGCTTTCAAAAGTGTATTCGCAGAGGGCGAAAACAGTCTTATTGTTTTCGTAACAGGTATCGGGCAGAGTTACTCTTATCTTTTTGATGAAAGCTACACGGCTGATGGTGCTTTCGAAAAAGGTACACTTCAGGATTATGAAAACTATGCTCCCCTTATTGCAGAAGGCAAATACACAACAAGATGGAATCTTTTCAACAGCTTTGATGAAGCTTTCTCCGACACAGGCACAATATTCACAATTGTAGGGCTTGTGGTTGAGCTTCTTGTTTCATCTGCAATCAGAGGCAATGTTATCGACCAGGATAAAGTTGAATCACTTATCAGCAATCTTTTCAAATTCAACCTTGTTGACGAAAACGGCAACAGCCATCCCCGTGTTGTAACACCAAGATACGCAATGCCTGTTTCAGAATATCCTTATGCTGAAGGTGCAGACGGAAAACTCCGCAGCGAAGCAAGAGAGCGTTTTTTCTCTGCAATCCCCTGCGAAGATATTGCAAAAGAAACTTTCGGCGAAAATTATGAAGATTATCTTTATGTTTACAACTACGGTGCTTTTTCTTACACATCAAAGAATGTGGAAGGTCTACACGATTTTATTGAAACAATCCTTGCAAACAACAAAGTAGGTGCAAAAGATGTTGTGCTTATTCCTATGAGTATGGGTGCTTCTGTTGTTTCTGCATATATGGATGCATACCCCACAGTAAAAGAAAACCACATCAGACGCGTTATTGGTATTGTAGGCGCATGGGACGGCACCGAAATTATTGCAGATATGCTCACTCAGCAGTATTGCGATAATTCTGCAGACCTTTTCTACAACGGACTTATCAGTGACCTTGTAGGTGAGCCTTGGGGATATCTTATCAACGTCGCACTGAGAATTTTCCCCAAACAGGTTTTACGTGATTTTATTGACGCTGCACTCAAAGGTCTTGCAACTGACCTTTTCGGACCTACTCCCTCACTTCTCAATATGGCACCCCTTGACAGATATGACGAAATCAAATGGTGCATTTCTTCTGACGTGGTAAGAAAAGAAGTTGATGCTTTCTATGCAGCGAAAGCACGACTTCCCCAGACTATGAAAAACCTTGAAGCAGAAGGCGTTACTTTCTCATTCATCGCAGGCTACGGTCTTCCTTTCGGTGCTTGCACAAGCGACTACAGCCTTTTCGGCTTTATGAAAAATGCACCCACAACAAACTCTGATGAAATTATCAACATCGATTCAACTGCACCCGGCACATCATTTGTGCCCTATGGTCAGAAGTTTGAAGATACTGCAGGCAGAGAGCTTTCACCTGACGGCTCACTTGATATTTCAACTGCACTTTTCAAAGAATCTTCATGGTATTTCTACGAGCAGAAGCACGAGCTTGAATACAACAACACTGCTCTTTCACTTGCTCTCAACCTTGCAACAGGCGAAATCAAAACTGTTGCAGACTGCGACAACCCCGATGAAGATAAATACTATTATCCCCAGTTTAACGATGCAAGAAACCTTAAGCCTCTTGTAAGAAGCTATATTCCCGACCTTGAAAGATACTGCGAAGAAACAGGTTATGTGCTCACAGCAGACCAGCAGGCAATTCTCGACAAAGCAGAAAAAATGACTGAATCTACTCTCAACGATTACGACAAAGACAATGCAGTTATGGATGAAGTACGTGCTATGCTTGTTGAAATCGGCGTATATGCACCTGACGCAGAGCCTGAAACAATTGACGTTATTCTCAACTTTGTGCTCAAAGCGCTCAACGACATTGTTTATTCAGTGGTAGGTCCTAAAGGATTCATTGATATTATCATTAAATAAACAATCAGATAATCCCTTACAACATAGTAAGGGATTATTTACTTTTCAGTTTTTTTATATTATAATTATTTTATAAATTTACTCTTTTCTCTATAAAATCTTATGTGGAGGTCAGGTTATGGAAAAAGCAACAAAAACAAACCTTGTTGCAAAAGCCAAAAACTTTATCAGCACCGTAAAAGAATACTGGCATGAGCCTGCAAAAGGCAACTATATTCCTTATAAAGAAATAGCAAGTTTAAGCGGTGCAGGCTTCGGCGTTTACTGGACTGTATTACTTGCCGCTGCAATAGGTCTTGACGCTTCAAACTTCATAGTGGGCGCAAGTATCGGTCTCAGACCAAAAGATCTTGCTGTTATGCTCATTGTGGCAAACCTCGTAGGCATTCCTATCGGTATATTCCGCAGTTGGTACTACGATAACCACAAAATGGATGGTGGCAAATTTCTACCGTTTATCAGAAAAACAGGTCTGCCTATCGTTATTATTTCAACAATTTTCGTGTGGCTTCCTTATGAACATATGCAATATATGACCAAGGCCGTTGTTGTATGGTTTATGTATATGCTCCTCAATATTTTCCTTTGCTTCTATAACGAAAGTTACACTTATTTCCAACAGATTATAACACCCGATGCTCAGGAGCGGGCAAATGTAATGAGCATATCACAGGTTATTTATTCTCTTGCTCCCACAATCACCGGTCTTTTCATTCCTCTTATTGCAGGACTTACATGGGGACTTAACAATATCTGGACTTACAGGGTGATATATCCTTTCTTCACTGTTGCCGGACTTATAATCGGCACAATATTCTTCCGCAAAGTCAGAGAAAGGCTGATTCTCCCCAAAAAGCAACCTGAGCCTGTAAGGTTTTTTGACGCTATACGTGAAGTTGCAAAAAACAAATATTACTGGATTATTCAGGCAGCAGCCTGGGTTGTTTTTCTTGAATCAGGATACGGCGTGGTACTCGGCTGGTCTTTTGTTTACGGTCACGGCGGACAATATGAGCCGTCTCTGGGGCTTGCCAACACTATTATCGGCAATGCAGCTTTGTGGTCAATGCTTTTGTGCCCGTTTGCTATAAAATGGATGGGCAAAAGAAATCTTCTCATTACCGCAAATGCAACTAATATTGTGCTTCTGCTTATTCTTTATTTTGTATACAAAAACCTTATTCTCGTTTGCATTATCTGGTACATAAACTCGTTCATCAATACTTTCTGGAACATCGTTCAGCACAACATAAGTGCTGATATGAGAGACTATCACCAATGGAAAACAGGTGTCAGGGTTGACGGCATGTTCGGACCTCTGGGGATGATCGGCACAATTATCGGCTTCTTTACAGGAATGGTTTATCCAACAATTTATGAAAAAATGGGATTGCTGGAAGATTATAATGTGCTTTATAACGACACAATGAGAAACAACCTTTTTGAAGTGCTGATTCTTTTCTCTGCATTTGGTGCTCTTTTAAACCTTATTCCCTTCTGCTTCTATGACCTTACGGAAAACAAACACAAGGCATATGTGGATGTACTCAAAATCCGTGCAATGTTTGAAAACCACTCTTTGGGAATGCTGGAAGATGAAGAACTTTCATCTGCAATGGAAATTATACACGAGGCAAAAGAAAATTACGGCAAAGAAAAAGTCACCGTTGATAAAAAGTCTGACAAAGCTTTACTCAGGAAAGCAAAAGAAACAAACCTTGCAATTGAACGTGCTTCTATAATTATGGAAGATCTGAATAAATTTTCTACAAAAGCAGGTAAATTAAGACTTTCTCAGGCACAAGAAGATATGGAAAGCGGAATTGATCACTTCTATGAAGATGCTTATGAATTATTGAAAAAAGCAAAATCAATGCCTAAAACCACAAAAGAAGAAAAAGAAATCCGTTCAGATGCAATCAGAAACGCACGCATCAAAAAAGAATCTTATTCACTTACTTTAAGATACGGCAAAGATTACATAACGCCTCCTGATGAAAGCAGAAAAGAAGAAATTCTTTCTCGCGAAGCAAAGAATTTTGCCGATAGCATGAAAATCAGACATGATCTGAAACGATACCTTAAAGATGTGTCTGTTCACACAAGAATTATCAAACCATATACGGATGCAAAAAATCTTATTGCACAGGCAGAAAATTATACTCATTACGAAGAGCTTGAAGAAATGTATGCTGCCTTAGAAACAATTTAAATATATAAGGAGAATAATTATGGAAATTTTTATTGAAAGAATCATAGCGTTTTTTTCTTCACTTGCAATTATATTTGCTAACTTTTTAGGAGTTAACCCTCCTACGGAAAAAGTCGAAAAATTCAGAGTTACCGCATATGTGGTTGCTACGCAGAATTATTTTGAAGGAAGCCTTCATACTGAAGATTTTGACATAATAACAGATGCTATTCTTTTCGGCTGTGCCAGATTTGACAGCGAAGGAAATGTTCTTTGCGATGAAGATACCCTTGAAACTTCTCTTGCAAACCTCCGCAAAGTAATCGGCGACAGAGATGTTAATATTTCTATAAATCTTCTCGGACCCGGCGGACATACAGATTCTGACGTGTGGGAAGATCAGATGGAAGCACAGAGTGATGAACACAACAAAGCTTTTTCAAGCGGTGTGCTTGAAGATAATATTATTGCGTTACTTGATAAATATGATTTTGACGGTGTACACTTTGATTACGAATATCCCCTTTCAAATAAGGCCTGGAGATATTTCAATGATTTTATTGTGTCACTGGATAAAAAATTAGGCTCCTACACTTTAGGCGTTGCATGCAGCGATTGGAATATAAAATTTTCTTCTGAATCAATCCAGGCTATTGATACTTTCGAGCTTATGCTTTACGATATGTCTGATAAAAACGGCAGACATTCAACATATGAGGATATGGTAAAGGGTGCGCCGAAATCAGGACTTTGCGGCATACCTCTTGAAAAAACGAACATAGGTCTCCCCTTCTACGCACGTCCTTCAGATATGTCTGCGTATTGGTATGACTATGTGAGCTATTACGACAAAATTGACGAAAACGGCTGGTATCATTGCGATAACATCAATAAGGATTTCTGGTTCAACACTCCTGATGTTATTGAAAAGAAAACTGATTTTGCCATTAACAACGGTTTCGGCGGAGTTATGATATGGCACTACAACTGCGACCTGCCCTCATCTCATGAATATTCACTTCTGGGTGCAATAAACACTGCAGTTGAAAATAATTATTGATAAATCATCAGACACAAGGAGTTACAAAAAACATGATAAGAAAAAGACAGATTCACCTTGATTTTCACACAAGTGACACTATGCCCGTTGGCAAAAACTTTTCAAAAGAGCAGTTTCAGGCAGCGTTGAAAGCAGGCCATGTAAATTCAATTACTGTTTTTTCCAAATGCCACCACGGTTGGAGTTATCACCCTACAACAGCAAACAAAATCCATCCTGAACTTACATTTGATCTGCTTGGTGCACAGCTTGAAGCCTGCAAAGAAATTGGCGTAAATGCTCCCGTTTACATTTCTGCAGGGTTTGACGAAAAAGACTGGGAAAAACATCCCGAATGGCGTTTCAGGCATTCAGACAACAAAGCTGACTGCGATGAATACGAAGCAGAAACACATTTCCATCTTCTCTGCTTCAACACTGCATATCTTGATGTGCTCTGCACACAGATTGAAGAAGTGATGGTAAAATATAACCCCTGCGGAATTTTCCTTGATATTGTTGCGCCGAGATTCTGCTATTGCGAAAAATGCAGGGCTGATATGAAAGAAGCAGGCCTTGATATTTCAAAAGAAGAAGACAGAAAAGCTTTTGAAGATATTGTTTATAAAAAATACGTTAATGCAACTAATTCTGCAGTCAGAAAGCACAGCGACACTGCAACAATTTTCCACAACGCAGGCCACATTCCGAAAGGCGATTACACTTCAATAAGAGCCAACACTCATCTTGAGCTTGAAAGCCTGCCTACAGGTGGCTGGGGTTATGACCACTTCCCACTTTCTGCTGCATATGTACGCACACTCAAAGATACCGACTTCCTTGGTATGACAGGCAAATTCCATCATTCATGGGGAGAATTCGGCGGATTCAAACATCCCAATGCACTTATTTACGAAACCGCTTTGTCAGTTGCAAACGGCGCAGGCTGTTCAATCGGTGACCAGATGCATCCCTTGGGCGAAATGAATATGGCAACTTACAATCTTATCGGCAAGGCTTACTCTCTTGTTGAAGAAAAAGAACCGTGGCTTGACGGTGCTGAAAACGTGGCAGACATCGCTGTTTTAAGTGCAGAATCACTGACCGGTGGCAGAGATTCAAAGGCTGATATAGGTGCAAACAGAATGCTCCTTGAAAATAACCGCCTTTACAATTTCATCGACGGCACAATGGATTTTTCGCCTTACAAACTGCTTGTGCTTCCTGATGTTGAAATTAAAGATGAAGAAGTTATTGAAAAAATCAAAGCCTTTGCAGATAAAGGCGGTAAAGTTATCGCAAGCGGAGAAGCACTGGTAAGTGACGGAAAATTCTTCCTTGACGCAGGCGCTGATTACATCGGTATAAACGAATTTGAGCCTACATATTTTGTGCCTGATTTCAACACAGTAAACGGCAACACAGAATATGTTATGAGATGCAAATCTTACAGATTTGATGCTGAAAACTGTGAAATCGAAGCATATGTGCAGAATCCTTATTTCAACAGAACAAGAGAGCATTTCTGCTCACACGCACACGCACCGAATAACCCTGATGAGCAATTCCCTGCTGTTATCATCAACGGAAATATTGCATATATCGGCTGGAATATTTTCTCTGCCTATGCAAAACACGGTCACCTTTGTTTCAAAGAAATTTTCACTCACGTTTTGAATAAATTAATGGGCGACAATTTCACAATCGATGTGAAAATCCCTGATAAAGCAGTTGTAACATACACAAGGCAGGAAGAAGCAAAAAGAAACATTCTTCATCTGCTTTTTGCACACACAACTGTACGC
This sequence comes from Oscillospiraceae bacterium, assembly GCA_015066175.1. Taxonomy (GTDB): domain Bacteria; phylum Bacillota; class Clostridia; order Oscillospirales; family Acutalibacteraceae; genus SIG575. The sequence goes on from SVOW01000001.1 coordinate 334,355, forward strand.
GGTGAAAACACAGAAGTTATTGAAGACACCATTCCCCTTATTAATGTTGAATGTTCAATAAAGAAAGAAAACAAACCGTCTTCAGTTATTCTCCAACCTGAAAACAAAGAAATCCCCTTTGATTTCGCAGACGGAAAAGTTAAATTCATCGTACCTGAAGTTAATATCCACCAGATGGTAGTAATTGAAGATTAAAAAGCCAGGCTACTTCACATGAAGTAGCCTGGTTTTGATTTTCACACGGTTCAGAATTAAAGTGTACAGATAAATTATAATTTAGCGTGCAATTAATTTTAACATTGTAGGGTTTGGCGCTTGCCGACAAACCGACAATTCACATTTGTTTTTACGGAACGTCGGAAACCGCTGTTGACTACGATATTGCCATTGGTATCATTATAAATCAGCGTCGCAGACCCGAAATTCTGCATTCTGCATTAAAATTAACGACGGCGGGAGCAAGCCCCCGCCCTACGAATGGTAAAATCAAATTTGTGGTAAATTATAATTTACAGAATTATACATATAAGTCCGTTGCAGCCTTCATTGATAACTTTTTCAAGTGTTTCCTGAATACGCATACGTGCATCTGTGGGCATACGATATAATTTATTGTGCAGGCCTTCGTTTACAAGCTCGTTGAGGGATTTGCCGAAGATGTTTGAATCCCAGATTTTTGACGGGTTTTCTTCAAACTCTTTGAGCAGGTAATTCACAAGCTCTTCTGACTGACTTTCCGAGCCTACGATTGGTGCAACCTCTGTGTTGATATTTGCTTTCATCATATGAATAGATGGTGCAGATGCACGAAGTCGCACGCCGTATCTTCCGCCCTGCTTCATAATTTCAGGTTCTTCCAGTTTAAGTTCATCAATTGTAGGCGTTACAATTCCGTAGCCTGTTGCTTCAACTTCGTCAAGAGCATCTTTTATGGGGGTATATTTTTTCTTGATTTCCGTAAGTTCAAGAATGTTTTTCATAAGGTCGCTTTCGTCCTTGAGTTCAAGGCCTGTTTTTTCGCCTAAAACGCTGAAGAACAAACCGTCTTTTACATACGGTTTTATTACTGCACTGCCCTTTGACAAATCAACTGAAGACACTTTTGCAGAATCGATGTGCTCGCAAGAACTTAACTTTTCTGCAACTTTATATATATCGTAAACGCATCTCATATCGCGGGATGCTTCTTTTACCGTATCGAAAACACTTCTTCTGACTTTGTGCTCTTTTTCAAGTGAATTAAGCCAGTCAGGCAAATCGAAAGATACTTCTTTTATGGGGAATCTGAAAAGGATTTTTTCTAAAATTGATTTGATTTCTTCTTCCGTCAATTCCATACAATTCACAGGGAGCACTGACACTTCATATTTTTCAGATAAATCTTTTGCAAGCTTCTGCGATTGTTCACTCAGGGGATTTCTGCAGTTTAAGAGCACAATAAAGGGTTTGTCAATTTCTTTAAGTTCATTTATAACCCTTTCTTCGCAGCCTTCATATTCATCTCTGGGAATATCGCTGATTGAGCCGTCAGTTGTGACAACAAGACCTATTGTTGAATGCTCTGAAATTACTTTCTGCGTGCCTAATTCTGCAGCAAGATTAAAAGGAATTTCCTTTTCAAACCATGGCGTTTTCACCATTCTCGGTTGGTCGTTTTCTATATAACCCAAAGATGACGGCACAATGTAACCTACGCAGTCAATCATTCTCACTTTAAGATGGGCTGTGTCTGCAACGGTGATGTTTACTGCTTCTTCAGGAATAAATTTTGGTTCGGTTGTCATAATTGTTCTGCCTGCTGAACTCTGTGGCAATTCATCATTTGCCCTTTGTCTGGCATTTTCTTCCTTTATGTTAGGAATAACAAGTGTGTCCATAAATTTCTTTATAAAAGTAGATTTACCTGTTCTGACAGGTCCTACAACGCCTATGTAAATATCTCCGCCTGTACGTTTTGAAATGTCTTCATATATATTTCTTGTTTTGTCCATAATTTATTCCTCCGTATACGTGTGTCTTTTTGTTTAATAGTATGTACCGGAAAGAAATAATATGACAAATCTATAATTGACAAATCATTCAGTTATGATATAATTCTAATATAAATGAGGTGATATTATGGAAAACATCAAACCCGTTGTGGAAGTTGAAATTTACCTTGTCCGTCACGGTCAGAGCAAAGGCAATGCAGGTCTTGTGGAAGAAGGCGCTTCTTTCACTGAAATCAACGATGTCCGCCTTACTGATCTGGGCATTATGCAGGCAAAAAAAGCAGGTAAATATCTTGAAAACGTTGAATTCGATGCTTGTTATGCAAGCGGACTTATCCGCACTGTGCAGACTGCAAACGAAATTATGAATTTCCAGAAAGAAAAGAAACCCCTTAACATTCTGCCCATTATCACAGAAGTGGGGGTAAACCCCGAATTTTCCGGAAGAACAATTGAAGAATTGAAAGAAGGCTGTGAAACTGCAGTTGTGGCTGAAGGATTTGAAGACGCTGAAAGGCTTGTGGTTTACAGCTCTCACGATAAGGAAGAAGAACTTTACGAAAGAGCAACAAATGCAATCAGTTACCTTCGCTCAAAATACAACAAAGGCGAAAAAATTCTTGTTGCAGGTCACGCGGCTTTCAACACTGTTATGATTTTCCATATTATGGGATTTTCCGCCTCCCCGGTTTTTGATATTGAAATTTCAAACACAGGCATTACTCACATAATTTTCTACAAAGAAGGCACAAACAGATTTGGCGATATTGTTTTTGAAACCATTAACGATACAAAGCATTTCTGCATTGGTGATGAAGAAGTAAACAATGTTTCTGTTTCGCAAATCATAAGCAAAAACCCTGAAAGCATCGATAAAATCGCTGCTGATTTTGCAAAGAAACTCAAAGAAATCCATTCACAGAAAACTGACGGCATTGACATCAAACCTGAGCTTGTGGAAAAGACTGACGAAATCAAGCATTTTATCACTGTTGAAAAATGGCAGAAATTACGCAGTCTGATTACTGCTGTACAGAATTCAGGCACAAAACTTTTAACTGAATGCAACACAAATTCCGTTTTCAGCAAAAATCAGGAAATCTGTTTCAATGAAAGCAAAAGCAAGTACATAGGCTACCCTGTTTTTGATTTGGGAAATCTTTACGAAAACCTTATTGCAAAATCAGAAGCTGACAGAAGTGATGTTTACAAAGCTTCAGGCTTTACCTTTGAAACAGCAGAAAGATTCTGGGAAAAAGTGATTGCGTGCTACTTTGCAGGCGAAGAAGATTCACTTATCGAAAGAGCAAAAGACAGAGCAAAACTTGTGGCTTATTTCAATATTTTCTATCGTTTAATGAAAGACGAAAACAGAGATAAGGAAGTTTTCAGTTTTTATCAGGGAAAATTCCTTGAGCATATTGCAAAATGCGGTTCACTTGATTTTGAATGATAACAAAAATCCAATGTTCAATTAACGAACATTGGATTTTTATTTTGCTTATTTAAATTTAATTATCTCACACCAAGATATTCTTCAAGCACCTGACCTGATGCTTTGATTTCCTTTGCAGCATCAACACCTACATATCTCCAGTGCCAGGGCTCATAAATAATTTCTGTTATTGCCTGCTTATCTTCTGATTCGGGGTATCTGAGAATAAAGCCGTAATCCTGTGCGTTTTCCATAAGCCATGCAAATGCAGGAGAATTTTCAAAATCTTCCGTTACCCAGCCGATATCCATAGCAAAGCCTGCGTTATGTTCGCTTGTGCCGGGCAAAAGAACAACCCTTGATGCGTTCTGTGTTGCAGTTACTCTGTCGTAACCCTGAGAAACATAGTAATTGATTTTGTTTTCAAAATTTGTTTTCTGTGTCTGATAACTTCTGTAGCCTGAATTGGGAGTGAGAGTTATGCCGTCTTGTAAAGCTGCATCATACATTTCCTGATAATGCGGTGCAACCCTGTAATCAAGATAAACTCCTGAGCCTCTTACAGCCTCTGAAAGCTGAGGCACATAGCCTTCGGGGAGAGTGTAATGTCTGTTAAGAAGAGTAAGATTCCAGCTGCTGTCGTTTATTGTGATTTCTGCAGGGTTAAATCCTGCGTATGAATAAAGATAACCGCCTGATTGTGTGTCAGGGTTTTCAGGTGAAGAAGTTGCACCGGACGGAGCCGTTGTTTCTACAATTGGTGCAACAGTTGTTGTTTCGTTGAGATAATCCATATTAACCCAGCCTGTGTAGGTGCCGTAAGTTACATTTGCCCACGAGCCTTGCTGATTGATAATCTGAACGGTGTGTCCGTCTGCGATTGTTGTGATTACATCATATTCTGTGCCTGCTCCTGAGCGAAGATTAAGGCCTGAGCCGTCGTTTGTTTTAACAACAAATGTTTTGCCGGCAACTGTGGTTGTGCCTTCTTTTTCAGTTACTTCTTCAACTTTAAATTCAGTTTCCACTTCAACTGAGCCTGACATTGAGCAAGCAGAAAGTGTGGAAATTACAAGCAATGCTGCCGAAATCACAGCCAGAAATTTTTTCATCTTCATATATTTCACAACCGATCCTAACAAAATAAAGCAGGACAATCTGCCCTGCTTTTATTATACCACTAAAAATTTTATTTGTGAATAGTTTTTTCAATTTCTTAACATTTTCACTGACCTTATTTTTGAAAAAGATTGTGTAAAAACAGGAATTACCACCGCTTCAACTGCAATCATAACAACTGTCTGCACGAGCCTTGTTGCAAGAAGCGCAGAAAAAGAAGAATGGTAAATATATGAAATCCAGAAAGTGTTAAGAAGGAAACTGCCTAAAATCTGCGTTATCATCACAGGTATGAATGAACGAAGGAAAGGATTTAATTTGCCATCTGTTTTTTTGCCGAGAAACAAGCCGAAAATGATACCGTTCAGAATCGCAGTAACTGTAAAGCCGGGAAAAAATTCTCCTGACGGAAACAAAACTGCGCCGATAACATCGCCAAGACCTGCCACAACTGCACCGCCTTTTATTCCGTAAAGGTAAGATGCGACCACAACAGGCACAAAGGCAAAACTGATTTTTGAAAACTGGGTATTTATCGGTGCTATAAGGCGGGATAAAACAACTTCCAAGGCAATGAGCATCGCCAGCGTCGCCAGCATAACAAGGGAATTGAACCCTTTATTTTTTTTTGCAGACATAAAATAATACCTCCTTATCACAACTCGCTGAAATAATAAGGAGGTTTGGTCTTTATTATTCTACAGCGGGATGCAAAATATCAACCGCGAATCTTCAAAATTCTTCGCCTTTGCGACAACTCCCCGTCCGCAAAGTACTTAACGCTGATATTTTTACTCTGTAACTGATTATTTATTTGTTTCTTTTTCAAGAAGCTTGTTGAGTTCCTGCATAAATGTGTTGATATCGCGGAACTGTCTGTAAACTGATGCAAAACGAACATAAGCTACGTCATCTATAGCTTTGAGTTTTTCCATTGCAAGTTCACCAATCTGAATTGAAGTAACTTCTCTGTCAAGAGAATTCTGAAGCTGAAGCTCGATATCGTTGACTGCTCTATCAATATCGTCTGTTGTAACAGGGCGTTTTTCACAAGCCTTGATCATACCGTTGAAAAGCTTCTGTCTGTCAAACACCTGACGTGACTTATCTTTTTTAACAACGATAATGGGCACACTTTCGATAATTTCGTAAGTAGTGAATCTTTTGCCGCATTTGATACATTCTCGGCGGCGGCGGATTCTTTCGCCATCGTCAGCAGGTCTTGAATCAATAACCTTGCTTTCTTCATAACTACAGAAAGGACACTTCACAAAAATCACTTCCAAAAAACAATTTTTTACATTATATCACATTTGTCAAGCCTTTTCAACAAAATTCAACTTTTTAGTCAGATAATCGTAGGAATCACGTATTTCTGACGGGCTGTCAAAATTATGCCGATAAAGCTCGATGATGTAATTTCCGTTGTAATTTACATTCTTCATCTCTTTGAAAAGCCTTGAAAAATCAAACTCACCTTTTCCCGGAGGCATACAGGTTTCTTCTTTATTATGGTCGCTGACGTGAATATTCACTATTGAATTTTTAAAACACGGCACAAAATCGTCATATACAAAATTGCATTTACGCATTTGCTTTACGTCGAAATTGAACCTGAAATCATCACCAAGATAATTTTTCATACGTTTTAAAAATTCAGGATTGCCGGCACAGGTTGAAAAAACATTTTCCTGCACAACTGTTATGCCCGCTTTTTTGCCGTCTTCTATAAGATGAGCAAATCTTTCAAAATATTCTTCTTCACCTATTTCAGAGGGGAACTTTGCACCGTGAATCACAAAATATTTTGCTCCCAGTTCATTTGCAGCTTCATAAAACTTTTTGTAGTATTCTGCCATTTCATAAAATCTTTTTTCATACCTTGAAAAGAAGAAAAATGATTCACAGCAGGAAGTAAAGGGATGGAGAGAATCGGTTTTTATGCCGTAATAAGACTGAATTTTTTTCAGTTCTTCAAGATAACTGCCTGTAAGTTCAGAATCGGCATTGAAAAAAATTTCAGCAGTATCAAGCCCAAGCTTGCCGATTTCGATGAGAGAATCTTTAGTTTCAAGGGGATAAAAGCAGGCGCTTGATGCTCCGATAGCCATATTATTACTCCTCTGACATTATTTTTTCATTGCTCTCAATCTTCAGAAAAAGTATAATTAAACTGAAGAGAGGAAAGAAAAATGAAATTAAGCAAATATACAAAATTAATTCTGTTTATAGGTTCAGGGCTGATTACAGCAGCAATAACCACAAGTATAATCTGTGCACTTATTGCAGGAAAAGCAGGAAATTACTATGTACTTATGAATTATTCAAAAGATTTCGCTGTGCTCTCGCGGCAATATGCAGGTCTGACTGCTCTTGGCTGTGCTGTAACAGAAATAATTTTACGTTCAGAAAAAGACAATAAGACGGAATAATCAGATTATTCCGTCTTTTTTCATCTGTATAATATTCTCTTTGTGCCTTGAAACAACAATTGCACTCATTATGAGTGTTACTGCAAATATACCCAACATCAAAGGCCATGTCATACCGCGTATGAGATTGACAAGAAGCACACCGAAAGGAATCATGGAAACTGCCACAACTGAGCCGAGACCAACTTTCTTTTTGATGAGAATTGTGAGAATAAAAACTATTGCAAGAGGGATGAATGCAAATGGACACAATGCTGCTATTGTGCCGCCTGTTGCTGACACGCCTTTTCCGCCTTTGAAGCCGAAAAACGCAGGATAAATATGGCCGATTACCACAGAAAGACCTGCAAGATAAAGCATAAATACCGACAAACCTAATTTATGTGATATGACAGTAAGAAAAACAAAAGATTTTGCCATATCGAGTATGAGCACAACCACGCCTGCTGCTTTGCCGAAAACGCGGAAAGTGTTTGTCGCGCCTGCATTACCGCTGCCGTGTTCGCGGATGTCGGTTTTGTATTTCAACTTTGATACAATAAGACCAAAATTAAGGCAACCTACAAGGTAACCTCCCAGAATGCAAATCAAAAAAACTACATATATGTTCATAACATATTCCTTTGCTAAAAAATTTCTTTATATAGTGTACTATCATTTTATAGTTTTGTCAATATTCATCACATTTATATGCATTTTTATATGCATTTTTTTCGCAATTTTCTTGTAAAAGACAAGCAGATGTGATATCATAATCTGTAGTATATATTTATAAGGAGAATTCTTATGATTATGAATGACAGTCACGTTTTATGGTACAACAAACCTGCCCCAACTTGGACATATTCTTTGCCTATCGGTAACGGCCATCTGGGTGCTATGATTTACGGCGGAGATACAGAAGAAAAAATATCTCTCAACCATGATGAAATCTGGAGTGGTACACCACACTGCAATTATTTAAATAAAGGTCAGACAGAAGAAGACAGAAGCGAATATTTCTTCAAGGCAAGAGAATTGGTTTTTGAGGGAAAGAAATACAAAGCACAGGAGCTTCTTCAGGATAATTTCAACGGCGCATGGTCACAGGCATATCTGCCTTTGGGTGACATCGATTTGGATTTCTTCCATGACGGAAAAATAACCGATTTCAGACGTGAACTGAATTTACAGACTGCTGTTGCATCAGTTTCCTGCAAAATCGGTGACGTGAAAATCGAAAGAGAATATATTGCATCTCATCCGAAAAATGCAATTATTATGAATTTTAAAAACGATGCTGCAAACGGCATTGATTTCGAACTTAAATTTGCTTCACATCTCAGGCACACAACCCGCTTTGAAAACGGCTATTTTATTATAGACGCTGAATGTCCCAAGAGAACAGACAACGATGCAGGTGAAACAACTGACAAATTCTATATTTATTCAGATGATGAAAAAGGTATTCTCTCACGTTCAATTGTAAAAGTTATTGACGCAGACGCTGCAGTTTCAGAAACTGATAACGGAATTCTCGTTGAAGGTTCAAAAAACACAGTTATCATTTTCTCTTGCGAAACAAGCTTCAATGGTTTTGATAAACACCCTGAACGCGAAGGCAAGGAATACAAAAATGCCTGCCTTTCATATATAAACGACTGCGAAGGTTTAACTTACGAAGAACTGAAAGCAGAACATATCGCTGACCATCAGAAATTCTACAACAGAGTTTCTCTTGACCTTAACGGTGACGATAAAACTGCTGTTACAACAAAGGACAGACTCGAAAACTTCCTTGAAGACAAAAACGACAAAAACCTTTACACTCTCCTTTTCAACTACGGCAGATATCTTACAATTGCTTCTTCAAGAGCAGGCACACAGCCCACTAACCTTCAGGGCATATGGAATGACAGAGCTTGTCCTCCCTGGAACTCAAACTACACAATCAACATCAACACAGAAATGAACTACTGGCCCACACTTATGTGCAACCTTGAAGAAATGCACGAGCCTCTTATGAAGATGATTGAGGAATTATCTGATGCAGGCGTTAAAACTGCACAGGATTTCTACCACGCGAACGGATTTGTATGCCATCACAACACAGACATCTGGAGAATGACTCATCCCGTTCCCGGCAATTCACAGTGGTCTTTCTGGCCCTTAAGTTCGGGTTGGTTCTGCCGCCATTTATTTGACCATTACGAATATACCGGCGACAAGAATTTCCTTAAAGAAAAAGCTTATCCCATTATGAAAAAGGCTGCTTTGTTCTACCTTGATGTTTTAGTGCCTGATGATGAAGGTTTCCTTATTCTTGCTCCTTCAACTTCACCTGAAAATGAATACCATTTCTCAGGTCATAAATGTTCAGTAAGTGAAACAACAACAATGACAATGTCAATTATCCGTGAACTTTTCACTAACTGCGTTGACGCTTGTGAAATACTCGGCGAAGATGAAGAATTTGCAAAACTTCTTAAAAATAAAATTGAAAATCTTCTTCCTTTCAGAATCGGAAGCAAAGGTCAGCTTCTTGAATGGTATCTTGAAGAAAAAGACTGTGACCCCCATCACAGACATACTTCACATCTTTACGCTCTTCATCCTGCAAACCTTATTACAAAAGACGAAACCCCTGATTTGTTTGAAGCATGCAAAAAGAGCCTTGAATTCAGAGGCGACGACGGCACAGGCTGGAGCCTTGGCTGGAAAATCAACTTCTGGGCAAGACTTCTTGATGGCGACCATGCACTTATCCTCATAAACAATCAGTTAAGATTCAAAGACGATACAAAAACTGTTTACAGAGGTGGCGGCACATATGCAAATATGTTTGACGCTCATCCGCCTTTCCAGATTGACGGCAACTTCGGTGCAACAAGCGGTATTGCAGAAATGCTTTTAAGAAGCATCAAAGATGATATTTACCTTCTTCCTGCACTTCCCTCATCATGGGAAAAAGGCTCAGTGAAAGGTCTTAAGGCAAAAAGCAATGTAACAGTTGACATTGAATGGGAAAACGGAAAACTCAAAAACTACCACCTCGAAAATGCAAACGAAAACACACGCGTTTTCTATGACGGAAAAGAGGTAAAATAAATGATTTCTATTCAGGGCGTTACAAAAAAATACGGCAAATTTATTGCCAACAACGATATCGACTTTGTTGTGGAAGATTCGCAGATTGCAATTCTTTTAGGTCCTAACGGTGCAGGCAAATCAACTCTTATAAAATGCATTACAGGTCTTCTGCGTTTTGACGGCATAATTGAAATCGATGGTTTCAACAATAAATCTGTTGAAGCAAAACAACTGCTCGGCTACATTCCTGAAATGCCAGCAGTTTACGATATGCTCACAGTTGGTGAACATGTTGAATTTATAATGCGTGCTTACAAGTGCGAAGACAAAGCTTATGCCGAAAGCCTTCTTGAGAGGTTTGAAATGACCGACAAAATCAACAAGCTGGGCAAAGAGCTTTCAAAAGGTATGCAGCAGAAACTTTCCATTATCTGCGCACTTGCCCATAAACCGAAATGCATTATTTTCGACGAGCCCATGGTAGGCCTTGACCCACACGCCATAAAAGAATTGAAAGAAATTTTTGTTGAGCTCAAAAATTCGGGGGCAAGCGTGCTTATCAGTACACATATGATTGACAGCGTTGAAGATTACTGGGACGTTGCAAACATTATGATTAACGGCTCTTTCGTTGCAACAAAGAATAACAACTCAGAAGACAGTTCAAAGAGCCTTGAAGAAATGTTCTTTGAAATCACGGAGGGTAAAAACAATGAATAGCCCCCTTTTATACGTGCTTCTGACAAGGTTTAAAAATAAACTTATTTCAATTTTCAAAAAGCCGTCGCAACTGATTTTCATTCTTGTTGTGGTAGCAATGATGGGAGTAAGTATTTTTTCCGGCAATCAGGCAGGTGTGGCTTATTACGTGCGACCGATTGAAGAGCTTTACACAATCTGTATGGTGCTTTTCGGTGTATCCTTTGTGCTGACAGGCTTTAACGGCATTTCAAAAGGCGCAAGTATGTTTTCAATGAGCGATGTGAATTTCATCTTTTCATCGCCCATAAAACCGATTCCTGCATTGATTTATGGTCTTGTGCAGCAGATGAGCACAAGTTTGTTGCTGGGAATTTTCATACTTTTCCAATACACAACTATACACACATATTACGGCGTTGATTTCAGATTTCTGCTGACAGTGTTTCTTCTTTACGCTCTTGTGAGTTTCTGCGGACAGCTTACAGCAATGGTAATATATATTCTCACAAGCTCTGACGATAAAAAAAGAAGCACCGCAAAATGGACCTTTGCAGGACTTGTGACTGTATACGCTGCACTGATATTTTTCAGAGCAAAATCTGCAGGCGGAGAAATGCTCCCCGCAATTGTTGCACAAACATCTGAATTGCCTGCAATGCTTTTCCCCGTTTTCGGCTGGGGCAGAATGATTCTGGCAGGAATTTTCGCAGAAGAAATGAATCTGCTTTATCTTATTCTCGGCTCTGTGCTGATGGTGGCTTACATTGCCGTAATGGTAATTCTCGTGAAAGTGAATCAGACCGATTATTACGAAGACGTGCTCAAAGCAACTGAAGCTTCTTTCAACGCAATCACTGCAAAAAAAGAGGGTATGGTCACAGAAGCAGTGCCACAGAATGTGAAAGTGGGCAAAACAGGAATCGGTCAGGGACACGGCTCACAGGTTTTCTATTACAAGCATCGCATTGAATCAAGACGTGCAAAATCTTTCATTTTTGATATAGCCACACTCGTTTATATGGCGGTTATATGTGTTTTTGCATTTATTTTCAGGTCAATGGGCATTATGCCTGTGCTTATTATGGCAATTTATATGCAGTTGTTTTCAGTTGCACTCGGCAGATGGGTTAAGGAGTTGATTATGCCTTATGTCTACCTGATCCCTGAAAGCCCCATGAAAAAACTGTTCAACTGCCTTAAAGAAAGTTTTTTGAAAATCACATTGGAAGCAATTTTTCTCTTTGTGATAGTAGGTGCAATAATGAAATTACCGCCTGAAGAAATTGTGGGATGCATTCTTCTGAGAATTTCATGCGGAATACTTTTCACGGCAGTAAACCTTTTCAGCGAAAGATTTTTCGGCGGCATTCCCATCAAGGCAATTTCACTTATTCTTTATTTCCTGTTTGCAATGATTTTTGCAATACCGGCAATAATAACAGCAATTATGTTCTATAATTTCACACTTGTTCCCATATGGACAATTTACGTTTTCTCTGCTGTAGCAAACATACTGTCATCAGTATTTGTTTTCTTCACAAGCAGAAACGTATTACAATATGCAGAACTTAATAACAGATAATAAACAAACGGAGGAATTCAAAATGCTTACAGACATCGAAATCGCACAAAGTGCGAAAATGGAACCAATCACAAAAATTGCAGAAAAGCTTGGTCTTGATGCTGACCTTATTGAGCCATATGGCAAATATAAGGCAAAACTCCCAAAAGAACTTTTTGAAAAAATCAAGGATAACGAAGACGGCAAGCTTGTTCTCGTTACAGCTATCAACCCCACTCCTGCAGGTGAAGGCAAAACAACAACAAGCATTGGTCTCGGTCAGGCTATGCACAGAATCGGCAAAAACGCTGTTCTTGCATTGAGAGAGCCTTCTCTCGGACCTGTTTTCGGCGTTAAAGGCGGTGCTGCAGGCGGCGGATATGCTCAGGTTGTGCCTATGGAAGATATTAACCTCCATTTCACAGGCGATATGCACGCTATCACATCAGCAAACAACCTTCTCTGCGCTGCAATTGACAACCACCTTCAGCAGGGAAACGAGCTTGGCATTGACCAGAGAAGAATTCTCTTCAAACGTTGCCTTGACATCAACGACAGAGCACTGAGATTCGTAAACGTAGGTCTCGGCGGCAAAGTTAACGGTATCCCCCGCGAAGACGGTTTCATTATCACAGTTGCAAGTGAAATCATGGCTATTCTCTGCCTTGCTGATGATATTTTTGATTTGAAATACAGACTTGGCAATATTCTTGTTGCTTACAAATACGACAATTCACCCGTTTATGCACGCGATATCGGTGTTCATGGTGCAATGGCTGTGCTTCTTAAAGAAGCAATCAACCCCAACCTTGTACAGACACTTGAAAACACTCCTGCAATTATCCACGGCGGACCTTTCGCAAACATTGCACATGGCTGCAACTCAGTAAGAGCTACAAAATACGCTATCAAATTAGGCGACTACTGCATTACAGAAGCAGGCTTCGGCTCTGACCTTGGCGCAGAAAAATTCCTTGATATCAAGTGCCGTTTTGCAGGACTTAAACCTGACTGTATCGTGCTTGTTGCAACAGTGAGAGCACTTAAATACAACGGCGGCATCAAGAAAGAAAACCTTGCTGAAGAAAATGTTGAAGCACTCAAAAAAGGCATCGTAAACCTTGAAAAACACATCGAAAATATGCTTTCATACGGTGTGCCCCTTGTTGTTGCTATCAACCGTTTCCATACAGATAGCGTTGAAGAATTGGCAGTTATTGAAGAATGCTGTAAGAAACATGGTTGCGATTTTGCACTCAGCGAAGTATTCGCAAAAGGCGGCGAAGGCGGAATCGAACTTGCAGAAAAAGTTATTGCTGCCTGCGAAAAAGAAAATAACTTCCACTTCCTTTATGACGAAAAGAAACCTCTTAAAGAGAAAATCGAAACAATCGCAAAAAATATCTACGGTGCTGACGGCGTAGTTTACACTGCAAACGCAGACAAGAATCTTGCGGAAATCACAAAACTGGGCTTTGAAGAAATCCCCGTTTGCGTTGCTAAAACTCCCCTTTCACTTACAGATGACCCTGCAAAACTCGGCAGACCTGAAAACTTCACAATCACAGTTAAAGAAGTTAAGCTCTCTGCAGGTGCAGGCTTTGCAGTAGTGCTTACAGGCGACATTATGACAATGCCCGGTCTTCCCAAGAAACCTGCTGCAATGATTATCGACATCGACGAAAACGGCAACACAGTAGGTCTTTCATAAGTTAAGTTTTGCAGATTAATAAAAACCGAACCCCACGGATTTCAAAATTTCCGTGGGGTTTGTTATGTTCACATTCAAATAAAATTATACAGTTATCCACATTGCAGGGCGGATTCCCTGATAACAATTTACACCCAAACCGGGTCCGTTTCCGCCAAACTTTCCGCTACTGTAAATCATAAGTGCACCACATCCATAATAGCCGGGTGAGCGAAGAAACCAGTGCCCGTATCCTTCCTCTTCTTCAGATGAAAAAGCATAACTATGTGCACGTTTCCATTCATTTCGCTCATCTTCTGTACATTCTGTCAACTTACACATCTTTTCTTTTTCTGAAGAAAAATACTCATCTGCTTCCTCCATACTTAACAGAAAAACCTTATCCTGAGTATCATTGCCCGGATCTACTTCAGGTTCTGGACCAACATCTGCAGTTACCGTTACAGTGGGAATCATTGATTCTTCTTTATCTGTAAATGATGAATCAATAAAATCATTATTCAGCCAACTTCTTAATGCACAATCTTCCCATGTTATTGCTTCGTATTCAGTATGATACTGTCTGAAATCAAGAATGTATCTGCTGATCACAAAAATTTTTCCATCCTGTTTGTCAAGCACAATCCATTCGATTGGTTCTTTGCCGTTTGAAGTATCACCGTCCTGCTCATATGAGCCGAAATTTATATAATCGCCTACTTCTGTATTTTTCAGGTCAATTTTTTCAGGTAACAATTCATTTTCAACATTCTTATCTTCAAAAAGTTTAGGTATATAAATTACACCAAGCACAATCACAGCAACCAACAAAACTGCGACTACTGCAATAATAATTTTCTTTGATGATTTTTTAGTTTGTGTTGGCTTCTGTGCAAACTGACATCCGCAATATTTGCAGAATTTTGAGCCATCAGGATTTTCTTTTTTACATTTGGGACATTTAATCATCTGTACATCTCCTTTTTTCTTTATGAGTATATTATACAACTTTTTTATAAATCTGCAAGCATTTGTAAAAAATGAAGATTTTTTTGCAAAAAACGATAAGACAAATTTTTCATTTTGATTTATTTTGATAAGCAAAATTTGAAAAACTTTGAGTATTTTCCCCAACCCCAAAAAATAGTTGATTTTCTTTTAAAAAGTTATTGAGTTTTCTGCAGTAAGACGTTATAATATAGGTGTTATTTTAAATCAACGGAGGAGAAATTATGTTAGAAACAGTAAGACTCGGTGTTATCGGTCTCGGCGGCAGAGGTCAGGGAAACTTGAGAGAATTCCTTGAATGCGATGGTGTCAAGGTTATCGCCGTATGTGATAAATATCAGGACAGAGCCGAAAGAGGCGTAGAAATCGTCAAAGAAAAAACAGGCGAAGAACCTGCTTTGTATCTCAACTACAAAGAGCTTCTCGCAAGAGACGATATTGACGCTGTTGTATGCTTCACAACATGGATTACTCACGCAAGAATCGCTACTGACGCAATGCGTGCAGGCAAACACGTTGCTATGGAAGTTGGCGGTGCTGCAAGCATCGAAGAATGCTGGCAGATGGTAAGAGCAAGCGAAGAAACAGGCAAATTCTGTATGCTCCTTGAAAACTGCTGCTACGACAGAAACGAAATGGCACTTTTCAATATGGTAAAAAAAGGTCTTTTCGGCGAAATTATACATATGCAGGGCGGCTATCAGCACGATCTTCGTGACGAAATCTGCCTCGGCAGAGAAAACCGTCACGGAAGACTTTTCAACTTCCAGCACAGAAATGGTGAGCTTTACCCCACACATCAGCTTGGTCCTATCTCAAAGGTTCTCGGCATCAACAGAGGCAACAGATATATCGCCCTTTCTTCTTTCGCTACAAAATCAAGAGGTCTTAACATCTGGATGAAAGAAAACAAAGGCGAAGATTATGATATCGCTGATTATCCCTTTAATCAGGGCGATATTGTAACAACAGTTATCAAATGTGCAGACGGTCAGACAGTTGTTCTCACTCATGACTGCTCACTTCCCAGAAACTATTCAAGAGGCTACAGAATTCAGGGCACAAAAGGTCTTTACATGGAAGACGGCGATTCACTTTTCATCGAAGGTCTTACATCTCACGATCACAGCGACTGGACTCATCCTGCTGAAGAATTTGAAAAATATCGTGAAAAATTCGAGCATCCTCTCTGGAAAAAATACAGCGAAGACGGCATCCGCGAAGGCGGACACGGCGGCATGGACTACCTTGTTTTCAGTGCATTTGTTGAAAGCGTAAAGGTTGGCGAAAAGCCCCCCATCGACGTTTACGATGCTGCAACATGGATGGCAGTTACTTGCCTTTCAGAGCAGTCAATCGCAATCGGTGGCGCTCCTGTTCCCTTCCCTGATTTCACAAACGGAATGTGGATTGACCGCGAACCCTACCGCAGAGGCATCTTCTGCCTTGATGAAGTCTGCGAAGATTTCTTTGAATAATAACAACGCAAAAAACAGCCGACGGAGTTTCTGCTCTATCGGCTGTTAATTTTTTTACTTATTTTTATCAAGCACCGGCATTTCAGTCATTCTGAGCCTTGCACAACCGTATGGGCAAAGTTCAATTTTTTCCACTTCTGAAACAGGCTCTCTTGACTTAGGAGTTTTTCTGCAGACAGATTTATACGGAAATTTAAGCCCCCAATTAATTCTGTTCATATCAGCCTTTATTGTTACAGGCGGATTTTCCTGAGAAAAAGGCACATCCCCTACTGTGTTGAAATTCACTTCAAAGCAATCGTTTGCAAAGCCGTAGTTCCATGGAGATTTGGGAACGAACTGATAATCGCAATAAGGATATTTACGCTCAACGCCTTTTTTGGTGTATTCCCTCATTTTCTTTTCGTAAGAAACAGGCACAGAGAAAAGCAATGAACCCATCTGCAAAGCGTAAAGATTGTTTGGTCTTTCTTTAAGACAGGGCACAGTTTCAAACTCAATTTCAATTTCTGTTTTGCCTGATTTTATTGCAAACTGAAGGTCCTTTATTTCTGAAACTTCACCGTTTACTTTAAGATTTTTTGCAAAAGACGGGATACGAATTTCAAAATCAAAATCCTTTTCTGCATCTATATAATAGTGCATTTTGTTGTTGAAAGGATAGTCAGTTTCAAGCCTGATTGTAACATCCTTTTCTTTAAGCACTGACGGCAACATAATTGAATTTAATATTGCATTTCCCTTATGCATAAACGCCGAAAGAGCAAATTTCGGCCAACCCTGATTGAAGTTTGCAGTGCAACAGCCGAAATTCGGCTCAAGTCCGAATGTGTGTGCATAAGGACCGTTTGTGCTGAATGGTGCCATAATCATTGTTTTCTGACAAGCAGTCTGATTGACCTGCTGCACATACTGATGAGTCCACATATCTTCGCTGAGTGTGGCAGGCAAAGCGTTGAAGGCAAGCACTTCAAGCCTTTCTGCCCATTTATTTTCGCCTGTGTGTGCAAACATTTCTTCATAGGAATACATCTGCTCAACCACAGCACAGCATTCTGTGCCTCTTGTGGGGTCAAGACCAGAAAGCACTTCGTCGCCTGTAAAACCTTCAAAGGCGGTGCCGTTATATTTATCGAGAATTCTGCGGAGTTTTTCTGCGTTATCCGTATATTCTTCTCCAAGCAAATCGTGGGAAACTGCTTCGCTTTTAAGCATCATTGCAATGTTTACTATGTGAGTTTTTCTCAACCACATATGGCTTGGCTTTTTCCACGAATCGATTGCAGAGTTATAATCATAGCCCTGCTCTTTAATGATTCGTGCTAAATCTTTTATCCAGTCTTCGCCATATTTTTTGTACAGAAAATTAAGTGAAATAAAAGATTCAAACCATCTGTATTTTGCCCATTTAAACAAGGTGCCTTCACCGCTTTTAAGCATATCGTAATAGTTTTTAAGCACTTTGTAAATAACTTCGGGAATTCTTTCATCACCTGAGCAATCATAATAAACCTTGAGAGTTTTGCAGATAAGCTGTATTGCCCACGTGTCATATTTTGCCCTTTCTTCCTTTTTGCAGGGGCAAATCCAACCGTCTTCATCCTGGGCAGAAAGAATTGCATCAATATATTTTTTCACCGTTGCAATCATTTCTTCATTTTCAAGAAGATATGCAAGAGGAATGAAACCATCAAGCCAATAAGGCACTCTTTCCCAACCTTCACGGTTACCGCCAATCCAACCACTATCGCGGATATCAGGCCAGATTTTGTGAAGATTGCCGCTTAAGCCTTCTGCCTGAATTGTAAGCTGACGGCGAAGCCAGCCTTCAGGTTTGATTTCTTTTGATGTATAAAAATTCCATTTATTCATCCTCTGTTACCTCTTCATACTCTTTTGATTCCACGCCTTTTTTTACAAGGAAATAAAGAGGAATCAACGCAAATACACAAACAATGCCTGCCCATAAGAACATATTTTTTGCAGGCACAATTACTTCTGCACCCGCTTCGTTTATAATGGTGCGCGCTGCATGCTGACAAGCCATATCGCCGATAACAGGACCTACAACCATAGGAATAAGCACTGCAAAAATCATTCTTATACCCTGGAAAAGACCAGCCTTACCTTCGGGAATAAAGTCTTTTACTGCAGCACCAAATAAGATATTAACAAGTGCATTGCCAAGCACAACGGGCACTATGCTTATAAGAATAACATAAATGCTTGTGCTTGTCGAAAGAATCAGGAAGCCTAAAGTAAGCACAATAACGCCTGCTACAAGGCAGATTCCTCTTTTTTTGGTTGAAAGTTTAAGAAGTGTTACAATAGCGGTTATAGTAACGGCTGCAACAACCACAGCAGTTATTATAACACCCGGTTTCAGAATGTTTTCAACACCGCCGTTATCGGGAAGAACAACATACTGAACATATGTAAGAAGGTAAGGATAGAAAACCTGGAAAGCAACTATTGCAAAACAGAATGCAATAAGAGCAAGGTACAGCCTTGCATTTTCTTTAATAACAGACGGTCTGAAGCCATAGAAAAGGTCTGAAAGATAAGAAGATGAGCTGTTTTCTATCTGTGCAGTACGTGGTGGGTCTTTGATAAGGAATAAACCTGCCACACCGCAAAGAGTTACCACTATGCCAAGTCCGCCAAAAAAGAGTTTGTAGCTGATTGTGCCTGCCTGAGCAAAACTACCCACTCCTGTTACGGCAAAGGAAGATATCGTACCCACAACTGATAAAACAGTTTCCACAATCGGTCTTTGCTTCGGCACAGAAACATCAGTTACCCAAGCCTGAAAGGCTGCATCGTTACTTGTAGAGCCCATAAAGGTCATCACAATATCCATCAGGATAATAAACCATACAGTATAGCCGAGAATTTTTGCTTCATCAGTAAGATTGAAAAGGTTTGCAACGTTTTCTTTTGAAATAAAACCAAACATTCCGGTAACTACACCCCAGAAGATATAGCCCACAGAAATAAACATTTTTCTGTTTTTCAGTTTATCGCTCAGTGCACCCATTATGAATGTGGTAACAACTGCTGCGATTGCTGAAAGCGCTACCATACGTGCAACCGCAGTTGTGGCCTCCATTGTGCCTCTGATAGCAGTTTGTGATACGTCAGCATAGATTTCATTTGTTATGAATGTGTTGAAATACATATTTTCTGTATTCCACGCAATACCGCCCATAAAGCAGAAAAGAACGATTATAAACCAATTCTTTTTGCTTAATTTTTCATTAGACATCTTTCTCATCACTTTTCTTTAATTTAATATAGGTTTATTCAGGCAAAACCTGATAAGTTGCATCTTCAAACTGCATTGTCACATCTTCGCGAGTAAAGCCGTCAACATCATATCTGTCAGAATAGAAATTATATTTGTCGATAGTGAATGTTGAATCAGGCTTACATGTAATCATAGTGCAACCTCTCTGTGAGCCAAGCTTATCAATGCCTGAATATGCAAAATAGTCAATGCTGTAGCCATAGCTGAACTGAATGCCTTTGTATTCAAAAGTGGTGCTGTTAACGTGGTCGTGACCGTTGAACATTGCCTTTGTTGAGCCGAGTTCAACCATTTTTTCAAAAAGGTCATCTTCTCCGTAGCCACAGCAAACAGGTCTGCCCTGCTCTGCAATTATGCCTTCAATATATTTGAAATCGTCTGTATCTTTGTAGTCGTTTTCGCGGAATTCTGCCCAGGCATCGTCCATTTCAACCAAAGGAATATGGAAAAACGCGAGAGATTTAACAGGTGCTGAATCTTTATTGATTTTTTCATTTTCAGCGTTCATTCTTAAAATTTCAGATTCATACCATTCAACCTGATTGGGGTGGACATTATCATATGTACCCTTGATGCTTTCAATAATATTGTTACCGCCCACATAAGCCTGCGAGTCAATCATAATCAGCGCCTGAGTGATAACGCCTTCTGAATTTTTCACTTCAATTGTGTGGTTGCCGTAGCCGTCAACATCTTCAGGTCCTGCCTGGAATAAGCAATATTTATATTCTTCATTTTCGTAGAATTCTGCAAGAGATTCTCTGTCAAAATACGAATATGCTTCAGCATCATGGTTTCCGAAAGTTACATCCCAATAAACACCAAGGCTTTCCATAAGGTTTGCAAAAGCCTTTGCACCGCTGAAGTTGTTGAAAGTGCCTGCACTATAAGGCACAGAGAAAGCAATATCACCCGTTGCAATAACAAGGTCAGGCTTTTCTCTTGTAACCATCAGAGCAACTGCATTAAGGGCTTTTTCGTCAACAGTTTTTGACATAAAACCTCCACCGATATGAATATCGGTAATATGCATTACTCTGAAATCGCCGTCAGTTGTAAAATACCAGTTGCCGTTTTCATCTTTTTGCGGAGTAAGCTGATTTTCAATTTCAACTTTACCGTATGAATTGCCGAATTTTACAAGATGCTCAACTGTGAAATAATTAAGACCTGTAACCAAAACTGCTATAGCAACAATTGCAACAGCAGTGATAATCAGAGCCTTTTTTAATTTTTTGTGTTTTGTTTTCGCCATAGTCTGTCACTTCCTTCAGCAAAAAGCAGAGAATTCACTTCCCTGCTTTCATCAGATATATAACTTATTTCTTAGAATAAACTTTCATTCCTACTCCGTAGTCCTGTATCAGAATATCATCAGGCAATTTTGAAAACCTTACGCTGACAAACAAATCACCTGCTGCACCTGACAGGTTTGTAATCTGTAGCATATAAACAACCCAGAACCACGTAGCGTCTGTGACAAAGGAATTTATTATTGCAAGAACAATTCCCCACAGAACAACCGGTGCTAAAGCAATAAAAATGTAAGATTTTTTATCATAAAAATCACTGCTTCCCGCATAAGCGTACAGCCCCGTAAAGCCGTATTTTATTTTTTCAGTTCCGCAGATTTTCATTGCAACGCCATGAACAAGTTCATGGAGAATCATATACAAAACTATAAACACAAGCAGAAGACCGAATCTGATCATATAATTTGTTATGCCATCTTCCATACTGAACAAAGAATAAATCGGCACAACAAAGTGCATCGGAACTGCTAATATAATCATAATAACAATTGCCAATAAATTAACTATCAACGATGCCTTTTTGTCTTTTTTCAGGTCAACATCATAAATCTGACGGTAGCCTTCAGGCAGATATTTCATTGCTTTCATATTATCACCCGTTTGCAATTATACCATAAAAGTAACTCACCATCAACCATATGGGATATTAATTTTCACTTTGATATCAGGTCATACATCGTTCTTTTTATTACCAAGCTGATAAAATGCCACTGCAGAAGCCGCAGCAACGTTTAACGAATCAACGCCGTGATACATCGGTATTTTCACAGTAAAATCGCAGTCAGCGATTGTTTGTTCAGCAAGTCCGTCACCCTCTGTGCCCATAATGACAGCAAGTTTTTCTTCGTTTGTAAGCCTCGGGTCATTGATTGAAAGAGAATCATCTTTAAGTGCCATAGCAACAGTTTTAAAGCCAAGTTTTTTTATTTCATCAAGAAAGTCGTCGTCAGAAAATGTCCATTCAATCTGAAACACAGTGCCCATACTCACTCTTGCAGCACGTCTGTACAAAGGGTCAGAGCATCCGGGAGTAAGAATTACCGCATCCATTCCAAGTGCCGCAGCAGAGCGAATTATTGCTCCCACATTAGTGGGGTTCATAACCTTATCAAGTATAACTATTCTTTCTTTATTTTTGCAGAGTTCTCTTACATCAGGCAAAGGTTTTCTTTTCATAGCGCACAGCATACCTCTTGTAAGCTTGAAGCCTGTCAGCTGCGTGAGAATTTCTGATTCTGCACAGAAAACAGGAACATCTTTTATTCTGTCAAGAATTATCTTGCCTTCGCCCTCGATATGCCTTTTTTCCATAAGGCAGGAAACCGGCTCATACCCTGCATCAAGAGCACGCTCAATAACCTTGGGACTTTCTGCAATAAACAAGCCTTTTTCGGGAAATTCTCTGTTGAGCAACTGAACTTCAGTTAACCTTGCATACACATCCAGCTCAGGTGCAAAAAAATCTGTTATTTCAATAATTTTATTCATGATACTCTCCATTATGTTGATACATATATTTTAGACATATATCACGAGAATGTCAAACATTTTCTTTTTACAAAACAAAAACCTCCGACATAAGCCGAAGGTTTTAATTTCATAATTTTTATTCTTATGCTTTGTTAGCTGAACCGAAGAGTTCGATTTTTTCTTTAACGCAAGCTTTGATTGCTTCTGCACCGGGAGCAAGAAGTTTTCTGGGGTCGAAGCCTTTACCCTGAAGATCTTTGCCTTCTTCGATATATTTTCTTGTTGCTTCCTGGAATGCAAGCTGGCATTCTGTGTTAACATTGATTTTAGAAACGCCGAGAGAGATAGCTTTCTTAATCATGTCAGCAGGGATACCTGTGCCGCCGTGAAGAACGAGAGGCATTGTGCCTGTTTCTTCCTGAACAGCTGCAAGAGTTTCAAATGAAAGACCTGCCCAGTTTTCAGGATATTTACCGTGGATGTTACCGATACCTGCTGCAAGCATTGTAACGCCGAGGTCAGCGATCATTTTGCATTCTTTGGGGTCAGCACATTCGCCTGCACCAACAACGCCGTCTTCTTCGCCGCCGATTGAACCAACTTCAGCTTCGATTGAAAGACCTTTTTCTTCGCAGATTGCAACTAATTCTTTAGTTTTTGCAATGTTTTCGTCGATAGGATAGTGAGAACCGTCGAACATGATTGAACTGAAACCTGCTTCGATGCAAGCTTTTGCACCTTCGTATGAACCATGGTCAAGGTGAAGAGCAACAGGAACAGTGATATTAAGGCCTTCAAGCATACCTTCAACCATACCTACAACTGTCTTGTAACCGCACATATATTTACCTGCACCTTCAGATACACCGAGGATAACAGGAGAATTCATTTCCTGTGCAGTAAGAAGAATTGATTTTGTCCATTCAAGGTTGTTGATATTGAACTGACCAACTGCATAATGGCCTGCCTTTGCTTTTGTAAGCATTTCTTTTGCATTTACTAATGGCATAATTTAAAACACTCCTATTTAAAATTTAACATAGTTATTATATATCACTAACACTTAAATGTCAATGAATTAACAAAATAAATTGCATATAACTTAATATGGAATCTTAGCATTGAATTTCTTTTTTTCAGAAAATTTCGAGCCGTTTTTACAACATAAACGTACATTACGTACAAACAAGCCATCTTACCGAAATAAGATGGCTTGTTGTTTTAATTATTTAATTTCTGCATTTTCAGAAACTCTGTTATTACCAGAGAGCCTGAGTTTTCTTAACGTGTCTGAGGATAGCTGTGTAGTCTGTGATGATAACTTTGCCGTCACCGTTAACGTCTGCACAGTCGAACTCATAGCCTTCGAGAGCAGCTGTCTTCTTAACGTGTCTGAGAACTGCAGTATAGTCTGTGATAATTACTTTACCGTCGCCGTTGATATCGCCTTTAAGGTGAATCTTAAGGTCCTGAACAACTGCTACACCGTCAACAACTTCTACTGTGTAGAAACGAGTTACGTGGTCTTCCTTTGAAATTATGATTGTGTAAGTGCCGTCTTCAACGTTTTCAAATTCGTAAGTTCCTGTGTTGCCTGTCTTTGCAAGTGTCTGGAGAGCTGTTTCTTCACCTTCTGCAAAGAGTGCGATTGCAATTGTGTCTGTATCACTGTTGAATGATACATAGTTACCGCTGATTGTTGTACCCTGGAAGCCGCCAACGGGGATAGTAACCGTTGTACGTGAAAGTTCAGCATTACATACTGAGCAGTAAACAACCTTATCGTAAGAACCGGGAGTTGTTTCTGTTGCTTCAACGATATTTTCTTTAACTGCTTCTGCAGGTGTGTGTCCGAGAGCTTCAACTATTGTTGTGTAAGATGTGATAACTTCATTACATACTGCACATTTGTAAGTTATTGTGTAGCTACCGTCTGTTGTACATGTAGCATCAACCACATCGCTGATTTCACCTTCATCGTATGTATGACCAAGTGCATCAACATAGTCATGGTCTTCAGTTTCGCCACAAACTGTACATGTGTATGTTGTGTAGCCGTCATCTGTACATGTGGGTTCTGTTACAACTGCGTTTTCTTCATCCCATGTATGGCCGAGAGGAGTTGTTGCAACATAATCTCTTCTGATTTCTTCGCCACAAACTGTGCAGTAATATACTGCATCATAAGAGCCCCAGGTTGTACATGTAGATTCTACAAGGTTTTCAATTACGTATTCACCTTCAACGTGTGCTTTAGGCTGCATCATAAGACGGACAATTGCAGTGCCGTCACTGTATACCCAAACAATCTCAGGTTCTTTTCCGTTGATTGTTACTGTAATATCTTCTTCTGATGCAAATTCATAGCCGGGAGCAACTGCAAGGTCAAACGATGCTGAATATCCCATATAATAGTCTTCTTCAAACTTCTGACCTTCAGCAGGTGTAGTAGAGTTACCTACAAGCCATTCTGTATTTGTTACTGTGTACAATGCGCCTTCGGGAAGTGTATAAACTTCGGGACGGCAATCTTCGATAACAGCGCCGATTGTGGGAGCTGTTACGCCTGTGATTTCGATTTTATCGACTACTGTGTTTGCAGGTTTTTCGATTGTGAATTCAGGTGACTGTACCCACATGTATGAATATGTATCATAAACGCCGGGTTTGTCGTCTGCTGTATTCCAGTCAACGCCGTCAACTGTTACAGGAAGAACTTCATTTGCATCAAACATATAAGCTGCACCTGCGTCATCGTCAACACGCACCTGAGTTACGATACGGTATGTGCCGTCAAGGAAGTAATCGCCGTCGAAATCCTGCCATTCGTCGCCAACCTTGATTTCCCATGAATAGGGATCACGATAAAGGAAATCTACTTCTTCACAGCCTTCACCCATTGTGTAAGTAATATCTTTATAGGGTGCGCCGTAAACAAGGATATCTGCGATATCTGTTGTTGCAGTAACTGATGTGATAATTTCACGGTCTTCAGGAAGAACATTTACAGACCAGATGTAGAAATCGTGTTCTACTGAATCACCGTTTGCATCTGTAACTGTGAATGTAAAGTAATCGTAGTCTGAAACTTTTGTGGGTGTACCTGAAATTACACCTGTTTCAGAATCAATTGAAAGCCAACCGGGGCCTGAAACCTTAGTGAAAGTATAGGGCTTCATACCGCCTGAAACATTTTCATAAATGCTTCTTTCAACGTACTGACCTACATAAGGCTTAATTGATGTGTTGTCATCGTTATAAGTAAGTTCACTAAGTGCTTCTGTTGCGGGGAATGTGTAAACTGCGCCGTAATAGTCGCCTGTCATTGTGTAGGTTGCAGTTTCATCACCGAATTTAACTGTAACGGGAGTCTGGAACTGTACTGTATCGCCGATTCCGTCACCGTTTGCATCTTCTGCAGCAAGTTCAACATAAAGGCTGTAAGCTGTTTCGCCTGCGAAATAATCGCCTGTTACTTCTTCGCCTTCGTCAGGTTTGCCGTTTTCGTTTGCATCTACAAACCAAGTGAAGTATGTTGCATAGATATCTTCGTGTGAAGTTGTGTAGTCATAGCTTACTTCGCCGTTTGCTACGGGAGCTTTAACGCCGAGAATGTCAACTGCATTTATAAGCTCGTATTCTTCAGGTGTGAAGTAGTAAGTAACAATAATACCGATATTGTCGCCTTCTTTACCTGTGTGCATACATTCTTTGCCGTTTACGAATACACGTGTATTATCGCCGAAGTAAACATCATAATCAAGGCCTGAAGCTGAGTCGCTGCTTATCCAAAGGTCAATTCTGTAAAGCTGATCTTTTTCGTAATTATCTGTATCTTCAGCTTTAACTGCGTTGTCGTTTGATTTATCAGAGTCAGCATCTGCACCGGAATCAACCTTGTAAACGTCACCGTCTATTACTCTTATCCAGCCGGGATTTACAACTTCACCGTTAAGCATAAATGCATCCCAATCTTCAGGGTCTTCGGGGATAACCATATCAACCTTATCAAAGATTGTGGGAGTTTCAATTTCGATATCGATGATTTCTTCATACACATCGCCTTCTGCTTTAAGTCTTTCGGGATATGTATATACGAGTGTCATATCAAGGCCGGGGTCAGGTGTGCCATAGCGGGGTGAATAACAGGTATCATAGAAATAATATCTGTCAAAGTAATCGAAGGGTACTTCTTCACCGTTTACCTTGATTGTTGAATTTACAAATGTACCATCCCAAAAAGTAGGTGTTTTTTCATCATCCGGTACAAGGTCTGCTACATAACCGTCTTTGAGTACGAGATCAATATAAACCTCAGGATATTTGTTTTTGACGAATGTGTTTGTATCTTCATTTACACTGTAGTCGCCCCATTGTACAACTGCTGTGTAAGGAGCATCCTCGGGTACAGAAATGATTGTATCAGGGTCGCTCTCAAGAGTGGGAGTTTCCATTGTAAGTTCAAAGTCTGTTACGGGGATATCAATGTAAGCAGACTGAGTGTAGGTCTTTCTCTGAGTCCTTGAAATATAGCGGGTTACAGAATAATCAACCTTAACTCTACCGGGTTTATTTACTGTAAGAAGACCATCGTCTGAAATATCTGCAACGTTTTCGCCTACAACGTCAGTAACTGTCCATGATTGGTTGAAAATTGTACCTGAATGAGGATTTGCACCGTCGTTTGACTGTATGCCGAGCTGGAGAGTATCACCAACGTAAGCGTAGTAATAAACGGGGTCATATTTGTTATCTGTGAAGTATGTGTCTGCATTGAGGATTGTGCCGTCTTCTGCAATAATATCAATGCCTTCAGCATAACGGTTAACAGTAATTGTTACGGGTGCTGAATAGTAAGTCTTACCTGTTGATGTGTTAGTTGCCTTTGTTCTGAATACATATTCACCGGGAACAATTGTGTTTACTTCCTTTGCAGATATGGGAAGGAACCAATTGAGATTAAAAGTTCCGCTTTTAAGGGAGTAATTATAATAGTCAATTGCTGCCTCTGCACCTGCAGGCCATGAAATAAGTTCATGCTTAACGTCGCTCTTACCGCCTGAGAAGCCTGTGCCGTAAGTTACTGTGAATGTAATGTCGTTTTCCTGCGCTGTATCGTTATAGTAATTGATAGATGTAGCAGAGGGAGTTACTGTGATTGTGTTATAATCATCCTCAAACTCGATTGTTACAGGGGCACTGTCAACTGCATTGACGTTTCTGCCGTCGTTGGGCTGGTAAGCATAGCGGTATGTACCTGCTTCATAGATAGTTTTTGAAGTAACACCCCACGATGTATTTGATATAATGTGGAATTCACCGTCATCACCAAGCTTGAACCAACCGATATGGGGATCTTCAATACCGGGGATTTCAGGAGCAGTAAGAGTAACTGATGAACCTGAACTTGCTACATACTTTTCGCCCACCTTTGTTGCGTCTGAAACTATCATATCAGGAAGAACGTAGAGGTAGTCATAGTATTTAAAAGTTGCTTTTTCACCGCTTGAGCCTGTTATTACTGCTTCATAGTCAATTCTTGTCTGACCTAATGCCAACGGATCAGTGAGGAATTTACCGGTACTCCAGAATTCCTGGGTTTTTGTTGTACCTGATGAATCCTTGTAGGTTGCGTATGTTTTAATTGAAGGAACGGTATATTCTGTACGGAGTGTATTATAATCAGGTGATACAGCAAGGTTTACCCTATTGCTTCCGTTATAAGTTTCAAGAACTCTGATTTCATCAGCGTTATCAAAGTTATTATCAAGAAGAGGAGTTTCTGTAATTTTCACCTGGATTTCAAAGCTATCGCTATCATACTGCCGGAGAGGAATATTGCCGTAGCACTCATAATATTTGCATTTGATGTAAAGCATATCCTTTTCTCTGAAATCAAAAGTAGACAATACATCTTTAAGGTTAATTGTGTCCGTGCTGTAATCTTTCTTGTACTGGAGAGTCTTTGTGTCTGACTCCATTGTATAGATTTCCCACGTCCACTTACGGTTAAAGCCTTCTACGGTGTCTGTAGAGCTGTAGTAAGGTTTTGCCATTGATGTGATTGTGAAATCAGCTCTCTTATAAGTAGAGCTCGGACTGCCGTTGGGGTTGTAATAATAAAGATCCTTGTATGCATCCTTATAATAATAATCTGAACCATAATAGTAGTTTACCTTAAGGTTATCTCTTAAAGAAGAATAAGGTCTGACTAATATTTTTGTGTCAGAATCTTTTTTATGTCCTGTAGAGTTGATTTCAAAACCTGAATTGCGGAATTCTTCAAGATCTGCGAAATAATCATAGGTTGAGGTATCTCCCACATATTTTACAACCATAATCTGATTGATGTGGTCTGCAACAGCATTTTCATTGATACCGATATCACCTGCATCAATATCAAAAACAATACTTGAATCAATTCTTACAAGCGCATCGCTTCTGCCTTTAGTTTCAAAAGTACCGCCGTAAACTCTTGACAATGTATCTACACCGTAAAAGCGGACAGCGTCAGCACCTGCAAGGCCGGTGAATGTACCGTCGTTGATGATAATCTGTGCAGTCGGATCATTTGCTTTGACTGCTGCGCCGTAATAAACATCGCCATAATCATCGTAGACTTTACCTGCGCTGGGGTTACCATAGACATCCCAGAGATTACCTGCACCGTGGCCGATAAATGAACCGCCGTTGATGATAGCTTTACCGCCTTTGTTTACAGTAACAGCTGTACCGTAGCAGAGCTTGTAAACATAGCCTGTAAATCTCATGGCTTCGCCTTCGCTGTATCTGGGGAAAAGAGTTTTCCATTCCTTTTTGATTGTACCAGCCTGAAGAGTACCACCGTTGACAACAAGAGTACCACCATTATAAACAACGAAAAGGTCTCTGATAGGAAGTTTTTCAAAGTCATCTGCTGAATTTACATATGACTCAAAAGAAATTTTACCTTCACCTTTTTCAGATGAGTCATTAATGGTAAGACGGCCGCCATTGAAGATATTGAAAAATTCTTCATAGCATCCTTCTTCCATGTCGGGATAAGCTGCATCGTATGTGTTTTTAACCTTAATTTCATAACCGTTAAGGTCAAGGACAATGTCAGCTTTGACACCGTGATATCCGGTATTGTAAGCCTCGTAGGTTATGTCCTTTGTGAGTGTGACTATCTTATCAGTCTCACTTTTAAGAGCATCTCTCAGCTCTTCCCATGTGTCAACAGACACTT
This sequence comes from Oscillospiraceae bacterium, assembly GCA_015066175.1. Lineage (GTDB taxonomy): Bacteria > Bacillota > Clostridia > Oscillospirales > Acutalibacteraceae > SIG575. The sequence goes on from SVOW01000001.1 coordinate 364,158, forward strand.
CGCCTGCTGCTGATGCTACCATTGTCGGCATTGTTATGGGGAACATTGTCAGGAGCATCATAACTGCGAGTAATATACTCAGCAGTCTTTTTGATTTCTTTGCCATAATCTTTTCCTCCTTTTCAGGAAATATTTTTTCGTCACACTTTGGCAGATGCGACTTGATTTATATATTTACACAACTGTAAACAGTTGCGGTAAACATCTTTCTGAATGCAGAATGCAAAGTGCAAAATGCAGAATTATCGTAATAACTAAAAATATACTTTCATATTCACCGAGATCCTTCGCTTCATAATCCCTGATGTGTCATTCTTGAGCGTCAGCGAAGAATCTCATCAGGGATTATTCGCTCAAGGATGACACGGTGAAGTTAGTTTGTAAAGAATTTTTATTCGGGACGGGCAACCCGTCCCCTACGGTGTTGATTTTAATTTGTTATTTATTCACAATAAAAATTGAATTGAGAATTTCCACAAGTATGGGTTCAGGCTCTTGCGTGCTTTTATAATTCACAGATGTAAACATCTGACCGGGGCACGTGTGCTTTTTACCCTTTGAATCAGGAATTTCAAAATGGAAATATATGATTGCCTCGTTCTCGTCAAGTTTGCTCTTTGTCTTGCACTGGTGAAGGTATTTGCCTTCTTTTGAATACTCCGTGTCTATATGCTCATTGTTATCAAAGCACGATGTAAGCAAATCGAGGCACTGCATTCCGACTTCAAAGCTGATTTCAAATGTTTCCGCCTCATCTTCTATAAAAAGCGTTCTGCCGTTGCCGGGTCTTCCGTCCATAAAATATCTCACTCCCGGAAGCATAGGAAAGCAGAAGCCGTTGAAGGTCACCCATTCGTCTGTTTCTTTTATTTCACCGTTTTTCAGTTTTTCTTCATAATATGTCAAATGTTTACACCTGCCTTTCGGTGTTGGATAAGGGGATACTTTCCCACGCTCTAATTTTACTCTCATTTTTACCGTTTGTATATTGTACTAAAGTACAGTCTTTTGATTTTCATTGTTACTATGCAACAAAAAAAGACCCGGTTATTTATATGAAATAACCAAGGATTTTTCAAAATTAAAAGGACGCCCAATGGGCGCCCCTACGATTTGATTTATTATTCAGTTTCTTCCTGCAGCTTGGCGGTATTGATAACAAATCCGCTTTCTCTTGCCCTTACTGCAAGCTCCGTTCTGTTACGGAAGCCTGTTTTTTCCCTCATACTCTGGATATGGGATTTAACAGTTCTGACCGTAATGTTCAGGTTTTTCGCAATTTCCGCATCAGGCTCTCCGCCTGCAAGCTGTCTTAAAACTTCAATTTCTCTGTCCGTAAAGTTTACGCTAAGTGCGTCACCAAGCTTGAGAAGAGGTGTGTTTGTGGGATAAATGCACTCCCCTTCCATTGTCCTGTCCATTGTGGAAATCAGATTCTCCGCAGTAGGCTCCTTGTACCAGAAACTGTCAACCCCTACCTCGTGGGCTCTGTCAATAAAGCTGCATTCAGGCTGACTTGTGATAATTATAATTTTTATATCCGGAAACTGCTTCTTAATCTTCTCCGATGCATCAAGACCATTGGCATTCATTGCAGTACACACGTCCATAAGTATAAGGTCAACGGGACTGGTCATACAATAAATTTCTGCCATAGCTGCACTTTCAATTGAATGGACAATCTCATAATTTTTATTGTCGCTTACGAAAATTTCAATAAGCTTACGAGCCATAGGGTCGTCTTCAACTATCATTACCTTTGTCAATCCCATTCACCCCTTTCTTTATTTACGCTTATTTTAAGTTTATACCGCGGTGAGATTTCTGTCAACATTTCTCCGCCTGAAGATTCAACCTTGCTTCTTAAAGAGCCGAGACCTCCGCCCTCTGCAATTTCTTTTTCAGGCACATCTCCGTCATTTGTAAATTCGGCATAGCAGACACCGTGTTTTTCGTAAAAATCAACATAAAGATTTTTCGCCTTTGCGTGACGCACAGCATTTGTAAGTGCTTCTGCAGATGCAAGAACAAACAACTGTGCTGCTCTGTCATCGGCAGGTAATCCGCCTTTGATTTCAACATTAACACCTGCAAATTCACCCGCTTTGATTAAGCTTTCAAGCGGGTTTACCGCCTCAACATATTCTCCGTCAGGACGAAGCACCGAAATATTCTTTTTCCACATATCGATTATAAACTGAAAATCTGTGTTAGGCAGATTCAGACAATGCCTTGTTGTAAGAAGTGCCTGACCCATTGAATTGTGTATGCGGATTTTAGTTTCAAGCCTTTCTTTTGCCCTTGTTGTGCTGTCAACCGTTTCGCCGTATTTTCTCAGGCGGTTGTTCATTTTTTCAATGTCCCGGTTTTTATCACGCAGGTCTTCCGAAAGATTGTAAAGTGAAGTTATGTCGATAGCCGTCAACTGCACAGTTTCTTCGTCTATCTCTTTGCGTGAAAACATCCACACCGTACCGTCAGAAATTCTGAAAACAGGCTCGTCTCCGCCTGATAAACACTCAACGGTTTCTTCAACTTTTCCGCTTTTCAGTTGTTCAAAGAAGGTTTTTGCATCCTGCAATTCTTCCCCTGCAATAATGTGGCTTAAGCTGTTCATTCTGTAGTTGGAAAGCCTTACCATTCCGTTGGGGTTTGAGAAGCAAAGACCTGTGGGAAGGTTATCAAGGCTCTCTTTAACAGAATTATGGGAAATCGAAGTTCTTCTGAAACGTCTGTCTTCCCATATAAGATAACACAAAAAAGCAATGTTTACAAGATTTATCAATATGGGCAGAACAACTGTTTTTCCCGCCAACATTTTCCACGCAGGAGAAAAAGCTATTTCATACAGATACATATAATGAAGTGACGTGTAAAAAGTGAGAAAAACTGAATTTACTGCAATTGTCAATAAAAGCAGAATTTTACGCATTTCGTTATTCTTCCTCATAAACACGCGGGGAAGAACGCACATATCAAGGGCAGTAGGAACAAACATAAAAATCAGAAAAACTGCACGCAAGGCACTGCTCATTTCAGAAAATATCATTGTGCGTCACCTCCCAAAGGAAGTGTCACATCAAATGTCACATCATTTTCCTGAATGTTATAAGAAATTTCTCCGCCATCAAGGCAGAATGAATCAAGAATAGCCTCGTCAAAGCCGTCTTTACAGCCTATCTGCACTCTCATTTTTATGCAGGAGTCATCATTTTTCAGGTTGACAAGCATTGCTGTCATATCGTCAAAATATGCTTCAGTAATTTTTTCAAACAAATCATAAAAAGCAACGATATGTTTTGTTTTGATTTTATTTTTAAGCTGACTGTGAAGCGAAGTTAAAATCCCTGCAAAAAGCATATTGTCAAGGGATTCTTTCATGCAGAATTCAAGCTCCGTTGCAGAAATATCCGCGTTATCCTCGTTGATAAGAAGAAGATTTCCTCGTCTTTTTATGTACGCACTGATTACGCAAATCTGTGCAAGTGCTTCTTTTGCAATTTCAGGATTTTTCTCTGCTTCTTTCAGCAGGTCATCAGCCTTGATAAGCTGCTCTGACATTTCATCTATCAGGCGGTCATAAAGTCTGTTCTTTTCGTCAAGCCTTGCTTTTCGCTCTTTGATGTCAAGTTCTGCTTTCAGAAGAACATTGTTTTCGCTGAGCCTTTCCTGTGCTTCTTCCAATTCTTCCAGCAATTCTTTAATTTTGCGTATATCTTCCTGCCAAAGAACACGTCCGCCTGAAATTGGTCTGCTCTGCAACTGAATATCACCTAAATCAACAGTACCTGTTTCCGCCTGCTTCATTGTGGTTGTTGTCAGTTCAACTGCACCTGCAGAAGAGTTATACACGTTATATTTTCCGTCAACAATCTGTGCCGCAACAGTTGATACTCTGAACAAATCGCCGTAGCCTGAGTTTGAACGGATAAGTCCCGACTGAATGGCACTTTCAAGAAGAAGTGCAATAATAAGGCAGTCAACGGCTGTCAGGTCAACATTGAAAATCAGCCTGAAAGCATAAAGTATCCAGAAAACAACTGCCGACACCATTATTATAACGGGCATTTTCTGAAATGTTTTACTGCCGGGTACACGGCTTTTGATAAGAAGCATCACTACAAAATAAAATCCGAGTGCCACAAACCAGGCAATAACTACATAGAAAAGAAAGCCGTATGTATATTGGTCATTGTAATTTTCAATTCCGTCAGTAAATTTAAACACAAGCTGATGGAAATCGTTTGTCATTACAACGGCAATCAAAATAAATGCAGGAATAAAGAAAAAATTCATCTTCTTCGGCAAGGTGTAATTTTCAGATTTTCCGCTACAGATAATTATAAAAACACCAAGCAACGGCACAAGAATCATAGGTATATAATAGCAGTACCACAGATACCTGCCTATCATATCAAACGGAGAAAAGAATCGCCATTTAACTGTCCTTACGGCAATCCAGAAAATCATAAGTATTCCTACGCCCATAAGCAAGTGCCTTATCTGCTTGTTGATAATTCTTCTTTCGATCGACACACACCAGGCAGACAACAAACCGATATATATAAAATTGGGAAGAAATCCAAAAACTGTACGCACAAATATGTGGTCTCTGTAACCATAATGTCCCGTATGGCTGAACATAGCAGCAAAAAATATAATGACTACCGCAACAAGATATGTCATTTCTTTACGCTTTGTCTTGTTCATACCCTTCCCTCCTCTTATTTGATAAAACGAGTATATCATACATTTCTGAAAAAATCTATACTTCATCATAGAAACAATCCGGGGTTTCCCACGGATTGTCTTTGTATGTTCAGGTTTAATCATCAATCATCGGTCGGTATACCGATAAAATTCACAATGCTATCCACCTTATCTGCGAAGCAACTGAACCAAGCGAAATTCTTGTTAAGGAAACCAAAAATCATATCATCTTTATGTTGTTTTTCGATGGTGAGAAATGGTTGAAAGTCACCGAGCTGTACGCAGATGATGCCTTTTCTTCTTGTATCAATACGGATTTTGCTTCCTGCCATTACATCCACTTCTTCAAAACTTGAATCGTGAACATAAATCTCTCTGAAACGAGCGTTTTCATCGTATTCAGGATTTTCAAGAAGTGGATAATCGCCAATCTGAATGCAAACAAGACCGGTTTTTCTTTTGATTGATGTGTCGATGACAACCTTGTCGCTGAAAACAATTCTTTTATTTGCGAAACTATCGTCACGCTGATAAATCTCTCTGAAGCGATCTCCTTCATGGTATTCGGGGTTGTCCTTGTGTAAATCGAGACAATAACCAATTGAACCAACAGAATGCAAATCTTCAACCGAATTTTTGCCCATTTCGTAATATTATACGGTTTTACAAGTTTTCGTGATACGAAAAGTCACCTTTTACAGGTGGCTTTTTAATTTTCTGTCAAAACGTTTATAAACAGCCGACGCAACTGCCGAATTACGATAACACAGGTTGAAATCTACTTGAAACAAAAAATTAAAAGGACATCGCAAGGATGTCCTTTTAATTTGGCGCCCCAAACAGGACTCGAACCTGTGACACCGCGGTTAACAGCCGCGTGCTCTACCGACTGAGCTATTAGGGCATATTCTGTTTTTGACATTTTTCTTTAAAGAAAGCCGGTTTGATGTTATTCAAACCGGCACTTTGTATTGGCGTCGTCCTATTTTCCCGGGCCGCTTCCAGCCAAGTATCTTCGGCGTTGATGAGCTTAACTACCGTGTT